>CAWFHE010000011.1:0-123615 GCA_963815575.1 uncultured Actinomycetota bacterium | reverse complement strand
GTGATGATCTTGTTCATCGCCTTCGGGTCAATCAGGCCCCGCTCGGTGAGCAGTTGCTCAAGTGCCTCGGTGCGCAGGGCAGGGGGCAAGCGCCCGCCCGTTTCGTCGGTAGCGGTCATGAGACTGGCTCCAGGTAGCTCTCGAACAACTCGACGGTGACCGCGAAGGTTTCAGCGTCGGCGCCCCACAGCTCGCGGGAGGCGAACCCCACCGAGTAGACGTACTGCGGGTTCTCGCCCAGAAAGTGCGCGTTGGTATCCGGCAGCACGGCAGCGGGCTGGATGAGATCGACGACTCCGGTATGCCCTCGCACATAACCGGGCAGCCTGGTGTGCCCGGGCGGCGACAGGTCCTTGGCCCGCACAAGCTCTCCGACGGAGAAGGCCGGCGCGGCGTCCACGGTGCGAAGCGAGCCCGTCGCGGTCGGCGCGTAGTCGGGCCGGGCAGGTTCGGGGATCGGCGGTTCGGCAACGTCTTCGCCATGCAGGTTGCGGGCCCGGGCGTCGATGGCCCCCGCCGCCAGGATGGCGCTGTCGGTGAGCATCAGCTCGGAGGCGCTGAGCCAGCGGCCGTAGTAGCCGTCGTCCAGGTAGGCCGCCCGGTCCAGGCGCTCTAGCGCATGCCGGAAAGCGTCCAGGTTACGGCCGGATATCCGGGTGGAGAGCAGCGTCAGCGCGAACGCCCGGCTCTGCCAGGCCTCTGCAAAGACCGGTTCGTCGCTCCTCGGCCGAGACGCCGCACCCCAGCCAGCCGTGCCGCCCATATCGGCTAGACGATCCATGTCGTAGTCCTTGACCTAGATCACAGACGGCAAACGCCAGCTCACGAAGATCAGCTGCCCTTCGACGGCTATCCGGCAGTCACGCCGTCGCGTAGCATCCAGAACCTCGGCCGCAGGATTGAGCGAATGCCCAGATAAGGGTCCGGAACTACAATCACTGAACAGCAGCGCACCGCGGCCCCGGAGGTCCAGCCATGACGACCACTGCAGCCACCACAGCTTCCGCCCAGGCCTCCGAGGAGATTCAGGACGCCGGTCATTTCGACGTGCTGATCGTCGGTGCCGGGGTATCCGGCATCGGCGCCGCGCACCATCTGCGGGAGAGGTTCCCCTGACTGGACCCTCCTTGGTCATCCTGGATGCCCAGGACAACCGCGGCGGGACCTGGTGGACCCATCAGTACCCCGGCGTGCGTTCAGACAGCGACCTGTTCACTTACGGCTACCGGTTCAAGCCGTGGCGCGGCCCGTCGATTGCGGCGGCAGGCGAGGAGATCCTCGCCTATCTCGACGAGGTCATCGAGGAGGACAACCTCGGCCAGCACATCCGCTACCAGCACAGGGCCACCGCGGCCAGCTGGTCCACCGAAGAGCGCCGGTGGACCGTCGATGTCACCCGCGCTGACACCGGAGAGCAACTGCGGTTCACCACTGACTTCCTGTGGATGTGCCAGGGCTACTACAACCACGCCCAGCCTTACCAGCCCAGCTGGGAAGGAATGGACCGCTTCCAGGGCGTAGTCGTGCACCCGCAGCAGTGGCCTGACGACCTTGACCTAGCGGGCAAGCGCGTAGTCGTGATCGGCTCGGGCGCCACGGCCGCGACGTCATCCCCGCGATAGCCGGGATGGCGAAGCACGTCACGATGCTGCAACGCTCTCCCTCCTACTTCTTCGCTCCGCCCACAACGCATGAGCTCGCCCTGACGCTGCGCGCCCTCGACATCCCCGAAGAGTGGACGCACGAGAATCCTGCGCCGCCAGTACATCGCGCAGACCGACTGGCTAGCCAAGACGGCTCAGGAAGCGCCGGGCGACCTGCACGTGTTCCTCGTCGAGTCCATGCGTCCGCTGCTGCCCGAGGGATTCGACGTCGACAAGCACTTCACCCCGCGGTATCGCCCGTGGCAGCAGCGCATCGCCGTCGTCCCGGATGGCGATCTGTTCGCGGCACTGCGAGAGGGCACGGCTTCGATCGTCACCGACACCATCGAGACGTTTACTGATACGGATCAAGGTCAGCTCCGGTGAGGAGATCCCGGCTGACGTGGTCGTCACGGCTACCGGCTTCAACTTGTCGCTCCTCGGTGACGTCGCGTTCGGGGTCGACGGCGAACAAGTCGACTTCACCGAACGCGTGACCTGGCGCGGCATCATGATCAATGGCGTACCGAACATGGCTTACGTCTTCGGGTACTTCCGCCACAGCTGGACGCTCCGGGTTGACCTGGTTAGCGATCTGGTGTGCCGGATCTTCCCAACCATGCAGGACAAGGGCGCCTCGATGGTTGTCCCCGCGCTGCGGCCGGAGGACGCGGACATGCCGCTACGGCCATGGTCTGATCCGGAGAACTTCAACGCCGGCTATGTCATGCGCTCCCAGCACATCCTGTTCAAGCAGGGCGATCGCGAGCCGTGGACCCACCTGCTGGAGGACGAAGAGGAGCGCGCGATCCTGCCCAACGCTGACCTCGACGACGGGACGCTCAGCTACCACTGAGCGGATCGGCCCCTCACTTCAGTGCCTAGACAAGACTGATGCGGCCCGCGTCGCGCGGGCCGCACCTACTGGGACCGGCCGAGGAACGGACCGGCTATTCGGTCTGCTCGACCGCCCGGTCCCGGCCGGGACCCGGCTCAGGAAGTGGCGGACCGGGCGTGTGGAGCTCGCGCTCGTTCTTGTGGTGCTGCCGGTAGCTGGCGACGAAGCCGTCGATTCCGAGCCAGCTGGAGGTCTTCCAGAAGGTCAGGATGATGATCGCGCACAGCGCGTAGAAGGCGCAGACGCTGGCGGTGCCCGACATGACGTAGGTGAACAACAGAGCCAGGCTGCCGATCGCCGCCATCCGGGTGAAGCATCCGAGGCATAGCGCGATACCGATGGCGAACTCAGACACCGCCACCAGGATGGCGATCCAGCCCGCGTTCGGAACGACGAATCCGGTCAGGAAGTGGCCCCACCAGGTGTAGGTCCAAAGGCACATTCATGAGGAAACGAGGTTTTCACAGCGTGATCACAGTGCCAGCTTTGCGGTCGAGAAGGGCTTGTGCGTCGGCGAGTGGCCTATCGCGGCCATTTTGCCTGTGGCTTCTACGAACCGACAGACAGCTTCGATTGGGCCCATCGATCCGGCCGGGAAGGAACGTGCGCGCAGCTGCGCCGGAGTCGCCTGGTGTATGGGATTCGCCTCTGGCGTGCCGTGCCATCCTGAACCGCGACAACATCAGTCAGGAGCAGCAGTGCATCAGCGTCGATCTGCTGCGCGAGGAGCGCCGCGGTCAGGTCTTTGTCCACTACGGCCTCGACCCCCCGAGCGCTCCAGAGACTTCGCGAATGACCGGAACGCCGCCTCCGCCTGAGCAGACAACGATCACGCGGCTGTGAGGAGCTGGCGGACAAGGTCAGGTCGAGCACCTCGGCAGGCTCAGGCGACGGGACGACTCGTCGCCAGCGATCCCCGTCCTGGCGGAGTTCCCAGCCGTATCCGGCGGCGACCTTCCTCGCTTGCGCCTAGTCGTAGCCGGGCCCTACGAACTTAGTCGGATTCACGAAGGCAGGGTCGTCGGCGTGCACGAGCGTCCTGCTGATCAGGCAAGCCGCCGGGCGGCGGGGCAGGCAATTCTGAAGTGCCTGGATAAGCCAGTAGCCGATCATGCCCTGGGTCTGGGCGCCCAGGACGTCAAAGGGATAGGGACGTAGAGCGCGGGGTCATGAGCGCTCTCGAGTGCCAGCAGGCCGACCTGTGGCCCGTTGCCGTGAGTGATGACCAGTTCGTGGTCGCGGCCAGCGGCGCGAGCGCCTCGACAGCCGCCACGATATGCGCTTCCTGGATGTCCGATTCGGGCGGCTCGCCGCGCTGGAGGAGCGCATTACCGCCGAGCGCGGCGATCACCTTCACGGCCGGTCACCAATCGTCGCGACCATGGTGGCCTTGATGGTGTGCAACCTGTTCTCCGCCTGGTCGAACACGATGGACGCTGGCGATCGAAGACCTCCTCGGTCACTTCCAGCGCGTCCAGGCCCCGGCTGAGGTAGATTCGCGCCCCACCTCGGTATCGCGGTTGTGCAGCGCCGGCAGGCAGTGCATGAACTTGACGTCGGGGTTGCCCGTGGCGCCATCACTCTGGCGTTCACCTGGTAAGGCAGCAAGCGGTCGATGCGCTCGTCCCACTGGACTCGGGCTCTCCCATCGACAGCCAGACGTCGGTGTACAGGAAATCGGCGCCGCTACAGCCGAGGTGATGTCCGATGACACCGTGATCCGCGCGCCGGAAACTGCAGCCAGCGAGCGCGCGAGGCTCTGCACGAGCCGGCGGGCTGCAGGTCCTCCGGGCGCAGATGCGCACGTCCATGCCGAGCATCGACCCGGTCACCAGTAGCGAGTTCGCGGTGTTGTTGCGGCCGTCGCCTAGGTAGCAGTAGGTAACGTCGGCGAGCGGCTTGTCGCTGTGATCCCGCATCGTGAGGATGTCGGCGAGCATCTGCGTCGGATGCCACTCATCGGTGAGCCCGTTCCACACGGGCACGCCAGAATAGGCGGCGAGGGTCTCGACGGCCTGCTGGGCGAACCCTCGGTACTCGATGCCGTCGAACATCCGGCCGAGCACTCGGGCGGTGTCCTTCATCGATTCCTTGTGGCCGAACTGGGACTCCTCGGGCCCGAGGTAGGTCACGTGCCCGCCCTCGTCGTGGGCAGCGACCTCGAAGGCTGACCGCGTACGCGTCGATGCCTTTTCGAAGATCAGGGCGATGCTCCGGCCGGCGAGGCGCTGCGTCGCCATCCTGCCCGCTTCTGTGACCGGAGCTGGCCGCAAGTCGACCAGATAGAGAAATTCGTCGGCGGTAAGGTCGGTCTCCTTCAGCAGGCTCCGGCCGTGAGGTCGTATCGTGGTCCTATGATGTGGTCCTCGACCTGGATGGCGGCCGCTTTAAGCGGGTTCGCGTTCGATCGGGCAGGTCATGCAGCGCGGTCCGCCGCGGCCACGGCCGAGCTCGCTGCCTGCGACCGTGACGACCTCGATGCCGTGCTTGCGGAGCATCGTGTTGGTCGGCACGTTTCGCTCGTAGCCGAAGATCACGCCCGGCGCGACGGCGAGATAGTTAGTCCCGTCGTCCCACTGCTCGCGCTCGGCCGCCCGGATGTCCTCGTCGGTGGTCAGCACCGTCACCTTGTCGACTCCGAGGACCTCGGCGAGGGTGTCCCACAGATTGTGGTTGTGCGTGACGGTGAGCCCGGCTCACCAGTGCCGGCTGATCGTCCAGGACCGCAAGTGACGGTCCAGGTAGGGGTAGAGCACGAACGTGGTCCGGTCGATCATCGTCATGACCGTGTCGAGGTGCATCATGGCCCTGGTCGCAGGCAGCTCGACCGCGATCACGGTGCTGGCCTGACCGCTGACAATCAGCGCACGGGTGAGGATCTCCACCGCCATCGGGGTGGTCCGCTCGCCCATCCCGATCATCACCGCACCGTTCCCGAGCACGTGCACGTCGCCGCCTTCGACCGAGGCCGGGAGATGGCTGGCATCGTCGTCCCCGTAATACCGGACGAAATCTGCGCCTGCGAACATCGGGTGATAACGGTAGATGGCCCGGCTGTGCAAGGTCTCGCGCTGGCGGGCGGCTTGGCCATCGGGTTGACCGACACGCCGCCATAGATCCAGCAGGAGTTGTCACGCTGGAACAGATGGTTGGGCAGCGGCGGCAGAACGAAATCGTCTGCTCGCAGCATGTCCCACTTGAGGCTTTGCAGCCGTCCCGGATGCATGTCCGCCTTCAGAACCCCGCCGACCAGGTATTGCGAGCTCGGGCCGTCGAGGTCGTCGAAGAGCCGCCGGACCGGCTCGACGAGGCTCGGGCCGAGAATCTCGGGCGTGCAGACCCGGTCGAGGACAAAGGCCCGGCCGTCGGCAGGCTCGAGGGTCTCGGCGAGCAGCTGCCCGTATATGCACCTGACGCCCTTGTCTCGCAGCGCCTCGGCGAATGCGTCGTGCTCTTCCTTGGCCTTCTTCGCCCACAGGACGTCGTCGAAGAGCAGCCCCCGATGTTCGGGGTGTTAGGCGGGAGACTAGACCGGGACGATGAAAGATCGCCTGGCGGAGCTGGCCGACCTCGGATTGGACGTTGAAACTCATCGCGATGTCTCCCAGGGCTAGTGAGTGAAATGCTCACGGACCGGCCAGCGAGGCGCAATTGGCCGCGCAGGCCGCACCGTCGGGTTATGGCTCGGCAGCGGCTCGTTGGCCGGCTGCTCCGCTGGCGCGGAAGCGCTGCCGCGCCGTGCGCTCACAAACGCGTACAGGACGACTCCAGCAAGCACGATGATCATCGACTGGTACATGGCCTGGTAACCGGCCGCGAAGGTGACCCACATGGAGAACAGGACGCTGGCCCCCGCGATCGACAGGTCCCTGGCGAGCAGCCAGCCTTGTACCCGGCGGCGGCGCGATACCAGGTAAGCGAGCTGCGCGCAGGCCAGAACAGGTACGGGATCGCGACGGTTACCACCGTGAGGTCTACCAGCTCGGTGAACACCTTGAGCCCGGTGCTGGTTGTGTAGCTCCAGAACATCAGCACCGATGGCAGCAACGCCGCCAGCACGATCCCGAACCAGGCCGATCCTTGCGGTCAGTCCAGCCGAACGCCTTCGGAACAGGCCGTCCTGCGCAACCGCGCGCGACACCTCCGCTGTGACCAGGGTCCACCCGTTCAGCGCTCCGATGCCGGAAGCTACTGCCAGCGCGGCGACCAGCTTGCCCGCCCATACACCGTGGCTGAAGATCGTCTGGAAGGCGGTGACAAACGGCGCGGTGTTGTTGACCAGGGCGTGGTGCGGAACCAGGCCCATGACCGCTGCGGTCACCATTACGTACAGGACGGCGCTGGCCGCGGTCCCCAGCATTGAGGCGCGGCCGACGTTCCTGCGCGGATCGCGGACTCGCTTGGCCGTCATGGCGGCCACCTCGACGCCGATGAAGGAGAACAGTGCGACCCCGGCGGCGATGCCTATCGCCCTGTAGGGGCTGCCGCCAGACGCGTTGAACGCGCCGAAGTTGCAGGCCTGGACGAAGAACCAGCCGACTACTGCGACGAGCAGCAGCGGAAGAACTTCAGCACGACGGTGATGTTCTGGAACCAGGCCATCTGGCGGACGCCGGCGAAGTTGAGGGCTGCCGGGAACCAGAGCCCATCAGAGCGATACCCCAGTTACCCATGCCGGACGGCTTGATCCCGAACAGGGCGTCGACGTAAGAAGCCAGGCAGAGACGATGGCGGCGTTGCCAGCCAGGCCTGAATCCAGTGGCGCCAGCCGGTCAGATACCCGGCGAAGTCTCCGAACTCGTGCCGGGCGTAGGCATACAGCCGCCATCCGAGACGGAACCCGTTTGGTGAGCTGACCGAACATGACGGCCAGCAGCATCGCACCGACCGCAATCACTGCCAGGACTACCAGCGAAATAGTGCCAGCGCCCGCCAGCACCGCGGGCATAGCGAAAACTCCCGTTCCGATGATGCTTCCGACGACCAGCCCCGTCGCGGAGGTCAGACCAAGCGCATGTGCCTTCTTCTTATCCCGGTCCGACATCTCTTCCAGCGCGGGAGTGAGGCTCGGCCGGAGGTTGCGGCGCAATGACGCGCTCAGGCCGAATAGTGACGCTCATGGCGAAACACTTCCTTCGGTGATGACCTGCAGACTCCGTTGTCTCGCGCGGTCGCTCAACCCAAGCGTCGGCTCTGCGGCCCTAAACCAGACAGGGACTAAGGGCATCTCGCCACGGTGCGAATGGCACGCGACTATCGCACGACCACGACGGGCCGGTCCGCCAGGTGGAGAACCTTGTGAGCGGTGCTACCGGCCAGCAGCTCGGTGACGCCATTGCGGCCGCGCGTGCCCATGAAGATCACGCTGACCTCAAGCGCTACGGCAATGTTGGTTATCTCGCGAGCCGCGTAGCCGAACAGGTTGGCAACGACTACGGGGTGCGCCTTGATGCCCGATGCGGCTAGTTTCTCGGCAGCTGCGTTCAGCCACGAATGCGCGTCCTCATAGGATTGCACCGACCCACTTGTGGACCGAAGGCTCGCCCTCCCAGACGTGCAGCAGCCTGAGATCTCGCCGCCGGACAGCCTGGCTAGGTCCTCGGCAGCGGTCAGCACCCGCTCGGAGACTTCGGACTCGTCGATTGCGACAAGAATCTTCTCGTACACTGCTTCTCCAGCCGGTGGGGCGCCAGGGCCGCCGATGTGATGCTTCAAACGTCCGTCAGCTGACGGGGAACAAGCAAAAGCCATTGGTCCCTTTCATCAAGGGCGTTAGGGCCTGTGCGCACGACCAGCTTCAGCCTCAGCTTGTCGCTGAGGTGATGATGATTACACTATACTGGTCTTAACGAGCTTGGGCTTTCGACGGGCAAGAAGGCGCGCCTACGGATCTTGTACCGGCACGGCTTGTGCAACGGAACAGCCATCTTCCTGCCATACGACCAGGGACTTGAGCACGGTCCCAGGGATTTCTTCGCCAATCCTGCCGCCAGCGATCCGAGGTACGTGATCAAGCTGGCGCTCGAGGGCGGATTCAACGGTATTGCTATCCAGATCGGCCTCGCCGAGAAGTTCTACTGGGAGTACGCGGCGAGGTACCGCTGGTGCTCAAGCTCAATGGCAAGACCGACATACCCGAAGCGATCGACCCGCTCTCGCCGGTCAACGCCACCGTGCGATGACGCGGTCCGGCTCGGCGCCGACGCTGTCGGCTACACGCTTTACGTCGGCTCCCCGGCCCAGGAGCACGACTTCCGCGCAGTATCTGGCGCATCCGGGAGGAGGCTGCAGCGGTTCGGCATGCCGCTGATCGTCTGGTCATACCCGCGCGGTGCTCGCTATCGATGCCAAGGGCGGCAAGGACTCCTTCTACGCGGTGGACTACGCCGCCAGAACCGCCAGCGAACTTGGCGCCGACGTGGTCAAGGTGAACTTCCCCCATCCGGAGAAGCAGTCCGGCGTGCCGCCGGCCTATCACGGGCGATGTCAGCACGCAGCAGGCGATCGGCGCTGTGGTCAGGTCGGCCAACCGGACACTGCTCCTGGTGTCGGGCGGCGAACGTGCAGGAGACGCGGCCATGCTCGAGAAGGCCAGGCAGTCCTTGGAGGCGGGCGCCACTGGACTGATCTTCGGCCGCAATGTCTGGCAGCGCGACCACAACGAGTCGCTGCGCTTCGTCAGCCAGCTCCGGGAGATCCTGGCCAAGTATCCGTCCTGACGGTCCCTCTGGTCCCTGGGCGAAGGCTGCGCGATGCGAACCTTGCGGCCCGGGGCAGTCAGCTCGAACGGGACCTTCGCCACTGGCGCGTAGCTGCAGCGCGCAGAGAGCATGGGCGCGTCGCATCTGCGGCAGGAACCGAAATCGAAGCCGCACAACGGCTTTCCCGTGCTGGGGAGGCACCATGACCGCTCCGACTAATGACGAGCAGCAGCACCGCATCGTGGTGGGCGTGGACGGGTCCGCGTCTTCCAAAACCGCTCTCGCGTGGACAGTCGAACAGGCGAACCTCACCGGGGCGACTGTGCAGGCTGTGACAGCGTGGGAGTACCCGATCAGCTACGGCTACGCAGCGCCACCTGTCAATGGCGACTGGGAGGAGCTGGCCGAGAAGGTTCTCACAGAGGCGATCGCGGAGGTTGCGACTCTCCCTGGCACGGCCCCGATCCAGCACCGTGTCATTCGTGGCAACGCCGCCCGTGTCCTGCTGGACGCATCTGCAGGCGCCGACATGCTCGTCGTCGGCAGCCGCGGGCACGGCGGATTTGTCGAGGCGCTGCTTGGCTCCACTAGCCAGCACTGCGTTCACCACGCGACTTGCCCCGTCGTCGTGATCAGGGGTTCCGCGTCCGGGCCGCCGTGATCATCTGTCCAAGGTCACTTTGCGCTGGGGCTTATGGCTCCTGATTACGCTCCGCATGTCAGCCATCCTGAAGTGGACGACAGCAGATGACGTGAGGCGGTGACACCATGGCCACCCCGCAGGCAGCATCGGTAGCTGGCGGTACGCCGGCAATCAGGCGAGTGATCGTGGGATCCGACGACAGCCCCGCTGGTCTCGCCGCGCTCGCCGCAGCGACAGACCTTGCAGCTTCGTGCCATGCAGAGCTAGTAGCCGTTCGAGCCTGGGCGCTCGGTTTGCCGCGGCACGGCGGGCGGCGAATGCGGCATCTCAGCCATCCCCATGTTGTGCTGTCCTTCTCCGGCAGCGAGCAGCGTGCCGCTGCGAAGGCACTGACCCGCAAAGCATTCCGCGCCGCTGTGGGACGGGTTCCTACGGATCTCCCGCTGATTATTGAGACACCCGAGGCTGATCCGGCTCTGGCATTAACCGGCCTTGCGACCCGCGAGGGCGACGTCTTGGTCGTCGGCAGCCATCCGGCCTCCTGGGTTGGCCGCCTGGTCCACGGCTCGGTGAGCCGCTACTGCACCCGGCATGCGCACTGTCCGGTTCTGCTCGTTGCGCCGGGAGAGCCGGTTCGCGACGCTCGACCGCCAACGTCAGCGTGATCAGCATGACGCGATAGCACACACAAACTGGCTGACCCGGATGCCGAGTCCAGGTCAGCCAGTCGTGCAGGCTCCGCTAGCCGGGCTAGGGCTGCAGGACAAGGCGTGCCTTGGCGCGGCCGTGCAGGACGTCGGCTATCGACTCGTTGACAGTGCCGAGCTCGCGTGTCTCGTAGATCACCTTGGTGCGACCGAGCGCGTGCAAAGCGAACACGTCGGCCAGGTCGGCTCTGGTGCCGACGATCGAGCCGATCACAGATGTCCCGTTGAGGACGGTGTCGAAGACCGGGACAGGCAGGGTTCCGGCAGCGGGCAGCGCGACTAGGACCAGCCGGCCGCCGCGGCGAAGACCCGCGTAGGCAGTTGCGAATGACTTGTCGTCCACGGCCAGACCGATCGCGACGTCTGCGCCACCGTGTGTCTGGAGAACCGCTGCTGGGTCTTCTGTTCTGGCGTCGATGACAAGGTCCGCGCCGAGTTCCTTGGCCAGTTGCAGCTTCTCGTCGGTGATGTCGATCGCAGCCACGGTGCCGCCGAAGATCTTGGCGTACTGGAGCGCCAGATGGCCGAGGCCGCCAATGCCGGAGATGGCAACGAGGTCGGTCGGCCGGACGTTGCCGACCTTGACCGCCTTGTAGGTGGTGACGCCGGCGCACGTCAGCGGGGCCGCGTCGAAGACGTTCACGCCTGCCGGGACCTTCGCCGCGAATGCTGCGTCTGCGAGGAAGTACTCGGCGTAGCAGCCGTCGACGGAGTATCCGGTGTTCTGCTGCTGCAGGCAGAGTGTCTCCCATCCGGTGAGGCAGTGCTTGCACTCGCCGCAGGCATAGCCGAGCCACGGGACGGCAACGGTCTCGCCGAGCCGCAGGCTCGTGACGCCAGCCCCCAGCGCGTGCACGGTGCCTACGCCCTCATGGCCGGGAACGAACGGCGGGGCCGGCTTGACCGGCCAGTCGCCGTGAGCGGCGTGAATGTCGGTGTGGCACAGGCCTGACGCCTGCATCTGCACTGTGATCTGGCCGGGGCCCGGCTCGGGTATCGGCCGGTCTTCGATAACTAGCGGCTCGCCGAACTGCTGAACTACTGCTGCTCTCATGCCAGTGCTCCTGAACGTAATGAGTGGTTGTCATCGAGCCTGGCGCGACGGCGGGACCAACGGCAGGGCCACGTGGCCCAATGAGCGGAGGTCGTTCGTCCTGGCATCCGGGCTGCCCAGAGCGCCGCTCCGCTGCCCCAGGGCGCAGTTATTGCCGATGCAGATCAGGGAAGGAAACTCAGCGACACCGTGGCTGGCGAGCGAGCCGATGAAGCCGAAGCCGCCTGGTTGCTGGATGTCCCAGCGGGGCGAACCGCACCGGGATGGATCCTGCGGTTTGCAGTTCCGGCCCGTCGCGGCGGGCAGTGAGCATCACGGTTACCGGCTGCGAAGTGCCGTTCAATGTCAGCTCGCCGGTTGCCGCTGCCGTGACCGTGCGGCCAGCAGTGAAAGCGGGGCTCAGCGTCACGGGAGCCGGTCAGCGTGAAAGCGGCCAGCGGGTGATCGGAAGTGCCGAGGCTGGTTGCGAATTGTGGTTGCGTCTTGCCGCTCACCGTGATCGTGGTGAGGTTGACACTGAACCCGGGCGCTAGTGACGGGAGTCGGGATGACGAGCACCCCGGTAACGGCTCGCGTCTGGCCGCCTACGTAACTGCCAAAGCCGAGTGCCGTTCTGCACGCGGAAGCCCGCCAGCGATCCGTCCGTGACCTGCCACGAGCCGCTAAGCGGTCCGGCCTGCGCGCTCACCGGCCTTGCGGCAGGGCCAGCGGCGCAGCCGAGGGACCGAGTTCGATGAAGGCCGCGACGGCGCCGACGGCGACGATGACGATCGCGGTGGCACCTAGCAGGATCCATCGCCCCCAGCGCCGAGCGGCGCTGCGAGCCGTCTCATCGAGTGCTTGCTCTTCGCGAGGGCATCTGGGCTGACCAGGAAGACGGGGTAGCGTGACGTGATCGCCTCGAACTGGGAAACGCCCGCGTGGTGGCTGACCGGGAAATGCGCCCGCGCGCCGGGGACTTGCTCCAGGTACCGCTTGAGGACCCGCGGCGGCCGCTCACTGGCCGGAATCTCTTGGAGCCTGGCTGTGGACGGCGCGGCCGTGGCGGATCGTGACGACACCATCGGCGGCCCGAACGTTCTGCACCCAGTTGCACCGCTCGCCGAGCATCGACACGAGATACCAGCGCTTATTCCAGCCTGGCCATGCCAAGGGGGAACCGGGTCGGCCTGCCGGATCGCCGCCTGTGACCTCCAGGGTCACCCAGCGTCGTGGCATCAGGCCGAGACTAAAGACTGCTGCCCACATCCGGGCAAGCCGCCGTGCTGTTCCGTCAGCTCGCCCGTCTGCAATACATCTTGCGGAGCCGGTTGTTTGAAATTGGCCAGCTGTCCATCGTCGTTCTCTCCTGTTCGCTAGCGGTGCGTCGCGCCGCAGGCGGCTATTCTTTGGCATCAGGCTCACAGACAGTAAACTTGAAACATAGAGTCTAAAGTCCAGTAGTCGAACGATCGCAGGAGAGAGCCGATGGCCGCATCTCAGGCGCCTACCGGGCTGGCGCGCAGAGGCCGCCGCCTTACCGACCAGGAAACTGAGCAGCGGATGCTGCGAGCTGCAGTACACCTGGTGAGCAACACCGGGCTGACGGTGAGCCTGGATCACATCAGCCTGGAGGACCTAATCCGGGCGGCAGGCGTGTCCCGCAGCACTGTCTACCGTGCCGGCCGCACAAGGATCTGTTCTTCAGCGACCTCGTCAAGGAGCTTGCCCGGACCGCCACCCCCAGCATCCTGGCCGATGAGGTCGCGCTGATCAGGGAGATCTTCGCGGAGCGGGCCGACTGGCTGGACTCAGCCGCGCAGCGGCAGGGTCTCGTCGCCGAGTTGTTCCGGCGGCTCGCCTTGCTTGATTTCCAGGTACTGTCCGGCTCGGCGGAATGGCGGACCTATGTAGCGCTGAACGCGACCTTCATGAGCCTGGCCGACGACGAGTTGAGAAGCCAGGTGCAGGCTGCTCTCGCAGAGTCGGAGCGCGAACACCTTGCCAGAGTCGCCAGCGCCTGGCAGCAACTGGCCGGCCTTCTTGGCTACCGGCTACGGCCCGGACTTGGCATGGCATTCGGTGACCTGGCCGCGTTGCTCAACGCCACCATGCGCGGCCTGGTCATCATGACTCAATCGATGCCCGAGCTTAGTCAGCAGCGCACCTCTACCGGACCGCTGGCCCGCGCCACAGCCGCGGACTGGTCACTGTCCGCGCTCGGCCTGGCTGGCGTTGCGTCGGCTTTCATCGAACCCGACCCTGATGTTGAGTGGGACCGCGAGCGGATCGCCAGCGTGAGGCAGGCTCTCGCCGCGCTCGGCAAGGCTTCTTGACTAAAATAATAGTAATCAATACTATCAATATGAGTCAAAATTGCCTCAGTCGCGCCCTCAGGAGGCTGTTTATCGATGTCGATGAGCAATAACATGACCGGTCATGTCGCGGTGGTGACTGGGGGGACCCGCGGCATTGGCTTCGGAATCGCACAGGCTCTCCTCGAGGCTGGCACATCGGTTCTGGTCACTGGCCGCTCTGCCGACAAGGGAAACCAGGCGGCCGCTGAACTAGGCGGCGACCAGCGGCTGCTCTTCGTGGTGGCGGACTCTCGGGTGCAGGCCGAAGTCGAGCACGCGATTGACGCCGCTATTGAGAAGTTCGGTCACGTGGACATCCTGGTCAACAATGCCGGCGGTTCGAGCGGGTTCGCTGAGGTGGCAGAACTGTCCGACGAGGCTTGGCGCGAAGCACAGGACTGGATTCTGAGTTCGACCTTCTGGGCCACGCGTCGTGGCTACCTTCCATGGTCGCTCAACACTGGGGACGCATTATCAACATTTCTTCAGTTGAAGGCAAAATGGTCAAAAAGCCACTCGCTAGCCATTATGCTACATTCAGGCACGCGGTAATCGGATTCACCAAGGCAGTGGCGGTAGAGTACGGCTCGAAAGGCATCACGGCTAATGCCATCTGCCCGGGTGCAGTCGAGACTGACTTGATGAAGATAACCGGCCGGACGGCAGCCGAAGCGGCAGGGGTTAGTTACGAGAGCTTCCTCGGTGGCTATGCGGCTGAGTCGCTCACAAAGAGCATCAACACCGTCGAGGAGGTAGTGGCTATGGCGATGCTGCTCGCGTCAGATGCCGGCGCTGGGGTGACTGGCACCGCGATCAATGTGGACGGCGGTACTTCACCGTATTGATTCCTGATTTGCGCCATGCGCGCTGCTGACATGACGGGGCCCGGCCCGACGCTAGTCGGGTTCGACATTGGCGGCAGCAACAGCCGAGCCCGGCTGTGGGCAGGCGGCCGGATTGCTGCCGAGAGCGAAGGTCCGAGCGCTAGCTTGCCAGCGGCCGGGGCTGATGCGGCGAGGAACGCGCTGGCGGGGCTTGTGGCGGGGCTGGGCGTAGACCCGTCGCGGCCAGTCGATGCGATCTGCGCGGGTTCTGCCGGGCTGAGTGTCCCCGGCGCGCGCGAGTTCCTGCACGAACATTTCGTGCCGCTGACGCGGTCCGGCGTGGTAATGCTTGTCAGCGACGCCATGCTGGTCCTTCCGGCGGCAGGGCTTGACGCGGGCATCGCCGTGATCTGCGGGACGGGGAGCGTGGCCGTAGGTACTTTGCGGGAACGCACAGTCCAGGTCGGCGGGTGGGGCTACCTTCTCGGCGACGAGGGTGGCGGTTACTGGATTGTCCGCGAAGCCCTGCGCGCGCTGCTCCAGCGACGCGACGACGGGCGAGATCCTGGCGAACTCGCGCGAGCGTTGCTTGCCGCGACAGGCTCGGCCGACGTGGCAGAACTGCAGCAGCGTTACTACGGCCAGCCGCATGTTCCTCGCGACTGGGCGCAGCTGGCGAGGGTTGTGCTGGAGAGCACCGACCCTGCCGCTGGTGACATCGCAAGCCGTGCTGCAAGCGCAGCGGCGGATCTGGCGGACCAGGCCGCGCGGCTGCTAGATCGTCCCGATCGCTTCCCGGTCGTTCTGGCTGGCGGCCTGATGAACAACGGGCCCTTCCGTGGGGCCGTTGCGGCAGCGGTGGTGCAGTCGTCGCCATGGGCCGACGTCTGCGTGCTTGATGACGAGCCTGTCGCCGGAGCGGTCTGGCTCGCCGGACGCGCGGCCCGGAGCCTGGGATGACAGCCGAGGCTAAGCGTGGCGCCTTGGCCGGCTAGCTGAGGCCGTGGCAACAGCTGGCGCGGGCGCATCGGTGGCATGACCCGAGGTCGCGGCGCCGCACCATACGGCCATGCCGAAGATGTAGGCAACGAACGTGAGCTTGTGGAACATGCCAGTGACTAACCAGTGCCGCCGCTGCTGACTTCCGAGTTACGGACATGACGCCGGTCACAGAGGTTTCGACGGGTGCTGGACGAACTCGACGTACTGGCCGATAACGCTGATGACGACGTGACGTACGTGATCGCTCTGGCTGGCAGCGACCATCGCCGCCGCGGTGGCATCGGCGCGCATCCGAGCGCAGGCGCACGTACGAGCACCGCCCGCCTGCGCGCACGCTGACCGTTGACGCCTTTGACACTACGTTCGGGAACGTTTACGTCGCTCAAACGAGCACGAGGCATCGTATGAGCGAGGTTGACCCCGACCTGCGGCTGATCCTGAAGGCGTGCCACCAGTACTACCGCAGGGGCCTGACACACACCGAGATCGCCGCCAATATCGGCACCACCCGTTTTGCCGTGGCCCGGATGCTCAAGACGGCCCTCGATGATGGCGTCGTGACCGTCAAGATCCTCGAGCCAGAGTCTCTCCACCCGGACCTTGAGCATGCGATCGAGGATGAATATGACGTCCGGGCGGCACTCGTCATTGACGATGAGGACCTGACCAGCGACGACATAAAGAACCGTGTTGCCGATGCGGCAGGACGTTACTTGCTGCAGACAATCGGCGATGGGGACGTCGTAGGCGTTTCTCTGGGGACTACGATCCAAGCGCTGATCGACCAACTTCCTATCCGCATGGCACGCCAAGTCGAAGTCGTTCAGCTCGTCGGCGGCCATTCGACGGTCCTGTCGGCGCTGCTCGCGGCTCGCTCGAAGACCCGGCCCTACCTGCTGCATGCTCCAGCCGTTGTCAGTGACCGCGCCGTGCGCGACCTGCTCCTTGGTGACCAGGAAAACCAATCGACCGTCCGGATGTTCAAGCAGGTCAGTATCGCGGTTCTCGGCATCGGATCGCTCACTCGTGACGCGACATCAAGACTTCTGGTTGAAGGCATCATTGATGCGCGCCTCCACCGGCGCCTCGTGGCGCAGGGCGCTGTCGGCGACGTGCTCGCCTACGTTTTCGATTCCGACGGGCGCATTCTTCCGACTGGGCTCGAGGATCGGGTCATCGGAATATCGCGGCCGGAATACATGCAGATACCGCTCCGGGTCGGAGTTGCAGCCGGTGTGTCGAAGGCATCTGCGATAGTCGGCGCATTGAGAGGGGGGCTAATAAACGTAATAGTCCTCGATGTCCGTGCCGCAGAAGCAATCCTGGCCGACCGGCAGAAGAAGAACGACAACTACACCGTGCGGGAAGGCCCATCTTAGCCCGTAACGGTCTGCCGAGAGGGGATTGAGCCTCGGTGATCCAGACAGCGCCAGGTGTCCGCTTAACTAGTCGCCGGTCGCAGCTATGACGGCGCCGCAGACGGCAATCAGTTTCTACGACACGTCCACGCTGCCGACCGACGAAATGCTCGACGCCATGCGGTCGGCTCGCTTGGGCGATGACGTATACGGAGAAGACCCGACCGTCAACGAACTGGAAGCACTGACGGCGGCGATGCTCGGCATGGAAGCAAGCCTCTTTCTGCCAAGCGGCACGATGGCGAATCTCGTGGCGGTGCTGGCCCACACCAGACGCGGAGACGAGGTCGTCGGTGAATCTAGCGCTCATCTGTTCAACTACGAAGCTGGCGGCCTCGCGATGATCGCGGGCTGTATGCCGCTGCTAATCGACGGCACGCGCGGAGTGCTGACGGCCGAACACGTTCAACCGCGCCTCCGCAAGCCGAACGACCACTACTCGCCGACGGCGTTGGTTGTCATCGAGAACACTCACAATCGCTCTGGCGGAGCTATTACCCCGCCTGCTGTGATGGCTGGTCTTCGCGAACTCTGCGATAAGCACGCGCTGCGGCTGCATGTCGACGGCGCACGTATCTTCAACGCCGCAGTTGCGCTTGAGCTGCCCGTGGCGGACCTCGTGCGAGATGCGGACTCCGTCTGTTTCTGCCTTAGCAAAGGATTGAGTGCGCCGGTCGGCTCGATGCTGGCAGGTTCCGCAGATCTGGTCCGCGAAGCAAGACGGATGCGGAAAGTCCTGGGAGGGGGTATGCGCCAGGCTGGCGTATTGGCGGCAGCAGGAATCATCGCATTGCGGAGCGGAGTCGACCGGCTTGCGCAAGATCACGCCATGGCACGTTACCTAGCACAGGAGCTCTCATCGATCGCTTTGCTAGACGTTGAGAGTGAGGCGGTCCAGACGAATATTGTGGTGGTAGGAATTGGCCGCACAAAGGTAACTGTTCACGAGCTTGTCTCGCGGCTCCGCTTTGGGCACGGCATCCGAGTTTCCGCTCAGCCTCCCTCGCTAGTCCGGTTCGTGACACATAGGCACATCGGGGAGGAGGAAGTCGCAAAAGCAGTTGCCGCAATCGCCGCAATAGTTCAGCATGCGTAACTGCCGTGAAAATCTTGGAGATCATATGCGTCAGCCTCAGTGCAGCTGACAGCCAATCGAAAAGCAAGGTGAAATAGTCGGGCTCACAAGGATCGGTGAATCAATGGCCAGAAAACATTTGCGATTGGGTACTGTCGCCGTCGTCGCAGCCGCGCTGCTGCTTGCGGCGTGCTCATCGACGAGCGCCAGCCCAGGTACCAGTACCTCGTCGGGTGGCGGGGCGCCGAAGCCGGGTGTGGCGACCGGGACGCTTACCGGCGCGATGGCTTCGGGTGCGATCGACACCCTGGACCCCAATCGGTGGTACTTCGCCGTCACCTGGGGACTGGCGAACGCGTTCTGCACCACGCTGGTCAGGTACGCCGATCAGCCGACCCTCAAGATCGTGCCGGGCACGGCGAACCTGCCGACGGTGAGCTCCAACGGGCTGCTCTGGACGTTCACGATGCGGCCTGGCGCGCGGTTCGCCGACGGCCAGCCGATCACTCCGGCCGACATCAAATACTCGTTCATGCGCCTGATGGCGCCGCAGATCGACACCGGCACCGGTGTCTACTTCGCCAACGTGATCGGCGCGAACGCCTATTTGACGGGCAAGTCTAAGACGATTCCCGGCATCACCACGACGGCAAACACGATTAGTTTCCACCTGTCGTCACCGGACGGAGCGTTCCTCTACAAGGCGGCGCTGCCGACTACCTGCCCGGTGCCGGTCGGAACCCCGATGAAACCTATAGTGAATGGCTCGCTGGAGCAGAAGTACTCTAGCGGCCCGTTCAAGATCCAGTCGTACGAGCCGTCTCGGCAGCTGGTAATGGTCTTCAACAAGAACTACGACCAGTCGCTCGGCGTGCGCGGGCACGTCGCCAAGATCGTATTGACGATCGGCGAGCAGTCGACCGAGGCCGTGCTGCAGATCATGGCCGGCCAGCTTGATTTCAACCTCTCCAACCTGGCCACTGCCGACATCATCAAGATCTCGACCAACCCGGCGCTGGCCAGCCAGGTGCACATCTCGCCGCTGCCAGCGATCACTTATATCTTCCTCAACAACCAGGTACCGCCGCTCAACAACGTGGATCTGCGCAAGGCGATCAACTTCGCGATCGACCGCACCGCGATCCTGGCGCAGTGGGGAGGCCCGCTCGCTGGTTCACCCACCGACCAGATCATCCCGGTCGGTCTAACCTCCTACAAGAAGTACTCGATCTACCCCAACACCCCGAACCTGGCCGAGGCGAAGAAGCTGATGAAGGCCTCAGGCATCAAGACACCGGTGTCGATAGCTCTGCGGACGCAGAACGACGCGCCCGGCTTCATCAACATGGCTCAGGTGATCCAGGCAAACCTGAAGCCGATCGGCATCAACGTCCAGATCGTCGGCTCACCGAACAGCGTCAACTACTCCTACATCTCCAACCCCAAGGCGCGCGTCCCGATGGGCATCCAGCCGTGGGGGCTCGACTTCCCCGACGCCGAGGCCGTCGTCAACGCCCAGCTCGACCCGTCCATGCCCGACCAGCCCGCCGAGATGGCGCGGTTCTCTGACCCGGCGTTCATCCCGGCGTTCAAGCAGGCCGTTACCCTGCAGGGCGCTGCACGGGACGCCGCCTACGCCGCGCTGGACTACCAGGTCATGTCGCAGCAAGCCCCCATAGCGCCGATCTTCAACCCCAAGTGGTACGACTTCGTCTCCAAGCAGCTCGGCGGCTATGTCTTCAGCGACGGCAGCATCGACTACGACACCCTCTACCTCAAGTAAACGATTCACGTAATCAGGTAGACGAAATCGCCCCAGTGGATGGCGCGGCGGCCGCCGCGCCATCCACTCCGACAGGTGGCTCCCGCTCAGGGACCACTGAGCGGGCCCGCCATCGACCGCGGACGTGCCGCCAACGGACGGAGCTCGCCTCGGCTTTCCGCTCTGACCAGGGTGGCCGAGCGCGTCTACTCGGCCGGATCCGGGATGACGGCGGTCACCTCGATCTCGACCTTGGCTCGCTGCTCGACGAGCCGGACAACCTGGACCACGCTCATCGCGGCAGTGAAGCTGCCGATGACCTCGCGAAAGGCCGCGCCTAGCTCCCGAGTGGCGTTGCTATAGGCCTCAACATCGGTCACATACCAGGTCATGCGCACGATGTGCGCCTGCCTGGCGCCCGCTTCCGCGAGCACCGCCACGACATTACTGAGCGCCTGCCGGACTTGCCCGGCCATGTCGTCGGTGTGAAAGACGCCGTCGGCGTCCCAGCCGATCATGCCGGCGACGAACACTAGCTCGCCACGCGCGGCCACACCGTTGGAGTAGCCACGGGGACGAGGCCATCCTGGCGGCTGCAGGACTCTCATCGCGCGGCTCCCTCGTGCACGTAAGTGATTTTTCCTCCGGCCATCGTCCAGGTGACCTCGGCGTCGCCAATGGCGTCGGGAGTGTCGAGGATGTTCGCCGACAGGCAGGTCAGGTCGGCGGCCATGCCCGGCGCGATGACACCAGCGTGGTCTTCCTCGAACGCGCACCAGGCGCTGGCCGCCGTGTACATCCGCAGCGCGGCGCCGACGCTGATCGCCCACTCGGGTCCGACGATGCCCGCGGCACGGGTCGACCTGGTGACAGAACTGGCGATCCCCAGCAGCGGTTCGTACGGAGCTACCGGGCTGTCCGAGCCACCGCCTACCGGCAACGTCATCTCGGCGAGGTAGGCCTGCAGCGGCTCGATGTCGCGGGCCCGGTCCGGGCCCAGGTAATGACGGAACCCCGCGGCCAGCGCGAACTGCAACGGCTGCTGCGCCGTGACGGTGAGCGCCAGCCGCCGGGCGCGCGGCCAGTGATCGGCTCGCGGGTACATCATGTGGATGAGGGACCAGCGGCGCTCCGCCAGGGACGAGATACGGTCGGCCGCCTCGAATGCGTCCAGTACAGCATCGATCGCGGCATCGCCGACGCAATGCACGCCAACGTGCCAGCTGGTCGTTGCGGCCGCAGCACAGATCGCGTGCATCCCGTCGGCGCTGATCAGCGGCTTGCCGTGCGGATGCTCGCTGTCGTCGGGATGGGCATAGGCATCCCGGTAGAAGCCCGTCTCCACGCCGCCGTCGGCGCCCAGCTTGAGGCCGAACAGGCTGGTCCAATCGCTTCGGAACGGAGCAGGCGCGTCCCCAGTTGCCAGCGCCCGGACGGCCTCGTCGATGTCCCGGTCGCTGCTTGCGATCCGCCACATCATCCGGACCCGTTGCCGCAGCGCGCCTTCTTCGCCGAGCCGGCGGAACTCCTCGATGTCCTCCGGCGTGAGGCCGGGTTCCACGAGGCTAGTGATGCCAGCCCTGGCGTAAGCATCACCGACGTGCGCCAGCGCCTGTCGCTTGCGCGCCTCAGGTACCGCGGGCAACCGGGCGGCCAGCCGCCCGACGTAAGCGGTCCCGACGATGTGGCCGGCGGGTGAACCGTCGGCGCGCCGGATGACAGTGGTGCCGGGTTCGGAGCCGCTGGTGGCGTCCACGTCCAGCAGCCTGAAGGCCAGAGTGCTCAGCACCACGTTGTGGCCGCCGCGGCGCATGAAAACCGGATGCCCGCCGGCAGCGGAGTCGAGCTCCTCGGCCGTGGGCATGCGCTGCTCCTCGAGGCTCGACTCGTGCCAGGCAGGCGACGTGACGATCCACTGGCCTTGCGCTGCGTGCTCTGCCGCGGCGCGCACCACGTCGAGGACATCGGCAATGCTCTTACAGCCGCCGAGGTTCGGCGAAAGCATGCCCATGCCGGTCATCAGCATGTGGTTGTGCGAGTCAAAGAATCCTGGTAGCAACAGCCCGGCCTGGTGCTCGATGACAGTGTCCGGACCGGTGACGGCGTCGAGTTCGGCCGCCGGACCGACCGCGAGCACGCGACCGCCCCGGATGGCGACGCCGAATCCGGGCTTCGCCTCGGTCGCCGACGGCGCCACGGCGTCGGCGGTGACCACCATGTCAGCGTGCGTCATAGCGTTGCGTCTCCTGTGGTGGTTGAGCTGTAAGACGATATCTAGTACCTGACATCGAACACCTGGAGTCATGTGCCCCGTGGCAATGGATGCGGCACTCGCGCAGAACGCTAGTCCTGACCTTCAGCCCAGGCAGCTCATCGTCACGCTGTACGGGCTCTACGCCCGGGACGAGCACAACTGGCTGTCGGTAGCGGCGCTGGTCCGGCTGATGAGCGAGCTAGGTGTGGACGGTCAGGCCGTCCGGTCGTCGGTATCTCGCCTGAAGCGGCGTGACACACTCCGCAGCCTGTCGGTGGCCGGATCGGCGGGGTATTCCTTGTCACCGGCGGCGCTGGAAGTGCTGCGCGAAGGTGACGCTCGCATCTTCCAGAGCCGGCGTGCAGTCCTGGCCGACGGCTGGGTTCTGGTGGTCTTCTCGGTCCCGGAAAGCGAGCGCGAGCGGCGTCATGAGCTGCGCACGCAGTTGTCCCGGCTGGGTTTCGGCACGGCAGCTGCCGGCGTCTGGGTGGCGCCGGCTCATCTCGCCGGGGAGACAGCCCGAGTGCTCGAGCGCAGCGAGCTGGCGCGCTACGTCGATATGTTCCGAGCCGATCATCTAGGTTTCACCGACCTGGCCGCCAAGGTCGGCGAGTGGTGGGACCTGGCTGAGCTGTCTGCTCAGTTGGCCGGCTTCATTACGCGATACCGCCCGGTCGCCGATCGCCTCGCGGTTCACCCGGCGAGCGAGGCCGATGCGGTCAAGCTCTACGTGCCGATGCTGACAACCTGGCGCCGCCTGCCGTACCTGGATCCGGGCCTGCCGCTGGAGCTACTGCCGGCTGGCTGGATTGGTGAGGCCGCGAGCGAGTTGTTCGCCGAGCTCGACAGCGAGTTGCGCGACCCCGCGCGCCGGCATGCGGTGGCCGTCATCCACGCGTGACAAATCGCCCCGGCCGGCCCGCGAGCTGGCTCAGCTCCGGTGAGGCAGTCCCGAGCAGATGTTCGCGCCGGCGTTGCGCGACTGGACCGCACCGGGCCCGGTCTGGATCGACTTGCTGACGGCAGTCGCGCCGCTAACCCCGTTTCCAGAACCTTTCTTGTGTTTCTTTCCGGCGGCCGGCTTGTGCGTGGCCGGCGCCGGCGGGTTCACGCCAGCGAAGTCGGTACCGAGGATCAGGGTGACCGGGCCGGGTGTGCCGATCTGGGAGGCAGGCTCGGCGAGGGTGTTCTGCCCGGCCGGGAACGACTTGAGCGCGGTCATCAGCGTGTAGGCTCCGTCGGCCTGGTCCAGGCCGGCGAAGTCGACGGTCGTCGTGCTGGTCGCCGTCGTGTCGCCGACGCCAGTGACGTCGAAGCCGAGCTTGCGCAGCTTGACCGCAGCCCGTCGGGCGAGCCCGGTCTGCAGCGTCCCGTTCAGCACCCGCACCTGGACTTTGCTGTAGTTCTCGACCGGCAGGTGCCCTTGCCAGGGCTGGCCGGTCAGGAGCATCTGGTAGATCACGTCGTCTTGCGGTTGCACAGCCATCAGATGCTGGTCGTATGTCGGGTATTGATAGGTGTCGATAGTGGTCGGCAGCGTGAGCAGGGAGACATCCCTGGACTTGAGGTGGACCAGCGACTCGGCTAGCCGCATGAGTGAGCTGATCGTGCCGAGACCCTTGTCGACCGTCAGTGCCTTAGTGCCAGTGTTCGCGATGCTCAGCAGAGACGGGATGTTGCTGAGCAGCCCCTCTTTGTTGACCTTCTGCACGATCGAGGAGATGAAGGACTGCTGCACTTCAATCCGCGGCAGGTCGCCGCCAGCATCCGGGCCACCGAGCGAGTCCCTGGTGCGCACGTAGTCCAGGGCCTTGGTGTACTTGAGCAGGTGCAGGCCGGCGCGGAGGTTGATGTGCGACTTGCGATCGTGGTACCCGCCCCTGGGGACGCAGACCTCGACGCCGCCGATGGCGTCGACCATGTCGCGGAACGAGTTGAAGTCGAACTCGACGAAGTGGTCGAGCTTGATACCGGTCAGGTCTTCGACAGTGGCGACGGCACAGCTCGGGCCACCGATGTTCAGCGCGCCGTCGATGAGGTTGCCCGGCGGATAGGCATAAGGCCCCATGATCCCGAGACCGATAAACCGGGTACGAGCCTGGCAACCGGGTTCGTAAACGAACAAGTCCCTGGGGATCGACAGCACGGTGGCGTGAGTGTGAGTCGAGTCCAGATGAACCAGCAGCAGATTGTCTGAGTTACTGGTGAGAGGGGAGTCACCCGCCGCGACGCCGAAGTAGCCCCGCTGGTGGGCGCGCTCCTGGGAGCCGAGGACGAGGATGTTCTGGGCGCCATAGATGGTCCGGCCGGACAGCCCGCCGACCTTGACGACTGTGATGTTGCCTTCCAGGTGGCGGTATTCGGCGTAACCACCGAGGCCGGCGGTCACGCCGATGACAGCGATGAGGGTTGCTGCGATGTAGCCAAATTTGGCGAGCCCGCGCTGGTGCCGCCACCGGGCGCGTGCGGAGTCTGCCCGGCCGTGACCGCCTCGATCGGCCTGCATGTCATGGCGGCTAGCCCCGTACCGCATCTGTCTCCCGTCCCTGCCTGCCAGTGCGGAGTCCCGACGCCCGCCCGGCATCGCCAGGTCAGCGGCCCGCAGCTGGTGATCGTCCTGGCACACGCTAGCCGTGCGGACCGCGTCTTCTGCGCCTTTTGCCAGACCCTTACCTGGCAGAAGCTTGGACTGATCTGCCGGTTGCGAGCATGAGTCCCTGGCCACAGTTCCCGGCTAAGGACGCAGACTAGGCGTTTCCCGGATTCGAGCCACGCCGCCTGACCGTAGCGTTGTGAGCGCGCGACTCGCCGCTGAGCACTTGCGCTCGGCCGCGGCTGCCGTCATCAGGCAACCGGGGCCACGCCCCATCCGCGATCTCCTGGGCAATGTCGGGGTGACCTATGACGAGTTCGGCCTCGGCGAGCCCGACTTCACGGCGCGCCCGGCGGCTGTCGTCAGGAGTCAGCTCGATCGAGCGCCGCAGCAGGCGCGCGGCTGTGGCCCAAGCGCCGCGCCCGCCGGCGAGTTCGGCGGCGCTCTGGAGATCGGTGGCAACCAGCTCTTCTGGTCCCGCTGCGGCGGCGGCCCGGTGCCAGAGACTGCGGTCGAACGTCGTGGTACTGCCGCCTAGCTCGCTGAGCAGGCGGTGCATGCGTCGCCGGTCGGCATCGCTGGCGCCGTTGTATATCGCGGCTCCGATCAGCGGATGACGGAAATGGACAGAGTTTCCGGAAATCTCGACGAGGGCGGCCGCTTCCGCGGCAGCTTCGGCGTCATCGGCGTCGATGCCGGCGGCTGCTGCCGCCTGCCTGACCCGTCCCCGGTCGTCTAGCCCGTCGACGGCGGTCAGCAGTAGGTATTCCCGCGCGTCAGCAGGCAGGGCCGATACCCGCCGCAGATACCGAAGCTGTAGTTGCCGGCCAAGAGGCATCGGTTCCGGTCGGTAAGCCCGGTCGGCGAGTTCCTCAGCGGTGAAACTGGAGCCGATGTCGACCAGCGCAAGCGGATTTCGTCCGGTGTCGTCCAGCACCCGGTGCACTAGTTGCGGCTCCAAGGTCGTCGCCGCGACCGACTGCAGGAGGTCGGCGGCCGCGTCATCCGGCAATCCGCCCACGTGGATGGTCGGGAGCTGTTCAAACGCCGCTGGCTCGTTCTCATCAAGAGTCAGGATGAGGCCGACCCGATCGGCGTAGAGCCGACGCGCCACGAACGCGACCACCAGTGCTGACTCGGCATCGATCCAGTGCGCGTCGTCGATCGCGCAGAGCACCGGCCTCGCCTCAGCCGACCGCCACAGCAAGGTCAGGCAAGCCAGCCCGACAAGGAACGGGTCCGGCCGCGGGCCGGTTTCAATGCCGAAGGCCATGTTGATGGCCGTCCGCTGCGGCGCCGGAAGGTCGTCGATGTGACCGAGGAACGGAATCAGCAGCTGATGCGCCGCCCCGTACGCGAACGCACGCTCGGATTCCGCCCCTGCGACGGTGGAAAGCTCAAAACCTGTCGCAGTCCCGATCGCATAGTCCACCAGTGTGGTCTTGCCAGCGCCGTGATCGCCGCGAAATACGAGCGTGCTGCTGAAGCCCTCGCGGGCGAGCTCGATCGCGTCATCGATGGCGCCCCGCTCACGCTGGCGGTCGACCAGAAGGCGGTCGGCAGATCGCCGGCTCCCTGACGTCGGCGCCACGGCACCTGCGGAAGCCAGGTCGGCAGACACGCCGTGGCGCGGCCCCTCATCAGCCATGCATTTCATGCACTACCCGGCCAAGTCCGCCGCTAACCGGGCCGGATCAGGCTGGGGTTTTCCCTGATTCGACCGGCATCCAGACCTTCTAACTTGGATCCCGAGCGTCGTCCGAGGGCGGATGGCGATCATGCGGAGGGAGGCAACTGTGCGGTACGACGTGGAGAGAGATGTAAGGGCCGAACTGGCCTTCGACCCAAACGTGGAGAGTAGCGACATCGCCGTCAGTGCAGACGGAGGTGCGGTGCGCCTGCAAGGCGCCGTCGGCAGCGTGCGCTGCACGCGGTATGCGCAGTGCGCCGCCCGGCGGGTCCGTGGCGTGACGAGCGTCCGTAACGACCTCGGGGTCCGGCCGCTGGCCAGCGGGCCGGGCGAAGACACTGAGGTCCGCACGGCCGTGCTCCAGGCGCTGATGCTCAATGTCACGATCCCGGCGACTATTCACGCCGAAGTAGCGCACGGCGTGGTCTGCCTGGCCGGAAAAGTGACGTGGCAGTGCGAGCGGGAGGAGGCGGAGCTCGTCTGCGCAGCCGTGCCTGGCGTGCGCGGCATTGAAGACGAGATCACGCTCGCCCCCGCTCCGGCCAACGGCGACATCCAGCATGCAATTATGTCCTCCTATCGGCGTAATGCGAGACTTGCCAGGCAGTCGCTGTCCGTCGATGCCCTGGCTTCCGGGGTCGTGATCTTGTCGGGGGCGGTGACGTCATGGGGCGAGCACGAGGAGGCAGTGGCTGCGGCCTGGTTTGCGCCCGGCGTCAGCAGGGTCGAAGACCGGATCCTTCTTCTGTATTAGCGTGCGAGCGGCTCGCCCATAGCATGGATGTTATGGCGATCGCGACCGTGAACCCGGCCACCGGGGAGACCGTGCAGACCTTCGCGGAAATGAGCGAGGAAGAAGTCGATCATTGTCTGGCGGCGGCAGCCGAGGCGCATGCCAGCTTCCGGCTCACTGGCTTCGCCGACCGCGCCCGCTGGATGCGCAAGACAGCCGACATCCTCGACGAGAGGCAGGACTCGGTCGCGACGATGATGACGACCGAGATGGGCAAGACGCTGACCGCGGCGCGGCAAGAGGTCGCCAAGTGCGCTGTCGCGTGCCGGTACTTCGCCGAACACGCCGAAGAGTTCCTGGCTGACGAGCCCGCCGACGCCGGGGCGGTCGGGGCGGGCCAGGCCTATGTCAGGTACCAGCCGCTCGGGCCGGTGCTCGCGATCATGCCGTGGAACTTCCCGCTCTGGCAGGCCATGCGGTTCGCCGCGCCCGCACTGATGGCCGGCAACACCGGGCTGCTCAAGCACGCGTCGAACGTGCCGCAGACCGCGCTGTTCATGCAGGATCTGTTCGCCATGGCGGGCTTCCCGGCCGGGGTGTTCCAGACGCTGCTTGTAGGATCCGCGCGGGTCGAGGGCATCCTTCGTGACGATCGGGTGGTTGCCGCGACACTGACCGGATCGGGGCCGGCCGGGCAGTCGGTGGCGGCCATCGCCGGCAGTGAGATCAAGAAGGTCGTGCTCGAGCTGGGCGGCAGCGATCCGTTCGTAGTCATGCCGTCGGCCGATCTTGAGGCCGCGGCCCGGGTAGCCGCTACCGCCAGGTGCATTAACAATGGCCAGTCGTGCATTGCCGCTAAGCGGTTCATCGTGCACGACGGCGTCTACGACGAGTTCGAGCGACTGTTCGTGAAGGAGATGTCCGCCAAGACCGTGGGGGATCCGATGCTCGACAGCACCGATGTCGGGCCGCTGGCGACTGAGCAGCAGCGCGACGACGTCGAGGACCTGGTCGCCGACGCGGCCGCCCAGGGCGCCCGGGTGCTTTGCGGCGGCGCGGCACCCGACAGTCCCGGCTTCTATTACCTGCCGACCGTGCTGACCGGCATCACCCCGGACATGCGGGTCTACGCCGAGGAGGTCTTCGGGCCGGTCGCGTCGCTCTACCGGGTCGCTGATATCGACGAGGCGATCAGCCTGGCCAACGGCACCGAATTCGGCCTCGGCGCCAACGCTTGGACCAGGGACGATGCGGAGCGGAGCCAGTTCATCTCGGACCTTGCGGCGGGCCTGGTCTTCATCAACGGGAACGTGACGTCCTACCCCCAGCTGCCGTTCGGCGGCATCAAGAGCTCGGGATTCGGCCGGGAGCTGGCCAGCCATGGCATCCGTGAGTTCTGCAACACCAAAACCGTCTGGATCGGGGCGTAGCTGGCCGCCTTTGCCCACGTCAGCGGGGGGTTGAGCGGCCGGCGTTTACCGCTGAACGGCTTCGAGCGTGTACCGTGCTATCGCTAACTCGTGAGCGATTCGGCCACGGCGGGCTCAGCGCTTAGCTTTACTGGTAGCCGGTCGGCTAGCGCCGCGAACCGGAGCCTAGAAGGAGCACGATGACGTCGCAGACGAGCAAGACGCGCCAGGCCCTGGCTACGGCAGTTGTCTTGCAGCTCGCCCGTCGCACCCGGTTCGTCGAGCCGGAGATGCTAGGCCTGCGCGACATCATCCAGCCAGGAAGCGTCTGCTTCGACATCGGGGCCGCGGCCGGGCTGTACACGCTGGCGCTGTCCCAGCTGGCCGGCCCGAACGGCCAGGTCCACAGCTTCGAGCCGGTGCCATTCGCCCATCCCGTGCTCACCAGGATCCTCGGCGGCCGGTCCAGCGAAAATGTCCGTCACCATGCGGTCGCGCTCGGTGTCGAGCCCGGACGCGGCGTCATGAGTGTTCCGGTAGGCCGGCACGGACCGGTCACCGGGCGGTCGTTCCTGGACGCTGACTGCACGGGACAGGGCTCCAACGCCGAATTTCGCAGTCACGTCGACGTCGATGTCGAGGTCAACACGCTCGACGGCATCTGCGCTGCCACGGAACTGACCCGCCTCGACTTCATCAAGATCGATGTCGAAGGTGCCGAGCTCCAGGTGCTGAAGGGCGGCCAGGCCTCGATCGAGCGGTTCAGGCCGACGTTGCTGGTCGAGATTGAGGACCGCCACACAGCTCGTTACCGGCATCCGGGCAGCGACGTCGCGACCTGGCTGCTCCGGCGCGACTACGTGATGCACACCTGGCAGGGCAGCTGGCAGGAGACGGACGTGGTCTGCAACCACGCACGCAACTACCTGTTCGTGCCGGGCGCGACCGACGAGCGCAGCCTTCCGCAGCCGCTGGCGACGACTGCGGTGTCCGACGGGGAAGAGCTGGCGCCCACCGGCTGATCACTGCGTCCCGTCAGTCAGGGCCGCAACCACGGCCGGGAAGATGGCATCAGCCAGTCCGGCCAGCTCAGCACTCGTGAGCAACTGAACCGGGTGAGGCAGGTAAAGCATGCGGCAGCCCGGCATGCTCAATAGCCGAGCCTGCTCCACCGCTTCGTCAGCGAACGGGGTGGTCGCGACGCCAACTGCGGGGATCTGCCGGCGCTCTAGCCGAACGAGGTCGTACACACTGCACGACGTGCAGGAGCCTCAATCGGCCAGGGCCTCAACGACCGCGTCGGAGATCGTGGTGATGCGGTCGATCAGGTCCAGGGCGGCAGGCTTGGAGAAGATCTCCTTCGTCACGCGGCTGGTCGTCGCACCCGCCTGCTGCAGCAGCGTCTCGACCTGGTCGAGGAACTCGTCGCCGCGGTTCTTCCGGATATCGAGCAGTGTGACGCGCAGGCCGGACACGCTGGCCGGGCGCGGCGCGAGCGGCTCCGGCTGCCGCACCCGCTCGTCGAACGGGCTCACGTAGTCGGCGGTCACGGCGACACCACCTTCTCCGAGACGATCTGGAATCCCATGCCCGTGCACGGGCCCAGGACAGCACTGTAACGTCCCGCTTCGCCGCCCGCGACAAGCAGCACGATGGATTCAGGTGAGGCCCATTTGGGCACCTCGGCGTCTGGGTCCGAGGCATGCACGAACGGTGTGGTCTCACCGCGGAGCAACTCGCGGGCCGGCTTCCGCACGATTTCGAACATGAACTCGCGCAGCCGCCGTTTGGTCCAGCCTGCCTGGCGGAACATCGCCGCATGCTCCGGGCAGATGACGTAGACCGACGGTTCAGTCAGCGGCCACCAGTTGGTGCTCCAGGTACTGGCCGCGGCCCAGGCCAGGACATAGGCGAGGTCCTCGGGAGTACGGCTGCGGTGGTCCGAGATCGACAGCGGCGCGTCGCAGCCGATGACCGTCACCACCGACTCGCCCGGCTGGAAGCCGCGCTCGACGTGCAGCGGTTCCCACGGGCTGACTTCCTCGTCTTCGGCGATGCAAAAGCCGACCTTGCCCATCTGGCCGAGAGTGGACCGGTCCAGCGTGCCTGGCATCGCTCCGCCAGTCAGGCAGATCAGCAGCCGGAGCGCCCGGCCGATCGTCAGGTTTGCCCGGTTCCCTGGGCCGAGCGCGCCCATGCCGCTGTTCATCCCAGTGACGTGCCGGACGGGTCCGTTAACCACGATGAGCTGTCCGGCAGGCTGCGTGGTGACGGCCTGCCCGTGCACGTTGAACCGGGGATCGAGTGCTGCCCGGACGGCCGCGACCACGACCGGGAAGTAATCCGGGCGGCACCCGGCCAGCACCGCGCATGCGGCCACCCGCCGCAACGTGGCCACGCCCATCGAGGGCGGGACCTCCCCGAGCGACTCGTCGGCGTCGAACCGGCCCAGCATTTTCGCGACTCGCTCCGTTGTCGGCGGAATCACCGGCAGACCGTCGGTCCAGCCGCGCTCGAACATCTCCTCGAGCTCGTCGTCGGCGCTGGGCGCCGAGATGGCCGCGGCCAGGTCCGGGTCGATGGCGGCCTTCGATGAGCAGCCGGGCTTGCGCAGCGGCTCGGTCGCTTCAGGGACTGGCAGGTCCGCGCCGGCCGTGCGGATCAGGGCGGCCAGCGCAGGCTGATCCCACCCGGTGACCGTGTCGACGATGACGCCGTCCGCGGCGACCAGAACCGCGGTCGGTACGGACATCAGCCGGTAAAGCCGCGAGGCCTCGTACGGCGGATCTTGCGAGACGACGTTGCCCGCCCAGCCGCAGTTGTGCGCGACCCGGAGGGCGATCTCAAGCGGGTCCTCGAAGACTGCCGTGCAGCTGAGGCCGGAGGCCTGCCATGCCAGACAGAGCGGACCGAGATTGCGCAGCGCCATCGCCGATGTCGGGCACTCCTGCGACACGAACAGCAACAGAGCGCTGCCGCGTGCCGTCAGGCTCGCGATCGTGACCGGCTCCGGATAGATCGAGCTGACGGCCAGCTCGGGTGCCACTGCGTTGCGGCCTGCGACTGCCTGTCCGCCGTGCATGTGCTCTGGTTATCACAGGTCGCGGGGTGCTGTCAGGTCTGCGAGCGTTGGGGAGCGGCCGGCCTGACGTGCCCGTTTCCTGCTAACTTCCGGCAGCACTGGTGACAGGCACGGGACTGCGGTCGTTGTCGCGGTCGCTGGCGGCGTGTGCCCCGGCCTCGATTGCGCCATGCAGGTCGTGCACGTACCTGCCGCCGCGCAGCAGCGAGGCCACGGCCGCTATCAGGCAGGCTGCGATGGCGAAGTCGAACGCGATGGCCAGCCCGTGCTCGAACGGGGCCGAGATGAGCGACGGGAAGAACGTGTGACCGGTCAGGTACGCAGCGTGGCCGGCGGGCAGCTTGCTGATGGCGTGCCCGAGCAGGGTCTGCACGGGGTTGTAGCCGAGGAGCGCGGCGAACATGATCGACACCGGCGGCAGTCCGGCTATCCGTGCCGCGTCGGCCCGCGGCAAGCCCTGGGCGATCAGGCCGTGGCGAAGCGCAGCCGGCAGCGTTCCGGCCAGCCCGAGGATGATCAGCGTGAAGAAAATGCCGATCGACAGGACCATGGCGGAATTCTGGAAAGTCGCGCTCATGCCGGCGCCGACGCCGCGGCGGTCTGGCGGGAGGCTGTTCATGATGCCCGCCCGGTTCGGAGACGCGAACAGGCCCATGCCGATGCCGTTGAGCAGCAGGATCCCGGCGAACTGCCAGTAGCTGAAGTTGATGGGCAGCAGCTCAAGCAGCCCGAACGAGGCTGCTGCCAGCACCATGCCGCCGGTCGCGAATGGCCGGGCGCCATGGCGGTCAGACAGCCAGCCAGAGACCGGGCCCGCAATCAGGAATCCGATCGTCAGCGGCAGCATCGCGATGCCGGCCCATAGCGGCGTCTGGCTGAAGCCGTAGCCGTGGATAGGAAGGTAGATTCCCTGGAGCCAGATGATCAGCGTGAACATCAGGCCGCCGCGGCCAAGTCCGGCGAGCAGGCTGGCCATGTTGCCAGCGGTGAAAGGACGGATCCTGAACAAGCTGAGGTTGAACATCGGCTCGGCGACCCTGGTCTCGATGGTGCAGAAGATCGCGAGTACGGCAAGGCCGCCGCCCAGCAGGCCGAGGACAAGCGGGCTGGTCCAGCCCATCGTGTGACCGCCGTAGGGCTGGATGCCGTAGGTGATGCCGACCAGGACGGCGATCAAGCCGGCCGCGAATGTCAGATTGCCGGCCCAGTCCAGCCTGGCAGGCTTGCGGATGCCGCGCTCCTGCAGCTTCAGATAGGACCAGATCGTGCCGAGTATGCCGAAAGGGACCGACACCAGGAACACGTACCGCCAGCTGACCGGGCCGAGTACGCCGCCGAGGACGAGGCCGATGAACGAGCCGGCGATGGCCGCGACCTGGTTCAGGCCGAGTGCGAGGCCGCGCTCGTTTGGCGGGAACGCGTCGGTGAGGATTGCGCTGGAGTTGGCCATCAGCATGGCTCCGCCGACGCCCTGCAAGATCCGCATGGCGATCAGCCACCAGGCCGCTGCCGTCCCGTGCATCCAGGTCACCGACAGCATGACGGAGAACGCTGCGAACACCGCGAAGCCGAGGTTGAACATCCTGACCCGGCCGAACATGTCGCCCAGCCGGCCGAAGCTCACCACCAGCACGGCGGTGACGACGAGGTAGCCCATGATCAGCCACAGCAGCAGGCTGGTGTTGCCTGGCTGCAGCGGGTTGACGCCGATGCCGCGGAAGATGTCCGGCAGCGCGATCAGCATGATCGAGGCGTTGATCGTCGCCATCAGGACGCCGAGTGTCGTGTTCGATAGGGCTATCCACTTGTAGTGGACGTTGCTGCCGAGTCGGCCGCCGCTCTTGCCGGGGGACTGCGCCTCCCTCAAGCCTTCCGTTAGTCCGTCGGCTTGCGGCCCGTCTAGCGCGGACGACATGACGCTTCCTTCCTCAGCCCATCGGGGCGCGCGGGAGTCCCAGAACAAATTTAGTTGCTTGACGTCAACTAAGTAGGTCCCGGAAGTATTCCCGGCCGGCCGGGCCTCAGCCGGGCCGCACCCAGCTGTCGCGGGGGGGCAGCAGGACAGCACCGACACCGGGGATAGCCTGCGAGCGCGCCTCGGCGAGCAGCGCCTCGGCGGCCTGTGCCGCGTTCTCGCCGGTGCCGGACATGCGCGCCGCGATCAGGCCGGTTACGACCGGCGTGGAGAAGGAGGTGCCGCTCCACCTCGCCATGCCGTAGAACTCCCTGACCTGTCCCGAATACGGAGTCACGTGGCAGGTGTAGGTGCCGGTCGCGTAGGCGTTGATGAGATCGCGGCCCGGCGCGTACACGTCTACCCAGCCGCCGAAGTTCGTGAAGCTCGCCCGGCTCCGCCAGTCACTGCCGAGCGCGCCGACCGCGATCACGCCCGCGAAGGCGCCAGGCCAGTTAGGCCGCCGGTAGCTGTCGTTACCTGCCGGGGCGATGCAGATGCTGCCTTTGATCTGATGCAGGCGCTTCAGCCATTGTTCGAAGGCGATCAGCGGCAGGTCGTGCCGGGAGCGCGCGGCAATGCTCAGATGGAAGATGTCGACGCCGCGCTTGAGCTCATCCTCGAGCTTCGTGACCAGGTCCGATTCAAGCTGGCTGCCTGCTATTGAGAAGCAGTTCGTCACGACGATCTCGGCTGCCGGAGCCATGGATCGCATGACGCCTGCCACGAACGTGCCGTGGCCGGTGTAGGGCGGGATGGGCTGGACACCACCGGGCAGCTTGGGCGGCAGGGGATCGATGTCATCCGCTTGCACGCCGCCCAGCCAGCCGTGCGCCTCGGCTGCGCCGTCGAGCAGCCCGGTGTCGGCAAGGTAGATCATCACTCCGGCACCGCCGTGGTCCTGGCTGACCGCAGGATAGGGCTCCATCTCGCAGTAGACCTGCTGCGGCTCGGTGGCCGGGCAGCCAAGCCCGCCGCCGCCCCCTGCGCCTGAAACCGTGAGCACGTGGTCGGGCGTGGCGATACCGCGGCCAAGCTGCCGTTCGATTTCGTCGAGGGCGTCGCTCACAGTGCGGGAGTCGGCCAGCGTGAGAAGTGCGACCCCGCCGATGACGCGGCGCAACCGCCCGGGCGCGTTCGCCAAGAGGTCACGCTCGCCTTGCTCGCCGAGGATCTCCAGGACCCGATCGAGATGCTCCGCGCGTACCAGGATCTGACCCTCGGCATACATGTGGTCGACGCCGCGTTCGTTGCGGGCTGCCTTGACTTCTGGCCGCCGGTCTGATGAGCCGCGAAACGCCTTGATGATGCAATCGGTCTCGTCGATGACCTGCTGGCTTATGCCGTCTTTCCAGTTGTCGGCCTCTTCGGGCATGGTGACCTCCACAGAAGTTCAGGTGACGCAGTTCCCCGGCGTGCTGAAGCGGAATCGAGGTGACGCTGGCCGGCAGGTGCGATGCACCCCGGCGCCCTACGGAGTTCATCGCTGGCCTGGTGATACCTCGGGTGGATGAAATATGTTCTGTCCGTTATCTACACCATAAGGTGACTGAGGCTGATGTTTTCAAGGACAGTACGACAAGGAGTGTCGGCTAACGCGCGATGACAGGCCGATCTAGGCTCACTTCCGTGGCTGATGGCGTCCATGCGGCAGGTTCCGGCGCTCAGGACACCGAGGCACTGCTGCTGCTGGCAATGTCCCGTCCGCAGGAAGCGCTCGCTCAGGCCCGGCGCATCCTCGCCTCGCGCCCAAGCCCCGCCGACGCGCTCATCGCGCACCAGGCCGCCGGAATCGTCTTGCGCGACAACGGCGACGTTGGTGCCGGCATCCGCGAGCTCCGCCGCGCTCTGCGGTGTGCCCAGCAGATTTCCCTCGCCGAACGCGAAGCTGATGTGCTGAGCTCTCTCGGGATCGCACTGGCCTTCGCGGGCAGGACGGCGGACGCTCTTGCCGCCTTCGATCGCGCGATTGCCCTGTCCAGCGGCCGGCTCGCCGGTCGCGTGCTGCACCGGCGCGGCCACGTGCTGTGGACCCTCGGCCGGCATGCGGCGGCTTTGGAAGACTTCCGCCGTGCGGTGGGCATCCTGCAACGGGCGTGCGATCCGATCTGGACTGCACGCGCACTCAATGGCCGCGGCCTAGTCAATATCGCCCTGGGCCTCCCGGCTCGCGCCATCACTGACTTTGTCGCCGCGGGCGAGCTCCTCGATGCGAACGGCCAGGAGCGCGAAGTCGCGATTACGGTGCTCAACCAGGGCGTCGCGAAGTTCTATTCAGGCGACTTGCCGGGCGCACTCGCGCTGCTTGATGAAGCATCTGCTCGCTATCGCGTGCTCGGGGCACCACCTCGAGAGATCGCCTATACCCGCTGCGAGGTCTTGCTAGCAGCAGGGCTGGCCCGAGATGCACTGGCGGAGGCGGACGCCGCGATCGGAGAAATCGAGCAGTCTCACGGTCCGTCTACTCGGCGGGCTGAGCTACAGCTGAAGGCAGCCATCTGCGCGCTTGCTGCTGATGAACCCGAAATAGCGCTTGAGCGGGCGCGTTCCGCGAGCCGCCTGTTTCGTGCCCAGCAGAACCCGCGGGGAACAACGGAAGCGAAGCTCGTGATCGTGCAGGCGCAGTACGCCGCCGGTCTGCTGTCACGGCGGCTGCTGGCGACTGCAATTCAGGTAACTCTCGAGCTCGCGGCGATGCGCTCCACAGACGTGGTGCCAGCTCACGTGCTGACCGGCCGGGTAGCACTCGACCTTGGGAGGCGGGCCGACTGGGACCGCCATCTCACCGCAGCCGCGCGCAGCAGGCGGCGCGGGCCGGCTATGTCACGGGTGACTGGATGGCTGGCTGAGGCGCTTCGCGCTGAGGCCGTCGGCGATGCCCGGCAGCTGCAGATCGCCTGCCGCCGCGGGCTTGACGTGCTTGACCAGCACCGGTGGAGCCTCGGCGCGTCGGAGCTTCGCGCTCAGGCAACGGCACACGGAGCAGAACTGGCCGCACTCGCCCAGCGCCACGCAGCACGGATGCGGCAGCCCCGCCTCATGCTGACCTGGAGTGAGCGCTGGCGCGCCACCGCGCTGGCGGTGCCGGCCGTGCGGCCCCCGGCCGGCACCGGGTATGACGCCGACCTCGCGGCACTGCGCCAGGTGATGAGCCGGCTCGAAGAAGCGCGCCGGCAAGGCGAGCCGACGGCGTCGCTTGAACGCGATCAGCTACGGCTGGAGAAGGCAATCCGGGCGGCGTCACTGCGGACGAAAGGTTCCGCCGTTCCCGCTCGTCGCGTGATCGATATCGACGCGCTGCTCGATCAGCTCGGCGCGGCGCAGCTGGCCGAGATTGTGGACGTGGACGGCACGCTGCACGTGCTGCTCTGCGGCGGCGGGCGAGTGCGCCTGGTGACCGCGGGCAAGACGAAGGACGCGATGCGCGCCGCCGATTTCGCCCGCTTCGCGCTGCGCCGCCTCGCGCGCGACAGGCAAGGCGACGACCTTGCCAGCGCGATGGCTGTCCTGTCAGCCGCCGGGTTGCGGCTCGAGGCGGCGACTCTCGGCCTCGCCGCACAGCAACTGGGAGAGGGGCCGCTCATCGTCGTTCCGCCAGGTCGGCTGCACGCGATCCCGTGGGCGCTGCTTCCCGCTCTCGCCCGGCGTCCGTTCAGTGTGGCCCCATCTGCTGGTGCCTGGCTCCGGGCGCACGCAGCCAAGCCGCCGGACCGCCGGCACGTCGTGCTTGCTACCGGTCCCGGCCTGGTTACCGATGGCGCCGAAGTACCGCAAGCCGCCCGGATGTATGAGGACGTCACCGTCCTGGCAGGGGCTGATGCCACGACCACGCGCGTGCTCGGCGCACTCGACGGTGCATGGCTCGCGCACATCGCCGCGCATGGCACGTTCCGCGCGGATAGCCCGATGTTCTCCTCGCTCCGCCTGCACGACGGTCCGCTAACTGTCTACGACTTCGAGCAACTGGAGCGCGCCCCGTACCGGCTGGTCCTGTCCAGCTGCGACTCAGGCGTGCTTGCACCAGCCGGAGCCGACGAGCTCCTGGGGCTGGTCAGCAGCCTGCTTCCGCTGGGAACTGCCGGGGTCATCGCTGGCGTCGTGCCGCTGAACGATCAGGCCGCCGTGCCGCTGATGGTCGAGCTGCATCGCAACCTGCGCGCTGGCAGCACGCTCGCGGAGGCACTGCTAACGACGAGGAACACAGCCGGCACCGATCCCGTGCAGCAAGCGGCAGCGGTATCTCTGCTGATGCTGGGAGCAGACTGAGCTACAGAGTGATCCAGCCGGTCACGGTCTCCACGCCTGCCGCCGTCCGGCAGCGCAACCGGAACTGCCCGAGCGGAATCGGCTCGACCGAAAAGCAGCCGATCTCGTCTGCCGCGACCAAGGTCCCGTCCCCAGATCGCGGCACCAAGGTGATCACCGCGGGCTGGGCAGGGACGATCTGCCCGACCAGGGAATCCTGAGCGACCTCAAGCTCAATCGTCAACCGTCCGGACGTGAAGGTGAGCGCACGGATGGAGGCCGCCTCGGTCCGCGTGGCCAGCGCATGGTCTGCGGCATGCGAGTCATAGGTCAGCCGGGCGAGCTCGGCGTCTATGTCGTGCCAGGCAAAGGCGTCCTTCGCTGCCGCGACGAAATCGGGCGGCACGTCCTGCCGGGCTGCGACGGCACGCCGTAGCGCCTCCAGCAGTTCGTCATCCGTCAAGCCAGCGCCCACCGCGCTCACCTCCTCGTCTCCTTGACTTCGATTGCACTAGCCCGGCGAGACAGGTAATCCGCAAGGTGCGGCGACCGCCGCAGCTGGCCAAGGCAGCGGGCACGGGTCGGGCCGATGCTGCCGACCCGCATGCCGAGGGTGGAGCTGACGGCGGCATAGCTAGGTGGCGGGTCCCGGATCAGCATCGACAGCAACTCGTGGCAGGCCGGCCCCAGGTCAGCGAACGCGGCGCGGAGAGCCACGCCGAGTTCCGCCTCGATCAAGTCTTCGTCGATCGCCTTGCTGTCCACGTCCGGCGGCATCAGGTCTTCGGCAGGCAGTCCGTCCGGGTCATACCTGCGCGCTGTGCGCAGTACCCGAAGGCACTCGTTCCTGGTCGTCGTCGCCAGCCAGCCGGGCAGGGCGGCCGGCTCGCGGAGATTGGCGATGTTCTCCACCAGCATGAGCCAGACTCCCTGGCCGACATCATCGGCATCCGGCCGGCCGAGCTGGTACCGGGCGCAGATCGCCCATACCAGCGGGGAGTATCGCTCGATGATCTCGTTCCAGGCCTCTTGGTCGCCGTCGCATACCCGCTTCACCAGGGCAATGACTGACGGGTCGTCGCGCATGGTGTGTCCTTTCCGAGGCCGGCGGACCCACCTGCATGTTATTCCGTGCACGGCACGGACCTTGCGGAATTCTGCCGCGAACCGCCTCGATTGCACAGCTAGCCGACGATTCTCCTGTGCCGGGTGACCAGCATCCCGGAGGAACCGGCCGCTTGCCGCGCTAGCTAGCGCCCGGTGCTGACACGTGCCCCGGACATCCCCGTAAGTCAGGTTCATGTGTCTCCTTCCGGGTCTGCTGGGCGTAACGGCGGCATGCGGCGGCTCCTTCCTGCTAACCCGGATGCACCAATGGGGCCGCTGATACGAGCGGCTGGGCGCGAATTACCGAAAATCCGGACAGGCATGTATCAGTACCGCCCTGACCTCATCCGCAGGCCGGTAGCGCTGGCGCTACAGACCTGGTCGCGCCGGCGCTGCCGATCCACGGAATGGATCGGGGGGGATCACGGATGGTTTCCGTCACAGACCGGGTCACCGGGCCTGACAGGGGCGGGCCCGGTGACCTAGGTGGCGGTGTCGGCGAGCGCGAGTGCGGCCGCGAGGGTCGGCGCTGCGGCCGTCCCGCCAGCGCCACGGGTGGAAGCCGAGCCGGCCGCGCAGCCGAGCCTCGTCGCGGCCGGCAGATCCAGGCCGCGCAACAGGCCCGCGATCAGGCCAGCATTGAAACAGTCGCCAGCACCGGTCGTATCGATGAGCTCGCCTGCCAGTCCGGACGGCGGCGGGACCGGCCGCACTGCGCTGCCGTCGGCGCTCAGCGCTCCGTTGTCACCGAGCTTGACGACGATCTTGGGCCCGGCCTTAGTGAGGACTGAGACCGCAGCGGTGACCGTGGGCTGGCCACTGAGCCGGAGCACCTCTTCGGCGTTGGGCAGCAGTATGTCGGTCTGCGTCAGCACCTCGCGTAGCTGCTCGCCGCCCCAGCGTCCGGTCGGGTCCCAGTTGGTGTCCAGCGACGTGGTCGTTCCGTTCGCTCGCGCCTCGCCGAGCAGGGCCGCCAGGCCAGGGCCGAGCGACCGTTCGAGCAGGAAATAGGAGCTGACGTGCAGGTGGCGCGCGGCGCGCAGGAGGGCACGGGGCACATCGCCTGCAGTCAGCGAGGTCATCGCGCCGGTCGCGGTAAGAATCGCGCGGTCGCTGCCGGACGAGAGCGCGACCGTCATGCCGGTCGCTAGCCCCGGCCGCACGATGACATTCCCGGTATCGACGCCCTCACTGGTGAGCTGAGCAACCATGAACTCGCCGGCCGGGTCTGCGCCGACGACGGCAGCTATCGACACCCGCAGCCCCAGCCGCGCGGCGGCTACTGCCGTGATCGCCGCAGAACCGCCCACCACCAGCGAGATGCCGCCAACGAGCTTCTCCTGCTGGCCGAATTCCGGCACCACATCGTCGCCGAGTACGAGCACATCCGGGTTGCAGTCGCCGACAACCAGCAGGTCAATCGCCGCGGGCGGGCCGGACTCGGATGCGGTCAGCTCGGTCACGCGACCATCACTCGCACCCCGGCGTCGGCGAACCTTGCTGCCGCGTCGTCTGCCAGGCCCGTGTCGGTCACCAGCACGTCGATCTCGGCGGCGGCGCAGATGCGGGCGAATGCTCTGCGGCCGACTTTCGAACTGTCTGCTACTACCACGACCTGGCTGGCCTGGCTTGCCATCAGCTGATTGATACTGGCTTCACCTTCATGCTGCGCCATGGCGCCCGCTGCCGGGTCGATGGCATCGACGCCAAGGAAGGCGATATCGATGCTCACCCGCTCCAGCACGCCAGTGGCCAGCGGCCCGGTCAGCTCATACGACTGAGGCCGGGCGACGCCACCCGACACCACGATCTTGATGTGCTGCCGGACGGCCAGCTCCGTGGCGATATTCAGGGCATTGGTGACCACCGTTGCGGCCGGCGCGCCGGCCGCAGAGGTCAGATCGGCGCGCACTGCCAGCGCCCTCGCCACCTCGGTTGTGGTCGTGCCGCCGTTGAGGCCGACTACCTGCCCGGCCTGGACGAGCCCGGCAGCCATGGCGCCGATCCGCTGCTTCTCCGACGGATGGCGCTCGGACTTGTACCGCAGCGGCAGGTCGTAGGTGACGCCCTGGGCAACTGCTCCGCCGCGGATGCGCGCCAGCATCTGCTGACCGGCCAGATCGTCGAAGTCGCGTCGGATGGTTGCCGTCGAGACGCCCAGCACCGCGGCCGCGTGCTCCACTTGCAGCTGGCCCTCGGCAGCGAGCAGCTCGAGCAGCTGATTCCACCGGCTGTACCGGCTCACACCAGACTCCCTGCGTCCGCACGGAGCACGCCGAGGAAGTGCGTCACCTCGGCGGCGACAGCGTCCCGGCCCGCGCTCAGGTAACGACGCGGGTCCGTCATCCCGGCATCGTTCGCCAGGCAGCCCCGGACCGCAGCGGTGAACACCTTGTTGAGCTGGGTTGCCATGTTGATTTTGGTGAGCCCGGCTGTCACGGCGGCACTCAGGGCATCATCAGGCACGCCTGACGAGCCATGCAACACCAGTGGCACCGACACCGCGGCTCGGATTCGCCGCACCAGGCCGAGATCGAGCACGGCATCCCTGGTCCGCATGGCGTGCGAGCTGCCGACCGCTACCGCCAGCGCGTCGACGCCAGTTACCCGGACGAACTCTGCTGCCTGCGCCGGGTCGGTCCGCGCTCCGGCAGCATGCACGCCATCTTTACCACCGATCTCGCCGAGCTCGGCCTCGACGAAGACTCCGCGATCGTGACACCAGGCCGCGATGTCGGTAGTGATGCCCACGTTGTCTGCGTACGGCAGGGCCGAGGCGTCATACATCACCGAGCCGAATCCCAGCGCAATAGCTTCGCGGACCAGGTCTTCCCTGGTCGCGTGGTCGAGATGCACGACAACCGGCACGGCGGCAGCGCGCGCTGCGGCGAGTACGGCGGTGCCGATGGGTGCAAGCGAGCCGTGGTAAGCCACGCAGTTCTCGCTGATCTGCAGGATGATGCCGGTACCTGCGGCCTCAGCTCCGGCGAGAATACCCTCAGCGTGCTCGAGCCCGATGACGTTGACTGCGGCGAGGCCACGGCCGGCGGCGTACGCCGCGCCGACGAGCTCGGCCGCTCGGGTTATCGGCATGGCGACTGCTCCCATCTCGTCACCTGCACGGCTGCAAGGGCGCGCTCGTAGTCCGCCGCCTCGAATTCGCCGGCTACCGGGGCAGCCACCGCGGCAGCGCCCAGCGCGGCGGCCCGGCGGATGCGGTCGGCCCACGGGCTGCCAGCCACCAGGCCCTGAGCCAGCGCGGCGGCCGCCGCGTCGCCTGCGCCGGTCGGGTTGCCACTGACCGGCTGCGGTCTGGCGAGCCAGGTGCCCTCGCCGGTGACGGCCAGCAGGCCGTCCGCGCCGAGCGTCACCACGGCGGCGGCGGCGCCCTGGGTGCGCAGATCTGCGGCTGCCGCGCACAGCGTGGACGCCGGTGGGTCCGCGCCCTGCTCGGCCGCGGAAGGAGCCCATCCGTCAGCAGATCCACCGCCGCTCAGCGTGCGACCGGTCATTGCCTCTAGTTCAGCCAGGTTGGGCTTGACGATAGCCGGGCCCGCGGCAATCCCGCGCCGCAGTGCCTCGCCGGATGTGTCAAGCAGCGCCGGAACGCCGGCCTGCGCTGCCATCGTGATCAGGTCGGCGTAGGTGTCGGCCGGCAGGCCGGGCGGCAGGCTGCCCGACAGTACCACGGCCGAGCTGCGTGGCATGGCCTCAGCGAAGAGCACCATGAAGGCCGCGTACTCGGCCTCGGTGACCAGCGGTCCGGGCTCGTTGAACATCGCCGTTTGCGCCCGGCCGCTGTCCACGATCGCGAATGTGCGCCGGGTATGCCCGGCGATCTCGGCGAAGACGGCGGGGATGTTCGCGATGCCGAGTGCGGATCGTAGCTCGTTCCCGGTATGACCTCCGGCAAGACCCGTCAGCAGTACGTCGGCGCCCAGCGCCTGCAGCACCCTCGCCACGTTGAGGCCCTTGCCGCCGGGTCTGGCGTGCACCGCGTCCGGCCGGTTCACGCCTGACCATTCGACCTGGCCGAGCCGGTGCGTCACGTCCAGCGCAGGGTTCAGTGAGACGACGAGGATCACGGCGGTCAGCGCGGCAGGAGGATGACCGACCTGGTCAGGTTCCTCGGCCGGTCCGGGTCGAAGCCGCGGGCGCGGGCAATTGCCGCGGCCACGCGGTGCACGCGGACCAGTTCGGCCAGCGGCATCTCCACGGCTTCGGGCGGCTGCCAGACCAGCCCGCCTGCCGCCTCGACCTCGCCGGTCAGACCGTCGGGTGCGGGGCCGAACAACCAGACCACGCGGCCAGGTCCGGCCACCGCGATCGGCCCGTGCCGGTACTCCATCGCCGGGTAGGACTCGGTCCAGAGGCCCGCCGCCTCGCGCAGCTTCAGCGCGGCTTCATGCGCCAGCCCGCAGGTCCAGCCGGTGCCGAGGAAGGTGAACTGTTCTGCGTTCAGCAACTCAGCCGGCAGCTCAGCGGTGAGCACTGCGCGGGCAGCGTCGGCCATCGGCGTGATGTCGACGCCGAGGTGCGCGAGCAGAAACGTAAGCTCGCTCGTCGCGAACCGGGTCTGTACCACCGACTGCTCGTCGGCGAAGTCAAGCGCGATGACGTCGTCCGCCGCGGTCGCGACCGGGCTCGAGCTATCGGCGGTGACCACGACCGTGCGGACCTGGCCGTTAAGCCGGGCCAGGAGTTCCAGGATTTCCGTCGTCGTGCCCGATCGCGATAGCGCGAGCACTCGGTCGTAGCGGCGTCCGGCCGGCATTTCCGAAGCAGCGAACGCATCGGTCTCACCCTGGCCAGCTGCCTCGCGCGCGGCTGCATACGACTGCGCCACGAACCAGGACGTGCCGCAGCCGACCACGGCAACGCGCTCGCCCGGACCCGGCAGCTTCGCACCCGCGTCGCCGGCCAACTCGGCTGCCTGCAGCCAGCAGGCTGGCTGCGACGCGATTTCCGCCTCCGTGCTCCCAGGGAAAACCGTGCTCCCAGGGAAAACCGTGCTCCCAGGGAAGACCGTGCTCCCAGGGAAGACCGTGCTCCCAGGGAAGACCGTGCTCCCTCCGAACACCTCGCTGCCAGGGAACTTTTCCGCCCGCTCCGTCACTCCCGCTCCTTCACGCTTATCGTTCTGCCGGTGACACGCTCAGCTGCCGGTGAGGCCGGTGGCCGCGGCCGAGCGGACGAAATACCGCTGCGCGGCGAAGAAGACGATCATTATCGGGATCAGGCTCATCACGTTGCCGGCCATCAGAAGCGTCCATTCAGTGGAATGCGCGCTCTGGAACGTCGCCAGACCTAGCGGCAGCGTCATCTGGTTGGTCTGGTTGACCGCGATCAACGGCCAGAGGAAGCTGTTCCACGAGTCCAGGAACGTAAGCGCCGCCAGGGTGGACAGCGCCGGGCCAGCTAGCGGCAGCACGATCCGCCAGAACACGACGAGCCGGTTTGCGCCGTCGACTCTGGCAGCCTCCTCGTATTCGATCGGCAGCGTGCGGAAGAACTGGCGCAGGAAGAAGACACCGAAGGCGGTAGCGGCGTTCGGCACTATGAGTGCGCCGATGTGGTTGAGCCCGAATTCGCCCACCAGGTTGACGCCGAGCCACTTGGTGATGATGTACTGCGGGATCATCGTCACCTGGAAAGGCACCATCAGGGTCGTCATCATGAGTGCGAACAGCAGACCGCGGCCCGCGAACCGGTAGCGGGCGAAGGCGTAACCCGCCAGTGAGCACATCACCACGTTGGCCACGACGGTGGTCACGGCCACGACCGCGCTGTTGATGAAGAACCGGCCGAATGGCGCCGCCTGCAGTGCCTGCGGGTAGTTGCTGAAGTCGAGATGGTGCGGCGTGAGTATCGGCGGGAAATGCAGGGCCTCGGCGGGCGTCTCGACCGAGGTGATGAGCAGCCACGCGAACGGGAAGATCAGCACGATCGTCGCCGGGATAAGCACGAGGTGCCACGGGCTGAACGGCAGCCGCACACGGCGACGGCCAGGCAGTGCCGCTCGCGTGACGGACGCGGCGGTCGGAGCCGCGGTGATAGGCGCTGCCATGGCTAGGACCGGTAGTGAACGAGCCGGCGCCCGACCCGGAACTGGATCGCGGTGAACACGATGATGATGACGAACAGGAAGTAGGCGATCGCTGAGGCGTAGCCGAAGTTGAAGTTCGCGCCGCCGAAGGCCTGCTGATACAGGTAGTAGACGAGCACCGTGGTCGAGTTCAGCGGGCCGCCCTGAGTGCTCAGGTAGACCTCGTCGAACAACTGCAGTGCGTTGATCGTGAGCCAGACGACCAGGAACAGCGAAGCCGGGCTCAGCAGTGGCAGAGTGATCCGTCTGAAGGTCGCCCACCGTCCGGCACCGTCGATCGCGGCCGCTTCGGTCAGCGCTTGCGGGATGCCCTGCAGCGCTGCCAGGTATACCACCACGGCGAACCCGGTCCAGCCCCAGATCGTCATGATCACTATGACGTACAGCGCCTCGGACGTCGAGCTCAGGAACTGCTGCTGCGGGATGCCGACCAGGTGGAACAAGTAGTTGACGATGCCGTAGGACGGGTCGAACAGCCAGATGAAGACCAGTGCCTCGCTGATAGTGGAGATGGCCATCGTCGCGTAGGCCGCGGTCCGGTAGACCGAGATGAACCTGATCTTCCTGTTCATCGCCACGGCGAGGAAGATGCCGACCAGCATCGTACCGGGAACGAACAGTGCGGTGTAGATGATTGTGTGGGTGATCGCCTGGCCGATCACCGGGTCGTGCAGCATCTGACGGTAATTGCTAAGGCCGACGAATGGGGTGTTCGGCGAGAACAGGTTGTTGCGCTGGAACGACATGACCGCCGACCAGACGATCGGCACGACACCGAACAGCATGATGAGCACGACGGCGGGCGTCACGAACGCCCAGCCCGCCGCCTGCTCGCCGGCCTTCGGCCTGGCTGGCCTGCCCGGTTGTCGGCCTGCGCCCGGGCTGCGCCGCCCGGCGCGCCAGCACTGCTCGAACTATCACGTCAGGAACTCGAGCCGCTCGCCAGGGCCTGGTTGACCTGTTGCGCAGCGCTGGCCAGGGCTGCTTGCGGCTGAGTCTTGCCGAGCAGCACCGACACGATCATCTGGCCGAGGATGGTGGAGACCTTGGGATAGGTCGGCAGCTGCGGCCGGGCCTGCTTGACGTTGCCAAGGTTGGTGATGAAGGTGTCGACGCCGGGAAGCGCCTGGTCCATCTTCTGCTCGAAGTCAGACGAGTTCTCCACCGACTGCCGGATCGGCAGGTCGCCGGTGTGCAGGGAGAAATAGGTAGCCTGCGGCGTCGCAGTCATCCAGATCAGGAACTTCTCAGCTGCTGCGACCCGCTTCGACCCGTTGTTGAAGATCACCCAGTTGTCCGGGCCGGAGATCGTCTGGTGCCCGCCGCTGGTGCCGGCGAACGACGGCATGATCTGCACGCCGTACTTTACGTTCGGGAATCCGGACAGATCCCAGGGCCCGGTGACCAGCATCCCAATCTTGCCCGAGTTGAAGAGGTTGGCGTACTCGGAGTCGGTCGGGTCGAGGTACATGGACTTGTCCGTCACCGCCATGGTCCGAAGCGTGTCGAGTGACTGGAGGCCGGCCGGCGAGTCGAACGCCGCCTTGGTGTTACTGGCGTTGAGTATCTGCCCGCCGGCTTCCCAGAGCAGTGCCTCCCAGTGCCAGACCGTGTCCTCGCTGCCGGGCGTCACGTACGCGGTGCCGAACTGCTTCTTCGCCGGGATCGTGAGCTTCTTCGCGTCGCCGATGAACTGGTCCCAGGTCCAGTCCGGGCCCGGCGGCTGCAGTCCCGCGGCCGCGAACAGCGTCTTGTTGTAGACCACCGCGAGGTTGTCGACGAGCGCTGGGATGCCGATGACCTTGCCGTTCACGGTGGCAACATCGCGCTCGCCGACCCAGAAGTCGGACCAGTTGACGCCGGGCTGCTGCACGACCTTCGTCAGGTTCACCACCTGCGGGATCTGCGCCACGTTTGGCGCCCACGAGCCGTAGACGTAGGCGATGTCCGGCTGGCTGCCGCCCTTGACCGCGGTCAGAAGCTTGGGAAGCGAGTCGTCGTTGTTGACGTACAGGTAGCTGACATTCTCGCCAGGGTGGGCCTTGTTCCAGACTGCGAGCAGGTGGGTGAACGCCTTCGCCTCAGCGCCGGTATAGCCCTCCCAGATCTGCATTCCGCCGGCGGTGGAGTTCGGAGTACCCGTTCCGCACGCGGCGAGCCCGCATACGAGGAGTGCCGAAGCTGCAACGGCGCTAAGCCAGTGACCCTTCATTGCCCGACCTCTTCGCGACGAGATACGACGAAGTACGCGCAGTTCTAACGACGAATCATGCGCGCTGCAAACGTGTTTCCGACATCATTGCGCATCGATACTGACCGTTGTCAATGCCTTAGCCCCCTAAATCCTGACTTGGCTTAGCATCAGATCGGTCACGACGGCAATGCTCGCTCTTGCTCAATTCAGGCCAGAATGCAACACTGGCGAGCTGTGATCACAGTCGCGTTCATCGGCGCAGGCAGTATCGAGTTCACCCGCAACGTCGTCACCGACTTGTGCAGCTACCCCGAGCTGGCTGGCCAAGACCTGCGTCTGGCCTTGCACGACATCAGCGCGGAGCGGCTGGAGTTCGCGGAAGCGCTCACCCGCAGGCTGGTCGCGCAGACCGGGGCCAACGCGACGGTGACCGCTTCACTGCAGCGCGGGCCGGCCCTCGACGGCGCCCAGTACGTCATCAACGAGGTCCAGGTCGGCGGATACTCGGCGACACGCACTGACTTCGAGATCCCGGCGCGCTACGGCGTGCGCCAGACCATCGGCGACACCCTGGGCATCGGCGGAATCTTCCGGGGCCTGCGCACGATCCCGGTCGTTACAGCCCTGGCGAGCGACATGGTGCGCTACTGCCCCGATGCATACCTGCTCAACTACTCCAACCCGATGGCCATGCTGCCGTGGGCGGTTTATGCGGGCACCGACTTCCGCAACGTGTTCGGGCTGTGCCATTCGGTCCGGGATACTCACGCGTTCCTGGCGGGCCTGGTCGGCGCGGACCCGGCCAGCGTCCGGTTCCTCACCGCCGGCTTCAACCACCAGGCCTTCGTGCTGCGCTTCGAGCAGGACGGCGTCTCGCTGTATCCGCGGCTGGCGGAGGTAATCGACGCTTCACCTGAGCTGCAGCGCCGGGTCAGGGTCGAGCTGTACCGGCGATTCGGGTACTTCCCGACTGAGTCGAGCGAGCACTCGGCCGAGTACGTGCCGTGGTTCATGCGGCACAACGACCAGGTCGACCGGTACCGCATTTTCGTCGGGGACTACCTGGCGCGGTCGGAGGAGAACCTGGCTGAACTGGCCGCGCTGCAGGACCAGCTGACCGCAGGCACCGACCTCGAGATGGAGCGCACGGACGAGCTCGCCTCGCAGTTCATCCATTCCGTGGAGACCGGCGCCGAGCGCGAGATCTATGTGAACGTGCGCAACGGCGGCCTGATCTCCAGTCTGCCGGACGACTGCTGCGTCGAGGTGCCATGCCAGGTCTCGGCAGGCTCCGCCAAGCCGCTGAGCGTCGGGGCGCTGCCGCCGCAACTGGCCGCGCTGAACCGGACTTTCCTCAACGTCGTCGAGCTCACTGTTGCCGCGGCTCTGTCCGGCAGTCGCCAGCACGTCTATCAGGCGGCGCTGCTCGATCCCAACACTGCCGCAAGCCTCACCGTCAGCCAGACCGTCGAGATGGTCGACGAGCTGCTGGCCGCGCATGCCCAGTTGCTGCCTGCTGGCCTGGGTCAGGAGCAAATGACATGAGGGCGACGCGACCGGCAGTCCTCATCGCGACGGTTGCCGTCGCATTGTCATGGCCGGGAACGTGGTCGGCCGGGCTAGCCGCAGCCCATCCTGCTGCCCATCGCTCACCAACATCACCTCGGCGGCGGTTCCGCCGACTGCATTCAGGGCCCACAGCGGCGGGGCGACTGCGCATCGCCGGCGCGCTCCGCGATGGCAGCACGGTCCGTGCCGCAGGCCTGCACTGGCGCACGAGCCTGCTGCCCCGCGGGGACAAGCTGCTGAGCTTCGAGATCGGCTACACCTGGCAGTCCTGCGCAGCGAAATGCGTGGCCGCAGCCGACTCGACGGTGACGCCGTTCGCAGCCCGCGCCGTTACATCGCCGGTCATGCCGACACCGGCAAGCGGTTGCGGCTCACCGAGACCGCCACCGAGGTGGTCGAGACCGACCCCGCTACGTTTGCTTTCACCGTCGTCCACAGTTCGGTCGCACCACCACGAGGCAACCGTCCGGCGCCTATCGGCCAGCCGCGCCGCCCGTGACCGAATTCGTGAACGGCACGCCCGAGCGCCGGACGTCGTCGGATGCGGAGTACTTCCAGGTCGATCCGCCGCATTACAACGCTGCCGACGGCATCCCGGCGCAGCAGTACCGGATCGACGCGGGAAGCTGGCGCCGCTTGCCCGCGAGCCGTGTCTTCTACACCGGCAAACTGCGGTCGGCACCCACCGGGTCCAAGTGCGCACGGCTGACTCGGCCGGGTCCGCACGAGCACGTTTCGCTGGCACGTAGATTCCGATGCCCCGCCCGGTCGCATGCCGGCCTCGGCACGCGCCGGCCCTGCTGGTATCCGCCGCACCTCAATTCGGCCGGCAAGCCGATGCGGTGGGACTGGCAGATCGGGCGCGTCACGCCGCTGCAGCGGACCGGGCGGCGAGCCGTCGATATCTACGACATCGACGGATTCCTGACAACGCGGGCGGAGGTCGGCACGCATTCATGCCCAGCTGGCAGGCAGCGACGCTGCCACACCCGAAGCTGATCTGTTACATCGACATGGCCTGGGAGGACTACCGGCCGGACGCGAGCCCCGGTCAGGTGTTCCCAGCGGACGCGCTTGGCAACGTCTACTACGGCTACCCGCAGGAGCGCTGGGTTGACTTCCGTCAGCTTGACGCGCTCAAACCGATGCTGGACGAGCGGCTGCGGATGTGCGCAGATAAGGGTTTCGACGCAGTCGAACTGGACGACATCGACAGTTTCGACCCGCCGTCGACGACAGGCTTTCATCTCACGCCGGGCGACGCCGCAGAACTTCCTGGCCTATGCCTTCAACGAGATTCACCGCCTTGGGATGACCGGGCTGTGGAAGAACTCGCCGTACCTGAGCTGGTGGGGCCGCAACTACGCGGACGGCGCCATCGTCGAGGAGTGCTACGTGTACCGGCAGTGCACTGCAGCCTCGCTGCGTGGCAGCAGGCAGTACGGCATAACCTGCACCGGGCTGGCCGGCCGCTCACCGTGCGGCTGGGACGACTTTTCCACTGACCGCACGCGCCTGCAGCCAACCGGGAAGTGGGTCGGCGAAGCGGAGTACTCGGCTGACAAATACGTCTGTAACCCAGGTCAGAGCTGCTCCGGCAGGCGAAACTTCGCTGCCTTCTGCCGCAATGTCTACTCGCCAGCCTGGGGATTCGCGGCAGTCAAGTTCGACGTGAACCTGGATGGCAGGCTCTTCTATCCGTGTCCGTCCGGGCTCTGATCGCCAGGCTCGCCGGCCAGCGGGCTGGTCTCTGTACTGGCAATCTTCCTGTTGATTTGCTCAGTAATCAGGACAGTAGGTACGTTCGCTGAGGTGAGCGGCAGTTCGGATGACAGCGGCTGGTGGGACTCTTTGTACCGCCCGGCGCCTTCGGCTGCCCAGCCTCCGCCGGTCGTCGAGCAGCGGCCAGCGGCAGGCAGGCACGGGCGACGGGGCCGAAAGCGGCGAAAGCTTCCATATGTGCTGGTCGCCGTGGTCCTCGCGGCGGCTGGAACTGGCGCGGCGCTGGTGTTGCCTCGACACGGGTCCACGCAGACCACTGGTTACCTGCCGACGGGCTCATCGCCCGGCCAGGACGCCCAGCAGACAGCCCGCGCCTTCCTGCGGGCCTGGGACACAGGGCACCTTCAGCAAGCCGCGAACTACACCGACCATCCGGACGCCGCCAGAGCCGCCCTGACAGCCTTCCGGACCTACCTCCACCTCAGCAAGCTCGCCAGTACCGCGGGATCGGCAACAGCAGTCTCGCCGAGTTCCGCAAACCCTCGGGAACAGGTCCCCTACGCCGCAAATGCCAGCGTGGCCGCGACATACGGCGCCGCGACAGTCAGCGGAACCTGGCGCTACCACGCATCGCTGGTCACCTACCGGGCGAAGCAGTCCCAGTACTGGTACGTGGCCTGGGCGCCTGACGACCTGGCCCCTAACCTCACCGCGACCACCCACCCTGATGCGATCCCGGTCCCCCCGCGCATTACCTCCGTCACCGACGCCAGCGGCAACGCTCTCACCAGCTACGGTGACGCAGGGCTGGACAATGTCGCGGCTGGCCTGGAGACCGGCGCTCCGCCCGGGTACGGGTCCCCGGGCCTCAACGTCGAGATTCAGACCAGGACGGGCAAGCGCCTCGCCCGCACCAAGGCGGTGGTCGTTGCGCCGAAGAACATCGCTGGATTTGCCACAACGATCGCCGCGGCCGCGGAGCAGGCAGCCCGGTCGGCCGTCGAAGTGCATAAGGACAGCTCGATGGTCGTCATCCAGCCATCGACCGGCAAGATCCTGGCCGTCGCCAATAACGCCGGCTTCAACGACTTCGCGCTCACGGCAAGAGTGGCACCCGGCTCGACGATGAAAACGGTCACCTCGACTGCGCTGTTCGCCGAGGGAGTGCTCACTCCGGACAGCCCTGTTGCCTGCCCGAAGACGTTCACGATTCAGGGAATCACGTACCACAACGACAAGGGCGAGACCGAGCCGGCGTCGACCCCGTTCATTACCGACTTTGCTCAATCGTGCAACAACGCTTTCAGCACGCAGTGGGAGCATCTAACGGGCGGTCGCCTCGCTGAGACCGCCAAGCGGTATTACGGCCTGGACCAGAACTGGGACATCGGCATCGGCAGCGAATCCGCGCAGTACTTCAACGCCCCGCAGTCAGCGTCCGGCTCGGAGCTGGCGCAAGAAGCGTTCGGCGAAGGCTCGCTGACCGCTTCACCGCTCGCGATGGCGTCTATCGCCGCCACCATTGATAACGGCAGCTTCCGTCAGCCTTACCTGGCCTCAGGCGGCCCGCTGGTCACGGCGAAGCCGCTTCCAGCGAGGGTCGACACCTGGATGAAAGAGATGATGCGGGCCGTGGTCACCAGCGGGACGGCCGAACCCGTCGGTTTCGGCCCGGACGTCTACGCCAAGACCGGCACCGCGGACATCGACGGCCAAGAGCAGCCCAACAGCTGGCTTATCGCCTTCGAGCCGTCAAGGGACGTCGCGGTCGCCTGCCTGGTGGTCAGTGCCGGTTACGGCGCTCAGGTCGCTGGCCCGGAGGTCAGGGACTTTCTCGACAGCTACTGACGGCAGCGTTCCGGCACTACTGACGTCAGCGTTGCACCGCCTCGGCTTGCCAGGTGTTACTGGCAGGTAGGACTGGGCAGGATCGTGGGAGCAATCAACGATCGGACGGGCCATGACTGCTCAACAGCAAGATCGTGTCCGCGATAGCAGTGAACGAGAGTCTCGCCAGGTAGCGGAGGAAGCTCGCGAGGCCACGTGGCGGCGGCCTAGTTTCGGCAAACAGCTGTTCCTCGGTGATTTCCGGCTTGACCTGATCTATCCGCATCCGCGCCAGACGGCAGAGGCTACCGAGCGCGGCGAGGAGTTCTGCGCCCGGATGCGCCAGTTCTGCGAGACCTCCGTCGACGGCGCGCAGATTGACCGCGATGCGCTCGTCCCCGATGAGGTCGTCAAGGGTCTCGCGGCACTTGGCGCCTTCGGCATGAAGATCGCGCCTGAGTACGGCGGGCTCGGGCTGACGAACCTGTACTACAACCGCGCGCTGGTGATCGCGGCATCTGCCTCGCCCGCGGTGGCCGCGATGCTGTCCGCGCACCAGTCGATCGGGGTGCCGCAGCCGCTCGCGCTCTTCGGGACCGACGAGCAGAAAGCACGGTACCTACCGCGCTGCGCGCGCGGCGAGATCAGCGCGTTCCTGCTGACCGAGCCCGATGTCGGATCGGACCCGGCCCGGCTGAGCATGACGGCGACGCCGTCGCAGGACGGCTCCGAGTACGTGCTCGACGGCGTCAAGCTGTGGACGACGAACGGAGTCGTCGCGGACCTGCTTGTCGTGATGGCCCGAGTGCCGGCTAGTGATGGTCACCGCGGCGGGATCACTGCTTTCGTCGTAGAAGCAGCAGCCGGAGGCATCACGGTAGAGCGGCGGAACGCTTTCATGGGCCTGCGCGGCCTGGAAAACGGCGTGACGCGATTCCACGACGTCCGGGTACGGGCTACAGACCGGATCGGGGACGAAGGCCAGGGCCTGAAGATCGCGCTTACGACGCTGAACACGGGCCGGCTGTCACTGCCCAGCAGTTGCCTGACGGGCGCGAAGCTAGCGACGAAGTTCGCCAGGGAGTGGTCACAGGAGCGAGTGCAGTGGGGACGACCAGTCGGCGAGCACGAGGCGGTCGCCAAGAAGCTCTCTTTTATGACTGCGACCACGTACGCCATCGAGGCCGTCTCTGAACTATCCAGCCAGCTCGCCGACGACAAGCAGAACGACATTCGCATCGAGGCGGCGCTTGCCAAACTTTACTGCTCCGAAATGGGCAGCAAGATCGTCGACGAGCTAGTTCAGGTCCGCGGCGGCCGCGGCTACGAGACCGCCGAGTCCCTGGCCGCACGGGGTGAGCGCGGCGTGCCAGCTGAGCAGATGCTCAGGGACATGCGGATCAACCGGATCTTCGAAGGATCCTCGGAAATCATGCGGCTGTTCATCGCGCGCGAGGCGACCGACGCTCATCTGTCCGCGGCCGGCGACCTGATCGATCCGCGGCTGCCGACTTCGCAGCGCGCCCGCGCCGCGGCCAAGGCTGGCGAGTTCTACGCTAAGTGGTTGCCCACGTTGCTGACTGGTGACGGGCAAAAGCCTGGTTCGTTCAGCGAGTTCGGCCAGCTCGCGCCGCACCTGCGGTACGTGGAGCGGGCGAGCCGGAAACTAGCCCGGTCGACTTTCTATGCAATGGCCCGCTGGCAAGGTCGGCTGGAGCGCAAGCAAGGCTTCCTCGGCCGGATTGTGGACATCGGGGCCGAACTCTTCGCTATCAGCGTGACCTGCGTCCGGGCCCAGATGGACTACGCAGACGGCGCCGCGCTCGAGCGCGGCGCGACCGCGCACGAACTCGCCGACTTGTTCTGCACCCAGGCGCGGCTGCGAGTCGAGGAACTGTTCGGCCAGCTGTGGAGTAACAGCGACGCCGCCGACGCCAAGGCTGCCAACCGGATCCTGGGCGGCAGCTACAGCTGGCTGGAAGCCGGCGTCCTGGACCCGTCGATACCGGGGCCAGGGATCGCGCAGACCAAGTCCGGGCCGTCCGAAGCGGAAAACGTGCACCGCACCATTGGCTGACGGAGGTACAGCATTCCGCGACGTGATGCTCCTCCAGCCTCCCGATAATGGCGCGGGAATTAGCGGGCGAAGAAATGCAGGCCGATCCACGCCCGGGCGACGACGATGCCGACCCGGCCAGTTCTGCGCTCCATGAGGTGCGTCAGCACCTGGCCGGGCGACGGCAACCGGGCGGGCAGCCGGACGCTGGCCACCTGCAGCGTGATGCCGGCCGCATCGTCGGGTGCGTGCAGGAGCCGGTGATTAGGTGCGGCTGCTGGAGCAGCGAGCCAAGTTCCAGCGGGCCGCCACTGGGCAGCATGCCGGCCCACAGCCAGGCTCGGCGAAGCCGCGCGCCGGCCAGCGGCGGGCGCGCTCGCAACGACCAAAGCCCGGCCCTGAAGCTCCGACGGCCATCTTCGGCCGCAGCCTGACGCCCCGAGCGGCCAGCAGCCACGCTCAGCATGATGGCGACGACCAGCATGTTGAAGCCGTCGAGCGGCTTACCGCTAACAGCTGTAAATAGGGCGATCAGCAGCAGAATAGGCACGATCAGCTGTCGCTGTCCTGCCAGCGCTGCTCGTCGCGGCTGCAGCGAGCTAGCGCTCGCAGTCGAGACGGGCGGATTGTCCGCGGCTTCCCCGCCGGCATCGGCCACAACGGGAACCTACCCTCGCCAGGGAGATTTACTTCCGCGCACTTTGCCACTCGCTGGCACAAGCACCGCGGCCAGGTGGCGGGGTGCCAGCGGACGGTGGCAGTCGCGCCGCAGGTCCGGCCCGGCTTCCCGGTGCTGGCCGCCGCCTCCGGATATCGAGGCGATCATGGACACGGTCTGCGTAACGTTTGCCGCGCCTTTCCGCCGGGGAAGAATGCATTCGGTTATCGGCTTCTAACGCAAGGTAATTGGTCCTTGCTATTAAACCTTGCCGCCTCCCCGCGGGTGCGCAAGGCAGAGGAGCCGGAACTGGTCACATGACCGGCACAACCGGACCAACTCCCCGTGCCGCCGTGTGCCCGCGTTGCTTTGCGGAGCGCCAAACCGGGCGTTCCGGTGCCTGCGGCGCGAGTGCCGGTTGCGCGTCCACCGTCGTCAGCGCCTGGCGCTTGTCGCCTGGCCTGGCGGAGCGTGATGGTCACGCGGTTTGACACGAGGAGGCAGTGCAGATGCGGATCGGCCTGATTGCCCCGCCCTGGGTTCCGGTACCGCCGCCCGCTTACGGCGGCACTGAGGTGGTCATCGACAACCTCGCCCGTGGGCTGCAAGAGATCGGTCACGAGGTCCGGCTTTTCACAGTTGGCGAGTCGCAGTGCCCGGTGCCAACCGACTACCTGTACCCCAATTCGATCGCGCCAATCGGGGTGACTGTCCCGGAGACCGCCCACGTGCTAGCGGCCTACGAGTCCCTCGCGAACATGGATATCATCCATGACCACACCTTCCTGGGCCCGCTTATCTCGGGCCTTCGCGGTATGCACAGGCCACCTGTGGTGCACACCAATCACGGCCCGTTCAACGGCGAAACCCAGCCGGTACTCAACCAGATCGCCAAGTACTCATCCCTGGTAGCGATCTCGCACTCGCAGGCACGGCAGGCGCACACCTACGGTGGTGTCCCGATCGCCGGGGTAATCCACCATGGCATCGACAACGACGTCTACACGGCAGGTTCCGGCGGTGGCGGCTACCTGATGTTCGTCGGGCGGATGTCGCCGGACAAGGGAGTGCACCATGCCGTCCGGGTTGCCAAGAAGGCCGGCAAGCGGCTCTACCTGTCCGTCAAGATGCGCGAGGACAACGAGATCAGCTATTTCGAGTCAGAGGTTAAGCCGCTGCTCGATCCCGATGACGAGATGCCGATCGGAGATGCCGCTTGAGTGCCGGATCGACCTGCTCCGGCACGCCGATGCGCTGCTCAACCCGATTACCTGGCGCGAGCCATTCGGCTTGGTCATGGCCGAGGCGCTTTCGTGCGGCACGCCGGTACTTGCCTTCCCGAACGGCGCCGCGCCGGAGATCATTGATCCGGGCAGGACCGGGTATCTCTGCCGCGACGAGGGGGAGATGATCAGCGCAATTGACCGGGTGGCCGAGATCGACCGCAGTGTGTGCCGCGACGTGGCCGTGCAGCGCTTCTCGCTGCAGCGCATGGCGCGCGACCACGACCGGCTGTACCGGAGGGTGCTGGAGCGCGAGTCCGGTCTCATGCGCCGGATCCCGGCTGCGGGCCGCCGCCTCATCGACGCCTAGCGCCGCCCGCCCGGCCGCGCGTGGTCAGCAGGCCACGCGCGGCGGCGTCGCGGCCAGCCGGTCCGGCCAGCCGGCAAGGACGACGGCCCGGTGACCGAGCCGTGGTCGGCTGGCGACTTGCCGCCCAGCGAGGGAGCTTGCAGCCCGGTCACGCTGATCGAAGGATCCACCTTCTGCATCAGCGAGCCGGGCGGCGACATCCTCGCTGATCGCTCTCAGGGCCTGTTCGTCCGCGACACCCGGATGCTGTCCCGCTGGGAGCTCACAGTAGACGGGATCGAGCCCCAGCCATTGTCGGTCCAGCATGGCGAGCCGTATGCGGCCTCGTTCCTCGGCCGGATGCCGCCGCGGCCGGGTCTCGCGGAAAGCTCCCTGCTGGTAATCAGGCGGCGCTATGTCGGCGACGGCATGCGCGAGGACATTACGCTGCGGAACACCTGCGGCAAGGCTAAGCGCTTCCGGCTGGTACTGACGGCGGAGGCCGACTTTGCCGACTTGTTCGAGGTCAAGGGGAACTCTAAGCCGCGGGCAGTGGCCAGCCGTGCGATAGAGGACTCCGGACTCGTTATAACGAGCGGCCGCCGCGAACGCCGGCAGGAACTCAGAATCAGCGGCGATCAGCACCCGTCAGTGACCGACGACGGCGCGCTGGCCTGGCGGCTGTCCGTGCCGGGGCATTCCGAGCTGACCGTCAGCATCGAGGCGGTGCCAGTCGACGATGGCGTCGCCATGAAACTGCGCCATCCGCGCGGCCATGCGGTGGACCGGACCCTTCCGGCGAAGCGGCTGCGCAAGTGGCGGCAGCGCGGCCCGCAGGTCCGCACGCCGGACCGCAACCTCTCCGAAGTGCTCGGCCGCAGCATCGAAGACCTCGGCGCGCTGCGCATCTTCGACCCGGATCATCCGCGCTGGCCGGTGGTGGCCGCGGGAGCGCCCTGGTTCATGGCGCTGTTCGGCCGGGACTCGCTGCTCACGGCCTGGATGCTGCTGCCATGGGATCCCGGACTCGCGCTCGGCACGCTCCGCACGCTGGCCGCCTGGCAGGGTAACGAGTCCGATGCCGCGTCCGAGGAGGAGCCAGGCAAGATCCTGCACGAGGTGCGTTTCGGCCCGGCCGCGTCGTTCGCGCTCGGCGGCCGCAGCGCCTACTTCGGCAGCGCGGACGCGACTCCGCTGTTCGTCATGCTGCTCGGTGAACTGCTGCGCTGGGGTGGCAAGGAGAATGCGATCGCGGGCTTGCTCCCGCATGCTGACCGCGCACTGGACTGGATCGCGACCCACGGTGACGCCGACGGCGACGGCTTTGTCGAGTACTCCCGGAAGACCAGCCACGGCCTGGTCAACCAGGGCTGGAAGGACTCCTGGGACGGCATCAACTTCGCCGACGGAACGATCGCTGAGCCGCCGATCGCGCTAGCCGAAGTCCAGGCTTACGTCTATGCGGCCTACCGCGCCAGAGCACAACTGGCGAAGCACGCCGGTGACGAGCCTGGCGCAGCGTACTGGCGGAAGAAGGCCAAGCAGCTTAAGCGCGACTTCAACGAGCGCTTCTGGTTGCCTGACCGGGGCTGGTACGCCGTGGGGCTGGACGCGGCGAAGCGGCCGATCGACTCACTTACCTCAAACATCGGGCACTGCCTGTGGACCGGAATTGCCGACAAGGACAAGGCAGCGTCGGTTACCAGGCACCTGATGTCCGACGAGATGTTCAGCGGCTGGGGAATCCGGACGCTGGCCAGCTCGATGGGCTCGTACAACCCGATGAGCTACCACAACGGATCGGTCTGGCCGCACGACAACGCTATCTGCGCGGCTGGCCTGATGCGTTACGGCTACATCGAGCAGGCGCAGCGGGTGACGAACGCGATCGTAGATGCGGCGGCCGCCTTCGGTTACCGCCTGCCAGAGTTGTTCTGCGGCTTCGGCCGGGACGAGTTCGCGAACCCGGTGCCCTATCCGACCTCGTGCTCGCCGCAGGCCTGGGCGGCCGGCGCGCCGTTGCTTCTGCTGTACAGCCTGCTGCGATTCACCCCGGACGTCGGCAGCGGGCAGCTCTGGTGCGCGCCGGAGATACCCGACAGGTACTTGCCGCTCCGTGTCAGCGGGGTACGGGTAGGCAAGTCCAGGCTCACCGTTGCTATCGGCGAGGGCAAGTGGGAGATCACCGGGCTCGAGCCGATCAGCTTCGAGGTCATACCGACACCGCGGCCAGCCCGGTCGGGCTGACCGGCCTGGCCGCGTGTCTTGATATCCAAACCACGGGCACGGCCAGCCCGGTCGGGCTGACCGGCCTGGCCGGGTTAGTCGTCGAGTACCTTGACGAGCATTCGCGATCCCGGCGGCGCGATCTGCCCGTAGTCCTGTGCCGTCGCAGCTCCCTCAGCCGAGCCGAACGCGGCCTCCATCGCCGGCTGGTCGGCGAAGTAGAGCTCGGCGATCCGGTAGTAGGTGTGCTCGCCACCGTCGAGGAAGGCCGCCACCGTCCCGGTCTCGGTGCGCAGCAGGCCAGGGATCTTGGCCACTAGCGGCATGTGCACACCGAGGTAGTGCTCGTCGAAAGCGGCCGGGTTCTCCGGCTGCGTGTACAGGACCACGAGTTTGACTGTCATGCAACCGGACGCTACAGCGCGGCGCGCCTGCCCGCTACAGCTGTCCGCCGAGTTCTGACGTCCAGACCACGACCCTGGTGCGGTCACCACGGAACAGGTCGCGGGCGTACTCGAGCGGCTGGCCTGCCTTCGAGTAGGCGGTCCGCTCGACCAGCATGAGCGGGGCGCCTTCGGCGATCTCCAGCGCTTCGGCCTCGCGTACGCCGGCGACGACAGGCTCCAGTGACTCCCTGGCCCGGTACGGCCGCTGCCCGTAGTTGTCGGCGAGCAGGTCATACAGCGAGCCGTCAAGCCGGCATTCCAGCAGGTCGGGAAACAGCCCGGCAGGAAACTGCGAATGCTCGATCACGATCGGCCGTCCGTCAGCCAGCCGGATGCGCCGCACGTCGTGCACCGGGTCGCCTTCCGACAGCTCAAGCGCGGCTGCCGCCGCTGAACTCGCCGGGATCTGCGTCGCGGCGAGCACGCGGCGCCGGCGACTTTTCCGTACCGGCGTAGCTGTTCGGAGAAGCCAGCCAGCGTCGTCAGATCCTGCTCGAGCTTGGGCTCCGCGACGAACGTGCCACCGCCGCGCCCCACCGCGCGTGTCACCAGGCCGCGCTGTGCGAGCTCGCTGAGCGCCTGCCGCAGCGTCATCCGGCTCACCCCGAGCCAGGCGGCGAGGTCGTGCTCGGTAGGCAGCCGGTCGCCGGGAGACAGGTGGCCGACGGTGATCTCGTCGGCTAGCCAGTCCTCGATCTGGGCATGCGCGGTAACGCCTGGCTGCCTGACGATCATCGGCGGTTTACGGGGCAGCGTGGCGAGCCTGGCGACGGCCGTGTCGCGCCAGGAGTGCTGCCGTCGCTGCATATCCCTCAGTTTCTCCTCCGCGGCCGGCTGCCTGCCAGGCCGGTTCGCCATGCGGACTATAAACCTCCGGGAGGCAAATGACCAGGCGGCGGACCGCAGATGCCGTCCGGCCGCTGCGGTCCGCCGCCTAGCGGATGGCGCGCCGCCCTCCCCGCCTTCGGCCGGGTCGCAGTTGGCCCGGCCGGGCTTTACGGCACGCCATCCGGTTCCGGCCGGCTGCTAGGCCGCCCCGCCGGCTGGGACTGGCTCGTCGGCAGGCGCCGTCACCGGCGCGAAATCCTTACTCCGGCCGGTGATCAGGTAGTAGAGCCCACCGACGATGAGGATGAAGATCAGCACTGTCCACAGGATCGGGATGTCGTTCAGGAACCCGATGTGGAAGTTCAGCAGCTGCGATTTGGCGACGACTTCCTCCTTCGGCTCGGGGTTGCTGGCAACCCGCGGCCAGGCGAAGTTCACCAGCATCACGCCGCCGTACAGCAAGCCGATCACATTGATCACCAGGCCCCAGCGACCGAGGCGGAACGGTGAACTGGTACGTGGCCAGCCCCGCAACCGGTCGCGCAGGATCGCGAGGTTACCGAGGAAGTAGCTCAGGTAGATCATCGCGGTCGCCGCGATCGCGATGATGCCTGCGCCGGTGAACTGGATGAACGGAACCGCCGCAAGCACTGCGACCGCGATGCAGGTCCAGAACGGCGTGTGCAGCGCTGGTGACACCTTGGCCAGGTGCCGGGAGAACGGCAGCTGGTTGTCGCGCGACATCCCGAAGCACAGCCTGATCGTTGCGGCCATGATCGAGAGGCAGCAGACGAAGATAGCGGCCGATACGACGAACAAGTACAGCGTCGCGAAGCCCGAGGAGAAGTTCGCCTCGATGATGTTGGCCGGGCCCCAGGCGCCAGCGATCGCCGTGTGCAGGTTCGGGATCGACATCAGCGTTGCCGAGCAGGAACACGCCGCCGATGATGAAGGCGCCGATCACGGAGAAGAGCACCGCCTTCGGGCGCCGACCGGCGCGGATCGCGCGTCTCCTCAGCCAGTGTCGACGCGGTGTCGAAGCCGTAGATCACGAACAGTGACATGAACATCGCGATCAGGAACGTGTTCGCGCCTACGTGCAGGCCGCCGCTGTCGGTGACGACCTTGAACCCCTGATGGTTGTGGAAGGCCATCAGCACGATGGCGAAAACGAACATGCCGAGAATCTCGAACAGCACGCCGGTGTTGTTGATGATCGCTACTAGCTTGACACCGTAGATGTTCAGCACGGTGATCACGACCAGCGTGATCAGCGCGACGACCAGCTCGGTGTGCAGGCTCAAGTTCAGCGACTTCCAGCCGAGCCCTTGCATCGCCGGGATCAGGGCGAGGGGAAGCGTTGCCACCACGGAGGTGACCGTCAGGATTCCGGCGAAGAGGTAGATCCAGCCGGTGAACCAGGAATAGGCCCGGTTCGCCATGTACTTCGACCACTGGAACACCGAGCCGGCCAGCGGGTAGTGACTGGTGACCTCGGCGAAGTTCAGCGCGATGATGAACTGACCGAGCGCGACGATCGGCCAGGTCCAGATGAAGACCCCGCCGATGGTGATCAGACCGAGGAAGAACAGGGTGAAGATGCCGGTCGACGGCGAGATGTAGCTGAACGCGACAGCGAACGAGCTGAACGTGCCCAGCGACCGTTTGAGCTCTTGCTTGTAACCGAACTTAGCCAGGTCAGCGGAGTCCCGGTCGGGACCGGTGCTGACCTCTTGGCTTGCGCTCACGACGGCTCCTGTTCGTCTGGAGTGCTGGCCGGACCGGCCTCGCTACTGGGTGCCAGGCTACGCGCTGGTGACTGAACTCTGCTGAGGGTCACGTGCTGTGCGGGAAAGTGTGATCGAAGTAACTCAGTGGCAGGAGCGTAGGGCGTGAGCAAGATAACTGTCCAGACCCTAAGACCAGACATTCGCGACACGCGCCTCGTTTCCTGCCTTGTGGAACTCGCTCGGCGCGACCGACGGGCGGACCTCGCTTACATGCCGTCTAGACCTTTTGGCTGATCACCTTTAGTGTGCGATCGTGGCCAATAGCGACGCACCGGCACTGCCCCCGAAGCCCTGCTGGCGCGCAGTCCCGAGCCTGGCCGGGACGCCGCGCGTGGTCACCGCGTTGCCCGGCGGCCTGACCAACGAGAACTTCAAGGTAACGACGCCCGACGGGGTGTATGTGGCGCGACTGTTCTCTGACGGCGGCGAGCTGCTGGGCATTGACCGCGAGCGCGAGTATCAGAACTCAGTGATCGCCGCCGCGGCAGGTGTGGGAGCGCCGGTGATCGAGTACCGGCCGCAGGAGCGAGTGCTCGTGCTCGGCTTCGTCGAAGGCCGGACGCTCACGAACGCCGACGTGGCGCAGCCCGGCATGCTGGAGCGGGTCGCTCGGGTCTGTGCCAGGCTGCACGGCGCCGGCCGGTTCGCCGGTGACTTCGACATGTTCGAGGTGCAGGCTGCGTACCTGGCGACTGCCCGCAGGCTCGGGCTGGCCATCCCGGCCGGGTACGACGAGTTGCAGCAAGCCTTCGCCGCCGCCCGCGCCGCCCTCGCCGTGCGGGCCGAGGGCACGGTGCCGTGTAACAACGACTTGCTTGCGGCTAACCTCATCGACGCTGGCGAGCGGATCTGGCTCATCGACTACGAGTACTCCGGCAACAACGACCCGTGCTTCGAGCTAGGGAACATCGCCGGCGAGTGCGGCCTGGACGCCGACGCGCTGGCGGCGCTGGTGACCGCCTATTACGGCAGGCCGCGCCGGAGCCGGATCGCCCGGGCGCAGCTGTTCAACCTGGTGTCCACGGTACGGCTGGACGCTGTGGGGCGCCATCCAGCACGGCACCAGCCAGATCGACTTCGATTTCTGGTCGTGGGGGATGGAGCGCTTTGAAGTCGCGGCGGCCGGCTTCACCAGCCCCGGGTTCGGCCGCCTACTCAGCGACGTGCAGTGCGAGGACTGACGAGGACGGGAACGATGGCGGGATTGCCGGACCGCGCCCAGGTCGTGATCATCGGCGGCGGCGTGATCGGCACCAGCGTGGCGTATCACCTCGCCGCGCTGGGCTGGACAGACGTGCTGCTGCTCGAGCAGGGCCAGTTGTCCTGCGGGACGACCTGGCACGCGGCCGGCCTGGTCGGGCAGTTGCGCGCATCGGAGGCCGGGACGCGGCTGGTTCAGTACTCCACCGCGCTCTACGAGCGGCTCGAGGCCGAGACGGGCCAGGCTACCGGGTTCCGCCGGTGTGGCGGAGTGACCGTGGCGCGCACGGCAGACCGGATGACCGCGCTGCGGCGGACCGCCGCGACTGCCCAGGCTTACGACATCGACTGCGAGCTAATCAGCCCGGCTGAGGCGGCCGCACCGCTACCCGTTGCTGAATACCGCTGACCTGCTCGGGGCGATCTGGCTGCCCGGCGACGGCAGGGCGAACCCGGTCGACCTCACCGCCGCCCTCGCGCGTGGCGCCCGGCAGCGCGGGGTGACGATCCGTGAGCGGGTCCGCGTCACCGGCATCACCGTCCGCGGTAGCCGCGTCACCGGCGTCCAAACCCAGTTCGGCGATATCGAGGCCGAAGTCGTAGTGAACTGCGCAGGCCAGTGGGCTAAGCAGGTTGGCGCCATGGCCGGGGTGACGGTGCCGCTGCACTCAGCCGAGCACTTCTACGTGGTGACCGAGCAGATCGACGGCGTGCGGCCGGATCTGCCAGTGCTGCGCGATCCGGACGGCTATACCTACTTCAAGGAAGAGGTCGGCGGCCTTGTCGTCGGCGGCTTCGAGCCGCAAGCCAAGCCCTGGGTGTCGCCGGACGAACTGCCCTACCCGTTCGAGTTCCAGCTCCTCGACGAGGACTGGGACCACTTCTCGATTCTCATGGACAGCGCGCTGCACCGGCTCCCGGTACTCGAGCAGACCGGCATCCGCAAGTTCTACAACGGGCCGGAGAGCTTCACCCCGGATAACCAGTTCATCCTCGGCGAGGCGCCCGGCCTGCCCGGCTTCTTCGTCGGGGCCGGGTTCAACTCAGTCGGCATCGCCTCGGCTGGCGGCGCCGGGCTCGCGCTGGCCCAGTGGATCATCGACGGGCAGCCGGACGGCGACCTGACCGACGGTCGACATCCGGCGGTTCGCTGCCTTCAACGGCAACTCCCGCTGGCTCCGCGACCGGGTCGGCGAAGTGCTTGGCCTGCACTACGCGATCGCCTGGCCGAACCGGGAGCTGGAAACGGCGCGGCCGTTCCGCCGGTCCCCGGTGCACGAGCTGCTCCAGCAAGCCAACGCCTGCTTTGGCTCGAAGATGGGCTGGGAGCGCGCCAACTTCTTCGCGCCGCCTGGCCAGCGCGCCGGTGATCGAGTACTCCTTCGACAAGCAGAACTGGCAGGCGTGGTCATCAGCCGAGCAGCTGGCCACCCGGCAGCGGGTCGCGGTCTTCGACCAGACCTCGTTCTCCAAGTACCTGGTCAGCGGCGAGGACGCAGAGGAAGCGCTGCAATGGCTGTGCACGAACGATGTGGCCGTGCCGCCGGGCCGCACCGTTTACACCGGCATGCTGAACGACCGTGGCACGTACGAGTCCGACATCACCGTGACGCGGCTATCGGTGACGGAGTTCTTGCTCGTCGCGAGCGCGGCCACGACTGAGCGGGACGCGGACCACATCCGCAGGCACCTGCCGCCCGGCAGCCACGCGACGCTGACCGACGTTACCTCTGCCTACGCCGTCTACGGAGTGATGGGCCCGGCGTCCAGGCAGCTGCTGTCCCGGCTTACCAGGGCGGACCTGAGCCCGACAGGCTTCCCGTTCGGCTCCAGCGCGCTGATCGACCTCGGCTACTCGACCGTCCGGGCCACCCGCATCACCTACGTCGGCGAGCTGGGCTGGGAGCTGTACGTTCCGGCCGAGTTCGCCGCCGGCGTCTACGACGACCTGATGGCCGCCGGAGCGGATCTTGGCGTCGCCAACGCCGGCTACTACGCGATCGAGTCGCTTCGGCTGGAGAAGGCCTACCGGGCATTCGGCCGCGAGCTGACCCCGGACTACAACCCGGTCGAGGCCGGTCTTACCTTCGCCTGCAAGCTCGGCGACAGCACCGGCTTCCTCGGCCGGGAGGCGGTAGAGAAGGCGAAGGCGGACGGTCCGCGGCGACGCCTGGTCTCGGTCGTACTATCCGAGCCCGGACGCCATGATGTGGGGCAGCGAGCTACTGCTCCGCAACGGCCAGCCGGCCGGCCAGCTCACCGCGGCGGCTTGGGGCGAGACTCTCGGCGCCGCGGTCGGCCTGGCCTATCTGCGCGATCCGGGCGGCGAACCGGTCACCGCCGAGTTCGTCCGGAGCGGGCATTATGAAGTCAATATCGGCGGGCAGATCACCGCAGCGGAAGTGGGACTGCGACCGCCCTATGATCCGGCAGGTACAAAGATTAAGGATTAGCACTGGACCGGCTCCGGCCTCGTCCACCGGGACATTGTGGTCCTAGAGCAGGGAGTGACCCGATGACGGTCAGCGTCTTCGATCTCTTCAAGATCGGCATCGGCCCGTCGAGCTCGCACACCGTCGGCCCGATGCGTGCCGCGCTGATGTTTGCCAGCTCGCTGGAGCACGACGGGCTGCTAGCCCAGGTGCGCGGCGTAAGGGCCGAGCTGTTCGGCTCCCTCGGCGCAACCGGGCACGGGCACGGAAGTGTCAAGGCGGTCGTGCTCGGCCTGTCCGGCGAAGAGCCGGAAACCACTGATCCAGCTGCGGCTGAGCCGAAGGTCGAGGAACTGCGGACCTCCGGCGAGCTGATGCTGCTCGGCCGCCACCCGATCCGGTTCGACGTGGCCTCCGACGTCGTGCTGCACCGGCGGAAGCGGCTGGATTTCCATTCCAACGGCATGCGCTTCGCGGCGCTGGACGCCACCGGAGCCGAGCTATCGGCGCGCACCTATTACTCGATCGGCGGTGGCTTCGTGCTGGGCGAGGACGAGGCCGGCCGGCCGGCGATCGTGGCCGACCCGACGCCGGTGCCGTATCCGTTTGCCAGCGGGGCCGAGTTGCTGGCCGCCTGCGGCCGGACCGGGCTGCCGGTCAGCGGCATCATGCTGGCGAACGAACTGGTCCGCCGTGATAAAGCCGAGGTGGAGTCGGGCTTGCTGCGGATCTGGTCGGTCATGCAGGAGTGCGTCACCGCCGGCTGCTCGGTCGGCGGGGTGCTGCCTGGTGGCCTGAAGGTCCGGCGGCGCGCGATGGCGCTGCGGGAGATGCTCGAGCAGGCCGGCGACCTTTCCGACCCGCTGTACGCGATGGAATGGGTCACGCTCTATGCCCTCGCGGTGAACGAGGAGAACGCGGCGGGCGGCCGGGTCGTCACCGCACCGACGAACGGAGCCGCCGGCATCATCCCTGCCGTGCTGCACTACTACACCAGGTTCGTGCCCGGGGCCGACAACGCCGGGGTGGTCCGCTTCCTGCTGACGGCTGGCGCGATCGGCTCGCTGCTCAAGGAGAACGCATCGATTTCCGGGGCCGAGGTCGGCTGCCAGGGGGAGGTTGGCTCGGCGTGCTCGATGGCTGCGGCCGGCCTGGCCGAGGTGATCGGCGGAACTCCCGGTCAGGTGGAGAACGCGGCCGAGATCGGCGTCGAGCACAACCTAGGCCTGACCTGCGACCCGGTCGGCGGCCTGGTGCAGATCCCGTGCATCGAACGGAACGCGATCGGCGCAGTCAAAGCCATCACGGCGGCCCGGATGGCTGTCCGCGGTGACGGTGAGCACAAGGTGTCGCTGGATAAGGCCATCAAGACCATGCGCGAGACCGGCGCCGACATGAAGATCAAGTACAAGGAGACGGCTCGCGGCGGCCTGGCCGTGAACGTCATCGAGTGCTGACAGGACCTATCTGGTCGTCTCAGAGACTCCGGCTGGCTCTGCCGGGGTTGCCTCCGCGGCCGGCGCGACCGCCTGCGGCAACATCACCTTCGCGGCGCGGCGCTCGCGCTGGTAGGTCTTGGCGATGACCCGCGCGTACCGCAGTCCGTAGGCCAGGTTGCGGCCCTTCTTGCTCTCGCCGGACAGCCGCTGCCGCATCACGGTCGGCACCTCGGCGACCCGGTAGCCCTGCAGTAGTGCGCCGATCAGCAGTTCGGACGTCTGGTACTGCGGCTGGGTCTGGGTGACAGTGCCGGTCAGGCCGGCTCGCATCAGCCGCAGGCCGCTAGAGGTGTCGGTGAGCCGGGAGCCGGTGAGCTGGCTGATGACCCGGGCGAAGAACTTCACGCCGAGGTTCCTGAAGGCGTCGGTGTTCTCGGTCTGGCCGAGCTGGCGCGAGCCGATAACGAAGTCCGCCTGGCCTGCCTCCATCAGCGACACCATGGCCGGAAGGTCGGCCGGGTCCCACTGGCCGTCGCCGTCCAGAGTGGCGATGTACTGAGCACCGCCCTCGCGGGCGATCCGGTAGCCGAGGCGAAGCGCCACACCGTGGCCGCGGTTAACGCCGAGCGTGCAGACCAGCGCCCCGTGCCGCTGGGCCACCTCGGTGGTGCGGTCAGAGCTGCCGTCGTCGATGACGAGCAGCGACACCGGGATATCGGCAATCTGCTGCGGCACCTCATCCAGCACCGCGCCGATGTTGTCCGCCTCGTTCAGCGCGGCGATCACGACCACCAGTGGCTGCAGTTTGAGGTCCGGGTACGCCTCGGCGAACGCCTTGAGCGCGGCGGAGGTGACAGTGGAGGTGTCCGGTGCCTCTCGCAACCCGTGATACGTAACGTCCGCTGGCTGCTCTCGCCTCGACATCTACGTCGTCTCTCCCAGTCCGGCTCAACGGTTATGACGGTCCACAATAGCCGCAACTTGGACGCGCCGACATCATTCACGTGAATCAAGGTCCCGCGCTGTGGTCCGTGGCGGGTCGTGCCAGTTACTGACGGTACAACTAGCAACCAGCTCGGGGAGAGCTAACCCGCGGGGTTCGCCACACTCGCCGCGCCTGCGGAGGACCAGCCTCGGCGGGACTACGGGCGCCACCCGCAGGCGACCTGGCTGGCCGGCCTCCGGAAGCACATCGGGTCAGTACAGTACCCAAATGTACCCGCTGGTCACCACTGAAACGACAGACCTACGGGTTTTGGTGACAAATTGGTAACACCATGGCCGCATCGGCAGGCCCGGACGAGTTTGGCGACCGCATAGAATGGGTCACCGATCCGCCACTAGCGGCCGGCCCGTCCCTCGGCATCGAGGCTCTGCCTGCTAGCTGCGCGCGGCGGGTGCCCGAATCCGGGCCGCGGTTATTTCCGGTAAGCTAGGTCAGCCCTAGGCTATGGCGGGGGTCTGACCCGATGCTCACCTGGTCTGTACTGCGCCTAGCGGGCATGGCGGCGGAGTAGCTCAGTCAGGCAGAGCAAGCGGCTCATAATCGCTGTGTCGCCGGTTCAAGTCCGGCCTCCGCTACGGAATAACGCTGGCTTCCGGCGCTCCGGGCTCACGCCCCTGGCCGCGTTGCCCAGGCGGCTTCCGATGATTGGACGAGAGAAAGGCGCGCCACGTGGCTGCGACTGACGTCAGGCCCAAGATCACTCTGGCCTGCCAGGAATGCAAGCACCGCAACTACATCACGCGGAAGAACCGGCGCAACGACCCCGACCGGCTCGAGCTGAGCAAGTACTGCCCGTTCTGCCGTAAGCACCAGCCACACCGCGAGACCCGCTAGCAGCCGGCGGCTAGCACGCATGGCGATCAACCGCGAGTACGCAGGCCGCATGTTCCCTGCCTCGGCGCCCTACGAGGTGTCCCGAGTCAAGATCGCTGAGTTTGCTAACGCGATCGGCGATGCGAACCCGATCTTCCGGGACGCGGACGCCGCCAGAGCCGCCGGGCACGCCGACGTGATCGCGCCGCCCACGTTCGCGATCGTGATCAGCATGGCCGGGTCGGGCGCGGCGCTGGCTGACCCTGGCCTGGGTCTTAACTACGCCATGGTCGTGCATGGTGAAGAGCGCTTCGAGTACGCCCGGCCGATCATGGCCGGAGATGTCGTGACCGCCCAGGTCACGCTTACCGACATCCGGGAAGCCGGGCGTAACGTCATGCTCACAACCAGTACCGAGATCAAGACGGTGGCGGGCGAGCACGTCTGCACCGCAGTCTCGACCATCGTCGAGCGGGGTGCGTAGCGCGTGAGCGACCAGGTCACCTATGACAGCGTCGAGGTCGGCGCGCAGCTTCCGGCCGTTAGCTACCCGGTCAGCAGGCTCAGCCTGGTCAAGTACTGCGGCGCGTCCGGCGACTTCAACGTGATCCACTGGAACGAGCGGATCGCGAGAGCCGTCGGGCTGCCTGACGTCATCGCGCACGGGATGTTCACCATGGCGCAGGCCGGCCGGTACGTCACCGACTGGGCCGGGCGGGCCGCGGTGGTGACCGAGTTCGGCGTCCGGTTCTCTTCGATGGTTGTGGTCCCCGACGATGACGCGGGTGCCTCGATCGAGGTCAGCGGTCAGGTAGCCGAGAAGCTCGATGACAGCAGGGTGTCCATCGGCCTGACGGCACGCGCGGCGGGTACCAAGGTGCTGACTCGAGCGCGTGCCGTCGTCAAGCTTCCCTGAGCGATCGGCAGGTTTGAGCCGGCCGGGTGCGGAGAGTTACCGGCTGGCCGCCGTGTGGCGGCCGGAAGGCAGGTAACCCAGATGACCACCGCCCCGATGCCGCCCGAGCCGAGCGGCGGCGGATACCGTACCCGGGCCGACGTGCCGGATGAGTACTACCGGGCCGGCGCGACCCCGCCAAGCCCGCCGCGTCCGTCCAGGCCGCAGGTCGACGCCGGGAAGCTCTGGCCTGGCGGAATCGCCACGGCGATCGTCGCCGGCCTCGTGGCGCTGGTAGGCGTGCTGGTCTGCCGGTGGCTGTTCGGCATCCCGCTGCTAGCCCCCAAGGCGGATGGCGCGTACGGCGACGTGCACACCACTGCCCTGGTGTTGCTGGCGGCGGCTGCTGCGCTGGTTGCCACCGCGCTAGTGCACCTGCTGATGCTGAGCACGCCGCGCCCGCTCACGTTCTTCGCCTGGATCATCGGCCTGGCGACCGTGCTGGCGGTGCTGCTGCCATTCAGCACATCGGCTCCGCTGACCGCTAAGGTCGCTACCGCGGTCGTAGATCTGGCCCTGGGCGTCGCGATCGGCTCGCTGATCAGCGGGGTTGCGGCCCGGTCGGTCCGGGTGCCTGCCGGTGCCGTTAGCTGGCCGGACTAGGCAGCTTGACGAGCGTCAGGAAGAAATTATCGATCTGGCCGATCACCCCGACGAACTTCTCGAAGTCGACCGGCTTGCTGATGTAGGCGTTCGCGTGCAGCGAGTAGCTACGCAATATGTCCTCTTGCGCCTGCGAAGTGGTCAGCACGACGACCGGGATAGACAGCAGGTCGTCATCTGCCTTCAGCTCGGCTAGCACCTCGAGCCCGTTGCGGCGGGGCAGGTTCAGATCGAGCAGGATCAGGCCAGGCCTCGGGACCTCCGCGTAGTCTCCGGTCTTGCGCAGGAAGTGCAGGGCCTGCTCGCCGTCACCGACGACGTACAGATTGTTGCGGATCTGATAGTGCTCGAATGCTTCCCTGGTAATGAGCACGTCACCAGGGTCGTCCTCAACCAGCAGCACGTCGACAAGTTCAAGCCCGCCACGCTCACTCACCAGATATCTCCTCGTCTGCTAGCGCGACCGGCAGCGTGAAGTTGAATTTTGCCCCAGCTTGGTAGTCAGTGTCCAGCCAGATGCGCCCGCCGTAGTGCTCGACGATCTTGCGGCACATCGCCAGCCCGATGCCCGTCCCGGCGTACGCGGTCCGGTCGTGCAGCCGCTGGAAGATCACGAAGATGCGGTCGGCGAACTCGGGCTCGATGCCGATTCCGTTGTCGGCCACCGAGAACAGCCAGTCATCGCCCTGCCGGACGGCCGATACCTCGACAACGGGCGGCTGGTCAGCGCGGAACTTGATCGCGTTGCCGATCAGGTTCTGGAACAGCGACGTCAGCAGCGAGAACTCCGCCCTGACGGTGGGCAGCTCAGTGGTCTGGATCACCGCCCCCGACTTCCTGATCTCGGTTGTCAGGTTGACCCGTGCCTGCGACAGCGAAGTGGCGGCCGATACCAGGACGGGCGCTCGCTCGACCCGCCCGACGCGGCTGAACGTCAGCAAGTCGTCGATCAGGGCCTGCATCCGCCTGGCGCCGTCGACGGCGAACTCGATGTACTGGTCAGCCCTGGCGTCGAGCTGGCCGATATAGCGGCGTTGCAGCAACTGACAGAAGCTCGCGACCTTGCGTAGCGGTTCCTGCAGGTCGTGTGAGGCTACATAAGCGAATTGCTCAAGCTCGGCGTTAGACCGCTCGAGGTCGTGGGCCCTGGCTTCAAGCGCCACGTTGGCAACGCGGACCGCCGACAACTCACGCAGGATGCGCTCGCGCATCCGGTTGACGTCGACGGCCAGGGTATGCACCTCCCGCGGTCCGCTCGGGTCGACCTCGTGGTCGAAATCGCCGCCCGCCACCTGCCGGGCGTCGGCAGCAAGCCTGGTGATTGGCCTGATGGCTGCGGCGCGAATACTCACGCCGAGCGCGATGACGACGAGCAGCAGTATCACCGCGCTCGCGATGCCGACAACGTCGAGGACGACTGCCGCGGTGTGCAGTTCAGCTACGGCATGCTTGCGCTGCGCCGACAGATAGGTCTGGAACACGGCCATCGGCGTTCGGATCTGGTCGAAGTCCTTCTTGCCCGTGCCGATCGCTGGCGGTAGCTTGCCAGCCGCGACGGCGCTGATAGCTGGTGCCGCGTAGGCCGACCGCCAGTCCGCGATGTTGCGCAGGGTAGTGGCGAGTTCAGCGCGCGCGACCGGCAGTCCGGCCAGCAGCGGGTCGAGGTCCTTAACCTGTTGCTGCTGTGTCGCCAGTCCCATGTGGTAAGGAACCAGGAACGGCTGCTGCTTGCTGAGCAGATAGCCACGCACGCCCGTTTCCTGGTTCAGCAGCGCGGCGTAGAGCTGTGAGCCGTGGAAGGCGGCCGGGTCCAGAGTGTTGACAACGCGGCTGCGATCGCTGCTCAGCGCGTTCAAGGCAAGCGACCCAACCACGATCGCCGCGATCAGCACCACGCCAAGGGCCAGCATGCCTGCCGCGATGATCCGGCCGAGCGGCCAGCGGCTAGCGGCGTCCTCGGCAACGGTAGCGATCCGGCTGCGAGGCTGGGCCGCCGGAGTGCTCATGAACCTGCTGGGGCCGCGCAGCTGAGCACCAGGACCGCGAGGTCGTCGTCGAGGTCACCGCCGTTGAGCTCGCGCGCCCTGGTGATGACCGCGTCGATGAGCCGCTCATTCGACTCCCGGTCCGGTACCTGCTCCGCGGCGCTTTGAGCTCGCTCTTTCTCGATCAGCCGCATCAGGCCGTCGCTGCCGAGCCGCTCGGGTCCGGAGCCGATCTTGCCTTCGATGAGCCCGTCTGTGTACATCAGCACTGACCAGCTCGGCCCGAGTTCCACGGTGGCGCTCGGCCACTCGGAGCCCGTGCCGATGCCGGGCGGCAGGCTGACCGGAGCCTGCAGTTCCTGGGCCGACTCGGTGGTAATCAGCAGAGGCTGCGGATGACCGGCTAGGTGCAGGCGACCGGAGGCGCGATCGGGTGCGACTGACAGCATGCAGATCGTCGCGAACAGCCGGTCATGCTGCCGCTCGTGCTCGAGGACTTGCTGGACCGCGGACAAAGTCTCGTCGACTGGCCGGCCAGCCAGGATCATCGTCCGCCAGGCTACCCGCAGGCACACCCCCAGCGCGGCCTCGTCCGGACCGCGACCGCAGACGTCCCCGACCATCGCGTAGACCCAGCCGTCCGGAGCCTCGACGACATCATAGAAATCGCCGCCGAGTAGCATCTGCTGTCCTCCGGAGCGATACCGGGCGGCCACCGACAGCCGCCGGTCGGCAACTAGCGGCGACGGCAGCAGGCCGCGCTCCAGGCGCGCGTTCTCGGCCGCGTAGAGTCGCGCTTCGTGCAGTTGGCGCTGCGTCTCCTCGGCCCGCTGCCGCTCGACCGCGTAGCGGACGACCCGCTGCAGCAAGAACCCGTCGACCTGTCCTTTAACCAGGTAATCCTGCGCCCCAGCGCCGACGGCCTCCTCACCCAGGTGCTCGTCGGCGAGTCCGGTGAGGACGACTACCGCCAGATCCGGCGAGGTCTCGCGGAGCCAGCGGACGCCCTGAAGCCCATGGGAGTCCGGCAGTTCCAGGTCCAGCAGCACGCAGGCCGCCTCGGCGAGCGAGCGGCGGGCGTCAGCAAGGGAGCGGGCCCTGCGGAGGCTGAACGGTACCCCGGCATCCAGCAGCAGCTCTTCCACCAGTAGCGCGTCACCGTCGTCGTCCTCGATGAGGAGCACGGTCATCCGCTCCGGCAGCGCGGTACCGGCAACCCCGCCTGAGCTAATGTCCTCTGCGACCATTTAGACCTGCTCATTAACTTTCGTGCTAGTTGCCGGTAACGATCGAGTGCGAGTCAGCATAAGGCTGTTCGAGGCTCAGCCTGCGGCTCACTTCAAAAGTACTCAAGAGCTGGCCCGGTACCCGGCTGATTGGCCAGCTGGCTGGCCTGAACGCTGGCAACACCGCTCGCAACGCCCGTCACTCCCTGGTCGGCTCCGGGTGGGGTTTAACAGAGCCGATCGACGCCAACGGGCCGCAGCGGCTGCTCCCGGCCCCAGGTTTTCCAGGCCGGCCCACTTGGTCCGGACGACACGTTACCCGACGATGTGCGATGCAAGCGATTTTGGGCAGTTGTGGCGGTCATGGTTACTGTTACACGAGAGTTCGCGGAGCGGATAGCCGCGATGTCAGAGCTCCTGGTGAGCGAAGAGGATGCTGGAGCGCCACTGAGCCAGCTGGCCGAGTTCTCGCTGCAGCTCATCCCTGGCAGTGCGGCCGCTGGGGTGGTCGTGGCCGGGGAGCATGCCTGGACGTACGCCACGTCGGACGCGAGCATCGCTGACTTGCATCAGCTGCAGCTGGACTCGGGAACCGGTCCGGTGGCAGAAGCGCTGCGGTTCGGCGAGGCGAGGCGGATCGACGACACAGCGGAGGACGACCGCTGGCCGGACGTCTGTTCGGCGATGGCCGAGGTCGGATTGCGCAGCTGCCTGATCTTGCCGTTGCGAACCGACCGGGAGCCCGGTGGCGCGCTTGCCATCTACGGTAAGGAGCCTGGCTGCTTCACCGGGGCCGGGCACGACGTCGCCTTGCTGTTCGCCGCCCAGGGCGGGGTGGCTATGCGCAACGCGGCCCTGTACCGGAAGTGCTGTCGTCTCGTTCAGAACCTGCGGGTTGCGCTCGAGTCGAGAGCCGTCATCGAGCAGGCCAAAGGGATCCTCGTCGCGGAGTACGGCTATTCACCGGACATGGCGTTCAGCCGGCTCAGCACGCTCTCGCAGAACACCAACAGGAAGGTCAAGGACATTGCCGTTGACCTGGTTGAAGGGCGGATTCAGCGGCGTCAGTTCGCCGGCCGGAACTGAGCAGCTCGTCAATTGAGCACCTGGTGTCGCCCGGCGGCACCGGATCCCATTCGAGATAACTGATGAGCTGGCCAAACCGCCGTCGGAACCGGGCCCGTTTGGCAGGTACCGGGATCCAGAGCCACAACAGTCCCGTCAGCAGCAGGACGAGTCCGGTCGGCTGTGTCGCTATGAACGCAATCCGGACATGCACGGCGAGCCAGAGGATCGCTCCGGCCACGACTAGCACGATGCCGGTGCTGCGGCCCAGGGCGGGCGGTTGGTCGGGCGGGGACTGCTGTGTCGTGCGCATGGGAACCGTTGCCATCTACTCGGCCTGGATTGTCCGCAGTATCTGGATGTCCCGGAGCGCGGTGACGAAACATCGCCGGTTCGCCGCGACGCGGCCCACCCTTCCTCAGCTCACCCTTCGTCAGGTCACCCTTCCTCAGCTCACACGGCCTCAGGGCGAGGCAGACGAGTTCGCCTTCGTCCCTTGATTCGACGTCGAGGCGGGCGCCCCCCGTGTCGACGTCGACGAAACACCCGTGCCGCTCGTAGCGGCTCCTGTGCTGCTTGCCGGGGCCGGGGAGCTGCTAGCGGGCGCCGGCGTACTGCTGGTTGGTGCCGGGGAGCTGCTAGCGGGCGCCGGTGTACTGCTCGCGGGCGCTGCCGAGCTGCTCGGCGCCGCCGTCGGGGACGGCGAGCTTGAGCTCGGTGTCGGGCTAGGTGACGGGCTGTGCGGCTGGGTCGCGTGGTTCGGCGCCGTTACCAGCTGTGGCGGCTGGACCGGATGAGCGCCGGGCGTGAGCAGCAACGCGACTGCCGCGGCGGCGATAGCACCGACCGTGACGAAGCCGCCGACCGCGGCGCCTCGCACCACCGCGCGCCGGTTCCGTGCCCGTTTCCATTCCATGGTGCGCCATGCGGTCAGATCGGCTGGCAGCGCGGCGCGCTGGGCAGCCCAGCTGTTGAACGGCGCTGCGGCCATGCCGAGGGTCGGGAACACCAGCAGCCCGGCTAGCAGAATCCCGGCCAGTTCGGTTGCCTTGCTCAGCGCGAAACCGATACCGACAAACCCGAGCAGGGCAAGCGAGGATTCGGCCCAGTTGGCGCGCAGGGCCTCCCACCACCGCTGCTTCTCGCTGGTCTTCGGCGTGCGGAGGAAAGCGGCTTTCCGGGCGAACAATGCCAGCACCGAGGCGCGTGCTACCACCAGCGAGGTCGATTGCCAGATAAAGAACGCGCCGAGGGCGTCGCGCCAGGAGGCTCCGGTGCCCCGCCGCAGCAAGGCGACCGCGCGCACCAGTCCGAGCAGGACCAGCACCGGCACGGTCGCGACCAGGAAGGCGGTGAGCTTGCGGAACAGCTCGCCGCCGCCGGTGGCCAGGTTCGCCGCGCCGACCAGCAGGAATACCAGGAACAACAGGCCGAGCAGATCGCCGTACCACTGCACCGCTCCCGCCAGGTAGGACCAGCGCTGGCCGGTGCTCATCCGGTTAGCCGTCGTTTCCCGGCCCGGCATCATCGAGCGCCAGTGCATGCGGAGGATCTGGATCCCGCCGAAGCACCACCGGTACCGCTGTCCCTTCAGCGCCTCGAAGGTCAGCGGCATGATCCCCTTTCCCCAGGATTCATCCACATGCAATCCGGACCAGCCTGCGCGCAGCAGCCGCAGGGACAACTCGGCATCTTCGGTGATGCACCACTCGTCCCAGCCGCCGAGTTGCTCCAGTGCCACCCGGCGGATCAGGCCCATCGTGCCGGCGAAGATTGCGCCGTCGCGCTCGTTCCTCGACGGTTGCGATACGGAGAAAAAGTACTGATATGAGTAGTAGAGCCGACGGTAGTAGCGCGCCCGGTGCCAGCCCCGGTAATCCTGCGGGGCCTGGGTGAACCCGACCCACGCGTCGGCGAACAGCGGCGCGCACCGGCGCAGGAAGCCGGGCTCAAGCTGGTAATCGGAGTCGACCACGCCGATGATCTCAGCGCGCGGGTCGGTCATCTCGCGCAGCGCGTAGTTCAGCGCCCCGGACTTGTATCCCGGCCAGTTCTCGAGGTGCTTGAACTTCGCGCTATGGCGCGCGCACCACGCTTCGACCGGCCGCCAGAGCGCTTCCTCATCGGTGTTGTCGTCGATCACGATCACTTCGTACCGCGGGTAATCAAGCTGCAGCAGCGAGCGAAGCGTGTCGAGCACCATGTCAGGCGGCTCGTTGTGGCACGGCACGTGCAGGCTGATGAACGGCAGGTCGCTATCGCTGACGGTGCCGGGCTCGGCCCTGATCAGGCGCCTGCGCCAGTGTTCCGAGCCCAGCGCGTCGCAGATCTCCCAGAGGTAGGCGCAGGCAAGGAACGCGGCGAACACCTCGAACACCCAGAGCAGGAGGCCGCCCGCAGTACTGGCGGCGCCGAGGTGGCTGTCAAACGTCCATTCCAGCACGAATGCCAGGTACACCACGAACAGGAAGATTGACGACGACCAGCACAGGTGCCCGCGAGCGTTCCACCGCCTCGTGACCGGTAGCCAGACCAGGCTCGCCACCGCAAGCCCGGCTGCGCCATCGATGGCGAGCCGCTCCGAATCACCGAGCAGGCGGAGCACGATGACGACCACTACCGCGAGGACGACGGTGCCGAAGATAGCGAAGCTAAACCGCCGGATGGCTGGCCAGGCGCCCGAAGTCCGGGCCCGGCGGCGGGACTGGACGAGCAGTCCGGCCGTGCCGATCGGTGCGGCGATGATCCCGGCCAGAACAAGCGCAGCGAGCACTGCATCCTCTCCGTCGTTGTGAAGCTACCCGGCCGCCTAAGCTGCCGGGGCCTCCGCGATGCCCTCGCCGGACTGACTGCCGGCCTTGGCGCTCCCTTCTTCCCAGTTAACCCGCCACTATCCGCACTTTCGCCACAGCAAGCCGCTGACGTGCATGTTGAGGGTTGACGACTTGGGCAGCGCGACATCTTGTGGTAAACGAGACGCAGGCTGGCAAGCCAGCCGATTGCCCTAGCCGGGGACGGACCGCTGACCGAAGGTCGGCCGGACGGGAGCCGAAAGCGTGATGCGAGATCCACGATGACTGAGGGGCCGGTTTTCACTTCCCGGCTTACCGGCCGCCGACTGCTCGGCAGCGACGGCTTGTCTATCGGCCGGGTGCGCGACGTGGTGATCCTGCAGTCGATGCCGGGTGAGCCGCCGCGCGCGCTGGGCCTGGTCGCGACGGTGCAACGGCGGCGCATCTTCATCAGCCTCGGCCGGGTCGCCGAGCTATCCGGCGAAGGCGTCACCCTCGACGGCAGCAGCGTGGACCTCGGCAAATTCAGCCGGCGGGCCGGCGAGATCCTCGCTTCGGAGCTCTACGATTCACCGGCGGGCGACGGCGTGGTCCTGGACGTGGGCATTGCCCAGTCCGGCGAGGGCCGGGCCGGCTGGGAGGTGGTTGTCCTGGCTGTCGGCCGGCGCCATGGGTTGCTGCGGCACTCTGGCGGCGTGGTGCCGTGGGATAAATACCCGGACCTGTTCAACTCCGGTGCCGTCGGGTCGCAGCTCGCCGAGCTCCGCGATCTGCATCCCACCGATCTGGCCAGCGTGGTGGACACGCTGCCGGCCGCGCGCCGCCGTCAGGTTGCCGACGCGCTGCAGGACGACGAACTAGCGGACGTTCTGCAGGAGATGCCTGAGCAGGATCAGATCGGCTTCCTTGCGGGTCTGGGAGCAGAGCGCGTCGCCGACGTGATCGAGGCGATGGAGCCCGACGATGCAGCCGACCTGCTTGCCGAGATGCCGGCTGCGGAGCGCGGTCAGTTGCTCGCGGCGATGCCCAAAGAGCGTGCGGCTGACTTGCGCCGGCTGCTTAGCTACGACGCGACCACCGCCGGCGGGCTGATGACGTCCAGGCCGGTGATCGTGATGCCGGAGGCGCCGGTAGCTGAGGTGCTCGCACGTATCCGCCAGCCGGCGAAGGGGGTTACCGAAGCCGCCCAGGTCTACGTCTGCGAGCCCCCGACCGTTACGCCGAGCGGGCGATACCTCGGTACGGTCGGGTTCCAGCGCCTGCTGCGGGAGTCGCCTTCGACCGCTGTCGGCCAGTGCATCGAGGACCGCAGCTTTGTGCGGCCGGACCTGCCGGAGCAGGAGGTCGCCACCAAGATGGCCGCTTACAACCTGGTCGGCGTCGCGGTATGCGACGACGCTGGCCGGCTCGTCGGCGCCGTTACCGTCGATGACGTGCTTGACCGCCTGCTGCCAGCTGACTGGCGGAAGCGAGGAGAGTGACACAGATGCAACCGGCCAGGCGTTTCATCGAGCGGGGCGAACTCGAAGTTCCGCGAGGCATCGGGCCCCGGATGGGGTCGCGCTACGACGCTGACGCGTTCGGGCGCATCTCGGAGGCGATCGCGAGGTTCCTCGGCACCGGCCGCTTCCTGGTGGGCCAGACGGTGCTCGTGATGGTGTGGATAGCTCTCAACAGCTTGGCCATCGTGAGCCACTGGGATCCCTATCCGTACATCCTGCTGAACCTGGCGTTCTCAACGCAGGCCGCCTACGCGGCTCCGCTGATCCTGCTAGCGCAGAACCGGCAGGACGACCGGGACCGCGCCACTGTCGAGCGGGACCGGCAAGTGGCTGCCCGCATCCAGGACGACACCGAGTACCTCGCCCGTGAGCTAGCGTCGGTGCGGCTGGCCCTGGCGGATGTCGTCACTACCGCCGATCTCGCTGACCGCCTGGATCACCTGGAAAAGCTCATCACCGATAGGTGACAGGCCGCGCGCCGAATTCGGGCCGGCGCGCACGTGCCGGGTCGGGGCGTGCGTCACACCTGGCGCCAGCGTGCTTCGCAGCAGGAGAAGACTCCGAACAGCACCAGGCCGACCGCCACAGCCCCGAGCAGCCACGGACCGAGCGGCGTATGGTCCAGCGTGACCAGTGCCGAATCGATGCCCTTGGCCTGGCCGGGCTTGGCGTCGATGGCGGCCACCACGAGAAAGATCCCGACGGTGACGAACACCGCACCGCGGGCGACGCCGCCGACCCGCCCGAACCAGATGACGACCTTGCGGGCCCGGACTGAAGCCGAGCCCATGTTCATGTCGCGCAGGAACTTCGCTTCGTACGCCTGGTAGATCAGGTACAGGCCGATGCCGATGATGATGATGCCGGCAATGGCAACTGCGTACCGGCCGCCCTGAGTACTTGAACGCAGTTGCTGTCAGGTCGCGCGACTGCTTGTTGCTCGAGGCGGGTGCACCGAGCCCGAGCGCGAACTTCAGGATGCCCCACGTGACGAAGCCGTAGATCACGGCTTTCAGCAGGTTAATCAGGCGCTGGCCGGTCTTGTGGCCGTCATGCCCTGGTGCGCCCCAGGCGGCTTCGGAAAGCCGCCACAAGGTAAGTCCGATGAATCCGATCACCAGCAGCCAGAGAATCACCACGCCGAACGGCGTAGCGGCGACCAGGCGGACCGCACCGCTCCGGTCGGCTTGCCGGTGCGTGCTGCCCAGCGCGATCTGGACTGCGATGATGCCGATGAGCCCGTACATGATGCCGCGCGCCGCGAGGCCGGTTCTGGCGAGCACCGACATCGCGCCGCCATGCGCCGCTCGCCGTCCTGCTGAGCGGACACCGGCCGGCCGTCTGCGCGCCGAACGAGCAACCATCGAAGCCTCCTTTGAGCACAGCCGCCTGCCTGAGCGGCCGCGGGCAGCCCGGAAGTGCCCGGAGGCTTTTGCCGCAAACGCTCCCGCGGCAGCCGCGTCAGTTGTCGGCGGCCACGGCACCGCGGCGGAACGTGCTGGCAGCGGCGATTACCGTGCCGAGCGGCAGTAGCGTCGCGGCTGGCAGCCAGCCCGGTGCGGTGCGGATCAGCGCTGCTCCGGCGCAGGCACCGGCCACGACGGCAACGAGCACGCTCAGATCCCGCCACCGTCCGGCCCGGCTGGTACCGGTGATCAGCCCGGATAGCACTCCGGTCAGCGTCCCGGTCAGGTAGGTGGCTGACATGTCACCCAGCCGCCGGACGGCTGCGCTCTGCACGCCCATGGCTGCCGCTAGCAGCAGGAGCATGGCGATCTGCCAGCCCGTCTGCTGGCGCGCAACCTCCCATCCGACGGTGAAGGCCACCAGCAAGCACAGCTCGGCGCCCAGGGCTGCGGTCACGCCCGGAGCCCAGATGCGGTGGTGCCCGCGCGCGGCGATCGGGACGCCGATGAGCACGCCGGCCGAGTAGCCAGCTACGGCAAGCCCGCTATGCAGCGCGAGGCGAGGCTGCGTGCTGGCCACCGCCAGGCCGAAAAGCACCAGGTTTCCGGTGATCACACTGCTGAAAACCTTTCCCAGAACCAGAAACGTGGTGACATCGGCTGCTCCGGATCCGACCGCGAGCAGTACCACGAGGCTGTCTCTGAAGCGCTCGCCCGCCCGCCCGGCTTCGGCCTCGGATCCGCTGTGACCGGCGCTCATCCGCCGCCTCTCGCATTTCTGCTCGTCAGACGCCCGCGGTCGGCCCGGTCAGTGGCTCGGCCTGGTCGGAAGCGGACTGGCGGCGGTCGGCTGGCCGCCCCTGGCCGCTTTCCTCGCGTCGATCCAGGAATCAACGATGGCCCACTGCAGGCGCAGCCACTCCCGCCGGTCGTCAGCTGTCTCGGGGATCACGCCGGCGGGTTCGTACCACCATCTGACGGTCATCGGCCGGCCAGTCAGCGGCAGGGCACGCCACACCGTCGCCGGGCTTACCAGGTCTTCCAGGCCGGTGTGGGCAACGATCGCAACGCCCAGATCCGCCGGCCGGCCAGGCAGGCGAGCACGCCCGCGGGCCGCGGCGGCAGCACGTTGGGGTTGCTTTCGGCGTCGGCCGCCGCCTGCCGTCGGCCGGCGCGCCGGAGGCGTGCGATAGCACGCCGGTGCCGCACTGGTGTCCAGTTGCCACCCTCGGGGAACAGCAGGATCGCGTCCTCGCTGTCGAGGCGGTCGGCAAGCGCCGTCAAGCGACTGGCCATCTGGTCACCGTCACCTTGCCTGATGAAGCAGGAAGGCAGCCGGCTGAGGATGATATCGAGCCCTGGATCCCAGCACAGCTCCTCCCTCAGCACGATGGCCGGGCGGCGCTGGTAGCGCGACATCAGCAGGTGTACGAGCGCGAACGAGTCGCCCGGCCCGCCGTGCCTGGCCAGGACCAGCAGCGGACGTCCGGCGATGAGATCCCGGTCAGGTGGCTCCTGCACTGTCACGGTGAACCCGAGCAACGGCCTGGCCGCTGCGACCAGTGCCGACAGGCGCCGGTTCAGCAGCTTCTGGTGTGACCGCGACCACCGGGCCTGGTCGCGCCGGCCAGCTACCGGGTGACGCAGCCAGAGCGCTGCGCAGCCGGCCACCAGGCTCACGTCGATGGCCAGGTAGAGCGCTCCGAACAGCGCTAGCCGCAGCAGCCTTCGGCGGCGCGTCAGCGGCGCGGCTAGCGCCGCCAGCGCAGCGGTCGCCAGGAACAGCAGGGATATCGCGATTCCGAGCGGAAGCCACGCTGGATCGATGACCGTCCGCCGGATCACGGTCGGCGGCGGTCTCACGCGAGTTCCGGCAGGCTGGACAGGTACTCCGCGGCAGCCTGATAGCCGCGCTCGATGCGGCTGGACACGGCCTTCGCGTGCCGGTAGCGCATGGACATCAGCGGCAGTTTCTCCTCGCCGCTCGGCAGCACGTGCACCCGCACGTCCGCGGGCAGATTCGCCATCTCCTCGACGAACCGGTGCCGCCTGGCCAGCTCGAAGGAGGTCAGGCAGACATCCCAGAGCGAACGAGGCGGCTTGAGCGGTTGCTCGATTCGGCCGACGTGGAGCACGTAGATCTCGGTCGCGCCGAGCACGAGCGCACGCCCGACCGGGATGGAGTGCACCAGCCCGCCGTCCAGGAAATGTTCACCGTCGACCTCGGCCGGCGGGAGCAGGCCAGGCACCGCGGCGGACGCCATGACCGCGTCGGCGAGGTTGCCCTGGCTGAACCAGTGAGCGCCGGCCTTCTCGATGCTGGCTGCCACGCACTGGAACTCCAGCACGAGTTCGGAGAACGTAGCGGGCAGGTGAGTTCCGAGCAGCTTGCGCAGCGGTGCCGCCGAGTACAGGTGAGTCCGGTATTTGGCCAGCGTCCCGGCCCGGGCGAGCACGTTGTCGGTGAACATCCCGGCCTCGGCTAGCGAGGCCCACAGGTCAGCCATAACGGCGACACCGGCAGGCGTGGGATTAGCGGCGATCGCCGCACCGTTGATCGCGCCGACGCTGGTTCCGACGACAAGGCCAGGCTGGACGTTGGACTCGATCAGCGCGCGCAGCATCCCGACTTGGGTAGCACCGAGTACTCCGCCACCGCCGAGCACGATCGCCGTGCGGTCAGCCGGCCGCGCCGCGTCAGCGTGCATCTGCCTCACCATCGAGTCGGGGCCGCCCATAGCTTTCCCGGCCCGGTGGGGCATAAACCGGCACGCTGCGGGCAGCTAACGGCATCTGCCCAGGGAAGGGATGGCGAATGCAATGACGACCGCGATCAGCAGTTGGTGGGAGCAGGCCGCATGTCAGGCAGCCGATCCCGACTTCTTCTTCCCGCTCTCCGGGAGCGGCGCCGGCCATTCCGAGATTGCCAGCGCGAAGGCAATCTGCGCGTCCTGCAGCATTCAGCCCCGGTGCCTGGAATATGCACTGGACACCAGACAGGAGTACGGCGTCTGGGGCGGCGCGAGCGAGGACGAGCGGCGAGTGATCGCGGTCCGTCGGGCGCGCGCGGAGCTTCGCCGGGTGAGCTGAGGCAAAGTGAGCTCAGCGGGCCGGTCGTCAGCTCGCGGGCGGGACGCCAACCCGCAGGACGAGCATCGTCAGGTCGTCGACCAGCACGCTGTCGCAGAAGTCCAGCACGGCCGCGCGGATGCCGGAGACGACGTCGGCCGAGCGCCGGCCGGCCAGTTGGGCCAGGCAGTCGGCGAGACTGTCCTCGAAATATGTCGCCTGCGGACTGCGTGCGTCGGCGAGACCGTCGGTGAAGAAGAACAGCAGGTCTCCGTCAGACAAGTCGAGGCTCAGCGTGGCCGGCTCGGGATCGGGGAAGATTCCGAGCGGAACGCCGCCGCCCGGCAGGACCTGCACGCTGCCGTCCGGCTTCACCAGGATTGGCGGCGGATGGCCGGCCGTCGCGAGCACGACGCGTAGCCGGTCCTGCTGCCAGCTGAGGTGCGCCGCGCTGGCTGTCACGAACCGGCCGCCGAATTCCTCGGCGAGCATGATGTCGTTGGCGCGGCGCAGCACGTCAGCCGGATCGCCGTTCCAGTGCGCGAGCACCCGGATCGCGTGCCGCGCCGCAGCGGTGGCAGCCGCCGCGTCCTCGCCCTTCCCGCAGACGTCACCGATGGCAACACCCCAGCCGCCCGGCGTCGGGTATGCGTCATAGAAGTCGCCGCCGACTTCCTTGCCGCGCGTCGGCGGCAGATGCGCCGAAGCGACCTCGATGCCCGGTACCGGCTTGAGAACCGGGGGCAGCAGACTCGCCCGGAGCGCGTCGGCCGCCTCAGTCCGCTGTCTTAGCACCTGGCGTCCGGAGATGGCCCGGCCAAGCAGCGCGCCGATTTCCTCCGCGAGCGCCGCGTCGGAAAGGCCGAACTGCCCGTCGTCGGCCCGCCGGACCATCGTCAGCACGCCGTACCGGTGCGCACCGTCGGTTATCGGCACGCAGATCAGCGACGCCGCGCCGAGTACGGGCAGGAACGGTGAGCCGTCCTCGCCGGTGCCAAGCGCCAGCTCGTCGGTGACATGGGTCAGCAACTGCGTCTGCCCGGATTCGATCACCTGATCGGGTACAGAGCCGGGAGCCGGGTCGGCCGTCGCCATCGCGTGCGCGAGGCCGGACGACGTTGGATCCTCGGGGCCCGCGACATAGTGCCGCCGGAGTTGCTCGCGGCGACGCACGTCGACGATGGCCCAGGTAGCCATGCTGGCGGACAGCAGCCGGGCGCAGCGTTGCAGCAGCACCGATTCACTGATATTGGCGCTCTCCAGCAGCAGCCGGGCGGCAGCCGCAAGCAGTTCTAGCCGCCGGGCTGCGGTCGCGGCAGCTGTGCCGGCATCCGTGCCGTGTTTGCCTGCCTCGGCGCGGGTAGTCTTCGGCGGGTGCTGCGGGCTGAGGGCAACGAGCAGCCTGTTGGCGTCGCCCCGGACTTGGAGCGGGCCGATAGCCAGCTCGCTGCGGATGACGCCCGTGGTGCCAGCCAAGCCGCAGGTCAGCCTGGCCGGCTTGCCGGTCCGCCCGACGGCGGCTAGCTGCGATCGTAGTGCCGCCCGGCTGGCTGGCTCGATCAGGTCCGCCAGTGCCTTCCCGGTGGCGTAACCCGGACCTACCCCGAGTACCTCGCAAGCGGCCGAGTTAGCGCGCAGCACGGTACCCTCGCCGTCCACGACGTACATCGCCAGCGGGGCAGCGGTAAACAGCGCATGCAGCAGCCGGCGTTCGGAATGCAGCCCGCTGAGCGCCCGGCCGTTGCCACCGGGACCGGCCTCGGTGCCGTCCAGCTCAGCGAAAGCCTCGAGTGCGCCGTCCAGCTCGGCAAGCGCGGCATCCAGCAGCGTCCCTGCATCGGCTTGCGGCAGCCCGGCCGCCTGTCGCAGCGCGGCTGCCCGGCCCTTGAACTCGGCAACCTCGCCGCCGACGCTGCTCGGTCAGGCCCCGGCATTGTGCCACCAATCGTCGCGGTCAGCACCATCGTATCGGCCGGGCCAACCCTGCCTGCGGAGTCGCGACCGGCTGGCCGCCGGGACCGCCTGGCTGCCCCAAGTGGTTCAGCCTGCGGTGCGCCGGCTCCGGTTAGCCAGGTCGGCGAGCTGGTTAAGCCCACCCCGGCCGCCGGGCCGGGCATGTGCGTCGATCACCCGCCTCGCGACTTCGGTGGCACGCAGGTTGCTTCGCTGGGACACCTCGCGCATCCGCTCAAGCGCCTCGTCCGCGCTGCAGCCAAGCGCGTGCATCAAGATGCCTTTGGCCTGGTCGACGATTGCCCTGGCGTCCGCGGCGTCCTGCAGCTGGGCCGCTACCCGGCGCGAGTCGTCATAGTCCGAAACGGCACCCACCAGCGCTCCGCCGTAAGCCACGAGCAACTCGGCCAGCTGGAGTTGGTCGGCTTCGAAGGCGCGCGGCCGCAAGCCGAAGAGGGACAGCGTGATGATCGCGGGGCCGTATGGCTCAGCGTGACTGCACTGCGAACACCGATGCGCAGCGCCGCGGCGGCGAACTCCGGCCAGCGTGTCTCGCTCAGAGTGTCCGCACAGCTAGCCGGACCGCCGCGGGCAATAGCATCAATCAGCGGCCCGCGTCCGCTATCGACCTGCACCGCCACCAGGTGCGACGGCTCAGGATGGCTGGACGCCTGGATGGCGAGTTCGCCATCGCGCCAGACCGTGACGTTTGCAGCGGCGCAGCCGGGCACCTGACTTGCCGCGTGCGCAGTGAGCTGGCTCAGTGATCGCTCCTGCGTCGCGGCGGCGAGGCTGAGCAGCGTGGCGGCGCGATCCGCGAGATCAGAGCCGGGCATCCGGCAGCACCTCCGGTTAATTGCGGGACTGCCCGGCTGCCTTCGCCTGGTCGAGCACGCCCTCGTCAACTGTCTCGTAGAGCGTGAGCTTGTCGGCCAGCCCAGTGATCCACAATGTCTTCGTATACCGGTACCGGGCCCCTGCGAGTGCCGAGGGCCCCGCCTGCCGCTTCAGCCTTCTTCCAGTGCCCGACGATCACCGCCAGAGCGCTGGTATCCAGGAAGTCGACATCCGCGAGGTCGAGAATAATCCGCGTGTGGGTATCTTCAACCGCGGTCAGGAACTCGTCGAGTTGCGGGCTCGTGACGATGTCCAGATCACCGCGAACGGTAATCACCATGCAGTCACCGCGGCTCCTGCGAGGAGAGCCAGGCCTCTTCCACACATTCACCCCAGCGGGAAACTAGTCTCGCATTAACGGTATACCGGCCCATAGTAAAAGCACGCGTCCGGTATGGCGCGCTGCATACACCGTAACTCGGCGGGAACGTAGCCTTCGGGCGGGGCGGCGCGCGGCCGGGCGCGGCGACCGGGCGGGCGAGGGGCAGGGAGAACAGGTGTTGGGTGACCAGGCCGGGCAGTGGCGCCGGACTCCGCCACGTGGCCTGGTTCTACCGGACGCAGACGGAGTACCTCGCTGGCATCGAGGAGTTCGTGGGGGCCGGACTGGCTAGAGGCGAGCCGGTGCTGGTGGCTGTTCCGCGGACTCAGCTGCCACCCGCCTGGGTACCGCCGCACGCGCCGCATCTGACGATTGCCGACATGACGGCGATGGGCAGCAACCCGGCGCGGATAATCCCGGAGCTGCACGCTTTCTGCGCCCACTTCGAGGGACAGCGGATCAGGTACGTCGGCGAGTCGGCGTGGCCAGGCCGGTCGGACGCGGAGCAGCGGGAGACGGCCCGGCATGAGGCGCTGCTCAACCTGGCGTTCACCGGCGCTGAAATCAGCATCTTCTGCCCGTACAGCGCGTTGCTGCCGGAGTCGGTGCTAGCTGACGCGTGCAGCACGCACCCGTTCGTGCGCAACGACAAGACTGAATCCGACAGCCCGGGTTATCTCGGCCCGTCTGAATATCTTGCGAAACTGGACAGGCCGCTGCCGGCTCCGGAGACCGCGAAAGTGCTGGAGTACCGGCGGGATCTGCGGCCAGTGCGCGACCTTGTCGCCGCCGTCGCGCAGCGCGCCGGTCTCTCCCCGGCACGCTGCACGGACCTGGTCATCGCCGCAAGCGAAGTCGCAGCCAACACGCTCCGGCATACTGACGGCGCCGGTACCGTCCGGCTGTGGTGGACCGATACCGAGGTGCTGTGTCAGTGCGAGGACTCCGGCTTCATCCCCGATCCGCTGGCCGGGCACTCGCGGCCCGCAGGTGATCTTCCTGGCGGCCAGGGCCTCTGGCTCGTCAATCAGCTCTGCGATCTGGCTGAGATCTGGACCGGCGAGCTCGGCACAACTGTGCGGCTGCACATGTACCTGGGTAAGTAGCGCGGACTGTCATCCGGCCCGCGGAACACGGCTTACGCCGCGCGAGGCAGTTGTCCCCGCGGCCCGGCAAACGAGGCGTCCTTCGCTGGCGGCGCATTGTGATCATTAGCCAGATGGCCATCGCGTTCGTGGTGTTGGGCGTGCTCATCGGCCTTGGCGCGCATGCTGCGGCGGGCTGCACTACAGTCCAGCGGCCGCGCGCCGACGCCGTCGCTGTCTCCCGCCAGCAAACCTGCCCGGCGCCCGGCGCGATGGGCGCCCTTCTGGCCGGAAAATAAATCTTGAGTATCACCTGAAAGCCGGGAGCGAACTCCCGGCCTTCAGGCCATCTCGAGATCAGTGGCTTAGCGACAGGTGGTCTTCGATCTCAGTCAGGCTCTGGCAGAAGATCCGGTAACTGCGCAATGACTCGCGTAGTTGCTCGGTGCCAGTCACGCTGCCGCTCGCCGAGGCGAATGTCGCCTGCCGCTCACGCAGCATCGCCGCAAGCGCGCTGACTGCGGCGTCCGCCTCAGCCGCGGCCTGCTGAACCGACCCGAGGGGGTCGTCGACGAACATCGCCTGAATGTCATGCCACTGCTGGCCCAGGCCGACGGCCACCGGAGCGTGTTCGCCGGTTGCTACGACGACCCGCTCAGATCCGTCGTCCGCTCGGTCATCGTCGGTGTCCTCGTTCGAATCCGTCTCGATCACATCGCCATCGACGACATCTGTTGCCACAACGATGACGTCCGGGTCTGCCGCCGGATCAACTTCGCGTGGTTCGCCAGCGACCGCGTCCGCGCCTTGCGAGGTGACTACGCGAGGCTGACTGAGCTGCCCGGTTCCGGCAGCATCCTCGTCGATGATGTCCAGGTCAGTGGCCTGGTAAGGCTCTGCTGTCACGGCGTTCCTCCGTAGTTGTTCGAGTTACTGGCGGGAGCGGCGGGGTTACTGAACCGGCCCGTGCTCATGGTGGTTAGTGCGGTGTCCGGCTCACCGAGCAGGTCAGCGAACAGCGCCCGATAGTGAATGAGTGCCTGCCGCAGGTCCTCGGTTGCCGCGTTGCCCGCTGCGGCGCTTCTGGTGACTTCCCGGGCCGCGCGGAAATGGCCCACCGTCTGCGCGTGCTCCACGGACAGATCGGCGAGCACCTGGTCATCGTCATCGGTCGGGTAACCGCGCTCCGTCATCACGGTCGTGACGAGGCTGTACGCGTCTGTCACCGCCGCATCGGGTGAGTCGACGAACCGCTCCTGGATGGTCACCCAGTCCGCGGTGAACTTGGCCCTGGCCGCCTCGCTCAGCGGCTTGATGTCGAGTTTGCGCACGCGCCGCTGACGGTCTGTCAATTCGGACTCGGCGCGAAGCCTGCTGTTTTGCTCGTCGACGGCGCGATCGTACTCAGGGCCGAATTGCTGCTGGAGCCTGCGACGGCGGGACATCATGGCAATCGCAGCAATCACCACGACGATGATCACCAGCGCCACGATGACGACTGCGATAGTTCCGCTGGACATGGAACCTCCTGATTTCGGATCCCGTCCCGCTTTCCTGATCAGGAGCGTTCAAACAGCGGTCAGGTAAGCACTACCGCGAACGACGAGGGCGGCAACAGGGCGGCATCGCCGTCGATCGCGAGCCCGGTCGCGGACGCAGCGAGCAGTTGACCGCCGGGCGCGCCGAGCGGCAACCGGGCCGCCGACTGTCCGAAGTTCGCCAGTACCCGGATGCGGCCGCGGCTGATTGCCAGCCAGCGCGCCATTTCATCCCAGCAGGCATCGAGCCGGTGCAGGCGCGGATCAGTCAGCTCCGGCCACCGCCGCCGCAGCGCTATCAGCTCGCGGTACCAGGCCAGCAGATCCCGATGTGGCTCGGTATCGAGGTCCGACCAGTCCAGCATGGAGCGCGCATAGCGTGGCCTCCTCCTGCGGGTCGGGCACGTCTTGCGGCAGCCCAGCCGTGCCGGGCAAACTCGGCCCGGCGCCCAGCGGCAACGGCCTGGCCGAGCACCGGGTCAGGGTGGTCAGTGAAGTATTGCCATGGTGTCGTTGCTCCCCACTCCTCGCCCATGAACAGCATCGGGGTGAACGGCGCGGTCAGCACCAGGCCCGCGCCTACCTTCAGCAGGCCGGGAGGCAGCGTGGCCGAGATCCGGTCCCCGGTCGCCCGGTTCCCGACCTGGTCATGGTCCTGCAGGTAGCAGACGAACCGGTCGGCGGGCAGCCGCGCCACGTCGACCGGGCGGCCGTGCGTCCGACCGCGAAACGACGACCAGCTGCCGTCATAGAAGAAGACCCTGGTCATCGTCTTGGCCAGGGCGGCGACGGAGCCGAAATCCTGGTAATAGCCGTGGCGCTCCCCGGTGAGGACGGCATGCAGGGCGTGGTGGAAGTCGTCGCTCCACTGCGCGGTCAGACCGTAGCCGCCCGCCTCGACGGAGGTGACCAGCCGCGGGTCGTTCGTGTCGGACTCGGCGATCAGCACCAGCTCGCGATTCAGCCGCGGCGGACAGCGCACGAACCTCGGCCGCCAGCTCCTCGAGCAGGTGCACCGCGCGGTTGTCGGCCAGCGCGTGTACCGCATCCAGCCGCAGCCCGTCCAGGTGATAGTCGCGCAGCCACATCAGTGCGTTGCCGATGATGAATGCTCGCACGTCGTCCGAGCCTGGCTGGTCGAGGTTGACGGCCGGGCCCCACGGCGTGCGTGTGCGCGTCGGTGAAATAGGGACCGAATTCGGCGAGCCGGTTGCCGACGCCGACATGGTTGTAGACGACGTCAAGCAGCACGGCCAGCTTCCCGGGCGTGACAGGCGTCCACGAACCGTTTGAGCCCGTCCGGCCCGCCGTACGGCTCGTGCACAGCCCACAGGCTGATCCCGTCGTAGCCCCAGCCGCGTCTGCCCGGGGAACGCAGCGACGGGCATCAGCTCGATCGCGTCGACGCCGAGCTCGCACCAGGTGATCCAGTGCTCGATCGCGGCATCGAACGTGCCATCGGGCGTGAACGTGCCGACATGCAGCTCATAGAGCACGGCGCCCGCCAGCGGCACGCCCGCGCCAGCCGGCGTCGGTCCAGTTGAACGCGGCCTGGTCGTAACACTGGCTCAGCCGCCGGGACCGTCGGGCTGCCGGAGTGACCGCGGGTCGGCGAGTAGGTCCCCGCCGTCCAGCCGGAACCCGTAGTCGCGCGTCCGGCGCCGCACCGGGCACGTCACACTCCACCAGCCGGTCAGCTCGGCCGCCGGCGACATCGCATGCGGCTGGCCGCTCACCTCGACGTCGACCCGGCGGGCGGCCGGGGCCCAGACGCGGAACTCCGTCATGCCGCGGCTTTCCGCGGCGGCCGGACTAGCAGCGTCGACTGGCAGCCTGCGCGTGAGGTCGGCGAGCATCAGGTGGCCGCGGCCAGGCCAGGCTGGTGCAGCGCCGGCACGCGCCAGCGTCCATGTACGGCCCCGGTGAGCAGGTCACGCCAGTGGCCGCCGGCACGGCAGCACGTGTCGCGCCAGCCGCCGGCCGGCGGAGCCCGCAGGGAAGCCTGGTAGCCACGGTGATGACCTGCCCGCTCCGGCAGAACGCCACCAGATGCTCCGCCGCAGGGCCGTGCCGCCAGTCGGCTGATAGTCGCCCGCGAACCAGTCCGGGTGCTCCCGGCGGAGCCGCAGCGCACGCGACGTGACAGCAGCTTGGCCGCGTCCAGGGTGGCGATTCCGGCTCAGGAGCGCGGCACCGGGGTCCTGACTGCCGCTGCGGGCCGCTACTTCAGCCAGCGCTGCCCAGGGACGAGCATTGACTGGCGGCGCTCATAATCCACCGGCCTGCGGTTGTCCGGGTCGACGAGCGACAGCCCGGTGAGCTCGCACCCCTGGTACACGTCGGGCACGCCGGGCATGGTGAGCTGGACCAGCTTGGCGGCGAGTGAGTTCGCGGCGGCATCTGGCGCCGATCCAGGCGACGAACGCGGCGATGCGGCTCGCGATCTCGCTGTCCGCTATGCGCACGCCTGGCGAAGCTGATGGCCGCCGCCTCGTACTCCGGAGTCCGGGTCCGTCCACGACGTCGAGAGCTTGGCTTCCCGCATCGCCTTACGCAGGTAGCCGGTCAGTCGCTCGTCGTCGATCGGCCAGGCGCCGACGAGGGTCTGCCACATCAGGTACTCGGTGGGCGGATCGGGCGGCCGCGCTGCCCGGCAGGCCAGCTGTCCGGTCGTGCCAGCTGGTCACCTCACGCGCCCAGGTATCCGGCGACTCCGCCAGGACCGCCAGCCGGGCCCGCACGTCCTCCTGGCGCTTGGTGTCGTGCGTCGACAGCGTCGTCATGGTTGCTGGCCAGTCCTCGCTGAGCCGCCTGGCGAGTCGATGAAACTGGTCACAGCTGCGGGCCGGCCGGTCCGGATTCGCGCCGACCTCGTTGGCGCTCACCAGCCGGGTCCATCGGTAGGCGGCGGTGTCCTCCACGCCTTTGGCCTGGACGGCCGCGCACGTCTGCTGGAACCGGACGATCAGTTCGTCCCTGGCCAGGCCGCCCGCTGACGTCGATGCCGCGGCCGAGCAGCAGCGCGGCGATGAGGTCGGCGGCCGCGTGCAGGCGGCCGGGAGCCGCCGCCTGGCCGCTGCTGTAGCGCCGCGATCTGCGCGGAAGCTGCGCGGCGGCGGCGTCTCGCCGGGCACCGACGTACGCCCGGTAGACCTCGAAGGCGGCAAGCAGTTCGAGCCACGATGCGTCCGCAGTTCGTCGGCAGGCACGGCGGCCAGCGCCGGGTCATCCAGCCGTGCCGAGCACCCGGCTCGAGCCGGCTGACTTCCGCGCTGAGCTGCTGGCCGGCGACCTCACGGCGGGCGGCCCGGGCCGCCGCTCGCGAAGTCTTGCGGCTCCCGGTAGAACTCGGCGTACGCGCGGCGAGTGGCGCGCGCCAGCGCCGATCGGTGAACAGCTCGCCCATGGCCGCCAGCGCGTCGTAACCGGTCGTGCCAGCGCACGGCCAGTCGGCCGGGTAGCTCCTCGCCGGCCGCCAGGATCTTCTCGGCCACAATCCAGCTGCCGCTCGCCGCAGTGGCCAGCTGCCTGAGATAGCCGCGCGGATCGGCGAGGCCGTCCGGATGGTCGATCCGCAGGCCGTCGATCAGGCCTTCGGCCACCAGGCCGAGCAGCAGCCCGTGCGTAGCCGCGAACACGTCGGGCTCCTCGACCCTGATAGCGATCAGCGAGCTGATGTCGAAGAACCGCCGCCAGTTCAGCTCGGCCCGCGGCCGTGCGCCAGTTGTCGAGGCGGTAATACTGAGCCGCCAGCAGTTCTGGCATCGGCAGATGCTCGGTTCCGGGCCGGACCGGTAGCACATGCCCTTGGTAGCGCAGCACAGGCACGTCACCGTCGGCCCTTTCGCTCGCCACGCCGCTTCGCGGCTCACGACCGTACTCGTCGCTGCCGGCAGGTCGGCGAGCCACGACAGGCGCAGCTCGTCCATGCACTGCTGCAGCGGCCTGGACAGGATCGGCAGCAGCATCCGGCCGTCCTGCCGCAGCCCAGTCGACGTCGAACCAGTGCGCAGACGCGGAGCCCCGGCCGCCAGCGAGCACCGACCAGAGCGGGCGGTTCAGGTACTCAGGCGCCGGGATGCCCATGTGGTTCGGCACGACGTCGACGACCAGGCCGATGCCGCTGCGCGCGAACCGGGCGGCGAGGTACCGGAAGCCGTCCTCGCCGCCGAGCTCGGCCGAGATCCTGGAGTGATCGACGACGTCGTAGCCGTGCCGCGAGCCCGGCGCTGCCTGCAGTATCGGCGACAGGTAGGCGTGCGTGACGCCCAGCTCTGCCAGGTAGCCGGCTATGTCAGCCGCGTCCGCGAAGCTGAACTCAGGCGTGAGCTGCAGCCGGTAGCGTCGAACCGGGCACCTTGGCTGCGGCGCGGGCTTCGTGTTGGGCGGACGTGGCAGCGGGCGGCATCGACTGGCTGATCAGGCACGGCGCAGCAACCGCAGCGACCGGCTGGTCAGCGTGACGCAGTCGCCCGCCTTGACCATCTCGGGATCGCCTGGAGGCGGCAGCGGGTCAGCGGTGTCGAGTTCCAGCAGCCAATTGTCGCCGTAGGCTGCTGCCGGGATGGTGAATTCGACGCCGTGCTCGGCCGCGTTGAATAGCAGCAGGAACGAGTCGTCGGTGATCCGCTCGCCGCGCGTGTCCGGCTCGCTGATGGCCGCTCCGTTAAGGAAGACGGCCACCGACTTGGCGAAACCAGCCGCCCAGTCCGCCTCGGTCATCTGCGTCCCGTCGGGCGTCAGCCAGCTGATGTCCCCGAGTGGTCCGACACCCCGGTCCGGCGCCGGTGAAGAACCGCCGCCGCCTGAAGACTGGATGCCGGCCCGGAGCTGGATCAGCCTGCGGATGACCGGAGTAGGGAACGGCCACGTTTCCTCGCTCGTGACCTATATCGGAGCCCTCGACGGCTGCGTCCTGGCCGTCTGGCCAGTGCACCCAGGACAGCTCGTTGTCCTGGCAATAACCGTTGTTGTTGCCCTGCTGGGTACGGCCGAGCTCGTCGCCTGCCAGCAGCATCGGCACGCCCTGGGACAGCAGCAGCGTGGCCAGGAAATTGCGCTGCTGGCGCGAGCGCAGCGCCAGCACGTCCGCGGTCGTCGGTAGGACCCTCCGCGCCGCAGTTCCAGGAGCGGTTGTCGTCAGTGCCGTCGGTTCCGCCCTCGCCGTTGGCCTCGTTGTGCTTGTAGTCATAGCTCACCAGGTCGGCGAGGGTGAATCCGTCGTGACAGGTGACGAAGTTGATCGAGGCGATCGGGCGGCGGTTGTCGCTGGCGTACAGGTCGGCCGAGCCGGTCAGCCGGGAGGCGAACTCGCCCAGCGTGCCCGGCTCGCCGCGCCAGAAGTCCCGGACGGAGTCCCGGTACTTGCCGTTCCACTCGGTCCACAGCGGCGGGAAGTTCCCCACCTGGTAGCCGCCGTCGCCAACGTCCCACGGCTCGGCGATGAGCTTTACCTGCGACACCACCGGGTCCTGCTGGACCAGCTCGAAGAACGCCGAGAGCCGGTCCACGTCGTGGAACTGCCGGGCCAGTGCCGCGGCCAGGTCGAACCGGAAACCGTCGACATGCATCTCCAGCACCCAGTAGCGCAGCGAGTCCATGATCAGCTGCAGCACGTGCGGACTGCTCATCAGCAGGCTGTTGCCGGTACCGGTGGTGTCGAAATAATGGCTGCGGTCGGGTGTCGGTCAGCCGGTAGTAGGCGGCGTTGTCGATGCCACGGAAGGACAGCGTCGGGCCGAGATGGTTGCCCTCGGCGGTGTGGTTGTAGACGACATCGAGGATGACCTCCAGGCCAGCCTCGTGCAGCGCGCGCACCATCGACTTGAACTCCGGCACCTGCTCGCCCAGCTGGCCCGACGCGGAGTAGGCGTTGTGCGGGGCGAAGAAGCCGATGGTGTTGTAGCCCCAGTAGTTGGACAGGCCGCGTTCGGTCAGGAACCCGTCGCTGACGAACTGGTGCACCGGCATCAGCTCGACCGCGGTCACGCCGAGATCCACCAGATGCTCGATGACTGCCGGGTGCGCGAGGCCGGCGTAGGTGCCGCGCTGCTCGTCCGGCACGGCGGGGTGCAGCTTGGTCAGGCCCCTTGACGTGCGCCTCGTAGATCACGCTCTGGTGATAGGGCGTTCGCGGCGACCGGTCGTTACCCCAGTCGAAATAGGGTTCGCGACCACGCTGCTCGGCACAAACGGCGCGGAGTCGGCGTGGCTGGGGCGCTCGGGGGAGTCGCCGAACTCGTAGCCGAACACCGCCTGGTCGAACCGGACCTGCCCCTCGATCGCCTTGGCGTACGGGTCGAGCAGCAGCTTGGCCGGGATTGCACCGGTGCCCGGCCGTCGGCTCGTACCGGCCGTGCACGCGGTAGCCATACCGCTGACCAGGGCCGACACCGTGCAGGTAGCCGTGCCAGATGAAGCCGTCGACCTCGGTCAGCGCCACCCGCTGCTCGACGTCTGCTCCGGCGCCGCCATCAGGCCCGTCGAACAGGCATAGCTCGACTTGGTCGGCCACTTCGGAGTACAGCGCGAAGTTAGTACCTATCCCGTCATAGGTCGCACCGAGCGGGTAGCTGTGCCCGGCCATGCGGTCCGGTTCTTCGCACGCTGTACGCTCGGCGCGTTGTCCGCCGGGTTCATGCCACCTCCGCCTCGCAGGGTCCGCCCTTCCAGGGTCGCAGAGACCGGCAGGGCAGTTCGTCGGAGAGCAGAGCTTCCCCGCCCAGATGCCGGCAAACGGGAGGACGGGCGAGCTAGACGGCCGCGCGATGAGCTATTCGTGCCCGTCCGGGCGATCTGCAACCGGAGCGCCTCCGGTGGCGGCAGCGCCGTGAGGAATCGGGGCTGCTGGGCCGCCGCCGTCGTCGTCGCCGGCCGGGCCGCCGTCCGGGCCGCTGTCGGGCTGGCGGCCTGGGCCGCCGAGCCGCTCCCGTTGCGCTTCGAATGGTGAACCGCCGGGAGGTGGGGCGCGGGGAGGTGCGGGGCCGGAATGTGTGGTGTCGGGAGGTAGGCCGCCGGATGCTGGAGGCGTTCGAGAGCCGCGTGCGGCAGCTGCGCCAGATCTCTGAACACCGGCGCCCTGGCCACCAGGATCACCCCGCCGACCATCGCTGCGATGCCAGCGAGCTGGACCGCCAGCAGCAGCGGGGTAACGTGCACGACGTCGCCGAAGACCACCACGCCAAGCACGATGCCTGCCGCTGGCTCCGCCGCGGTCACAGCCGGCAGCGAAGCGTGCAGATGTGCCGCATTGAACGCGTTCTGCATGAGCCAAAGACCGATGAGGCTCGCCAGGATCGTCGCGTAACCAGGCCAGTGGATCAGGAGGCCGAGCGGGTGCCGTCCGCCGATCTCCTGCACGCTCAGCCGCGTGAAGGCGTCCGCGATGCCGAGGAACAACCCGGCCGCGGTGCCGGTGAGAGCCGCCCGCGCGGTGCCGGACCGGCGGCGGCCAAGCTGGACGAGGCCCACTGCGATCAGGGCAATGCCGCCGGCCGCTGGCCAGTGCGAGAAGGAACCGAACGACTCGCCCGGCGCGCGTACCGAGCGAGTCAGCGAGAGCGCCGTCACGCCAGCGGTCAGCAGGATGGCACCCAGTACCTCGGTACGGCGCAGTGCCTGTCCGGATAGCGGGACAGCGAGGACCAGGGCGAAGATCAGGCTCGTGGTGAGCAGCGGCTCGCTAACGGACAAGTCGAGATGGCCGAGCGTCCAGGCAGCTAGCAGGTCGCCGACGATCAGGATCCCGAGCCCCGCCAGCCACCTGCGATTATGAACGAGCCGGGCGATCAGCCCGAGCCGGAGGAACTGGCTACTGCGGACCTGCTCGGCCGCGTGCTGCTGGAGCACGAAGCCGAACCCGGACAGCATCGCTGCCACTAGGGTGACCGCAATGTACACCGAGGTCCTCTCATCTCGACGGTGCGGACATGTCCTGTCCAACGAGCCAGGTGCCGTCGAGGTTCTCTGGGGTACTTGTAGCTACCAAAACTGTGCCGGGTCTTGATAGAGCACGATGGCACACAGGAAGCGGATCTTCCGCTTAATCTGCGATAAATAGAACAGATAGTGCGGTGCTGGGCGGCGATATACGCACTCGGCACCGCGACGCCAGGCGACGGCGAGTCCTGGGTTTGAAGCTGCGCTATCAGGCAACGTGCTGGTCATGGGCCGGTCAATTGTCAGCGCGGCCAGATCCAGCGCCAGATCCAATGAAACGCCGTTGAGTGGCCGGAGCGGACAGTGAACCGCGACCGGGCCTATTTCGCCCTCATGGGCGGCTGCATCACGGCAGTCATCCTGGCCTGGACGGTAGTGCGATTGCTGCCCGCCGCGGCGGCGCCCGGTCTACCTGCTGGGCTGCGGAATCGTGCAGTTCAGCTTGGGATTGGCGCCGACGTAGTTGAGCGGGCCGGCGGCAATGGTAGCCGCGACCGTGCCAGCCTTCGCGCAGCTGACGTTGCCGCTGTAGTAATTCCTTTGCAATCCGGCGAACGCTCCGATGATGAGCCAGACCGCTAGCAATATCCCGACGATCCTCATTGACGCCTCCGGTCACGCGGGCGATCGCGGTGACCGCCTGCAGGGAGCTACCGTGGCAAGCCGGAACTAAACGCGAGCCCGCTCCGGAGCTAAACGCGAGCCCGCTACTGTCCGGGCTTCGGGTGGTGGCTCTTGGTGGAGGGGCTCTTCGAGGGGTCTGCCTTACCAAGCCGCTTGGCGGCGGCCACTCGCCTGGCGTGCCTGGCCAGATTGGCGTTGCGGGTTGCCGCGGCGTTGTCGACCGCGCCAACGAGGGTGTTGGTCATCCAGGCGAGCATTGGCGGCACTTCGGTGTGCCACGTAGCCATGGTGTGCCCGTCACCAGGGGTGAGGACCAGGGGCACGTTGGCCTGGTGCAACTGGAGTTCCTGCCAGAAGTACTCAGCGTTCGCTACGTCCAGGTTGTTGGACTTGCCCGCGCCCAGCCAGAACTGTGGCAGCATGGCGCCGGGCGCCAGCGCCCGAACCTCATCGACAGGGGTGTTCTCGGCCTTAAGCTTGGCGTTGTTCCCGAACGGGCTCACCAACCTGGCGGGATTGACGAGCTTATTGTCGTACGGAGTGAAATAGCCGCTGAGGGATGCGGCAGCGCCGAACCGGTATCTGAACCGCAAGGCCATATTGGCGGCGCAGTAACCGCCTTCGGAGTACCCGGCCACACCCCAGCCAGGGCCGGGTGGCTGGACTCGCAGCAGATGCGAGATGACCAGCGGCACATCCTCGGCAAGGTAGGTCAGGTCCTGCGGGCCGCCGACCTGGTTGAGGCACTGAAGCGAGATTGTGTTGCCGCCGTTGGCGTTCGGCATCACGAGCACGGCAGGCTTGGCGCGTCCGCTACTGACGAGGTTGTCGAGAGTGACCTGGACGCCGACAACGTTAATCCAGTCCTGCGGCTCACCTGGCTGGCCATGGATCAACTCGATGACCGGGAACTTGTAGTCCTTGTACTGCGGCTCGAAGTACTGCGGCGGCAGGTACACGTAGGCATCGCGATTGATGTGGCTCAGTTTCCCGGCAATGTTCATGTGCAGGGTGTAGCCCTGTTGCAGCGCCAGCTTCAGGTAGACGGAGTTGGCGTCGAATACCGGGCTGCGATCGCCTACCAGCAGGCTGCCGACAGATACCTTCGGACCGGTATTCGGGCTGGAGTTAGACAAGTCGGCGATCGCCGCGCCCCAGGTCTCGTAATAGCTGAAATACCTGTTCACCGCCAGGATGCCGAATTGTGCAGCCACGATGAAGGCCAGACAGCCGGCGAGAACTGCGGGTGCGGACCCGCCTGGCGACGACCAGCCACCACGCCAGGACCCCGAAGACCAGGACCAGCAATACGAAGAGGAATGCGCTCTGCGGCTCTAGCACTCATGCCTCCGGCTGCATCGGGGGCCGGCGCTTCCGGGCTTGGCGCTCACACGCGGACTCTACCTGGGCAGCCGGACTTCCCTTGTCAGCGCGGCAGAACCTTTTGCCGCCCGAGACTGTAGCGACGCATTATGTGCCGGAGCGTAATCGAGGCCGGATGTTTGAGACCCGCACGGCGGGCACAACGAGGCGCGGGCGGATTCCCTGAGCCGCCCGCTGGCGGGACCCTCACCCGCCGCAAGGGAGTGGACATGAAAACGGTAGCGAAGCCAATGACGGCCACCAGGCTCCGTGATCTCGACGAACTGCCAGACGCGGAGCTGCTCACCATGATCCAGTCGGCTGCACGCGGCAGCGCCCTGCGCGACGCCGCCTGTGAAGCGCTGGTAACCCGGTACCGGCCACTGGTCAGGTCGTGTGTGTTGCGGTACAAGAACAGCGCCGAATCACATGAAGAACTGATGCAAGTCGGCTACGTCGGGCTGCTGAAGGCCATCAACAACTTTGACCCGGCTGTCGGAACCAGCCTGGCCGGATACGCGCAGCCGTGCGTCAGCGGCGAGATCAAGCGGCACTTCCGGGACAAGCGCTGGCAGATACATGTGAAGCGGTCGCTTCAGGAGTTGCGTCTCGAGCTGCGAAACGCGGCCGCTGAGCTGACCGGCGAGCTGGGCCGGATACCAGCCGATGCCGAGCTAGCCCGGCGTCTCAATGTCAGCGACGACGACGTGCGCGCGGCAAGGCAGGCCGACCTGGCCTTCCAGGCGGCTTCGCTGGACTCGCCGGTCACCACGCAGGACGGCTCGGCGAGCCTGAGTGACCTGCTCGGCGACGAAGACCCCGAGCTCGAGCACGTGATCGACATGCAGGCTGTCTGGACGCACTGGGGCGAACTTCCTGGCCGCGAGCAGCAACTGCTGCTCATGCGCTTCTACGGAAACATGACGCAGTCCGAAATCGGCCAGCAGCTCGGCATCTCCCAGATGCATGTGTCCAGGCTGCTCGCTGAGGCGCTGTCGTACCTGCGAGCACACCTAGTCGAGCCGGTGCCCGCATGAGCGGGCAAGTAAGGCCGGAGATCTTGGCGAAGGGAACACACCGGTGAAGACCGCGACGGCCCTCACGGTAGCGGCGATCGGCGCCATCTTTGCCTTCGCCGTGACCGCTGAACCATCCTTCTTCAACTTCCACGCGGCCGGGTGGGTGCTGATGCTGACCGGCATTGCCGGCTCGATCGTCCCGCGGCGCAGCTATGGCTGGCTGCGCCGCCGCCTGGTGCTGAACACCGGTGGCAGCCAGCGCAAGGAAGTCGACGTCAGGCAGCAGCATTTCTCCAGGCTGCTGGTCCCCGGTGGCCTTATCACACAGGGCCGCGACGCGAGCACGAGCAGCGAAAGGGTGCCGGTGGAGAGCGACACCATCGAGCAGTTCATCGAGGAATGACGCGGATTTGCCGATAGCGGCGCGCGCCGGGGTTTGTGCGCGAGCGCCGCTGGGCATAGCTTTAGACAGCGGTGTCTACGAAGCAGGCACGCCTTTACGCCAGTGATGGCGTCTGCACTTCACGGTGCGGCACGAGGGCGTGCCTTTCTCATGTCTGGCCCCTGGTGCGAGCGCTGTGATCCCAGCGACATTCTCCAGGAGGCCCTTCAATGCGGATCGCAATGATCACCGCGCACAGCCCCCTCGCCCGCGCCGCCAGTCATGGCGACGGGCAGCTGCCTATGCCGGTTGTGCTAGCCCGGGCGCTAGCCAGGCACGGGCACCGCGTCACTCTGTACGCACGGCGCCAGGACCCGGTGGCGCCGAGTACCGCGATCCTCGGCGCCGGGGTATCCGTCGAGCACATCACGGCCGGACCCGCCAGGGCGCTCAGCCCTGAGGCGGCCGCCCGGTACATGCCTGCGGTAGCTGCAGGCCTGGCCGACCGGTGGCGGATCAAGGCACCAGATGTGGTGCACGCGTTCTCCTGGAGCGCCGGCCTTGCTGCTATCGGCGCCGTGCGGTGCAGCGGCATACCGGTCGTGCAGACCTTCGAATCACTAGGTTCGATCGAGCGGCGGCAGACTGGCGCTGAGGTCTCAGGCGCCAGGGTGCGGCTCGAGGCTTCGATCGGCCGGACGGTTGCCGCCGTGCTGGCCAGGTCGGAGGAAGAGGCAAGCGAGCTGGCCAGGCTTGCCGTGCCGAAGTCCGTCATCAGGGTGATTCCGGCTGGTGTCGACACCGCGGAGTTCAGGCCCGAAGACGTCCGGGCCAAGACGAACGCCAAGCCCAGGCTGGTGACCTTCGCCGATGACCAGGCGCGCGGCCTGGGTGCCGTGATCCGGGCACTCGCCCAGCTGCCAGGTGCCGAGCTGACGATTATCGGCGGCCCGGACGCTAAGCACCTGCCGAGGTCTGGGCCGTTCCGCGAGATTGCTCAGCTCGCCACCGAACTCCGCGTCCGGAGCCGGGTCACATTTGCTGGTGAAGTGGGCGACGCTGACCTTCCGGCCCGGCTGTGCTCGGCCGATGTGATGGTCAGCGCGACAAGCTACGACCCGACGGGTCTTGCAACGATCCGGGCAATGTCCTGCGGCCTGCCGGCCGTCGTTTCAGCTGTCGGCGGGCAGGGGGACGCGGTGATCGACGGGATTACCGGCCTGCTGGTCGTCCCTGACCACCCGGCCATGCTGGTGCAGCGGCTGCGATCGCTGCTGGCACAGCCGGCCATGCTTCAGGCTTACGGCATCGCCGCGGGCGACCGGGCGCGGTCGCGGTATTGCCTCGACCGGATCGGTTGCGAGACGGCTGCGGCTTACGAGCGCTGCCTGCCGCGTACTGCCGTGCCGGATGATGAGTTCGCCGAGCGACTGGACGAGCAAGACCTGCGCGGGGTTGCGGCTTTCGCCTAGACCGCAGGCTGCGGGGGTTTACCGGCAACGGCCGGGGCGCCGGAACGGCACTGCCCCGGCCGTTGCCGCGTGCGTGGCAGGCTTCCGCGTGCGGCATGCTTGAGGTCGTGATCACTACCGAGCAAGTCCGGCTGGCTGACTACACGACGCTGCGGCTCGGTGGCCCCGCATCGCGGTTCGTCGACGCTGGCAGCGAGGACGAGCTTATTGCCGCGGTCCGGGCGGCGGACGCTGAGGCTGAGCCGGTGCTCGTGCTCGGCGGCGGCAGCAACCTGGTCGTCGCCGACGAGGGCTTTCCCGGTGTAGTCGTGCTCGCGGGCGCACATGGCACGCAGTTCGCCGGTGACGTCGACGCCGTTGACGTGACCGTGGCGGCCGGACATGACTGGGATGAGTTCGTGCAGGCCTGCCTCGCTGAGGGCCTGTCCGGGGTGGAGTGCCTGTCCGGCATTCCGGGCCGGGCCGGCGCCACGCCGATCCAGAATGTGAATGCCTATGGCCAGGACGTCGCCGACACGATCACCTCGGTGCGGGCCTATGACCGGCTCACTGACCAGGTCGTCCAGATCGCCGCTGCCGACTGCGGCTTCGGCTACCGGACCAGCGTGTTCAAGCGCCAGGCGGCTGCGGCTGGCCGCGGCGCCGCGCTGAACCCGGCATCGGCGACGGGCCGGTTCGTGATACTCGCGGTGACCTTCAGACTGCCGTCCAGTCCGCTGTCGGCGCCGGTCCGGTACGGCGAGCTGAGCCGGGTGCTCGGGGTCCCCGAGGGCGACCGGGTGCCGGTCACCGCTGCCCGCGACGCTGTGCTTGAGCTGCGCCGGGGCAAGGGGATGGTGCTCTGTGAGGCCGACCCCGATACTCGCAGCGCGGGCTCGTTCTTCACCAACCCGGTAGTCAGCGCTGCACAGTTTGACGAGCTGGTCGCCCGGCTCGCGGCTGCAAGTGGTCCGGGCAACTGCGAGCCTCGGGCCGGTGAACCGGGCCGGGACACGGTTGTGCCGCGCTGGCCGGCCGCCGATGGCCACGTCAAACTGTCGGCGGCGTGGCTGATCGAGCGCGCGGGATTCAGCAAGGGCTGGCGGCTGCCCGCCGATCCGGACGGCGCACGGATCTCGACCAAACACGCGCTGGCGCTGACCAATCCGGGCCAGGCCAGCACCGCGAGCCTGATCAGGCTGGCACGGGAGATCAAGGCTGGCGTCCTCGCGACTTTCGGCGTGGCGCTCACGAACGAGCCGGTTCTGGTCGGGGTCGAGCTCTGAGCGCTCTCGCGGCTGGCTGACGACCGCGGCCTGCTCTGCTCAGCTGAGTTACTCAGGCGGTCCTGGAAGTCAGCGGCCCGGACTCCTCGGCCGGCGAGCTGGCCAGCCAGTCACCGATCCCGGCAAGCAGGCGGGTTTTGACGACGTCCGGGGCGGCTGAGCCGAGTACGGACATCCGCGCGAGGCTGGCCAGGTCACCGTCGGACAGTTCGTGCACGCCCCGCGCGAGTTCATACTGCGCGGCCAGCCGCGGCCCGAACAGCAGCGGATCGTCAGCGGCGAGCGCCACCTGGACTCCGGTGTCGAGCAGCCGCAGCAACGGCACGTCGCGTGCGGTAGCAGCGACCCCGAGCGCAACGTTTGAGGTGGGGCAGACCTCCAGCGTGGTCTGGCTGGCCGCGAGCCTGCGCAGCAGTTCCGGGTCGTCGGCCGCGGACACGCCGTGCCCGATGCGGTCGGCACGCAACTCGTCCAGGCAGGCGCGCACGCTGGCAGGCCCGGCCAGCTCGCCGCCGTGCGGCACCGAGCGCAGCCCGGCCCGCGCCGCAATCCTGAAGGCTGGCGCGAAGTCGGCGACCGTGCCGCGGCGTTCGTCGTTGCTCAGGCCGAATCCGACCACGCCACGACTGGCGTAGCGGGCTGCGAGCCGGGCCAGCGTGCGAGCATCCAGCGGATGCCTGGTGCGGTTCGCGGCGACGATGATCCCGATGCCGACGCCCGCGTGCCGGGCTGCGTTCTGCGCCGCGTCGAGGACGAGTTCCAGCATCGGTGTCAGGCCGCCAAACCTGGCGGCGTAACCCGACGGATCGATCTGCAACTCGAGCCAGCCCGAACCGTCGGCGCGTTCGTCGTCCGCAGCCTCGGATATCAGCCGGCGGACGTCAGCCTCGGTTCTGACGACCGACCTGGCGATGTCGTAGAGCCGCTGGAACCTGAACCACCCGCGCTCGTCGGCTGCGCTGAGCTGCGGCGGCCACTCTTCAACGAGCGCATCCGGCAGGTGCACGCGGTGCTGCACGGCCAGTTCGACAAGGGTGGCATGCCGCATCGATCCGGTGAAGTGCAGGTGCAGGTGCGCCTTAGGTAGCGCAGCTATCGGCCGGGGCATCTGAAAATTCTGCCAGCACCGGAAGTCTGCCGCCGAGCTCGCTAACCCGCGGGCTCAGCTAATGGGCAGTGCTCAGCAGCTTCGCCAGCCGGGCAACGCCTTCCTCCAGGTCGTCGTCTCCGAGCGCGCACGACAGCCGGAAGTAGCCATCGGTGCCGAATGCCTCACCAGGCACGACTGCTACATCCACCTCGTCGAGCAGGAGTTCCGCCAGCTGGCCGGAGGTTGCGGGCCGCTGGCCGGCGATCTGCTTGCCGAGGACCCCCTTCACCGACGGGTAGCAGTAGAACGCACCCTCTGGCAGCGGACAGACAACGCCGGGCACGTCGTTGAGCATCGCGGTCATCACCTGCCGCCGCCGGTCGAACGCTGCGCGCATCTCGGCTACCGCGGACAGGTCGCCGGAGACGGCCGTCAGCGCGGCCGCCTGCGCGACGTTACAGACGTTGGATGTGGCATGCGACTGCAGGTTGATCGCGGCCTTGATCACGTCGGCCGGCCCGGCCATCCAGCCCACCCGCCAGCCGGTCATCGCGTAGGTCTTGGCGACGCCGTTCAGTACGACGCACCGGTCGGCGATCTCAGGAGCCACCACAGGCATCGACACGAACCGTGCGTCGCCGTAGACCAGATGCTCATAGATCTCGTCGGTCACGACCCAGATCCCGCGCTCGGCGGCCCACCTGCCGATCTCGGCTATCTGCTCGGGCGGGTAAACCGCGCCGGTCGGGTTCGACGGCGACACGAACAGCAGCAGCTTGGTCCGGTCGGTCAGGTGTGCATCGAGTTGCTCGATGCTGACCAGGTAGCCGCTCGTCTCGTCGGTGTGCACCAGCACGGGAACGCCCCCGGCGAGGGCAATTGATTCCGGATAGCTGGTCCAGTAAGGAGTTGGCAGCAGGACCTCGTCGCCTGGGTCGAGCAAGGTGGCAAACGTCTGGTACACCGCGTGCTTACCGCCGTTGGTCACGAGCACCTGGCTGGCCGACAGCACAAGGCCGGAGTCGCGGGCTGTCTTGGCCGCGATTGCCTCCCGCAGCTCAGGCAATCCGGCTGCCGGCGTGTACTTATGGAACTTCGGCTCGGCGCAGGCACGCTGCGCTGCCTCGACGATGTAGCCGGGAGTCGGGAAGTCGGGTTCTCCTGCGCCAAAACCGATGACCGGGCGCCCCGCGGCCTTCAGCGCCTTCGCCTTGGCGTCCACGGCGAGCGTGGCCGATTCGGAAATCGCGGCGATCCGGGCGGAGATTCTTGCCGATGCGTGACCCATGTGATCAATGCTCCCACCCCGGGCTGGCCGGCCGGTGCGCGACCGGGGAGTTCGGCAGGCCGGGTGCTCAACTGCGCGGTTCGACTGACGGCCGCTGGCCACGTACACTTCTGGATCTGGTGGTGGTCCGCCAGTGGCCCGTGCATGCCCGCACGAGCCGTCACAGGGCAGTAGCTCAATTGGCTAGAGTTCCGGTCTCCAAAACCGGCGGTTGGGGGTTCGAGTCCCTCCTGCCCTGCGAGTACGGTCCGTGAATGCTGCGGACAAATGGCGGCGTCAGCCGACAGGAATCGTTACTCAGGTGAGGACATGGCGACTCAGACACGTGGCCCGGCCCCGGAGAGGGCCGCGAAGCCCAACCGCCCGGCGAAACAAGACCGGACTAGCCCGGCCGAGTTCGTCTCCGAGGTGCGGGACGAGCTTCGCAAGGTGGTCTGGCCAACGCGCAAGGAGCTGGTGACCTATACCACGGTCGCCCTGATCTTCATCCTGATCATGGTCGGGATCGTGAGCGGCCTGGACTATGCGTTTACCAGGCTGGTACTCGCCCTCTTCACCTAGGTTCCGACGGCTGAGTATCGGGCCGCGTACTGAGCGTGGCAGCATGATCATAGTGGTCCGGCGTGCGTCGCGTCAGTGGAGTCAGGCGGCGCTGAGGTTCAGCCGGGAGCGCAGCGAGAGCGCAGGGGAGAAAGAGAAACGTGTCCGAGTCCGAATGGCCGCTCGACGGCTCGCCGGCCGACGCAGCCGGCGGCAGATGAACCGACGGCCAGTGAACTGGCGGCTGGCGAGCAGGCCGGCAGTGCACCTGAGTTCAGCTTTGCCGAGGTGCTGCCGTCCGCTCAGGCAGCTGAGGCCGGCGAGGTCAGCGAGGCAGGCAGCGCCAACGGGGCTGCAGCCTCGGTCGAGGACGGCGACCCTGTTCAGCTGTTCAAGGCTGAGCTGCGCACGCTGCCAGGTGACTGGTACGTCGTGCACTCCTACGCGGGCTACGAGAACCGGGTGCGGACCAACCTGGAGAGCCGGACGCAGTCCCTCAACATGGAGGACTTCATCTTCCAGATTGAGGTGCCCACGCACGAGGTCGTCGAGATTAAGTCCGGCAAGCGCCAGCAGGTGCAGGAGAAGGTGCTGCCTGGCTACATCCTGGTGCGAATGGACCTCACCGACGAGTCCTGGGCGGCCGTCCGCAATACACCAGGGGTGACTGGCTTCGTCGGTCTGTCGAGCCGCCCGTCGCCGCTGAGCCTGGACGAGGTTGCCAACTTGCTGGCGCCAGTGCCGGAGGAGAAGGCCGCCAAGAAGGCCGAGGCGGTTCGCGCGGCGGCGGTGGACTTCGAAATCGGCCAGTCGGTTACCGTGATGGACGGGCCGTTCGCGACGCTGCCCGCGACGGTGAACGAGATCAACCCGGATACTCAGAAGCTGAAGGTGCTCGTGTCGATATTCGGCCGGGAGACCCCGGTCGAGCTTTCCTTCGACCAGGTCACCAAGATCTAGACCACGCTGCCGCCAGCATTAAGGCCCAGCCCGGCCACTCCAAGATTTACGACAACAGTGAGGTAAGAACCCAGATGGCCCCGAGGAAGAAGAAGATCGCTGCGATCGTCAAGGTGCAGCTGAACGCGGGCGCCGCGACACCGGCACCACCAGTCGGTACCGCGCTGGGCCCGCATGGCGTCAACATCATGGACTTCGTCAAGCAGTACAACGCTGCGACGGAGGGCCAGCGAGGCAACGTCATTCCGGTCGAGATCACGATCTACGAGGACAGGTCGTTCAGCTTCGTCACGAAGACCCCGCCGGCGCCTGAGCTGATCAAGAAGGCAGCGGGCGTGCAGAAGGGTAGCGGCGAGCCGCACAAGACCAAGGTCGGGACGATGACCAAGGCCCAGGTCCGGGAGATTGCCCAGGTTAAGATGCCGGACCTGAATGCCAGGTCGATCGAGGCAGCCGAGAAGATCATTGCCGGCACTGCGCGATCGATGGGCATCAAGGTCGAGGGCTAAAGTCCCTGGCTGCGCGCTGACGGGCCGTCCGCGGACTGAGACGGCCCGTTTCCGTGCTAGTTGATAATTAAACTGACGACGTTCGTGCCGCGACGGCACGGATTGTGGCAGGGCCAAGCGCTGGCCCGCTGACCACGACCTCCGCAAGATTCAGGAGAAGCTATGAAGCGCAGTAAGGCATACCGCGCGGCTGAAGAGCGCATTGACCCGAGCCGGCTCTACTCCGCCGGCCGAGGCAGTCGCTCTCGCCAAGGAAACCACCACGACCAAATTCGACTCCACCGTTGAGGCCGCATTCCGGCTCGGCGTCGACCCGCGCAAGGCCGACCAGATGGTCCGCGGCACGGTCAACCTGCCGCACGGCACCGGCAAGACGGCCCGCGTGCTGGTCTTCGCAACTGGCGAGCGCGCCGAGGAAGCAAAGGCGGCTGGTGCTGACTACGTCGGCTCGGACGAGCTGATCGAGCGGGTCCAGGGCGGTTTCCTCGACTTCGACGCTGTCGTCGCCACGCCGGACCTGATGGGGAAGGTCGGCCGCCTCGGGCGGATTCTCGGGCCGCGCAGCCTGATGCCTAACCCGAAGACCGGCACCGTCACGATGGACGTCGGCAAGGCCGTGACCGACATCAAGGGCGGCAAGATCGAGTTCCGTGTTGACAAGAACAGCAACCTGCACCTGATCATCGGCAAGGCGTCGTTCCCGGACCGGGCACTGATCGAGAACTACGCCGCCGCGCTGGACGAGGTCATCCGGCTCAAGCCGGCCGCGGCCAAGGGCAAGTACCTCAGGAAGGTGGCCATCACCACGACGATGGGCCCGGGTGTTCAGGTCGACCCGGGCATGACCAGAGGACTGGCGGCCGGGTTCGACGAGTCGGCGTCTGTCTGACGCAGGCTGGCCACGCGGCCGGGGCGCGGGTTATCGTCCGGTGGCAGTCTAGGCATTGCAGGCCCGGTTCGCTGTCTCCGGACAGCGGGCCGGGCCTTGTGCATGATCGCGTCGGGATCGGCCGCCCGTTGCGACCGCGGGCGCCGGTGCTGATTTGGCCGGGATGGCTCTGACCGCGTAATCTGTAGTCCTGCCAAAGACCGTCGGCTGTTGCCGCGCCACGAGCGCGGTGACTGAAGGCCCGCTTGCGGGCGGCCCGCGCAGGCGACTGAGCTAGACCGGGGACGCGACTGATGTCCCCCTTGGTCCCGCCCCGTGCGCCCTGCGTACGGGGCGTTCGTGTTTCCCGGGCCTTGCCGACACCGGACATAGCCGGGCCTGCCGCGCTGCGGCCGGGCGCGGACGAGAAGGGAGGCCCGTGGCGAGGGCGGAGAAGGTGACCGCGGTCGCCGAGCTGGCCGAGCAGTTCCAGAGCTCGTCCGGCGCGGTGCTGACCGAGTACCGCGGTCTGACTGTGGCGCAGCTGAGCGAGTTGCGTCAGACACTGGGCGAAAACGCGACGTTCTCAGTTGTCAAGAACACGCTCACCAAGATCGCGGCAACCGAAGCTGGCGTGACCAGCGAGCTTACGGATCTGCTCAGCGGCCCGTCGGCCATCGCGTTCGTACGGGGCGACGTGGTCGAGGCTGCCAAGGGCCTGCGCGATTTCTCCCAGGCGAACCCGCTGCTGGTGATCAAGGGCGGCGTACTGGACGGCAAGCCGCTGCGCCCGGCCGACATCGCCAAGCTGGCTGACCTCGAATCGCGCGAGGTGCTGCTGGCCAAGCTGGCGGGTGCGATGAAGGCGTCGCTGGCCGGTGCCGCGGCGACCTTTGCTGCGCTGCCATCCCAGATGGCTCGGCTGCTCGCCGCGCTTGAGCAGAAGAAGGCGGCAGAGGGCGATGGCGGCGCGGGCGGGCCGGCCGCTGAGGCCGGACCAGCCGCTGAGGCCGCGCCGGAAGCGGCTGAGGCCGCGCCGGAAGCAACAGAAGAGAGCTCAGAAGGCTAACCAGTCACCACGGGTGACACGACAGATCCCCGCAGGTGGCGAGGTAGCCATCGGCGACAAGTTCACGGAATGGAAGAGGAAGCACCACCATGGCGAAGCTCAGCGCAGACGACCTGCTTGAGGCGTTCAAGGAGATGACGCTGATCGAGCTCTCTGAGTTCGTGAAGCAGTTCGAGGACACATTCGACGTCAAGGCCGCGGCTCCGGTGGCTGTCGCGGGCGTGGCCGCTCCGGCCGGTGGCGGCGGCGCTGCCGAGGAGGCCGAGGAGCAGGACGAGTTCGACGTCATCCTCGAGGCTGCCGGCGACAAGAAGATCCAGGTCATCAAGGAGGTCCGCACCCTCACGAGCCTTGGGCTCAAGGAGGCGAAGGACCTGGTCGACGGCGCTCCCAAGCCGCTGCTTGAGCGCGTCAACAAGGAGACCGCGGAAAGGGCCAAGGCCGCTCTTGAGGGCGCCGGGGCAACGGTCACCGTCAAGTAACTCGGGTTTTCACCGGCCAGCGCCGGGGTTTTGCTGGCCTGGCAACGGCCCGCTGCAGTCGAACCTGACGGCTGTAGCGGGCCGGTTGCGTTGCTGCTGGCAATGTCAGCCGCATGTCACGGAGTTTGTCCGCTCAAAACATCACAAACAGGCCTATCGAGTGCACAAAAATTAAAAAGTGGTTCACAAAACGAGCGGCCGGGCGGCGGAATGGCCGGGGCCGATACCGGGAATGAATCATGGATACGGAGTGTTAGCACTCGCTGGCAGACAGAAGTCGAAGTGCGTCGTACGGTGAACGCCGAGCCATACCCGTATGCTCAGCGTCCTAAACGCAGCAGAAGGTGTGAGCCTCGTCACGTAGCTCGTGGTTGCGACACAAGCCATGCAGGGCTTGACGTTTCGCTTCGAACGAGCGATGCTCCATTGCAACCGTGAACCTCATAGTGACGTACAGTTGACCAGCGGTGTGTCCTTCGACTACACTGCCAATTTGCGCTGCACCCACTCGTCCTCGGCTTCCCTTACCCTAGCGGCGTAGCCGCAGGGCGTTTAGCGTGCGCGCGGTGCACCGTCCGTCTCAAGCTCGGAAGGACCCCTGTTGGCAGCCTCGCGCAGCGCCTCAGCTACCGCCCTTGGTCCCCGTCGTATATCTTTCGCTCGCATTCACGAGCCCCTAGAGGTGCCCAGCCTCCTCGCCCTGCAAACCGAGTCGTTCGACTGGCTGCTTGGCAACGAACGCTGGCGCGCCAGGCTCGATGACGAGAAGAAGGCGGGGCATAAGAATCTCCCGGAGCAGTCCGGCCTCGAAGAGATCTTCGAGGAGATCAGTCCCATCGAGGATTTCACGGGGACCATGTCGCTCTCGTTCCGGGACCACCGGTTCGAGCCGCCCAAGTACTCCGCGGAGGAGTGCAAGGACAAGGACATGACCTTCTCCGCGCCCATGTTCGTCACCGCTGAGTTCATCAACAACTCCACCGGTGAGATCAAGAGCCAGACCGTCTTCATGGGCGACTTCCCGCTCATGTCGGCTAAGGGCACCTTCATCATCAACGGCACCGAGCGTGTCGTTGTTTCTCAGCTTGTCCGGTCGCCGGGTGTGTACTTCGACCGCCAGGTCGACAAGACCTCGGACAAGGACATCTACAGCTGCAAGGTCATCCCGTCGCGAGGCGCATGGCTTGAGTTTGAGATCGACAAGCGGGACAGCGTCGGCGTCCGCATCGACCGTAAGCGCAAGCAGAGCGTCACCGTGCTGCTCAAGGCGCTCGGCTGGGACGAAGCGCGCATTCTCGAGCGGTTCGGCCAGTTTGAGTCCATGCGGGCCACCCTGGAGAAGGACCACACCACCGGTCAGGACGACGCGCTCCTCGACATCTACCGCAAGCTGCGGCCGGGCGAGCCGCCGACCCGCGAGTCCGCGCAGGCTCTGCTGGAGAACCTCTACTTCAACTCCAAGCGTTACGACCTGGCCAAAGTCGGCCGCTACAAGATGAACAAGAAGCTCGGGCTGTCGCTGCCGATCGGCCAGGGCACGCTGACCGAGGAAGACATCGTCGCCACCATCGAGTACCTCGTCCGGCTGCACGTCGGCGAGGAGGAGATGAAGTCCGGGCTCGAGATGATCCCGGTGGAGACCGACGACATCGACCACTTCGGCAACCGGCGGCTGCGTACCGTGGGCGAGCTGATCCAGAACCAGGTCAGGCTCGGCCTGGCCCGGATGGAGCGGGTTGTCCGTGAGCGGATGACGACCCAGGACGTCGAGGCAATCACGCCGCAGACGCTGATCAACATTCGCCCGGTTGTTGCCTCCATCAAGGAGTTCTTCGGCACCAGCCAGCTCTCCCAGTTCATGGACCAGACCAACCCGCTGGCCGGGCTGACGCACAAGCGCCGGCTGTCCGCCCTGGGTCCCGGCGGTCTGTCACGGGAACGGGCTGGTTTCGAAGTCCGCGACGTCCACCCGAGCCACTACGGCCGGATGTGCCCGATTGAGACTCCGGAAGGTCCGAACATCGGCCTGATCGGGTCGCTGTCGTCCTATGGCCGGGTCAACGCGTTCGGCTTCGTCGAGACGCCGTACCGCAAGGTCAACAACGGCAAGGTGACCGAGCAGATCGATTACCTGACCGCTGACGAGGAAGACCGGCACGTCATCGCGCAGGCGAACACGCCGATTGACCCCGACGGCAGCTTCTCCGAGGACAGGGTCCTGGTCCGCCGGAAGGGCGGCGAGGTGGACTACATCCAGCCGGACGAGGTCGACTACATGGACGTCTCGCCGCGTCAGATGGTGTCGGTCGCGACTGCGATGATCCCGTTCCTCGAGCACGACGACGCCAACCGCGCGCTGATGGGCTCGAACATGCAGCGCCAGTCCGTCCCGCTGCTGCGCAGCGAGGCGCCGCTGGTCGGCACCGGCATGGAGTACCGCGCCGCAGTGGACGCTGGCGACGTCATCGTGGCCGAGAAGGCAGGCGTAGTCGAGCAGGTCTCCGCCGACTACGTGACCGTGGCCAACGACGACGGCACCCGCACTGACTACCTGGTGGCCAAGTTCCGCCGGTCTAACCAGGGCACCTGCTTCAACCAGAAGCCGGTGGCCAAGGAGGGCCAGCGGGTCGAGGTCGGTCAGGTGATCGCTGATGGCCCGTGTACCGACAACGGCGAGATGGCGCTCGGCCGCAACCTGCTGGTCGCGTTCATGCCGTGGGAGGGCCACAACTACGAGGACGCGATCATCCTGTCCCAGCGCCTGGTCCAGGACGACGTGCTCTCCTCGATCCACATCGAGGAGCACGAGGTCGACGCCCGCGACACCAAGCTGGGACCGGAGGAGATCACCAGGGACATCCCGAACGTCTCCGACGAGGTTCTTGCTGACCTCGATGACCGCGGCATCATCCGGATCGGCGCCGAGGTCGTGACCGGAGACATCCTGGTCGGCAAGGTCACGCCCAAGGGCGAGACCGAGCTGACTCCCGAGGAGCGGCTGCTGCGCGCGATCTTCGGCGAGAAGGCCCGCGAGGTCCGCGACACCAGCCTGAAGGTGCCGCACGGCGAGTCCGGCAAGGTCATCGGCGTCCGGGTGTTCAACCGGGACAACGGCGACGAACTGCCACCCGGCGTGAACGAGCTGGTGCGCGTCTACGTCGCGGCCAAGCGGAAGATCACCGACGGGGACAAGCTGGCTGGCCGCCACGGCAACAAGGGCGTCATCGCCAAGATCCTGCCGGTGGAGGACATGCCGTTCCTGACGGACGGCACGGCGGTCGACATCGTGCTGAACCCGCTCGGTGTGCCCGGCCGAATGAACGTCGGGCAGGTCCTGGAGACACACCTCGGCTGGGTCGCCAACTCCGGCTGGGAGGTCGACGGCGACGACGCAGACTGGAAGACGCGGCTGAAGAAGATCGGCGCCGACACTGCTGCCGCCGGCAGCAAGGTCGCCACGCCCGTCTTCGATGGCGCGAAGGAGGAGGAGATCACCGGCCTGCTCTCCAGCACGCGACCGAACCGGGACGGCGACCGGCTGGTCGGCGCGACCGGCAAGGCGACGTTGTTCGACGGGCGTACCGGCGAGCCATTCAAGGACCCGATCTCAGTCGGCTACATCTACATACTGAAGCTGTTGCACCTGGTGGACGACAAGATCCACGCCAGGTCGACCGGCCCCTACTCGATGATCACCCAGCAGCCGCTCGGCGGTAAGGCCCAGTTCGGCGGCCAGCGCTTCGGTGAGATGGAGGTCTGGGCGCTGGAAGCCTATGGCGCGGCCTACGCCCTGCAGGAGCTGCTGACCATCAAGTCCGACGACATCCTCGGGCGCGTGAAGGTCTACGAGGCCATCGTCAAGGGCGAGAACATCCCCGAGCCCGGCATCCCTGAGTCCTTCAAGGTGCTGATCAAGGAGATGCAGTCGCTCTGCCTGAACGTGGAGGTCCTCTCCAGCGACGGCGCGGCCATCGAGATGCGCGACACCGACGAGGATGTCTTCCGCGCTGCGGAAGAGCTCGGCATCGACCTGTCCCGGCGTGAGCCGAGCAGCGTCGAAGAGGTCTGATCAGCTACGAGAAGTCCGACGAACTACCCCAGGGGAAAACAAACGTGCTAGACGTCAACTTCTTCGACGACCTGCGGATTGGCCTTGCCACGGCGGACGACATCCGGATGTGGTCGCACGGCGAGGTCAAGAAGCCGGAGACCATCAACTACAGGACCCTGAAGCCGGAAAAGGACGGCCTCTTCTGCGAGAAGATCTTCGGTCCGACCAGGGACTGGGAATGCTACTGCGGTAAGTACAAGCGCGTCCGGTTCAAGGGCATCATCTGCGAGCGGTGCGGTGTCGAGGTCACTCGAGCCAAGGTCCGCCGCGAGCGGATGGGCCACATCGAGCTGGCAGCGCCTGTTACTCATATCTGGTACTTCAAGGGAGTGCCCAGTCGTCTGGGCTACCTGCTGGACCTGGCGCCGAAGGACCTGGAGAAGGTCATCTACTTCGCCGCGTACATGATCACTTACGTGGACGACGAGGCGCGCCAGCGCGATCTGCCGAGCCTCGAGGCCAAGATCACGGTCGAAAAGGGTCAGCTGGAGCAGCGGCGCGACGCCGACATCGAGGCTCGCCAGGCGAAGCTGGAGAAGGATCTGGCTGAGCTTGAGGCGGCGGGCGCGAAGGGCGATGCCCGCCGTAAGGTTCGGGAGGCTTCCGACCGCGAGTGCAAGCAGATCCGGGACCGCGCGCAGCGGGAGATCGACCGGATCGAGGAGGTCTGGAACCGGTTCCGCAACCTCAAGGTCCAGGACCTGGAGGGCGACGAGCTGCTCTACCGCGAGATGCGGGACCGCTTCGGCCGGTACTTCCGCGGCGGCATGGGCGCGCAGGCCATCCAGGAGCGGGTTGGCAGCTTCGACCTGGACGCCGAGGCCGCCAACCTGCGCGAGATCATCCGGTCCGGCAAGGGCCAGCGCAAGGCCAGGGCGCTCAAGCGGCTGAAGGTGGTGTCGGCGTTCCTGAACACCTCCAACAGCCCGCTCGGCATGGTGCTCGACTGCATCCCGGTGATCCCGCCGGACCTGCGGCCGATGGTTCAGCTGGACGGTGGCCGGTTCGCCACCTCTGACCTGAACGACCTGTACCGCCGGGTCATCAACCGGAACAACCGGCTGAAGAGGCTGCTGGACCTCGGCGCGCCCGAGATCATCGTCAACAACGAGAAGCGGATGCTGCAGGAGGCCGTGGACTCGCTGTTCGACAACGGCCGCCGTGGCCGCCCGGTTACCGGGCCTGGCAACAGGCCACTGAAGTCGCTGTCCGACATGCTCAAGGGCAAGCAGGGCCGGTTCCGCCAGAACCTGCTTGGCAAGCGCGTCGACTACTCGGGTCGGTCCGTCATCGTGGTCGGCCCGCAGCTCAAGCTGCACCAGTGCGGCCTGCCCAAGGAGATGGCAGTCGAGCTGTTCAAGCCGTTCGTGATGAAGCGGCTTGTCGACCTGAACCATGCACAGAACATCAAGTCCGCTAAGCGCATGGTGGAGCGGGCCAGGCCGGTCGTCTGGGACGTGCTCGAAGAGGTCATCACTGAGCACCCGGTTCTGCTGAACCGCGCGCCGACCCTGCACCGCCTCGGCATCCAGGCTTTCGAGCCGCAACTGGTCGAGGGCAAGGCCATCCAGATTCACCCGCTGGTCTGCACCGCGTTCAACGCCGACTTCGACGGTGACCAGATGGCCGTGCACGTGCCGCTGTCTGCCGAGGCGCAGGCTGAGGCGCGGATCCTGATGCTGTCCACCAACAACATCCTGAAGCCAGCCGACGGCAAGCCGGTGACCATGCCGACCCAGGACATGGTCATCGGGATCTACTGGCTGACCAGGGAGAAGGCGGACGCTCCAGGTCAGGGCCGGGTGTTCGGCAGCCTGGCCGAGGCGCTGATGGCCTACGACCGGGACGATCTGGACCTGCAGGCGAAGATCCAGATCCGCCTGCCCGACGTCACCCCGCCGCGCGACTTCACGCCGCCAGAGGGCTGGGAGCCAGGTCAGCCGCTGCGGCTGGAGACCACGCTCGGCCGCTGCCTGCTGAATGAGACGCTCCCGGCGGACTACCCGTTCGTGAACTTCGAGGTCGGCAAGAAGCAGCTGTCGGTGATCGTGAACGAGCTGGCCGAGACCTACCCGAAGGTCGAGGTGGCCGCGGCGCTCGACGCGCTGAAGGACGCTGGCTTCCACTGGGCGACCAGGTCCGGCGTGACGATCTCGATCGAGGACGTGGCCGCCCCGCCGAACAAGGCGGCGATCCTGGACACCTACGAGAAGCGGGCCGACAAGGTTCAGCGTGAGTACGAGCGCGGCCTTATCACCGACGACGAGCGGCGCCAGGAGCTCATCGAGATCTGGACCCACGCGACCGCCGATGTGGCCCAGGACATGGAGAAGGCCTTCCCCGAGACCAACCCGGTCTGGATGATGGTCAACTCCGGTGCCCGCGGAAACCTGATGCAGATCAGGCAGATCGCGGGCATGCGAGGCCTGGTGTCGAACCCCAAGGGCGAGACGATCCCGCGGCCGATCAAGTCCAGCTTCCGCGAGGGCCTGTCGGTGGTCGAGTACTTCATCTCGACGCACGGTGCCCGCAAGGGCCTGGCCGACACCGCGCTGCGTACCGCCGACTCCGGGTACCTCACCCGGCGCCTGGTGGACGTTGCGCAGGACGTCATCGTGCGCGAGGAAGACTGCGGCACCGACCGGTCGCTGCCGATGCGGATCGGTGAGAAGGGCACGGACGGCGTCGTCCGCAAGCTCCCGAACATCGAGAACACCGGCACCGGGCGGACCCTGGCCGAGGACGTCGACCGGCCCGGACGGGACCGTGCTCGTCACCGCCGATTCGGACATGACCGAGGCCATGATCGAGATGCTGGTCAACGCCGGCGTCGAGTCGGTGCGGACCTACTCGGTGCTGGTCTGCCAGGCCAAGGTGGGTATCTGCGCCAAGTGCTACGGCCGCTCGCTGGCCACCGGCAAGCGGGTGGACGTCGGCGAGGCCGTCGGCATCATCGCGGCCCAGTCCATCGGCGAGCCCGGCACGCAGCTGACGATGCGTACCTTCCACACCGGAGGTGTGGCCGGCCTGGACATCACCCACGGCCTGCCGCGAATCCAGGAGCTGTTCGAGGCCAGGATTCCCAAGGGCCTGGCGCCGATCAGCGAGGTCGATGGCAAGGTCAGGATCGACGAGCAGGACAAGACTCGCAAGATCGTGATCGTGCCTGACGACGGCTCCGAGGAAGTGCCGTACCAGGTCTCGATGCGGGCCCGCCCGCTGGTCGCCGACGGCGACCACGTCAAGGTCGGCCAGCAGCTCATCGCCGGCGCGGTCAACCCGCACGAGGTGCTGCGTATCCTCGGCTCCCGCGAGGTGCAGCTGCACCTGGTCCACGAGGTCCAGGAGGTCTACCGGTCTCAGGGCGTGTCGATCCACGACAAGCACATCGAGATCATCATCCGGCAGATGCTCAAGCGGGTGAACGTGATCGAGTCCGGCGACACCGAGCTGCTGCCCGGCGAGCTGGTCGAGCGGCCCAAGTTCGAGGAGGTCAACCGCGCTGTCGTCGAGGCGGGCGGCACCTCGGCGGCAGGCCGCCCGCAGCTCATGGGCATCACGAAGGCCTCGCTGGCGACCGAGTCGTGGCTGTCGGCGGCCTCCTTCCAGGAGACCACCAGGGTCCTCACCGACGCGGCGATCCACGCCCGGTCGGACTCGCTGGTCGGCCTGAAGGAGAACGTCATCATCGGCAAGCTGATCCCGGCTGGCACCGGCATGCAGCGCTACCGCAGCCTGCGGGTCGAGCCGACGGAGGAGGCCAAGGCGGCGGTCTACCCGCCAACCTCCTACGACAGCCCGGCTGATTACTCCTTCGGTCAGGTGTCCGGCCAGGCCATCCCGCTCGAGGAGTATGACTTCGGCGCCTACAACAGGTAGGCGGAAACGAAGCTGTCTAGGGACGGCGCCGCGGCCTTCGGCCGCGGCGCCGTTCGCTTGTGGCGGCTCGCTCGGGTTTGCGCGGCAGCCATCGCGGTAGGGGCAGGCCATGACGACGTCACCGCGCGCCGTTACGGGCGGGCTGGCGCGGGCTTATGCCGCGGTCGTCGTGTCCCTCAGGTACTTCGATCGTGGCCGGCTGGGTGGCAGCCGTCGCAGCAGCGGTGGCCTACCTGCCGCCGCTGACCCAGTCGAACGGCCTGGCCAGCCTGGTGCCAGCGAACTCACCGGCGCTGCGCGCCGAGGTACACGGCCACCAGGCTCTTCGGCTCGCCAATGGATGCGCAGGCGATCCTGGTCCAGCGCGCGGCCGGCGGACTGCCGACCTCGGTCCAGGCGGCCGCGGTCCGCAACGCGGTGAACCTGGACGCCGGGCGGCCCGTAGGCGGCCCGATCAGCGGCCTGGCAGGCGCGCTCGCCGATCCCGAACACCAACGGGATCTTTCCCGGCTCCCGCGAGCGGTCGACGACTGTCCTGACGTACCTGTACTTCCGCCCGTCGGCGTCGGCGGCACAGCAAGTGGCCGGAAGCCAGATCTATGCCAGCCGGTACGCCTCTGACCCGTCCGATCACCTGGTCGGCGTCACGGGGGCCGGGATCGCGACCTATGAACAGGGCGTCATCATCAGTCAGCGCCTGGTCTGGGTCGAGCTCGCCACCGTCCTGGCAATCGCGCTGATCGTCGGGTTCTTCTTTCTCTCGCTGGGCGCGCCGGTTGCGACGCTGGCATGTGCCGCAACTGCGTATCTGCTGGCTGTCCGCGTTGTCGCCTGGGTCATGCAGCAGATGCATGTCACGCTGCCGCCCGATGTCGAGCCGGTCCTGGTAGTGCTGCTGCTCGGCGTGACGACGGACTACTCGGTCTTCTTCGCTTCCGGGCATGCGCAACAAGCTTGCCGAAGGCCTCCACGAAGCTGCAGGCAGCCCGGCTGACGACAGCCGAGTTCGCACCCATCATCCTGGCGGCCGGGATTCTGGTAGCGGCCGGTACTGCCGCGCTCGCTATCGCGCAAAGTACAGCTCGTCAGGGCGTTCGGCCCCGCGCTCGCGGTCACCGTGCTGACTGCGATGGTGGTCTCGCTGACGCTAGCGCCCGCGCTGATCGGCATCTTCGGCACCGCTTTGTTCTGGCCGGGACCGCACTGGTTCAGGAAGGCAAGGAAGGCCGCCCGCCGGGCAGCCCGCGCGCAGGCTGAGGGCAGACCGCAGCCGCCGCCGCCGCGATCGCCGTGGCGGGTGCGCGAGGGGGTCGCCAGGTTTGCGGCTACCAAGCCGGTCGCGCTGGTCATCGTGGCTGCGTGCGTGCTCGCGCTGCTGGCCGTGGCGCTGGGCGCGGCCGGCACATAAGGCTCGGTGCGCCGCTGGTCACTGCGCTGCCGAGCGACTCCCAGCCCGCACGGGCACAGGCCGCCGCGGGGAAGGGCTTCGCGGTGGGCATCGTGTCGCCGACTGAGGTGCTCGTACTCCGGCAGCGGCGTAACGCACGACACGGCTAACCTTGCCCGCTTGCAGACGCTGCTGGCGAAGCAGCCAGGCGTGGCCGGAGTGATCGGTCCGGCGACAATGACTGCGCTGCTCAGCCGAGCGGGTGCTGTTTCGGCCGGCGGCGGCGAGTGCCGAACCCGATGCTGGCAAAGTCCAGCAATGCGGCCCGGTTCGGCATCATCGACAAGACAGACCCCCTCGGGCTCGGCAGCCGTCGACCATGTAAAGGCTCTCGGAGCGAAATCTGCCCAGACTTGCCTCGGCGGCCGGCCTTGTCTGGTGCCCGCGTCCAGGTGGGCGGGGAGACTGCCGCCGTCGGCGAGGCTATTGACTCGGTCACCTCGAGCCTCGGCGAGCTCGCGTTGCTGATGCTGGCTATCACGTTCGTGCTGCTGGCGATATTTCTGCGGGCGATGCTTGCGCCGCTCTACCTGCTCGCCGCTAGCGTCCTGGCTCTTCTCGCCACGCTCGGCGTAACCGTCTGGGTGTTCCAGGACCGGCTGGGCTACGACGGCTTGGTTTACTACGTGCCGTTCACCGTTGCCGTGCTGCTGATCTCGCTCGGCGCCGACTACAACGTGTTCGTGGTTGGCCGTATCTGGGAGGAAGCGCGGCGGCGTCCGCTTCGTGACGCTATCGCGGTGGCGGGGTCGCAGGCATCGCGCGCGATCACCGTTGCTGCAGTCGCGCTCGCAGCGAGCTTCGCCTTGCTGGCACTGATACCGCTGCAGCAATTCCGCGAAGTCGCGCTGGCGATGGCTGCGGGCATCGTCATCGACGCGATCGTGGTGCGGTCGCTGCTAGTGCCGGCGCTGGTGGCATTGTTCGGCCGGGCCGGGATGTGGCCGGGAAGGCCGTTACGCGGTCGCCGCTCGCCGCGTGCATTGGGGGCTGATGGCGCGCGCCGACGCTCGCCCGCCGCTTTGCGCGCTGGCACAGGATCACGTCCAGCTGGCGCCGGTCCGGCCCGAGACGGGCGACGCGACACCTGACCGCCAGCCACGTTACGCCCGCTGCCGCGCCGGGCAAGCGCCGCCGCTGATCGGCACCAGCTGCCGCGCCAGACGATCGCGGCCGCTGACTCGCGGCCGCGAAGTCTGCATCGAAGCAGATCAGCGGCGCGGGAGCTGAGCGGACGCGGCAGCGGGCGTCACGTTGCCTGCCTAAATGCGCACCCACGCGTCTCGGGCGGAACCAGCGCTAGGTGTCGCGGACGTGTGCCAGCCCGCAGAGCGTGCGGCAGGCGCCAGCGCCGGCGCTGGATCGCGGCCGATGATCTTCATGGATGCCCGGTTAGTGGCGCCATGGCCCCACCACCTCGGCACCCATGCTGGCTGTCAGGCCCCTCAGCGCGCCGTCGCCACGACTCTTCACCTCGTCCGTGAGGTGCGAGTCCGGTATATCACTCTATAAGGCTCGGGCAGGGCGCTGAAGTGGGTGAAAAGTACAGAGAAGGCGGTCGAATAGCGGCCGATGGCGGTCAGTCGGCCGCGGCGGGGGCGGGGCGGGGTGCCGGCCACCAGGCCCGGTCGGCGATCCCGGCGAATATGGCAGCATCGGCAGGGGCTGCACATGCTGGTCATTGTTGAAGAAGGCGAATACGTCCGCTTCGGGAGGGAAAGCGTGAGCTGATCCGGGCCAGCCATGACTTGAGCGACTGGTGCCCGTATCGTGGCCAAGGCTCCGCGGCACCTTCGTGGAACCGCAGGTAGCCCCAGTCCGCCGTTCGCCAGAGTGGTCCGAGCGATCTGCCGGCCCGGTCCGACCAGCAGAGCGCGGCGTTGTGCTCGGCAAGGATCGACTTGACTTCGTCGGTCAGCCAGGACGGGTGTCGGAACTCCACGCAGACCCGGCCGCCGCCGCTGGCCGCAGTCTCAAGCTTGCGAACTCGGTAGCGAACTGCCGCAGGCAGTCAGCAAGCAAGCCTGCGTCGGCCTTCAGGTTCGGCGGGAGTTGCAGCAAGACCGGGCCGAGGCGGTCGGCCAGGCCGCCGGCCGCGTCCAGCAGCCGTGCGACCGGCTCGGCCGGCTCTCGCAACCGCCGGATATGGGTGAGGTACCGGCTCGCCTTGATCGCCATGACGAAGCCTGCGGGCGTTCGCTCATGCCAGCTGGTGAACGTGTCGCGGCTGGCCAGGCGGTAGAACGTCCCGTCGTTCTCGACCACTGGAAAATGCTCGGCGTAATGCTCGAGCCAGCGGGACACCGGCACGCCCGCTGGATAGAAGTCGCCGCGCCAGTCGCGGTACTGCCATCCTGAAGTGCCGACGAGAAGCGGCAACTGGCCTCCCTTTCTCAGTCATTACCTTCCCGCTGCCCTCGAGCGTCACCCGGAATCCGTGGCCAGCCGGAATCCGCGCCCGGCTCCGCCCCGGATTCCGGATGTGACGATGGCGCGGTTCAAGGGCGCGGCTCAGCGGGAATACCGCCGGGAGTTCCGCTGTTGTACCGTCCGCATTCCGTCTGGCCGCACTGATATAACTGTCTGGCCGCAACAGCTGTCCGGGTTGGCTAGTCTGATCACCGCGGGGCGCTAACAGCCGGCCCGTTTTGACCAGCACGGCGAGGCTTAGGTATTGTAGTTTTTCGCGCCTGTATCTCACGGGTTCACGGGTGCGTGTCTGCCTGTGTGACCGCGGTTTGTCCGGCTAGCCCGATGAGCAGCGGTACTCATTGGAATACATGAGTCCAGGCAGGCAGCGAGACCTCCCTCCCGGATCCGGCTCGTTTCGAGCCTGGGTGCGTCGTGAGCTTCGCGACACGCCCGACCGCGGGGGGCGGAAGGATGGCAGTCCTGCTGGGAAACCTGCAGGCAGCCAGCACGAAGCCAGCAGTCCGAAGACGTCCTGGCCGCGCCACGCGCGGCCCGAGAATAAGGCCCGGCCGCTAAGACCGGGCGACAGACTGGCCGCACCATCCGGTGCGGCATCCGGCTGGCTCAGTCCAGTCAGGGCAGTCAGCAGGAGATCGACAGACAGGCACCGCGCCGCGAGGCGCGCGGCCGAAGAAGACGGAGACGCGTTGCCCACGATCCAGCAGCTGGTCCGCAAGGGTCGGCAGGACAAGGTAGCCAAGAACAAGACTCCGGCGTTGCAAGGCAGCCCGCAGCGTCGCGGGGTATGCACGCGCGTCTACACGACCACGCCCAAGAAGCCGAACTCGGCGCTCCGCAAGGTTGCCCGGGTCAGGCTCACCAGCAAGGTCGAGGTCACTGCCTACATTCCGGGCGTCGGGCACAACCTGCAGGAGCACTCCATTGTGCTCGTCCGCGGTGGCCGCGTCCGTGACCTGCCGGGCGTGCGCTACAAGATCATCCGCGGCTCGCTGGACACCCAGGGCGTCCGCAACCGCAAGCAGGCCCGCAGCCGCTACGGCGCGAAGAAGGAGAAGAGCTGACATGCCGCGCAAAGGCCCCGCGACGAAGCGGCCGCTGGTGACCGACCCGGTCTATGGCTCGCCGATTGTCACCGCGCTGGTTAACAAGGTGCTGAAGAGCGGCAAGCGGTCGCTCGCCGAGCGGATCGTCTACGGTGCGCTCGAGGGCTGCCGGGACAAGACCGGCAACGACCCTGTTGTCACGCTCAAGCGGGCGCTGGACAACGTCAAGCCCACCCTAGAAGTCCGCAGCCGCCGGGTCGGCGGCGCGACTTACCAGGTGCCGGTCGAGGTCCAGGCCTCCAGGAGCACGACGCTCGCACTTCGCTGGCTGATCATGTACTCGCGGCAGCGCCGGGAGAAGACCATGACCCAGCGGCTCATGAACGAGCTGCTGGACGCCAGCAACGGACTCGGCGCGAGCG
>CAWFHE010000010.1:0-442353 GCA_963815575.1 uncultured Actinomycetota bacterium | reverse complement strand
TGACTCGCCTGGTACCACCCGCGTAGTATTCGGCTGTGGTGCTGCGCGACCTGATGGAGGGCGCCCTGCACGCGCTGCCCCTTGCCGGGCCGGTGGGGCTACCGGTCCTGGGGCCCGGAGATGCGTCAGCGGGCCGAGGTGTCAGATCTGCTGGCGGTGCACACGCCCACCACGCGGCGACCGCCCAGTGCATCTGCTGCTTAGTGCTCACGGCGGGGTTTTGCCAGGCCAGCGGAGTGTTAAAGGTCATCCATCCTGAGGGCTTTGCGCGCAGCATCCGGCGCCGGACGCCTCCAGAAGACGTTTACGGTTTTTTCGTTTAGCGGTTTACGGTTTTTTCGTTTAGGAGATAAGCTGGCTCTGGAGGCAGGAGGGAGGATCTCGTGAGCACACAAGCTGCCGCAACTGAGGCGATGACCTATCTGCTTGAGGGCCAGGAACTGGCGGAGGTTGTTGACTTTGTCGCCGCGCTGGAGCAAAGGGGAGTGGCGGTCCCGAGGCCGCAGCCTGCTCTTGTCGGACCGGATGGCGCCCGGCTTGAGTTGCCGGCCCAGGTGTACGACGCGCTGGTGCAGGTGGCATCCCACATGGCCCGCGGGCAGGGCGTGACAGTCATTCCGCGCAGTGCTCTCCTCACCACACAGGAGGCGGCCGACTTCCTAGGGGTCTCGCGACCAACCCTCGTGCGTCTCCTCAAGGAGAATGCGATGCCATACGAGCAGCGTGGCCGTCATCGCCGGATTCTGCTAGCAGACCTCCTCAAATACCAGCAGGAAATGCGGAACGATCGAAGGGAGGCGCTCGACCGCATAGCAGAGGACGGTCAAGCAGCCGGCCTGTATGACGCCACGTCAGGACCGATGCCCCCGACGCGCTGATGACGACGTTCCCGGCGTTCCTTGACACCTGCACGATCTACGGCGCTTATCTCTGTGACACCCTGCTCCGCCTGGCCGAAGCCGGACCTACCGACCGCTGTGGTCCGCGGGAGTTTTAGAGGAGCTGGAGCGCAACCTATTGCGGCTCAACCTGGCCCAGGAGCCGATTACCTATCGGATCAGCCAGATGCAGACTGCGTTTCCCGACGCAGAAGTTCGAGGTTACGAATCACTTATAGACTCCATGACCTGTGACGAGAAGGACCGGCACGTGCTCGCGGCCGCAGTGCGCGCCAACGCCGAGGTCCTGGTGACCTTCAACGTCGATGACTTCCCGGCCGAATCGACCGAACCGTACGACATCGCGTTGTCTCATCCAGATGAATTCCTCCTTGATCAGCTCGACCTCTACCCAGGCGTCACGCTCGCGGTGATCCGATCTCAGGCGGCTGCGTACAAGTCGCCCGAGATGACGCCTGAAGAGCTACTCGGCCGACTTGCCGCTGCCGGGGTTCCGAGGTTCGCAGCCGAGCTGCTGCGACACCTCCAACCCTCACCATGAGGCCCAACGCCTGGCGGCGTCCCCGCAGGTGATGCCCAACCCGTTTCTTCACATCGCCCTATGCAGGCAGTTTGCGGTCGCTCGGCTACGCGGGTGCCGAGCCATTCTGGAGGCCGGCCGCGGCGCCGCAGAGGCCTGACGTAGGCGCGCCCTCGCAAGATGCGCTTCATTCGGTCGCGGGCGACCCAGCGCATTACCTTCAGCTCGATGACGTCGTCACGACCAGCCGCCTGTTGCCTGGCCGACGACCCACCGCCGTTCTGAGGCTACAGGTCGAGAAACCCCCGCAGGACTCGCCTGATCGCCGCCAGTTCTGAGGGTGATATCGCGCCAAGCTGCCGGCGAAGCCTCTGGTAGGCGACGGCACGGGTATCCTCCGGACGGGCGAACGACGGCAGCTTGGCCAGCCCGGAGGACTGCGACATTATCGGGATCTGGTGACGGAGTCCGCGATCCCGGCTCGTAACCGGCGTCACGAAGACCACCGCATGCGGCAGCGAGAGATGCAGCGGGCCGGACACGATCACTGCAGGCCGTTGGCCATCCTGTTCTGAACCTATGACCGGGTCGAGGTCGACTAGCCAGACGTCTCCAGACCGCAACGGCGCGCTAATTCGAGATCCCCCAGGCCGTCGCTGATGGTCCGGTCCCATTCAGCCAGTTCGTTGACGTAGTCAGCCCACTGCGCGGCATCCTCCTGCAGCCGGGCGTAGTCATCCTTCACGCCCCGCCAGAATCTGGCTTCCTCGGCTTCATCTAGCACCTTGGCGAGGGCGGCTTCCATGGTCGACTGCTCGGCGTCCGCGAGCTTCTTCAGCCTGTCGCGAGTCTCAGCTGACACCTTGATTGTGGTCATCGCCGGCATACTCTGAGTATACGGTGCCTCATACTCGGCGCCAGCTTTGAGGGCGGCGCCACATCGCGCGTTTCCCCGGAAACGTGCCCAGGGGTTCTTTACACGAGCATCCCGATCTCGTCGCGGTGAAGTGTGCTAAAGCAGCGGCATGTTCTGTGCTAATCGGGCACCAGAATATGTGCTAATCAGGCACTGAGTCGCGTGCTAATCTAGCACTGGATGCTGTGCTAAACAGGCATTGGCTGAGTGCATCGCAGGTGGGATGGAGTGGTAGCTGAGCATGCCTGAATACTTGCCGAGGCTCGCTGACCCGGTGCTCGACCGGCTGCTGGCCGAGCATCCTGCCGTCCTGCTTGTCGGACCTCGGGCCTGCGGCAAGACGACGACAGGGCGCCGGCACTGCGTCGGCCAGATCCGCCTCGACCGGCCCGCGGAGGCCCGCGTGGCTCGCGTCGATCCCGATGCCGCGATTAACGGAGGACCCTTCCCGCTCCTGATCGATGAGTGGCAGGTGGTGCCAGAGATTCTCGGCGCCGTTAAACGTGCGGTCGACGACGATCCAGCCGCCGGGCGGTTCGTTATCGCAGGCTCAACGCAAGCTGATCTCACCGCGGCCGGCTGGCCCGCTACCGGCAGGCTCATCAGGCTGTCCATGTACGGCTTCACCGAAGGTGAGCTTGCCGGACAGCCTCAAGCTGACTTCCTGGACCGCCTCATCACATGTGACGCCGCACAGTTCCCGGCGCTGCCAGACGCGGCACCAAACGTGCGGGACTACATCACCAGAGCGCTACGCGGAACCTTCCCGGAGGCCGCGATCGCCAAGTCAGCTGATTTCAGGCGCCGCTGGCTGGCCAGCTACATCGACCAGCTAGTGTCACGCGACGCCTCCCTTGTCGGATCCGTACGCGATCCCATGCGGCTTCGCCGCTATCTGCAAGCACTCGCGGCTTGCACTGCCGAGACCAGGACAACGAAGAGGCTCGCCGACGCAGCAGGGATCAGCCAGCGCACCGCCGACGGCCTACGACGCGCTCCTCGAGCAGCTCATGGTGACCGACAAGCTCCTCGCATGGTCCTCGAACAGGCTGAATCGGCTCAGCCGGCAACCGAAACGGCACCTCGTCGATCCGGCATTCGCCGGTCCGCTACTCGGGATAGACCTGCGGGCGGTGATGCGAGACGCCGACCTGCTCGGCGCGCTCATCGAGAGTTTTGCCGTCGGGCAACTGCGGTCACAATGCGCCCTGCTCGACGACGCGCCCAGGCTCTTCCATCTCCGGGACGCGAACGGTCGGCGCGAAGTCGACGTGATCACCGAGTTCGGTGACGGCCGAGTGGCGGGCTTGAGGTGAAAGCCAGCGCAGCCCCTAGCCCAGACGACGCTCGTCACTTGCGCTGGCTTAGGGACTCGCTAGGTGACAGGTTCCTGGCAGGAGCGGTGCTGCACACAGGATCCGCGCCCATTCCGCCTGGACGACAGAATCCTTGCGCTGCCCTTGTACTCGCTCTGGAACTAGCTGCCTGCTCGGACGACGCGACGTAGCGAGACGACCAGGCTGTGAGAAGTACAGCTATGAGAACTGTGCTTCTCGCATACCCAGGGCATGGTCGATGGCAGCCAGCGAGAAGTTCGACACCTCTGGCAGCACTCAGGCCACGGCGACCGGTTCGATCTCGACCCCGGCCAGCTCGGCGTAGATGAGATAGCGGAACGGGTCCTGAAGCTGGTACCGCTCCATCAGGCGGAGGAGTGCCTCTCTGCGCAGCCGTTCCAGTTCACTATGCCCGGCGTGACGAAGCAGCCCGGCAGTCGCGATCTCCAGCGCCAGTGCCGGATCGCGCTGCCCGAGCAACGTCGCCGCCGCGTCGACGAACCGCGAAGCCCGCCCGCCAGCCAGCAGGTCCAGCGCAGCAGCGCGCTCACCCGAGCCGATCGGCTCCAGGCCCTGCCCATGCGGCTGCCAGTAGCCAGAGTGCTGCTGGTAGAGCCGCTGCACGAAGTGCTCGCGGATGATGAGGTACGGCCCGACGGCTTCCGGATGCGACCGCAGAGTCTCGGGCAGCACGTTCTCAGCCAGCACCGACGTCAGCGACTGCCCGCGCCGGATAGCGGCAAGCGACCCATCCCTCAGCTCGGCCAGCGCCAAAAGGAGGCCAGGCACCGTCTCGGCAGTAAAGAACTCGGTCAGGATGCTGTGGCCGTGCACCAGGACCCGAGGGTTCAGCTCGGCGATTTCCGCGAGCGTCTCCAGCAGCCCGTCCGGCGATCCCTCGGCGAAGAACGGCGCGCCCAGATACGGCATCATCACGTCGCCGATGAACAGCACGCCGCTCCCGGGCAGGTGCACCATCAGCGCGTCGCTGGTCTCCCCGCCCGTCGTCGGGTACAGGACGAATTCCGTCCCGCCGATCGACACCGCGGTGATGTCCGCGACGAGCCTGTCCACCGTCACATCCGTCCGCTCTCCGGGCACGTCTCCGGTGAAGTACTGGTAAGGAAACGTGGTAGCACGCTGTCGCTGCAGCTCGGCCGGGAATCCGGCCTGGGCGATCACCCGAGGACTTCCGCCGCTGAATGCGCCCACGCCGCCAGCGTGGTCGAAGTGCGCGTGGGTCAGGATCAGGTGGCCGACTTCCTGTGGTTCGATGCCAGCATCGGCCATCGCCGCGCCCACGCGATGCTTGGTGGTTCCGGCATCGATAGCCACGACGCCCTCGTTCGTCTGAACGAAAGCGACGTCGCCGAAGTCGTAGCCTTGCGCCACGCGAACGCCCGGCGCCACCTCTACGACTCGCGGCGAGGTCATCCGGAAGCCGGCAGACGAGTTCACCCAGACACCGGAGAACTCCAGTCGGGCCCCGGCCGGAGCGGACAGCAGGCCCGAGTCCGCTGCGGCCTTCTCGGCCAGGTCGTCCTTGCCCGCGGCCGCATACGCCGCTGCCAGCCCGTGGTACACGGCGCGGATCATCGGCGTCGGGAACTGGTCGCGGACGGCAAGGACAAACTCCAGATCCTCGATCGCCTGCGCGGCGTGCCCTGCCTCGGCGGGCAGGCCGGCGAGCGCGAGGCCGCGGAAATACTGCGCCGGGCCAAGGTCCCGGCTGGCCGCGTCGTCTAGCTTGGCCACGCCCGCCGCGACGTCGACGCCCACCCGCACCTGGAAGAACCCGGCCAGCGCGAACGGCAGTACCTGATCCGGCTGGCTTGCGGCGAGCGCTTCGAAGTACCGGAAGCCCTCCTCGTCCCCTCCGGTCGCGGCCAGCACCGTTGCCAGCGTGACCAGCATCGGCCTGGCAGCGCCCGGCCAGCTCGCGGCCACCTTCAGCGCTTCGAGGGTGTGATCCTTGACGATCTGCTCTGACATTCCACAGCCTCCTGCTGGCCTGTTACTTAACGACTGCGACGGGCTGTCCATCGCGGACGGCCCCGTCCCGCTCCCCGGCCTCTTCGAGCGCTGGCGAGTGCTCGGGCTGAGCAGGCAGGAACAACACAGCCAGGACAGCCCCAGCCGCCGCGACACCACCGGCCACCAGCGACCCGACCACCAGGCCGTGCAAGAACGCGTTGGTCGACGACTCCTTCAGCGCGCTTCCGAGGACAGGATGACCAAGAGCGGCCACCTTGCCTGCCGCCGCGTATGCGGCACCAACAGACTGATGCGCGACCGCCGCGAGCCGCCCCGGAACGCCAGCCGGCATCCGCGCGGTCAGCCGCGACCCGTAGACCGACGCGTATACGCTGCCGATCACTGCGACACCGAGCGTGCCTCCGACGAGCCTGGTGGAGTCGTTGACCGCCGAGCCCACGCCCGCTTGCCGGCGGGAGATCGCGCCCATGATGGACTCCGTCGCCGGCGCCGACGTCAGGCCCATGCCTAGGCCGTAGACCACCATCTGGGTCGCAATGACGCCGTAGCTGAGCGTCGTGCTCGTGGTGGCGGCGACTCAGCCGTAGAAGGCGGCCGTCGCAACGAGCCCGGTGGTGACGACCAGTTTGGTCCCCACCCGCACGGCGAGCTGAGTGCCGGCGACCGACCCCACGCCGACCGACAACGCCACTGGCAGCAGGCGCACGCCCGTGGACAGCGGTCCATAGCCGCGCACGAACTGGAAGTACTGGGTGATCAGGAAGATGAACCCGAACAGCGTGAACGACGCGACCGTCACCGCACCGCTGGCTGCGCTGAACCGCAGGTTGCGGAACAGCCGCACGTCGAGCATCGGGTGCGCGGCGCGCCGCTCAGCCGCGATGAATGCCACGAGCAGGACTGCCGAAGCGGCGAACCCGGCAGCGCTGCGGGCGGCCGTCCACCCGTAGGTCGGTGCCTCGATGATGGTGAAGACCAGCAGCGCCATCACCGCCGACGAGAGCACTAGGCCGGGGACGTCGGGTGCCGGTGCTTCCGGTGCTCTCGATGCGGGCACGACGAGCGCGAACAGCACCGCGGCGACTCCGGCAACCGGCGCCATCGCGGTGAAAATGCTGGTCCAGCTGAAGTGCTCCAGCAGCCAGCCGCCCACGATCGGGCCCATCGCGATAGCCACCCCGGCGATGGCTCCCCAGAGGCCGATCGCCTGGGCCCGCTCCTTGCGCGAAGTGAAGACGTTGGCGATCAGCGACAGCGTGGACGGGAACGTCATGGCGGCACCCAGCCCCATCACCGATCTGGCCACGATGAGCTCGACCGCGGTCGTGGTGAAGCCCCCGGCCAGGCTCGCGCCTCCGAACACCAATAGCCCGGCGAGCAGCATGCCCTTGCGGCCGAACCGGTCGGACAGGCTTCCGAAAGTGAGCAGCAGTGCAGCGAAGACGAGGTTGAAGGAGTCGACGACCCACTGGAGCTGAGTGGTCGTGGCATGCAGCTCTCGCACCAGGTCGGGGAGTGCCACGTTGACCAGGGTCGTGTCCAGGTTGACGACGAATGCTGCCAGCAGCAGCGCGACGAGGATCATGGCTTTCGAAGGCACACTTGAGATACTCTACCGCAGACTTGAGAAAGTCAACTTAGAAGTGTTGGAACTCAAGCAGCGATCGGCTAGCCTGGGACCATGCGTAGTTACGGCGAGTACTGCTCGATCTCCAAGGCACTGGACGTCGTTGGCGAGCGGTGGACGCTGCTGATCATCCGTGAGCTGCTGATTCGCGGCGGGTGCCGGTACACCGACATCAAGGACGGGCTGCCGGGCATCGCGACGAACCTGCTCTCGGACCGGCTCCGCGAGCTGGAGTCAGCAGGCCTGATCCGGCGCGAGGAAGCCCCTCCTCCGGTGGCGACGACGCTGTATCACCTGACGGACAATGGCGCGGAGCTGCTGCCAGTTCTTGATTCCCTCGGCCGCTGGGGGACTCGGTACATGGCGGAGCGCGCCGAGGGCGACGCATTCCGCGGCCAGTGGTTCGCGTTCCCGGCCAGGATGTTCCTTCACGACAGCAATCCCGACGGACCGCCAGTGTCGATCGAACTTCAAGCGGCCGACAGCCCCGCTGTCATAGAGGTTTCCGGCGGCACGATCCGCACCCGACTCGGCACGGCGGCATCGCCGGACCTTGTCCTCACCGGCGAACCTCAGCTCCTCCTGGCCGTGCTCTCTGGCTATCTCACTACCGCCCAGGCGGCGGACCTTGGCGTGCAGATCAACGGCGACGCCAGTGTGCTCGACCGCGTCCTACCGGAGCCGGCAGCCGGGCAGGAATTCGCTGGCGTCCCGGACAAACCGAGGCATAGTCTGCCGCGATGACCTGGATCGCACCCCACGTCGAGCGCTCGGACGAGTATCCGCCGCGCCGCAACGAACCTGAGCGGGAGATGCTCCGCGACTGGCTCGACTGGCACCGCGCCACCCTGCTGCGCAAATGCGCGGGGCTGGATGCCACGCAGCTGGCCAAGCGCTCTGTGCCGCCGTCGAACCTCTCCCTGCTCGGCCTGGTCCGTCACATGAGCGACACCGAGCGCGGCTGGGTCAGGCAGACCTTCCGCGGTGAGCAGGTACCTGACTTGTATTACCGCTCCGATGCCCCGGACGCGGACTTCGAAGAGGTGGACCCGGCCCGCGCCGAGGAGGACTTCGAGCGCTGCCGGGCCGAGTGCCTGGCCGTCGATGCCGCGCTGGAAGGCGCGAAGCTGGACGACACATTCACGTTCCGGGAGAAGGCGATCTCCGTGCGGTGGATGTGGCAGCACCTCGTGGAGGAGTACGCCCGCCACAACGGGCACGCGGACCTGCTCCGCGAGGCAATCGACGGCTCGGCCGGCATGTGAGGCGGGCCAGCAGCCAGCCCTTCTGTCAGGCATAGAGGGTGTCCAGGTTGGCCAGCAGAACGTCCGGGCCGGCTGCAGCCCGCAACTCTGCTTGAACGGCAGTTCACTGAACTAAACCTCAGCGAACTACGCTTCAGCATTCTGCGCCGCCATGGGCGAGGTTTCAGTGAGCGGCAGAAACGACCGCGATGAGGGCAGGCAGATCATCCAGGCGCTTCGATTCGGACACGTGAATGAATCCCCACACACCGGACTCGCTCGCCCGGCGGAGATAGATCTGACGGCCATATGCGAGGCTCACGTTTGCACCTGGCTCAACCCGGCCCAGTGCCGCAACGAACTCGCCCGCGTTCCAGCTCTGCGCCCGCGGCAACCTGTCGAGCGATCCGTGCCCCGAGCTGGAGCCACCGCTCCAGTTGCCGTCGGCGCCGCGGTGCCAGTACTCAAGCTCGAGCTCCGCGCCGTTGCCGTTCCCGTCGACGAGCACCACTGCGTCAGCCTCGTCGTGCTCGATCAGCAGGACGCGCGCATAACGGGGATGCCAGCCACCCAGGCGTATGACGGCCTCGGCCGACAGCTCGCTGATCGAGTCGTCCACGGCCGCTCCCCTCGCGCATTCGGACGCCGAACTTACCCCGCCCGCCATTCTGACCCTAGCCCGAGCTTGACCAAACCTTTACCATCGGCGGTGAGTGTGTGTTTTCCCGCGGCGGGTGGGCGTTTGCTTTCAAATGGGCGGGCTCCTTCTTCCAGCGGGTGGAGATTGCTTTCAGCCGCGGGCGGCGGCCCCTGGACGGCAGGGGCAGGCAGCCCAGCGCGAAAGGGGCGGGCAAGATGACCACGACTCGACGATTCCCCAGAAAACTTGCTGCAACGCTGTCATTAGCCATCACCGGCTGCGGCATCGCAATCGCTTCCGCCGCCACGCCGGCAGCGGCCGCAACCCCTAACGCCTGGGGCTACGCGCTCGTGCTAAAGCCATCCGGCCCGGTCGCGACCAACTACTGGAAAGAGAGCAAGCCCTCGCCAACGCCGACCGCGACCGCGGGAGCGCCCGGCCAGGTCTTCGTTGCCTTCCCGAAGATCGGCTTTTACAAGCAGGGCGTCGTCCACGTAACCGCGATCATCGACGAACTCGCCTGGTGCCAGGCGCAGCGGTGGTATCCGACCGGCGGCAAGGAAATCGTCGCGGTCCGCTGCTACACCAAGGGCGGCGTTCCCACCTTCATGCCCTTCACGGTGCTGTTCACCACCAGCTCCGGCAAGCTCCCGGGCGGCCTCCAATACGCCTACGTGCACGACAACGGCACCTCAGTCGTCTCGGCCTACAACTCGACCGGCCTGCCGGTCACCGTAAGCAACCTTGCTGCCGGCGTATGGCGCGTGCGGCTCCATGGCGCAGGCCCGGCAACGCACTCGGGCGGGATCCAGGTGACCGCGGTCAACGCGACCAGACCAGCGATCTGCGACGTAGCCGGCCAGACCTGGACACCCTCACAACAGACGGTCATCGTGCGCTGCTACACCGCCGCCGGCAAGCCGCTCAAGACCGGCTGGAACCTGACCTACCAGCGCACCAGGGCGATCACCGGCGGCAAGCCGAAGCTGTTCGCCTACACCCTCAACAACAAGCCGACGATCGCCGGGCCGTATGCGCCAGCGCCGCCGGCCGTGAACATCAACACCGGCGGCGGGGTTAACACGATCCAGAAGTCCGGCCTCGGCGAGTGGCTGGTAAGAATGCCGCGCGTCGGACTAAGGCCGAACACCATGTTCGTCACCGCAGCCTCGACTCCCCCGCGGGTCTGCAACCTGAACGACCAGTGGGCCACGATGACGACGCCGGCCGGACCGGGGCTCGTGACCATGCGCGACGTGGTTTGTTACCAGCTCAACGGCACAATGACGCCAAGCAAGTGGTTCCTCAGTTACACGACCTAGCAGCCAGCCGACCTAGCCGAACGCCCATCCGGACCACGACTCGACCGTCACCACGATCACCGGGCCATCCAGGACCTGGCCGGCGTACTGCGGGTACTTGCTCCGAAGCAGTGCCCAGTGCCCGGCATGCTCCGGGTCGCCAGAAAGCTCGACCGCGGCAAGCCCGTCGGCACGAGCCCACCACAGCTGTGCCCAGTCGTCCGCATAGTGATCAACAAGCAGGCTGACCTGCGCGTTCTCGGCTATGTTCCGCAGCCGCCGGAGGTTGCCGGACGACTTCGGCTTGTTGTCGATCCCGATAGCAACACGCCCGGACTCGTCGACAGCGAACGTGCACGGCACTAGATGCGGCCGCCCGTCCGCACCCGCCGTCGCCAGCCGCAGCACCGAAGACGAGGAGAACCGGGCCCGCGCTTCGGCCTCATCCAGGCGCATCAGACGGGTCCTCCACATCTCTGCTGAGAAATTCTGATCATTCCAGGAAACGGGCACTCCTCGGCCGCCAGCCTCCCTACCAGCGCGGAAGTCTGGCCTAACCACCCAGCGGTGTTCATCAGCCCATCTCGGGTAGGCACCCGGTGAACTGGCGATGACCGACATCTTTAAAGGAGACTCGATGGCCACGCAGCGACAGAAGGAAGCCGCCAGGGAGAACATCGCGAAGGCCCGCGAGGTCCAGAGCGCCAGGGCACATGGCGCCAAGATCCCGAAGCAAAGCGAAGGCCTCAGCACCGCGGAGAAGGACCGGTTGCCAGCCAAGGACTTCGCATTCCCGACGGAGCGCAAGGAGCCACTGATCGACGCCATGCACGTCCGCAACGCGATCGCCCGCTTCGACCAGGTCGAGGGTGTCAGCGACAGCGAGCGGGACAAGGCGTGGCAGCGGATACTCAAGGCCGCCAAGCGCCACGACGTCGACGTCACCGAGAAGGACTGGCGGGACCTGTTCAAGGGCAGCAACAAGGCCCCGAAACGGTCAAAAGCTGCGCACTGAACATACTTAGGGCCACCAGGCCACCCGGCGCTGCGGCTCCAGCCAACACAGGCGCCTAGACTGCGCCCGTGGACAAGGCAGCAGGCAAGCGGCGAGTCCGGACAAACCGACACTGGCAGCTGGCGATAGCGGCCGCAGGCTTTGCCGCGTTTCTCGCGGCATGCAGTTCGAGCCCGGCTAGCAGCACGGCCGGCTCAGCTACCAGCCCGCAAGGCTCAGCCAGCAGCCCGTCAGAGACGCCCGTCGCGTCACCCTCGGCGTCGTGCGTGCAAATCTCGGCACTGCGCACGGCACTGACGAACATCAGCCACCTAACGGTCGGCGCCAAGACCGGCAGTCAGGTCTCGGCTGACCTGACGGCGATCGAGACAGCGCTGACCAGCCTGAAGGGTGATGCAACGTCGCTGTACTCGGTCGAGGCGAGCCAGCTCACCTCCGACCTGAGCGTGATCAGACAGCAAGCGCAGGCGCTGTCGTCACACCCGTCGAAGACGATGATCAGGGTGACCAGGACCGCAGTCAATGAGCTGAAGACAGCGGCCATCGCAGTCACCACCGGGATGCGCTTCGACTGCCCCTCATCCTGAACATCGAAGCGGGGCGGCTGATCAGGGGCGGCTGACCGCGATCAGCCGCAGGGCTACCGGATTGTCGGCCCGCCGTGTGACACTGGCGCGCGTGACTAGCCGCTTGTCCCTGCAGGTCCCGGTCTTGCAACGACTCCGCGCCCGGCAGGAGTTGCAGCTTGCGGGTGCGCTCTGGCGCGCCGACCCGGGCATGGCAGCCGGCTGGTGGTCGGTGCTGGCGCTGCGGGGCCTGCTGCCGGCCGGATTCGCGATCGCGACAGGTGTCCTGGTCTCCGCCGTCGAGCATCACCAGCCGCTGGCTGTCCCGCTCGGCATCGTCGCGATCATCTTCATCCTGCTGCAAGTCCTCGGCCCGCTACACACGGCTCTCAGCGCCAACATCGGTGACCGCACCGCGGCCTGGCTCTATGACGAGCTGACCGGGGCCTGCCTCGGGCCGCCGGGCATCGGGCACCTCGAGGACCCCGAACTGGCGGCCGATCTGCAGGTAGCCAGGGACTTCGACAGGGGCATGACAGGGCCGCCGCTGTCGGTATCCATGGACTTCATCGCTACTGGCCTGGTCGACATGATCGCCGGGTTGGCTCAGGCGGCAATCTTGTTCGGCTTCGCACTGTGGGCACCGCCGGTGCTGGCAGTGGCCTGGCTATCCACGCACTGGCTGCTTCGCGAGAGCGCGATCTGGAGGGACCGGAACACCGACGAGGTGCGCCAGGCTCAGCGGGACGCTGAATACGCCTACCGGCTCGCGGTCGACCCGCCAGCCGCGAAGGAGATACGTATCTTCGGCCTGCCGGACTGGGTGCTCGACCGCTTCGTGGCTAGCCGCCGGCACCTGCACCAGTTGCAGTATCAGGCCACCAGGATGCGCGAACGGTCAGTGATCGGCGCAATGCTGATCGTGCTCGCCGCCAACGTCGGCGTCTTCTGGGCGCTCGGCGCGGCCGGACTCGGGCACCACATCGGTCTTGGCCCGCTCATCGTGTATGCCCAGGCTGCGGTCGGCACGTCGATGATCGCTTTCGGCGGCCTCAACTGGGCCCTCGACGGCGCTGCGGCTCCAGTGGCCGCCGTCGCCAGGCTCAAGGAGTCGACGGCCAGCAAAGGCACAGTCAGGTCTGGCTCGGTGCCCGCAACCGGCATGCCCGCGGCGCAGATCCGCTTCCGCGACGTCACCTTCGCCTACCCGGCAGCGCCAGACCGCCCGGTTCTCTCCGGACTCGACCTGGACATCCCGGCCGGCACCTCGCTGGCCATCGTCGGGCTCAACGGCGCAGGCAAGACGACGCTCGCCAAGCTCCTCTGCCGTCTGTACGACCCGCAATCCGGCGCGATCGAGGTCGACGGCACTGACTTGAAGGACCTGGACCTGGCCTCGTGGCGGAGCCGGGTGACGGCGGTGTTCCAGGACTTCGTCCGGTTCGAATTGTCGTTGCGCGAGAACGTGATTCCGCGCCTTGCTGCCACGACCGACCCTGCCGAGCCTGAGAAACAAACTCACTTCAGCCAGTTCGATCCGGTCGCGGCGGCAGCGCTGGATGCTTCTGGCGCAGGGGGCCTGGCGAGCCTGGACACGGTGCTGGCTAAGGGCTACACCGGCGGCACCGAACTGTCCGGCGGCCAGTGGCAGCGGGTAGCGCTGGCCCGCGCGATGGCGGCGGTCCGGCTCGGTGCTGGCCTGGTCCTGCTTGACGAGCCGACGGCTCAGCTCGACGTGCGAGGCGAAGCAGAAATCTTCGAGCGAGTGCTGACCGCGACCCGGTCGTGTACCACGATCTTGATCTCGCACCGGTTCTCGACGGTCCGGCACGCCGACCGGATCGCTGTCATCCGGGACGGCTCGGTTGTCGAGCTCGGCAGCCACGACGAGCTGATGGACCTGCGTGGCCGGTACTGGACGATGTTCACGCTGCAGGCGCAGCGTTTCGCGACTGGCACGCCAGAAGAGGGCGAGGAAGAGGTGATCTTCGATGTCCTCGCCTGAGCAGCCCGCCACGACTGAGCAACCATCTGCCGCTGGCCAGCCGCCCCCAGCCGAACAGCCTGTCGACAACCTGCCGCCGGCGCTGTCCTCGATGTGGCGCCTGTGCCGGCTCGGCTATCGCTACGAGCCGACGCTCATGGGTACCGCGTTCGTCCTGACCCTCGTCGCGGCTGTTCCGGATGCGCTGCTCGCCTTCTGGTTCAAGCTGCTCGGCGAAGGGCTGCTTGAGCACAAGCCGGGGCTGCTGGAATTCGCCGTCGTCGCGCTGGCGGTATCCGCCGTCGCGACCTGGCTGATTCAGACGATCTCGACCCGGATGCAGCGGCGCTTCCGCGACAAGGTCACGATCGCGCTGGAGTCCCATGTCGCCCGGCTGCAAGCGGACATCTCCACGATCGCGCATCAGGAGCGGCCGGAGTACCTTGACCGGTTGTCGGTGCTCCGCGAGCAGATTTTCACGCTCGACCACATGTACATGTCGGTGTTCGCCACGGCGGGCTGGATCCTCCGCCTGGCCATCACGGTCGCCTTGCTCGCGACGGTGAACCCGATCCTGGTGACGCTCGTCCTGTTCGCCCTGCCGACCGTCGCTGCGACATCGTGGCGCCCCGTCGTGGAACGCACGGCCCAGGAGCGCGGCGCGCAATCCGACCGGCTGGCGAGGCACCTGTTCATGGTGACGACCAGCGCCTCGCCCGGTAAGGAGTTGCGTCTGCTCGGCATTGGCCCGCACCTGGCCGCCAGGCGGAGGGCGGCCTGGGAGCAGTGGTACGGCCCGGTGGCGACGGCCAGGACCCAATCCTCGGTCTGGTACGCCGCCGGCTGGGCAATCTTCGCCGCCGCCTACGTCGGTGCCATAGCGATCGTGGCGACCGGTCCGCACGCGTCGGCTGCGTCAGCAATCCTGGTGCTCACCGCGGGCGCGCGGCTCTCTTCCTACGTCGGCGCCACGGTCGGCGAGATCGGCTTCCTGCGCGGCATCTGGATGGACGGCTCGCGACGGCTTGCCTGGCTGGAGGACTACGCCAGCGCCGCAGTCGCCGACGCAGACCGGCCGGCGCCAGATCGCATCGCCGAGGGCATCCGGTTCGACCACGTCACGTTCTTCTATCCCGGAACGAGGCAGCCCGCCCTCGCCGATGTCGACCTGTTCCTGCCGTCGGGGTCGGTCGTGGCGGTCGTCGGCGAGAACGGAGCGGGCAAGACAACGCTGGTCAAGCTCCTCGCCAAGCTCTATCGCCCGACCTCCGGCCGCATCCTGGTCGACGGTGCGGACCTGGCCCGTGTGGACCCGGTGCAATGGCGCCAGCGGATGGCGGGAGCCTTCCAGGACTTCTTCCGGTTCGAGTTTCGTGCCGGGCAGACGATCGGCCTTGGTGACCTCCCCCGGATTGACAGCGAGCCAGCCCTTGCCGCCGCGATGGACCGGGCTGGCGCGCGTGACGTGGTCGACGCGCTGCCTGCCGGGCTCGCCACCCAGCTCGGCCCGACCTGGCGGGACGGCGTCGATGTCTCCTTCGGCCAGTGGCAGAAGCTCGCACTTGCCCGCGCCTTCATGCGCGACGACCCGCTAATCGCGGCGCTCGATGAGCCGACGGCCGCGCTCGACGCCGAGACCGAACATCAGCTGTTCGAGCGGTACGCCAGCCGGGCGCGCGAGCGCAAGCGGAGCGGCAGCATCACGATCCTGGTGTCGCACCGGTTCAGCACGGTGCGGATGGCCGATCTGATCGTCGTGCTCGACGGCGCGCGGGTTGCCGAGTCAGGAACGCACGAGGAACTGATGGCGCGCGGCGGCCGGTATGCCGAGCTCTACCGGATCCAGGCAGCGGCCTATCAGTGACGGCGCAGCCTGTCGGTGACCGCGCGGCCTGTCGGTTGCTACGGCGTCAGTCGGCCAGAGTCGGCGCGGGCCGCGAGTCCAGCGACGGGCCGGCCGAGCCAGCGACGCCAGGTGATCCGGCTGGTGCCTCAGCGGCCTTGGCGCCGCGGCGAACAGGAATCGTCCGGGCGGCGTCGGAGTCGCGGATCGACAGCGCGCACGGCACGGCGAGCAGGCAGACGGCGGCAGCCACCAGGAACGCAACCCGGTACGCCGTGAGGTTCGCGGCGGGGTGACCGGCCACCAGGTGGACCGGCCCGACCAGCACGATCGCCGTGGTCAGCACCGCGACGCCGACCGCACCGCCGAGCTGCCGGACCGCGTTGAACATGGTCGACGCACGGCCGGTCGCGGCGGGCGTGATCGTCGCGAACGCGGCAGCCTGCGTGGGCACGAAGATCTGGGCCATGAACAGTCCGAGCGTGAACATCAGCAGCCGCGCCCACCACAGGCTAGTTTCCGGTCCCATCAGCGACAGCAGCCCGATAGACGCGGCTGTGCCGACCAGGCCGATCGTCACGTGACGGCGGGGGCCAAGCCGCGGGTACAGCCAGCGGCTGGCCAGCTGCGCGCCGGCCATGACGCCAAATGCTTCAGGGAACGTGCTGAGCCCGGACTGCAGCGCGCTCAGGCCCCGGCCGTCCTGGTAGTAGAGCGAGATCGCGTACAGCGTGCCGAGGAACGCGACCGAGGTGAGGATCATGACCCCGTTACTGGAGCGGAACAGCCTGTTCCCGAGCAGCCTCAGGTCCACCATGGGCTGGGGCGTGCGCAACTCGACGATGACCATCGCGACCAGCAGCACGATGCCGACGGCGATAGTGGCCAGTACGTCGGCCGAGTGCCAGCCCTTCACCGGACCCTCGGAGACTCCGTACATCGCGAGCCCGAGGCCTACGCCGGAGAGCAAGAAGCCGGGCAGGTCGAAGCTTCCCGGATTGGCCTGCTCGACTTGTGACAGGAAGAGCAGCCCGAAGATGAACGCCGCGGCGCCGATGGGCACATTGACGTAGAAGACCCAGCGCCAGGACAGGTCGGTAACCAGCAGCCCGCCAAGTACCGGCCCGAGAGCCGGCGCGAAGGTGGTGGGCACGGTGAGGATCGACGACGCCCGGATCCGCTCTTCCGGCGGAAACACCCTGAAGAGCATGGCCATGCCGACCGGAGCGAGCATGCCGCCCCCGGCGCCCTGGAGAATGCGGAAGATCACTAGCTCGCCGATGTTGCCGGCCAGGCCGCACAGGGCGGACGCGACGGTGAAGACGACGATCGCAGTGAGCAACACCCGCTTCCCGCCGAACCGGTCGCCCAGCCAGCCGGAAGCCGGGATGAACACCGCGAGGCTGACCAGGAACGAGATCGAGATGCTGTCGACAGCCGTCGGGCTGACCGCGAAATCACGCCCGATTGTCGGCAACGCCACATTGACGATCGTTGCGTCCATGATCGACATGAACATGGCCGCGACGAAGACGACGCTGACGGCTACCTTCTGGCTGATGCGTGTTTCCACTACGTCCCTGGGGTCCTTGCACGCCCGATGCCGGCTCCGCGAGCGCGGCCTTCCACATCCCCAGCTACAAGGTCAGGCAGGTACCGGAAAATTCCGGCACGGCACCTGCTCGGGCCACGGTTCCCGAGGCGGCCGAGCAATGCTAGCCGTGCACTCCCATGCGCTTGATCGCCTCCATGGGAGAGGCGGCCGGCCTGGCCAGCGGGACGATCACCGTCGCAATGCCTGCGAACACTCCGGCCACCCCGGCCAGGACCAGCGCCAGCGCCGCGAACGCGAAGGCCTCCGAGCGCGCGGTGACGGCGACCGCGATGGCGCCCACGCTGAGCACGAGGAGCCCGATGGCGATCCAGATAATCAGGACCGCAATGCGGATCCGCAAGGTGCGCCCGATCATCAGCGCCATCTCGTCCCCGATCTGCCTCAGCCGCTGGCGGTCTAGCGGGCCCCAGTTGCCCTCGTCAACTACCTCGCCGTGCGGCCCGCCAAGGATTCCCATGCGCTCCTTCTCGAGAGCCAGCACGGCGTTGCCGAAAGCGGCACCGACCGTCATCAGCCCGTTGGTGAAGATCGTGGCCAGGGTGATGAGCACCACAGGTGCGACCATGTCCGCGATGGCCGACACTGGCGAGAGGTTCATCCGCTGGTAATGCCCAGGGTCGGCGCGAGCCACGCGCTGGCCAGATTCCGCCATGGCCCGGCCCGTCGCCCAACATTGCACTGCAGCGCGGCCATATATGGATGAAGCGGACAGTTGAGCGGACCGAGGCCGTGAAGAGTGGACAGGAGAGGCCTAACCGTAAACCCGGCTAACGGCGCAGGACGAGGAATGTGAACATCAGGCCGAAGAGCCCGCCGATCATCATTCCAGCCGTGGCCAGCCCAGCGCCGCGTTCACCCCGTTCCTGGATCTGGCCATGCGCGATAAGCCCGAGGAGTACCGGAAGCAGCGGTACGACCGGGAATACAGCACTGACAAGTGACGCGATCGCCATCCGGTTGACTGGCCGCAGCGCTGGCACGGGCGCAGGGCGAAGCCAACCTGACGGCCCCGTGGGCAAATCTGAGGTCAGCTTCGCAAGCTCGGCGTAGGTACGGGGTCCGAGGGCCAAGCCGATCCGATCCTCGCACTCTTCCTTGGTCAGACGCCCCTCGGCGAACGCAGTCTTCAGTACGTCGATGACGTGTTCTCGTTCTGCGGCCGACGAGCGCAGCTGCCCGAATCGAGCGGGCAGGCCATGACTGAAGCCAGGCTCCACCGGTACCTCCAGCGCGGGCTTGCTACCCCGCGATACCAGCCTAAAGCACGCAGCCCGCGGCGCCACATTTCACGGTAGCCGTACATCTATATATGGATGAAGCGGACCTCAGAGCGCACCGCGCCGTGAACTGTGCGAGTAAGCGCCTAGCCGAGCCCGGCGATGAGGTTGACGGCGGCTGCGAGGATGATCGCACCGAACATATAGGACAGCAATGCGTGCCGCAGCGCAGCGCTCCGGACGTCGGTGGACGTCAGGTTGGTGTCAGAGACCTGGAAAGTCATGCCGATCGTCAGCGCGACGTAAGCAAAGTCCCGGTAGCTCGGTCGCTCGTCCTGGTTGAAGCTGACGCCGCCAACCGGCGGCTGGTAGTACAGCAAGGCGTAGCGGAGCGTGAAGATGGTGTGCACGGTGAACCACGACACTGCCACGCTCAACAGGCCGAGGGCGGCCAGCATGAACTGCTCGGCGCCATGCGAGGAATGGGCGCGTACCAGGACGATGGCGACAGCTGCCAGGCTGGCCACGCTGGCGCAGAGGGTCAGGATGTCGCTAGTTGCCCTGCTGGGATCTTCCCTGGTCGCACGCGCGGCAGTCGTTTCGGGCAGAAGGGGCCAGATACCGATCCATACTGTCGCGGTGAAGATCAGCGCGGTTACGTCCCAGCCAAGGGCTGGCGCGTAGAACCAGTTGCCGAATACTGCCGTGAGCACTCCGGTCAGGGTGCCGATCGCAGCCGAGAACGCGAGCCGGCTACGGCGCCGTCGCCAGAGCCAGCGCGCCAACGGCTGCGGCCGTCCTGGCAGGTCGTCGTCGTCGCTCATGTGCGAGTTATCCCAGAAACGCGCTGGCCTATGCAGACCGGAGCGGCTTCCGCTAGATCGAGGCCAAGCTCTTGCGCATGACCGAGACCTCAATGCCGTCGTAGATAGTCGTGCCGGAGTAGCTGCCATCCGGTCCTGCGTGTAGAGGCTGCTCAGCCCCGGAGTCTCGCTCGGTGTACAGGTAAAGGTTGCCGTGTCCGAGCGCTCCGGCCCAGGTCTCGCAGCGCGACATTAGCAGCGCGCCGTAGCCGCGGCGTCGCGCGGACTCCTCGGACGTACAGGCCGCGGATCCACGGCGATAGCCCCGCGGCCGGCTCGTGTCCAGGCATATCCATCTCGACCAGGCAGACCGCGCCGACCGCCGTGCCAGCTTCGACAGCGACCAGGGTGCCCGGTATCGGTCGGCACTGGCCTGCCGGGCGAGACCAGCCGTCCAGGCGGTCAGGCTCCCGCGGGGATCGGTGTGGCCCCACTCCTCCCAGTGCCACCGCGCGACTACTGGGATGAACTCGGGATAGTCACTGAGCGCGGTTACCACGGATTCCATCCTCACTTCATAGCGGAGAAATGGCACAAATGGCTACCGGAGCGCCGGCAGATGCGTCGCGTATGGCGCAGTCGGCCAGCGGGTAAAACGGCCTGCCGGGACGGGGACTGGCAGGCGCCCTGATTCGGGGCTCGGACTACCCAAGGGAGATCGGTCTATGCCCAGCACAATGCAGGCCGTTCAGGTCAGCGAGGCCAACGCCCCGCTGCGTGTCGTCGACCTGCCGCAGCCCAGCCCTGGCCCTGGACACGTCCGCATCGCCGTCGAGGCGTGCGGAGTCTGCCGCACCGACGGCGACATGGTGCAGGGCGTGTTCGGCAACCAGCCGTTCCCGCTCACGCCCGGACACGAGATCGCCGGCCGGATCGACATGCTCGGCGAGGGCGTCGAAGGCTGGGAGCTAGGCGAGCGGGTGGCAGTCGGCTGGTTCGGCGGCAACGACGGCACGTGCGAGGCATGCCGGGAAGGCGACGCGATCAACTGCGAGCACCTGGAAGTGCCCGGCCTGGCGTACCCGGGCGGATACGCCGAATCGGTCGTGGTGCCCACCAGCGCGCTGGCCCGGATCCCCGACGAACTGACTTTCGTCGAGGCCGCGCCGATGGGCTGCGCTGGCGTGACCGTGTTCGCCGGACTGCGCAGTACCTCGGCTCAGCCCGGCGATCTGGTCGGGGTCCTCGGGATAGGAGGCCTCGGGCACCTGGCGGTCCAGTTCGCCGACAAGATGGGCTTCGACACGGTTGCCATCGCCCGCGGCGGCGACAAAGAGGAATCCGCGCAGCCAACTCGGCGCACGGCACTACATCGACGACGCCAAGCAGGACATGGCCCAGGCACTGCAGGCTCTCGGCGGAGCCAAGGTTGTGCTGGCGACCGTCGGAGCCCCGGCAGCGATGTCAGCTGCCGTCGATGGCCTGCGCGCACGCGGCGAGCTGGTCACTATCGGCGTCTCGCCGAACAAGATGGAAGTCAGCCCGCTGCAGTTGATCGTCGGGGAGAAGACGCTGCACGGGCATGCATCCGGAACCGCGCAAGAGGTCGAGGAGACGATGCGGTTCGCCGTGCAATCCGGGGTTCGGTGCATTAGCGAGGTGGCGCCCCTTCAGGACGCGCCGCAGAGCTACGACAGCATGATGTCGGGGACGGTCCGGCTCTACCGCAGGTGTCCTCACCCCGTAAGGACGCCCGGCCCTTCCGCTGCTCGCGACCCCGCGCGGCTGCGCGACCAGGCTGCGACGACCGTCGTACTGGACTGGCAGGTGCCGGGGTCCGCGCAGCAGCGGATTCGGCCGGTATGGCGGCGGATCGCTGACCAGCCGGAGATTCTCCAGCCGCGGACGAGTTCCGGCATCGCCACCTGCGCCTCGGTCCGCGCTAGCGGCGCACCGAAGCAGTAGTGGATCTCCGCCGCCGAAACCGAGATGCTCGTTCGCCGGCCGATCCGGATCGAATTGGTCAGGATGCGCGACATGGTCCGGGTCACGGCTCCCGGCGGCCAGAACAAGGGTGATCGCTGAGCCGCGAGGGATAGTAGTGCCCGCGACGTCGATGTCATCGAGGATGGCGCCCGGTTGGGCAGGAACTGCACCGGTGGTTCGTAGCGCAGCAGCTCCTCGACGATCCGGGCAGACAGTTCTGGGTGCCGCCGCAGCCGTTGCAGGATCTCGGGGTGACGCAGCAAGCGTGAGCATGCCGTTGGCGATGAGGTTGACGGTGGTTTCGTGGCCAGCGATGAGCAGCAGCGCGGCGTTGGTCATCAGTTCGTCGCGGGTGAGCCGGCCCTCAGGTCCGTCGTCGGTGGCCAGTTCGGAGAGCATGTCGCTGCCGGGGTCATCACGGTGGCCATCGGCCAGGTCACCGAGGTAGTGACCTAGTTCCGTGGCGGCTTCGTCCCGCCGACGGCTGCGGGTGGCGAAGTCGCCGGTGGTGGGGTCGACGGCGTTGACGATGGCGTCGGCCCAGACGCGGAATCGTGGCGCGTCCTCGCGCGGCACCCCGAGCAGCCGGCAGATGACCGTGACCGGGAACGGATAAGTGACGTCCTCCACCAGGTCGGACTGGTCCCGGCCGGCCAGGTTGTCGATCAGGCCGCCGACGATCTCAGCCATGTCCGACTTCATCGAGATGACCCGGTCGGGGTCGTGCGGCGGACCGAAGTGGCGGGTCAGCAGCCGCCGCACCCGGTCGTGCCCGGGCGGGTCGAGCGCGATGAAGCTGGGCGGCAGTCCCCGGAACCTTCGTCCGGTCCTCTGCGTAGTCAGGGCGATTGCAGCGGATCGGAGCTAACCCGCGGATCGTGCAGCAGCGCGACGATCTCCCGGTAGGTGCTAACGACGATAGCTACCGTCGTCAGCGCGGCTTACCGGAGTCCGGCGCAGTTCCGCGTACAGCTCATACGGATCGGCCCGGTTCTTGAAGTCCAGGATCTGGTCAAAGAGGCTGACCGGTGCCATGGCGATCCTTTCGGTGCTGCGCCTGTTTCCCGCTTTGCCGTCGCCCGCGCCGGACGAGATGAGCACGCCGTTCGCTCGGATCGTGGCCGGTGAGCACGACCGTGGCCTGGTCGCCGACAGACGCGGCAGGCATGCCGGCCGGGACGGCCCGACGTTCCGCAGGCCGGTCGACGCCGCGGAAGTCCGGCGGGAACGGCGCGGATCGCTCAATCAGCCCCTGGTAGAACTCCAGCCATTTGGACTGGTTGAAAGCAACAGCGGCAACGACCCTGCCGCGGTGACCGTAGGCAGCGACAAACCTGCGCTCGGCGGTCGATCCCTGCGCGATGACTACCTCGTCGGCGAACGTGGGTACTCCGACGGACTTGATCTCGGTATCGAACTGGGTGGACCAGAAACTCGGGATAGCCAGGTGCGGCCAGCGATCGGTCTGCGGATTGATCATGTTGTGCGCCGCGATCTCGGCCTGGGCAACCGCGTTGCCCCAGTGCGCAAGCGCGAGGAACTGGAAGTTGTAGAGCGGATGCGGGAACCGCGCGACGTCTCCGGCCACGAAGATGTCGTCGGTGACCATGCCGTCGATGGTGAAAGCCCGTGCGCCCGCGTCGCAGCCGACTCCCCATGGCCCGGCCGCGAGCCCGGAGCCCTCCAGCCACTCGACGTTGCGCGCGCTGCCGAGTGCGGCAATCGCCACGTCGACGTCGAGTTCGGTGCCGTCGGATAGCTGAGCGCTGCGGAGCCGCCCGCCGAGTCACCAGCCAGCGCCAGTATCGAGGTGCCGCAGCGCAGGTCGACTCCGTGGTCGCGCTGCATATCCCCGGCGATCTCGCCGATCACCCGCCCGAGCGCTCCGACTAGCGGTGCAGGGCCCCGTTCTGCCACCGTCACCGCCAGGTCCAGCCCGCGGCACACCGAGGCGACCTCGGACCCGATGAAGCCGCCGCCGATCACCAGGACGCGCCGCGGCCCGGCAGCCAGCCGTCGCTGCAGAGCGGCCGCGTCGTCTCGGGTGTTCAAGACGAACACTCCGTCGAGCGCGGCCTCGGCCGGATTCGGCCACGGCCGCGGCCGCACGCCGGTAGCAATCAGCAGCTTGTCGAAGGCGACTTCCTCGCCGTCGGCGAGTAGGACGTGCTTGCGCCCGAGATCCAGGCCGGTCGCCGCTACGCCAAGCCGCCACTCCGCGTCGAGCTCCGGCTCGGGCAACGCCGTGCGCTGGGCAGGCACCCACCCGTCGAGGACCTGCTTTGACAGCGGGGGGCGGTCATACGGCTCAGAGGCTTCACTTCCGATCAGGGTCAGCGCTCCGGTGAAGCCCTGACGGCGCAACGTTGCAGCAGCTTCCAGGCCCGCGAGCGATGCGCCGACGATCACGATGTGCCCGCGCCTCCGGAAATCGTCGCCGTCAGCGCTGGTCGCGGCTGTACTCGCGGGCACCGGATGGCTGAAAGGAGCACCGTCGACCCGCATGGCCTGGACCGGACAGGCGGAGGCTGCGCGGAGTACCTCCTCCTGCTGCCATTCGCCGGGCTCCGGGTCATACCAGAGAGCCTCATCCCCGTGCATCCTGAACACGTCCGGCGCGAGAAATGCACACTGCGCATACCCCTGGCAGCGCGTAAGGTCAACGACGAGCCTCAAGGCAGTCCCCCATGTTTCAGGCCCCCGCGGATCAGGCCCCGCGGATCGGGACTGGCGCTAATCGGGACGGGCCGGGCAGCGCCAGCGGTCCTCGACCGGTTAGAGCCCTTCCCTGCCGCCGGCGGGCGAACCCTGCAGATGACAAATTGGCCTATTCCGTGACAAGGACGAACGACGCGCGATGAAGATCCTGCACACCAGCGACTGGCATGTGGGCAAGGTGCTGAAGGGGCGCGACCGCTCCGACGAGCACGCCGCCGTGCTGGGCGACATCATTCAGACGGCCAGAAACGAGGATGTCGACCTGGTGCTTATTGCCGGGGATCTGTTCGAAACCTCAGCGCCAAGCCCGAAGTCCCAGGGCCTGGTGATGCGGGCGCTGCTCGCGCTGCGCGATGACGGCAGGCAAGTAGTCGCAATCGCGGGCAATCACGACAACGCCGCTCTGCTCGACAGCGTGTACCGGCCCGTCCTTGGCGAACTCGGCCTTTACGTCCTCGGCACGCCCAAGGCGCCGGAATCTGGCGGCACGCTCCGCCTGACAACCCGCAGCGGCGAGCAAGCCTGCGTGGCAGCAATGCCGTTCCTCTCCCAGCGCTACGCCGTCCGGGCGGCCGAGCTGATGCTGCACGAGACCGCCGAGCATGCGCTGGACTACAGCCGCCGGGTGGCCGCGATCGTCGGCGCGCTGACCGCGGAGTTCAACGCAGACAGTGTGAACATCGTGATGGCCCATGCAACCTTGCTCGGTGGCCGCCGCGGCGGCGGTGAACGGGATGTGCAGACGACGTTCGAATATGAGGTGCCGTCCAGTATCTTCCCGTCATCAGCGCACTACGCCGCGCTCGGGCACCTGCACCGGCAGCAAGAGATCCCCGCACCCTGCCCGGCGTTCTACTCCGGCTCGCCGCTGGCGATCGACTTCGGCGAGGAAGCTAACGAGCCAGGCGCCCTGATCGTCACGGCCGCGCCCGGCATCCGCGCTGACGCCCGCCGGGTCGCCATCACCGGCAGTCGGCGGCTGCAGACACTCCGGGGCTCCCTCGACCAGGTCATCGCCGAAGGTGAGCAGGCGAGCGACGCCTACCTGCGCGTCATCCTGGCCGAGCCAGCCCGAGCCGGCCTCGGTGATCTCGTCAGGGAAAAGCTGCCTAACGCGCTGGAAGTGCAACTCGACGACTCGCACCGGCCGCGGCCTGGCAGTCACGGCACGGACAAGCCAAGCCGGGCCGGCCGGACGCCGCTTGCAATTGTTCGGCGACTACCTCTCCGAGCAGGGCGTCGCCGACGAACGGGTCGAGCGCATGTTTGCCGAACTGCTTGACGAGCTGACCGACAACCAAACCGGCTAATCGAGCCGCGCGACACGCACGCCGCGATCTTCGAAAACTGCACCATACGAGCTGTTATGGCGTCACACTGGCTTCCGGAGGGGGAAGCCGATGCCATTGAGCGCTGGGTTGCCGCATTTAACTGCGACAGCGTTTAGCTGCCAGTGGCGTCGCGTCCAGTGACGCAGCCGGCCGAGGAAACGCAGAAGGCGTCCAAGGAGACGCAGGAACCGCCCGAGGAAGCGCAGAAGCGGTCCAAACAAGCCCAGGAACAGGCCGAGCGAAGGCGGAAGCGCTCCGAGCGCATAGATCTGAGCATCAAACTGGCCAGAGTCCTCTGCGCGCTTGGTGTTGTGATAATCGGAATAATTTCGCTCTGGCGGATTTTGCACCCTGCGCCAGCAGCCGAAGACTTCACGCGTGTTGGCGGCAGGACAAGTGTCGAGACCGCAGTCGACGCCGCGCGCTTCTGGCTGAGGCCGCCGGAGACAGTCGTCAAGGTCCCGGCTGACGCGAGCCCGGAGATAATGCTGAGCGCGGGTAAATGCGCCATGCGCAACGACGCGCCAGTGTTGATTACTTCTCCCGACCGCGCCAGCCGACGGCTCGTCCGAGTAACAATCGCCAATTGGCGCACAGAGCTCACGGCAGATAACGAGTCGCTCAAGACCGTCACATTTCTGGTAGACGGTGTGACTACTTGCCCGGCAAGAGGCCGCATCCCGGTGCGGAAACTCTCATTGCTCAGAGCTCCCAGTCAGCACCGGCTGACTCGACTGCTTCGCTCCGTCAGGCCGAAGTCGGAACTGCGTCGCTTCGTGGTCTTTGCTACCGCCATCGCACCGCGGCACATACCCGACGTAGCGGTTGGCCTCGCGCTCGCCGCCCATCTTGCTTCGGCACGCGATGCACGAGTCTCCTTCGTCCTCCTGCAGCGCTACCTTGAGGCAGATCCGACGCTCGAGCGGCGACTACAAGGCCAGCACGGCCTAGTAACAGGCGGTGTGGTCCTCGGGCAGACTCAGACAGTTCCCGATGACGCCATCGCATTGCTCCGACGACTCCTCAGCGCTCCGGACCAGCAGGGCCTGCTTGGCCAGGTAACGGGCGAGCTCGGATCGCTGGGCGACTTCCTCGGCGTCCTGCTCGCTCTGATCGCCGCTCTGTCGGTAGCTAAAGCGGCGCAGCCGCTAGTAGAGAAACTGCCAGAAGTCTTCGGTAACCGGCCGCCGCGCTCCGGCGACATCGACACCACATCACCACAAGAAAGCGGGGAACCCCCTGTGCCCGTAGCCTCCGAAAGCCCCACAGCGTCAGCGGCAGTAGGCGCGCAGTGGCGTGATGCATTCGGCAACGAACACACACTGCGAGTGACCTGCTGGCTGAATTCTGGACTGACAGTCACCGGCACCTTCGATCACCAGAACACCCCTGCAGGCGCTACGCAGTGGAGACTCACGGAAGCTCAAGTCCTGCCAACGTCCAGCACGACTGGACCGACAGCAGTACAGGTCGGCCCGACGCTTGCGTACGTCCTGGTGCCTGTTGAGGACATAGTGTTGGTCGGTGCCAACGAGCCGGGACAGAGCGCGACGCCAGGGCAGGCCGCAAATACACCGCAAGACGCGCTCCCGAGTGTCGGAATCCGTCGACGCCGCAGGATGCGGTAGCAGACCGCCACGGGTCAACCCGGATGGCTTGCGCTTCTGACTTCAGGCTCTGGCCGGTGTGATTGCCGGGGCGGGCAGCGGGGAGGGAGAGACATGCGACCGCTGCGACTTGTGCTGGACGGATTCGGCACCTACCGGAACGCGACCGAGATCGACTTCACCGATGTCGACTTCTTCGCCCTGGTCGGGCCGACCGGCTCCGGCAAAAGCACTGTCATCGACGCGCTCTGCTTCGCCCTGTACGGCACGGTGCCGCGCTGGGACAACGAGCGCGAGGTCCGCAACGCCCTCGCCCCGTCCGCCAACGCCTGCACCGTCAGCCTGATCTTCGAACTCGCCGGGCAGCGTTACGTCGCCGTCCGCTCCTTGCAGCGCGGCAAGCAGGGCCAGGTCACAACCAAGGCGGCCAGGCTTGAGCGACTCGACATCAGCATCCCGCCGCAGGCGCCGCTGCAAGAGATCCTGGAAGCCAGCGTCGAGCAGCTCGCCGACGGGCCGGACAACGTCAAGTCCCTCGTCCAGGAACTCCTCGGACTCAGCTACGAGCATTTCACCCAGTCCGTGCTGCTGCCGCAGGGCGGCTTCGCCGACTTCCTCCGCGCGACACCGGCCAACCGCCAGCGGCTGCTCGTCGAACTGCTCGCGTACGGCGTCTACAAGGAGATCGGCCAGCGCGCCCGCGAACGCGCAGAGACCGCGAAGAACCGCTTCGACCTCGCCCAGCAAGCCCGTGACCAGCTCACCGACGCGACCGCGGAGGCGGAAGCCGAAGCGGCCAGCCGGCTGCGCGAGCTCGGCAAGCTTGCCGACGCGGTTGACAAGATCCTGTCCGACCTGGCCGAGCTGAACAAGCAATCCGAGGTCGCCAGGCAGACCTGTCAAGATGCCGGAAACGAGGCCGCCCTCCTCGCGGCACTTCGCCTGCCCCCGGAGGTCGGAGGTCTGTCCGACCAGATCTCGGCCGCACAGGTGCTCGTCGCGACCTGCCGCCAGCGGCGCGAGGAAGCCGACCAGCTCGCCGAAGCAGCTCGCAGCACCAGAGCTGAGCTGCCGGACAAAGCCGCGACGCAGCAGCAACTCAGCATGTACGCATTGCGCCGGGAACTCACGGCTGAAGCCGACGCGCAACAGGCGGCGCTGCGGAACTGTCGCGCCGCTGAGGAGCACAGTGCCGCTCAACTGGAAACCGCCGACAAGGCGCTGAGCCAGGCACAGGACTCGCTGGCGGCGGCCCGCCGCGCGCATGCAGCCGCGGACCTGGCGGTCACGCTGCATTCAGGCGAGAACTGCCCGGTCTGCCGCCAGGTCGTACTGTCAGTGCCAGCCCTTGAGGCGCCCGCCGACCTGAACGCGGCGGACGCGACGGTCAGTGCCGCCATCACGGCACAGCGCGCCGCGCAGAGGGCTCATCAGGATGCGGCCAAGGCCACCGCGGCGGCGAGTTCGTTGCTGGCCGGGACCCAGGCCAGGCTCGACAAGGCCGCGCAGGTCATGGCAGACATCCCGGTCGAGACTGAGCTAGCGAGCCGACTCGAGGCGATCGCAGCGGCCGATGCCGCCGTGACGAAGACGCGCGACGAGGCCACCGCGCGGCAGACCGAACTTGCCTCCGCCGAGCAGGCCCGGCGCGCTCTGGTGGCCGATGAGCAGCACGCCTGGGCAGCGCTGAGCACTGCGAGGGACAGGCTCGTTGGCCTCGGCGCACCCGCCGTCGGCGCCGGCGTGACAGCGGCCGACGCTGACGTCGCGGCCGAAGAGGGCTGATCGTGAGGTCGCAGCTGCGAGCGACCTCGCCGCCGCCTGGGCAACTCTTGTCAGCTGGGCCGACGCCGAGTACGACAAGCGCAAGGCGCGCCAGCCCGAACTCGAGGAGGCAGCCGCCCGGCTCAGCCAGCGGTTCGAAGACGCTCTTGCCGCGCTGGTCGGTCTGCTCGTCGAGAACGGCATCACCGATGCGAGCGACCCGGCAAAGATTCCGAGTGCGATCGCCGCGCACCGGGTCCGGGCCGAGACCATGTTGCAGCGGATCCGCGCGGACCAGAAGAAGGCAGCCCAGCTTGACAAGCAGATCGCCGCCTACCGCGAGGACAGCCAGGTCGCGAACATGCTGGGCAACTACCTGCGCGCCAACAAGTTCGAGAACTGGCTCTGCGGCGAGGCCCTCAGCACGCTGGTGAAGGAAGCCTCTTCGACCCTGATGGAGCTGTCCGGGGATCAGTACGAGCTGACCCTGGACCCGCGCAACGACCTGGTGGTGATCGACTACAACGACGCCGGCGCGACCCGGCCGGTCCACACACTGTCGGGCGGCGAGACATTCCAGGCCTCGCTGGCGCTCGCCCTAGCCCTGTCCCGTCAGGTCATCGGCTTGTCGGCGGGGAGACGCGAGCTGAATTCCATGTTCTTGGACGAGGGATTCGGCACGCTCGACAGCGACACGCTGGACACGGTTGCGAGCACTCTGGAGCGGCTCGCGGCAGACTCAGATCGCATGGTGGGAGTCGTTACGCACGTTGCTGAGCTAGCCGAGCGGGTGCCGGTGCGGTTCATCGTGAACCGGACCGGAACGACCTCGACGATCGTCAAGGAGCGCCTGTGACCGGTGTGTCGTTCTCGGTCGATCCGTGGGATCCGAGCTACGGCATGGCGTACGGCGAAGAGATGACCGGCGAGTCGCTTCAGGAGTCCAGCGCCGAACTCGTACTTGACCTGGAGTTGCCCCCCGATCAGTGGCGGCCGTTGACGGCTGACGCGCAATTGCCCGTTCCCGGCACGATTTTGTTTCTTGATGGCGTGCGGCGCGTCGATGCGCGCGTCTGGGTGCACGGCAGTGACCCGCAGCCGACTGCCGGTATCGCCGCCTCGTACGCGGCTGGCCTGGTCTGCCTGAACGGCTCAGCCCGGATCACCGACGTGACCGTCGAGCGGGGCTTGTTTACCGCCGCGCCGGATGCCGCGGACATCGACAGCCGGCACGCGGTCTATGTCGCGAGCAAGGCGCCGGGGCCGGGCATGGACAAGCTGACGCTCGCCTTGCAGCAGCACCTCAGCGATGCCGAGGTGCAACTGGCGCTGCTATTCAGGAAAGAGCATCCGGATGCTAACGACCTGCTATTCGTGGACGGCCCGCTGCGGGGCCGGACGCACCTGGACCGCACCGTCGGCTTCATCAAGACGCACCACACCACTTACCTGCCAGCTGAGCAGGCCGCCGTGGTCAGCGCGCTGCGGCCCGGCCAGCGCAGCCCGGCGTTCGGAATGGGCACGTCCTGGCGGCGGAACTCCTGGTATCTGCGGCTGCCCGGGTCATCCGGAGCGCCCTGGTCCGGCGTGGTCCGGCTGGAGTGCTCGGCCGACTTGCCCGTTCCCGAGGTCAAGCGGCTGGCTGAGCTGAGCGCGCTACTGCTGCCACCGCTGGCCAGTTCGCCGCACAAGGACCCGCGCGCGCCGCAGAACCTCGTTCCGATCGGCGGCCTAGAGCGGGAACTCCGGCGCCGTCTCGGCGATCAGCAGTTGCTGTATCGCTCACTACGCGCCGCAGCCGCGGGTTAATCGGGCGCCTGGCGCATACCGCCCGCTTGGGCTGCCGGCACCTGCGGGCGGGAAAACTGCGATGACGCTATCAGCCGGCCCGTGTCACAATCCGGCGGTGAAGAAGGCGGACATCACCCCCGAGCTGGTGCGTCGGCTTGTCGCGTCGCAGTTTCCGCAGTGGGCTGATCTCCCTGTCCGCCGCGTGGCCGCCGACGGCTGGGATAACGCGACGTTCCGGCTGGGCGAAACGATGTCTGTGCGGCTGCCTAGCGGCGAGTGGTACTGCCCGCAGGTAGCCAAAGAGCAGCGCTGGCTTGGAGTGCTCGCACCGCAACTGCCGCTGCCGATCCCGGAGCCGATTGCTGCCGGGGTTGCCGGCTGCGGGTATCCCTGGCCCTGGTCGGTGAACCTGTGGATCGACGGGGAGCAGCCGACCGCGGACGGCATCGCCGACATGCCTCAGTTCGCGGCGGACCTGGCGGACTTCCTGGCCGCTCTGTACGCGATCAATCCGGCCGGCGGCCCGGCGCCTGGCCAGCACAGCTGTTTCCGCGGCGGGCCGCTCACTGTCTGGGATACCGAGACGAAGGAAGCGCTCGCGGCGCTGCGCGGCCACATCGACACCGAGCTGGCAGCAGCGGTCTGGGACGACGCTCTGAAAGCTTCGTGGCAAGGCGAGCCAGTCTGGTTTCACGGAGACGTCAGCCCCGGCAACTTGCTGACGAGCAACGGACGGCTGAGCGCAGTTATCGACTTCGGCTGCTCAGGCGTCGGAGACCCGGCATGCGACACGGTTATCGCGTGGACGTTTCTCTCTGGCGACAGCAGACGGATCTTCCAGGGCAGACTCCCCGTCGATGCCGCGACCTGGGCGCGCGGCCGGGGCTGGGCGCTATGGAAGGCGATGATCGTCCTGGTCCAGGCGCTGACGGACGACCCGGAGGACGCGATCGCGACCAAAAATGTCATCGACGAGATCCTGGCCGACTACGCGGCGGCGTAGTCCAGGACGCCGCCGCGGACCGAAGCGGCGCCGGTGACGGTGAGGTCAAATATGCGTCCGGTGTACCGCATATAAAAGCAAGCGCCACGACGACCGCCGCGGCGCTTGCAAGTGAACCGGCTAACCGCCCGAGTTTCATCCAGCCTCCCGGGGACGCCAGCGGAAGCGGCGAAGCCGAGGCGGCAGGCATGCATTCGGGCCCAGCCGGTCAGGCTCCTAGGTTAAAGAGATTGCAAACAGAAGGGCAAGCCCATCCCAAGGATTTCCACCGCGGGTAGCTGACCACTGCTTGCAGAACACTGGGCCGTCGCCGTCCTGGTGCGACCAGACGTGTGACGGGACCGTTTGTACAGCTGTGTACGGCACCGTACAATAGCCTCATGGTAACGCTGACAGTCAGCCAAGCACGTGCTTCCCTGCCGGAGCTCCTGACGCGCGTCGAAGACGGCGAGGAGGTCACGATCACGCGGCACGGCCGGGCCGTCGCCGTCCTGGTGCGACCAGACGTGATGCGGGCTCGAGCGCACGTCGTCATCGAGGACGCTGCACGCGTTCACGAACTCCTCGACGTCGCCGCGGCTGCCGAACTGCCGACAGAACCAGGACTGACCGCGGCGCGGGCGGAAGAACTGATCCGCGCAATCCGGGCTGGCCGGGATCGCGGGTGATGGATGTCTTCGACGCAGACGTGATCATTTACGCAGCCGTCCCGCGGCACCCGCTCGGGCGCCGGGTTCTCAGCCTGTTCGGTCAAGCCGACGGGCGGGGCGCCGGCGCGGGTCCGTCCTCTTGCTGCCAGAAATCCTGAGCAAGCCACTACGCGACGGCGATTCCGCTGAAGTGCGCATTCTGGCAGGGCTCCTTGGTCGTCTCGATCTCCGCCCTGTCGACCGGGCAACGGCTGACCTGGCGACTGCGCTGGCCAGCAAGTACGGCTTGCGTGCAGCGGATGCGACGCACCTTGCCACGGCAGTCGGGCTTGGGCGCCGAGCGATTCATCACCAACAATCAACGCGACTTTCCCCGGAGCATCACCGAAGTCAAGGTGACCTACCCCGAGGACCTAGCGGACGTCGCGGACGCTTAGGCGCGCCTCTGGCTCAGCGGCGGATCCGGGCAGCGAACAGGTCGCGCAGCGTGACGACTCCGCACACGTCGCGGCCCTCCACTACGGGCAGATGCCGGAATCCGTTCAGCAGCATGATCTGGGCAGCATCCTCCAGGGCTGTGTCCGGGCTCACCGACTGCGGATCCGCTGTCATCCAATCGGAGACCTGGGAATCGCGCAGGTCCTGCCCCGACGCCGCCGCCCTGAGCACGTCGCGCTCGGTCACGATGCCGGCCAGGAACGAGCCTTCCTTGACGACCGCAGACCCGACGCCCGCGGCCACCATTGCGGCCGCGGCCTGCGCCAGCGGGGTCTGTGGTGCTGTCGTCACCACGGAGCGTGTTCATGACGTCGCGGATGGTCGCCATGGGCTAGCCGCTTCCGCCGGTTTCGTCCAGTTCCGGGTCAGCAGCGCGAGCAGACGGCCCGGCTAGCTCGGCCGACAGCATGGCCCACAGCCTGCCGTTCCAGCCGGACACGTGCGGCCACTTCTTCCAGAACACCTGCAGTGTCGTCTCGTCGAACTCCGCCAGCGCGCGCTCGGCGGTAACGCTGTTCGTCATTTCCTCCAGCTCGTAGATCAGCTCGAGGAACCTGTCACCGATCTCGTCCATCGGCACCTCCAGCGCCGCAACGACTGCCAGCGAGGGGCAGCGACCGGGTCTTGCCATCGACGTTAACCGACAGTGCCGCTGTGGTCACCACCCAGTTGATAGCGCTCAACGTGCCGGCTGATCAGACGACGCCCCCAGGTGCTAGACAAACCGGTACACATCGTGCAATAACGCTAAGCCGATGATGCGCAACGCGCGGCTATGCACTAGTTTTGGTGATATTTCCAAATCACGGGGCGCGGTTGGCATGACGAAGATCAGCCATCCGGACGACGGTCAGCCAGGATCGGCTCAGCCAGTACCGGATGGGCAACTCGAAGCCGCTCAGCAGATCCGCAGGTACGGCCCGCTCGGGTCGGCGGCAGTTCAGGGCCTGCTAGCGCTCGGGATCTACCTTGCTGCCTGCCTGTCTACGGTGGCCCGCCCGCTGGTACTCCACGCGTCCTCCGCCCAGCTGCACCAGAAGAACCCTGACCCGAACTTCTACGTCTGGAGCCTGCGCTGGTGGCCGTACGCCATCAGCCACGGGATCAACCCGCTCATCACGCACCAGATAGGAGCCCCGGCCGGGTACGCCCTGGCCTGGATCACCACGGTCCCGGCGCTGGCGGTGCTCGCCGCACCACTCACCGTGCTGGCCGGGCCGGTCGTGTCATTCAGCCTGCTCACGGCGGCAGCGATGCCAGTTTCAGCATGGGCGGCCTTCGTCTTGTGCCGCCGGCTGACCGGACGGTTCTGGCCATCGCTTGCTGGCGGTGCGATCTTCGGGTTCTCGGCATACGAGATGAGCCACGATGCTCTCGGCCAGCTCAACCTGGCCTACAGCCTGCTCTTGCCAATCCTGGCTTATCTAATGCTGCTCTGGCGGGACCAGGCCATCGGCGCACGCACCTTCGTGATCCTCACGGGGCTCGGGCTGGCCCTGCAGTTCTATCTGTTCCTTGAGACCTTCGCGGACCTGACGGCGATCCTGGTGATCTCGTTCGTGCTGGGCTTGGTGCTCGCCGGTCGCCCGGGCCGACCGCGGGTCCTGCGGCTTGCAAGACTGACCGCAGCTGCCTATGCGATCGCGATCGTGCTAGCGGCTCCCTACCTCGCGTACGCGCTGTCCACGACACCACCGACGCTGATCGCTGTCAGCGGCACAGACCTGGCCAGCCTGGTAATTCCGGCTCCCGGACGCACTTTCGGCATCGCCTGGCTCAAGCACGCAGCGGCCGGTCCGGTCACCAGCTCGCAGGCCTGCTACGTCGGGATCCCGCTGCTAGTGCTTGCACTTCTGCTCGCCGTCACTAGGTGGTCAAGCAGGCTCGTTCGATTCCTGGCTTGCATATTCGTGCTTATCGTCGTGGCGTCATTGGGCCCGGAAGCCTACCTGGACGGCCACCGGATCGCTAAACTGCCCTGGAGCGGGATCTGGCAGCTGCCGATCCTGCGGAACGCCTGGCCGTCGCGGCTGATGATGTTCGCCTACCTGGTGCTGGCCATCATGACGGCGCTCTGGCTGGCTGGCCCGGCAGCGAGGACCTGGACGGCCTGGGCACGCTGGTCGCTCGCCGCGCTTGTCATTGCAGCGATCGCTCTGGCGACGCAGCCGTTCAATATCGCGCCCCGCAGCAATGTGCCGAGCTTCATCACGTCCGGGGCCTACCGCCACGAACTGACGCCCGGCGAAATAGTCGTAGTGGTGTCGAAGGTTGGCGACGCCGGAATGCTGTGGCAGGCGGACTCGGACTTCTATATGAAGGTCGCGGGCGGCTACATCAACGCGGGAGTCAGCCAGCGCGGAGACGGACCTGGCATTCCCGGACCAGTCTTCGCTCTCAGACACGCGAGCAACTGGAAGATCGCCCGTTTCGTTGCCTACGTCAAGAGCAGCGACATAGGCGCAATCCTGCTGGACGTCCGCAATGAGCCCGCGTGGGCCGGGATCTTCGGGCAGGTTGGCCTAGTCGGACACAGCGTCGGCGACGTCGTGGTGTACCCGACAGACGGCTGCCGGTCATGTCGCGCCTGAGCTGAGCCCACTGGCGCTGGCGGTGGCGAGCACCTGGCGGCGCCAGACAGGGAGGCCCCCGTGTCAGAGACCGGGCTGGACATCGCGAGCCATGCTGTCGGGACGGCCCGATCTGCTGCATGAGGCCCTCGACCGGTCCGCTCGCCTACCTAGGCGACGTCGCTGACCGTTCGGTCGTGCCCGATGCGTGCGGCCGTCGCCGGGCTGGCCGACTTCGACTTCGAGCTACCGCGGGCCGGGCTGCCCGCTCCAGACGTGCTCGCGCCTTCTCGACGACGTCGGATCACCAGCCACTGTTGCGTCGAACGGCCCGCGGTACTTCGGGTTCGTCATCGGCGCTGTGCTTCCAGTCGCGCAGGCGGCGGCCTGGCTCAGCTCGGCCTGGGATCAGAACGCCGCGCTGACCGTCGCGTCGCCGGTCGCCGCCCGTCTCAACGCGGTCGCGCTGCGCTGGATCACCGGCTTGCTCGGCTTGCCGTCTGGCACGGCGGGCGGTTTCGTCACCGGCGCAACCATGGCGAACGTGACCTGCCTCGCCGCGGCGAGGGACGCGGTCCTGACCCGGCATGGCTGGGACGCGGCCGGACAGGGACTGGTCGGCGCGCCGCCCATCACGGTTGTCGTCGGCGCGGAGGTACATAGCACTGTGCGCAAGGCGCTCGGCATCACTGGCCTCGGCCGGGACCGGGCCGTCGTGCTACCAGTCGATCACCAGGGCCGGATCGAGGCTCGCGCCCTGCCGAGGCTCGACGCCCCGGCCATCGTCTGCCTGCAGGCGGGGAACGTGAACACCGGTGCGAGCGACCCGTTCGAGCCCCTGATCGAGTGGGCGCGGGAGAACGGCGCGTGGATTCACGTTGACGGCGCGTTCGGCCTCTGGGCAGCCGCATCGCGCGGGCTGCGCGACCAGGTCGCGGGGGTAGGTGACGCAGATTCCTGGGCGACCGATTGCCATAAGTGGCTGAACACCACCTACGACTGCGGAGTCGCCCTGGTCCGGTCAAAGGAAGCGCTCGCCACGGCGATGGAATCCTCGGCTGCCTACCTGCCCAGTGCCTCGACCGAAGGCATGGGTCTCACGCCGCAGTCATCGCAGCGCGCTCGCGGCGTCGAGGTGTGGGCGGCAATGGCTGGCCTTGGCAGCGACGGGGTTGCCGCGATTGTCGAGCGGAATTGCCGCCTTGCGGCGCGTTTCGCGGGGCGATGCTCGATGCGGGCTTCGAGCCCCTCAACCACGTGGTGCTCAATCAGGTCCTGGTGTCGTTCGGCGAGGCGGAGCGCACCGACGCGGTGATTGCTGCCGTCCAGCGGGACGGAACCTGCTGGTGCGGGCCGACGACCTGGCACGGCATCCGGGCGATGCGCGTCAGCGTAAGCAGCTGGTGCACCACAGAGGAGGACATCGATCGCAGTGCGGCAGCAGTCATCGCGTGCGCACGCGGGGTCAGCGCCTAAGGCTCGCTCCTGATCTCGGCGATGCCCTCGATGATGCGGTCGAGCAGCGCTGCGGTGTCCGGCCAGTCGAAGCCCGGCGTATTCGGACGCAAGATCGCGAAGCCATGCAGGGCAACCCAGATAGCCGCCGCGGCGAGCCCGGGATCGGCGCTGGCTGAGATCCCCGCTTCGACGCAGGCCTGCAAGCTGCCGATCAGCAGGTCGAAGCTCTCAGTCCGGAGTTCGGGCACGCGCGGCTCGCCGTATCCGACAAAGTCGCGTCGCCCGAACAGCAGCTGGTATCTGTTCGGCCGCTCTGCCGCGAAGCGGAGGTAAGCGGCACAGCCTGCGCTCAGGCGTGCGAGCGGGCCCGCCTCGGCGGCGGCATCGCTCGCGTCCTTGATCGCGGCGTTGAAGTCGCGGAAGGCATCGTCGACGATCGCGTCCACGATCGCTTCCCGGTCCGGGAAGTGCGAGTAAATCGATGGCGCCGAGATCCCGACCTGACGTGCCACCGCTCGTAGTGTGACCGCCTCCTCGCTGCCGGTGCGCTCGAGCAGCTCTGTCGCTGCGGCAAGGATGTCCGCGCGCAGCTTGGCGCCCTCGCCCCGTCGATTTCGCTCCCTGACGATCTCTGTCATGCATATGACTTTACAACCGTTAACTCATGATGTAAAACTTACATGCGTAAGCCTACAAGCGTAAGATCACTGCAAGGAGAACCCGGCCATGGAGCTCACCACCGTCCCAGGCGGGCAGGCAGGGACGTTCGGTCACCCACGGCGGCGTGCGATCCTCGCCGTGATGTGCCTGTCCCTGCTCGTCGTCGTCATCGACAACACCATCCTGAACACGGCACTGCCCACCCTTTCGAGGGTCCTGCAGGCCTCTACGACTGACCTGCAGTGGATCACTGACGGTTACACGCTCGCCTTCGCTGCCCTGCTGGTCATGGCGGGCGCCCTGGGCGATCGATTCGGGCGCCGGAACGCGCTACTACTGGGGCTGGTCATCTTCGCCTCCGGCTCGGCCTGGGCGGCGCTGTCCGGCGACTCCTCCACCCTGATCGCCGCTCGTGCGGTCATGGGAGTTGGCGCGGCATTCGTCATGCCCGCCACGCTTTCGATCCTGACCGCGGTGTTCCCGGCCAAGGAACGGGCTGGCGCGATCAGCGCCTGGTCCGCCATCGCCGGCGTCGGCATCGTGGTCGGTCCGACCCTCGGCGGGCTGCTGCTTGCTCACTTCTACTGGGGCTCGGTGTTCTGGGTTAACGTGCCGCTGGTTGCCGTCGCGATCGCCGCCGTCTGCATTGTCGTGCCCGACCTGCCGGGCGAGCGTGCCGCCGGAACTCGGCTCGACATCCTCGGCGCCGCGCTGTCCGCCGCTGCGATGCTAGCGATCGTCGATGCGGTCATCGAAGGACCCAACAGGGGCTGGACTTCGGCAGCCACGCTCGGCGAGCTCGCCATCGGCGTCGGCTTCGTTGCCGCCTTCGTCTACCGCGAGCTGCATGCCGCCAACCCGATTATCGACGTGCGAGTCTTCCGCCACCGGGCCTTCTCCGCCGCGAGCGCTGCGGTGGGGCTGACGTTCCTCGCGCTGTTCGGCTCGCTGTTCGCGCTGACCCAGTACCTCCAGCTTGTGCACGGCTACAGCCCGCTGGCCGCGGGCGTGCGGGCGCTGCCGTTCGCTGCCGCGGTCATGGTTACCGCTCCGCTGAGCAGCATGCTGGTGGCGAGGCTGGGCATCCGGGTCGTGGTCCCAGCCGGTCTGACCGCGATGGGCGGCGGACTGCTGATGCTGACCCAGGTCACACCGACCACCGCTTACAGCTTCATCGCCATCGGCGCGGCGATCATGGGCGCGGGCATGGGCCTGGTCATAGCACCGTCAGGTAACTCGATCATGTCAGTGCTCCCGGCCGAGCAGTACGGTGCCGGCAGCGCCGTCAACGAGACGCTCCAGGAGCTTGGCGGCAGCCTCGGGATTGCAGTGATCGGCAGCGTCGTTGCTTCCTCCTTCAGGCACGGCCTTGCGGCCAGCGGCCTGCCTGGACAGGTTGTCAGAGCGGCGCAGCCATCTATTGCCGACGCGGACGCGGTCGCGGCGCACGCCGGGCCATTCGCGCCGCACGTGCTGGAGATCGCGCACAACAGCTTTACGACGGCGATGACGACCGGCTTCACCGTCGCGGGTGCCATCGCCGTGAGCGCAGCCGTGCTGTCGCTATCGCGCTTCCCCGCCGCACCGGTCAGGTGGCCGTGGCCCAGGTCCATTCCCCTGCCGCTAGCCACGCGCCCGCACTAACCGATCCGCGGCGGAGCTGGCAAGCGCCAGCGCCGAGTAACTCCCAAATCCGCTGTCGACGCAGCGGCGCGCCCGCCGGGCTCCGGCGGGCGCTGCGCGTGATGGGCACGACCCAGTTACCTTGTTGTGATCTCGGATTCCCAGGTCCGATGCGCACCCAGCTAGGGCGTGTCGTAGGCTTTCGCGGTCACAGACCAATACTTTTCTCTTCGGAGAGTCATCTTGGACGGGCGCGAGGGAAAGCCTCGCAGAGGATGGTCGGCAAATCTGACGATCCAGCCTGTGACAGCACCAGAGAATTGCGCTAGCACACCGCCGCTCTGTTGTCGACGGCCGACTCTATATGGAGCTATTCGTGCTAAACCAGACTTCCGGCGATCCCGGTTCATCAACAGACGGGCCGCATACCGCGGAACTCACAGCGGGACAGTATGTCCTGGAAGACGAGTTCGCGCTTGGTACGCACGGTTCTTGCTTAGAGGTCGCCATCCTGGACTCGGGCGCCGTTGCGGTGCGAGACGGGAAGACACCCGCTATCAGCCCGATCCTGGTCTTTGCTGATACGGAATGGCGGTCGTTCGTCGACGGCATCAAGGCAGGCGAGTTCGGGTAGCCGCGAAGGCAGGTCGTTATGGGCGTTCAACCCCCAACGCCCGTGCGTGGCCGGACACCAAAGGTCCTGAGCCAAGACCACGTAAGCACAGGCAGCATAAATGGTTGATAAAGGCAGCTGTATCAGCCTTGATAGCTGCCACTGCTAGCGGGCTAGTGGCGCTTCCTTCCAAGGCGCCCATCGCCGGCTCGCCGCCGTTTCACGTGCCGGTACAGCGGCATGCGACGGACTTGACCTGTGCCGCGACGCTTCCCGAGCCGTCCCGGCGAGCAGAGCCACGGCCCGCCCCAGCCAGTCACAGATCCAGTGAAAATGGTGTCCGAGGACCCGCTGGAGCAGGCAGTCGCATGGGTATACGTCAGGCGGCTCACAATGCAATTGCAGCCGCAGGTGACGTACGAGATCGATAGCATAACACCGCTTGGCTCAACGAGTACTTCTACGGTCTCGGCGGGTATGCGTCGCTTGTCCACACCCGGCTGGTCCTAGCCCACGACGGGCCGACCCCAATCGAGATCGGCAATATCGAGGTGCTGAGTAGCTGCACGAAGCCAGCGGACGGAGCGCTCGTGGACGTCACCGGCCTGACCTACCCCGCGTCCGCGGTCACTACCTCGGACATGAAACCTGGGCTTCGAACTCGACCGTCCACTCGGACGACGCTCAGGCCAGCCAGCTGCGCCGAGTGTTACTTCCGGCCACTTGGACATCAGGTTACTTCAACTCGCACTCAGCCGCCGATCGGGTAGACTGCCACGTCAGGCATTTGATTATCTGGCGTGATCCCATCGGCGAAGCCGCTTGCAGCTTCTGGTGTCGCTGCTGGTTGCGGTTCTCGACGGGCGCGGTGAAATTCCGCGACTTAGCATCGAGGATGACGGTCAGCCATTCCGCGTTAGCTCGGTTACAGCTCCAGGAACCCGGTGTCAATCCAGCGGCGCCCAGCGACGCCGCAAGCAGCTACGGCATTCGTCTACGTGGGTGGCGCGGCCAGCCGGTTGCCGAATGGCGGGCTCTACCGCGAGTCTCATTAAATCGTCCTCGGGTGTGGCGGCATCGAAGGCCGCCTAAACCTGGCATTCGGCGTGGTTGCGCTCCCAGCCAATCTTGCTCGGCTGGGAGCGCCATAGTTAGCGATGTGCTGTTGATCTCGTTAGCTGCCTCCTGCCAGCAGCGAGTTCTTGCCTGCTGAGCCGCTATGAGTAGCGGCATCATGGCGATGCAGGTCCTCGCGGCCGTCCTGCCGGCCACGCGACCACATGGCCGCCTCATGCTTGAGTTGGATCACCATCTGCCGCGCGCGCATAGCTTCGGCATGCCAGTGATCGATGTCCTCTTGCATTGCCTCTCGCCTGCTGGCCATTGCCACGGCCGCCCATGACAGCGTCAGCCCCCAAGTTACGGCGGCAGCTGTCACGGACCAGCCGACGATCTCAAGCACCATCGTCATCACCGCCTTGAGGCTGTTGGCCGTTGCGATCTGGGACTAGTGCGATGACCTGGGAATCTAGCCTCTTGCGGATATCGAATACCGGAGGTAATGTGGGTAGTTGCCATGAGCTATTCCGTTCCTGACTGAGGTCGGATGGTCTTGGTTCGCGACCTGGGCGGGCGGCCATGCCCGCCCAGTGTCATTTCCGGCGTGTAACCATGACGCGGCGTAACGGATTCAGCATCCACGTAGCCGGACGCGCGATCCCGTAGCTGGCGACTCCCAGCACGATTCTGAGCCCCGGCTTGCTCGCGATTGGCCCGGCTGGCTTGCGAGGAAGCGAGCCCGAGAAAAGGCCGACGCGGGAGAATCTGCTGGCCATTGCGCCTGGCGACCATTGGCGGCCTCCCGCCCCCACGAGGGATCAGCCCTCTGCTTTGAATTGTGAGTTAAGCCGTTCATTTGCTGCAAGATGCAGTGCAAGAAGTCACGAATTTTTCCCAGGTTCTTCATCTGGCCACGTCGCGGCGCTACGCTTCACGTGAGTTTGCTGCGTCAGCTGCGACTGGCCTGACAGGAAGTAGCAGGTGCCCGATCTCAGGAGCTCGGCAGCTAACCGCGCCCTAGCCACGGAGCTTCGCCGGCTGACGGGAGCAAGCAACGCATGTCCGGTGACGAGGTGGCAGGCGCGCTGGGCTGGTCAGCCTCGAAGGTCAGCCGCATCGAGACGAACCGCATCGGCATCAAGACCCAGACGACCTGACCCGATTGCTTGACCTTTACGACGCTCGACGATGCACCCGCGCAGCCAGCTCGTCGCCCTGGCAGACGAGCCGAGAGCGGAGCGGTTGGTGGCATGCGGCTATGCGGACGCGATCGACGCCAGAGTACGCGACGCTATATCAGCCTTGAGGCAAGTGCCGCGCACCTGCAGCTGCTGGTCACCCGAGCCGATCCATGGACTGTTGCAGACCGAGGACTACGCCGACGCGATCATGGAAATCCTCCTTGCGTCGATACCCGCTAATGCCGCCGACGCGATCCGTCGCAGCGATCGAAGTACGGATGCGGCGTCAGGAATTGCTCACTGGCCGGCAGGCCAAGCATTCACCTTCGTCCTCGACGAGGCGGCTCTTCACCACCGGTACGGCAGCGCCGAGGTCATGCACAATCAATTGCTACGCCTCAACGAAGTATCCCTTTCGCCAGACGTGACGATCCGGGTGCTGGCCTTTGCCGGCCAGCATCCGGTAGTGAGCCCAGGCGCGTTCGCGCTGCTGGAGTTCGCGCCGGTGCACGGAACGGTCATCGGGGATGTCGTCTACATGGAGCATCTGACCGGTCATAGCTTCGTTGAAGATGACACGGAGACTGCACCAGTACCGGCTTGCCTTCGAGCAACTCAATCGCGAGGCGCTGGACGAGGAAGCGTCACGTCAACTGATCGCTCAGATCGCCGCCGAAGAGTGGGCCTGACCTCGGCAGATGCCACCAACCGCTGAATAAGGCACACTAGAAGTTACCGCTCGGTTCGGGTGAGCGGACGGCGCAGAGGAGTGGTTGTGCCAGCGGAGAATAGAGAGGCTTTCGGGCTCGGCGACGAGGCACAGCTCGCTTCCGGTAGCGCTGGCTTGAACTGGCGGCGCCCCAAGTGCGGCTCGCACGGTTCGTGCGTTGAGATCGCCGACACAGCTGATGACGGTGTCGCCGTCCGCGACGGCAAGTCGGCTGACAGCAGCCCAATTCTGTTCTTCAGTCGTCAGGAGTGGGACGCCTTCCTCGCTGGCGTGAAGGCAGGAGAATTCGGGTAACCGCGCTCAGGGGGCTGGGCTGCCGACGGGCTTTTTGCCGAGTTCGAGGATCTGCGCGGCGCCACGGATGACACAGCGCAACGGGTCGTCGACCACCATCACGGCAATGTCGGCGGCAGTCTCGATCCGGTAGGCCAGGCCGGGTAGCAAGGCGCCGCCGCCGGCGAGCCGGATCTTGCCGCGGACCACTTCCTCAGCCAGGTTCGGCGGGATGTCGGACAACAGCTCTTCGACCGCGCTGGTAATGGCCGCACAGTCGGCTCTATAGCGGCTGCGACGAGCTTGGCCGAGACCCGCTGGACCCGAGGAACCCTGCGCCCCGCGTCCACGCCGACCGTCTCGGCTTCTGAGATGGATCGCGTCAGCGAGCCCGAGCGTCATCTTCAGGTTGCGGGCCGCGTTCCGGCCGATGAGCAGGCCGTGCTCTTGCCTGACGGCACGGACGATCGCGTCGTCCATCGCATTGCCGCCAAGGCGCAGCGAACGCGCGCGGACGACGTGCCCGCCCGGCCAGCACGGCCACCTCGGTAGTGCCGCCGCCGATGTCGATGACGAATGCACCGGATCCCGCCAGCAGGTCGAATCCGGCACCGGCCGCCGCCGCGACCGGCTCGTCGACCAGCTGGACGACACAGCGCGGCCTCAGCGCCTCGGCGGCGGCCGCGACGGACCTGCGCTCGACGTAGGTTGCCTCGACCGGCAGGCAGACCACTGCCGCGGTCTTGGCGAGGCGCCGGCGCACGCGCGCCTGCCGCAGGAACGCCTGCAGCATCGCAACCGTAGCGTCGAGGTCCGCGATCACCCCGTCGCGGAGCGGATGGATGACCTCGACGTCCTGCGGCTCCTTGTCGCTGAGCGCGTCGGCGGCAGCGCCGACGGCTACCACGCGGCCGGTCGCATGGCTGATCGCGATTGCCGACGGCTCCTCGACGACGATGCCGCGCCCGCGACATAGACCAGCGTGTTGACCGTGCCCAGGTCGATCGCTACGCCAGACCGCAACCGCATCGCTCGCCCTTTGCCCGATTTGATGATCCGGTAACCAGTATGGAGTCATGCGCGACCGGCGAGGGCAGCTTCCCGTCGCGTCGTGCCTCAAACTTGACCACCGGCAGCTTCCCGGACTGGCCTTCGGACGTTCCCGGCGGATCAGCTCACCGGCAGTCCCCAGGCTGCGACACCGTTGCTGTTCGCGGTGAACAACCAGTCGCGGGCGAACACCGACTGGCCAAAAGTCAGACCAGCTTGCAGTTGCTCGATAACATCACCGTCGTCGCGTCAATGAGATAGATGCCCGGTGCGGGGAGCCGCCGAAGGTGCCGGCGGCCAGGACGCCGCCAGCATCCAGCGTGGGGCTGCCGTAGAGGTTGCCGCCGAGGGGGGTTGCCCACACCAGGCGCCCGGTGCCCGGCGTGCGCTCCTGGACTGAGCCCGGATACTGCTTGCCTTCGATCGAGATCTTGCCGCCGCCGAAGAACAGGTCAGCGCCGTTGTAGGCCGGCGTGGGGTCGCACTCACCCGTGCCGCCAGATGCACTGGCAATGCGCTTCCACCAGATGAGCCTCATGGTCGCCTGGCTCAGCACATAGAACACGCCGTTCTTGTTGCACGCGCCGACGTAGCTGCCGAAGAACATCGGCGAGCCGCCGAAGTCGCCGTCCGCTGGTTACCTCGCGCCGCGGCACCTTAAACAACCCAAGCAGCCTCAGCCGGACGGGCGAGAGCTTGATGATCGACTCGGAGTTCTGCAGCTGCGGCGCGTCGGTCGGGCCGTTGCCGGTCGTCGCGTAAACGTCCCCGTCAGGCGCCACGCCGATGCTCGACCAGACCGATCCGCCGGCGTTCTTCGCGCCTGCGGGCACCGTGAAGAACTGCCCGAACTTCTTCCCGGTGCCCTCATCGAACGCGAGCACGCCGCCGCGAACCAGCGGCGAATCGCAACCTGATGCGATGCCGACGTAGACCCGGCCGCGCCCGACCGTGGGCGAGGACCAGTCGTAGTAGTTATTGACTTTCCTGGACGGAATGCCGATCACCGAGCGCCACTCACGGTTCAAGTTGGATGCCCTGAGAGCGTAGAGATACCCGTCTCCGCCGGCCACGTAGACGGTCAGCACTCGGTTAGCGGGATTGACGGCGACGGTGGCAGTGGCAGTAATGCCGCGCGCCGGACAGGTCAGCCTCAGCTGGTGACCAAGGAAGACCCGGCTCAGCATCTTGCCGGTGTGCAGGCCTAGTTTGTAGAACCAGCCGCTCTCAGCGCCGATGAAGACGGCACCGTCGGCGACGGTCGGACTTGCCTCGTACGGGGCGCCCGTACTGAATATCCATTGCCGCTTCAGCGCCTTGGCCGTCGTCGGCGTGATGACAGTCTGCGAGCCGTTGTATGAGGCGTGCTGTGCCCCGTCCAGGTACGCCGGCCAGTCTGCAGCCGTCGGCGCCTGGCTAGCCAGCTTGACTGTCCCTGGCTTTAACCGGACTGGTCTTGACGGCCGCGCTGGAGACCGCGGGCGACGCGGTCACGCCCAGCGCGGCACATGTCACGGCGACACCGGCAAGCCCGCCGACCGCAAGGCGCGATAGCGCGCGCCTCGTCCGGATCTGGTCACGACGAAGTAACTGGCCCGCTCGCACCTGAATCCCCGCTCTGTAGATGTTCCATTGAGCCTGCTCGCGCTGCTGCGTCAGGACGACGAGCTCGGCGGGAGGCCCCAAGCGGCGAGGCCGTTGCTGGTCGCAGTGAACAGCCAGTCCTGGGCAAACACCGACTGCGCCGAAGGTCTTGCCGGTGGTGAGCTGGCCGATGACCGTGCCGTTAGCCGCGTTGATGAGGGATACGCCGGGCGTGAGCCGCCGAAGGTACCGCAGCAAGGACGCCGCCGCCATCGAGCGTCGGGCTGCCGATGACGCCGCCGGCCATGCCGATGACCCAGACCAGCATGCCATTACTCGCCAAGCGCTCTTGGACCGAGCCGGGGTACGCGGTTCCGTTGATCGTGATCTTACCGCCGCCGAAGAACAGGTCAGTGCCGTTATATGCCGGAGTGGCGATGCACTCGCCGGTGCGGGCGTCTGCCGCTGGCAATGCGCTTCCACCAGGCAAGCTTCATGGTCGCCTGGCTGAGCGCATAGAACACGCCGTTCTTGTCGCAGGCGCCGACGTAGCTGCCGAAGAAGACCGGAGAGGCGCCAAAGTCGCCGTCGCTGGTCACCTGGCGCTGCGGCACCGTGAACGAACCCAGCAGCTTCAGACGGACGGCCGAGAGCTTGAGGATCGACTCGGAGTTCTGCAGCCGCGGGTTGCTGGCTGGCCCGTTGCCCGTCGTCGCGTACACGTCCCCGTCTAGGGCAACGCCGATGCTCGACCAGACCGACCCACCGGCGTTCTTCGCACCGGCGGGAACCGTGAAGAACTGGCCGAGTTTCTTGCCCGTGCCCTCGTCGAAGGCGAGCACCCCGGCGCGAACAAGCGGCTTGTCGCAACTCGACGACGACACCGACATAGACCCGGCTATGCGAGACGGTGGGCGAGGACCAGTCGTAGTAGTCGTTCACCTTTCTGGACGGGATGCCGACCACCGCGCGCCACTCGCGCCGCAGGTTGCTCGCCCGCAGCGCGTAGAGATACCCGTCGCCACCAGCCACATATACGGTCAGCACCTTGTTAGCGGGGTTGACAGCGACGGTGGCAGTCGACGTGACGCCGTTCGCCGGACAAGTCAGCTCTGGCTGATGACCGAGGAAGACCTTGTCGAGCACCTTGCCCGTGTGCACGCTCAGTTTGTAAAACCAGCCGCTCTCAGAGCCGATGAAGACGGCACCGTCGGCCACGGTCGGGCTTGCATTGACCGCGGCACCATCGCTGAACTGCCACTGCCGGGTCAGCGACGGCGCCGTCGTCGGCGTGATCAGAGTCTGCGAAGCGTTGTACGAAGCGTGCTGAGCTCCGTCCAGGTAGGCCGGCCAGTCCGCAGCCGCCGGAGCCTGCCGCTTCGCGCCAGCGACAGTGCCTGCCTTGGCGGCGACCGTGGCGGAGGCCGGCACCGCCGCGGCGACGCCAGCGCGCTGCACATCGCTACCAGGCCGATAAGCCCCGCACTCGCTGGCCGCACTAGCACGCGCCGAGCACGATTAGCCCGGTTCCGGTCATGACGAACTGCCTGGCCCGCTGTCATCTGAGTTGCCCCGCCCGTATCCCGCGTCCGTTTTCTAGCGAGACATCGTGGCAGCGCCGACCAGCCTTAAGCCACGTTTCCTCAAGAAAAGTATATATCTACATACCTGTAGATGTTTCCCGGAGCCTCCACGGCCGGCGTTAGGATGGCGGCGGCACCGGCAGGCCCCAGGCAGTAACGCCGCTGGTGGTCGCAGTGAACAGCCAACTGTCAGCGAAGACCGACTGCGCGAACGTACCCCCGGAGGTAAGCGGGTTGACGACGATCGCGCCGGTGCTGGCATTGAGAGATAGACGCCGTTCGGGGCCGCGGAGAACGTCCCCACCGCGATCAGGCCGCCGCCGTCCAGGGTCGGACTGCCCATGACCCCGCCGGGCAGGCCGGTCTGCCAGAGCAGCGCGCCGGTAGTAGCAGATCGCGCGCTCACCGAGCCGGGGTAGGTGGTCTTGTCGAAGGTCGTCTCGTTACCGCCGAAGAACAGTTCCTTGCCGTTGTAGGCCGGCGAGGCAAGGCACTCCCCGCGCTTCGGGCCGCCAGACGAGACGCCGATCCGCCAGCGCCAGACAAGCTTCATCGTGGTCTGGTTCAGCACGTAGAAATAGCCGTTCTTATTGCAGGCGCCGACGTACTTGCCGAAGAACACCGGCGACCCGCCGAAGTCACCGTCGCTGGTGACCTGCCGCTGCGGAACCTTGTAGGAGCCGAGCAGCTTCAGGGTGTTCGGATCGAGCTTGATGATCGACTCGGAGTTCTGCAGCCGGGGCGCGTTGGCCGGGCCGTTACCGGTGGTCGCGTACACGTCGCCGTTCGGCCCGATGCCGATGCTCGACCACACCGAGCCGCCGGCGTTCTTGGCCCCGGCTGGCACGGTGTAGTACACCGCGAGCCTGCGCCCGGTGGCCTGGCTGTAGACGACGACGCCGCCGCGGATCAGCGGGATGTCGCAGTTAGACGAGATACCCAGGTAGATCTTGCCGTGCGAGATCATCGGCGAAGACCAGTTGTAGTAGTCGTTGATCGTCTTCGACGGAATTCCGACGACCGCCTGCCACTCGAGACTGAGGTTGGACGCGCGCAGCGCGTACAGGTACCCGTCGCCGCCGGCCACGTACACGGTCGGGATGTGGCCGCGCGGCGAAAAGCCGACCGCGGCGGTCGAGGTGACGCCGGTGGCCGGACAGGTGAGAGCAGGCTGCGCGCCGACGTAGCGCTGGCTCAAGAGCGCGCCGGTATGCACGCTCAGCTTGTAGAAGACGCCGGTAGCCGAGCCGATATAGACCGCGTTGCTGGTTACCGTGGGGCTGGCCAGGTACGGCGCCCCGGTGGTGAAGCTCCATTGCCTGATGAGCGTCGGGGCGCTAGCGGGCGTGATGACTGTCTGCGAGGCGTTATAAGAGGTGTGCAGCGGACCGTTCAGGTAGGCCGGCCAGTCGGTCGGCGGCAGCGTCGCCGAGCGCCGGGCTGTTGGCTGGCGGCCGCCGAGGCGACGCCGCCGGCTGCCGCCACACTGCCGCCGATGGCAACCGCACCCAGCAGTCCTGCGCTGATAACTGCGGCCGCGGCACGGGCAGCTTTCCTGCGGCCGTGCGACAACAGCTGACCAGCCACTGCACTCATTGATCCCGCCCCACTCAGATCCCGCCCGCTTGACTAGCAGGACCTATAGTGGCAGCAGGGAAACGAGATCCGATTTCCGTAACTTCCGGAAAAACTACGATTATGTAGAACTTCCGAAGTTCCGCGCCCGCCATGCCTCCACCATGTGAGCTAGCACGGCGATGACTGATACAAGCCGCCCTGGCGCGACTTACATCAGGTCGAACTTGTCCGGGTCGGGGCCGGTCCGCTCGTTCCGGTTCAGCGCGCTGATCGCCTCGACATCCTCGCCGGACAGCTCGAAGTCGAAGATGTCGATGTTCTCCTTGATCCGGGACGGCGTCACGGACTTCGGGAAGACGATGTCGCCGCGTTCGATGTGCCAGCGCAGGATCACCTGAGCAGGCGTCTTGCCGACCCGGCGGGCGATGTCGTCGATCGTCGGGTCGCTGAACGCGCGGCCGCGGCCGAGCGGCGACCAGGCTTCGACGGCGATCTGGTGCTCGGCGCAGAAGCCGCGCACGTCATCCTGGGTCAGGTACGGATGCATCTCGATCTGGTTGACGGCCGGGACGATCTCGCACTCCTGATGCAGCCGGCGCAGATGATGCGGCTGGAAGTTCGAGACCCCGATCGACCGCGCGCGGCCGTCCCGGTAGAACTCCTCAAGCGTGTTCCACGTCGACACGTAGTCGCCGTCATACCGGGTCGGCAGCGGCCAGTGGATCAGGAACAGATCCACGTAGTCAGACCCGAGAGCCTTCAGCGACTGGTCGAACGCCCGCCGCGCATCGTCCGGCCGGTGAGCATTGTTGGTCAGCTTGGTGGTAACGAAGATCTCGCCGCGGCCGAGGCCCGACCTGGCAATCGCCGGCGCCGACCTCTGCCTCGTTCCCGTATCCCTCGGCGGTGTCGATATGCCGGTAGCCGTCACGCAGCGCGGTCAGCACTGCCGCCTCGGTCTCCTCGGGCCTGACCTGGAAGACACCGAAGCCGAACTGCGGGATTCGCTGGCCGTTGTTCAGCGTGATCTCCGGGATGTTGGTCACGACAGGATCCCTTCCCGGGTACGTTTGCCGGATTCCGCGTCGCCATGCGCCGGCTAGCATGCTGAGCCATGCGGCTCCCGGGTAGTCTCCGACGATTGCTGGTCATTCTCTCAGCGGGCCTGGCGCTCGCGACATGCGCGGCAGCCGCCAGCCTGGCGGGCACCGCGGCTGCCGCGACGACGCGTGCGACAACGCACGCGGCAACAGGGGCGCATGCCGCCGCCCGGTCGCTCCCGCGGTACGGCAACCCGGCAGGCCATGCGACCGTGCCCGCGGCCGCCCGCGCGGTCGAGCACCGCCAGCCCGGCGACCGTCATCGGCGGCGGCAACCCGAGAGGCTGCACCTCGGCGGCCGTCGTGCGCGCCGTCGCCAAGGGCGGCGTGATCACCTTCGACTGCGGCCCTAACCCGGTCACCATCACGATGACGGCCACCGCCAAGGTCGTGAACACGCATCGCCGGACGGTGATTGACGGCGGCGGCAAGGTCACCCTCAGCGGCGGCGGCAAGGTCCGCATCCTGTACATGAACACCTGCGACCCGAAGCAGGTCTACACCACCAGTGACTGCTGGCAGCAGAAGTGGCCGCAGCTGGTCGTGCAGAACCTCACCTTCACCGACGCCTACTCCGGCGTGCGGCAGACCAAGACCTCTAGTTACGGCGGCGGCGCCATCTTCGCCGAGGGCGGCCAGCTTAAGGTCGTCAACTCCGGCTTCTTCAGCAACCGCTGCTACCGCTACGGCCCCGACCTTGGCGGCGCGGCCATCAGGGCGCTCGGCATGTACAGCGCATCGCCCGGTGTACATCACTGACGACACCTTCCGCGGCGGCCGTGCTCCAACGGCGGCGCGCTCAGCAGCATCGACGCCAGCTGGGACGTGCTCAACAGCGTGATGACGAGGAACAAGACCACCGGCCGCGGCGAGAACCCGGCGGCGCCGCGGCACGCCTGGCGGCGGCAGCGGCGGCGCGATCTACACCGACGGTGACAGCTACAACGTCACGATCAACGGCTCTCTCATCCGCTTCAACACCGCGGGCGGCGGCGAGGGCGGCGCGGTTTTCTTCGTCGTCGACTCAGGTTCCGGCAAGCTGACGATCGAGTACTCGACCCTGCACCACAACCCCAGCGGCGGCTACGTGAACCTGCCAGGAATTTTCGATGACGTCGACCAGAAGGTCACTGCGCCTACGGTGATCCACTCCACAATTAACTGAGCGGTCACTCAGCCGAGCGATCCCGCACCAGAGCGAGCACTGTAGCCGGGCATTCGCCCGCCGGAGCCGGAAGAGCCCGCGCATGACCGGACAACATCAATGGCGCGGCGTGCGAGCCGCGGCGCTGACCGCACTCGCCTGTTGCCTGCCCGCTTCCGGCACCTGGCCTGCGGCGGACGCGCCAAGCGAGTACAGGCACGCACAGCCGGCAGGCGGACGCGGCGCCCGGCACCAACCTGCTACTCAACCCTGGCGCGCAGGCCGGCGCTTCCTCGGCCCGCGGCTGGGACGCCGTCACGATCCCCGGCTGGCAAGTGCTCAGCGGCTTGCCCACGGTGCGTGCGCTACGGCACCGCGCGTTTCCCGGCCGCGACTGGCCGCCAGCCGGCCGTGAAGGGCGGCCAGCTGTTCGCCGGCGGGGCAGGCGGCACGGCCAGGTTGCGGCAGGTCGTCACGCTGCGTTCCATTGAGGAAACGGGGCTGCCTCCGCAGCACGGACTTCCGCCTGTCGGCCTTCCTTGGCGCCAGTGGCAGCAGTTCGGCCGGGGTGACGGTAACTTTCCTGTCCGCGGCCGGCCGGGTACTCGGCAAGGCCAGCATCGGGCCGGTCGGCGGACATGGCGTCGCGGCCGCGCGCGTTTCCCTGCGGCGGCGGTCCGGAGTAGTCCCTGCCGGGTCCGTGCGCGCCGGCGTCGTGCTGACCCTGGCAACCACGCTGCGGCACATCGACGGGCCCTACTCGCCGCTACGCCGGTTATGACCGCGGCGTGGCAGACGACATCCGGTTCAGCGTCTCCGCCCCGGTACGCCGCGCCGTGCTGACGCTACCGGTCGTGAAGGTGCCCCGTTTCCAGCATGTTTTTCTGTTTTATTTCGAGAACGAGGACTTCGGTTCGGTTATCGGCAACACCCGGCAGGCGCCGTTCCTGAACAGCCTGCTGCCGCATGGCAGCCTGCTCAGCGACTTCTTCGCCGAGGAACATCCGAGCGACGGCAACTACCTCGCGCTCGCCGGCGGGAGCGCGTTCGGCGTCCCGCTGACCGACCCGCTCGAGGAGAACTCGCAGTACACGATCAACGCTCCGAACATCGGCGACCTGGTCGACGCCGCGCACGAAAGCTGGAAGGCGTATCTGCAGAGCGCGGACGGGCCGTGTGACGACACCGTGCACGGCGATTACTGGGACGACGACATGCCGATGACGTACTTCGGTGACGTCCGCGACCGGCCCGCGTACTGCGCGGCGCACCTGGTGCCGTTGCAGGCCATGCAGGCCGACCTGGCCAGCGCGGCGACGACGCCGAACTTCGCCTGGGTCAGCCCGGACGACTGCAGCGACATCGAAGGCTGCGGAATCGCAGCCGGGGACGCTTTCCTCGGCCGAGCTCGGCGACGATCATGCGCTCACCAGCCTGGCGGACGCAGCGGTCGCTGGCGATCATCACGTTCGACGAGGACGGCTACGACTACCAGCGGCCGGCGCAGCGGGTAGCGACCGTCATGATCGGGTCCGCGGGGATCCGGCAGGGCTACGTGTCCCGCGTCCGGTACACCCACTACAGCCTGCTGCGCACGATCGAGGCTGCGCTCGGCACCGGCACGCTGACCGCGAACGACCGGTACGCGCAGCCGGTCAACGACGTGTTCCTGCCGGGCGATGCGCAGCCGGCCTGCCGCCGGGTCGCTCGCCACGGCGTCGCTCGCCGCGGGGGCAGCCGATAGCAGCAGCACGATCGCCGCTGCGGTGGGCTCAGGCGGGGCTGCGGCGACTGGGCGGCTGCGTCGGCTGCGTCCGCCGACCTGGCTAGGGCCGCAGCCGCCCGAGCGAGCAGACCGCATTCGTGGTGAACTCGGCCTCGGACTCGGTGACGCCGGTCAACCTGGTCACCCGCCGCGCGGACAAGCCGATCCGGGTCGGCGCTGATCCGGAGGCCATCGCGCTGACGCCGAACGGTCGGGCAGCGTACGTAGTCAACTCGGGCTCGGGCACGGTCACCCCGATCGCTACTGGCACGCGGCGCGCAGGCAAGCCGATCCCGGTCGGCAGCGACCCGCAGCAGATCGCGATCACGCCGGACGGCCGGACCGCGCTATGTGACGAACGAGGGCTCCGACTCGGTCACGCCAATCGACCTGGCGCACCGGGGTCGCCGGAGCACCGATCCCGGTGGGCACTCAGCCGCGCGGCATTGCGGTCACGCCGGACGGGCGCACTGCGTTCGTGCTCGACTGGGGCGGCGGTTCGGTGACGCCGATCAGCCTGGCGTCGGGTCAGGCAGGCCGGCGATCCCGGTCGGCAGTTACCCGTTCGCGATCGCGGTCGTGCCGGACGACTCCGCTGTGTACGTGGCTAGCTACGGCTCGGACACCGTGACGCGATAAGCACCCGCAGGCTGAGCGCTTCGCGGCCGGTCCGCGTCGGCCAGGCACCGGACGCACTGGCCGTGAGCCCGGACGGCAGTACGGTTCTCGCCGTTAACGGGGACTCAGACACGGTGACACCGGTGAGCGTGGCCGATTCTCATGGCGGCGCGGCGCCTGGCGGGCCACCGGCCGTTGCGGGCCTGGCGGTCCCGGTCGGCTACTCGCCGACGGCGGTCGCGATCACTGGGTCCGGGTCCGGGCAGACGGCGTTCGTCGTCAACACGATCTCCGGAACGCTGACGCCGGTCTCCCTGGTGTCCGGCCAGGCCGGGAAACCGGTGCCGGTCGGTCTGTACTCCTACCCGACTGAGATTGCGCTAGCCCCGTCTGGCTCGACCGCCGTCGTGGTGGACACCTACGGCGGACAGGTGACGCTGGTCAACACCAGCTCGCGGCGTGCGCTCAAGAGCATCAACGTCGGCAGCTACCCTGTCGCGGTGGCGATTGCCCCGTAGCACCTTTCATGGATTCGCCAACCACAAAGCAGGCATAGCGGGCACAAAAACGTTACAAACCCATGAAAGGCGGCCCCAAACCCATGAAAGGTCGCTGCTGTTGGCCTGCAGCGTCGCGGGACTAACGCATCAGGGCGTCCGCAATCGCCAGCGCCGCGTCGGTGGTCACCCGGAGTTTGGAACTGAGTGCCGTCGGCCAGGTGGACAGTTTCGCCACCACGGTCTGGCTCGGAACGTGCACGAAGACGTTCTGGCCGTTGATGCCTGAGGCAAAGAAGAACGGCACTGACGGCTCGCGCACCCACCAGCAGTTGCGGTAGTGCCCGTCCGCCGCAAACCCGGGCACGCCACCGCTCACTGCCGCGAACGCCTCCGCCCCGTCGGGCGCGCCTGCGATCGTATCGCTGATCCAGGCGGGTGGCGCGACCTGGTAGCGACGTGAGGTGGCGGCGCCTGCGGCGAACAGCAGCCCGAACCGGCCGACGTCGCGCAGCGTCGCGCAGATTCCGCCGTCCGCCATCGCGTTGCCGTGCGCATCGACAGTGATCTCCGCGTCGAACTCCGCTCCCATCGGCTGCCACACCAGCCGGGCGATGAGTTCGTGCAAGCGCGCGCCGCCGGCCTTCTCCAGAACCCAGCCGAGCACGTCGGTGAGGATCGAGCGGTACCGGAACGGGCCGCCGTGCTCGCCGTCGTTGTACAGCGTCGCGTAGTACTGCAGCGCGTCGGCCGGGCGCGCCTCCGGGCCGTCAGGCCGCCACAAGTACACCCGCTCGTAGGTCCGGACGTCGGACTCCGGGTTGTCGTAGGTCTCGTCGAAGTGCGTGCCCGCTCGCATGTCAAGCAGGTGCTGCACGGTCGCACCCTGGAACGAGGTGCCCGTCAGCTCGGGCACGATCTTCTCCGCCGGCGCAGACACATCGAGCTGGCCCTGCACCTGCCAGCACGCCGGCTACCGAGGAGACCACCGACTTCGATACCGACATCAGCAGGTGCGGCGTGTCCGGGCTCATGCCGTTGAAGTACTGCTCGGTGACGATCCGGCCGCGGTGCAGCACCAGGAAACCATCCGTATGCGTGTCGGCCAGCATCTCGCCAACCGTGAGCTCGCGATCTCCCGACCGGAACGGCAGCCCGGACAGGTCGCGCTCGGCCCGCGGCAGCGAGCGCGGCCGCCCGTCGCCGCGGCTGATCTTCACCGTAGGGATGAGCTCGCGAATGTGCTGGAACGCCCACCGGTTGAACGGTGGTTCCTGCCAGTTCCCGAGCGTTACCAGCGATTGAGCCGGAAACGGCGGCGTCCCGGCCATCAGCGGGCTGTCACTGCCCGCCTGGCTAGCACTACTTGGCGGAAGTGGGGGAACGGCCATCAGCCCAATTTAACGGACTTCGCTCAGGCCGATGCTGGCGGAAGCGATCCGCTGCTTGGGGAGACGCTGGGGGTTGCCGACGACAGGGTCAAGTTGACCGTCAGGCTTGCGGGCAATCCGGGGCCATCAGCGAGGCGAGCACCTCAACCTGATGTGATAGTCGCGTGATCGTCGCGCGCATCGCTGCACTGAGCCTGGCCGTCATGACGGTGGCCAGCGCTTGCTCGGCCGGCTCTGGCACCCAGGCCGCCGCGGGCATGCGCATAACCGCCAGCCCGGCACCCGAGCTGACGACCGTTCGCCTCGTCGTGCCGATGAGCGAGGACGCGGCGCCGTTCAATAAACCGCGGACGCTGCAGATGCCGCGCGGCTGGACCGCGAGGGTATGGGCCAGGGTCCCCGATGCCCGGATGGAGGTCTGGACTCCTGGCGGCGACCTGCTGGTCAGCGAGCCGGGCCTGGGCAAAATCGACGAGCTAGTCCCTGACCGCTCGGGGACGGCACGCCCGCGCACTCTGCTCCGGGGGCTGACCGAACCCCAGGGGATGGCGTTCGCGAAGGTATCCGGGCACTGGGTACTGTACGTCGCCGAGTCGGACCAGATCGACGGCTATCCCTGGGGGGCACACGGCATCGACGGTGCGCGCACGGTGCTCGTCAGCAATCTGCCCGACACCAATCCGTCCGGGGATGACGTGCACCGGACTAAGGATCTGGTCGTCACCCGTAACGGCACGATTTATTTCGAGGTCGGCAGCTCATCGAACGCCAGCCCCGACGATCTGACCATGAAACCGCCGCGCGCGGTGATCATTTCAGTACGGCCGGACGGAACGCACCTGACCGTGGTCGAGCGCGGCGTACGGAACGGCGAAGGCCTGGCGCTGGCCCCTGACGGGGTGGTCTGGACTGCCGTCAACAACCGGGACAACATCCCTTACCCCTTCGACCGGCCCTATGGCGGGCACCGCGACGCCTTCGGCCTGGTGATCCAGTCGTACGTCAACAACCACCCGCCCGACGAAGTTGTCCCGGTCATCGCCGGGCGCAACCTCGGCTGGCCGTACTGCAACCCGGATCAGGACGAGAACCACCCGGCCGGCTCGCTAGCGAACATCCCGTTCGTTGCCGATGCGCTCACCAATCCCGGCGGCAAGCACCTTGACTGCGCCAAACTGCCACACCTCAACGTCGGACTGCCGGCCCATACTGCACCGCTCGGCATGTCGTTCCTCCAAGGCACTGGAATCCTCGGGCCCTGGTCAGGTGGCGCAGTCATCGCCGCGCACGGTTCGTGGAACCGCGTCCCGCCGCGCTCGCCCGCGGTGCTGTGGCTCGCCTGGAACAGCCGCGAGCGCACGCTGGAGCCTGCCATCACCCTCGTTTCCGGATTCCAGCTCGCTAACGGCAGCCGCTGGGGCCGGCCCGTAGACGTCGTGCCAGGTCCGGGCGCAGCGCTGTACGTCAGCGACGATGCCGCCGGAGCAATCTACCGGCTGGTGCCGGCACGATGACTTTCAGGCGGCGGACGGCGCGATGTTCGGCGGGGTGAACTGCGCCAGGTCGTAGATGCCGAGTCCTTCCTCGATCGCCGCCACCCGGCCGACCATGCCTGCGAAGCCATCGCTGCCGAACTGCTCAGTTTGCAGTTCCGCGAATCGCTCGCCGAGGTCGGCGATCTCGGCCGGCTTCAATAGCGCCCGGAAGGCCGGGTATACGACCGTATCCTCGCGGGCCTCGTGCGGTTCGTACATCCGCACGAAGGCGCCCATCGCGCTCGTGACCCGGCCGGCTGCCGACGTCGGGAGCGATCCCCTGCCGCCGCTCTCGGCGAGGATGACCTGGGTGAGCTCGCGGCCGCGCGCGTGCTGAAGCAGCAGCGTATTCACGGTCGGCTTGAGCTGGTCAGCCGCTATCAGCCGGCGGAACACGTACGCCTCCTCGAGTTCCTCATGGAAGGCCTCGATGTAGTCGTGAATGATCAGCGCTGAGTCGTGCGCGTGACCCGCCGGGACGGGCTGACCCGCCGCCTGGCCGGTCGTGAGATGCCGGTAGATAAGCAGGATGCGGATCAGCAAGCCGTGCTCTGTCATCAGGTCCTCGCCTGGAGTGGGAAGACGCAGGACCTCTGCTGAGTCTGGAGCAGCGCCAGGGCCGGCGGCACGTGCCACCCCGTATCCGGCGGCGAATCCGCCCGTCGCGGCCAGTCCGCCGACGGCCAGCAAAACCGACCGCCGGGATGGTGGCGCGCTGCCGGGAGGGTTAGGGCGCGTCATCCGGCCGGCCGTCCGGTCAGCGGCTCGCCGGACGCCCGCATGACGTACCAGTACCCGCCGTTGATATCGATGGCCTGGCCGGTGTCCTCGCCCGGCTGAACGTCGCTAGCGTAGGTATAAAGTGGCCAGCCGTTGTAGGTTACGACCCGGCCACCGGACGGATCACGATCAGATCCGAGCAAGTCCGGCCGGACACCTGGCCCGGCGACGAGACGCGCACCGGGCGACATCTTCACCGGCGGCCAGTTGGCGGTACACAGTCCGGTGCAGGTGACCCGGCGCTTAGCGTCTGGCTCGAACATATACAGCGTGTATCCGCTGCTATTCACTAGCACGGTGCCCACGCCCGGCAGGCTATGCACGCGGATGGTGATAGCCGGTCCTGCAGCTGCCACCGGCCCGCCAGCGCCGGACGACGAGCCCGTGCATCCGGCCACCGCGCAGATGACGGCAGCCAGCCCGGACACCGCCAGTAGGCCCCGAGCCGTCAGACGGCCCTTCGTCGTGCTCATGATGATGGCTTTCGGCACACTCCGCTGTGAGATGGCTCGCGCCGTTACCCTGTGCGCGCGACCTGCGATCAGGGCTGAATTCACTCTGTACTACAGGTTCGTAGTTCTTAGGCAATGGCAGGCGCGGAAACAAAGACGGCCGTAGCTATGCCCCTTCCAGACGGCCATCATGCCCGCCAGCGCCCGCGAGAGTCGGCCGTACACGGCAGGGCCATCTGCGCCATAGTTATGCGGTATCTGTACCGCATGAGCAACATCGCCGTGATAATGCTCAACGGAGCGGTATGAGGAGGCACTCATGTCCTACCAGCCTCCCTTCGACGGCAACTGGATGGCCCAGAACGCATGGATGACCCAGAACGGCCAGCCGCCGCCGTCGATCCGGAATGCAGTGAGGTTCATCTACGCAGGTGCGGCGATCCAGGCTCTGTCGGTGATCCTTGACATCGTCGCCTTCCACGGCCGCATCCAGAGCTTCCTCGCGACGTCGTCGGCGACACCGCTGACTGCGAACCAGTTGAACTCGAACGAGGCCGTCGGCGTGGGTTTCCTCGTCCTTGGCGGTGTCGTCGGCGCATCGCTCTGGCTCTGGATGGCCGGAAGGAACAAGGCGGGCAGGAGATGGGCCCGCAGTTTCTCGACCGTGCTCTTCGCAATTTTCACTGTCGCGCTGGTTGCCATCGTCGCGCAGCGGGTTGCAGTCGGGGACAAGATCATTCCGGTAGCAGAGTGGATTGTCGGGCTCCTGGCGATAGTGCAGCTCTGGCAGCGGGAGTCGAGCGACTTCTACGCCGCGCGCTCCCGCCACTACTAGCGCGGCATGCCGCGTTCTAGCGCGGCCGGAGGGGCAATCGGCGCGCAGATGGGAAGATCGCCGTTCTCTTCCGCCTGCGGTCGCGTGACGGCGGCGCAGTTAGTCCACGCGACTACCCGGTCGCCAGATGAGTCTCGATTTCACGTGTCGGCAACTGTCACTCTTGACCACATGAGAGCCGCCTGTCGCTTCGCCCGAGCGGCGGCCGAGTGCCGAAGGAGATCACATGAACCGACTCCGTTCCCTGATCAGTCAGTCTCCTGCGATTGTCATTGCGACCGTTGCGCTAGCACTGTCCATGGCTGGCGGGGCGACCGCGGCTACAGTCATGGCCAACCGTCCGGCACGCGTTGTCTGGCATAACCTGACGTTGATCAATCACTGGCAATATGGCGGGTTCGAGTCGTTCCACGCTTCGTACTATGTGGACGCCAATCGCGTCATTCACCTGCGCGGGTCAGTCAGGCTGGGGACCGCCGGCAAGCCTGCGTTCCAGCTTCCCAAGGGCCTGCGGCCATCGCACATACTCTCCATCCCGATCTACACGAGCAACGGCCCGGAAGAGATGAACATCCTCACCAACGGAGATGTGCTCCCGTTCGACAACACCGGTAGCGACGCGTTTGTCAGGGACTTCACCAGCTTCGACGGAGTCTCGTTCCCAGAGGGCTGATATGCGCGCCGGGATCCGGGACCACGTCATCGAGACGGAGCCATCAGCACCCATTCGAGTGCCGTGTCAGACTCAGCCAGGGAGCCGCGTCGTGACTTCCTGGACTATCCACGCGTTGCCGTCGGGATCGTCAAAGGAGAAGAACGACCCATAGCTCGTGCGGGTGGGGTCGGGGCCGGTGAGCCGTGCCTCTGGAGGGAACGGCGCGCCGTGCCACACCTCACTCGCGTTGATGCCGCGGCCGATGAGTTCGTCATGAGCCGACTCGATGTCGGAGACGGTCAGCGTCCCCTCGGCAGAGCCAGGCGCAGCCGTCGTGATTCCGTTGCCAAACGTCACCGAGCACCCGGAGCCCGGGGGCGTGTACTGGATAAGGCGAACGTTGTCTGCCGGGACTTTATCGTGGTCGAACTTCCAACCCAAGGCATCGTAGAACTGCTTGGATCGCTCGACGTCCGACACCGGGATAACGTGGACCTCTAGGTGCATATCGACCATGTCGAACTCCCAGCGCGATTCCGAGACCGGTTCAATGCCCGGCCGCTGATAGATGCCGCTGCGGCTATATCGCGTTCATGCTCGCGCGCGACATGGACAAACCATCGGCCGAGTAGGCATCAGGGCACGCCCACATCAACGGGGTCGCCTGGTCTGCAGTACTGGTGTCGTAGGTCATGTCTGTTTCAGGACTCGCTGGCAATGAAGAGCTTGGCAAGGGAGGTCCCGGCGAACTTCTCGCCCATCAACCGGGCGAAAAGCAGCACCGAGCTGCGCGGCCGGTGGTTCACCACCAGGTGCTGGGCCTTCCCGGCGGCGTTGCGGGTAACTGTGACGACAACGCTGGTTGGCTCGCCGCGGATCTGGCAGGTGTAATCCTCGAGGAAGCCGTTCTCGCCGTAGTCACCGGTGAAGCTGAACTCCTGGTGCTCATACAGCTCGCGGGCTGCGACGACGATTGACCGGACGGCCTCCGCGCCCTGCGCAGTGCCCTGCATCGCCGCGCCCTCCCCGGTGACGTCGTCGGCCAGGTTGTCTAGCCACCACGGGTAGTAAGGGCTGCCCATATATGTCATGCCGTGCCTCCCCGCAGAATCCGGCAGCGAGCCGGATGCTATGCCGGGCCGGATGCTGTGTGTGTTACCGCTGCACTTGGGCTGTCGGGATCTGACGGGCTGAGCTGGCCAGCGTGGGTCATGATGCGATTGTGCCCCCGAACGTCGCCCAGTCAGCGGGGGCGATGCCCGCCGCGATGGCTAGAACCCTCCAGAATGCGGGCGAGCGGGCGATCCAGCGAGCCGGGCCTAAGCCACTCACCTGCTGGCAGCCGGTTGCAACAACTGTGACCGGTGCGAGCTTGCTGTCACTGGCGGTGAAGCTCAGCACGTAGCTGATGCCCAAGTCGGCGGGGCAGCTCATCGCTATCGGCCCGGACGGGAACACCGGGAGCGCGCACAGCGCTCGCGCGACAGTTTGTGAGCGATGGGCGCCGGCGACGGTGACCTGCGCTGTGAAGGTGAAACGCTCATGATTCTGCGGGAACTGGTTGACCCTGCCAATTGTGAGGCGATCGACGTCGCGAGCATGCGCGCAGACCGGTCATGCTTGCGGGCGCCCGCACTGGCGGACGCCCTCCAGTGCTGGCATCTTTGGCGGCGGTGCCGGCGCAGCCTGTCAGCCCCGCGCAGGCCAGGGCGGCAACTGCGGGCAGCGATTCGAGTGCGCGCCCCAGTCGAGTTCGCGGGGCTGCAACCATTACCGCACCTTCGTTCCATACCTCGGCATCCGGGCCGCCCCAAGGAGCCGGCCTGCGACGCTTAGACGCTTCAAGCGAACCGTCGGTGCCGGGCGGGCAAGGGATTTCTTTCTGCTGCTGCTGGTCCTCGCATGAACTGTTGACGCCGTGATCTGCTTGCTGTAATCCTCGCCGCATGGGCTTAGGGGAGCAGGTTCGCTACGAGACGATCTTCACGGATTCGGCGCGCTGGGACGGGTTCGCGTTCCGCCCCGATGACATCGTCATTAGCACTCCTGCGAAGTGCGGCACAACATGGCTGCAGATGATTTGCGCCCTGGAGATCTTCCAGCGGACGACGTTCGATCGGACTCTTGACCGGATCTCGCCGTGGCTGGATATCCTGGCCCGCCCGCTTGACGAGGTGCTGGCCGACTACGAGGCGCAGACGCACCGTCGGTTTATCAAGACCCACACCCCGCTCGACGGGCTGCCCTTCGACGACCGGGTCACCTACATCTGTGTCAGCCGAGACCCCCGCGATGTGGCCGTGTCCTGGGATGGCCATCTCAGCAACCTCAATTTCGACACGATCCTCACATTACGAGAGGCTGCCGTCGGGGCGATGGACCTCGACGAACTGATAGCAGCCAGCCCGCCCCTACCGAGTGGGACTGCGCGCGAGCGGTTCTGGTCCTGGGTCGAACCTACAGCGCCCGGCAAGAGCGTCTCCGACCTGGAGATCATGCTTCACCACCTGGACACGTTCTGGCAGGCACGCGACCAGCCGAACATAGTGTTGCTGCGCTACGAAGACCTCATCGATGACCTCGAAGGGCAGATGCGCTACATAGCCAGCCGGCTCGGGATCGCCGTTGCCGAGACAGTCTGGCCAAGCCTGGTCCAGGCTGCCACATTCGACGACATGAAGGTCCGGGCGGGTGAACTCGCAGCCGAAGCCAGCCACGACGGCTTCTACAACGACCGTGACCGGTTCTTCCACAAAGGATCAACCGGTCAGTGGCGTGATTTCCTTGGCGACGAGGAGCTTCCCCGGTACATCGCCCGCGTAGCCGAATGCGCGCCCAGCGACCTGGCAGCATGGGTCCATCGCCCGCCGCTTATAGCGGCAGGCAACGGCTAGCGGTCCAGGACTTCGCCGAATACGCGCGGCGGCAGCGCAGAGGACCGCGTCGGATGCCGTCGCTGCCGTTCACGCCAGTTACCGGGTGTGGCACGGCTTTGATCTGGCCGGGCCATGTCCATGCTGGGGGAGGTATCCCCTTGTCGTGCAGCAATCTGCAGGCGCACCATTCTCGCGCGGGACGTCCGTTCGATGACAGACGGCCGCGTTCGGAGGGGTCATGCACGCCAGTCTCGGGCGCAAGTTCATCATCCTGACCGCGTCAGCGGGCCTCGTGCTTATCATGCTGAGCCAGGCTGGCGTTGCTTCCGCAGCGAAGACTCCGTCCGCGGGCAAGAAACTGCCGCCGGTCGCGCACAGCGGCACGGCGGCGACGCGGACATCGGCTACCGACACCGGATCGCTGTCCCCGGCGACTTACCCCAGCTGGGCGGGCCGCTTCTACAGCGTCTCCGCGACGTCGGCCGACGACGTGTGGGCGGTTGGCCTGAGCGCCGCGGGCGGCCAAATCGCTCACTGGGACGGCAACTCGTGGGCGGACTCCGATTTCAGCGACGGCTACCAGGCCGTAGCGGCGCAGTCGCCCACGGACGTGTGGGCGGTCGGCGGAACCTCCTGGTTCTACCCGACCCAGACCCTTGCCCGCCAGTGGAACGGTCAGTCCTGGACCCAGGTGCCGACGCCGACGCCGGGCGGCTCCGCCTGGTTCAACGCGGTGGGCGCGACCTCACCCACGAACGCCTGGGCGGTGGGCTGCATGTGCGGCGGTCCCGGCGACCTTGGCTACGCCACTCCGCTGATCGAGCACTGGAACGGCAAGGTCTGGACGCAGCAGTTCTTCCGGTTGCCGACGCACACCGCCCAGTTCCTCGGCGTGGCTGCGATCTCCCGCAGGAATGCCTGGGCGGTCGGCGGGACTGGCAGCAGCGCGCCTAACAGCGCACTGATCGAGCATTGGAACGGCTACCGGTGGCGGCGGGTGACCACCCCGCCTGGTCTGGGATTCCTGCAGGGCGTGGCAGCGACCAAGTGGAACAACATCTGGGCGGTCGGGTACAACAACACCGGCCCCAGAGCGCTGAGCCTCATCCTGCACTTTAACGGCACGCGCTGGAGCCGGGTGCGCAGCCCGAACCCGATCGGCTCGACCAACCTGTGGGCTGTGTCGGCAAGCTCGCGCTCCAACGCCTGGGCAGTCGGCTACACCAACCTAAGCTGCCCGTGCGGTACTGCGGCGTTCCACTGGAACGGCAAGCGCTGGAGCGCGGTAACCGCCCCTAATCCGCCCGCCGGCTTCCTGGACGCTCTGCTCGGCGTGGTGGCCATCTCACCATCGGATGCCTGGGCCGTGGGCACGACCGACTGGGGCGGCACCATAATCGAGCACTGGAACGGCGCAGCCTGGAACACATAGCCAACCCCGAACCCGGCGGGCGCCGTGGTGAGCCGCGCGGCCCTCGTCAGGTGACTAGTGCCCCAGGTGATCAGCCGCCGGGCGGTTCTGCTATCCGGTGCACTGCTGGCTGGCATAGACCGGGGTGACCTCAAGCGCATGCTCGCCGATGGCCTGGGAGACACTGACACCGGTGCCGGGTGGCAGCGACGATGGCACTGAGATGTTCATCGGCGCGATGTACACGATTTGCCCGAGTTTGTTGTGAGTGATACCTCCGACCTCCATGTCCAGGCCGGCGCCGGCGGGTAGGGCGGACGGATTGATGACGAAAAGGGTGCCTCCCTCGATGCGGCTTGCGCTGGGAGTCTTGGCGACCGCATTCAGAACGTTGTTGCTCATGGGGTAGAACTGGCATGACCCCGTCATTGACTGGCCGTTGAAGCTGACGTTGACGGGCACCCCGTCAGCGCGCAGCGTGCTCTGCAGGCCCACCGGGTTTTTCAGCTGGTTGATGGTGACGTCGATGTCGCCGTTGGCCTGCTTGGCCACCGTCCAGGCAGCCAGCCGTGCGTTGACGAGGGGGTTGCCCGAATGGCCGGAAGGCACCAGCGTTGTCACGGCCAGGGCGGTCCCGGCCACCACGGCGCCCGCACCGGCCAGTGCGGGAGTCCGCCGCCTGGCCCGGACTGCGCGGCCGCGGCTGATGATCTGCGCAATGGGTGTGGTCGAGTGAACATCGGTGACCGACTCGCGCACCATGGTGCTCAGTTCGTTGTCGTTCATGGTTGGTTCTCCCGTTGCAGTTCGGGCTGAAGGTCGTGCCGCAGCGCGGTCATGGCCCGGCCCAGGTGGGCCATAACCGTGCCGGGGGCGATACCGAGGATTACCGCGGTGCCGGCGGTGTCGAGGTCGAGGATCAGCCGCAGTGCGACCACCTGCCGCTGCCTGGCGGGCAGCCGCATTAGCGCCGCCATGATCTGCGGGTCCACCATGCTGGCCGATGTCCCGCTGACTGCGTGCAGCTCCGCGACCCTGCCAGGATCGGGCACGGGCACCTCCCAGCGGCGGCGTCGCCACCGGGAGATGCCTGCGTTGAGCGCGGTCCGCAGCACCCATGCTTTCGGTGCGGGATGCCTGCTCACGGTGCGCCAGGACGCCCATGCGCGGGCGAACGCCTCGTCCACAAGCTCCCGTGCCGTGTCCTGGTCACCGATGCCGACCAGGACAGCCCGCAGGCACTCATCGGCGGCGCTGCGATAAAACTCCGCGAAGTCCAGTTGCTGTGGTCCCACGCCCATACAACGCACCACTGAGCCATTCCCATTACGTGCCGAGCGGCAAATCAAGCCGGTTGTCCCAGCTGATCTTGCCAACGGTCCCGCCCGGCCGCGGTCTTCGCGGCGGTCACCGGGCTGCCCCGCTGGTCAGCCCGAACATGGTGTCGTAATCCGACAGCGGCCGCTGCTCGACCCGGGCTCGGTGACCGGCCGCAGCACCACTGCCCTGTTCGAGCCGCGCACGCGGGACTTGAGCGCGTCGGCGGCTCGCCGCTGGGTCGCCATGTCCGCGCGCGCGGGAACCGTGATGTCGTGCGAGCCTCCGCACTCAACGCACGTGCGCGTGTGCGTGCCCGAGTAGGTGGCATTGCTGAGGATCTGCTTGACCGTGCCCGCGTTCCACACTGCGTTCCCAGTCTCGATCTCGACGCCCTCGGCGGTCAGCCAGTCGGCGATCTTCTGGAGTGAGTCGCCCTTGGTCGCGCGGGCGTAGACGGCGGGCGCATAGTCAGCCGTCGCGGCGGGCCCGAGGGTCTTCCGGTACCGATCGCCCTCGATCGCGTAGCCGAACGGGTTGCGCCCGACCCAGTAGCCGTCGCGCATGATCCGGCAGTGGCTCTGCACGATGCCAGCCCGGATGACGTCCCATTCGGCCCCGGCCATGCTCTTGATCCCGGTGCAGTTGTACGAGTCGCCCTCGTGCCTCGGCGGGAAGAAGACGCCCCCGCGCTCGACGACAACTAGCGTCTTGCCGTGGGCACGACCGACTGGGGCGGCACCATAATCGAGCACTGGAACGGCGCAGCTTGGAACACATAGCCAACGCCGAACCCGGCGGGCGCCGCGGTGAGCATGCTCGCGACGGCCTGCTGTGCGTCCCGCAGCGCATGCCCAGCAGGATTTCGGTGGACACGCGGCTGCACGGCGGTCACAGTCACCGCATGGACATTCGCATTCAGTGCATGTGTGTTGACAGTGCCGAGCCGAGGAAAATCGCGTCGTTCTGGGAGGCAGCGCTTGGTTGGCGCCGGGCCTTCGACGAAGACGACCAGGTGTGCATCGAGCCGCCGAAGGGCAGCCCGGAGGATGGCGTTGCGCCGGACATTCTGTTCCTGCGGGTGCCGGAGGGCAAATAGACAGTCTCCAGAACGGCGCTTCGAGGCAGATCTTGACGTCGGGGATTGGCGGCCACGAGGATGGCCCGAAAGCATCACGTATTGGGGGGAATCAGATGCCACATCCGAACGAAGAGCTGCTGCGGGAGGCCTTCGCGGCATTCCAGCAAGGCGATCTGGCGGCGCTGCAGAGCAAGTACTTCGCCGCAGACATCCGCTACCACGTTGCGGGCCGGAGTTCAATCTCCGGCGACTAACAGGGCATAGACGAGGTGTTCGGGTTCTTTGGCCGCCTCTTCGAACTTTCGGGGGGCACCTTGCGCCTTGAACTGCACGACGTCGTCGCCAACGACCAGCACGGCGTCGCGCTGTTTACTGTTAGGGCCGAGCGCGAGGGCAGGCCGTTCGCTGGCAACGAGGTCCTGATCGGGCACTTCAGCCCTGACGGCAAAGCGACCGAGGTCTGGACACAGCCTGTTGATCAGTACGCCTCCGACGAGTTCTGGTCGTAGCGGTCATCCCGACCTACGGCTTGCGCCCCAGCTAAAGATCGTTACGGCTGGAGCGGCCGGCGGCACGCAGCTCCCGCCGCCCAGTGCCAAGCTGGCTCGGTCCGGGTTTCACATCGGTGGTTAAACCATTGGACACCGGCGCCGGACCTTCGACGAAGACGACCAGGTGTGCATCGAGCCGCCGAAGGGCAGCCCGGAGGATGGCGTTGCGCCGGACATTCTGTTCCTGCGGGTGCCGGAGGGCAACTAGACAGTCAGCCGACTGGCTCGGCCGTGCCGTCTAGCTCCGCTTTGTGGTGACTCAGGAGAGCGCGGAGACTGACCTCCACCGCCCCACGGTTAGCGCCGCCATGCCCGGGCGGACCGGTCCAGGTCATCTCCAGTTTGGCCTGACCACTGTCAGCGGAGACGCGATACCGCACCTGGTCGTACGGTGGCCCGACTCTGTGAGTCACGGCGTCCAGACCGTCACCCACCGCCGATACTACGACGGCGTCCGACTTGAGCGCTCCGTCTTCCAGGCGTCGAACGAAGTACTGCATCTCTCCCGGCTGACCGACCGGCGTCCCAGGCACGAAACCGCAGGTAACCTGCTCGCTCTGCGAGGAAGGATCAAAATGCGGCACTCTCATGGCAGCCCAGACAGCGCTCGGATCGGCCCGGACGACGACCATCTCGGTGACCGATATCCAGTCCTTCGGCTGCTGCGGCACCTGCAGGCACAGCCGCTGGACCTGGGCCGAGATCAGATCACTCGGGGCCGGGCGTCGGTTCTCCGCAACCGCCTGGATCCTGCTCAGCCACCTCTCCAGGCCTGCGCGTGCGGCGAACTCGACGGCGCTTGCGCGCAAGCGCGGTGCGTAACGGGCCACCTCAATGTGAACTCTCACCAGGCCAGGTCTGCCTCGGCGCACGGCTAGGCGGTAGTAGTGCCGGGACTGAGTCGGCTCTCGAAACGTGACCGACCTGGCCCTGTCATCCTCGGCGAGTTCGTAGAGGCCATTGTTAGGCAGGCCGAGCGCAGTCATGCCAACCCAGAAGCAGAGCCGGTCGGCACCAGGCACGGCGAACATGAAGGCATTCGCCTTCAAAGACCAAATCGCAGGGTCCTGCAGCAGATGCCAGACTCGGTCCGCGTCGGCGCGGACGGCTACTGACCATTCAGCCTTGATCGCGACGACACGCACCGCGGCCTCCTGTTCGGTTCCCGACACTCCGAAGAAAATTAAAAGTGCGGATTCGGCAACAACGTACAAGTCCTGTCGCGGTCAGGTCCGTACCGTGCCGTACAGTCGTGCTCTCCATCCAGGAGAAAGCTCAAGAGTTCTCGCAGTCGAGCCTTGGCCGCGACGCGCGGTGATTTCCGGTGGACAGGCGGCCCGCGCGGTGGTCACAGCCACCGCATGGACATTCGTATTCAGTGCATGTGTGTTGACAGTGCCGAGCCGAGCAAGATCGCGTCGTTCTAGGAGGCAGAGCTTGGCTGGCGCCGGACCTTCGACGAAGACGACCAGGTGTGCGTCGAGCCACCGAAGGGCAGCCCGGAGGATGGCGTTGCGCCGGACATTCTGTTCCTGCGGGTGCCGGATACCACTACAACGGGTTTACCAGCAACCGAGCCCAGAACGCCGAAGAGGCCCCCAAGTCGTGATGACCTGGGGGCCTCTGTCGTTGAGGGGGCCTGGGCTAGCTGGGCAGGATCGGGGCTGCCTCAATCGCGTTGAGGATCACCCGGAGATCCCGGAGCCTTCGTCATGTGGCTAGCGCCGCTCGCGGTAACGGCGCAGGCTGCGTCCGCCGTAGCTGGCGAACAGGAGTGCCGCCAAGAGCGCGATGCCGCCGAACCCGCTGTGGCCGGTTGCCAACAGCACGATGGCTGCGACGCCGAGGATGGCGAATAGGGCGAGGCCGACAGCGGTCTGCCGGGCGTCGGCGGCAGTGGTCTGCTTGTCGTGGGGAGTCGACATGGCCCGAGGCTAGCGACCCTGGCGTAGACGCGCCATCGAACGAGTGTTCTACTCGAATGATGGTGGGTCGGCCCATACCAGATCGCCGAGCAACCCCCGGCGCCGCGTGACACCTAACCCATAGGTGGCCCAAGCTGCCCGCTTGCGCTTCCGGGCACTCGCACGGCATCCGGCCGACCGTGATGAGGCCCGGCCCCCACTCGTGGCCGTGTCCGCAATCGAGCCTTGGCCGCGACGCGCGGTGATTTCCGGTGGACAGGCGGCCCGCGCGGTGGTCACAGTCACCGCATGGACATTCGTATTCAGTGCATGTGTGTTGACAGTGCCGAGCCGAGGAAGATCGCGTCGTTCTGGGAGGCAGCGCTTGGCTGGCGCCGGACCTTCGACGAAGACGACCAGGTGTGCATCGAGCCGCCGAAGGGCAGCCCGGAGGATGGCGTTGCGCCGGACATCCTGTTCCTGCGGGTGCCGGAAGGCAAGGCGGTGAAGAACCGGCTGCACCTGGATCTGCGGCCGAAGGACCAGACAGCGGAAGTTGCCCGGCTCGAAGCACTCGGTGCTCGCCGGGTCGACGTCGGACAGGGTCCGGACTGCACCTGGGTCGTGCTCGCCGATCCGGACGGCAACGAGTTCTGCGTTCTGCGGGCGCTGCGTCCGGAGGAACTTGCTGCGCAGCAGGACGGCTAACCCGCTGCCAAGTTCTGAGCGGCGCGACCTGGGTTGCTGCGGCACCCAGGACGTCAGCAGGCCGTTCTTTAGCTTCCAGGCAGTGGCTTCAGCTGCTGTACCGGGCCGGTGGGCACCTTGACGCTGACCGGTACGCCATAGTCGGAGAAGGTCATGACCGTCGTGAACGTGGTCCGCCCGCCATCAGCGATTTGCGGGTTAGCTCCGGTCACGGTCGTCCGCATAGTGATCTTGGCGATGAGGTTCGACTCGTCGTGCACCACGATCGTGCCGGTTAGCTCGTGCGCCTGGACCGAGGCATCCCCGGCGATCTCGTACTTGAACTCGTAGGTATCCAGCGCCTTGGCTCCGGCGCCGCTCTGGCCAGCGAACTTGACACTGCCCAACTGGCGCAGGGCCGCGAGCAGAACGGCCGGATCGGCTGATGCGCCGTCTGTCGGCGCCCACGCCCGCCCGCCGTTCAGGACCAGGGCCCGAGCCAGATTGCCCTGCCCGGAACGCCAGAACTGGTCATTGCCAGAAGACCGGGTGTAGTACCGGTTGCCGATGATCCGCACCTGCATGTATCCCACGGCCTTGCCGTACGAACTGGGAGCGGCCAGGGTCCCGGATTGCAGCCGCACGATGTTGACTCCCGTGCCTGAGTCGGTTCTCGGGTTGTAAACGCCGGTGTAGTCGGCATACCAGTTGATCAGGCCACGTGACCGCGACGTCGGTGTCATCCGATGACCTGGCAACGTCGACGTGTTAACCAGGTGCAGGCGGTAGCTGAGCTGAGCGGAAGTGATCATTGCCGCGACCAGCCGTGCGCGCGGCGAACTGGCAGTCTGGCCGTCGGCCTTGGCGGCACTGGCTCCTGTCCGGTCCGCACCAGGTCGTGTCAGGCCCGGGCCGGCTCCGGCCGCCGCCACGGTCAAGCCGATCGCCACAGCTGCTGCGACCCCTGCGGTGCCAGTGACCGATGCCGCCAGGCGTACCCGCCTTCGCTGCCGATGCCGCTGAGCAGCGCGCGCAACCAGGTCGGGAGCGGGCATGAGGCCAGCAACTTCGTCGCGCATCGACGCGGCGAGCAAATCCTCGATCACGGCTTTCATGACCTGACTCCGTTCAGTAGTGGCTTGCTGTCGTCGACTGCCCAGACAGCGGTGATCTCTCGGAGCCGGGCAAGGCCACGAGATGCGCTGGACTTCACCGTGCCGAGCGAGCAGCCCAGCACGTCGGCCGCCTCTGATTCGCTGAGCTGCTCCCAGTACCGCAGCACCAGCACGGCGCGCTGCCTGGGCGGCAACTGGGAGAGCCCCTGGATGAGCGCGATGCGCAAATGGACTGCGTCGGTCGCGTCCGGCTGGCTTGCCCGCAGCGCGGCGATCTCAAGCTCGGCCGCGGTCTTGCCCAGTACCTCCGGCCGCCGCCGCCGGGCACGCCACTGGTCGACCGCGAGGTGATAGAGAGTGCGCCTGAGGTAGATCTCTGGCTCGCCGTTAACACGATGCCAGTGCCGCATTACCCGTTCCAGGGCTGCTTGCAGCAGGTCCTCCCCTGCCGCCGGGCTTCCGGCCAGCAGCGTTGCGGTCGCAAGCAAAGCGGCGCCGCGATGAGCGACCAGCGCGCTCAATCCGTCGAAGCTTTCTTGGGCTCGCACGCACTCTCCTCGGGGCGGTCTTGCCAGCCAACTCCGGCTTTCACTCAGGACTGACGATGCCTCATCCGGCAAGGTTGACTGCCCGCTCGGACCAACTTCCGGGTCAGCCCGCCGCGATCCAGCGGAATGATCTCCGTGGGTGCCGGCTTAGTGGGCCTCTGACCCCACCGAAACGGCATCCATGGCCGGATGTCGTCGCCGCTCGCGCGCGACTGACCGCGGTCGCGATCGACTCATGGCGTAACTCCGATGTCAGCAAGGAAGCGAGCGCCGACACCACCGCAACCCCGCGGGGCGCAGCCTTGTCCGGTTGGTGGTGCCCACTGGTCGGCGTTGAGCCAGAAGTAACTGACCAGGTTGTAGGTCAGGTCGTATTCGCGGACCATCTTGCTGGCGGTTACCGGATGACCGTCGGCATCGGTCGCTAGTCCTGCCATGATCGGCACAGTCGAGCTCACAGCGCGGATCGCTGCCACCGTCTGCGAGACGTAGTTGAGGAACGCGCCTGGATGCTGGTCGGTTTTCTGCGACTGGATCGAGACCACGTCAGCATAGGGCGCGGCTGCTACCTCGACAGCTATCTCACTCGCCAACGTGGGCTCGTAGACCGATTCGATGATGAAGATGCTGTTCGCATGCGCGAGCTGCGCGGCAGCTTTGATGTAGTACTCCGGGTGGGCTTGCTCACGCGCGGGAGTCCACTTCCAGATCTCCTGATCGAACAGGATGGTCATGCCTGGCCCTACCGTGCCGGAGGCGATGGCCTTCCGGAGCGTCCAGAAGCTGGCGTAGATCGGCACCTGCCCCTTGCGGCACTGTCCGGTCTTGGATGCATATGGTGGCGCGGTGCCCAGGCCGCACGCGATCCAGTTAAAGTCGGGCGCGTATTTCTTGTCGATCGCGGCGAGATCGTTTTGCTTGATGAAGGCCAGCTTGCTCGGCCCAGGTGCGGCGGAAGCGTACGAGCGACCGGCGCCTTGCCAGGCACTCAGTAGCGCGATGCTGACCAGACTGATGGCAACAACCACGACGCCGCGCTTCACGATATTCCCTTCTCATTACGCGGCGGACCGTGCAGCCAGGAAAGAGACCGGCCGTACTCATTAGCGGTTGAGCAGGCCGCGCTATTCGCGCTAATGCCCCTGTCGAATCGCTCATTTTCAGTCGCCGTAATGTCGAAGGCGATTCTGCGTCGCATGACGAGCTGAGAGCAAGGGGAGATCTCCCCAGGTAGGGGGCCTCTTCATGGTGGCGGGCGCTCGGTGAGCTAGCTGCGCCAAATGAGGGGCTGCTATATGCTTCCGGAAATCGGGAACGCGGCGAAGGCGCGCCGGTTTAGGGGCAACAGCAAGTGGCCCGACCTGAGCCAGGGTTGTCGTTCAGCATTGTGTGCGAGCTGGGATTTGCCGTCGGGCTCGTGACCCATGATGTGCCGCGAACGGATCATTGATCTGGATACGCGGCTGAAAGAGATGATCGTCAGCGGATGGATGCCCGAGCAAGAGTGGTGAACGCCGCTGGCCGGAAACGTGGTCCGCTAGCGCAGCGATGCGTCTAGCGCTGCCGTCAGTACCTCCGCGATCTGGTGCAGATCCTCAGCCGAGATCACAAATGGGGGCGACACCTGGAGCGCGACACCGCGCAGCAGCCGGGTAATGACGCCGCGCTCACGTGCCGCGGCCACCACCCGGGGGCCGAGCCCAGGATCGGCTTCTCTGGCCGCCGGCGCGAACTCGATTCCGGCGAGCAGGCCTGCGCCCGTGCGCACCTCACTGACCAGTTCATGCTCGGCCAGCGGCGCGAGCGCTGCTGCCAGGACGGGCTCGAGTTCCGCGACACGGCGAACGAGTTGCTCGCGCTCGATGATGTCCAGGTTGGCCAAGCCGACCGCGCAGGCGGCCGGGTGACCTGAGTAGGTATAACCGTGGCGAAAGACCTCCGCTGATCCGGGCCGCCAGAACGGCTCGGCCACCCTCGGGCTCGTTATGACGGCACCGAGCGGGAGATAACCCGACGTCAGTCCCTTCGCGACGGTCATCATGTCCGGCTCGATGCCGTACCGCTGACTGCCGAACCAGGACCCGGTCCGGCCGAAGCCCGTGATGACCTCGTCGGCAATGAACAAGACGTCGGCTTCGCGGCAGATCTGCTGCACTTCGGCCAGGTAACCCTCAGGCGGGAAGTACACGCCGCCGGCACCAACTACGGGCTCGCAGATGAAGGCACCGACGCGGTCGGCGCCAACCTGGTCGATCATCTTGGCCAGCGCGGCCGCGTCGTCCCACGGCACGTGCTCGACTAGCGTCACCAGCGGACCGAACGGCTCGGTGTTCACCGCGATCCCGCCCAGCGAGGTGCCATAGGCGTTGACGCCGTGATAGGCGTGCGAGCGTCCGATGATCACCTGCTTCGCCGGCTGCCCGACCGCACGCCAGAAGGCACGGCTCAGCTTGGCCGCCGTATCGACCGCGTCCGAGCCGCCGCCGGGAGTGAAGAACACCTTGGCACCGGCGATCGGGACAAGTTCCGCGACACGTTCTGCAAGCGCCTCGGCCGGCGGGTTGGAGAAGACTTCGTAGGTCTGATAGCACGCCAGCTCGTGCATCTGGACCGCAGCCGCGTCGCCGAGTTCGGCGCGGCCATGGCCGACGTTGCAGTACCACAGGCTCGCTATGGCGTCGAGATACGGCCGCCCGTCCGAGTCGTATATGGTCGCGCCGTCACCGCGGACGATCTGGACGGCGTGGCCAGCGAGGGCGGCCATGTTGGCGAATGGATTCCACATGGCCGAGGTGCCGGCCGCGCTCTCGGTTTGCGGCATTTCGCGCCGTCCCTTCGACTGGTCCTGGCCGCCAATCTATCGGTGCCTCCCGGAGCTGCCGCTGTCTGCCAGCCGGTCCGGCTTGGATGTGTCGCGTTACGCTGCCGGCCGTCAGGTCCGGAGCCACCGTGCGGCGAGCTCGCTGACCCAGTCCCGGGCGGTCTCGGGTGCCGCGGGCGGACCGGCGACAACGACGAGTTCGCTGACCCCTGCTTCGGCCAGGGCGGGCAGCATGTCTGGGCTGCAGTCAGGTACCGAGACGGCGATGGTCAGATCGCGTAGCTGCCTTCCCCGCCGCTTGCACTCGTCCGCCAGCAACCGCAGCCGGTCCGGCACCTCGGAGGCGGGCAGGTTAAAGCCGTACCAGCCGTCGCCGAATGCGGCGACGCGGCGAAGCGCCGCGTCAGTAGTTCCGCCGACGATTACCGGGAGCCTCCGGCCGTGCACTGGCCTCGGGTTGACTCGCACTGAGTCGAAGCTCACGAACTCGCCGCGGAAGCTAGCCACGTCCTCGGCCCAAACTTGCCTGATGGCGGCCACGTACTCCGCCGTACGCTCGCCTCGCCGCGCGAACGGAACGCCGAGCGCGGCAAACTCGTCAACCGACCACCCGATGCCGATTCCGAGAGAGAACCTGCCACCAGACAGCACATCCAGCGTCGCTGACTGTTTGGCCACCAGCAGCGGGCTGTGCTCAGGAAGCAGCAGAATGCCGGTCGCCAGCCCGATCCTGCGGGTGCGGGCTGCGACGAAACTGAGTGTGAGGAGTGGATCGAGCCAGTCTGCTTCCGGTGCTACCGCGATCTTGCCGTTGTCGGAGTACGGATAGCGCGACCGCGGCTCGTCCACCATGACCACGTGCTCGCCACACCACAGAGTGGCAAAGCCCAGCTGGTCAGCCCGTTCGGCGACGGCCGCCAGGATCTCGGGCTTACTGCCGTTGCCGATGCCCAGCACGTGCAAGCCAATCTTGATGCCCGTTCGGTGGTTTCCGGCCCCGTGACTGATCGCGGCCATCTGCGGTGTTTACCCGGTCGGACCGGGCAAGCTAAGTACAACCTGGGACCAGTTCGCCGGGCCAGTCAGGACACTTGCCGGACTGCAGGGATGGCGGGCTGGACCCGGATCGGCCGGGTATGCGGGGGGCAGCTGACAAGCATGGGGAAGCGACCGGCCGGCCAGGCCGCTCTCCTGGTCAGTGGTGCAGCCGTGATCGCGGGCTGCGGCGCCGCGCCTGTTCCAGTTCCGCATCCCAGCCCTGTCGGTACCAGCACCGCCGCCGGTTACTACACCGCGCAAGTGCCCGCGAGCGGGCAACGTCAGGCGACGCTCGCGGTGGTCAGCGGTGCCGCCACGATCACCGTGACTGCCGCCGCGATCCCCGGCAGCCTGGTGACAACCACAGCGCCAGGGAACTCCGGCATCCGCCCGCAGCTGATCTCCTCACCAAACCGGGTTCAGCTCTCCCTGGCCAGCACCGGCCAGCGCGGCCCGAGCGCGGTGGCTGTCCAGCTGAGCACTGCCGTCACCTGGCGGCTTCAGTTCGATGGCGGAACCAGCCAGACAGTGGTGAACCTGACCAATTGCAGGGTCGCCGGGGTCGATTTCACCGCTGGCTCGGGCCTCATCCAGCTGGCCCTGCCGCGGCCCTCCGGGACTGTCCCGATCACGCTCGCGGGCGGCGCCAGCCAGGTCAGCCTGACGGTGCCTGCTGGTGTTCCGACCCGGCTGCGCCTGGATGGCGGCGCCTCGGCCGCCACCCTGACAGGCCAGGCTCACGTTGGCCTTGCCCGCGGCAGCGTGCTGTCCTCGCCCGGCTGGGCGAAAGCAGCGGACAGGTATGACGTCGACGCCCCGGCGGGCATCGGTGAGATCTCCGTGGTCGGCTAGCCCTAGAACTGTGCCTTCAGCTCCGCTATCTCGCGGGCCCGCGCGCGGAGTTGCTCGTAGGCTGGCCGCTCCCGGATGCGGGCCAGCGCCCACCGCACCGCGTCCGCGCGATTAGTGGCAATACCGGCTGTAATGAGCGTGTCGAGCGTCTCGAGATCTGTCGGGGCGAGCCTCGCCATTACCGGAGTCAGCTCGCCACCTGCCATCGCACGTGCTTCAAGCGACCGGGCTGGCCGGCTGAGTACGATGCCGACCCTGTCGCTGCCATCGCCGAAGCGGATCTCAAGCCGCCTGGCTTCGGGCAATCTCTGCGACAGCTCGTCCCGGAATTTCTCCAGCTCCTTGCCATACGCACGGCTGAAGTCTTGTGCGACCTGCTCGCGCTCCTCCCGGTCGCCGGGAGCCGCCACGAACACCCGCACAACGAGTTCTCCGGGCTCGACGACCGCCTCATCTCCGTACTGCAGCAGCGCTACCCGCTCGATTGCGCCGCCCGGGAACCTCCCTTTGACTTCGTCTTCGATCAGCTGACGCAACTGATCGAGGGCCGCTTGCTCCATTTGCTGCTCCTACTCTGGATACTTCTGTAATCAGAGTAACTCGGATAACTCCGCGCGGTCCAGCCTTCTTTCCGTTGCGGTGGCAGCAGGCAGCGCAACAACATGGCAAATTGCAAGGTGAGGCGAGCCCGCTACCGGGCCGGTGTATAGTGCCGGGACTGCCCGGTGAGCTGGCGGTACAGCGCTGCGGTATCAGGATGCGGCTCGCCGCCAGGCGCGATGTCCCCGATCGCATCGAGACAACGGCGCCAGGCTCCGGCAACCCCGGCCATGTTTCCCGCCGCGTGCTCGGCCCGCATGAGCGCGCGCCACAATTGCTCTGCTGACGGCTCGGCCAGCAGGCCCGTCCTGGCGGCCTTTGCCGCCGCGCGATGCGAGCCGCCCGCCAGTTCGAGTTCCGCGAGTGTTTCTGCTGCGTCCACAACTTCGGCGCGCACAGTCTCGATTAACGGGACATCGATCCACCAGAAGTAGCTGCCGGTAAATGGCTGCCCGCCGAGCAGCGAGACTGCTCTGCGTAAATCGGCTGCGCGGCCAGACGCAGCAAGCTCACGAAACTCCGTCCAGTCGAGCGACGCGTCAGGATGCAGGAGGTAATGGCCATTCCCCGCGTGAATGATGTACTCCTGCCCGTCACCGGCTGGTCCGAGGCGCCGTCTGGTCCTGGCAATAATCTGCCGGACCGCATCGCTCGGCTTCGGGTGATCCGGGCCGGCGCCGAGGATGCTGCACAGCGCCGAATTCGACAGGCCGGCCGGTGCCGCAAGCGCAAGGGCAAGTACCAGCTCGGCTTGCTTGGGCTGTAGTTGCTCTGCGGGGCCGGTGATCACGAACGGCCGGAGGACTCGGATCCGCAACGACTGGCATGAGCCATACGAGGGCTTGACGTGCCTCCCGGACTCCGGCACGGCAACTGCTACGACTGGGTCGTCGTCAGCCAGCGGCTCGTCTGCCACTGGCGACAGCATGTCCGCGGCCTGCAACAGCAGATCCTCAGCCGTCAATCGCTGCGGACCGGCCGCCTGCAGATTCGGCCGCTTGCGGTAGCCATGGCGGCGCTGCGTACACCGCATACGGCTGGTCAGTCTCGCCGACATCGTCAGGCTGCGCAGCAACAGCGAAGAGCGTGGCGATCGCGTCGTAGTCGGCAGCGGACAAGGCGCGCGGCTGGACGGTAATCTGCAGCGGCACCACGTTCGCGATGATCCCTTCAGGCGTCTCAGGATCCGGTGCCAGCTGGAGTACCGTCGGCGCCATCCGTCCGTCGGGCGCTTCCGGATCGCCTGCTACCAGAGCGGCGATCCCGCCCGGGCCGTCCTCGGCAAGCTCGAGCAGTCGCAGCAACTGCACGGGCGTCGGCTCGACGCGACTGATCAGCACTGTCAGGCCCCAGTCCTCGTTGTCCGGTTCGGCCAGCCGCAGCTCGCGTACGTCCGCCGGAGCACGCTCGCCGATTCGTGGTCCGACAACAGCGCAGCGGGCCTCGAGCATCGACAACGCCTGGTCCAGCGAGCCGTAGTGCTCGCCGCGACCGAGAACCTCAAGTTCGTCACAGCCGACGAGGATCAGCTCGTACCAGTTACTCCACTGGCCGGTGGCCAGCTCGGTGGCTGTCGTCCAGAGGACACGGTCGACGAGGCCAGGCGGCCCATCACATCCGGTTACCTGCAATGACTCGAGGTCGAGCAGCAGGTACCCGGCGCCGATCGCGCCTGCGGTGACCAGGCCGGGCAGCAGATGGCAGGGCAGGCCTGCCGCGCCGCGCGCAGGCCCGCCGTCCGCTGGATCGCGCGACAACGCCGCCGTCGCCGGCAATTCAAGCTGCCAGCACATTCCTTGCCTGCCTGGACTGACGCGATACGGCGCGGGCGGTGCATCGGGCCCGGGCGCGGCGAGCAGGACTTCCAGAACGTCCGGCGTTATGTGCAGGCCGACGATCTCGGGCAGCACCTGGCCTGCGCCTGCTATTCCGGCCTCAAGACTGGCTAGGGCGTCGCGCAGAGTCTCCAGCGGAACAGTCTCCGTTGCCCCGGTCGCCCGCAGCCGCTGTTCCGCTGCCAGGACGCTGCGGTCGCGCGGCAGCGCGATCCGGCGACCGCGGCGCCGATCTTGCCGCTGCCGCCAGCGCAGCAGCGTCAGGCTGGTCAGCACCGCGCCGGCTAGTGCCCCCGTGACGAAAACGGCGGCCTGCGATAGTTGACCGGTAGCCGGATCAGTGATCGCCGTCGACTGGTACTGAACCTCCCCGCCAGTGCGTCGGGTGTCTGCGTCCGCTGACGGGCCGGCGATTGCGCGAGCGGTCGAGCTGCGGCGTTGGTCGACAACCCCGTTTCCATGAGAAGAAATATCGGCGTGGTCCGAGGCCGCGTGCTGTCGGACGGCAGAGTGCCCGGCAGCCCGGTGCCGCCGACGATAACGCGGGTCACTCGTGGCGTGACCGAGATGCTTGCTTGCCGTTGCGCTGGTTGTGGCGCGACTGGCTGTTGCCTGACTGACCGGCGCCTGGCTGGCACTGGCGCTTCCAGGCACGAACAGCTGCCAGCCCGGTTCGATCAGCGCGGGATTCACGAACACCTGCCCGTGGCCCATGTCATGGCCGTAGTTCAGCGCGGCAATCTCCGGATACCGATCGCCGGCACCGAGGTAGCGCTGGGCAATCGACCAGAGGCAGTCGCCGGCGCGAACCGTGACGATGCGGACAGCCCGTTCAGCGGAGCTGTTGACGGTCAGCAACTCTGGCTCGTGGCTCGCAGCAGGCTGACTGCTCACCGCGGTTACCGACGCCGCGAGCGTGATCCCTGGCGGTGCGGTAACAGCGAGCATCGCGAGCGCAACCAGGTGAGCGGCTGCGCCCTGGAGTCCGCCCGCATGCAGGTGCGGGGCGCGGCGGCCATGGATCGCGGCTTGTGCCTCGGCGAGGACGCAGATGGTGAACAGCAGCCAGGCAAGCCACGACCCGTCCCGGATGATCGCGAGCAGCACGCTCCCGTCGTCTTGGTTGGTAAGAACGGTCGCGACCTGGTGCCAGCTTGGAATGTGGCGCGGGACTGGCGAACCGCCGAACTTGTAAAGCACCACCGGCAGACCGACGACTGCGGAAGCTAGCGCTGCGAGTGCGGCCAGCCCGGTGCCCAACCTCCGCGCGGGAGCCATCACGTGCCTCTTGTCACGCCGGTTACCAGTGATGCAGTGGCTGTGCCTGTGCAGGTGAACGAATCGACTCCGATCAGGGACAGAAACCTGGTCGGCTCCGTGATGGTCACGCTGACTCGAATCGCGTGAGTGCCGGCCGCCGCCACCGTGTACTGCTCGTAGCCAGCTTCGTTGAGGTAACTGCGGGCTGCGGCGATCGCCTGTTGCTGATCGACGACGAAGGTGCCCGAGGAGTACGCGCTTGACTCGTTGACGATGGTGGCGCCCGCTCTCGCTGCTTCCTCCGCCAGCGCGACCGCATTCTGATCTGCCTCGAGCTTGGCTCCTCCGTCGACCACGATCCCAGCGAGCGCGGCGAGCGCCACGAACAAGATCACGACAAGGAGCGAGAGGCTGCCGCGATCTCTGTCGCCGTCGGCCAGCACGCGCATCGGAGCTCACCGTGACCGGTAAACATCGAGCGGGCTGCTGAACTCGGCCTGCAGCCGGGCGCTGCCGGGAATCCCTGGCAGCGCAAGGTCCGACAGGGCGACCGTGCATCGCACTATGGCGGTGACGGAGGCTGGTTCGCCTGGCTCAGTGGTTGTGAACTGGCTGACGTTGATCAGCACGACCGGTTCGCAGTCCAGGCCGTCCTGCCGGAGCGCAGCACGCGCACTAGCCTGGCCAGCTGCCTCAGCCGCGGTCGGCGTCAACGAAATCGACGCCTGCCGGGCAGCGTCGCGGGCCGCGGCATCGACGCTGCCCTGCGCGATCGAGATGCGCCCGGCCGCGATGACCAGGGCGAGCAATGCGAGCAGCACCGGCGCGAGAATCACAAGTTCCAGGGCAGCGCTTCCGATGTCGCCAGCGCTTCCGTCGGCGCCAGCGCTTTCGTCGGCGCCAGCGCTTTCGTAGGCGGCGGTGCGGCGGCTGGTGGCGCGGGTCACGGCCTGAACTCCTCGGCCGGGGCCTGCACCGTCTCCGAGACCTGCACGACCAGACCGGGCACGAAGCTGGGAACGCGGCCGCTGACGGTGATCGACACCGTTGAGCCGGTGCTTCCCGTGACTGTCGCGACCGGATCGTCCAGATAACCCTGACCGGCCTGCCGGGCAAACGCCAGCGCGGCTACCGGGCCAGCCGCGCGCGGCGCGTTCAATGCCCGTGCAGCGTCCGCGCCCTGGCGTGCCGCCGCGAGTGCTGCATCCCTGGCCAGGAACCAGAACGAGGTCTGAATAGCCGCCATGATGAACAGGAAGACGAACGGCAGCACGGCGACGTAGCTCAGCGTCAGCGCGCCGCAGTCGTTACGCCGCAGCCTGCTGAGCAGCCGACTCGCCCGGCTCACTGCTTCGCCCGGTCCTGGCTCATCAGTCCGCCCACAGCTCAGTCCGGGATCAATTTCTCGAGGTCGCTGAGTTTGCCGGTCAGGAAAGCCGCCAGAGCAAGCGCCGCCGTCACGAGCACGATGGCGATGGCGACCCACTCAAGGCTGAGCGCGCCGAGTTCGAGATCGCCCGACCGAACCTTCGTGACGCGCAGGCGCAGTTGGCTCGCCAGGTAACACAGCGCTGTAACTCTAGGGTCGGTTTGCATAGGTTCTGCCTTTCTCGCGATCGGCCCGGTCACTAGCCGAAGAGGCGGTAGAAGTCAGGGAAGATGAGCAGCACGAGGAAGCCGCCGGCCAGCAACGCAATAGGCAGCACCATCGTGGTGCTGCGCGCGCCGGCCTGCGCCTTCGCGGCCGCGAGCGCTTCAGTTCGCATCGACTCGGCACGCGCGTTAAGCGTGTCCAGGACCCGAGCGCCTTCCTGGCCCGCCACGCTCGCGATTTCCGCCAGATCGGCCAGTTCGCTGATGCCGATCTCGTCGGCCAGCCTTGCCAGCCCGTCCCATGGTTGCGCGCTGGCGCGGCGGGACTGGCTTAACGCGGCGCCGATCCGCTCGAACGCCCAGCCGTGGCCGACCTCGGCAGCTCCCTCCAGGGCCTCGGTCGGGGCGGCGCCTGCCCCGCGCTCGAGCGCTACTAGATCGAAGTAGCTGGTCAGCGCGTGCCGGAAGTCCGCTCGCTTGGCCGTCGCGCTTGCGCGGGTGATCACGTCGGGGACGAAGAACGCAGCGCCGCCGACTGCTATCGCCGCGACCGCCGGGATTGTCAGCGGCAGTGGCCGGTTATCGAAGCCCAGCAATGCCGACAGCACCGGGACAGCCGCGAGCCCACCGAGACCGAGGATGAGCTTGCCGGTTAGCCAGTCCGCGGGGTCCTGGCCGAGCAGTCTGAGATCTTGCACGGGAACGGGCACCCACGGGGCAGCTGCAGCCAGCCGCCGGCCGAGTCGCGCCCGCGCCGAAGCCTGATCGTCGACACCGCCGCCTGCATCAAGCCGGTGGATAGCTGCCCTCAGACTCGGCGCCACGGGCATCAGCTCGCATACCACGAGCCACCATCCGAGGCCGATGAGCGCGCCCGCCGCGGCAGAGCCACCCGGAGCTCATGCGGCCCTCCCGGCCGGCTGCGTTTGCTCAGGATCAGGAACCGGCCGGGTACCTGGACGGAGCCGAGGTGGTGCAGCCAGAGCAGGCCGCCCGCGTACAGAGCCACGACGAGCGCCATCACGACCTGGCCGGGAACCGTGCCGAACGGCGCGGAGTACGACCGGTCCGCTGCGGCGAAGACAGTGAATCCGACGAGGAACACGGTCAGCCATTTGACCGTGGTGCGGTGTTGCACCCGGTCGGCCTCGATCTCCCGACGCATTGCAACGTCACGAGCGAGCATGCCCGCGAGCGCGTTGAGCACATCCCGGACCGCGCCGCCCCGGTGACCGGTGGCGATGATGAGCGCCGCCGCGATGCGGTCGCCAGCCGGATCAGCAATGTCGGCGGCGAACGCCCGCAGCGCCGCCTCGGGATCTGTCCGCGCCGCCAGCCTGCGGCTGAGTGCGCTGACCGCCGGCCTGATAGCCGCGGGTGCCTGACGGGCCGAAGCTTCCAGAGCCTCTTCGAGCCCTCGGCTTGCGGTGAGCATGTCGGAGAGCCGACGCGTCCACTGCTCCAGGCCCTCGAGCATGGCGGCACGCTGGCGGGCTGGCCGGCTGGAGGTCATCCGTGGCAAGAACAACACCGCCAGGAGGGCCGCGACCCCAGCTACCGGCCAGCGGGTCAGCACAAGAGCGGCCAGGCCGCAGCAGGCCGCGATCAGCAGCCGGTTGCGAGAGCGGCGGCCGAGCCTGATCCTCGTGGCCATTCGCGGCGGCAGTCCCGGCTCGGGATCTCGCCGCAGCAGTTCGAGCATGAGCAATGCCAGGCCCGCGATCACCAGTCCGCCAGCGAGACCGGCTAGCAGAGTCACCGCGACCACGCTCCCTGCTGAGATCGGTGCTGGTCGAGCAGGCCGGGATCCAAGCCAGCGGCGCAGAGCTTGCCGAGCATGCCAGCCGACGGGGTATGCGCAGGCATAGCCAGCCCGGTCCCCGGATCGGGCAGGAACAGGCGGTTGACGGCCGGCCGCTCCGTGTCGCCTGGCGGCAGCACCTCGAGAATCTCCGCGACGTACCTGACCGTGCGCTTGCCGTCGTAGCCGCGGCGGACATGCACGATCAGGTCGACCGCCATGCCCACGAGGATGTGGATCGCTCGCTCCGACAGCGCGAGCCCGCCGCGCAGGCCGAGGATCAGGATCCGGTCAAAGGCCTCCAACGGGGAGTTGGCATGCAGCGTGCACATCGACCCGTCCTGGCCCGAGTTCATCGCCTCGAGCATCGGCATGATCTCGCCGCGCCTGACCTCCCCGACGATGATCCGCCGCGGGTTGTGGCGCAGCGCGTGCGCGATCAACTCGGGCAAGTTGATCCCGCCCGCGCCCTCGGAATTGGCCTCCCGCGCCTCAAACGCGATCACGTCCGGGTGCTGTGCCAGCTCGTGGAGGTAAAGCTCATATTCCGACTCGAGTGTGGCCACCCGCTCGCCGGGCGGAATCTCACTGGCCAGCGCCCGGAGCAAGGTCGTCTTGCCCGCGTTCACGCCGCCAGTAACGATGATGTTGCAGCGGCTCTTCACAGCAGCGGCCAGGAACGCCGCCAGCGTCGCGTCGATCGTGCCGAGCTGTATCAGCCGTCCCAGCGTCACATCGATCTGGCCGTGGCGCCGCAGCGAAACGCATGGTCTGGGTGTCACCGACATCGTCGCCGTCAGCCGGGCGCCGCCGGTCAGCGCAACGTTCACCAGCGGAGCCGCGGCCGAGAACTCCCTGGCGGTCTGCCCGCCACGCGTCGCCCAGGTCCTGACCAGCGAGATCAGCGCCTCGTCGCTGGCCGCAACCGGCGGGCCCGCGACCCGCTCGCCGCTGGCGTAGGTAATCCAGACGTGATCGCAGCCATTGATGTCGATGTTCTCTACCTCCGCATCCCGCAGGTAGGCCGTCACCGGGCCGAGCTCGTACCGCTGATCGTGGACGGCCATGGCCAGGTCGTCGAGCGCGCTGCCGGCGGCTGCAGGCAGCAGCCCAGCTCGAACCTGCCGTTCGAGCCAGCGCCGGGAGGTGTCCCGGATAACCGGCATCACCCCCGCGGTGCTGGCCTCATCGTCAAGCTGCGCAGCGATCAAGGCGGTGATCTCGGCAACCCCGGCGATCAGCCTTGGGTCAGTCAGTCCGGAGCGGGGCAGCGCAGGTCCGGCCGGATGGAACTCCGGTGGCTGAACCTCCGGAAACCGAGCCTCCGGAAACCGAGCCTGCACGAACTCGGCCGCCGGAAACTCGACCTCCTCCGGAGGCTCCACCTCCTCCGGCAGTGCAGGCGGCCAGCGCAGCGTCATCGGACCACCTCTGGCTGCGCTGGCGCCGTGTTCATCGCCGGGCCGTAGTCGCGCAGCGCCTGACCCGCAGCTCTGGCCGACCCCATCAGCGGTGCGCTGTCGAGCTTGCGCTGCCCGCCAAGTCCGTCCGAGAGCACGCTTGCGGTGCGTGAGTCAGCAGGCAAGACAGCGGCCACAGGTACAGCCAGCGCGCGCCCCACCTCGCGCGCCAGATATGTGCCCGGCCCGGTGACTAGAAGCGTCAGCCGTGACCTTCCGCCAAGCAGCTGCTCGATCATCTCGACCCGCGGCTGAGCCAACCAGACCTGTCGCAATGTCGGCCGCAGCACGATGGCGACGGTTCTAGCCGCAGACAGGATCGCGACGGGCTGCTCCGGTCCGGCGTCGAACCGCCCGCAGTCCGCAATGACGTCACGCGGCTGGGCTGTCAGCGTGCTAGCGACTACGGGCCACGCCGACGCCAGCCCGGCTGCCTGGCGCGGGTCGGTCAGGCCTGGCAACAGCAAGCTGGTCGCATCATCGTCGAGTGGTATGAGCTGAGTGCTCAAGCTCGCGGCGGCCGCCTGGCTGCTGCGGCCTGCCTCGATCGCATGCTCCATCAGTCCCGGCCCGGCAGGCAGGTTAGCGCCAAGCAACCCAGCAAGGATGTCACCACCACTCGGATCGCATTCGGCCACGATGACTGACGAAGGCCAGGTCAGCGCTAGCGCGATCGCGGCAGTCGTCACGCCGGGTGAACCGCCTGCCGATACCAGCGCATACAGCTCAGCCACTCAGGAACCTCGTCTCGTCACGATCAGCGCGAACTGGCCAGTCGACACCTGGTCCGCGACGGCGACTGCGCTGACGTCGCTGACTAGCAGATCCACCACGTCGAGTCCGGTTGAGTCGGGCACATCGGCCACTGCCGCGACCAAGCCGCGCACGGGTGCATTGAGCGACGCCTGCCCGTCCGGCGAGCCGGCCTGACCTTGATCGCCTGGAGTGGCGACGATGAGCACGTGATCGCCAGGGAACAATCCACTCGCCGGGAGTTCCGACGGTCTGAGTGAGACCGGCACGAGATCCTGCCCCGCCGCCGGCGGCTGCGATGTTGTGAGCTCTGAAGGCGCGAGCAGGGTGCCCGGCCGGAGCGCGACGGCAGCGATCTCGCCAGTGACCTGACCCAGCTGCGACGCAGGGATGACTCGTATCCCGCTGCCGACAGCAACGCCTGCGGTCCCCAAGTCGGCCGCAGTTATCGGAACGCCCGCTGGCACCGGCCGCGTCATGGTCACAACCGGAACCTGGTGGTCGGCCCGCTGGTACGCAGCGACACTGACCAGCACTCCAGTGCCGACCATAGCCGCCGCTAACGCCAGAACGGCAGGGCGACGGCGCCGCGGCAGCCCGCGCAGTCGCCCGGTCGTTGGGCGGCCGGTAGCGCTACCGGCACTTGCCACGTTCGCGGCGATGTCGGGCTCGGGAAAGTACGCGGTGCCGACCGCGGGCGGCTGGCTGTTCACTGGCTGGCCACCAGAGCCTCCCCTTGTGCGACACCGACCGTGAAGCCCACTGGCACAGCGAGAGACTCGTCAAGCACTCCGCCGGCACCGCCCGATCCGGTCCAGCTGATTCGCCAGGTCACCGTCACCGATGCCCGGTAGGCATTGGCTGGCAGCCCGTCGGACGGCTGCAGGTAGGTATAGGAACAGCTGGTGTGCTGCGCGGTAGCCGGCTCGCGGCGGTTGTAGGCAGATCCGGGTCCTTTGCATGTCACCGGGTCGAGCCCAGCGCCCGGCTGGAAGGTCAGGCCCACAGGTGCCGCCGTGGCGGTCGCCCAGACCGGCCCGGCCGTGACTGTCACGCTCCGCGAGTGCCACTGACCGGACGGCACCCAGAACCACTCGGGCAACCCGACGAGCCCGTCCGTCCCGAGCGGCGGCGCGGTCGCGGGCCGGAGATAGGGCAGCCGGAGTTCGCCGAGCGCGACAACTAGCAGTTGCTGCGGCTCGATCGGTGGCGCGCCGACGCCGTTGCGCGTCAGGAAGACCTGCGGGCCGGTACCGCCTTCACCGCAGACCATCAGAGCCCAGTGCTTGTGTCGCGGCGGTGGCCAGCTCAGGCCAAGGTTCTCGACCTGAGCCTCGTTCAGCACGGTGAACGTGCACGTGCTGCTCACATTGCTTCCACCTGGTCCCGTGCTTCCGCCAACACCGCTGGCGGACGTGCACGGAACCGGAACGACCGTTCCGTCAATGTATGGATCACAAATCCCGCCACCAGTGCTGCCCGCTGCCGACGAGGCTGTCGCGATAGCGAGGCCGCCGACGACGACGAGCGCGGCGACGGCCCCGGCTAGGGCGCGCATGGCACGTCCTCTGGCAACTGGGATGCGACTACCCAGCGCCTCGACACCAGGTCAAGACGCGTGACGAGATTGGCGTGCTGAACTCCGGCCGACCCAGGTACGAGCTGCCCGGTCGACTCATTCGTCAAGCCCATACTGCTTGTGTTGTCGCAGTCATGCGCGAACGCTCGCCGACCGTCGATGCGCACACTGAGGATGTGCAGGACATCCGCGCCGTAGAAGCCGTCGCCTCTGGCCCAGATAGCACGGAGTGCCGCGACCATGCCGCGGATCCGGCTTGCCGCTAAATACGGCCGTAGTAGCTCACCCGCCAGCAAGTCGCTCCGCGATTGCTCAGCCCGGCTGAGGGCGGCCGTGTAACCGGTTAGCGCGGCGACTACCTGCTGCCGCGGCGCGGAAGGAACCGGCTGGCTCAACGTGGCGGGAGTCCTGACATCAGACGTCACCGGCAGCGTCACGCGGGCCGCCGCCCCGGTGCACGCCGCCAGGAGCGGCATCGCGCAGACCACCATGACGGCGCGGGCACTCAGTTGCCTGAGCACCGACTGCCAAGGGCGAGATGATCTCATCGCGGACTCCAGAACTTGGCCTGCCGGTATCACCGGCAGTGCAGCCGCGGGGGTAGCGGCCAGCGTTATGGACCATAGGACTGCTGCGTAAGCGGCCGGTTAGCGCGGCGTAAGCGCGCAGGCCGCAGGCATGTTGACCCGGCTAGCTGAGCGCCTTCGACCGGAACATCAGATCCGGGCTGTCAGCAAGGATCTGGCCAAGCAGAGCGCGCGCTTCCGGGCCTGGATCCTGGCCGAACTCGCGAGCCGTCAGGTCCCGGAGCCTGGTGTAGGCAGCCAGCGCGGCCGCCTTCTGCCCGCACCGGTACAGCGCGAGCATGAGCTGCACATGCGGATGCTCAGGCAACGGGTCAGCCGCGATGCATTCACGCGCCTGGGCGAGAACTTCGTGGTGCTTACCTAGGGCGAGCCGGGCATCGATCAGCCATTCACGGACGTCGCGGCGCTCTTCGAGGAGCACGGCAGCGATGTTCCGCATCATCGGGGTGTCCGGCAGGTCAGCTAGCGGCGGATCGCGCCACAGGCTGTACGCCCTTTCCAGCAGCCGTGCGGCGTCCTCGGCATCGCCGTTGTCCAGGGCGGCCCGGCCGCGCACGGCAAGGCGCCGGAAGCTAGTTACGTCCAGCTCGCCAGGCGCGACGACCATCTGATAGCCGAACTTGTGCGTGATCAGCCGGTCGTGACCGCCAAGGGCACGGCGCACATCGCGCATCCGGACCCGCAGTGCCGCCTCGGCGTCGGCAGGCGGATCATCTCCCCACAGGGCATCAACTAGCAGGCTTCTGGTCGGCGGCCGGTCCGCGTGCAGCAGCAGCACCGCCAGGGTGCTGCGCTGTGACGGCCGCGCTAGCACGAGCGACGAACCATCGTCTGCTTCGGCCAGTAGCGGTCCGAGAACACTGAAACGCATGTCGGCTCCGTGGGACGGGAGCGACAAAAACTATCCGGGTCCAGGGCCTCATGAATGACGAAGTTCGCAGGAACGGTCGTCACAGGGTGACCAGTAACACCTGGGCTATCCGCGGGTAACTGCGACCACGGTCACCGGCTCAGTAAAGGGCTCGGCAGTCACGGGCTCGGCAGTCACGGGCTCGGCAGTCACGGGCTCGGCAGTCGCAGGCTAGTAATCACGGGCTCAGCGTCACCGCGAAAAGGTCGCCCGACTGGCGGACTCGCTCGATGACATCGTCGGCGGTGAACACCAGGTCTGTGGCACGCCGGCAGGCACTGACCTCATCCCAGCTCACCGGCGTCGAAACAGTTGGCTGTGACCTCGCGCGCAGCGAGTACGGCGTCACAGTCGTTTTCGCGGCGTTGTTCTGGCTCCAGTCGATCAGCACCTTGCCCGGCCGCAGTGCCTTCGTCATCCGGGATACCACCAGCTCCGGGTGCTCAGCCTCAAGCTGCTCGGCCAGATCCTTTGCCAGGTCGCTGGCATCCTGCGAGGACAGGCCCGACACCTGGGCATACAACTGCAGGCCCTTGCCGCCAGAGGTCTTCGCGGCCGGCCGGAACCGACGGTCAGTGAGGAGCGGCCGCAGCATCAGCGCAACCTGGCAGCACTCCACGGCAGTGGCAGGCGGTCCTGGATCGAGGTCGAAGACCAGCAGGTCAGGTTCACCGATAGCGGGATATCGCCACATCGGCGTGTGCAACTCAAGCGCAGCCAGATTGGCAGCCCAGATCAGCGTTGGCAGGTCCCCGCCAAGGATGTACTCGATGGTCTCACGTGACTTGGTCGAGCCAGGCGAGGCGATGCGCGCGGTCGGCACCCAGTCAGGCCGATGCGCTGGCGCGTTCTTCTGGAAAAAGAACTCGGCGTCGACGCCCTCCGGATAGCGCTTTATCGTCACTGGCCGGGACGCGATATGAGGCAGGATCACTGGCGCCATCTGGTGGTAGTAGTCGATCACCTGTGCCTTCGTGAATCCGGCCTCCGGGTACAGCACTTTCTCCAAGTTCGACAGCGTGAGCGTGTGTCCATCGACTTCCACCTGAACTTTCCTGGCGTCAGGACTCACGGATCACCTCGGTCGCATCCTTGTCGTCGCGCAATCCCTTGTAGGCCGCTGCCCGCAGCCGGCCGGAACTTGGTCCAGCCTGCGAAAGCCACCTCCGCCACCAGTACCGGTTCTACCCAGCGAGCGAACCGAGCGTCCTCCGGCGGAATGCTCGTCCCGAACGGCGAGATCGAACGGTGCAGCGGCTCAAGCCTCGCACCGAGCATTCGCAGCACCTGCTGGCTGAACCCGGTCCCGACATGCCCGGCGTAAGCAAGCTGATCGCCCTCGTACACGCCGACAAGCAGAGAGCCGATCCAGCCAGCGCGGCCACCCTCACCTGGCTTCCAGCCTCCGATCACGACCTCCTGGCGGTGTACGTTCTTGATCTTCCGCCAGGAGGCCGACCGACGACCCGGCTCATAACGCGACCGGACACGCTTGGCCATCACGCCTTCGAGGCCGTGCTCGCGGGACACAGCCTGGACGTCAGCGCCAGACTCCCCGGTGAATGAGGGCGGCACCTGCCAGTTGGCCCGCTTCAGCCCGAGGCCTTCGAGGAGTTCGCGACGCCGGGAGTACGGCAGATCGAACAGGGAACGGCCATTGAGCCACAGCACGTCGAAAGCCAGGTAGCTGACTGGCACCTGAGTGGCGAGCTGCCTCGCCTGCGCAGCCGAGGCGATGTTCATCCGTTGCTGCAGCGCCTCGAAGCTTGGCCACTCGCCGCCACCGAACGCCACGATCTCGCCATCAAGGACCGCTTGCTTTGCCCCGGACGCCGTACCGAGACCGGCCAACTCGGGATAAGCGTGAGAGATATCGCGCGTCGTACGCGAGGTGAGCCTGACCTTGCCGTCAGCAATGAAGGCCAGCGCGCGCAGACCATCCCACTTCATCTCGTACGCCCAGCCCGAGTCATCTGACGGCAGGCTGCCTGCGGTAGCCAGCATCGGCCGCAGGTCCGGCGGCGGCTCCCGGCCTTCCTGGTCTGCCACAACCCGATCATCTACCCGGCAGGCGGTTTGTTAGCCGAGACCGAGCCCGCGGCAGGCGGTTTGTTAGCCGAGCACCCGGCAGGCTGGTTCGGCTGATCGACCGCGGGCGGTGCTGGCGGCTGCGCACGGACTGCCGGCGAGCCGACCGCCACCGGACTCGCTAGCCCATCGTCTTGGAGCCGTCGATCGTTTCCCTGATGATGTCGGCGTGCCCGCAGTGCTGAGCAGTCTCAGCGGCGACGTGCAGCAGCACCTGCCGCGCGGACCAGCTTGCGCCTGGCTGATACCACGGCGCCTCCGGGAGCGGCTGAGTCGCGTCAAGGTCAGGCAGCGTAGCGAGCAGCTCGTCCGTCTGCCTTGCGGCGTCCGCGTAATCCTCCAGCAGAGCCGCCAGCGTCTCGCCGGGCAGCATCAGGAACCCGTCGTGGTGCTCCTGAATGTTGCTTTCGTCGTCCCAGCTACCCATTGCCGAGGGCCCCTCGACAATGAACCTGGCCCATCGCCCGTTCGACGGCCGTAACGTGCTTGATGATGCCGCCGATGCACAACTCGCTGACGGTGGTCCGGCTGGCTGCTTGTTCGTCGGTCAGTTCGCGGGCCGTGAACTTCAGGAAGAACCGGCGCTTGGCGAGGGTCTCCGCCAGGTCGGCGCGCTCCCCCGTCAGAGTCTGGTTAGTGGTGCTCATCGTCCGACCTCCACTGGACTGACCGGCCACCCGGATCTCAAGTGCACAGCAGCACGCTATCGGCGGGGTACGACAGTTTGGACTGCCAGGATCCGGCGATGGCCACGGCGGACGGCCGGGCCCAGGGGTGGATCGCCGGGCAGGGGTCGGACAGGCCGGGCCGCAGGGGTGCGACTCGGCCGGGCAGGCGCGGACGGGCCGGGCAGGGGTGCCTCGGGTGCAGCCGCTAGATAACCTGGACTCATCGGTACTCCGCGTTACCGCCGGATCGCGGGGGGTAGCGGCTGGTGACGACGCAGACTTCCTAGTAATAGGATCGACCAAGTAGGATTTCCTGCCTGGAGGACACAGTGGCGCTGCCAGAATTCTTCGTGGCGGGCGCGCCGAAATCGGGCACGACGGCCCTGCACGCAGCGCTCGCACAGCACCCAGGACTGTACTTGTCGCCTGTCAAGGAACCCAAGTTCTTCCTGACCGACGGCCCGCCGCCAGCGCAGGGCGGGCCTGGCGACGCCAAGACCTACCGTGAGCATGTCTGGCGTCGACCCGACTACGAGGCTCTCTTCGATGCCGGCGCCGCCCGGCGCGCTTCGTGGCGAGTCGACCCCGTTCTACCTGTACAGCCGCGACGCGCAACGACGGATCAAGGCACTCATCCCGGCCGCAAGGCTGATCGTCGTAGCTGCGCGACCCGATCGAGCGGGCCCACTCGAACTGGACGCATCTCTGGTCGGCCGGCCTCGACCCGATCGGCGACTTCGTCGAGGCTTGCGCCGCCGAGGATCGGCGCATCAGCGCGGGCTGGGCGGATTTCTGGCAATACAAGCGGCTCGGCCTCTACGGGGAGCAGCTGCAGCACCTGTACTCAGAGTTCCCGCCCGAGCAGGTGCTGGTCTTCAGGTACCGGGAGCTCGTCGACGACCCGGCCGGGACGCTGAACCGGATCTGCGCGTTCCTCGGCGTCGCGCAGGGGATCGTGACGCAGGTACCCCGCGAGAACGTCACCGCTCATCCCCGAGCACACCCGGCGCCATCTGACTCTGTCCAGGGTCCTCCGGACAGGTTCGGCCGTCACCGCCCGCTTGCCCGGCCACGCTGGCAAAGCCCTGATCGACCGGCTAGAAAGCAGTCTCCAGGACGGCGCGGCCCCGCGGCGGCCGCTGACCTGGGAACAGCGCCAGTCGCTGATCCCCTACTTCGAGTCAGATATCCGGCTGCTAGGCGAGCTCACCGGCGAAGACTTCACTGACTGGGTTCAGCCGCGGGACAACTCCGGCGGCCTGGTCGGCGCCAGGCCGGCCGGGCAGCGCCAGGCGCGCAACGGCCGCCCGCGCGACTTCTAGCCTCCGGCAACAGGCCGCGAACCACAGCTCTAGTACGACTGCTGTGTTTAGAACGACAGCAGTGCGCCGACTGCTGTGGTTAGCCCGAAGCTCAGCCTGGCCGCAGCGGCCGCCGGCAACAGGCCTCAGCGCAGCTCAGTCCGCAGCTCATGGCGCCCGTCCGGCCTGGTCAGCTCGTAGTACAGCCGCTGACGGCCATCCGGCAGGTCGACGATGTCCAGGTAGCGCAAACCGCCGCCACCGGGCGCCTGCGCCACCGGCGCCGAGCCAACCGCGGTCAGCGTCGCCAGGCGCGGTGCCAACCGCCATCCCGGTCCGCTCCTCGTAGTTCTCCGCCGCGCTAGCCCTGCCGTCGTAATAGGCAACCACTCCGCCGGGCGTGAACCGCACCGCCGAGACGCGGACGCCGCGCGCGTCCCACTCGCCGGGCCGCGGGCTCAGCGCATGACCATGCCAGGTCCAGGAGATGCCGTCCGGACTCGTCGCGTAATCCGTCGTCATCCGGTCCGTGCTGGCGGGATCAGCCAGCGGATGCACCGATGCCCACAAATGCCACGTTTCCTCGTGATGTCTGATGACCGGGTCCTTGACTCCCAGGGAGCTATCGCCCGGCAGCACCACTGCCCGCTTCTCCGGATTGAACGCATCCGGAGTCTCGGACTCGAGAAGCTCAACCCGCCAGTGCTTAGTCCCCCAGGTTGCGCAGCTCAGGTACAGCCGCCAGCGCCCGTCGATGGTTCGCACCAGCGCCGGGCGCTCCAGCGACTCGGCGTCCATCTCCGCCTTGTTGATCATGCCGATTGTCTCGAAGCGGACGCCGTCGGCCGACCGGGCGATCGCCACCGCGTAGCCCCGGCCCTGGCTCACCGGTTTGCGGAGGCGGTAGGCGAGCACGACCCCGTCGTCGTCGGCTACCGCGCTGGACGCGCCTGACCAGGTACCCGGCTCAGCGCCAGGCGGAGCGATCGCTACCACCGAAGTGTCTGGGGACGGGACCGGCTCGGTAAGCGGGGGGCGGGGGTCTTCGGTGATCACATTGCGAAGAATAGGCGACCTGCGGTGCTGCCGGGTCGCTCAGCCAGCGGCCGGCCGCCTGGACGGAACGCACGTTAACACTCGCCCTGCCCCGCTCAAACGCGATACATTGCGTTTGCAACGTAGTCGTCCTGGTATCGATCACGGGGGTTGTCGTGGACGCGCTACAGCCCGATGATCCACAGCGGGTCGGCAGGTACCGCCTCTTGAAGCGGCTGGGTACCGGCGGGATGGGTCGCGTCTACCTTGGCCAGTCTCCCGGCGGGCGGCTCGTCGCCGTCAAGCTGATCCGTCCCGAGCTGGCTGACGACCCTGGCTTCAGGCGAAGGTTCGCCCAGGAGGTCAGTGCCGCCCGCCGGGTCAGCGGGATCTTTACCGCCCCGGTCGTCGACGCCGACCCGGACGGGCCGCAGCCATGGCTGGTAACGGCCTACGTGGCCGGGCCCTCACTGACCGACGCGGTGGAAGCCCAGGGCCCGATGCCGGTCGAGTCGGTCCTGACGCTGGCGGCTGGCCTGGCCGAGGGCCTCGGTGCCGTGCACGCCGCCGGAGTGGTGCACCGCGACCTCAAGCCATCTAACGTGCTGCTGGCCAGCGACGGGCCCCGGATCATCGACTTCGGGATTTCCCGCGCGATGGACTCGGCCTGGCTCACCAACGCCGGCAGCGTCGTGGTCGGCTCTCCTGGCTTCATGTCACCGGAGCAGGCCGAGGGTCGGCCGGTCGGCCCGGCAACCGATATCTTCAGCCTCGGCAGCGTTCTGGCATACGCGGCGACCGGAGAACCGCCGTTCGGTGCCGGATCGGCCTCGGCGCTGTTGTACCGGGTCGTGTACGGCACCGCCGCGACCGGCTACGTGCCCGCGCCGCTCCGTCGCCTGATTGAACACTGCCTGGCCAAAGACCCGGCGGACCGGCCGAGCGCCGACGAGCTGCTCACTGAGCTTGGCTACGCGGAGCCGAGCGGGGACTGGCTGTCCTGGTCGGCTCGGATCCCGCGGCTCGCCGAAGCGGTGCCAGCGACCCAGCTAGACCCAGCGCCTCACCGGGACGCCAGCGATCATAAGAATCTGGCCGGAAACGGGGTAGTCCTCACCAGCTCCAGCCCGTCCGATCGCGGTCGTCTGGACAGCGGAAAGCCGACCGTCGGCGACCTGGTCCCGGGCATCTCGGCCGCCGGCATCTCGGCCCCCGGCAATCCTGACGGCAGCAGGCCAGCCACGGCCGTCGAGTCGGTCATGGCGCCCCGGCCCGCCCGGCACAGCCCGTCCAGCGCTCTGATCGGGGCGGCAGTGGCAGCCGTCCTGGCCGCCGGGGCCGCTGGAGCCGTGGCCTACGTCGTGGCCTCTCATCACGATCAGGGCAGCCTGCACGCCGACAGCGCTCCGCCGGGCGCACAGATCAGCACCGATAATCGCGCCCGGCCGGCCACGGCGGGCCAGCCTCAGGTAACGCCGCCCGGTCCGCGCGCAGTCGTGGACTCCTACTTCGCGGCTATCAACCAGCGCGACTGGCCTCAGGTGTGGCGGCTCGGCGGCGAGAACTCAAACTCGTCGTACCGGGAAATGGTCGACGGTTATTCCGGCACCGACCGCGACGTCGTCCGCGCTATCAGGGTCAGCGGCGACCATGCCGTCGTGCGGGTCCGCGCCTATGAGGCAGACGGCGCATTTCAGGTGTACCAGATGTACTTCGTCATCCGGGACGGCGTGATCCTGCACGCCACGCAGCAGCTGCTGACCACAGAGCCAAGCGGCGGCGCCACCTAGCCGACCTGCGCGGTCCGGCCTTGCCAGTAGGGCGCGCGCAGCTGTCGCTTGAGGATCTTGCCCGAGCCGGTCCGCGGCAGCTCATCGATGAAATCCACCGACCGGGGAACCTTGTAGCTGGCCAGATGCTCCTTGCCGAACGCGGTGATCTCCTCCGCGGTCAGCGAAGTATCCGGCGCGGTCACCACGGTAGCGTGCACGACCTCGCCCCACTCCTCGGACGGGATGCCGAAGACCGCGACATCGTAGATCGCCGGGTGCTGCTCGAGCGCGGCCTCGATCTCGGCCGGGTAGATGTTCATGCCGCCGGAGATGATCATGTCGCTCTTGCGGTCGCAGATGTACAGGAAGCCCTCGTCGTCGCGATAAGCGATGTCACCGACGGTGTGGAAGTCGCCGCGGCTGTTCGCGTCGTAGCTTGCCTGCTGCTTGTAGTACTCGTCGAACACTCCCTTGGAGCGGACATAGAGCTCGCCCGGGTTCTCCGGCCCGGTACCTGTGACGACGTTCCCCTCGGCGTCGAAGAGCACGATCTCGATGAGCGGAGCCGGCTGCCCGCAGGAGCCGGGCTTGCGCATCTGGTCCTCCGGCCGAAGGACGCAGTCCACGCCAAGCTCGGTCGAGCCGTAGACCTCCCAGAGCGATTCCGGCGGGAAGTCCGCGACGTACTGCTGCTTCAGCGCGAAGCTCCACGGAGCGGCATTGGCAATCATCACTCGCATGGACGACCGGTCGTACTTGGCCTTCACTTCCGGTGGCAGCGCGCACACCATGCGGATGAGCGCCGGGGCCGAGAACGTGGAGGTGACCTTGTACTTCTCGACCAGCCGGAGCCAGTCCTCCGCATCGAACTTCCGCTGAACCACGATGGTCTGGCCGAAGAGCAGGCCGATGCTCATGAACGCGCCTGGACCGCTGTGATAGAGCGGCCCGGAGGTGATGTAGATGTCGTCCGGCCGGTACCCGAGCAGGGTCACCAGGGCCAGGCCGGTCTCCTGGTCAGTCGCGTGGCGGACCGCGCCCTTCGGCTTGCCGGTCGTGCCGGAGGTGTAGATCATGGTGCCGCCGGTGCCGCTGGCATCGCCGACGTCCGGGGGCTGATCGGATGCAGCGCCGGTGAGCTCTTCGCTGCTCAGCATGCCGTCACCGGCCGGCCCGCCGAACACGATGACATGCCGCAGGTTCGCCAGCTCACCCACGAGGCCCTGGAACAGGTGCGCGTAGTCGGCGTCGACGTAGGCGATCTCGGCATCGGAGTTGTCGATCACGTACCTGGCTTCCTCAGCGGTGAGCCGGTAGTTCAGCGGGACAGCTACCACGCCGATCTTCCTGGTGGCATTGACCACCGCGACTACCGGTACCGAGTTAGGACCGCACCAGATCACCTTCCCGCCAGGCTTGGCGCCGAGGTCGAGCAGCGCGTTCCCGAGCCGGTTCGCCGCGAGCTCCAGCTCGGCATACGTCCACTGGACTAGGCCGGCCTCGCCTTTGTCGTCGATTACGGCGAGCTTGTCCGGCTGGGCCTCGGCATAGGCCGTCAGGATGTCTGGCATCGCACCTGCTCTCGTCGCACCGTCTCATCGCATCGGGGCAGCCTGCAGCCCCGAAGTTCCTCAGGTACACCCTGTACCGAATGGCGCTCGGTTGTCACCATCTGAGTGCCAGGATTTGCCTTCGCTTCGGGCTAGGCGCGGCGCCAGTTGCCGGGCTGCGCCACCGGCTACGCTCGGGCGCCAGCCTTGGCGAGCTCGAGCGCGGCGGCGACCAGCCGGTCAGCCCGCAGCGCCGCCTGCTCCTCCTCGGCCTCGCTCTGGGCGATGAGCTTGTCCGGGTCCTGACCAGCCCGCTCAGCCTCAGCCTTGCCGCCGTCGGCAAGCCAGAGGCTGACCTGAGCCGCGTCGACCTCCGGGTGGAACTGGACGGCAAGGTGCGGCCCGATGGTGAACGCTTGCACGCACAACTCGTTGCGAGCGAGCAGCCGCGCCCCCGGCGGGGGCAGGCACCGGTCGTGATGGAACTCCAGCCACGGACCCGGCTCGATCAGGCCCGGATCGAGTGTCTCCACCATCGTCCAGCCGACCTCACTGCGCGGCGCGGCCTCTACCTGCCCGCCCAGTGCCGCGGTCAGCGCCTGCGCGCCGAAGCAGATGCCGAGGACCGGGATACCGGCCGCGTCGGCCGCACGCAGCCAGTCGAGCTCCTCACCGATCCAGCCGCTGATCCGTTCCTCGTAGACCGACCAGGCCGCGCCGAGCAGCACGATGTGGTCCACGTCATCCAGCGCCGGCAACGGGCCGCCCTTAGGGAACTGGTGCACGGTCAGCTCAGCGCCGCGTGCACGGAACGCGTCCGCAATGAACCCGGCCTCGTCAATAGCGTGATGCCGCACCACGATGACCCGCATCTGTGCCTCCTGTCGACCTGGCGTCCTCGTTCATTGTCAGGGAACGCGCTGCGTCGCGCATCCTGCAGTCCGCCCGTAAGCGGCTTTCTGGCCGGCGAAAACCGCTGGCCTTGAGGCGGCTCATCCGGCGAACATAGGCCATGGCCTGGACAGTGACCCGCCGCCTCGATGAGTTCATGGCAGCGGCCGGAGATCAGCTGCGAGCCGACCCGGTCCTGCACACTGTGCCGCTGACCGTGCTCGAGAGCCTGCGCCAGCGCGGCCAGGCAGCGTTCGGCGATGACCCGCCGGTTTACGGCTGGCATGCATCAGCCGATGGCCACATCGACGGGGCGTTCCTGCAGACGCCGCCGTACCCGATCCTGATAGCGGGGTTGCCAGCCGGATCGGCGCCGGATTTGATCGCCCGGCTCGGTTCGGAGGTCGGCCTGCCCGCTGCCGTCAACTTGTCCGGCACGGACGAGACCGACTTCACCGCGGCCTGGGCCATTGCTACCGGCGGCAGCACGGCCGCCGTTCTGCGGTCGAGGCTCCATAGGCTCGATCGGCTGGTGCCGCCAGACCCGATCCCGTCAGGCGGCGCGCGAGTGGCCGGAGCAGCAGACCGCGAGCTGCTGATCGAGTGGCACGTGGCGTTCGGCGAGGAGGCCGGCACGGTCCCTGAGAACGCCGAACGCACAGTGGACGACCGGCTCAGTCATGACGGCCTGATCCTGTGGGAAGCCGATGGCCAGCCCGTGGCGATGGCAGGCAGCACGCGCGAGGTAGCTGGCGTTGTGCGGATCGCTGGCGTCTACACCGGGCCGGCGCATCGACAGCGCGGCTACGGCGGGGCCGTCACCGCGGTCGCGACTCAGGCGGCTCTCGAGGCCGGAGCCGACGGGGTGGTGCTCTTCACCGATCTGGCCAACGCGACAAGCAACGCGCTTTATCAGCGGCTCGGCTACCGTCGGGTCGCCGATCGCGTTCTGCTGCAACTCGCGCCAGGCGCCAGCCCAGCAAGCGATGTCACAGCGCGCTTTGTCACAGAGCCCGATGTCACGTCGCAGGCAACCAAGCCGTCTTAACGGTCATGAGAATCGCAGTCGTCGGCGGGACCGGCACGCTGGGCAGGCACGTTGTCAGCACGCTCGCGCAGCGCGGGCACCAGGTCCGGGTCCTCAGCCGCAGCAGTCCGGACTTCCCGGTAGACCTGGTCTCGGGAACGGGCCTTGACGCCGCGCTGGCCGGCTGCGCCGCCGTCGTTGACGCGAGCAACGCCTCGTCGGCCAGGCGAGCCGCACAGGTACTGGTAGCGGGGACTCGCCGGCTGCTCGCCGCCGAACAGCACGCTGGAGTCGGCCACCACGTCTGCATCTCAATCGTCGGCTGCGAGCGGGTGCCGATGGGCTACTACCGGGTTAAGACCGAGCAGGAGCAGGAAGTCGAGCACGGCCCGGTGAGCTTCAGCATCGTGCGCGCGACTCAGTTCCACGAACTCGCCAGCGCAGCGCTCTGCGCGGCGGGTAAGTACCGCGTGCTGCCAGTGCCGCGAATGCGGGTGCAGACCGTTGCGGCCGCTGAAGTGGCTGGCGTGGTGGCGGATGTCAGCGAAGGCGAGCCACGCGGCCGGGTTCAGGTCGCCGGGCCGCAAGTCAGCACCGGGCGCGAGCTGGCGCGCAGCTGGCAAGCCGTGACCGGCCGCTCCGCGGTCCTGGTGCCGCTGCCGGTGCCCGGCAAGATCGGCAGGGCGCTTCGGGATGGCGCGCTAACCGCCGAGCATGCCGATGTGCTCGGCACGATCACCTTCGCGGACTGGCTCGCTGCCCGTCAAGCCAAGTGACCGCTCCGCGATCGTTTCAGGAGACCGCGCGGATAAATCCGAATACACATTTGGAAGCGCGATGTAGTGTCGAACGTATGCACGGGACACTGCAAGCCTCATTGCTGGACCTGACCGAGCAGCCGGGACCGGGGCCGCTTGACGAGTTGCAGCGCACCGAGCTCAGCCACGGCGCCTGGATCGACGTCCTGCCCGGCTGGCTGACCGGCGCCGATGAGCTGTTCAGCAGGCTGCTGGAAGTCGTGCCGTGGCGCGCCGAGCGGCGCAAGATGTACGACCGGGTCGTCGACGTTCCTCGGCTGCTCTGTTTCTATGCAGAGGACGAAGAACTACCGGATCCGCTTCTGATCCAGGCCAGGGACGCGCTCAACGAGCACTATGCAGCCGAGCTCGGCGAGCCATTCGTAACGGCCGGTCTCTGTCTCTACCGGGACGGCCGGGACAGCGTCGCCTGGCACGGCGACACCATCGGCCGCGGCAGCTCACAGGACACGATGGTGGCGATCTTGTCCCTGGGCACGCCCCGCCCGCTGCTGCTTCGCCCGCTCAGCGGCGGAGAGCCGGCCTTGCGGCACGACGTCGGCCACGGCGACCTCCTGGTGATGGGCGGCAGCTGTCAGCGGACATGGCAGCACGCGATACCGAAGTCAGCCCGGCCGACCGGGCCCCGGATCAGCGTTCAGTTCCGGCCGCACGGTGTCCGTTAGCGGCGTTGCTGCGAACCACTTGCGCTTATAGCCGCATTACTACTGGATTATCCGGTAGCTGGCATGGTTGGCAGCCGGCCCACCAGGGCACGGTAGCGGGCATGACCGCGGGGCACGGCGAGCAGCTGACCGGACATTCGTCAGCTGAGACGCTCGCCGGGCCGGCCGAGATCCGGGTATCCCTGGCACCTCAGCATCCGTCTGAGTTCTTGCCCATGTCGTCTGACTGGGACGAGCGGCCGGGTCCAGCTTCTTCGCCGTTCCCGCCGATCGCTGATTACGCATTCCTGTCCGACTGCGAGGTGACTGCACTCGTCGCGCCCAGCGGCGCCATCGAGTGGATGTGCCTGCCGCGGATGGACAGCCCGAGCGTCTTCGGCGCGATCCTGGACCGGGACGCCGGGCGCTTCCGGTTCGGACCGGAGAACTTCAGCGAGCCCGCGGACCGCCGCTACCTGCCGGGCACGATGGTCGTCGAGACCAGCTGGGACTGCGGCGAGGGCTGGATCGTCGTCCGCGACTGCCTGCTGATGGGACCGTGGCGGCATGAGCATCCTGGCCGCAGCTCGCATACCAGACCGCCCACCGACTACGACGCCGAGCACACCCTGCTGCGCACGGTCCGCTGCGTGCACGGCAACGCGCAACTCGTCATGGACTGTGAACCGGTCTTCGACTACGGCCGGTTCAGGTGCGACTGGCGTCACACCGAGCGGGGCTATTACCAGGCTGAGGTGACGCCAGACGAAAGCGACCTCACGCTCACTATCACCTCTGACATCAGGATCGGCCTCGAGGGGCCGAGCGCGCGGTCCCGCACGCTGCTCCACGAAGGCGATACCAGGTTCGTGGCGTTGTCGTGGGGCAGCCTCGCCCCGCCGGAACACTACGAGGAGGCGTACCGGCGGCTCGTCTGGACGGCCCACCACTGGCAGCACTGGCTGGCCCGCGGTGACTTCCCTGACCATCGCTGGCGTAGTTACCTGGCTCGCAGCGCGCTCACGCTTAAGGGCCTGACGTTCGCGCCGACCGGTGCGATCGCCGCCGCTCCCACCACCTCTCTGCCCGAGACGCCGTGCGGCGAACGGAACTGGGACTACCGGTACAGCTGGATCCGGGATGCCACATTCGCGCTGTGGGGGCTGTTCACCCTCGGCTTCGACTGGGAGGCCAGCGACTACTTCGCGTTCCTCGCAGACCTGGTCGAGCGCGATCGCGGGAACATGCAGATCGTCTACGGCATCGACGGCCGGCGCGACCTTTCCGAGCACACGCTCAAGCACCTGCACGGATACGACGGCGCACAGCCCGTGCGAATCGGCAACGACGCCTACGCCCAGCAACAGAACGACGTCTGGGGCGTCGTGCTGGATTCGCTGTACCTTCACACCAGGTCACGCGACAGGCTGGACGAGCGCGTCTGGCAGATGACCAGGCACCAGGTCGAGCACGCGCTCGAGCACTGGCGAGAGCCGGACCGGGGCATCTGGGAGGTACGCGGAGCCCCCCGGCACTTCACCTCGTCGAAGATGATGTGCTGGGTCGCGGCAGACCGGGGTGCCCGGCTCGCGCGCATCAGGGATGATCCGGATGCGGCACGCCGCTGGCAGCGAGCTGCCGACGAGATCCATGCCGACATCTGCGCCAACGCGGTCGACGACCGGGGCGTGTTTTGCCAGCACTACGAAACGACAGCGCTTGACGCATCGCTGTTGCTGATGCCGCTGCTGCGGTTCTTGCCGCCAGACGACCCCCGGGTCCGGGCCACTGTGCTGGCAATCGCCGATGAGCTGACCGACGACGGCCTCGTGCTGCGCTACCGGGTGAGCGAGACCGACGACGGCCTGCCCGGCGACGAAGGCACGTTCACGATCTGCTCGTTCTGGCTGGTTTCGGCCCTCGCTGAGATCGGCGAGCATCACCGCGCGAGAGATCTGTGCGAGAAGGTGCTGTCCTACGCCAGCCCGCTACTGCTGTACGCCGAGGAGATCGAGGCGAGCTCGGCAGGCAGCTCGGCAACTTCCCGCAGGCATTCACCCACCTCGCGCTGATCAACGCTGTGATGCACGTCATCGAGCACGACGACGATGAAGCTCGCCAGGCGATGTCGGGCAGATCAGAACGACCTCGGCATCCAGGCAAGACCACGCGGCGCAAGGACCGGATCGACTGAGCAGCGGCAGCGTATGGTCAGTCGGAGCTACGGGCGAGCGATCGGCGCTGTCCGCGCGTCCGCAGCCGCTACCAGGTCAGCGGGGGCCAGCTCGATCTGCATCCCGCGCTGACCGGCGCTGCAGAAGACGGTCGGGTAGCCGAGCGCGGATTCATCGACCACGACCGGCAGCGGCCGGCGCAGCCCGAGCGGCGCGATACCGCCCGTTACGTAGCCTGATGCCTTTTCTGCCTGTGCCGGGTCGGCCATGGCTGCCTTCTTGCCGCCAGCCGCGGCGGCCAGGGCCTTGGTGTCCAGGCTGCCCGATACCGGCACGACGGCAACCGTGAGCTGCCCGTCCACTTCGGCGACGAGCGTCTTGAACATTCGCTCAGGCGGCACGCTGAGCGCTTCGCTGGCTTCCTGCCCGTAGGACGAGCTAGCCGGGTCGTGGGCGTAGCGGTGGATCGTATGCGCGATGCCGAGACTCGCGAGCAGTTGCGTCGCCCTGGTCCCGCCGCGTCCAGCCACGTTCGGTGAGCCTAGCGCGGCAGCCGGGCGAGTTGCCCGCGAGACTAGAGCTGTGACCCGGTGGGTGCTGCACGTCGACCTGGACCAGTTCATTGCCGCAGTGGAGGTACTCCGCCGGCCGGAACTGCGCGGGCTGCCGGTTGTCGTGGGCGGCGACGGCGACCCGGCCAAGCGCGGCGTCGTGGCGACGGCCTCGTACGAGGCACGCGCGTTCGGCGTCCAGTCGGGGCTGCCGATGCGGACTGCGGCACGCCGCTGCCCGGACTGCGTCTTCCTGCCAGTCGACCGGCCCGCGTATGAGGCAGTGTCGGAGGACGTGATGGCGGCGCTGCGAAGCCTGGGCGCGGTGACCGAGGTGATGGGCTGGGACGAGGCGTTCGTCGCGGTGGATACGCAGGATCCGGAGCGCTTCGCGCGGGAGATCCAGCAGCGGATCAGATCGGCAACGCAGCTGGACTGCACGGTCGGCATCGGCGAGAACAGGCTGCATGCCAAGCTCGCTACCGGCTTCGGAAAGCCGGCCGGGATCTACCGGTTGACCGGTCAGAACTGGTACCAGGTGCTCGGCGAGCAGCCGACCAGCGCGTTGTGGGGTGTCGGCGGCAAGACCGCGGGCAAGCTGGCCGAGCTCGGCATCACTACGGTGGCGGAGCTGGCTTCGGCGGACGTCGATGCCGTCGCGGCCCGGTTCGGCCCGACGACCGGGCCGTGGCTGGTGCTGACCGCGCGCGGCATCGGCTCCGACGAAGTCAGCGCGGAGCCGTACGTGCCCAGGTCACGCAGCCGGGAAGTCACGTTCCAGCAGGACGTCACCGACTGGGACCAGGTCCGCGCCGAGGTGCTCAAGATCGCCGGACAGGTGACGGCGGACGTGCTGGCCGAGCAACGGCCTGCCATCCGGATCGTGGTGAAAGTTCGCTACCGGCCATTCTTCACCAGCACGCACGGCGTACCGCTCGGCCGCCCGTCTAGCCAGCAGGGCGATATCGAGCAGGCCGCGCTGGAGGCACTGGAGAAGTTCACCGACCGCCGGCCGGTTCGCCTGCTCGGGGTGCGGGCCGAGTTCGCCGACGTCGAGCCGTAGCGATGCTCAGCTCAGCCACCGGTCCCGATGTCACGTTCGGCCAGGCTGCCTCGTCTTGACCTCTGATCAGATGGGGAAGCGGACCGATGACTGACAAGCGGACAGATGCAAGGTCGGGCAGCGACAACGGCGCACCAGACCGTGACCCGGCCACGGTCTACCAGGCGCTGCGGCCGTTGCTCTTCTCGATCGCCTACCGGATGCTCGGCAGCGTCACCGAGGCCGAAGACATCGTGCAGGAAGCCTTCCTCCGTTACCACAACGTGCTGACGCAGCACGGCCAGCCCGACTCGCCGAAGGCTTACTTGTCTGCTGTCGTCACCCGGCTCTGCATCGATCAGCTCCGTTCAGCCCGCGCGCGGCGTGAGTCCTATGTCGGCGACTGGCTTCCCGAACCGCTGCTGACCATGGCGACGCACCAGGCGAGCTACCTGCCGGCGGGCCAGCCGGTGCCGGACCCGGCAGCGGCGGCCGAGCAGGCCGATTCCCTGTCGATGGCCTTCCTTCTGCTACTGGAGCGGCTGACGCCGCTGGAGCGGGCGGTGTTCCTGCTGCACGATGTCTTCGGATACGACTACGCCGAGGCAGGCGGCATCGTCGGTCGCAGTGCCACAACCTGCCGCCAGCTCGCGCACCGGGCCAGGCAGCACATCGAGGCTGCCCGGCCAAGATTCGACGTCGCGGCGCGCGAACGCGATGAGCTGGCCGGGAAATTCTTCGCAGCTGTCCGCACTGGTGACATGGACGGTTTGCTCAGCTTGCTGGCCGCCGATGTCGAGGTGCACGGTGACAGCGGCGGCGTGCCACCGTCCTGGCGCAAGCCGATTACCGGGCGCGAGCACGTCGCGCGGCTCATGGCGGCCCTTGGCAACCAGTTGCGTCACGCGCAGGGGTCGCTTGAGCTCGCGGAGGTCAACGGCCAGCCCGGAGCACTTGCGCGCGCCCCGGACGGCGGGTTGATCGCAGTGCTGAGCATCGACGTCGCCGGCGGCCAGATCCAGACCGTCCGGTCGGTGATCAGCCGGCCCAAGCTGAGCCATCTCGGGCCGCTCGCGGATCTGGCCGAGCTGGCGCAGCGGCAGTCGCCGACTGGCCTCCCGGCGGAGGACTAGCCCGGGGCCATGCGCTAATCTGCCGGCGCGCCGTGCCTGAGGGCCGGCGCGGTCCCGGCCGAGGAGAAACATGGTCGTTCCGCTGGCTGCACGTTACGTCGCGGCTGCCGTGGGCGTTGCCCTCGTCATCACCTCGGCAAGCAGCGTGATCGGCACGCTGATCGTTCCCCGGTCGGTCGCGAGCTGGCTGACCAGGCAAGTTGATCGGCTGGTGGCCAGTGTCTACGTGCTGATCACCACGCCAGTTCGTGACTTCCGCCGACGGGACCGGATCCTGGCGACGCAGGCCGCGGCACTGCTGCTCTGCCAGATCATCGCCTGGCTGGGTATGTTCTTTGTCGGCTTCGCGCTGATCTTCTGGCCGCTCGTCCACGGCGGTATCACTACGGCGTTCCGCGCCGCCGGGCCGGGCCTGTGGCAGATCGGCTCTGATATTGCCAGCGGCGGGCCTCAGCAGGCCATCCTCGACATCGCCTCGCTGATCGGGATCATTACCGTCACGCTGCAGATCGCCTACCTGCCGACGCTGTACTCCGCGTTCAACCGCCGGGAGAACGAGGTCACGCTGCTGAATGCGAGAGGCGGCCCGCCGAGCTGGGGTCCCGAGCTGCTGGCACGCACGCACTACGCACTCGGCTCCGGCGTCTCCGCCATCAACACGCTGCCTGACCTGTATGCGACCTGGGAACGGTGGGCAGCCGACGTAGCCGAGAGCCACACGACGTACCTGCCGCTGGTGTGGTTCCGGTCACCCAAACCGCTGTCGTCGTGGGTGACGTCGCTGCTCGCCGTACTCGATTCAGCCGCGCTGATGCTGGCCCTGAATCCGTCGACAGCGCCGGTAGTCGCCCGCCCGGCTCTGCCTGCGCGCAGGTTTCACCTGCTTCGGCGACGTCGCCCGCGCGATGGGTTTCGCGATCCCGTTCGAGCCGGACCCCGGCCGACGGGATCAGCCTCAGCTACGAGGAATTCCTGGAGGCCATCGCCAGGCTCGAAGAACTCGACTTCCCGATCGAGCGCGACCCGGAAGACGCGTGGCCGGACTTCGTCGGCTGGCGGGTCAACTACGAGCAGGCGGCGTACGCCATCGCCTTCAGGATCGACGCGGTGCCCGGCGTTGTGGTCCGGTCCGCGCCGGCGAGAAGGGCCGACCGCCGATCCCGCCGATCCGGCCGCCCCGAGGCCGTGCGAACGGCGACCAGAAGGCGTTCACGCCGAAGCACGGCCCGCAGCAAGCCGAAGCCGGACCCGGACAAGCCAGCACTGGCTAGCTCGCCGTCGTCGCGTCTGGCCGCGACTGCACCAGGTCCATATCAGTGTCCGTGGTGTCGGTGCGTGCCGCGGTGCGCATCGGCACTCCCGTTGGAAGCCTCCGGACGCAGCAGCTCCGGTAGGTCCGGCAGGGGCACGAGACTGCCGAAGTCGTCAGCTGGTGCAGGGACAGGCTCGGGCATTTCAGACCCGAGTTCCGGCTGCGGTACGCCACCGAACGCAGGAGAGAGCACTGCAGCGGCGGCCCGCACCGTAGCGTCTCGCAGGGTGTCACCGACCAGCCGCGCCGCATAGGCCAGGAGTCCCTGACGCTCGGCGTCAGTCTCCTGCCGCGCAGCGGCCGTGAGTTCGTCGGCAAGGCGGCCAGCTAGTGCCTGCGCGGTCGGCCACTGGCCGACCGCCCGCCGCGCCTCCGGGGTGACTTTGAACACGTACCAGAATCGCGGATCGCCGCCCGTGGTCGTCTTCCGGAAGTCGACGTACACCGGGTCTAGGGTTTCCAGAGCCTTGGCGACTTCTCCCGCATCGAGCCCGGTACTGGCCGCGATGTCAGTGACCGTAACCATGTAGCTTTGCTCGAGCAGGCTGACCGTAGCGTCCAGGACGGGCAGATCTCTTGCTGCCCAGGTGTCATGCACGAACATCTGCCTAACCGGGACCTGGCGAGTGGCATCTGAGGCTCGGCGGGGTCCCTGAATCGTCGGGTTCGCCCCGGGTGTGCAAGGTCAGGGCAATCTATCCGGCAGCTATGAGAATACCGACAATAGAGGCTGCAAGCAGCGCTAATGCGCTCTTCGCCGGGTCAGGGCGGGGCACCGGCCAGACATCGCTAAGCTGTGCGAGCCCGCAATGCGGCGGGTTCAGCGCACCGAGAGGAAGTTCATGAGTAACGACACCGGAGTCGAGCGCACGCTGGTGCTGCTCAAGCCCGATGCCGTGGCCAGGGGTCTGGTCGGCCGCGTGATCACGCGCTTCGAGGAAGCCCTGCTGAAGATAGTCGCGGCAAAAATGGTCTGGATGGACGCTGACCTGGCGAAGCGACATTACTTCGATCTCGAGGAACGCTTCGGGCCTGCCGTGTTTAACGCGATGGCGGCGTTTATGGAAAGCGGCCCGGTCATCGCGCTGATACTTGAAGGCGTCGAAGCAGTCGCCTGCACCCGCAAGATCGTCGGCTCGACCTATCCTGACCAGGCGCCGCCCGGCACGATCCGCGGCGATTTCGCCCACATGAGCAGGGCCTACGCCAATGAGCGGGGTATTGCCGTGGCCAATCTCGTGCACGCGTCGGGCAGCGTCGAAGATGCGGCACACGAGATCGACGTCTGGTTCGCCAAAGACGAGATCCACGACTACGCATCGCCTGTTGATCGCTACGTCCGGTAACTGAACCGCCTGGCACATTTAGCACGTTCCCCCGAGGGGCGGCCTGAGTCATGAGCGCCGCCCGGCGCAACGCGCCGCCTGCAGACCTCGAAGGGAGCACGCATGCCTGCATTACGTCCGCTCGTGGCAGCGGCAACCGCCGCGGCTGGAGCGATTGCCGCCATGGCACTAGCCGGGGCGCCTGCCGCCTCGGCCCACCCAACCGGACCGCCAGTGTCCTATCTGCGGCAGTTCCACAGGAATACTCTCGTCGCATCAACGGTGCCGGCGAACGGGGACATTAACCCGTACGGCGTCTGGATCGTCAGGGACAGCATCGGTCGTCTGCACAAGGGCAACGTCCTGATCAGCAACTTCAACAACAAGGCCAACCAGCAAGGCACCGGCCGGACGATCGTTCAGATCACGCCACGAGGCCACCGGACCGTCTTTGCGAACATCGATCCCGCCACACTGCCTGGCGCATGCCCCGGCGGCGTCGGCCTCAGCACGGCGCTCGTGGTGCTGCCGAACGGCTGGGTAGTGGTCGGCAGCACGCCATCGAGGAACGGGATGGCGTCCACCTCAGCGGCCGGCTGCCTCATCGTGCTCAACCCCTGGGGCAAGGTCGCGGAGACCATCAGCGGCAAGGGCATCAACGGGCCGTGGGACTCGACGGTCGTAGTCACTGGACACTTCGCTCAGCTGTTCGTGACGAACGTGCTGAACGGCACTCGCCGTGCGAACGGCAAGGTAGTGCACCGGGGTACCGTGCTCCGGATCACCCTGCAGCTGTTCGGTTCGGCGCCGCCGGCGCGCATCAAGACGACGGTGATCGGCTCGGGCTTCCCGCAGCGAACCGACCCCAACGCGTTCGTGCTCGGGCCTACCGGCGTGGGCATCGGCCAGCACGGCGTGCTCTATGTCGCCGAGACGCTCACGAGCCGGATCTGGCAGATCCCGAGGGCGCTTACCCGCCACAGCAGTGCGGGACAGGGACGGCTCCTGACCAAGGGCGGCTTCCTGAATATGCCGCTCGGCCTTGCCCTCGCGCCAAGCAGCAATGTGCTCACGGTTAACGGCGGCAATGGCAAGATCGTCGAAACCACTCCGAGTGGTCGGCAGATCTTCTCGCGGTTCCTGGACACCTCCGGCAGCCCACCCGGTGCCGGCGCGCTGTTCGGCCTGGCAGTGCTGAACGGACGCGGCGGCGTCTACTTCGTCGACGATGCCCAGAACACGCTGCGTTTGCTGCACTAGATAGCGGTCGCTCGTGACGGGTGCCTCGCAGCTGGCGCGATCAGCCCAGCTGCGGGGCACCCATTAGCCGGACTCACCACGGGCAAGCCAGCGATCCAGCCAGCTGAACTGCTCGGCGAGCAAGTGCAGTACCGACTCTCGGGCGAGGTAGCCATGGTTCTCGTGCGGCAGGACCACCAGCCTCGCAGTCCCGCCGGTCCCCTGGATGGCCTGGAAGAGCCGTTCCGACTGGATCGGGAACGTGCCTGAGTTCGCATCGCGCTCGCCGTGCACGAGCAGCAGCGGAGCCGCGATCTTGTCGGCGTACCGGAACGGCGATACCCGGTCGTAGACGGTAGTCGCCTCCCAGAAGTTGCGCCGCTCGGTCTGGAAGCCGAACGGCGTCAGGCTGCGGTTGTACGCCCCGCTGCGGGCGATGCCCGCTGCGAACAGGTCAGTGTGGGCAAGCAGGTTAGCCGTCATGAACGCGCCGTAGCTATGGCCACCGACGGCTACCCGCTGAGGGTCGGCGATGCCCAGCTCAGCCAGCGCGGCGATGTGCGCGGCAGCGGCCTGGGTGATCTGCTCGACGTAGCTGTCGTTCATGGTCTCCGGGTCGCCGATCACCGGCATCGTGGCGCCCTGCAGCACCGCGTACCCGCGCAGCACGAACCAGACCGGGTCCGATGCCATGAGGCGGGTAAACCGCTCCGTCGTGCCGCGGACCTGACCGGCGGTTGCCGCGTCGCCATAGTCGAGCGGATACGCCCAGATAACCAGCGGTCAGCCGGCCGTCGCGGGCCGGATCGTAACCGGGCGGCAAGTGCAGCATGCCGGTAAGTTGCACGCCATCGCCTCGGTCATAAGACAGCAGCCGCTTATCCATGCCGGTCAGCTGCGGGTGCGGATCCGGCCAGAAGGTGAGCTGAGTCCGGTCGGTGCCGTCGAGCCGCGCGACCGCCAGGTTGGGCGGCTCGGTGCGGCTCTCGTGCCAGATCAGCACGTGCTCCCGGTCGTCGCCGGCGAAGCCGAGCACGTACTCGTAGGCATCCGCCGGGCTCTGCCAGAGCCGTTGCTTGCTGAGGTCAGATAGTTCCAGCAGATCCAGGAACGGCCGGTCACCGTCCGGGCTCGCGCCGTCGCCGCGCAAGTAGATGTGGTTCCCGTCCTGCAGAACCGTGCGTGTCCCGTCCGGATGCACGGTCATCATCGGCGAGCCGGGGTCGTTATAAGCCTCGTCAGCCGAGTGATCAAAGATGACCGTGCTGTCCTGCGGCGCGGCCAGGTCGACCAGCCGTGACGTCAGCCAGCGACGGTCGCGGTCGTGCTCGGTTACCAGCAGCTGGCCTGGCGATGCCATGTCGTACCAGCCGAGGCAGCGGTGTGTTACCGGCACGACAGGCTGCGGAAGGCCATCGAACGGGGCCGTTAGCCGGAAGATCAGGTCCCGGTGCTCGGCGGGCGCGAGCGGGTCGCCGCCGTCCTGCGCCTCGGTCCAGACCAGGCTGGCCGGCACGGTTTCCTCGAAGGAAACCATCCTGGGCCCGGTTGGCACGCCATGCCGCGGTACCTCGTCGCTGACCGGCAGGTCGGCGATTACCCGCTCGAGCTGCCCGGTGGCTGACCACAGCTCGGCCCGGCGGGCGAAGTACGGAAACGGGACGCGGTAGGAGAACGGCCGTTGGAGCCGGTGGACAAGGAGGTGCTCGCCATCGGGTGACTCGCTGATGTGCCGGTACAGGCCAGGCGGGCCAAGTTCGGTAGCAGCACCCGAGTCCGGGTCGACTCGCAGCGGAACCGTGGTGGCCAGCGCCTCGAACACATCCTCGTCCGCGGCGGTGCGCAACAGGTCGGTGAAGGTTGCCATCTGCGACCGCTTGCCTGCCGCTTCTTCCACCCTTGGCTCGACCGGCTCGGGTCCTGGTGGCTCGGGCAGCGCCGGGGAGCCTAGCACCAGCAGCGAGCGGCCATTTCTGGACCAGCGCACCGTGGAGCCGACAGCCGTCGGGTCGCCGCCGAGCACGTCACGAACTGTCAGTCCCGGTACCTGTGCCGCCGTCGCGGCTTGCGCGTCCACCACCCAGACCGCGATGCCGTCCGGCTCGTCGAGCGTTACTGCGAACCGCCTTCCGTCCGGTGCCCAGGCCGGCATGCTGACGGACGTGCCCTCCGGCATCTCGATCGGGCGCGCCTGTCCGCCGGGTAGCGCGATCACCGACAGCCCGGTCAGTCGGCGGGTTCGCTGGCGGCCGCCGAGCACAGGGTCGAGGCGCAGGCCGGCGAGCGACAAGTAGGGCCTGGCCAGGTGTGCAACCGGCGGATGCGATTCGTAGTGCACAAGCGCGACGAACCTGCGGCCGGGTCCGAGCGAGGCGGCAGGCGTCGGCGGCGCATCGATGATCGAGACGATGTCGCTCGCCGGGGTCTGGTACGCCACGCTTGGCTCCCTCGCAATTACCGGCCGGCCCGGAACAGACCAGCCCCGGACTAGCTCGTTTCCACCGAAGTTAGGGTCGGGCCGGCAACCGGTGATGGCTCGACGCGCAGCAACCTGGCTGCCCACGCTGGTAGCCACCAGTTCCAGCGGCCGAGCAGCGACACAATCGCGGGTACCAGCAGCGACCTGACGACGGTAGCGTCCAGCAGGATGCCAGCCCCGACGCCGGTTGCGAAGATCTTCAGGAACGTGAACGGCGCGCCGGCGAGCGCCACCATCGCCAGGAACAGGATGAGTGCAGCCGAGGTCACCAGGCGGCCGGTCCGGCCCACACCGGTAATCACCGCACGGTCGGTCGAGCCGGTCGCGTCGTACTCCTCGCGCATCCGGGTCAGGATGAAGACCTCATAGTCCATCGACAGGCCATACACGAAGGCGAACACGAATAGCGGGATCCAGCCCGTGATAGCACCGGTGGCCGGCAGGCCCCAGATCGCACGGGAGCCATATCCGTCCTGCCAGACCAGCACGAGGACGCCGTATACGGCGCCGACGGAGAGCAGGTTCGCCACGATGGCCTTCAGTGGCAGGAGCAGCGACCGGAAGGCGCGGGCGAGCAGCACGAATGTGATCAGCGCGAGGCTGGCCAGCACCCACGGGAAGTCGCCGTAAAGCGAGTGGATCTGGTCGACCAGGCCGGCGGAGTATCCGCCGATCAGCGCTGTCGGCTCAGCTGAGCTGACGGCGGCGCGGATGGCCGCCGCTGTCGTCAGGCCAGCCGCGCCAGCACCGTCGGCGACCGGGAGGGCTTCGACCAGCGCGCTGCCATGCTGGCGCCAGGCCGGCCCCTCCGGTGCGACTGCCAGCCTGATGCCGGGAACTGCCGCCGCGGTCGTGACCACGCCGCCGGCGTCTGCCTGAGCCGGCACGTATATCTCGATCGGCGCGAGTACCCCGACGGGAATCCCGGCACGTTGCAGCATGACGACCCCGTCACGGGCGGGACCTTTCTGGGACAGCGAGTTCACGCTCGCGTCACCGACGCGCATGCCGAGCGCCGCGACGCCGAGCACGACCAGGATTGCGAGGCTCGCCGCCGCAGCCAGCCAGCGCTGTCGAACGACAAACCGGGCCCACGCGGTCCAGCCGCGGCTCGGTGTCCCCTCGTGCCGTAGCCGCGGCCACTCCAGTCGCGGCCCGATTCCGGCTAGCACCGCCGGGACGAGTGTCAGTGTCACCGTGACGCTGATAAGCGGGATCAGCATGCCGCCGAGGCCGATGCTGCGGATGAACGGGACCGGCAGTGCGATGAGCGCCAGCAGCCCGAGTGCGACAGTGACGCCGCTGAACACGATCGCGCGACCCGCAGTGTCCATCGCACGGCCGATTGCCGCCTGGTTGTCACTGCCGTGCGCCAGTTCCTCCCGCCACCGGGTGATCAGCAGCAGCGAGTAGTCGATAGCTACACCGAGACCGATCAGGCCGACGAGGAACTGCACGACGAAGTTGACGGTCAGCAGGTAGGTCAGGCCGAGTATGGCCAGGAACGCGGTTGTCACGGACGCGGCTGCGATCAGCAGCGGCACGATCGCCAGCACGGAGGCGAAGACGAAAGTAAGCACCGCCAGCGCGCCCAGCGCGCCGATCAGGATCTCGTCGAGCAGACTCGGCCCGGACGAAGACCCCCCGGCCGTCGTCAGCGGTGCGATCCCGGTCACCCGGACCTGCGAGCCTGCCGGGAGGTAGTGCTGCGCGGCCGCCTGAACGGCGGCAGGCTGGACAGTGGCAATGGCCGTCTGCTCGACGCTCCCGGGAGTGAAGATCAGCCCGAAGGTGGTCCTGCCATCAGCGGAGACGAAGCCCCGGTTCCCGGTGTTAGCGAATGAGACGACCCGGCTCGGCCTGGTTCCCCGCGGGATGCCGATGGTGGACGCCGCCGTGAATGCTGCCTGCAGCCCGGATCGAGCCTGCGGCTGTTCCGCGGTCAGGCCGGCCGGCAGCCTGACAACCAGCACTAGCGGCGTGTTGCTGCCACCGCTGCCGTAACGGGCGAGGATGGCCGAGTCGGCGATGTCGCTGCCGGTACCCGGTATCTCGAAACTCTGACTCAGGTGGCTGCTCAGCTGTGACGACGCGTAGCCACCGACCATCAGCGCCAGCAGCCAGACCACGCCGATCAAGCGACGGCGGCGCAGGACGAACTGCGTCAGCTTTGTCATGCGGATCCGGCTTCCTGCCCCTGATGCCTTGGTTTTCCGGCCGCTCACTGTATCTCAGCGCGCTTCGCTCGGCGGATCGGTTTTCAGCGCGGCGGCAGGCCGGTGTGCGCACCGGCGGGGCCTTCAGCGCGGGCGGGCGGCGCACGGCGGGCCGACGCCGCCCGGGCCGACATCGCGGCCGGGCGGCCGCACGGCGGGCGCGCCGCGGCGCGTGGCGCTCGCGACGCCGGCTTGTCGCCGGGATGGGTTAGTACCAGCCAGTGGCTAGCTCGTGCGCCCAGGCGGCCGCAGGCGAGCCGTACCGCGATTTGATGTAGCGCAGGCCCCACAGGATCTGGGTCCTGGCACATGACCGCCACCGCCGTCCGGCCGATGCCATCTTCGAGCCAGGAACCGCCTGGGGGATGCCGTAGGCACCTGAGTACGGGTTCTCGGCACGGACGTTCCAGCTGCTCTCTCTAGACCAGAGCGGATCCAGGTACCGGAACTGCCGCTTCGACCAGTGGAAGCGGTGCAGCAGCCTGATGGCGACCTGCCGCGCGGTCCGCGCCGGCCTCGCCCGCCCTGACGGGCTTCCGGTAACCACGAGCTGGTCGCTGGCCGGCGCCGATCCGGTGGCCAGGAAGGCATCAAGCTGAGCCTCCTCGCCGTCCGAGGACCCGGGCGATAGGCCAGAACCGGTCTGGAGCGCGGGCAGCGGCCGGACGAGCCCGGCCGGCCTGGCGACCGCGGCTGGCTGGCCTGCCGTGCTGGCCGACCAGGCGCCCACGGTGCCGGCCACCACAGCCACGACTGCGACGGCGGGGCCGGTTACTACGCGATGGAACTTGGCTGTCTTGCTGAACTTGGCTGTCTTGCTGAACTTGACTGGCTTGCTGGGGGTAGTTGTCCTGACGCTGGACAAGAGGAACCTTCTGTCGGGCGCCCGGCAGGGCGCTCGGCTTTCACCCGGTGTTGCGGGCCGCGCTCAATTAGCGGCCAGCAGCGCGCGGACGTGTCGCAGGTACAGGGCGACGTGGCAGCTCAGAAGCAGCCATCACGCACGCGGGGTGCTGTCGAACGCATACTTTGCCCGATGTTGGACTCCATAGCTTTAGAAATTGCAAATAAAACGGTATGATGTAAATCACATATTTACCTGATTGTTATTTGCAGAATTGTACGAGCTTAGAACTAACGCGGCAATTGCTATTGATTCGGGCGCGCTTGCCCCGTGACGGAAGTGTCCAGTGTGTCGCGTGGGTCATTAGTCGACGACGACATCGCTGGCCGGTGCAGCGCCCACGCGAACAGGCTCGCGTTCCTCGTTGAATCGCTGGCTGACCTGGACGATAGCCTGCGCCAGCTCGGCGGTGCGCTGGTGATCCGGCGAGGCCGGTGGCCTGCCGCCATGCTCGCGCTGGCCAAGACTACCGGCGCTACCGCCATCCACCTGGCCGACGATTACTCCGGCTACGCGAAGCGACGGCTGGCCAGCCTGTGTGAGGACGCTGCCGCGAGCCGCATCCAGGTGATCCGGCATCCGGGCGTCACGATCGCTGAGCCGGGCAGCCCTGCACCCGCCGGCGGGTGCAGGGTATCAGGTGTTCGGCCCCTATTACCGCCGCTGGCAAGACCTGCCGCTGGTCCCGCTCGCGGCAGCCCCCGGAGGGGATCAGGCTGCCGGTCGGGCGGCCGTCGCCGAGTACCAATCCCGCAAGCCAGGTAACACCGCTGGCGGGCATCGGACAGCCCGCTAACCCGCTCCGCGGCTGTGAGCTGGGTCGCCGGCCTGAGCGGCGCGTGCCAGCCGTGCTGCCGCGGGCCGCGCCCAGCGGCAGCCGAAGAGGCATGCTGCCAGCACCGGCCGCCGCCGGCGCTGTACCAGGCGCAGACGCCCGGGACACGATTGAGTTGTTTAGCAGTTGTTGTCGCACCACTTTGGCTTCGCGCTGACCAGTTTTTTGAGGATTTCGGCCGTCATACGCTCCGCCTCAATAGCAGCTAAGGCCAACGGGCGTATCACCAAGTAGGCCGGACCCTGATACGTCCGCGCGAGCGATGGTGTTTGATAGACGTGGTTGCATTCGTATTTTGCGTACGCGACGCAGGCTGGCGATGGCTGGGACAGACGTGATCGTCGCATCCAGTCAGCGGCGTCTGATGTCGTGGCGACCCAGGATCCTCGTCCGTGGATCCCGGAGATCACCCAGTAGGAGAAGGCACATGCCTCAGGGCACCGTGAAGTGGTTCAACGCCGACAAGGGCTACGGGTTCATTGCCCCGGACGACGGCAGCGCCGACGTCTTCGTGCACCACTCCGCGATTCAAGTTGATGGCTTCCGCAGCCTTCAAGAGAACCAGCGGGTCGAGTTCACCGCCGGTCAGGGCGCCAAGGGCCCCCAGGCCGAGCAGGTCCGTCCGCTCTAACCAGATCCGGCCGAGTCGGCCGGGCACCGCACGCAAAGCTGCAAGCTCTGCATAACGGCAACGGGGCGGTCCTGGTTCGCCAGGGCCGCCCCTGTGCGTGCCTGCGGCCCCGAATCGTCGGCCAATGTTCACATTAGACCGTCGAATCATCATAAATAAGCCGAGCTATGAAGCGCTGGATAGTTGTACCAAACATGGCCTATAACTGCGTGATAATTCGCACGAAATATTAGACAACGCGTTCTTTAGAGTAACCAGCGTCGCATTCAACGAGAATTCACTGCTGCCGTAAACTTCTCCGCACCGTGATCGCGGCGGCAGGCCGATGCGCTTGCAGCACCACCGGCTGCACGCCGGGACCGGTATCGTCACGGCGTCGGGCGGTGCCGGCCGCCGCGCGGCGCGGACTGACTGGCCGGCCCGATCGCGGAAGGCATGCCCATGACTCGTGCTCTGCTGAACAGCGCGCTGGCCGGGATGGGAACGACGATCTTCGCGGAGATGTCTGCGCTGGCCGTGGAGACCGGCTCGGTGAACCTGGGCCAGGGATTTCCGGACACCGACGGACCGGCAGAGGTCGCCAGGATAGCCGCCGAGGCCGTACTGGCCGGGAAGGGCAACCAGTACCCGCCTGGTCCGGGCATCCCGGAGTTGCGTAACGCCGTGTCTGCGCACCAGAAGCGCTTCTACGGCCTGGACGTCGATCCCGAGACCGAGGTGCTGGTCACGGCCGGGGCCACGGAGGCGATCGCGGCGGCGATGCTGGCTCTCCTCGAGCCCGGCGACGAGGTGATCGCTTTCGAGCCCTACTACGACTCATACGCAGCGTGCATCGCCATGGCGGGGGCCGTCCGGGTGCCGCTGACCCTCAGGGCGCCGGAGTTCCGGCCTGACCTGGACCAGTTGCGGGCTGCCATCACTAGCCGTACCAGGCTCATTCTGATCAACTCGCCGCACAACCCGACCGGCATCGTCGCCACCCGCGAGGAACTCACCGCCATCGCCGACCTGGCAATCAAGCACGACCTGCTGGTCGTCACCGACGAGGTGTACGAGCATCTGGTCTTCGACGGCCAGCACATCCCGATCGCCACCCTCCCCGGCATGCGAGAGCGCACCGTGACGATCAGCTCGGGCGGTAAGACCTTCTCGTTCACCGGCTGGAAGATCGGATGGGTGACCGGAACGCGCGAGCTTGTGACAGCAGTACGGACAGCCAAGCAGTTCCTTACCTTCGTCAGCGGCGGTCCGTTCCAGTACGCCATTGCCGCCGGGCTCGCGCTTCCGGATGCCTTCTACACGGACTTGGCGGCGAGCCTGCACCAAAAGCGCGACCTGCTCGTAACCGGGTTGCGAGCAGCCGGCTTCGAGGTGTTCGTACCGCAAGGTACCTACTTCGTGAGCACGGACATCACTCCGCTAGGCGAATCAGACGGGCTCGCGTTCTGCCGGAGCCTCCCGCACCGCTGCGGTGTCGTGGCAGTTCCGAACGTCGTGTTCTATGACAACCAAGCGGCGGGCCGCAGCCACGTCCGGTTCGCGTTCTGCAAGAAAGATGCGGTCCTGACCGACGCGGGGGCGCGGCTGGCCACACTCCGGCGCGCCTGAAGCGCCCGGAACGGCGGGCCGGCGGGCCTAACTAGGATGGTCGTTGCTCGGCGCTCGCGCAGGCGCGTCGCTTGGACTCAGGAGGGCACCGTGACCCCAGAGCAGAACAGCAGCCCGTCAGGGCAGGGACCGGCTGCCGAGATCTACCAGGCTCCGCGGCAAGAGAAGCCTTGGGGCCACGAAGTGATATTCGCCGGCATCGATGGCAAATATGCAGGAAAGATCATCCATATAACAGCAGGCCACGCCCTGAGCCTGCAGTACCACCTGCAGAAGGAAGAGACCATCAGCGTGCTCTCCGGAGCCGCGCTCGTGGAACACGGACCGTCCGCCGACGAACTCGCCAGCCAGCACTTCGGGCCAGGCGACACGATCCACTTGCCACCAGGCACAGTGCACCGCATCACCGCGATAACCGACCTCACCTTCGCCGAGGCATCGACGGCTCAGCCCGGCTGGCGCGACGACGTGGTCAGGCTCCAGGACAATTACGGTCGTACCGGCACCAGCGCGCCCTGAGTCGCTCGCTTACCGGGCCGTCCGGCTCGTCCGGCCCGTCCGCGGCGCAGCGCGATCACTGGCAGCCGATGGCGGCCGCAAGCCCGCATCCAGATCAAGAAATATCCGCACCCACTGGTCAGGGCTGACGTAACCGACGACCACGCGCCTGTCAACGCCGGCAGCTGCACACGCAGCCGCCACCCTGTCCGCCGGCAAAGTGCGCCGTAGCGACGCCTGCACCGAACCGCCGACTCCCGAGAAACCCGCCTGAACGAGCCGCCGGTAAGCCGTCAGGCGGGCCGGCGGGACAAGTGGCTCAGCCCGGCGCTCGAGTCGCAAGATGCCCGCGTCTACCCGTGGCACCGGCCGGAACTCAGTTCTGGCGATGGTCCCGGCCAGTTCCCACCGGATCTGCGGCCAGCTGCTGACCGTCAGCTGGCTCCAGCGTCCGTATCCGCCGGTCCGCTTCCGCGCGTACTCGAGCTGAGTGATCAAGGTCGCTGCGGTCATCCGCGACGCGCGCAGGCACCAGTCGATGATCGGCGAGGTCAGCGAGAACGGGGCGTTCCCTACGACCTGGAACGACCCGCTCGGCTGACGAGCAGCGAGGAAATCGCCCGTCCTGACGCGGACGTTCGGACGATCGCCGACCCTTGCTATCAGCCGGTCGGCAAGCGCCGGATCGATCTCGTACGCGATGACTTCCCCGGTCATGGCCGCCAGCCGAGTGGTGAGAATGCCTTCTCCGGCGCCGACTTCGACGCACAGGCCATCGGGGTCGAGGTGAACTGTCTTGAGGAACTGCCGGGCAGCTTCCGGATTGCGCAAGTAGTTCTGGGACAGCTCGCGCCGCCGGTGGTCGGCGTCAGTGCGTCCGCCCCCGGTGCCGCGCACCGGCCCCCGGCCTCGAGCCCGACCAGGCCGGGACGCACTTGCGTCCCGGCGCCGGGACGACCGGGACGCTCCGCTACCGCGATCCTGACCTGGCGCCGAGTTCATCGGTACAGGCTAGCGATAGTGCATACAGCTGGAAACGACGGAGCGTGGCGACGCGGAGGACTGCACTTCCCGGCCAGCCGGGCCGGCGCGAGAGCGCCGGTCAATCTTCGGTGCTCCTGCGCAGCCGCTTGACGTCAGACCGGCGTTGCTTTTCTGCCAGGCGCCGCTCAACTGAGGTTCGCGTGGGCCGGGTGGGCCGACGCGGCGGACGCGGCGGCGCCGTAGCCTCGGTCAGCAGTGCGCTCAGCCTCGTGGCGGCAGCCTCCCGGTTGCGCAACTGCGACTTGTACTCACTTGCCGCGACGGTTATGACCCCCCCGGACAAGCGGCCCGACAGCACAGCAAGGGCGCGATCCCGCAGCACCGGCGGCAGCGCGACCGTGTTCGCCAGGTCAAAGGAGAGTTCGGCCTGGCTGTCGGTGGTGTTCACAGACTGCCCACCAGGGCCGGATGACCGGGAGAACCGCCAGGAGAGCTCTTCTTCCGGGATCGTGATGCCGCGGACCGTCACTTCGATCGTCATGGCGCGTCGCTGCGCACGGGCTGTGGATGGCCCTGCCCGGCCGGAACGTTGTTAGGGGAGGCAGGCATGGCGCCTGCCTATCACAGCGAGAAGAACGACCTCGAAACGCCGGGCCGCCCGGGCAGCACGGCCCAGGCAGCACAGCCGACGCAGGCACAGCCCAGCAGGGCGCGGGTGCAGGCACGCGTGATGTAGCGGAACGAGGGTTTTGTACTGTCCGCCCAGGGTTGGTAGCGTCGCGGTCTGCCGGGGGCGGACGCTGACCGACCACACGCAGCCTGGAGAGAGCAGACATGAAGGGCTTCAGAAAGTTCCTGATGCAGGGCAACATCATTGACCTGGCCGTAGCGGTCGTCGTCGGCGTCGCGTTCAACGCGATCGTTCAGGCCCTGGTCAAGGATATGATCGGGCCGCTGATCTCGGTCATCATCGGTGACCGCATCAAGTTCAGCAACCTCTCCTTTCAGGTGAACCACACGGCGTTCGTCTACGGAGACGTCGTCAACGCGGCGGTCTCATTCCTGGTGATCGCCGCGGTGATCTACTGGCTGGTCGTTGCACCAACCCAGAAGATGACAGCTCTCGCGAACCGCAACAAGGCCGCTATCGACAGGCCCTGCCCCGAGTGCCTGAGCGCAATCCCGATTGCTGCCAAGCGATGCATGTACTGCACCTCAGAGGTCACTCCGGTGCCCCCGCCGAGCAACTCTCCGGTTCCCCGTCGCCCGCGCCACGGCATCCTGCCCTCCGAATAGGACGGCGCCTACGCACCACGGTCACCGGCCGATGACAGAACTGGCACGTCGGGGTCGGCAATCTTGTCGAGCAATATCTTCGTCAGTACATCGCACTGAAGGTCTGCCAGCTTCCGCGCACGCTGCTGATCACCGGCTGCCTGTGCCTTCTCGATCTCCGCGGCCAGCTGCTCGATGAGCTTGCGCTCACGCATGGCTTCCACCCCCTCGTAACCATCCTGCGCACAGCAATGCGGAGAGCGAGAGAGGTGTTGGACCCTGATGTCAGCGACCTTGTTCCTCTCCAGCTGATCAAGGTCATTTCGCGTCGGCGTAGCAGCTGACGACGGCCGTCGGCATCGGGAAACTCACCTCGGTCGCGCCGAAGACGAGCCTGGTGGCGCCGGCCGCAGCGGTCTCGATCGCAGCTGCTACCCCAGTCGCCATAACCGCCGGGCAGTGCACGATGACTTCGTCATGCTGGAAGAAGACAAGCTCTGGACGCCCGGCTGGGAGCGGAGAACTACCGACCTGGTCTCCGCCCGCAGCTGCCGTCGGCGCCATCGCGGCGAGCTCTGTGCGCAAGAGGGCCAGCAGCACCAGCGCCCAGTCCGCTGCGCTCGCCTGGACAACGAAGTTGCGAGTGAACCGGCCGCGGGACCGGGCAGCAGCGGCTGCCGCCGGGTCACGGCGCTGTTCTGGATCGCCCGTCTCGCTGGTCAGCGTGCGCCAGGCCACTGACGGCGGCGGGCACGCCCGGCCGAGGACGGACCTGACAACCCTGCCCTCTTCGCCTGCTCTGGCCGCGCTCTCGACGAATGCCGATGCGTGCGGAAAGCGGCGCCGCAACAACGCCAGCGAATGCCCGCCATCGCCACCGGTGCCGCCGTACATCGCGGACAACAGCGCAACCTTGGCCCTTGCGCGGTCCGCGCCGATGGCCGCAGCGATGGCGGTGTACAGGTCATCTGAGTTAGCAGCCTGGGCGAACGCACTGTCGCCCGCTAGCGCGGCGAGGATGCGCGGCTCGAGTTGCGCAGCATCAGCGACCACGAGCGACCAGCCGGCATCGGCGACGACGGCCTGGCGCAGCAGCTTAGGAATCTGCAGTGCGCCGCCACCCCGTGACGCCCACCGGCCGGAGACGACGCCGCCGACGACGTACTCTGTCCGGAACCTGCCATCTGATACCCAGCTATCAAGCCAGGACCACCCGTTGGCTGCGTACAGTCTGGCCAGCTCTTTGTATTCCAGGAGCAGCCCGATTGCCGGATGATCAACTTGCCGCAGCTCGGCGGACCTAGTGGACCGCACCCGGATGCCGCTAGCCGCGAGCGCCCGGAGGAGCTGGGCGGGTGAGTCCGGGTTAACCGGACGCGTAGCGCCGAGGGCCACGGAGATCTCTGTCGCCAGCTCGGCCAGGCGAGCAGGCCGCAGCTGCGGGCCGGCTGCTGCTCGCGGCCGCGCGCCGAGCAGCTGCGTGAGCAGGCGGTCGTGGATGTCCGCCCGCCAGGGCAGCCCCGCTGCGGTCATCTCGGCGGCAGCCAGGCCGCCGGCCGACTCGGCCGCCGCGAGCAAACCGAACTTAGCGGGATCGGTGTCCGCGCCGATGCTGCGCAGCTGATCGGCATGCGCCCTGACCAGCGCGGCCAGTTCGTCCCGCTGGTCAGTTGCGGCATCACCGCCGGGTTCGAACGGCAGCTCCATCGGCTGCCGCACGTCAGCAGGCCGAGCCCCTGATTCCTGAGGCTGACTTGCCGGTCCATCGCGAGCGGCAAGCAGCGCGCCGGTGAGCTCGATGTCATGGCAACGGGCCACGCGAACGGCCGATCGCAACAGCACTGGATAGAGCCGCTGGGTCGACCGCCAGACCCATCGGACCGGGCCGGCGCGCTCCGCAGCAGCGACGGCAGCCGGCAGGTCCGGCGCATGCTGCGGCTCGCCATCAGCCGACCCGTCATCGCGAAGGCGAGCCAGCAGGCCGGCCGCGCCGCTGCCGGGCACCAGCACTATCCGCACAGGCAGATTGTGCTGCACGGTGCCGACACCCGCAGACACGCAGCCATAGCGGGCTAACCGCCGAGCGGCGTGCCCGTGCCAGCTGCCCGCCCAGCGGCGTCCAGCCTCAAGGCAGGAGCCATAGGCCAGACACCGCGGCGTATGCCGGGGCTGCTAGTCCCGCGGTCGCTTAGTTGCCTCGCGTTCGGTGGGGCGGCTCGACCGACTGTGCCGAGCTGCCTGCTGCGGCTGCCCGGAGCCGGACGGCCCGCCAAGAGACGGCCCAGCACCAGACGGCCCGGCATCAGACGGCCCGGCATCGGATCGCTGAGCACCAGACGACCGGGTACTGGATTGCCGGGCACCGGGCTGGCCGGTGCGGGGCTGGCCGGTGCGGGGCTGGCTGGCACGGAGCTGCGTGGCTGTCGACTGGCTAGCACGGGCCTGGCTCGCACTAGCTTCGCTGGCACGGGCCTGGCTGGACCGGGGCTGTGCGGCCTTCAGCTGGCTCGCACTGGCCTGGCTCGCACTGGCCTCGCTCGCACCAGCCTCGCTAACACTGGCCTCGCTAACACTGGCCTCGCTAACACTGGCCTGGCTCGCACCAGCCCCGCGGGCACGGGATTGGCCGGTGCCGGGCTGGCTAGCACCGACCCGGTCGCCCCGGGGCTGGCTGGCACGGGATTGGCCGGTGCTGGACTTGCTAGCGCCGGCCCGGCCGGCACGAGGCTGGCCAGCACTGGCCTGGACGATCTTCGACTCATCGGCCAAGGCCAGATCGGCACTCATTTGATCGGCACTTGTTCGATCCGCGCTGCTGTGCTGATCGCCGCTGGGCTGATCGGCGCTGCGCTGATCGGCGCTGTGCTGATCGCCGCTGGGCTGATCGGCGCTGCGCTGATCGCCGCTGGGCTGGCCGTCGCCGGGCCGTTCAGCCGCGGACTGCTCGGCATCGGACTGGCCGGTGCCGTATTCGCCCGCGCCGTACTGGCTCGCACTGGGCTGGGCCTCATCGTCCTCGAAGTCCGGCGGCTCCTGGCCGACTGAACCTGCCTGGTATTGCGGCGGGACGCCCTGGTATCGGGGTCCTCGGTAACCGGGACCATGGCTAGGCGTCGCATCGTGGCCATCGCTGGCCGGCGCCGCGGCGAACTGCACCGGCTCCTCGCGCCCGCTTGGCTGCTCGTCTGGCCGCGGCGGGAACGCAAGGATGCTGGCCTCCTCGAGATCGCCATCGTCGGCATCCCGAATGGCGGCCAGTTCGCCCAGGATGGCCGGCAAGGCCGGCAATGGCTCCAGCTGCTGCTCCGCCTCGACCGGTGCCGAGCCGGACAGGAGCTGCGCTGCCAGGCTTCCCCCATCTGCAGACTCGTCCTGATCGGCCTGATCGCGGCCAGCCGCAGTCGTCCGCGCTGCTTTGCCTTCTGCGGGCCTGGCATAACTGGTGTCCGCATAACCGCCGTCGGCATACCGCCCGCCGTCTTGTCTCGCGACGGGCTCCGCGCCCGGCGGGGGCGCCTGGGCTGGGACGCTAACCGCACCCTCAAACGACCGGGCCTGCTCTGCCGGCGGACCCCCGGAGGCGGCAAGCCGCCAGTCTGACCGAGCACTAAGTTCGGCGTGCACTGGTCCGAAACAGTCGTGACCAGCCAGCAGCGCTGCCAGCCGCTCGGCTTCCTCAGCACCAACTCCGAAAACCACTCTTGGCTGCCCCCACGGTTCCTCTAATGAGTAACCGACGTAACTCGACACCGGCGGCGGCGGATCTGTACCTAGGCCGTGCATGACGCGCCAGTGACCCCAAGCGCGCTCCAATGCGGTGGCCGCCCGCTCCGCCCGCTGCACCAAATCCGGATCACGCATTGTGCGTACCTCCCCTCCAAAGCACCGCACACTTCCGCCCGCAGGCGGGTTCCCCCCGGAACGCTGGATACCGCGCCAGACGCAGAATCTGCTGGTCGCGGCGACTTACGACGTCAGTCCCGCCGCGGCGACACTGGGCGTCAGCGGCAGGCTTCCTCAGTATCGCGGTGGCCCGGCATCAACACGGCCGATTACGAAAAGTTATTGAGAGACTACGAATAGTTACCGACGCCAGGTAGCCAGGCACCTGATGATGTGACCGGAGATTCCCGACAGAGCACAAGCTGCTCAGCAGTCGCTGAGTCGTGCCCCAGCGCTTCATCGCTTCGTCGACCACGAACCCCGACGAACCGGGCGCTGAAATAGCACGAACCCATGAACGGTGCGCCCGGACCCATGAAGCGTCATCGCCTCGTCACCTAGCCCAGGACCGGATGGTGACGGCGTCAGGGTGCCCTGGTGGCCCCCTGGTCTGCGAAACCAGGTGGGCGGCGCTCCGCCTCGTCAGCGGGCTCAACCGCGCTGACAGTGACCGGGCCGATGACGGACCCGGCGGTAAGAGCAGGCCGGCCCCTAAGAGCCCGCCCTGGCCTTAAGAAGATCTTGGTGGCGCTCCTGGCAACTTGCCAAGGAGGCCGGATCGACCCCGGCTTCCGCTGACCGATGCTGACCATCGCATCGAACGCGAAGCGCGCCCCCCGATGCGGTGTCCGGCCGCCGGGGTCGACCCCCCCAACTGCTTAGGCAAATGGCCGCTGGCCGATCGCGCAGCTCTGCGCACCAGCCTTTCCGGCGTTGAGTAGCCGGAACGCGGCCATGCCTCATTCCGAGCGCTGCTGCGGGATGCCCGCCAAAAGGGCGCGGACTTCCGTCTCCCGGTACCGGCGGTGGCCGCCGAGCGTCCGGATTGACGTGAGTTTTCCTGCCTTTGCCCACCTGGTCACTGTCTTCGGGTCAACCCTGAACATGGTTGCGACCTCTGCGGGCGTGAGCAGCGGCTCAGCCTCTGGTGTACGTGCTGACATGTTGACGGCCTCTCCTCCTGGACCGGTACTGCGATCCCTACCTACTACTCTTACTGTTCGTGGCTTCTGGTGAAGCCTGCCTCGGATGTCCTATATAGTCCGCTCAGACCATATTGCCATCACCAGCGGTAACGCGTCGACAACCGGGAGCAAAGATTCTTCGCGAGTCGCCACGACACCCCCGTCTGCGACTTTGTCACGCTGCGTGATTCTAGCGACACGCACCGTGGCAACGACGGCGGATTCGGAAAAGTCATCCGCGCCTCCCATTGAACACTTAGCTTCGATTGCCGCTACGTCCTGTGGACCTCTATCGAGGTGCCGATCTCCTCCAGGTCAGCACCCATACGAGGCACATGGATCAAGCGATGAGCCGGCACCAGCCCAGAAGGGCCGCAACCGCCGGCAATCCTCCCTCCCGCTCCCCAGCCGCTTATCAGGGCGACCCGTGCCGCCGGCCTGCCCCCGCGACGTTGCGGGCGACGCGATGACCGGATATCCGGATGCGCATGAACTGCGTCGTTTCTGTGCAACCGGCCCGACTCTTGTATTAATCCCCGAAGTACCGTCAGATAATCGGCTTCGAGAACTTTTGACCGCAGAGTAGCGCGGTGTCCCGACGCTCCGTAGGCGATCCGACACAAACAGGTGGCCGCCGTGCCGAAACCGGCCGAAAAACTGGCACTTGTGGCGCATAGGCAGCATGACTAATCGTGACATGCGGTACTGGTCCGGGCAAAGCCCTACGCGCGGGTAGGATCCGTGCGAGTCTCATCGGGCTCCAGACGCCGATATAGGCTGGTTGCCGATACCGCGTCAACGAAGATGCGGGCGGATCGCGGGAGCCCAAAGGTGACCACCGTTTTCGGCGCCGGACATGACGGGCCGGCCGGGCACGAACAGGTTGTCTTCTGTCAGGACGCGCAGTCCGGACTACGTGCCATCATCGCCATCTACTCCACCGCGCTCGGGCCCGCGCTCGGCGGGACGCGGTTCTACCCCTACGTCAGCGAGGACGCGGCTCTGGCAGACGTACTGAACCTGTCCAGGGCCATGGCCTACAAGAACGCGCTTGCCGGGCTCGATCTCGGCGGCGGCAAGGCAGTGATCATCGGTGACCCTGACCGGCTGAAGTCCGAGACCTCTGCTGCGCGCTTACGGACGTTTCGTCCAGTCGCTCCACGGGCGGTACATAACCGCTTGTGACATTGGCACCTATAGCGAGGACATGGACGTCGTCGCACGGGAGTGCTCCTACGTCACTGGCCGGACGGTACCGAATGGCGGGGCTGGCGACTCGTCGGTGCTGACCGCTTTCGGCGTCTACCAGGGCATGCGCGCCGCAGCGGAGCACGTCTGGGGCGGCACCAGCCTGGCGGGCAGGACCGTCGGAGTCGAGGGCGTCGGCAAAGTCGGGCACCGGCTCGTCGACCACCTGATCTCCGACGGAGCCAGGGTGGTGATCTTCGACACCAGCAACGCCGCGATGGAGCGGGTGCGCGCCCAGCACCCCGAGGTGATCGTCACGACCAGCCGCACCGAGTTGCTGAGCCGCCCGCTCGATGTCTACTCACCGTGTGCCCTCGGCGGTGCCGTGGACGATGAGACCGCGTCAGCACTCGGCCGTCTGGGCGTCAAGATCATCTGCGGCGGGGCGAATAACCAGATGGCGCACCCGGGAGTCGAGAAGGTGCTGGCAGACCTCGGGATTGTGTATGCCCCCGACTACCTGGTCAACTCTGGCGGGGTCATCCAGGTCGCCGATGAGCTGCACGGATTCAGCTTCGACCGGGCTAAGGCGAGAGCAGCCCAGATCCTGGGCACTACCAGGGAGATTCTGGCCGTCGCAGAGGCTGACGGTGTTCCGCCCGCGGTAGCTGCGGACCGGCTTGCCGAGCGGCGGATCGCCGAAGTGGGCAGACTCCGGGGGATTTACCTAGGCAGCTGAGCCGCCAGCACGGCTTCGCGATAATCATCGGAGGCGCAGCGGGCCCAAAGCAGGTACGGTTGTACCTGTACGTCAGGGCGAGCGCGGCGCACTCCGGTTGGCGGAGCGGCGGCGGGTGAGCCTTGTATGCACCTATCGTTGAGCACTTGCGTCGCAACGGGTAACGAAGAGTGCGGTGACCAGGGACCCGTCGGGTTCCGTACGTTAGAGGGGGTCGAGCCAATGGGGCGCGGCCGAGCCAAGGCCAAGCAGGTCAAGGTGGCACGCCAGCTCAAGTACAGCGGCGGCGGGACCGACCTTGACCGGCTGCGGGCCGAGCTAGGCGTCGACTCGGACCAGCATGGTGCCAACGGGGATTCCGCGTACGCGGACCTAGGCGATAGCTACTCCGCGGACGACGACTCTGATCACGCACCGGATGACGACGAAGACGAGGACTGGGAGTCCGGCGATGACTACGGCGATTATGGCGCCGATGGTCTCGTCCGCCAGTCCCGGCCATCCGAGGCATAGCGCGTAGCGCGGACAACCCGCGAGGCGAGGCCAGGGCGGCTCCGCCGAAGGCGGGCGCTTAACCCGGATGGCGGCCGGTGAGCTGCACGCTGCCGGTACCAGTGGTTACCTGGCCGATGACCCATGCGGGCAGGCCCCGGTCGGTTAGCAGGCGCAGCGCGCGATCGCTGTCGTCGCTGGCCACAACTGCGACCATGCCGACGCCCATGTTGAAGACGCGCTCCATTTCCGCTGCGCTCACCCGGCCGAGACCGGCCAGCAGCCCGAAAATCGGTGCCGGCTGCCAGCTAGCCCGGTCGAGCACTGCATCCGCGTCCGGCGGTAGCACCCTGGCCAGGTTCGCCGCCAGGCCCCCGCCGGTTACGTGAGCGAAAGCCCTGACGGCGCAGCCGTCGGCGAGTGCCAGGCAGTCCCTGGCATAGATCCGGGTCGGCGTCAGCAGTTCTTCGCCCAGGCTGTGGCTGAGCTCCGCTGGCTGGTTGTCGAGGCCGAGCCCGGCTTCGGGCGCGTCGATGATCGATCGGACCAGGGAGAAGCCGTTCGAGTGCAACCCGGAGGAAGGCATTGCGATGACCACGTCTGACGGCCGGACCAGGTGGGGGCCAAGCAGCAGGTCGGCCTCGACAACCCCGGTAGCGGCGCCAGCGACATCGAACTCGTCGGCTCCGAAGTGGCCAGGATGCTCGGCGGTTTCGCCGCCAAGCAGCGCGCAACCGGCCCTGACGCAGCCCTCGGCGATGCCTGCCACGATCGTCGCGACCCGCTCTGGCTGGACCCGGCCGCATACCACGTAATCGGTCATGAACAGCGGCTCCGCGCCGCAGACCACGAGGTCGTCGACGACCATGCCGACAAGATCCAGGCCGATGGTGTCATAGCTGCTCATGCGCTGGGCTATGACCACCTTGGTGCCGACGCCATCCGTCGACGTGGCGAGTAGCGGCTGCCGCATCCCGGTAAGCCTGGTGGCATCGAAGAGCCCGGCAAAGCCGCCGATGCCGCCGACTACCTCCGGTCCCGCGGTTCTGGCGACCGCGGCCTTCATCAGCTCAACCGCCCGGTCACCAGCCGCAATGTCGACCCCAGCCGAGGCGTAGCTAGCCGCCTGACGGCCGCTTGCGGGGTGAGGCGGGTTAGTCACCTGGTCCCCGCAGGCGGCGCGCCTGCCATCTCCAGCAGGTGCTTGCCCTTCTCGTCCTCGGCTACCGGAACCGGGTATTTGCCATCGAAGCACGCGCGGCACAGCTGGTCGGCCGGCAGCGTCGTGGCCTCGATCAGGCCGTCAAGCGAAACGAAGCCGAGCGAATCCGCGCCGATGGACTCCCGGATCTCTTCGATGGCCAGGTTCCCGGCCATCAGCTCGGCCCGGCTGGCGAAGTCTATGCCGAAGAAACACGGCCAGGCCACCGGCGGGCTGGAAATCCGGACGTGAACCTCGGCTGCCCCGGCCTCGCGCAGCATCGCCACGATCGCGCGCTGAGTGCTGCCGCGGACGATCGAGTCGTCCACTACGACCAGTCGCTTGCCGACTATCACGTCACGGAGCGGGTTGTACTTCAGCCGGATGCCGCGTTCCCTGATCGTCTGGCTCGGCTGAATAAAAGTCCGGCCGACGTAGGAGTTCTTCACCAGCCCCTGACCGTAGGGAATGCCGCTGGCCTGGGCATAACCGATCGCGGCTGGCGTGCTCGATTCCGGCACCGGGATCACGAGATCGGCGTCAGCGGGATGCTCGGCGGCAAGACGCCGGCCCACCTGTACTCGCGTCGCATGCACGCTGCGCCCCGCGATAGCGGTATCTGGCCTGGCTAGGTAGACATACTCGAACAAACAACCGGCCCGCTTGGCAGCTGCGAACCGGTGCGAGCGGACGCCCGCCTCGTCGATGGCCACGAGCTCGCCGGGTTCGATCTCGCGGACGAACGCGGCACCGACGATGTCCAGCGCGGCCGTCTCGCTCGCGACCACCCAGCCGCGTGCCAGCCTCCCGAGCACCAGCGGCCGGAAGCCTTGCGGGTCGCGGGCCGCGTACAGGGTCTGCTCATCCATGAAGACCAGCGAGAACGCGCCCCGGACCAGCGGCAGCACGGCACGTGCCGCTGCCTCAACGCCGGGATGGCCACCGCTGTTCGCGCCACTGTCGTTTGCAGCACCGTCGTTTGCAGCACCGTCGTTTGCAGCACTGCCGTTCGCCGCACTGCCGTTCGACACCGCCCCGTTGGCCGCAAATAGCGCCGTCAGCACATCGGTGTCGGACGTGGCTCGGCCAGCCATGGCGTCAGGGTGGCCGGCGAGCAGGCCAGCCAGCTCACGGGTGTTGCTCAGGTTGCCGTTGTGACCGAGCGCGAGGCTCGTCGACGGAGTGGCGCGGAACGTCGGCTGGGCGTTCTCCCACACCGATGAGCCGCTGGTCGAGTACCGGCAGTGCCCGACTGCGATGTGCCCGCGCAGCGTGTTGAGCACCGACTCATTGAAGACCTGCGCGACCAGGCCCATGTCCTTGTAGACGACGATCCGCGAGCCGTCGCTGACCGCGATCCCAGCAGACTCCTGGCCGCGGTGCTGCAGCGAGTACAACCCGTAGTAGGCGAGCTTGGCCACATCCTCGCCGGGCGACCAGACGCCGAAAACCCCGCACGCGTCCCGCGGTGGCCGGTCGGCTGGATCTGCATCATGTGACAACACGCCGTCGGGCTTAATCACCGGTTAAGTCTATGGACCCGCCGAGGCTTCCAGCGCCGTGTTGGCTCCGCGCGCCGTCGGCCGACGGTCAGCGACTCTCCGGAAACAACGGCAGGAAGTCGCCCAAATCGGCTCGCTGGCCGCTGGTGTAAACCTGGCCGGCAGCGACTGCGGCCGCCCACTCCAGGCGCCCGGCCGCCAGGTCAAGCCAGGTCAGCGGGTCGGTCTCGATGACATTCGGCGGCGTGCCGCGGGTATGCCGGGGGCCCGGCACGCACTGGACAGCGGCGAATGGCGGCACTCGCACTTCCACCGTCCGACCCGGCACCTTGGCGCCCAGTTCGTCCAGGCTGTACCGGACAGCGGCGCGCAGTGCGGCTCGGTGCGGTTCAGCGCCGCTGTCCCTGGCCGCAAGCACGGCCGCCAGGCAGGCCGCGCCGAGCACTCGCTCGGTCAGCAGCCCGGCCCAGGGCGGCTGGCCGAGAGCTTCCCGCTGGTCATTGACTGCGGCAAGCAGGCGACCGAGGTCAGGACCGCGCGCAGGCACGGCTAAGCAGGCTAGCTCAGATCGCCTGACCGTGTTTCCTCAGGCGATGGCCGAGCGGTGCCACCACCGCCGGCGTGACTTCCGGCTCATTTCATGGCCTCGCCTGCCACAGATCGGGCATTACTGGCGCGAAAGTGACACAAATCCACGAAATGTCGTTGCGGCCGAGAAGTCGTTACCACTTACCCAAAGTTTTTTGACTATCTGGCCCCATCGACTAGCCAATAGTTGTATTCGTTCGGTATGCCTGGTCAGCGCCGCACCACGGGCCAACGAGCCGCCGGCTCAAGGCTCGCCAGGCTGGCCGGGATCGGTGCGGCCGTGGCGCTCGCGGCCGGTGGCGTCGCTATCTACCTGGTGGCGCTGCACCCGGCCAGTGCGCGTCAGCGGCCGCCGCTGCCCACGAAGGTCATTAGCTTCCAGACGGTCGGCCTGATCACACAGACCGCGCAGCCAGCATCATCGGGCCAGCTACTGCAGCTTCTCGGCCCGCACGGCACTCCGCAATTCAGCCCGCTCGGGCGGGCACAGGAACAAGCTGGCTCGCCGCAGTGGACAGCGGACCTGATGGCCGGGGACAGCTACATCTTCATCTACCTGCCGACCGGCGACTGCCTTGCCGCGACCGGTCCGGCCGACCAGCCGATGCTGGCGCTGGATCATTGTGACCTGTCTGCGCAGCAACGCTGGCGGAGGGCGACGGCAGCGGTCCAGATTCAGGGGCATGATTTCTACCAGTATGCGAACGTAGGCGACACCTCATGCCTGACGCAGACAGGTGCGCTCCCCGGCCCGGTTTATGGAGCCGCGCTGCAGGTCTGCTCAACCGGGTCCGAGACTGATCAGCTCATCGGATTCTGGTGGGCGTCCCTGTAGCGCGCTGGCCCGCCGTTCGCGCCCCTAAGACTGCGGCCTAGGGCGAGGGGCTGTCAGCCAAACAGCGCTGGCAGCGCCGCCCGGTGCGTCGTGGCGAGTTCGGCAAGCGGAACCGAGAACAGGCCGCTGACTTCGAGGGCCTGACCGCCCGTGGTGCCGATGACTGCCATCGGCACCCCAGCCTGCTCGCAGGCCAGGCGCAGGTCCTCCGTGGCGTCCGGCCGGACCGCGACAACCGCGCGAGCCGCCGATTCACTGAACAGAAACGTGGCAGCGTCGGCTGGCGGCCGTATGACACAGCCGGTGCCGCCGGACAGACAGGCCTCGGCCAGGGCGAGCGCCAGGCCACCGTCGGACAAGTCGTGCGCGGCCGCTATCAGGCTTCGCTCCGCGGCCGTGACCAGCAGGTCGGCCAGCGCTCGCTCGGCCTCCAGGTCGACGGCGGGCGGCCGTCCGCCCAGGTGCCCGTGCCGCAGCCAGGCCCACAGCGAGCCGCCGAACTCGGCTCTGGTCTGGCCCAGCAGCAGGATGCTGGCGCCTTCGACGGTGAAGCCGGACCCGACCCGGCGCCGCACGTCATCGTGCACGCCGAGGACGCCGACGACCGGTGTCGGCTGGATCGGGGTCCCGCCGGTCTGGTTGTAGAAGCTGACGTTGCCGCCGGTCACCGGTACGCCGAGTTGCAGGCAGCCGTCGGCCAGGCCGCGTACTGCTTCGGTGAACTGCCACATCACCGCCGGGTCCTCCGGCGAGCCGAAATTGAGGCAGTTGGTGACCGCAAGCGGCCGCGCCCCGGTGACGGCAACGTTCCGGTAAGCCTCGGCCAGCGCCAGCTGGGTACCCGCGTACGGGTCGAGCTGGCAGTACCTGCCGTTACCGTCGGTGGCCAGCGCGACGCCGAGCCCGGTCTCCGGGTCGATCCGGAGCAGCCCGGCATCATGCGGCATCGCGAGCACGGTGTCGCCGCGCACGTAATGGTCGTATTGCTCGGTGACCCAGGCCTTGTCGCCGCCCTCTGGCGATCCGAGCAGCAGCATCAGGTCGGCCCGCAGGTCAGCGCCCGACGCTGGCAACGGCAGCTGCTCCGGACCGGCCGCATTCAGCGCGTCCTGGCTGGCCGGACGGCTCACCGGCCGGTCGTAGACGGGTCCGGAGTCGGCGGCACTGCCCGGCGGGATGTCGACGACCTGCTCGCCGTGCCAGGTCATCTCCAGCCTGCCGGTGTCGGTGACATCGCCGATAACAGTCGCCAGGACGTCCCACTTGCGACAGATATCCAGGAATGCGGCGACGCGCTCAGGCTCGACGATCGCCATCATCCGCTCTTGTGACTCGCTCATCAGGATCTCGGCCGGGCCGAGCGAGGCGTCCCGCAGCGGCACCGAGTCGAGCTTCACCCGCATGCCGGTGCCGCCGCCAGCAGCCAGCTCGGTCGTCGCGCAGGCAACGCCAGCCGCGCCAAGATCCTGGATGCCGACGACCAGCCCGGCTTGATACAGCTCCAGGCAGCACTCGATCAGCAGCTTCTCCATGAACGGGTCACCGACTTGCACGCTGGGCCGCTTCGCGCCCTCGCCAGTCCCGCCAAACGACGCGCTGGCCAGCACAGACGCACCGCCGATGCCGTCCGGCCCGGTCCGAGAGCCGAACAAGATCACCTTGTTGCCAGGCCCCGTCGCCGCGGCGAGCTTGAGGTCCTCGTGCCGCAGCACGCCCACGCAGAGCGCGTTGACCAGCGGATTGCCCGCGTAACAGGGATCGAAAGCAAGTTCCCCGCCAATGTTCGGCAGGCCCAGGCAGTTGCCGTAGAACGAAATGCCGCCCACCACGCCAGGCAGCACCCGGCGGGTGTCCGCGGCGCCGGCCGGGCCGAAGCGCAGCGCGTCCATGACCGCCACCGGTCGCGCGCCCATCGCCAGGATGTCGCGGACGATACCGCCGACTCCGGTCGCAGCACCCTGGAACGGCTCGACGTAGGACGGGTGATTGTGCGACTCGATCTTGAATGTGACCGCGTAGCCCTGGCCAACGTCGACCACGCCAGCGTTCTGGCCGATCCCGGCGAGCAGCACGCCGGTCGCGGGTGCCTTCTCGCCGAACTGTCGCAGGTGCTTACGCGAGGACTTGTAAGAGCAGTGCTCGCTCCACATCACCGAGTAGATGGCCAGCTCGGCATCGGTGGGCCGGCGACCGAGGATTCCGGCGATGCGCGCGTACTCGTCGGCTGTCAGCCCGAGCGCAGCGAATGGCTGCTCCCGGCCGGGTGTAGCAGCAGCACCGGACACCGTGTCCTGAGCCGCGGCAGCGGGAACCGCGGTGACGTCTTGAGTCATGGGATCGCGACCGCCTGCAGCACCGAGGCGAAGAAGCCCAGACCATCCGCTGACGGCCCGGTGAGCTCGTCGATGGCGTGCTCGGGATGGGGCATCAGCCCGGCCACGTTCCCGGCCTCGCTGACCACGCCGGCGATATCCCGCTGCGATCCGTTCGGGTTGCCGCTGGCGTAACGAGCCAGCACCTGGCCGTTCGCCTCGATGCTTGCCAGCGTCTGCGGATCAGCCATGTACGCACCCTGACCGCTCTTGAGAACGACGCGGACGTCCTGGCCTGCCTGGTACTGCCGGGTCCAGGCCGACTTGTCGTTCTCGATCCTGATCGTGATGTCCCTGGTCACGAAATGCAGGCCAGCATTGCGGGCCAGCGCCCCCGGCAGCAGATGTGCCTCGCACAGAATCTGAAAGCCGTTGCAAATACCGAGCACCGGCAGCCCGTGGCCGGCCGCTTCGACGATCTGCCCCATGACCGGCGCGAACCGGGCGATGGCACCGCAGCGCAAGTAATCGCCGTAGGAGAAGCCGCCCGGCAGAACCACGGCGTCGACCCCGTGCAGGCTGGCTTCGTCGTGCCAGAGCGCGACCGGCTGCGCGCCTGCCCGCTGTACCGCGCGGTAGGCGTCACGATCATCGAGTGAACCGGGAAAGGTGACGACTCCGATCCGGGCCGTCATGGGCGTCCTGTGGAGCGGCGCATACTCGCAGGCTACCCGCTCAGCCGGCGTCCTTGAGCTGAGACGCAGGCCGCGGGGCCAGCGGGGCGTCGGTGCGCCACTCGATCCGCTTGTGCAGTGAGACGACGGTGCCCTGGCCGGGCCTGCTGCGCATCGTCACGTCGTCGACACAAGCCCGCATGATGGCCAGACCGCGCCCGGACTCGGGCAGTTCGGCGATGGCACGCTCCCTGGCCAGCCGTCGCGACCTGGTGATGCGGTTGCGCAGAGTGGCCGGCGTAGTGGGAGCGGCGTGCGCCGGTGCGGACTGATTGCGCTGGTTACGCCGCAGCATGCCCATCGGCCTGACGGACCGCCGCAGGCCCGCGCGGTGCCCCCGGCCGACCTTGGCGGGATCGAAGCCGCGACCACTATCGAGCACCTCAAGCACGCATCGCTTGGTGCCCACGTGTGCGACAAGCTCGTACCGGCGACCCGGCCCCGCGTGCCGCAGCACATTCGTGCACGCTTCAGTGACCGCTAGCAGCAAATCGTCGACGCAACTCTCGCCGATGCCGAGCCGGCTGAGGGTGTCCCCGAGTACCCGGCGCATCACCGGGACGCTTAGCGATTCCCTCGGGAACACCAGGCAGAACTCCACGTCTGCGCCTGGCTCCCCAGAATGGACCACCCGAGATCGCATCCGCTCCTCAGCCCCGTCGCGGCAACTCATCAGTTCACATTGTGGAGGCTTCCCCGCCTGAACAGCGGTAATCATGAACTCAGGCGATCTCTGGACGAACAGTGCGCTACGGGCTGACGATGCGTGGCGCTCACACTGGGCGAACGGAGAACTCCTCGATCACCGGATTCGCGAGCAGCTCAGCAGCGAGCTCACCGATCCGCTCGGGGCTGGCCGGCTCGCTCAGCTCGATCTCGAACCGCTTGCCCTGCCGCACGCCGGCGACCTGGCCGAAACCCAGCCGGCGGCACGCACTGGCGATGGCCTCACCCTGCGGGTCGTGGATCTCGGGCTTCAGCATCACGTCGACAACGAATCTGGGCACATCGAAACAGTACGCGAGCGGCATTCGAAGACGCGGATTGAGCCGAGTTCGAGCTGGGTTCGCCGTCAGCGAATATGGATCCGGCTTGCTGGGCAGTAGCCTTGAAAGCAAGCCGGCGTACCCCCGATTTCGTGACATGCGTCACCATCGTCGCCGCAGGCTGGCAGCGCCTGAGCATGCCGGGCGCGGCAATAGTACTGTTCGCACAGCCATGGACTGACATGCCATGGACTGACGACAGCCGGTCGGGGCGAGCCTAGGCCGGATGTGAACACGCAAGGAGTGGCACGTGGCCGTCAAAGACGCCGGACGCGCAGCCCGCCCAGGTAGGCGGGCACCAGACGACAGGGCACCAGCCCGCGAGCCTGACCGACAGGCGGATCCAGCGGAGCTGATTCAGCTCCTCACCCCCGAAGGGGAACGCGTCGAGCACCCCGACTACCCGCTAGAGATCTCCGCTGCGGAGGTCAAAGCGCTCTACCGAGACCTGGTCATCGTCCGCCGCATCGACTTCGAGGCGATCGCGCTGCAGCGCCAGGGCGAGCTCGGGATCTGGGCGTCCCTGCTCGGCCAGGAGGCTGCGCAGGTCGGCTCAGGCCGCGCGCTCACCCCGCGCGACATGGCGTTCCCGACTTACCGGGAGCACGGCGTCGCCTGGTGCCGCGGCCTGGACCCGGTGCGGCTGCTGGAACTGTTCCGCGGTGTCAGCCACGGCGGCTGGGATCCGACCGCGCACAACTTCCACCTGTACACGATCGTCATCGGCAGCCAGACGCTGCACGCCACCGGGTACGCGATGGGGATCCAGCGCGACGGCGCGGTCGGCGACGACGGCGAGGCTGTCATCGCCTACTTCGGCGACGGCGCGACTAGCCAGGGTGACGTGAACGAGGCATTCATCTGGGCGTCAGTGAACAACGCGCCGATCGTGTTCTTCTGCCAGAACAACCAGTGGGCCATCTCCGAGCCGCTCGAGCGGCAGAGCCGGACGCCGCTGTACATGCGCGCCAAGGGCTTCGGCTTCCCCGGCGTGCGGGTGGACGGCAACGACGTGCTGGCCTGCCTCGCGGTGACGCGCAAGGCGATGCAGGCAGCCAGGGAAGGCCAGGGCCCGACCCTGATCGAGGCATTCACCTACCGGATGGGCGCGCACACCACCACGGACGACCCCACCAGGTACCGGTTGTCGGCGGAGCTGGAGGCGTGGAAACTCAAGGATCCGATCGAGCGGGTGAAGCAGTACCTCATCCGGACCGAGCAGGCCGAGATGAGCTTCTTCGACGAAGTCGAGGCAGAGGCCGCCGCAGTCGGCAGCCGGGTCCGTGCTGCCTGCCAGCAGATGCCCGACCCAGAGCCACTCTCGATGTTCGACAACGTGCTGACCGCACCGACAGCTCAGCTCGCTGCCGAGCGCGACGGCTTCGCCGCCTACCTTGACTCGTTCGAAGCCGAGGAGGCGTCGCGATGACCACGCTCACCCTGTCCAAGGCGCTCAACGAGGGCTTGCGCAAAGCGCTTGAGGCCAACGCCAAGGCGCTCATCATGGGCGAGGACGTCGGCAAGCTCGGCGGCGTGTTCCGCGTAACCGACGGTCTGCAGAAGGACTTCGGCGAGGCTCGCGTGATGGACACGCCGCTGGCCGAGTCCGGCATCATCGGCACGGCAATCGGTCTCGCGTTGCGCGGCTACCGGCCAATCTGCGAGATACAGTTCGACGGTTTCATCTTCCCGGCCTTCGACCAGATCGTCTCTCAGCTAGCCAAGATGCGGTACCGCTCGCTCGGCAACCTCAAGCTTCCGCTCGTCGTCCGGGTGCCGTTCGGCGGGGGGATCGGTGCAGTCGAGCACCACAGCGAGTCGCCCGAGGCACTGTTCGCGCACACGCCGGGCCTCCGGGTGGTGGCCTGCGGTGACCCCGCCGACGCTTACACGATGATCCAGCAGGCCGCCACCAGCGACGATCCGGTGCTGTTCTTCGAGCCGAAGCGACGCTACTGGGACAAGGCCGAGGTCGACATCGAAGGCGCACTCGCCGCGTCGCTGCCGATGGACAAAGCCCGGGTCCTGGTCGAGGGCACCGACGTGACGCTGTTGTGCTACGGGCCGATGGTGCGGACCTGTGCTGAAACTGCCGTTGCCGCGGCCGGCGACGGCAGGTCGCTGGAAGTCATCGACCTGCGCTCGCTGGCACCGCTGGACACCGAGACGATTTTTGCCTCAGTGCGCAAGACCGGCAGGTGCATCGTCGTGCACGAGGCTGTGGTGACCGGCGGCCTCGGTGCCGAGATCGCGGCACAGGTTTCCCAGGAGTGTTTCTACAGCCTCGAGGCACCGGTGCTGCGGGTTGGCGCGTACTCAACCCCGTATCCGCCGTCCAGGCTGGAGGATCATTACCTGCCGGACCTGGACCGGATTCTGGACGCCGTCGACCGTAGCTTCGGTTACTGAGAGGCCTGGAAAATGTCTGATCTCAAGGAGTTCAAGCTCCCTGATGTCGGCGAAGGCCTGACCGAGGCCGACATCATCAGGTGGCACGTCAAGCCCGGCGACACTGTCACCGTCAACCAGATCATCGTGGAAATCGAAACCGCCAAGGCGGTCGTCGAACTGCCGAGCCCGTTCGCGGGCACGGTCGCCAGACTGCTGGTTCCCGAGGGCCAGACTGCCGATGTCGGCACGCCGATCATCGCGGTCGACACCAGCCCGGACGGTAGCGGCCTGGCCAGTGCGATCCCGCCGGAGGCGGAAGAGCAGCGTGCGATCAGCTACGCCGAAGACCTGATACCTGCGCCGCCAATCGAAGGCGCGTCGGAGCCCGGGATGATCGGCAGCCCGGCGCCGAAGGCCGAACGGCAGGCAGTACTGGTCGGCTATGGCGTCAAGCTCGGCACTACGACCCGCCGGGCTAGAAAGACAACACCCGATCAAGCCGGAAACGGCAGTGGACGTAACGCCGCAGCCGCCAGTACGGCCGCGGCGAGCCTGCCAGCCCCGGCGCTGCCCGCTGTCAACGGGCCGGCCGCCGACGGCTCGCCAGGCAGTGCCGCGCTGGCAAAGCCGCCGGTTCGCAAGATGGCCAGGGACCTCGGCGTCGACCTCGCAGGTCTGGTCGGCACTGGCCCCAGTGGCTCTATCACCAGGCAGGACGTCGAGCAGGCGGCGGCGTTGACGCAGACCGAGCCCGTTTCCGGCCCAGGTACGGGTGTTGTGAGGCTGACTTCGACGACCGGGCCGCGCGAGGAGCGAATCGCCATCAGGGGCGTGCGCAAGCACACCGCGGCCGCGGTGTCATCGAGCGCGTTCACGGCTCCGCACGTGACCGAGTTCCTGCAGATCGACATCACCGAGACGATGACTGCAACGGCGCGGCTGCGCACGCTGCCGGAGTTCGCCGACGTGCGGGTGTCGCCGCTGCTGCTGGTGGCGCGCGCCGTGATCATCGCAGCCGCACGACATCCGATGATCAACTCAAGCTGGGACGAGGCCGCACAGGAGATCGTGGTCAAGCACTACGTGAACCTGGGCATCGCGGCGGCAACCGACCGCGGGCTGGTCGTGCCGAACGTCAAGGACGCGCACGCTCTCACGCTGCCGGCGCTGGCTAGCGCGCTAGCGCAGCTGGCTGAGACGGCGCGGGCGGGCAAGGCCACCCCGGCGGACCTTTCCGGCGGCACCATCTCGATCACCAACGTCGGCATCTTCGGAGTCGACACCGGGACTCCGATCCTGCCCGTCGGCCAGGCGGCGATACTGGCGTTCGGCCAGATTAAGGACGCGCCGTGGGTCGTCGACGGGGCTCTGGCGGTCCGCAAGGTGTGCACGCTCGCGCTGTCCTTCGATCACCGGCTGGTGGATGGTGACCTGGGCTCGGCAGTGCTGCGTGACGTCGGCGCGATGCTGACCGACCCGCTGCGGATGCTGGCCTGGTCCTGAGCCGTACGCTGGCTGCAGGCGGGCGCGGCTTGGACTCGGAGGCCGGACTTCGAAAGGAGCCTGATGATCAGGCACACGGTGCTGTTCACCTGGGACGACGAGATGACCGAGGCGATGGAGCAGCAGTTCGCGGCTGAGCTCACCGCGCTAGCGGCGAGGGCGCCGGGTGTTCGGTCCTATCACGCCGGCCCGGACGCGGGTCTCGTCGAAGGCAACTTCGACTTCGCCGTCGTCGGCGACTTTGATGATGCCGCGGCGTACCTCGCCTACCGCGACCATCCCGAGCACCAGGACATCATCCGCCGGCTGAGCGCGCCGCACGCGAAGAGCCGGGCGTCGGTCCAGTACGAGATCACGCAGGGCTGACGCTCTCGCCCCGAGCAAGTGGCTGGGGCCGGCCAGCAATCTGGCGGGCCACCCAGCCACTCCCCTCCTCCTGCTGCGACCGGCCGGCTAGAGCTTGACGTGCGCGGTTGCCGTGATCGTCTGCTCGTTGACCACCGGCGTGGCGTTGGGGTTGCACTGGCCCTTGGCGTTGCGCTTAGCGATCTCCAGAGCGGCGACAGTGGCCTTGCCCGACCCGCTGATGCCCTTGTAGGCGCCGGTGCCGCTGCCGATGGTGAACGACGCCGTTCCCTTGAACTGCGCCAGGCACGTCTTGGAGTTGACTTTCTGAACCACGATGTGGATCTGCCCGGAGTGGCTGATCTTGAAGGTGCCGCCGGGCAGCTTGACCTTGTCGACCGTGTTGCCGGAGCTGTCGGTACCGCCCCCGGTGAACACTCCGGATGCGATGACGGTGTACTTGCTCGCCGAGGGCTGAGTCGTCATCAGGTAAAAGTGTTCGGTCCCCGATGCCGCCTGGCTGGCCGGGCTGGCACTCGCGGCGCTCCAGCCGGCCCCGGTCGCGAGGACGGCGGCGGCTGCGGCCGCGAGGGCGGCGTTGGTCTTGCGCATGTCTGTCTCCCCTGTTGCGCTTGTTCGCTGAGCTCACCGAATGCGAGCTCGCGTCTGAAACGCTAAGAGGGCGGAAGCGCCGCGTGAACGCGGAAACCCACACACATTGGCCAGGCAATGGCAGGCAATTGGCCAGGGCGGTCAGAACGCCTCTTCAGGAAGTTCCATCGGGTCAAGCGTGGTCGCCTCGGCGATCTCCCGCTCGGCTGCGAGGCGGGGCAGCACCGTCGCGGCAAAGAACGCCGCAACGGCCACCTTGCCCTGGTAGAACGCCTTCTCGGCAGCGGCGTGCGGGTGCTGATCCAGACTGGCGTCGTCGAGCCTGGCCAGCGCGACCTCGGCTTGCCGGCCGAGCAGCCAGCCGATCACCAGATCGCCGAGCGCTAGCAGCAGCCGGGTGGTGTTGAGGCCGACACGGTAGATCTCCGGTGCCTGCTCCAGGCTGCTGCCCAGATAGCCGTTCATGGCCGAGATGATCGCTTCGACGTTGTCGGCCGCGCGCGCCACAGCGGCCCGCTCTTTCTTCAGCCGGCCGTTACCGGCATCGCCGGCAGCGAACTCGCGGATCTTGCTGATCAGCTCGGTCAGGGCGGCACCCTGGTTGCGGACGATCTTGCGGAAGTACAGGTCCAGGCCCTGGATCGCGGTGGTGCCCTCGTACAGGCTGTCGATCTTGGAGTCCCTGATGTACTGCTCGATCGGGTAATCCTGCAGGTAACCCGAGCCACCAAAGGTCTGGAGCGACTGTGCAAGCTGCTCGTAGCCGCGCTCCGAGCCGACGCCTTTGACGACGGGCAGCAGCAGGTCATTGAGCGCGACGGCTAGCTCGTCCCGCTCGCCTCTGGCGGCCGCGAGCTGGACCGCGTCCTGCTGAGTGGCGGTGTACAGGACGAGAGCGCGCATGCCCTCGGCGTAGGACTTCTGCAGCAGCAGGCTTCGCCGCACATCCGGGTGCTTCATGATCGTGACGCGGGGAGCTGCCTTGTCCGTCAGCTGGGTCAGGTCGGCGCCCTGCACCCGGGTCTTCGCGTAGTCCAGCGCGTTCAGGTAGCCAGTCGACAGCGCCGCGATCGCCTTCGTGCCGACCATCATCCGGGCGAACTCGATGATGTTGAACATCTGCCGGATGCCGTCGTGCACATCGCCGATCAGCGTGCCGATGGCGGGGTGCTCCGCGCCGAAGGTCAGCTCGCAGGTCGTCGACGCCTTGAGGCCCATCTTGTGCTCGACGTTCGTTACGTACACGCCGTTGCGCTCGCCCAGCGAGCCGTCCGTGTTCACCAGGAACTTCGGAACCAGGAACATCGACAGGCCCTTGGTGCCAGGACCCGCCCCCTCCGGCCTGGCCAGCACGACGTGCAGGATGTTCGCTGCCATGTCGTGCTCCGCGCTGGTGATGAAGCGCTTGACGCCCTCGATGTGCCAGGTGCCGTCGGGCTGCTTGACAGCCCTGGTCCGGCCGGCGCCGACGTCCGAGCCAGCGTCTGGCTCGGTCAGCACCATGGTGTATCCCCAGTGCCCCTCGATCGCCTGCTCGGCGATCTTCTTCTGGGCTGGCGTGCCCATCTGCCACAGTGCGTGCGAGAACGAGCCCAGGCTCGCGTACATCCAGATGGCAGGGTTCGCCCCGAGCACCAGTTCAGCGACGGACCAGGCGAGCGATCGCGGCGCGCTGGTGCCGCCGAGCTCGGCCGGCAGCTCGAGCCGGAACCACTCGGCGTCGATGAATGCCTGGTAGGACTTCTTGAAGGACTCGGGCATCGTCACCGAATGGGCGGCCGGATCGAATACCGGCGGGTTCCGGTCCGCATCCGCGAACGACTCCGCGAGCGGACCTTCAGCCAGCCGCTTGACCTCGTCCAGGATGCCGCGCGCGGTCTCTTCGTCCACCTCGCCGAACGGCTCGGAGCCAAGCAGGTCCTGCCGGTTTAGCACTTCGAACAGATTGAACTCGATGTCTCTGAGGTTGCTCTTGAAGTGCCCCATGACTGCTCCCTGCTCGCTGTGCCACCGGTGCTACTGGCTGGTACTACTGGCCAGTAACTTACTGGATAGTACATAACGAGCGCCCGGTATGTCACCACCTGAGCCCGGCGATGACAGCACGCGGCCGGCCAGGCCGACGCGCAGGAGCAGAGGCAGGGGCTCGGGCGCAGGACAGAGAGAAGAGCGAGGGCTCCACCCGAAGCGAGCTGCGGAGCAAGCGAGCGGCGGAGCCCCCTCCGCTCCGCCGACCGCCATCGGCTGAGCATTGACTGGCGGGCCGGAACCTCGCTCGCGCTGTCATCAGCCGCCTCTTGTGCTGCCCGTGCCGCTGGTCGCGGCAGCCAACGCCATCAGGACGTCCGACCCGACCGGGCCGCCAGCTGCGGCGCAGCCTAAAACGCCCAGACCAGATTTGTACCAAGGCAGATCAACCCATGTCACGCGAGTGAGACGCAGCTGCGACTAGCTTGAGACGCTGGTAAGAAGGCCGGGCTGGCTAGCACAGGCAACTCCGCCTGCGCCAGCCAGCCCGTCTCGGCTGGACCGGAAGCGCTCTTGCGCCGCTTTCTGAGGTGCGTCTGCTAGCTAGGACCGCTGTTAGCTAGGCGCCGGTGTAGTGCATGATTAGCGTCTTCATCCCGCCGTGACCGTCGAACTCACCGACGGCCCAGACATTGGTGTCGCTCAGAGCGAGAATGCCGTCCAGGATGTTGTTTCCGTTGGCCGACGGGTCGGGGCTCGCGACCACGGTCCAGCCCAGCGTCGCCGAGCCATATTCGATCAATGAGTTTGCGTTCCCGGTCGAGACAGGTATGTCATCGCCGACCGCCCAGGCCTCCTTGCCTCCGTTCACCGGGGCGATGGCCTGCAGGTAGTTGTCCTGCAGGGTCGGATCAGGCGTGCTGACTTCGGTCGGACGGTGCGCTACCGGGCCCTCGACAAGCGTGCTGAAGCCAGAGTGCCCGGCCCGGTCTTCGCCGGTGATCCAGAGCCCCGTCGGTGAGTTCGCGATCGAGTTCGGGTATGCGTCGGCGATGGCTCCGCCGGGCGTCCGTACCGTCCGCTCGGGCACGACGACCCAACCGCCGCGCACGAGGTGCAGGACCACCTGGCGGTCCGAGCCGTCACCAGAGAGCTGGCCGGTCGCCCACACCCCGCCGCCAGATGAAGTAACCGACGACAAGCTGCCGTTCGCGCCTGAGCCGATGCCGCGAATGCGTACGGCGGTCCAGTGCTGCCCGTTCCAGTGCTCAATCAGCGGATGGAAGAAGCCGTTGGAACCGCTATCCGAGCCCACCGCCCAGACGTCAGAGTCACTCACCGCCGCCGCGCTGAACAGCATGTCGTCGCCCGAGCCAGGGTTAGCGGCTGGCACGATCGTCCACTTGCTCCCGTTCCAGTGCATGGTGAGCGCGCGGCCGGTGTGGCCGGAGCCTTGCACGTAAATGCCGGTTGCCCAGGCCGTCCCGTCCGGCAGCGCGGCAACGCCGTAGAGCTGGTTGCCTTCCGACCCGACATCCGGGGTCTTGACGTGCGTCCAGGTCGTGCCGTTGTAGTGCAGCGCCAGGTTCTGCAGGATCGTTGCTGACGGGAACGGGAGCAGGGAGCCGACCGCCCAGATATCTGAGGCGGACCGGCCAGCGATTGACCAGAGGTCGTTGTCGTTGGTGCTCTGGTCAGGGCTCCGCACGACTGTCCAGCCGGACGCCGCCGGAGCAGCCGGAGCGGCGGCACCGGTCGGTGCGGTCTGTGCCAGCACAGTCGCCGCTGGCTTCGTAGCAGCAGGGAAGCTCTCGGGCCTGTCCGACCTGGCGCCGAACAGCTTCGCCATCGGGATGACGTTCCTGGTGTCGCAGCTGTGCTGCAGGCAGCCGAGTCCGAAGGCGTGCTGGATGGTCGCCAGCAGCGAGTAGTGATTGAACTTCGTGGCGTCGGTCAGGTGGCGCGGCCCGTGGCTGGTGATCACGATGGTGAAGACGCGCCCGGTACCTGGCTTGGCGTCACAGCATCCGGCAGTGCTGACGCCCTCGGTCCAGGTAACCACGATCGCGTTGTTACCGCGCCGCCACTGCGGGCCGGACATGATCTGCTTGGTGACCTGGCGCAGGTAGCTGTCCCCGCCGGACACGAGCTTGTTGTCATTGGGCTCACCGAAGTTGTTCGGGCTGTCCTCGCACCAGGGCGGCCCGCCGTGCATGTTGGCGCACTCGTTCGCGTCGACGAAACCGAAATCCGGCAAGCGGCCGTGCGCGGCATCTGCGGCCAGGTCAGCGGCAGGCACGATGTTACGCGCTTGCGCCGGGTTGGCAGAGACGCTCGTGAGGTCTGGTACCGGATTGAACTTGGGCTGGTTGTACAGCGTGTCGAACTCCTGGCATTGCGTCGGGTAGCAGTTGCCCAGGTATCCGGCGTACGGAATGTTCTGGACGTACTCCTTCCAGGATTTGTGCGCGGCCGCGAGCTGGCTGAGCAGGCTGGGCTTGTTGACTGGCTGGTCCCAGTACGGCGAGCCGTCGTTGACGCCGAAGGAGGCGCCGGCCAGGAAGGCCATGATGTTCGCAGAGTCCGGGTCAGACGTTGTGTAGTAGTGCGTGGCCAGACCGAATTCGCGAGCCAGCCGGTTGAAGGTCGGCGCGTACTTATTGCCCTGGATGTTGGTGAAGCCATGATCGGTGAACATGAGCACCACGATGTGGTTGTACCGCGGTACCCGGTCGGCGGCATGAGTCGCGGCATCAGCGGCCGCATGACCAGCCGTCGCTGCCGGATGTGCGCTGGCTGCGACCGCGGCCGCAGGCGTAGCTAGCCCGGCGGCCAGCGCCACGGCTGTCACCGCGGCGCGGGCACGGGTCATGAGCAGGGTTCGCATCGAGTGTCCTTTTCTGAGTGTGTTATCGGCATGATCCGTGCGGGATTTACTCGGCCCAGGCGATGCCCGCCATGTCCGCGGCCGCGCGCAGCCCGCGGGTGGCTCCCGGTGGCACCGGCGGCAGGATCAGGCAGTAGCAGCCCACGCAGATCGAGCCCGAGTCAGCCAGCCGGTTGTTACCGACCATGAGCGTCCGCTCCGGCGAGACGCTGAGCCGTTCGCAGGCGGTCAGGAACGGTTCCGGGTCCGGCTTGGCAATGCCCAGGTCGCAGGACAACACGAAGGTCTCGATGAAGGCGTCCAGGCCGTTCGCCACGTAGCCCTCGTCGATTGACCAGCCGGTGTTGCTGACGATGGCGATTGGAATGCCCGCCCCGGCGAACGACTTGAGCACCGTCGGCGAGTCGGGGTACGGCACCATCGTCTGCGGGTTGGTCTTCCACTCGTCGTACATCAGGTCAGCCAAGCCGGGCGCGATATCGTCGAATGCCGAGTAGCCGGTAACGTAGGCGGCCCGGTGATCCGCACGCGACAGGTTGCGGCGCTGCCGCTTCTCCGCCATCAGCGTGCGGCTGTGTTCCTTGGACCGCCGCCAGTAGCGCGAGGCATCCTCCTCGGATATCTCCACGCCAAGTCGCGCGGCGAGACTGCACACCGCCGCCACTGGTGATGTCCGGTGGGTAAGCGTTCCTCCGTTGTCGAACAGGACTGCGTCGTAACGCATCGGGTCTCCTCGTGTGGTGGGAGGCGGACGATGCGGGCCGGTTGGCTTTCGGCCATCCCGGTCGACCGCGGTGATACTCGCGGGCCGCCTCCTAGTACGGGCGGGCACCGATACGGAAGTGGTTGAGTACGATCGCCCCGCCGACTAGCACGACGAGGATCACGTAGCCGCCGATGTCGTACTTCGTGATCGGGTGCTCCTGGAGCGAGCCCCGTCTTCGGCTGACGCCGAAACCGCGCGCGTCCGCAACCATGGCCATCGTTGCGGTACCGCGCAGGCTGCCGACGAGCAGCGGCACCGTGATGATGACGATGCACCGGCCTAGCCGCTTGATGTAGTCGGGAAAGAGCCGGACCTGGAACCAGCGCGGCCTGGACATGTCGTAGCCACGCAGTTCGACGGCCCGCAGCACTAGGGTCGTCCGGGAGATCATGTCGGGCAGGAACCGCAGCGCCGCGGTTAGCGCGAACCCCACCTGCGGCGGCATCCTGAAGCGCTCGAATGCCCAGGTGAAGTCGCCGACGTCGGTGCTGATCAGGATCAGCATGGAGGTCGACACCGTGACGAGCACACGGGCCGACTGCTGCAGGCCGAACACCATGCCGTAGGCGGTGATGCCAGGTGAGCCCATCCAGCTGATCGTCCACGGGAACTGGTAGATGTAGTGAATCGGCGGCGGCGGCAGGTAGTACAGGCCCTGCGACCAGAACCCGGCGATCGCCGGGCCGATGACCATCACCGTCAGCACCCGGACCTTCGCCCGTGACGGCTTCAGCCAGAACCAGGGGATTACGGTGAGGCCGAAGACGATCAGCATGAAGTCCCAGTTCAAGACGATGGACAGCACTCCCATCGCGACCGGGTACAGCACTTTCAGTCGCGGGTCGAGCTTGTGCAGCGGGGTGTCCCTGGCCTCGTAGGTGACCAGATCACGTAGTCCGCCGAGACCGACGAGCTTGATGAACATGATCGGCAAGATCATCGGCGTGCCGAAGATGAGCAGGTAGGCGAGGATCGTGCGGACGAGGATGTTTGACATCAGTTACCTGCCCGCCGCGGGCGCGTGCGCGTCCCGGTAAGTCCGCGCTGCGGCTGTCATCTCAGCGACCGTCAGCAGGACGTCGTCGCACCGACCGAGGAGCTCCACCTGGAGCCTCGCCAGCGGCGGTGACAGCACTCCCCAGTGCTTGAGTTCCTCGGTGCGGGCAAGCACCTGAGCCGTGGGTCCGTCCATGCGCACCGCACCGTCGCCGAGCAGCACGATTCGCTCCGCGCGGCTGGCCAGGCCCCTGATGTCGTGCGTGACGGCCAGCACGGTAAGGCCGGTTCGCTTCCGCACGGCCGCGAGCAGTCGCAGGAACGAGCGCATGTGCTCGGCGTCCTGGCCGGTGGTCGGCTCGTCCAGCACCAGCACGCCGGGCGCGCCGACGAGCAGGGCGCCGAGCGCGAGCCGCTGCCGGCCGCCCTGGCTCAGTTCCCAGGGACTTACCTGCTCCAGGCCGGTGAAGCCGAAGAAGTCGATGGCGCCCTGGACGTCGAGTACCGGGTCGGGAGGCAACGCTCGGAACTTGGTGCCGAACCGCAGCTCGGCGATCACTGTTTCCTCGAACAGCATCTCGTCGGCCGCCTGCAGCAGCAGTGCCACCTGGGCCGCGTGCTCGAAGACCTTGCCCGGCTCGACTGGCTGGCCGCGGAAGAAGACCCGGCCGGCGCTCGGCGTGCCCATACCGACCGCGAGCCCGGTCAGCGTACTTTTGCCCGACCCGTTGGCGCCGATCATTGCCACCGACTCGCCCTCAGCGATGTCCAGGCTGACGTCGTTCACAGCGCGGACCAAACCGAAGTCGACGCTGATGCCCTCCCAGGACAGCACTGGCGTCGCCGGGCCAGACTGGGCTGTGCCGACCTCGTTTCCACCATGAAACGCGACGCTTGCGCGCGCGGCCGCAGCCTGCGTCAGCGCGGGGACCAGCCAGCTATCGGCAAGCTGCACGGCCGCCTCGTCGACAGACAGCGGAATGCCCCCGCCGAAGGCATCGGGAAGCGCCTGCGCCAGCTGCACCACGTCCGGCACGCCAACGCCGGTCCTGGCCCAGACAGCCGGGTCGGCCCAGGCCACCCTCGGCGGCTGGTCGACGAGGATCCGGCCGCCGTCCATCAGCACCACGCGGTCCGCCCACGGGGCCACCTCGTCGACCCTGTGCTCGATGATGACGACCGCGGTGCCCTCCTGCCTGGCCAGCCGCTGAAGCGTGCCGAGCACCTCCTGGGCCCCGACGGGATCCAGATCGGAGAGCGGCTCGTCCAGCACCAGGATGCGCGGGCGCATGGCCAGCGTGGCGGCTATCGCGGTGCGCTGCTTCTGCCCGCCGGACAAGGTCACCGTCGTGGCCTTGCGCATGCCGCCCATCCCGGTGACCTCGAGGCACCAGTTCACCCTGCTGACGATCTCGGCGTGCGGTAGCGCCAAGTTCTCCGGGCCGAACGCCACCTCCGACTGCACGGTCTGGTTGATCAGCTGCAGGTTCGGGTTCTGGAACACCATGCCGACAAGCTGCGAGGCCTGGTGCGGCTTGAGGCCGGACAGCGGCTTGCCCTCGAACATGACCCGCCCGCGTAGCTCGCCTTGCACGCGGGACGGGATCAGCCCGGAGAGCACCAGCGCCAGCGTGGACTTGCCGCACCCGGAGACCCCGGTGATCAGCACAACCTCGCCAGCGGTCACGCGAGAGTTCGATATGCCGGAGCGCCGCTGTGGTAGCTCCCAGGTAGGCGAACGAGACATCCTCGGCAACGAGCTCAGGATTGCCGCTGATGGCCCTGCCCCTCTCGGATCTGGGCACTTTCTGTACCAGCCCGGGCCGGGCTGTCACTGGCGTGCGGCGGCCTGTCACTGGCCTGCGGCGGCTGGCTGACCTCGCGGCGCCGGCCCGCAGGCCGGGTCTCCCGCCAGACCGCCACGGCCCACATGATGGCCGCGCCGAGGATCAGGAACCCGCTGCTGATCAGTACCACGGTTCCGGCGGACAGGAAGAAATGCGGGTTGCCGAACAGCACGCCGGTGTCGCCGCCAACCTGATTCTTCGTCTCCACGAGATAGCTACCGTCGGCGAAGAGCAGCAATGCCACCACGGCAAAGACGATTGCGCCCCGCTTCACGCCGGCTCTCCTTCCGCTGGCAGGCTGTCAGCGGAAGCCGCTGGCGTGCCTCCCGGCGCGGGTTCCTCGGCAAAGGGATCGATGTCGCGCGCCTGCGCTGCTCTGCGGCCTCCGATGGATGGCACGACCGACCGGGCCACCCGGAGCGCCAGGGAAGACGTGATCGCGGCCTCGACGGCATTGCCTAGCCCGTTCGACCAGGTGTCGGTCCACATCTGGTACCAGGTGTAATAGATCGAGTTCAGGTACGGGTCGAACGTCCAGTCCGTCAGGAAGGCGTTCGGGCCGCCGCGCAGGCCGCCGATCATCAGCCCGTCGATGAACATCACCCAGACCCGCGAACCTGGCGCGTAGACCTTCCCGCGCCGGGCGACGATGTACAGGTCGCAGAAGATGCCCTGGGTGAGGCCGTCGGTCCAGTCGAGCGCACCGTGGCCGCTGCCGAACAACAGTTGCATGAGCAGGTAGTTGATGAACACCATGGCCGTCACGCAGCCCGGTTTTCTAACCAGCGCCACGCCGACCATGAGCAGGAACATGTAAACGATGTCCTGCAACTGCAGCAGGTCCGCGCCGGGTATGGGGTTGATCAGCGGACCGATGAACTGGTCGCCGATGATGTTGTCGTAGACCTCGAGCAGCACGCCGAGCGCTGCCATGATGAGGATGTCCTGGGTGGTCCAGCGCGCCCAGTGCGGTGACTTGAGTGCCGCCCAGAGGACCACGCCGAGGCCAACAATGCAGAGGGCCCAGACTCCCCAGTAGTAAAACGCGTTCCAGGCGAACGACAGCTTGACTGTCGAGTTCACCAGCGCAACGGTGCCCACTTCTCGCGCCTCCCAAGTTTCCGCGTACGGGAAGGGATTGTGTTGGCACGGACGACATGGGCACCATGGCCGCGACTTCTATTCAAGAAGGTCAGCGGAGCCTAGTTCAACACCTCACCGGGCATCTTCACTGGATGTTCACCCGGTCCTCAGGTCCCGGCTGCGCCAGGACCTTGACAGCTGGAGGACTAACTCGAGCGAGCTGCGCGTGTGCCGCGCCGCGCGCTGATGGTGGCGGTCATCCCCAGCCCGGTAACCACCGCGAAGTAGCAGCTCAGCATCGCACCACTGTGGTAGCCGGCGAAGCCGCGCGCCCACAGGAACAGCCCGGTGAGCGCCATCGCGCTCGCCGCTTCAGCCACCACGATGGCCGTCGTCGCTACAGCGGCAGCCCGGACGGCGAGATGAACGGCTGGCCCGCGCGGGCGGAGGCGCTGCATCGCCAGGATGGGCCCAGCACACGACGCTGCTGCTGCGCCGAAGCCCAAGACCGTCACGCCGAAGAAGACGCCAGCGCTGACCCCGTCAGGCCCGCCCAGCAGGCGGGCTATCACGCCGACCGTCGCGAGGTAGGCGACGGGCAGCACGACAGGCAGCATCAGGTAAGCGGTCTCACGGGCGCGGCGCTCTCGCCGGGCCCGGCGCAGCATCACTAGCCACAGTGGCAGGCCGCCGGCCGCTGCCGCGACCGCGCAGACGGCCATGGCCGCATCGAAGATCAGGTATGAGCCCACGACGAGCGGGCTGCCGTGGGCACGGAATCCCTGGAACTGGGTGAGCTGGGCGAACACCAGGCAGACCCCGGCCAGCATGGCGCCTGCGACCAGGACGGTGCCGAGCGAGGCGCGCATCCGGGCTTCCGGATCGTGCAACTGCCGCGGCGGCCAGATCCAGGCCGGAATTGCGCGCCAGGCCACGCCCAGCCCAGTCGCCAGGCCGCCGCCGGTGTCATCGAGCAGGGCCAGGACCTCAGCGCCGTACCGGGCCCGCCAGGCTGGCGGATACAACCACAGCGCGGCACGTGCGAGCCTGGCCTTCCTGCCGCGCCTCGCGGGCGGCGTGCTCATCGCGGTCATGCTCCCGCCATCCCGAGCCTCGCGCTAAGGCGCGCTTGCGCCAGTGTGGCGACCTGGTTCATCCTGCTGGATTGCTGGGCCAGCGCCTCGGCGCCAGCAGCGGTGATCCGGTAAGGTCGCCGGCGGTCCACAGCGTCAAGCGGCTCGATCAGGCCCTGCGCCTCAAGCCGGGAGATCACCGCGTAGAGCGTCCCGGCGCCCAGCGTGACGCCCATGGTCTCTGCGACGTCCTGGGTGATCGCATAACCATGCTTGGCCCCGTCGGCCAGGCTGGCCAGCACAAGCAATGGCGGGTCAGCCCACCGGTCTAGCCGGGTCGTCATGAAGTTCTCCCGATCGCCGCGTGAGCTCTGACTAGCCAGTACACTATATCGTGTACCGCTATAGCGCAAGGCAATGCATTGTCTGGCGCTGCAACGAGGCGCCGGGGGGCGAGCAATGCCACGCAGAAGCCGAGAGCTGACCGCGACCCCCTGGCCGAAAACAGAATCGCATTCTAGAATGCGGGCGAACCAGCCGGCCGGAGCGGACGAGGTGGACCGATGGCACTTGCCCTCACCGATGATCACTCACAGCTCGCCGATGCCGTCCGCGCCTGGGCGGCGCGCACCTGCCCGCCATCAGCGGTCCGGGCAGCTGCCGACGGCGACGACAGCGGCGCAGCCTTTTATCGAGACGCCATCCGGCCGGGCCTGGCCGAACTGGGCGTGCTTGGCCTGCACCTGCCCGAGGCGAACGGCGGCCAGGGCGCCGGGCTGACCGAGCTTGCCGTCGCGATCGAGGAACTCGGCAGCGCTCTGCTCCCAGGCAGCTTGGTGCCGACCGTACTGACAACCGCGGTCCTGGCATCTGCAGGTGAGTCCGGGAAGGTTGTCGCATCGCTGGCTCAAGGGAACGGAAACGGGGCTGTCGCGCTGACTGCCAGCATCCAGGCCACCGCCAGCCCGGACGGGGACCTCGTCATCAACGGCAGTGCTGACTGGGTACTCGGCGCTCCGGACGCGGACCTGGTCATCGTGCCGACCCGCACGGAAGCGGGCACGGTCTGGGTCGTCGTGGACGCCGACAGCCTGGACATCGCTGCCGTCGACAGCCTTGACCTGACTCGCCGGCTAGGCCGGGTGACTGCCACCGACGTCACCGTCCCCGCTGACCGTCAGCTGACCGGGCTCGAACCGGACGCGGTCGCTAACCTCGCGGCCGTCTTGTTCTGCGCTGAGGCGATCGGCATCGCCGGATGGGCTGTCGCCACCGCGGCCGATTACGCCAAGCTGCGGCATCAGTTCGGCAGGCCGATCGGCCAGTTCCAGGCGGTCAAGCACCGGTGCGCCCGGATGCTGGTCGCAGCCGAGCAAGCGGCCGCTGTCGTCTGGGACGCGGCCAGGGCGACGGACTCCCGCGCCGCTGACCCAGTGCCGGACAACACGGGGCGGGACTTCGCCGTCGCCGCCGCTGCTTCGCTGGCCGTCGACGCCGCGGTGTCCTGCGTGCACGAGTGCATCCAGGTCCTCGGCGGCATCGGCTACACCTGGGAGCACGATGCGCACCTGTACTACCGCCGGGCAATGACACTGCGCGCGCTCCTCGGCGCGGCATGCCCGGCAGGTCACGGCTGGCGGCAGCGCACCGCTTCGCTCGCGCTCGACGGCCAGCACCGGCGCGTGCGCCTGGAGCTACCGGGCGGCGATGGCGACCTGCGGACCTCGATCAGGTCCGAGCTAGCCGAGATCAGCAAGCTCACCGGAGCCGACCGAAACGCGGCCCTCGGCGCCGGCGGCTGGGTCATGCCGCACCTGCCCAAGCCATGGGGCCGCGCGGCCGGAGCACTCGAACAGCTGATCATTGACGAGGAACTGCGGACCGCGAACATCCACGTTCCCGGCCTGGCGATTGGTGCCTGGGTCGTGCCCGCACTGATCCAGTACGGCACGCCAGAGCAGCAGCAGCGGTTCTTGCCAGCCACGCTGCGCGCGGACTACTTGTGGTGCCAGCTGTTCAGCGAGCCGGGAGCCGGCTCCGACCTCGCCGGGCTGACGACCAGGGCGGAGCGGGTCGATGGCGGCTGGAAAATCACCGGGCAGAAGATCTGGACCTCGCTGGCCCGGCAGGCGGCGTGGGCTATTTGCATCGCGCGCACGGACCCGGCGCAACCGCGCCATGACGGCATCAGCTACTTCCTCGTCGACATGCACTCACCAGGCATCGAAGTCCGGCCACTGCGGGAGATCGGCGGCGACTCCTTCTTCAACCAGGTCTTCCTAGACGGGGTGTTCGTTCCGGACGACTGCCTTGTCGGCGAGGTGAACAAGGGCTGGCGGATCGCCCGCACCACGCTGGCGAACGAGCGAGTGTCGCTGTCGCGGTCCTGGACGTTCGGCTGCGGAGTGCCTGAGCTGCTGCAAGTAGCGCGGGCGGCCGCGGTCCCTGCGCACCTCGGCGGAGCGGAGCGGCTCGCCGAGGTGGGAGAGCTCGTCGCGGCCGGCCAGGCGATAGAGCTGCTTGGCCTGCAGGCGGCACTGAAGCAGCTGTCCGGTACCGAACCTGGCGCCACCGGCAGCGTCCGCAAACTGCTGAGCATGCGGCATGCGCAGCAAGTCGCAGAACTGTGCTGGGAGCTATCCGGCGCGGCGGGGGCGCTCGGCAGCCGCCATGGCGGCGCGCCGCTGACCGCTGACGGAGCGCCCGATGGCGCGCACTGGGCACGCCAGGTGCTGATCACGCGGGCATTGACAATCGGCGGCGGCACTACTGACGTTCAGCTCAACATCATCGGCGAGCGGATGCTCGGCCTGCCGCGTGACCCCGATCCGCCCGAGGCAGCAAGTTAGCCCTCGTCGTCAGGACCGGAGAAGAAGTTCGTTGTCCTGTCTACCGACGGCATAGCGCCTGCGCCGCCGGGCTGCTGGCCGGCGCCAGACTGGTCGGCGCCAGCCTGGTCGAAGCCAGCCTGGCCGAAGCCAGCCTGGCCGGGGCCGGCCGACTGCCCCGGTGTCCCCTGCCCAGCCGGCGGTTGCTGCCCGAAGTCCGAAGGCTGGCCGGAGCCGGACTGCCCTTGCGCCCCCTGACCAGCCGGCGGCTGCTGCCCGAACGGAGACTGACCGGAGCCAGGCTGCGGCGGGTCGGCCAGGTTCAGGCCGTTCTGGCTCTCGTGTGCCGAGATATCGCTGATCAGCTGGTCGATGCGGGCCTGGCCGTCACCGGTACCGCGCCCGGTCCGCTCGGCGATACACCAGCGCGCCCAGCTGGCGCAGCAGCATGTCGCCACGCCGGCCGGTCTGGGCCTGGTCAAGTCGGTTCTTGCCTTCCTGCGCCGCATCCTGGGCTTGCTGCGCGAGCTGGGCCGCCTGCGCCTTGACCCTGTCCATAAGTCCCATGTGCCGCCTCCGTGGGCTGACCGGGCGCCCGCTCGGCTCGGCTAGCCGGTGCGCCGAAAGCTCTCTGGGCAGCATAGAGCGGTAATGGCAGGACGCCTAGCAACGTAGCTCTGGCTGCGCTGGCCCGCTCTTCATGGATTAGCAACGTTTTGCTGCCCGCTATGCCCTGGTCTGTGGCCGACGAACCCATGAAGTGGCAGGACGTCCGCGCCCGTCACCCCCGCGCGGTGGCGAGCTCGGCAGCCACGGTGCGCGAGATGGCCAGCGTGTCGGCCGCGACTGTGACGAAGCGACAGCCGTTCTCCCGGTACAGGCGCGCAGTCGTGCCATCGGTCGAATGCACGCCGACTGGCTTGCCTGCAGCGGCGCAGTCCGCCCAGATCTTCTCGAACGCCGGGCGCAGCACCGGGTCGTGCGGATCGAGCGCGCAGCCCAGCGAGTAGGACAGATCACGCGGGCCGACGTAGATCCCGTCCACGCCGGGCAGCCGCAGAGTCGCCGGAAGATCGGCCATGGCTTGCCGCGACTCGACCATCACGATGCATAGCGGGAGCGTATGGCTGGCCAGGACGCCACCGCCGGAGCGGTAACCGTCCGGCGGGAACCGGCATGCGCCTGCCACTGCCGCGGCCTGCTCGGCCGATTCCACGTTCGGCACGATCACGCCTTCGCAGCCCAGGTCCAGCGTCCGGCCGATATCGGCGGGATGCGCATAGCGGATCCGGCCGAGCGGCGTCGCTCCGGCTTGCCGGATCGCGGTCGTCAGGGCCGGCAGGTCATGCTCGGTGGCTGTGCCGTGCTGCAGGTCAACGACGACGTAGTCGAGCCCGCGGGCAAGCATTCCGGCGCTCACCGGGGTCGGCGCCACGGCCCAGCCGCCGAACACTGTCTCACCTGAGCGGACACGGTCACAAAAAGGGTTCTGAGTCACCGGCCTAGCCAAGCACATTGCTGTCTGGCTAACACTCCCAGGTCGCGCCGGTAGCGGTGCCGACAACCTGGCCCGAGGCTCCGAATTCCGCCGAGCTCACAACGGAGAGGTGCTTAGGGATCGCGTAGCCAACGAGCCAGTTGCCATCAACCTCGGTGGCCGGGAATGTCCCCGTGCGGCCGTCGGAATATCTCAGCAGCACTCTCCGCACGTCCGACGCCGCAGCAACCAGTCCTTGTATCGGGCCGGTACGGAAGCTGCCGCCGCCAAGCGAGCCGCAGGTCATCCCGGCGATGACGTGTCCGGCTGGGACGATCTGCGGGTTGGCCGCGGAATCGACGCACATGCTGCCGTTGTGGTAGGTGTAGCAGTACCCCCACGGACCAAGTTCGGCCATGTCGCGCCACGATATGCCATTCGTGGTTCCGGCGCCGATGAGCTTTGCCGTCCGCGGCGGCGGTACCTGGCCAGGCCGCCACCAGACGTCGAGATTGACAGTGCCGAACGGCACGCTGTAGGCCAGTTCTCTGCCGCCTGCATAAGCCACTGCCCGCACGATCCGGACATCCGGCGGGACCACGATGGCGACCCAGCGATGGCCGCCCCAGCTCACTGGCGTCAGGCTCGCTCGCTCGCCATCGGGCAGCGAGATGATCCACCCGAGTAACCCGTTCGCTGACAGTACCGAAGATCATGGAGTCTGAGCGGGTCGACTGGCCCCCTGTTTCCGCTTCCAGGCTGGCCGGCCAGCCGACGGGAACCGGCGATTGGTCCACGCCCATGGTCGGCAGCATGCCGGCACGGCTCGATCATCGGCATGCGCCGGGATCCCGACAGCGTCACCTGCCACCTGTGGCCGTTGGTCACGCCGGCAGCGACGACGCCCGCCTTAGCCTGCGGCCGGAGCTGGCGGACTGTCACCCTGTAATGCAGCTTCGTCATCGGGGCCACCCGATGAGCTTGCAGAAAGCCGGGAATGAGGGCCGCCCCGGCGACGATAACCGCAAGTCCGGCAGCCACCGAGACCCACCTGCGCATCCGAATTCCCCTGCCCCGTCGAACTACTTGCGTGACCGGCGCCGGCCTCGGCTCGATACCGCCCAGCGTGTTACTCAGCCGGGCGCGGAGTTCGTGTTCGTTCTGGATGCTCATGCCGCTCCCCCTTCCAGGAGCACCGGGCTGGTTCGCAGCTTCGCCAGCGCACGGGACGCCTGGCTCTTCACGTTTCCGACCGAGCAGCCCAGCACGTACGCGGTCTCTGTCTCCGAAAGATCCAGCCAGTACCTCAGCACCACCGCGGCTCGCTGGCCGTAGGGCAGCTCCATCAGCGCAGCAACCAGTGCAGCCCGGTCGTGCCGCTGATCCGATCCGTCAGTAGCCGCGATGAGATCGGGCACGGCCTCCGTCAGCACCTCGCCGACGCGAACCTTGCGGAACCGGCTCCGGTTCGCGTTCACCACGATTCGCCGCAGGTAAGCATCCGGGTTATCGGCCCGACGCACCCGGCCCCAGGACGCGTAGGCCTTGGCGAATGCCGTCTGCGCCAGATCCTCAGCTAGCTGGAGATCGCCAGTCAGGCCATAGCCGAGCCGCACGAGCTGAGACCAGCGGCCGTGCATGAAGTCGCTGAACTCGGCGTCAGCCGTGGCAGTCATGGCCACCTCCTTCGCCTGCTAAGACCACAAGCGCATGAGGAACCGTTGCATGCGGTACGCCCGGGCTTACCGCTGCCAGGTACCCGTCCCGGTAGTCCGTAGCGTAACCGGGCGCAGACGTCGCAATAACGTAACAAATACCCAGTTGTGCCGGCCGACTGCCCGCGATCCCGCGGTGGCTGCCGTCAGATATGCGCCGGTGACCGCGAGGGCCGCCACGGCCACCGCAATCGACAGCGGCACGGCGAGCGAGCCGAGGCGGCTGGCGCGGGCCAGCGACGGGCGGGCGCCAGCATCGCGCGCTGATCGCAGCCAGAGCAGCCAGGCCAGCGATCCGGTCACGCACAGGTTCGGCCCGAGATTCAGGCCGATCAGAAGCTCCAGCGGATGGTCCGGCGTTCTGGCTGCCAGCATGCTGGCGGCGGGCAGGTTGTTCAACGAGCGCAGTGGCGGCCGCGGCGAACGCTGCCGTCGCCCATCCGGACAGGTGCGACAGCAATTCCGACGGCCCGGACCAGGCTCGCCCGAGCGTGCCCAGCGCCACGGCCGCACCAAACAGCCCGGCCAGTACTGGCACACCGAGCACCTGCCAGATGCGGCCGGGCGTCACCTCGCCACCGCGCCTGAGCCGGATGCCGGCCGCGACCCCGCCGATGACGAAGACCGGCAGCGCGGACGACCGGATGACGATGACCAGCACAGTCGCCGCCACGATCGCCGCGAGGCCGATCCCGAGCACAGGCCGGGACACCTCGCTCTGCCCGGTTGCCACCACGCGAAGCGTCCGCCGCTCAGCGACCGCGACGACTGCGGCCGTAACGAGCACGGCGCCCAGCCACGGCAGCCACATCCGTGCCGCGAACTGCCCGCCAGTCAGGTGCAAGTGACCGAGCACGATCAGGTTAGTCAGGTTGGAGCCCGGCAGGAGCAGCGAGCCGGCATTGGACAGCAAGAGGCAGCCGTAGAGCAAGGCAGGCTCACCTTCGCCGCGGCTGCGCGCGGTGTGCACCAGGACCGGTGTCAGGAACGCCACTGACGTGTCTAGGTTCAGCGTCGCCGTGACGATGCTGATCAGCAGCGCCGCACCGGCAAACAGCACCCGGCCGCTGCTTGTGGCCGCGGCCAGCCGTGTCCCGGCAGCGGCGAAGAGTCCGTCGTCGTCGGCCACCAGCCCGATCAGCAGCAGCCCGGCGACGAGTACGAACGGCGACCAGTCCTGAGCCGCCGCAGCCGCGGCATCAGCCGGACGCAGCAGGACCGCGACGGTGAGTCCGGCGAGGCCGACCGCTGCCAGCAGCCAGCCCGGCCGCGGCAGTGGACGGCCGGCTCGCACGCTGGCTTAGGCCAGTCCGATCACTCGCTCGCGGGCAGCCTCGATGCGGCGCAAGGTCTCCGTACGGCCGAGCACCACCAGCGACTCGAATAGCGGCAGACCGACGGTCCGGCCGGTCACTGCCACCCGGACCGGGGCCTGCGCCTTGCCGAGGCTTAGCCCGTACGCGGCGCCTACCGTCTCCAGCCGTTCCCGGAGCGCGTCCGCCTGCCAAGGCACCTCGGCGTAGGCCGCCGCAACGTCGGCCAGAATGTCGGCCGCAGGCTCTCGCATCGATTTGGTCCAGGCGGCCTCGTCGTCGACGGGATCGCGCAGGAACGCGAAATCCACCATCGCGACGACTTCCGGCAGCACCGGCAACCCTCGTCTGTGCCAGCGGCGCAAGCTCAGCGAAGACCGCAGGATCGAACCGTTCGGCAGGCCACGGCACCGTCGGCGGCGTCAGCCACGGCTGGCACTGCGTGATGAACTCCGCGACCGGGAGCGCGCGGATGTAGTCGCCGTTGAACGCGCGCAGCTTCTTCACGTCGAAGAAGGCCGGCGACGGATTCACGGCCTCGAGCCGGAACTCAGCCACCATCTCGTCCCACGGGACGATCTCCCGGTCGTCCTTCGGCGCCCAGCCGAGCAGCATCAGGTAGTTGCGCATGGCCACAGCCAGGTAGCCCTCGGCCCTGAAGTCCTCGAGCGCAACCTTGTCCCGGCGCTTGGACAGCTTCTGCCGCTTCTCGTTGACCAGGACCGGCAGATGCGCCAGGCCGGCGGCTGGGCGCCGAGCGCCTCCCACATCAGTTGCTGCTTCGGCGTGTTCGGCAGATGCTCCTCGCCGCGGATCACGTGGGTGATCCGCTGCTCCATGTCATCGACGACGTTAGCCAGCAGGAACAGCACCGAGCCGTCACCGCGGGTCAGCACGAAGTCTTCGATCGTCGCGTTCTCGAACACGGTATCGCCGCGGACCAGGTCGTCTACCACGGTTGCGCCCTCGTCCGGGGCGCGGAACCGCAGCGCCCGGCCTTCGCCAGGCCCGAGGCCGCGATCCCGGCAGTAGCCGTCGTACCCGCGGTGCTGGTCTCCGGTCCTGGCGATCACGGCGTCGCGGGTGCAGTCGCAGTAGTAGGCGCGGCCCTGGGCATAGAGCCGTTGCGCTGCCGCAGTGTGCTTGTCCCGATTGTCCGACTGCAGGTACGGGCCCTCGTACTTACTGCCGTCAATACCGATCCAGGCCATCGCGCTGACGATGCCATCGATCCACTCCGGCCGGTTCCTGGCGGCGTCGGTGTCCTCGATCCGCAGCACCAGCGTGCCGTCGTTCTGCAGCGCAAAGGCCCAGTTGAACAGGACAGACCGGGCGCTGCCCACGTGGAACATGCCAGTGGGCGACGGTGCGAAGCGCACCCTGACACCGGAACCCGAGCTAGTCACGGCAGCCGAGTCTAGTCCAGGCTCGTCGGCTCCCCGATGGCACGACAAGGATGAGCATCAGCAACGGCGCGATGCACAGTCCGGCCATCGCCCAGCTCAGCCCGAACTGCTGGGCGGCCAGACCGACCGCCAGCGGGCCAAGCCCGCCGGCCAGCCCGGCCGCGCTAGACAGCGACACCGCGAGTCCGCCGTGTCCCGGCAGGCTGCCGAACAGTTCTGCCTTGAGCACGGGATACCACGGCGCGGTCGCGAGGGTGAGCGCCGCGAGCAGCACCAGCTTGACCCCGAGCGCGGGGGCGAGCAGGAACGCCGGGAGCAGCCCCAGGGTCAGCCACACGCTGGCGCGCAGCACCTCGCCGGCTGTCGAGCCGCTCCAGCAACTGAATCAGGATCACGTCGCCAGCGAGGCCGGCGGCGAGCCGGATGCCAACGCCGAGTGCCGCCACGAACGGAGTCGCGTGCGTTGCTTCAACCAGATACAAAGCCAGAAACGAGGTGAACACGTCCAGCAGCAAGTCCGCCACCTCGAGCAGCGCCAGCCAGCGCAGCGCGCCGGAACGACGGACGATATCGGTGGCATGCCGCCAGCCTGGCCAGCCGGATTCGTCCGCGGCCTGGGCACTGTCGCCCGTCGCTGCGCAGTCCCCGCCTGGCTCGGAACTGGCGGCCGCCACTGGACCCGGGCCGGGCGGTGAGTCACCCCGCCCGGCTGCCGCCATCGCGAACCAGGCCAGCGCCGAACAACCTGCACAAGCAGTGAAAGCCAGCCGCCAGCTGCCGCCAGCAGCCAGCACCACGGCGACGAGCAGCGGCCCGGTCACGGCGCCGGCCGAGCCTGCCAGGGTCCAGCGAGCCATCCGCTGTGCCTGACGGCCGTCGGCTGAATCCATGAGCGCGGACTGGCTCAAGCTGACGAAGGTGCCCGAGGCCGGAAAGAAGATCGTCAGAGCGACCAGCAGCACCGCGAACACTGGCGCCAGTCCGGCGGCGAGCACAGATCCGATGAAGACCAGCCCGCCGACGAGTATGAACCGCCGGCGCCGTGAGCCGGACCCGCTGATCACGCCGACCGGTAGCTCGAGGATGCTTCCGGCAATGAGCGGCACGGCCGAGAGCAGGCCGACCTGCAGGTAGCTGAGCGACAGGTCATGCCTGATGAGCGGCAGCGCCGCGCTCTTAGTGCCGTCGAAGAGCTCGTCGACGAACTCCACTGCGAGCGCCGCAAGCAGCGCGGCGACGCCGGAGCCTGTCAGCCACGACTCACCCGGCCGGGACTGGGCCAGCCGGGTCCAAAGGCGCTGGAGCTTAGGTCACAGTCAAAGGAAGCCCACAGCAGGGATGTTATCCCGGCGACCCTCGCCGCGAAACCTAGCTGCCGGCTGGCAGCTCTGGAGTCGCGGGAGCGCTGGCGATCTGAGCTTTGAGGGCGGTGAGCTCAGCGTCCACATTCGCGTTGGCGCTTGCCTGGTCCAGCTCCCGCTGGATGTCGTCGGTGCCGCCGCCCACGTCCTCGAGCACGCCAGACTGCAGCAGCTCGTCGGTAGCCGAGGCCCTGGCCTGCATGTTCGCGATCTTGTCCTGGGCTCGCTGCAACGCCGCGCCGGAGTCACTGAAGCTCTTGGAGATGCCGGCAGCTTCTTCGTTCACCGACGTCATCGCCGACGCCGCGGTGTACTGGGCCTTCATGACTTCCTTCTTGGAACGGAATTCGTTGACCCGTTGCTGGAGCGTGCTCAGCGTCTGCTCCATCTTCTGCTCTTCGTCGTTGAGCTGCTGGTGCTGCGGCTCCATCTCGTCGATCTGCTGCTGCGCCGTAGCCTTCCGGGCCAGCGCCTCCCGAGCCAGGTCTTCCCGGCCCTGCGACAGCGCGGCCTTTGCCTGATCGTTCAGGTGGTCGATCGAGTGCTGTAGCTGCTGCTCCTGCAGTTCGAGCTGTTTCTTGGAAGCAGTGATGTCGACCAGCGCGCGGCGGACCTGGGTGATGTGGTCCAGCATCTGCTCGTAGGAGTAGTCGAGCATCTCATTTGGGTTCTCGGCCGCATCTAGCGTCTTGTTGGCCTTCGCAGCGACGATGTCGTGGGCCCGTTGGAAGAGACTCATGTCAGTTGCTCCTTGCGACGACGGAACGGACCGCCGGCTTATGCTGCCGAGCGTACTAGCCAGGGGAACGGGCACTCGCGGCTTAGCCGATCTTGATGACGGGCTCCGCGGTCCGGGTGTCGCCTGCTCGCCTGTCGGCATGCCGATTGCGTCCCGCTACTGCCGCAATAGCGCCGTGGCGGCCTCCGGTGCATCCTGGCGTCGCAAGCCGGCCAGCCACGCGATGGCCACGGTCAGCAGCGTCACTAACCCGGCCCCGGCTATCACCGGGCGCGGATCTCCGCCGCAGACACTCGCCATGACGCCGGCCACCAGCGCGCCGGCGAGGGTCACTGCCTGACCGCCGAGCCGCCAGGATGCGGTAACCCGGCCCAGCAGCTCTCGAGGCACGAGGACCTGCCGGAGCGCGCGCATGGTCACGCTCGCGGCGATAACCGCCGCGGTGTAGGCCATGTTGCCGATCGCCAGCACTGGAAGAGAGGTAGCCGCGGCGATCAGGATCAGTGCGACCCCGGAGGCGGACGAGCCGAGTACGACAGCCGGCACCGCCTGCTGTTGCAGGGTGCCGTCGCCGGTGAGGCTCGGTGCTCCGGTAGGGTCGGCGGCCCGCGAGCGTCCCAAGGCAGATCACGAACGTCAGCGCATCAATCAGCAGGGAAACGTGCAGCAGGCCAGCTGCGGCGAGTAGCCCGGCTGCGCTCGGCCCGATGATCAGACCGAACTGGTTTGCCGACTCAAGCCAGGAGTTCGCCGAGACCAGCTGCTATCCGGCGAACACGTCGCGGACGGCAATCGTGAGTGCGGTATCGGCAAAGACGGTAACCACGCCAGCGGCGAACGCCAGCGACAGGATCAGCCACGGGGGTGTTCTGCCCGATCCTGTGCAGGCGAAGAGGACGACGAAGATCACCGCGCGGATGATGTCACCGGCAATCAGGACATGCCAGGGGTCGACCCGATCAGCGAAAACGCCCGCCGGCAGCCCGGCGGCCAGGTAGCCGGCGCTGCCGGGCAAGGACGCCAGCACTGCCAGCAGCGGGCTCCGGCTCAGCTGCAGTACGAGGAGCGGCACAGCGAGGATGGCGAGCCCGTCTCCGAGCATCGACACCGCCTGCCCGGCGAGGAAGACAGGCGAGCGCAGCACCTTCTCATCCTCTGCCGTCAGTCGGGCGCGTCAACCCGTCGGCCTGCCCAGCCGCGCCGAGGCGATATATACGTTATATACTGTTCACGTGTTGTCGACTTTTGCCTTCATTGCGATTTCTTTACCGTTTGTCTGCACGTTTCGGTCACACTAGGGATGAATTCGGTGCATGGTGGTGAGCCGAGAGCACCCAGCGTGCGCGACAGCAGGCCATACCCGGCCCGCCCTGAACTTGCACTGCATCCGCATGCCGCTGGCCGATGGCCAGCTGGGAGGTGAGAACTGAGCGCCGGCTTGCGCTCTGACTGAAGGCACATCGTGTCCGACACTGTTCCCCGGCACCGGAAGCAACCCGAGTTCGACGACGCGCAGCGCTCAGGACGCTCGCGGCACCGTAAGCAGGAAACGCCCGAAGTCAGCGCCCGCAAGGCCAGGCGCACCGGGCTCACGGTCGGAGTGGGAACGGCCGCAGTCGTGATGGCCGCGGCGCTCATCATCGGCTTGCCAGCACTGCGCTCTGGCGCAACGGCCGGCGCGCGCCAGGCCGCTACCGGCCCGGTCACCGAGACCCTGGGTAGCAGCGTCGGAGGCGACGCTAGCCGCGCGCTGGACCAGCAGCCGCGGGCTGACGTTGCCGAAAGCTCGCCTTTCGGCCCGACGCCATCGGCGAAGCCGAAGGCCAGGCAAATCTAGTGCCGCCAGGCGTGCCGTCAAAGCCCCGGCCAAGGCTTCGGCTGCAAAAACTCAGCATTCAGCGGCGCTGAAGGCCGCTACGGCGGTCTATCTCAACCCGCTTCGCAAGGTCTCCGGGCTGATGGCAGAGCGAATCGACATGGGAGCCGACTTTGGCGGGTCAGGCCCGGTCTACGCGATCGGAAACGCCGTCATCACCAACGCCACCGGCAATTCACCGGGCTGGCCGGGCGGTGGCTGGATCACCTACCAGCTCACCGACGGCCCGGCCTCCGGCCTGGTGGTTTACCTCGCCGAGGACGTGACGCCGACCGTGCAGGTCGGACAGCACGTGACGCCGAACACCGTGATCGCGAACATGTCCAACGGCAGCGCTGGCATCGAGACGGGCTGGGCGATGCCGGACAGCAGTTCGGCGGAGTCGCAACTGCCAGCAGCGGGCGGCATCAGCGGTAACGGGCCTTTCCCGACCGCGGTAGGGATCAACTTCGAGCACCTGCTTGAAGCTCTCGGTGTCCCGGAGAGTCCGTTCAACGGCAGTGCCACCCCGTACGGCGCGGTGCCGTCCGGCTACCCGACTAGGTACTCGTCGCTGAAGGCGAAGTCTTAATCATCGGGCCGCCCCGGCCGTGTGCCTCCCATCGTGGCCGGGCCGGGGCGTGCCTGCACCCTTGCTCATTCCCGTCGGCTAGCTGATCGCTGCCCCCGTGGGCTGAGCCGTCCAACGAAGTCGCGCATATGGAAGAGGCAGCATCAATGACCGCTCATGCAAAGCCGCGCCGGAGCCTGACGGCCCGGGTATTCGGGCACCCACGCCGGCTGCGCACCAACCAGGGCCGACGACTGGCGGCGCTCGCCGCCGTCGTGGTCAGCGGACCTGGACTGGCCCTATGGGCGGCAATGCCAGCGCACGCATCCATTCCGGCCCATCCACAGTGGGAATCCAGCGCCCCGTTCGGGACGTGGAATACCGGCAAATTCGACTTGTACAACAACGAGTGGAATACGTCCGAGGCTGGCCCGCAGACGATCTGGGGCGACTCCTACAGGCACTGGGGCGTGCAGTCTACCCAGGCGAACACGACGAGCGTGAAGACTTATCCGTCAGTCCAGGAAAACTACAATCACCCCGCGGTCAGGACGTTGCGTGGTTTGCGGAGTAATTACTCCGAGACAATGCCATCGCGGTCAGATTTCGACGCTGAGGCTGCTTACGATCTATGGCTGAATAACTACGACATCGAAATCATGGTGTGGGTCGACAACCACGGCCAGCGTCCCTCCGGGAACGTCATTGCCCATGCCGGGTTCTACGGCCAGAGGTTCTCGGTCTGGCACGGCGGCAGCACCTACACCTTCGCCCTGTCCGGCAAGCAGGAGAAGAAGGGCACCGTTCACCTGCTTGCGATGATCGGCTGGCTAGCAGCACACGGACACCTGAGTTCGTCCGCGACCCTGACACAGGTCAACTTCGGCTGGGAAATATGTTCCACGGACGGCAAGCCGATGAACTTCACCGTCACGCATTACAGCCTGACGACCAGGCGGTGAGGCTGCGCGTCAGCTGGCGCGCCGACCGTCCCGGCCTGCGGCTGATTCGCAACTGCTGCGTTACGCTCCGCGATAGGTCTACTTCTCTGATGCGGGGTGGAGCGGAAGCCGGTGTTGCCTTACTGCATTTCCTCGCCCGAACGCCGATGGCGGGCAGCGGCAGCTCCGTTGATAGCGGGCGTCATCGGCTGGATCTTGTCGGAGTCCGTACATCTAGCGGTGCGACGAACTGCCTGGCCTGGCCTGCCGCTGTCAGCGAGGATCATTCTCACTTCCATCAGCGTGGTGGTCGGGATTGTCTTTGCGGTTCTGATCATGCGGACTTCCCTAGTCGTCACTGCTGAGGGACTGGCGGATCACCGGCTCTTCAAAGTCGCCCGGATCCCGTGGGGGCAGATCGCCAGCTTCGGGGTCGAACGACCCCAGGGATTGTGGGGCGGATTCTGCGTGACGGTAGTCACCCGCGACGGAGCGACCATCGACCTGCTGTCCACGCGAGCGTACTCACGGATTCCCTCCGCGCGACATCTCGATGAGCTGCACCGGATCAGCTGGACTCTGGAACAAGCTGCCGCCGCGTGGCGAGGGTCAACAACACCTCACTGACAAGCCCGGCCTTCGGCTGCCCGCAGTGGGCCGTGACACCAGACCCCGGTCTAGGTTTGCCATCTCCGTCTGGCGCCTCGGCAGCTCGGGCACACGACTCGGATCTCCCATTGTCTCGGCGGGCTGGGCGTATTGACATTCCCGTCTCGGTTAGAGAATGCTAACGGTTAGTGGACGCTAACCAAGAAGCTGACCGGTGGGGTGCGCTCGCTGACGGCACGCGCCGCGCGATTGTGGCGTGCCTGGCCGATGGACCTCTGGCCGTGGGGCAGCTGGCAGCCGGACTGCCGGTGAGCCGATCGGCCGTGTCTCAACATCTGAAGATCCTCAAGGACGCCGGCCTCGTCGATGACGTGGCTGCCGGGACGCGCCGGATCTATCGGCTCAACCCGGTCGCACTGGCGGCGTTGCGGGATCAGCTCGACACCTACTGGCGGCGAGCGCTGACCGGGTACGCCGATGCGGTGCAGGCACCGACCAAGGAGAAGTGATGGACCAGACCGAAGCACTGACGGTCCGCAAGCAGATCGTCGTCGATGCGCCGATCGAGCGTGCTTTCACGGTGTTCACCGATGGGTTCGGCGATTTCAAGCCGCCCGAGCACAACATGCTCGGGGCGCCGATTGCCGAGACGGTCTTCGAGCCTCGGGTCGGCGGGCACATTTTTGACAGGGCATCGGACGGCAGTGAGTGCCGCTGGGCACGGATCCTGGCTTTCGACCCGCCAGACCGGGTCGTGTTCAGCTGGGACATCAGCCCGCAGTGGACTATCGAGACTGACCTGGCTCAGACCAGTGAGGTTGAGGTACGGTTCTACGCTGAGTCGCCCACCCGTACGCGGGTTGAGCTGGAGCACCGCCACATCGACCGGCACGGGCCCGGATGGGAGGCCGTCGCCGACGGTGTCGACGGTTCGCAAGGCTGGCCGTTGTATCTCGACCGCTACGCCACACTGATCGCGGGAGGTCGCTAGCGTGTCCGCGATCGCCAGCAGCGGATGAAAGCCGGCTAGATCCGGCATATAGGTGACCTCGACGCGGAGAACGGTCATAGGCTCGGTGCCGTATTAGCCTCGAGCGCCAAGATGCCGTTTGTCTCGGGAGGCGATAGTGCCGTCAGCCATCGACAGTTCCAGCGGAATGGCGCAGTCGGAGTCGGTTACTGGCTGGCTTCTCAACTCCGACCCCTCGATCCGCTGGCAGGTGCTGCGCGACCTCCTCGACGCCCCGGAGCCGGAGTACCGGGCAGAGCGGGCCAGGGTGGCGACGGAGGGCTGGGGCGCCAGGCTTCTCTCCTACCAGGACGAGGACGGCCAATGGGCAGGCGGTGCCTTTCTTCCTTGCGGCTTCGATTTTCACGAATGGCAGGAAGTCGGCCAGCCATGGACGGCTACTGCCTTCTCGCTATCGCAACTTCGGGAGTTCGGTCTCGATCCTTCTTCTGACCGGGTCAGACAAGCCGTCGAGTTGATCGGTGCCAACTCACGCTGGGATCACGCGGACGAGCCCTACTGGTCTGGCGAAGTCGAGGAGTGCATCAACGGCCGGCTCGTTGCCGACGGAGCCTATTTCGGTGTCGATGTCTCGTCTCTTGCGGACCGGCTGACTGGCGAGCGCCTGGACGACGGCGGCTGGAATTGCGAGCGGGCCAACGGCTCAGTTCGCTCGTCCTTCGCCTCGACCATCAACGTGCTGGAGGGGCTCCTGGAGTACGAGAGGGCTACCGGCGGGACCGCTGAATCTCGCCAGGCGCGCAAGTCGGGCGAGGAATACCTGCTGCAGCGCAACCTGTTCCGCCGCCTCAGTACAGGCGAACCGGCCGACGAGCAATTCCTCGCCTTCCTGCATCCCAGCCGATGGCGTTACGACATCCTCCGGGCACTTGACTACTTCCGCGCTGCTGCCTCCCTCACCGACGCCGTGCCGGACCCGAGGCTCGGTGAGGCAATCGACCACCTTCGTTCCAGGCGCCTGGCTGACGGCACTTGGCCCCTCGACTGGAGCCTGCCGGGCCGGGTCTGGTTCGAGGTGGACTACGGAGCAGGTAAGCCGTCTCGCTGGGTGACTCTGCAGGCGATGCGCGTGCTCCGATGGTGGGAGCAGCAAAGCAGCTAACGCCGTGGCGGACTGAACAACGCAACTGCTTCTGGCGGCGCAGCGGCCTAGTCAGTTACGAGGAGCTCGGCACCCGCAATGTTTACCGGCTCGACCCGGCCGGACTAAACGAGCTAAGGGCCTGGCTGGACAGCTTCTGGGAGACAGCCCTGGACAGCTATGCCCAGCGAGCCCGCGCAGACAGCGCCGGCGACGGCACTGAGCCGCGTCACAACTAAGAGGAGCTCTCGATGCCCGCCAACATGACCTCGCTTGAGCCAATCCGCAAATCTGTCACCGTCCCCGCCGCAGCGCGCATTCGAGCTGTTCACCGCGCACATCCATGAATGGTGGCCGCTGACGACTCAATCGGTCGCCCTCCGGCATGCCGTCAGCGTCGCTTTCGGTGCGGGTGTTGGCGCCGCGATCGTCGAGACCCTGGCCGATGGAAGCACGTCGGTCTGAGGGACGATCACCGACTGGGAACCGCCGCATCGCGTCGCCTTCACCTGGCATGCCGGTACTCCCGAGGCTGAGGCGACGCGCGTCGAGGTGACATTCGCGCGGGACGGGCCCGGCAGCACCGTGGTACGGCTAGTCCACTCGGGCTGGGAGCATCGCTCCGACGGCACGTCTGCGCGCGTGGGTTATGACTCCGGCTGGGAACCGGTAATCGACCGCTTCGCAGGTGCGGTCGCCAGAACGCACTAGCGGGACCAGCGGGACGATTGGGCGACAGCACCCAGCATCCGCGGCAGGCCCCACGGATCAGGAGTGGCCAATCTTCCAGATCAGGGTCCGCGGCGATTGGGCGGGCTGGTCGGCCTCGTTGTTCTCGCCAGCGGCCAGCAGTTCGCCGTCCGGGCTGAATGCGACCGCGTCCACCAAGAAGCCGGCCGGATCGGCGAAGATCTCGTCTGCTCGTCCGGTGGCGATGTTCCACACGCAGGCAGCTCCGGCATAGGCGGTACCGGCCCCGGTCGCGAGCAGCCGTCCATCCGGGCTGAATGCAAGACCTGTGCTGCCTGCACACGTATTACTCGAGAAGGCAGCGATGCGGTGCAGGGTCGCAACGCTCCAGACGTCAGCACCGTTGGCGAAGCCAGCCGCGATCATCCTGCCGTCAGGGCTGAATGCAAGGCCGCCAAGGTACGCGCCGTCAAAGTCAGGGATCTGGCGAAGCTCCCGGCCCGTTGTAGTGCTCGACAAGACGATGCCCGCCTTGCTGGCGATCGCGACGGCGTCTCCGTCGGGACCGAAGGCGACCATCGTGGGATCTGCCAGCGGCGATGCCTGTGCGACGGGATTGGCCAGCAGGGCTAGCTCGTGACCGGTCGCGGTGTTCCACAAGTAGGCACCGCCGTCGTTGTCCCCGGCTGCCAGGAAGACCCCGCCGGGACTGAACGCTACAGACGTCAAGCTGAAGTCTCGGACGTCAGGATCACGCAGAACTTTCAGCAGTCCGCCTGTCGAGGTGTCCCACAGGACTATCTTGTCGTCCTCGTCAACGGTTGCCAGGACCCTGCCGTCCGGCCGGTACGCGAGCGCGGTGACAGGAGCCTGGCCGGGATCTCGAAGGCGCCTCAGCAGGCGGCCTGTCCGGGCATCGCGAAGGTAGGTGAAGCCGGCCTCGTCACTGGCGGCGATCACGTGGCCGTCGGGGCTGAAGGCCACCGCGGTGATACTCGCCACCCTGTCCGTCAGGCTCAGTAACGGATAGGGGCCGCGGAACGGCGCCACGATGATGCCGGCTACGACAAGAGCCGCTACGACGAGCGCTTCCAGAAACAGGCGCGGCCATATCGGTGCCCTGCTGCCCGGCTCCATGGGTCCCCAGCGTAAAGCAGCGTTGCTACCCACAGCGCTAGTCCGTCGCGGGGGGGACAACGACCTCGATCAACCCGGTATTCACGTCGTACACCAAGCCGGACACCAGGACGCTCGGCGGGAACGTCCGCCCGGCGATGTCCACGTCGATCCGCACAGCTGCATACGGATCGCCGACGGCCTTAGCGCCCAGATCGCCCACCGGGATCTCGAAGAACTCGGCCAGCTGCTCGGGGTAGTCCGCGAGCCGCTTGATCCCGCAATCGGTGTGGTGCAGGATCACGAGGACGCCGGCCGGGGGCTGCCCGTGGCCAAGCCGACCCAGCAGCGCCCACGAGCGCAGCGCTGCGGGCGTAACCCGGCCGCCGATGTTACGCATCACAACGGCCTCGCCAAGCGCGAGATCCAGGACGTCACTCGGGTCCACCCGGGAATCGACACAGCCCAGAACCCGCAGTGTCTGGTTGGTCGGGAAAGATAGACCGGCGAACGCCCCGCCTGCGGCGAACCGCGAGTTCCGTTGGAGTAGTTCATCGGTAGAGATGCTCATGATCACAAAGCCTATCGGCACGCTCTACGGGTGGCGGTGGGCCGTCGAGCGATGGCCCGTGACGCCCAACGATTCTCCCGAGTCGGCGCGATTCGACGGGATCCAGAATCCTGCTGGGCTGGGATTTATGAGCTGGGAGCGGGTGACGAGAATCGAACTCGCGCTATCAGCTTGGGAAGTCTCAGCCGCTGCAACTCGTCTGCCTGCTGAGGTACTGACCTGGAAGATCGCCGTACGGCTGTTCGTGAGTGACCGCGGTTGCCGGCAGGCCGCGCTCGATCGAGCACGTGGCGGGCACGGCACGCGCGGACGCCGCTGAGTTGTAAGCCAGTACTCCTGCGGCTCGTCTGTGACACCGAGTCGCATAGATGGTGGCTGAGCCGTAGCGACGCCACTGTTCCTCTTGTCATCTGCGCCGTGAGCCTGGTCGGCCAGGTTGTGATTCACGGCATCTTGAAGATCTGCGCCCGGCTAGATAACGTTTATCGTTATTAACGAGAATCGATAAGGCGGTCGCGCGTGGGCAAGTCCTCGGCTCCCAAAAGCCCTCTGGAACCGATCGCTAGCGCTGTCGGCTGCGTGACCAGCCTGTTCGTCCTGGTGATGCTCCTCAGCCTGCTCGTTCACCAGGCCTCCTGGGGCAACGGTCCGGTGTGTAGCACTGTGTCGCCGAATGACGCCTCATTGTTCAGCGGCCCGGTGTCAGTATCAGGGCTCGCTACGGGCACCAAGGCATCCCTGGCGACGATCAATATCTGCTCGAACCACCCGACCGCAGCATTGCGGTTTGCGGGCTTTGCCGCAGCCTGGCCGTACACCATCCTCTGGGCGATCTTCTTGTTCCGGCTGAGGCGCATCATGACGTTCGCAGCCCAGCCCGGCATGCTCTACTCGGCTGAGACCGCCATCCAGCTGCGTGATATCGGGTGGCTGATGACCGGAGGCGGGATCGCGGCGAGCGTCGTTGCGTCGACCGCCAGGATCTTCATCTTCACCCGGTTGGTGCACTATCCGGGCCTGGGGTGGTTTGCGCCGTGGCAGGTGGACTTCTCCGTCTGGACGCTCATCATCGGCCTGGCGCTGATCTCAATTGCTAGGATCATGCGCCTGGGGGCGACGATGCGCGAAGAACTTGATGTCACAGTCTGATAGCCGCAGATCAGACCCTGACCACTCGATCGAGGTACACCTCGATAACCTCCTGGCCGACCGTGGCATGACCTTGACCGAGCTGGCTGACAATGCAGGGATCGCGATCGTAAACCTGTCGATCTTGAAGAACGGGCATGCCCGTGCGATACGGTTCACGACCCTTTCAAAAATCTGTGAAGCTCTCGGCTGCCAGCCCGGCGACCTGATCACCCACAAGGTGCCAATCCCCGATAGCCGCCGATCTGGCGACTCTCGGCAAGGTTCCGTCGGGGGTGGCCGATAGGCCATCGCCGTAGGCGACGCGGAGCGCCCTCGACGGTTCCGGGCGACGCCAGACATCTGCAAGGACGGGATGAGCATCAGAGCAATCCGGCTTCATGAGATGCCCGGCGCGCCCACGCGAGCGGGGCCTCAAGCCAGAGCGCGGCGCGGAGCGCGCCACGCGGCGGAGCGCAGCGGAGCCGCGCTTGTTTGCTGCGGCTAGTGGAGCGGCCCTCCGCGATCTTGTGGCCAGGATGGGACGCGACAGCGAGCGCGCCGCGATGATCTACCAACAAGAGGCGCGGACCGGGCCACTACCGACGCGATCGACTCCTAGCTACAAGCCGGACGATCGGGTGATGATGATCACGAGGGCCAGCGGCTTAGGAGTGGAGCGGGTGACGAGAATCGAACTCGCACTATCAGCTTGGGAAGCTGACGTTCTACCATTGAACTACACCCGCGACTGGCCAGAAGCCCCGCTCGGAGCGCAGGTACCTGCCCGGCGGACCCGACCTGCCCGACATCGTACCGGATGACATGCGTTGCCTCGGTGCAGAGGGAGAAGGCAGACAGCACCCCGCCTCCCACTGGAAACGGTAAATTGCCAAGGTGCTGCTCTCTGACCGTGACATCAAGGCCGAGGTGGAATCGGGCCGCGTCAAGCTCGAGCCGTTCGTGCCCGAGCTGATCCAGCCCTCCAGCATCGACGTCCGTATGGACCGCTATTTCCGGGTCTTCGAGAACCACCGATATCCGCACATCGATCCGGCCGTCGAGCAGCCTGACCTGACCCGCCTGGTCGAGCCGGACGGCGACGAGCCGTTCGTGCTGCACCCGGGCGAGTTCGTGCTGGCATCGACGTACGAGATCATCACGCTTCCCGACGACGTCGCCGGGCGCCTGGAGGGCAAAAGCTCACTCGGCCGGCTCGGACTGCTGACTCACTCCACCGCCGGCTGGATCGACCCGGGTTTCTCCGGGCACGTGACACTAGAACTGTCGAACGTGGCCACGCTGCCGATCAAGCTATGGCCGGGCATGAAGATAGGGCAGCTCTGCCTGTTCCGCTGCAGTTCACCGGCCGAGCACCCGTACGGCTCGCAGGTCTATGGCTCGCGATACCAGAACCAGCGGGGTCCTACTCCGTCCAAGTCTTACCTAAATTTCTACCGGTCACCTGTCTAACCCCTCTGACCTTGCGGTTCCTTGATCACAGTCCGCACAGAGTCCGCATGATCTTGAAACACTGCCTCGACGGCCGCGCGGGTCGACTCGTCACGGTCCGGCCACAGGTGCCCATACACGTTGAGTGTCGTCGTCGCCGACTTGTGCCGCAGCCGCGCCTGCACCGTCTTGACGTCACATCCGCTGGCGATCAGCAGCGACGCGAAGTAGTGCCGCAAGTCGTGGTAGTGGAAGCCGTCCGGCAGCCCCGCCACTTTGCCGCGGGCTGTCCGCCAGGCGCGATCGAGCATCCACGGCCCGAGCTGGCCGCCGCGCTCATCAGTCAGCACGTGGACGCCCGGCCACTGCGCGACGTGCGCTGACAGCTCCAGCGTCATCGCCCGCGGGATCGGCACCGGGGTACGGGACATCTCCGTCTTGAGTTCGCCCGCCGGGTACTGGACGGCCGGGCTGATGACGCCGCGCATGAAGTCGACGTCAGCGACCCGCAGCCCGCAAGCCTCGGATGCCCGCAGCCCGGCGAACGCTGCCAGCAGCACCGCGGCGCGCAGCCGCTCAGGCATCGCGTCATGCAGTGCCCAGACCTGCTCGGACGTCGCCAGCTGAAGCCGCTGCTCCCCCGTTCCGGGCGCGGTTTTCCGCGAGCACGGCGACCGGGCGATGATCCTGTCGTCAACGGCGTCGCTCATGATCTGCGCGAGCTTGGTGTGCAGCGCGTGCACGTACCCGGCCGACAGGCCCTCGCGGCGCAGCCGCGCTGTCCACGCCTTTACCTGGGACGCCCGGACCGAGGCCAGCGGCGTCGCGCCGAACTCAGCCTTGATCCGCGTCACGTACACACGGGCCTGCGCAACCGTCGACGGGCGCCGCGTCGAGTACCCGGCCAGCCAGGTATCACACCAGTCGCCGACCGTCGTCCTGGCTGTCTTCGGGTCGGTCCAGGTGCCGGTCCGCATTTTCGCTGTCTCGTCGTCGAGCCAGTCCTGGGCGTCGACCTTGCGGGCGAAGTGCTTCGCGTGTTCCTTCCCGCCAGCGTCGCGGTAGCGCGCACGCCAGCGGCCGTCCGGGCGCTTCGCGATGCTAGCCATCAGTGCTCGTCCTTCCGGATCGGCGGACCCTGCTGCGTGGCGTGGATCTGTACGCCGTCGTGGTCGGTATAGGTCGGCCAGTAGAACTCGCCGCGCGGCACCTCGGCGCCGAACTCGCGCGGGTCAGCGTCCGGGTCGATCGGGCCGACGCCGCGGATCCACGCGCGAACCCCGAACCGTCGCGCGCGGACGCCAGCGATCACCGGGTAGTCAGCGTCCGGCTCGTCGACTGGCACCAGCAGGTGCACCGGGCTGACGTTCAGCGCGACCGCCAGCGTCAGCAGCTCGTCTACCGTCACCGGCCGCGGTCGCCGGTCCGAGCGCCCGCGCTGACCTTCCAGCTTGTACAGCGCCTGCGCGGTCAGTTCGGGTGCGCCCAGCTCGGCACAACGCGAAGCCAGGCCGGCGACTGTCAGTGCCCGCTTGGTGCGCACCTCTTTGACCCTGGCTGCGACTACATCGCTTGCCGTTCGTTCGTTAGCCATATTGGCTACTGTAGTGTGTCGCTTGACTAGCGTCTACCCCTGCCGCCAGACTTACAGCCAATAGCCACCAAGCCTAGCTGGCTAGCCACTCTGGCTAAGGACGGTAGAACGTGTTCGATCACCACGGCGAGAAGCACCTCAGCCCGGAAGAGCTGGCCGAACGCGAAGGCGTCCCAGTCCAGACGGTCTACGGATGGAACAAGACCGGCGAGGCGCCACCGCGGATGCGGATCGGCCGCCACGTCCGCTACCGCCTGGCCGACGTACAAGCGTGGGAAGAGTCGCGCATCGTCGGTGCCGCGGGCCGGTGACCGGGCAGCAAACCGGGCCTGAGGTAGGCGATCCTCAGGCCCGGCTCAAAGTCAGTTCCTCGCCAAAGGCACCCGACAACGTCACGGTACCAGCGGCCGGGGACGGTGCCGGTGCGACGTGATCGAGGACTGCGGCGCCAAGGTGAACATCTGGATCAACGTCGTCCGCCGGTCCAGACTGCACGTCACCACCAAGCTGATCGCGTTCCTGATGGCCAGCTACGCCAGCCCGGACGGAACGAACATCTACCCCGGCGTTGCGCTCCTGGCCATCCAGAGCGGCTACAGCTACTCGACCGTCCAGCGGGAGATGCGGCGGCTGCGCGACGTCGGACTGATCGAGGCGATGCCCAGGACCGGGATCCGGCGCAGCTGGTCGACGCCATACCGGCTCATCATCGCCGCGGACCTGCTGGAGAAGATCGACGTTCCTTCGCCCGCGACCGAAAGAGCAGCTGTGGATAACCTCGCGGCCCGGTACCGCGGCAAGCACCGTCAAGCCAAGTCTGCACGTCACCCAGATGGCGTGCAGATTGACGACTGCACGTCACCAGACGACACGACTGCACGTCATGGCCATCTCGCTGAGCAGGGAAATCAGCACCGGACCCTACATGTACCACCACCTGGTCTTAACCCAACATCAGATGAGGCTGGGGTTCGTGACCTCGGTACAGGTAGTACGCGCGCGAGCAGCAACGGCAAACACGATTTGAATGGCAGCGAAGACGACCGGCGCCAGGCGCTCGACAAGCTCGCAACCTGGATAGCCGAGCATCCCGAGAGTGTGACCCGGTGAACCGCGCCGACCGCATGGCGAAGCCACCGGGTCGTACGCGTAAAACCCCGGTCAAGTGGGACGCCCTCCAGTACCAGCCAGCACCATCCACACCGCTGCTCGCCTGCAAATGCGGCGCCAGCTGGCTAGACGACAAACCCGGCCGCGACGCACACCGCGTCGTATTCGGCCACGACCCGCAGACCGCGTCATGACCGCGCCCGTGGTCGCCGACCGACGTCGTGGATCCGCGCGCGATGCATCGCGCGCGTATGTTTGGTGTACAGGCTGCGACGAGCGCACCCGGCAGATTGAGCTGGACGACGGTCGGGTTGCCCGATGCCCGAACTGCCACCCGCTGAACGTCGAACGCTGGCGCCCCGTCGTCGGCTGGGAAGGCCTCTACGAAGTCAGCGACCACGGGAGAGTCCGCAGCCTGCCGAGGTCTGGCACCGCAGGCGGCATCCTCACGCCCGTACGCCAGGGCCGGTACCTCGCCGTCAAACTCGCCCGGAACGGCACCTACATCACCCGCCGGATACATCGCCTCGTCGGCGAGGCATGGCTCAGCCTGCTGCCGCCGGGAATGCACACCCGCCACGGACCCGGCGGCTCACTCGACAACCGGCTCGGCAACCTGACCTACGGCACGCCGCTGGAGAACATCCTCGACCAGGTCCGCGACGGCACGATGCCCCGCGGAAGCGCGAAACCCGAAGCCAGGCTCACAGAGGCAATCGTCGCCGAATGCCGCACCCGCTGGGCCGCAGGCGAAACCCAGTACGCACTGGCAGCCGAGTTCGGAGTCAGCCAGGGAACTATGGGCAAAGCCGTCACCGGCAAGACCTGGCGCTCGGTCCGCAACGCCAAGATCAGCACCGAAGGGAAACGACCATGAGGACCCAATCCGACATCCTGGCCGACCGGTCCAGCTGGTTTGACGTCCGCGTCGTCCCGAGCGCCCATCCCGGCAGCAAAGGCTGGTCCGTCGTTCTTCGCATCGACGGTGATTACACCGACCACGAGACCGCGCTAGAGATGGCTGACTGGTTCGCCGGTCTGCTATCCGTCCGCTGCACCTGGTCGGGCGCGACGGGGCCGGTGACAGGCTGGGGTGCCCGCAGCGGCTCGCTCAGGTCGTTGTCGAGGGCGCTGCGCTCCTTTGAGCGAAGCGTGAAACCGTCGGCCCGAGGACGCGTTCGGGCCGACGATTTTCTAAGCCGGGCACGCGGGTTCTCGTGGAACTTAAGCAGCGCAGCTACCTGCATCCTCGCCATCCGCACTCAACCCAGGCATCACCCGCGCGCAGATCTGGGAGCGTGTGGAGCGCCCCACAAGGCCCGCTGCATCCCGCCGATCGTCATGGTCTTCGGACTGTGCCCCCGCTGTCAGCGAACCGACCAGGAGGACCGGTGACCACGTTGCCCCGTTGCCCCGTCAAGGCATGCCCGATCCGGTATCGCGGCGGACCAGACCGGCTCTGCCCATCACACCAGGACGACGGCCACGGCGACATAACGGCAGCCGCCCAAGCACTCGGAATCGACCTGGCGAACAGCCGCAACCTGCAACTATGGCCAGCCGCCAGCGACCATAACGACGGCGACACGTAAGGTCCGGACAGGCGAAACGGACAGTCACCGTAACCGGCCGCGCCTGCATAACCATGCAGCCAGCCACGCATAACCATCCACGAAACCGGGCTCTTCGAACGCACAAGCGAAAATCTGCCGCCCTGACGCCCGCCACGACAGTACTGTTCGAAGCCACCAGGCCCAGTACGTTCGAATATTCGATTACAGCCGTTGACCTGCGACGATATCGGATCCGAACGGGGCTGGATCGCGCCCGCAATGTCACAGTTTGGCGCTGACCGCAGTCGACGTTTCAATACGCGTGGTATGCGCGCCTGCGCGAAGCAAACCGTGACATCACGCTTTGGTCACAATCTGTTTGCGCAGGTCAGAGCTTTGTTCCGCGTAGCCGTTCGAATGGCTTCACGCAGGCTACTTCCCCCGCGTTTCCGCAGGTCAGAGCATGTTTTTAGAATATTCCGGGACTGTATAACTATGCGGCGTAGGGTGGGGTGTTATGGCGGAGAGACGTGCACCATCCGGGCTGGGACCTGCGGGTAAGCGGTTGTGGCGTGAGACCGTGGCCGCGTACGAACTGTCCAGCGCGGAGATGGCGACCCTCGGGCGTGCGTGCCGGACCGTCGACCTGCTTTCGCGGGTGGATGAGGACCTGTCTGCCGACATCACGTCGGAAACGAGCATGGGACACGTGCGTGCGCATCCTTTGCTGCGGTCGTATGTGGAGCTGTCGCAGGTGCTGGACGCGCAACTCAGATCCCTGGCGTTGCCGATGCCGGATGAGTCGGAGGGCAGGCGCCGGTCTCCTGCGGCTGTGGCGGCCGCTCAGGCGCGGTGGAGGGGGCAGCGTGGCTCGGCGTAGGCGTCACGTTGAGGCGGTGCCGGAGCAGCTGGCCCGGTATGTGCGGTCGGAGTGGCCGCAGCCAGGGGGCAGCAAGCGGTGGTTCGAGGCGTGCGTGGCGTGGCTGGATGACGACTCGTCGCGGCAGCTGCCGTTCGGTGAGCACGCGGCTGGCCGGACGCGTTGAACGCTGCGCCTGGTGAGGACTTCAGGAAGTAGCACAGCGCACTCTGCCGCTGCTATCTGCTTTATAGCGCGGTAGGCTGTCCGCATGAGTGATCCGATGCATCTGAGGCCAGTCGGTCGATAACCGTGCCCGGTGGGTAATGCGCTGCTTGCCGTGCTGCGGCGACTGTGATTGAGCGGCGGGATCAGCTGCCGGATGCGCTGCGGGATGAGGTTGTGCGGTCGCTGTCGGCCGCTGAGGACTCGGAGGCAGGCAAGTGATTACTGAGGCTGGGAACGGATCAGCTGCCGCCAGCGTCGCGCTGCGTCGCTGCTGTCGGGGAGTCGTCGCCGGAGGAACGGCGTGCGTTGCGGCGTGAGGCCGTCGGAGGCTGACGTGCGCGCGCCAGGCGCAGGACACGCTGACAGTGCGGCTGCTGCGGTGTTTATGGCGCGGATGCGGGTGAGACGTGCATGGTGTCGCTGATGTGCTGGCTGGTGCGCTGGTGCTCGTGACGGCCTGGACGTCGACGCCCATTCGCGGCGGCGGGAGGTCGTGGCGATTCTTCGCCGGCATGGTCTGGCGGATGTGCTGGCGCCCCGTCGGTGTGGTGCTGGACGCGAACATGGCGTGCTCGAGCGTCGGGGATGAGCGGGCCAGAGCGCTGCGATGTCGCGTGGGAGTCGGGCAGGAGCGAGCGGGCGCTGAGGCACGCCGCGTATGTGGACGGTTGAAGGTGTCGCGCCGGTCCCGTGGTCTCACACGGCGCCACACCAGCAGCACAATCGCTGCTGATCACCTACATCACCTTCCCTATTCTAATTCCTTACCACCCGCCGGACTGGCAGCTGCCGCCGGATACGTGGGATTCGCTTTGCGGCGACCTCCCGTCGCACGCCGATGAGTGATGGCCGCTCACTCCGGGCTGCCGACCGTCGTGGAGCAGCAGGAGACGCACGGCGGATCTCCCGCCAGCGTCGGGCTGGCCGCAGCCGGCGGTGACGGGCTGATGGCTAACATACGCGCTCCAGAGCTTCACGATTCAGTTGTCTGGCGGTAACGATGATTGCGTGACGCTGGGTGCGCTGCGTGATTCGGCGTCGGCGACGGTGACGGGTACCCCGGCGTCGTTCTGGTCGACTACGCCGCTGACCAGTACCCAGATCGGCGGCAGCGGGTCGCTGATCGGGTACCTGGCCGCGATCCGGGGGGGCCGTGATGAGCACCAGCGAGATCGAGGCCGCCATGCAGGCGGCTATGGCCGCTGAGGACCGGCGCCGGGAACTCGGCAGCCAGTCTCCCGGCTTGGGCGTCGCGTTCGCGTTGCCGCAGCCGCCGTCAGACCCGCCGTTGGCAAGTCCGGGCTGGATCTGCCTGCTGACCGGCGAGGGTTACGCGCAGCAGCCGCCAGCGGCGTCGTGGGGGCGGCCGGTGTACGCGCCTGCCGAGCTTGGCGGGGCTGCCTATCCGGGCGGCATCGCGCAGGCGGTGCAGCGGATGCAGGGCTTGCCCGCGGCAGCGGTCAGCGGCAGCCGGAACGTCGTGGCCATCTCTCCGGACCTCGGACCGCGCCGCAACCTTTTGCAACGTCTGCTGGGCAGGCGCATTTAGACCGTCCCCCTGGATGGAGCGTCCGGCAGACATGTGAAACGCCGCCACGGAGGTCGGTCCCGTGGCGGCGTTTCTGCCCTTGCCGCCAGCAAGACCTACCTGTCTTCCAGCATTACCCTCAGTTCCCTGATACCTTCTGCCACAGCGTCTATCCGCGCCGCGATCCGCCTTTCCTTGCTTACCCACTACACTTGTCGGGGTTACGCGTACCCGGTCGCGGATGAGCTTCAGAGGTGACCTTCCATGGCCGCGAGTGGCCGTCGCCGAAGTGCTCGGCTCGCAGCGCCTTCACTGCCTCGATGTGATGCTCTAGCGCGGCGACCCGCAGGTCAGCTGCTTCGCGAGTGGTGATGTCACCTGCTGCCTGAGCGTCGCTGATAGCAGCGAGTTTTTCGTCGAGAAACAAGTCTTGTTCAGTAACCTCTTACGCGTAGCTACCAGAGGTGTGAGTGACCTCTAGCTACCCACACACCATGCAGTGATCTAGCAGCGGGTATATCTGCGCTTACCTAACCGTACCTTACATCTTTTTGATCCAAAGTCTGAGCTGACCTTCCGCGGCTACCGTAAACGATCTACTCCGTAAACGATCTACGACAGAGCGCTACAGCGTCGGCCGCTGTCCATCGGTAGCTCATTTCACGCTCCCGTTACGAGCCCGAATCACGTCAGCAACGGGCACGCGGCACGTTGGTGAATGTACGCAACGCAGACTGGGAGGGCCAGCCCATGGCCATGTGGAGGATAAGGATCAACCTCTCCGACGATCCGCGGAGCAGGGCGAGGCTGACCGAGGTACTCGCGCGGCAGCAAGTCAGCGCGGTCCGGCTCACGCCCCGCGCCGGAACCGAGACCGAGTTGTCCGGTGATGTAGTGCTCGAACTGCCACGCGACGACGAGCTAGGTGACATGCTCGCCGCTCTGCACACGATTAGCCCGCAAGTCTTCGTCAGCCGGGCCAGCCACGACGAATTCGACATCGACGCGCCCGTCGGCGCACTCGCGCCTGTCGACTGACGGGGCAGACGCAGCCCGGCCGCGATACCAAGCGGCCGGCCAGCCTGACCGCCGCGCCGACGGCGCCAATCAGGCTTGGCCGCCGGGCTTGGGCGACAGTCAGCCCTGGGCAGCGGTCAGCCGCAGGATTTCGGCGCGCAGCGCATCGCGCTCCGCCTCCAGCTGGCGCACTCTGGCCTCAAGCTCTAGCACGCGGCGAATAGCTGCCAGCGTCAGGCCGTCGCCCATTAGCTCGACGACGTACCTGACGGCAACAATCTCGTTCCTGGTATAGCGACGCTGGCCGCCGGCCGAGCGAGACGGCCGGACGACCCGGAACTCGTCGAGCCGCCGCAAGAATGCTTGCTGGACTGCCAGCATTTCTGACACCTGGCCGACGGTGAACAGCGGCATGTTCGCGTCATCTAGCGGCAGCGGAGCCACGGTTACCTCCCGGCTTCGATGATGCCCGGACGGCCCGGCCACGCAGAGGCATGCGACCCGTTGCAGCGGCGCCCGGAGCAGTTCGCGGCGAAGGACCTGCACGGGCTGGCCGCACAGGTCCTTCGCAGATTACCGCGAGGAGAGAGCCTCGGCGGTTACGGCAAATGCTCAGGCCTCGACAGCCGCCTTCGGCGCGGTGCTGACCTCGATCTTGCGCGGCTGCGCCCGCTCCACTAGCGGAACGGTGACCCGCAACACGCCGCCGTCGTAGGCAGCGCTGATGTTCTCGGCGTCCACGCTGTCAGAAAGCCGGACCCGGCGCGTGAACGTGCCCATCACACGCTCCCGGATGAACGGCTTCTCGGCGTCCGCGTACTCCTCGGCACGGTGAGCGTTCACCGTGAGCACTCCGCGGTCGACGGTGACGTTGATGCTGTCCTGATCAATCCCCGGCAAGTCGAACCGGAGCTCGATCTCGCCGTCACGGCGGACGGCGTCCATCCGCATCGGCGCGTAGCCGCCGTCTGCGGTCCGCAGCGCACGGTGAAACTCAGCGAACGGGTCGAACGAAGTAAGCAGCATGTCTCTGTACCCTCCTGCGCGTCCTCAGCCTTGCGGTTGAGGCTTAATGTCCTTGTGGTAGCAGTAAACATTCAAGTCAAATTATATATTCCTTGGGAACGGGGTCGCAACACTGACCCCCTCCTGTCACCTGGCGGCGGCGCCGGGCAGCCCAGCGGATGACACGGCTAACTCCTCGTCGACATTTCACGGATTTTTGCCACGCGAACCTGGGCAAATCGGTGCATCGAGCGGACAAGATCCGTGAAGAGTGGCCTCGAGGGGCCACATTTCACGGCTGCCGTACCCCGATATATGGACGAAACGGGCGGCAGAGCGCACGGCAGCCGTGAAATGTCGGCTGGCGGGAAAACGCAAGGACCCCGCCGACGCAGCCGGCGGGGTCCTTGCGTTGTTTGCGGAGTCCTGCTCCTACGCGACCCGCTCGATGATCGTGGCGTTCGCCTGCCCGCCGCCTTCGCACATGGTCTGCAGGCCGAAGCGGCCGCCAGTGCGCTCGAGCTCGTGCAGCAGCTTGGTCATCAGGATCGCGCCGGTGGCACCGAGCGGGTGACCGAGCGCAATCGCTCCGCCGTTGGGGTTGGTCTTCTCCAGCGAGGCGCCGGTGTCCCTGGACCACGCGATCAGCACCGGCGCGAACGCCTCGTTCACCTCGAACACGTCGATGTCGTCGACCGTCAGGTGCCCCTTGGATAGCGCCTGCTCGGTCGCCGGGATCGGGCCGGTCAGCATGTAGACCGGGTCCGATCCGGTCACCGCCAGCGTCCGGATCCGCGCCCTCGGCGTGAAGCCGTGCTTGCGGACCGCGGTCGGGGACGCTATCAGTAGCGCCGCAGCGCCGTCGGAGATCTGCGAGGCGGTCGCAGCCGTCAGTTCCCAGCCCGGCCGCAGCGGCTTGAGCTCGGCCATCTTCTCCAAGGTCGAATCCCGCCGCGGACCTTCGTCCGTAGTGACACCGCCGACAGGCGCGATTTCCCGGTCGAACCTGCCTTCATCGATGGCCCGGATAGCACGCGCGTGGCTCTCCAGCGAGTACTCCTCCAGCTCGGCTCGCTTGATCCCCCACTTCTCGCACATCAGCTGCGCGCCACGGAACTGGGAGATCTCCTGGTCGCCGTACCTGTCCCGCCAGCCCTGACCAAACGGCAGCGCCATGCCTTCCTTATGCGGCAGCGCAACCGTGCTCCCCATCGGAACCATGCTCATGCTCTCGACACCGGCTGCGACCACCAGATCCTGGGTGCCAGACAGCACTCCCTGCGCGGCGAAATGAACTGCCTGCTGAGACGAGCCGCACTGCCGGTCGATGGTCACGCCGGGCACGTTCTCCGGCAGCCCGGCCGATAGCCAGGCGTTCCTGGCAATGTCGATGGCCTGCGGACCGACCTGCGAGACGCAACCCATGATCACGTCCTCGACAGCGCCAGGGTCAACTGCCGTCCTCGCGATCAACTCGCGCAGTACGTGGGCCGCCAAGTCCACCGGGTGGACTGTCGAGAGGCCCCCGTTCCGCCTGCCAATGGGGCTCCGTACCGCCCCGACGATGTACGCGTCAGACATCATGCAACCTCTCAGACCCAGCGGCGCCGAACCCGCGATTGGTGCGCAGACCGGGAACCCGCGCGCGGATCTATGCCGTCACACTGAGGCTACCGCGACGTTTGGCCAGCGCCATAGCCCTAACTCCCGCGGCTAGGGCGGGAGTGACGCTGGAAACAGCCGCCCGAGCTGCGCCTTATCCTGGATAACCGCCCATGACTTGTAGTCGGGCGACTACTATCCGTGAATGCGCGCCGGGGACGGGCGCGCGGGCTTTGCCGACACCGCCGAGGAATCATCTGGGTCCAGCTGCCCGGACGGGGGACACCGCCGCTTATGACGAAGCTCAGCGACGATACAGCAAGCTTGGTCAGCATCGGGCAGCTGGCCAAGGAAGCCGGCGTCAGCAGCCGCACCATTCGCTACTACGAGGAACTTGGCATCCTGCCCGAGCCGCGGCGGTCGCCCGGCGGGACCCGGAAGTATCCGCGCGAGTACGGCGGCTACATCGCGGCAGCACTCGCGCTGAAGGATCTCGGCTTCCGGCTCGAAGAGGTCAAGCCGCTGGCCCGGCTTGCCGCCGGGCGCTCAGTCAGCCCGGGTCAGCGTGATGCCGCCGCGCGCATGGTCGAGGAAAAGATCGAATCACTCGCCCGGCAGGTCACCGTGCTCAGGCGACTGCACGCGTCAGTGCAAGCGGCCGACAGTGAGCTGCCCGTCGCCGCGGTCCTCGGCACCGCTGGCGGACGGCCTGCGCTCGCCGTCGTCCCGGACCTGTAATCATGCAGCCGCTCCGGCGAACTGCAGTTTCCGCGGAGAACCGCAACCGATAAGCGATCTTGATCCCGTGCGTCTGGCCGTTTGCGGTTCTATGCTGAGCTGACGGACGGGAGGCGACATGAGCCAGGGCTTCATCCTGCTGGTCGTGATCGCGCTGATCATCGCTTACGCAGTGGCCAGGACACGGCGCCGGATGGGGCTGCTGGTCACTGGCAAGACCTGGCTGGTGGTCATGCTCGGCGTCGTCATCGTTGCCCTGGCGCTGTGGGCCAGCCAGACGCACTGACCCGGCATCGGCCCGCTAAAGCTCGCACGCTACAGCGTGCTGGGACTGACACCGCCCTTGATCGGCATTTCGAACCAGACAGCCTTGCCGTCCTTGGTGGGCCGTGAGCCCCACCGGCTCGCCAGCTGATCGACGAGGTACAAGCCGCGGCCACCCTCGTCGCTCTCGCCCGCGCTCCGGATCCTGGGCAAACGAAGGTCGGAGTCGAATACCTCGACCCAGATAGCCTCGTGCCCGCGACGCAACCGGAGCGTGAAATCCTTGCCAGGCACCCCGGTGAAGTTCTCGTCGAACGGCGGGATCTCCCAGTCGCCGAGAATGCCCAGCGGGCCGGGACCCGCGCCTTCGAGTACGAGTTCGTGCCGTGGCGTCGGCGACACTGCTGCGTGCAGGACGACGTTCGTGACGACCTCGGAAACCAGCAGGCAGCCGAGGTCTGCCTGCTCGACGTCCATCCCCCAGCTCATGAACGTCTCGTGCGCCAGCCGCCTGGCCTCGGATACCCGGATCGGCTCGGCTGGGAACTGGCCTTCCCAGGAAGCCAGGTCGACCTCTGAGGTGCGCACGACGACGACTGCCATGTCGTCGTCGATCTCGCCGGGCACGGCGTGCTCGGCAGCCTCCGCCATCCGCTCCACCGGACCGTCTGCCGCCTCGCGCACTGCGCGCCGCAGCATCTCCATGACCTCGGCATCGCTGTAATGCCCGCCGCCGTCGGCTCGCTGCCGCCGGTCGACCAGCCCGTCGGTATAGAAGATCAGCGTCGAGCCCGGCGCCAGGTAGCGCATCTCCTCGCGGTAGGTAGGCAGGCCGGGCACGCCCTTGCCGCGCACGCCGAGCAGCACCCCGCGGTCCCGGATCTCCAGCTGGCTGACGTCGTGGCCGCGCACGATAAGCGGCGGAACGTGCCCCGCATTGGAGAACGACAATGTCCGCGCCCAGGCGTCATAGACCAGGTAAGTGCAGCTGACCGTAGGCGGGTCGGTCTCGGCGAAGCCGTGCGCCTCGGCAGCAGGCGGGCCGAGTGCCCGAACCCAGTCATCGAGCTTGCGCAGGATCTCGGCGGGCGATTTGTCGTCCTGGGCGAAGGCACGCAGCGCCGCGCGCAGCTGTCCCATCACCGCCGCGGCCCTCGCGCCGCGGCCCTCAACGTCCCCGATCACGATGCCTACCCGTCCGGCCGACAGCGGGATGATGTCGTACCAGTCACCGCCAACCTGGGTCTGGATGCCCTGGCCGTGCGTCTCAAGCGGCTTGGCGGGGACGTACTTGTAGGCGACCTCAAGCCCGTCCACGAACGGCGGGTCCTTCGGCAGCAGGCTGGTCTGGAACGCCAGCGCTGTGCGCCGTTCCTCTTCGAACAGCAGTGAGTTGTCGATGGCGATAGCCACCCGGCTTGCGATCGCAGAGAGGAAGTCGCGGTCGTCGGCACCGTAGTGCCGCTCCTCCCGCTCGGTGAGCCAGGACAGCGCAAGGCTCATGACGCCGAGCATCTGCCCGCGGGCAACCAGCGGGGCAGCCATGACGGAGGTCAGCCGCACTTCGTCGGAGGCCTGCATACTCTCCGGCGTAGGCGCCGGGAACCGCTGCTCGCCCAGGTCCGCGACCACCATCGTCTCTTGCCGGGACATTGCCAGCTGGCAGAAGTGGCCCTTGGGATATTCGATCGGCTCGCCGGCCAGCGCCCAGGTGCCCGGCTCAGGCATCCAGCCGCGGGAGTGCAGCTGGGCCCGCCGGATCAGGGTGTCTCCCTGCAGCAGATCGATGAAGCAGTGGTCAGCGAACTGGGGAACGAGCGTCTCCGCGACCTGGCGCAGCGTGACATCGAGTTCCAGCGAGCTGGACAGCCGCTCGCCAATCCGCTCGAGCAAGCCGATGCGGTCGCTGGCGCGCTGACCGCCGCGCCTGGTCGCCTCCCTGGCCATGATCACGATGCCGGTGATCTCGCCTTGAGCCGATCGCAGCGGAGCGGCGTGCGCGCGCACGAACACCCGCGACCCGTCAATCCGCTGGCTGGCAAACGTGCCCTCCCACGGCCAGCCGCGCAGCACGTTCTCGGCCATGTGCTGCACCGTGGCTGCATCGGATTGCTCGATTCCGAGTGAGAGCAGCGGCCGGCCAGCCAGGTGAGCTGAATCGTCAGGGAAGCCGAACAACGTCACAGCGAACGCGTTGGCGTACAACAGGGCACTGTCGCGATCGATGACGACCACGCCAGTGGATACCTGATCAAGCACCTCGCCGGCGGTAAGCAGCGGGTGCGGGAGGTCTCCCGGCCTCATCCCCGGTTCACCTGGCCACCGTCAGTACCGGGTGACGAAAACATGCGAGGCGATGTCAAGAGGCAACACCGCCGCCTCGATGTCACCCGCTGTGTCAGCACCTGTCACCCGTACACCGTTGTCACTTGCCGCGAGAGTAACCTCGCGTCCGGGTTGTATCCCAATGTTCTTGAGTCTAAGCATCAGCTCGGCATCGCTCTGAACCTGCTCACTGATGCGGCTGACCATGACCTGCTCAGCGGCGAGAATGGCAATGGCCGTCATGGCGATATCTGGCTCAGCCGTAGCAGCATCGGCGCGCTTGCTGGCGTCGTCGGGCACGCCGAGCTCGGTGAGACCGGGAATGACATTTCCATGCGGGCAGCGAACGGGATAATCGAGCAGTTCCACCAGGCGCCGTTCGACAGTGTCAGAAATGACATGCTCCCAGCGGCACGCCTCAATGTGGACTTCTTCCCATGGCAGCCCGATGACGCTTACCAGCAGGCACTCGGCCAGCCTGTGCTTTCGCATTACCCGGGTGGCCTGCTGACGGCCGTCCGCGGTCAAAGCAAGCTGGCGGTCACCCTCCACCCGCAGCAAGCCGTCGCGCTCCATCCGGGCAACCGTCTGGCTCACCGTCGGACCACTCTGTGACAGCCGTTCGGCGATCCGCGCACGCAGCGGGACGATACCTTCCTCTTCGAGCTCGAAGACGGTGCGAAGGTACATCTCGGTGGTGTCGATCAGGCCGTGCGCTGTCACAAGCGATTACCTCCACGACGATGTTATGCCGGTCTGCCCGCGTAGCGTACCTATCGGATAGCGGATCGTAATATCTCCGAACGTGCGCTTTGCGGTCAATCCGGACGTGCCGTGCCGTGGCCGGAAGCTACCCGGCTCAGGGCGCCAGCCGGCTAACGCCCCAGGAAAGTCCCTCACGGCTATACCTGAATCGGTCGTGCAGCCTGCTCGGACGGCCCTGCCAGAACTCCATCCGGTCAGGGCGCAGCCGGTAGCCGCCCCAGAAATCTGGCATCGGCACCTGCGTTCCCTCCGGCCAGCGCCGCTCCAGTTCGGCGTAACGATCCTCGAGTTCGGCCCGCGACGACAGCGCCGTGGACTGCCTGCTGGCCCAGGCGCCGAGCTGGGAACCACGCGGCCGGCTATGGAAATAGGGCTCGCTCTCCGCACTCGACAGCGGCGTGACCGGGCCCTCGACGATTACCTGCCGGTGCAGCGCTTGCCAGGGGAACTGCAGGCAGGCCAGCGGGACCTCGGCCAGATCGCTGGCCTTCCGGGAGGTGCGGTTCGTATAGAAGGTGAATCCGGTCACATCGGCGCCCTTCAGCAACACCATCCTGGCGCGCGGCCGCCGGTCAGCCGAGACGGTGGACAGCACCATCGCGGTTGGCTCGGGCAGGCCAGCCCTGATGACGTCGCCCAGCCACGCCTCGAACAGGTCCATCGGGTCGGCAGGCAGCATTGCCTCGTCCAGCGTGCCGAGCAGGCCGGGGGCCTCTGCGAGGCCGGCCAGGTCTGGCAAGCCAGGTCGGCCAGGCTCGCGCGCTTCTGCGGCCGGGCCTGTGCCGCCGGCCTCGGTTGCGTGTCCGGTGGTCTCCACGGCAACTGATCCTCTCGCATCCGGGATGTGGCCCGCTACCGCAGCGATGTCCCAATCGCCCGGCCTGCGCCACGCACCGATCCGCGGGCCGGGTTACCGATCCGTAGCCCGTGCGCGGTTGAATAGTGGCGCAGGCCAATCACCGCTGGCTGGCCCCGCCGCCCCGATAAGCGGGCCTTATCCCCCGGCCAGCCTGTGGACCGTGGCTGACTATGAGACGGAGGAGCTGCGAATGTCCGACTTTGTGCCCGGTCTTGAGGGTGTTGTCGCATTCGAGACGGAGATCGCTGAGCCCGACAGGGAGGGCGGATCGCTCCGGTACCGAGGGGTCGACATCGAGGAACTCGTCGGCCACGTTTCCTACGGCCACGTCTGGGGCCTGCTAGTGGACAACGAGTTCGCGCCGGGTCTCCCGCCCGCCGAGCCGTACCCGATCCCGGTCCATTCCGGTGACATCCGGGTCGACGTGCAAAGTGCGCTGGCGATGCTGGCTCCCGCGTGGGGAATGCACCAGCTGCTGGATATCACTGACGAGCAGGCCAGGGACGACCTGGCGCGGGCCTCCGTCATGGCGTTGTCCTTTGTCGCACAGGCTGCCCGCGGCCTCGGCCAGCCCATGGTGCCGCAGAAGCGCGTGGATGAGGCCCAGACGATCACGGAGCGGTTCATGATCCGGTGGCGCGGCGAGCCGGACCCCAAGCACGTCAGGGCCATCGACGCTTACTGGGTCTCCGCAGCCGAGCACGGCATGAACGCCTCTACGTTCACCGCCAGGGTCATCGCCTCGACCGGTGCGGATGTCGCCGCCGCGCTGTCTGGCGCAGTCGGTGCCATGTCCGGCCCGCTGCATGGCGGCGCGCCCGCGCGAGTGCTGGGCATGATCGAGGAAGTAGAGAAGACCGGTGATGCCACCGCCTACGTCAAGCAGGCGCTGGACCGGGGTGACCGGCTGATGGGCTTCGGGCACCGCGTTTACCGTGCCGAGGACCCGCGCGCCCGGGTACTCCGGCGGACTGCGAGGGAACTCGGCGCGCCGCGCTACGAGGTAGCCGAGGCGCTGGAGAAGGCGGCTCTGGAGGAGCTGCACGCCCGTCGGCCAGATCGTGTCCTCGCGACGAACGTGGAGTTCTGGGCAGCGATCATGCTGGACTTCGCCGAGGTCCCCGCGCACATGTTCACCTCGATGTTCACCTGCGCGCGCACCGCCGGGTGGGCGGCCCACATCCTCGAGCAGAAGCGGACCGGCAGGCTGGTGCGACCGAGCGCGATCTACGTGGGGCCGAAGGCTCGTTCCGTCCGCGACGTGCCGGGCGCGGGCGAGGTGTTCGACAGGAATGTCTGACCCGGCTGCGATCGCGATCCCGGCCGGCCTGTTGCCTGCTGACGGCAGATTCGGCAGCGGTCCGGCGAAGATTCGCGATAGCCAGGTCGACGCGCTGAGCGCGGCCGGCCGGACGCTGCTCGGGACCTCGCACCGGCAGGCGCCGGTACGGAACCTGGTGCAGCGGGTACGGGAGGGCCTGGCCGCCTTGTTCGGCCTGCCGGATGACTATCTAGTCGTGCTCGGCAACGGCGGCACCACGGCGTTCTGGGACTCACTGGCCTTCGGCCTGATCAGCCAGCGGTCACAGCACCTGATCTTCGGCGAGTTCTCAGCCAAGTTCGCCAGGGTGGCGCAGGCGGCACCGTGGCTGGCCGACCCGTCACTGCAGGCTGCTCCCCCTGGCACGCACCCGTTGCCGCGGGCCGAGGCTGGTATCGACGCTTATGCGCTTACGCAGAACGAGACATCGACCGGCGTCGCGATGCCGGTCGGCCGGGTGCCTGGCGCGGACGACGGCGCGCTCGTGCTGGTCGACGCGACCAGCGCGGCCGGCGGAATCGCCGTCGAAGCGGCCGAGTTCGATGCCTACTACTTCGCGCCGCAGAAGTGCTTCGGGTCGGACGGCGGACTGTGGATCGCTTTGCTGTCCCCGGCCGCGCTCGACCGGGCCGCGAGGCTAGCATCGAGCGGCCGGTACATCCCCGCCTCGCTCTCGCTGCAGGGGGCTATCGAGAACTCCAGGCTGGAGCAGACCTACAACACCCCGGCGATCGCGACTCTCATCCTGCTGGCCGAGCAGGTGGACTGGATGCTCGGCAACGGAGGCATGACCTGGACCACGCACCGTACGGCGACGTCCTCCGGCATCCTCTATACCTGGGCGGATAAGTCGCCGGTTGCGTCGGCATTCGTGGCCGACCGGCCCAGCGATCCCAGGTGGTAGTCACGATCGACTTCGCCGAGCCAGTCGAGGCAACGGCGCTATCCGCGGCGCTGCGCGCGAACGGGATCGTCGACACCGACTCCTACCGCAAGCTTGGTCGCAACCAACTGCGAATCGGCACGTTCCCCGCTGTCGAGCCTGCCGATGTCGAGGCCCTGACGGCCTGCATCGACTATGTGGTCGAGCGCCTTTAGGCGGTCACGACAGCGGCCAGCGGGCTAGCTCGTTGTACCGGGGTGGTCCGGCGCCCAGCTGACTGCTGACCAGGGAAATGCTGGCAGCAGTCCAGTCGGCGCCGGTAAAGCCCGACAGCGCCGTGGTTAGCTGCGTGGCGTCGACAGGCTGCCTGCACCGCGCGAGCGTCAGATGCGGCCGGTACTTGCGGCCCTCGTCCGGCGGCGGCGCGCCGGCCCGCCGTGCGCCTGCCGCGACCGAGGCGGCAAGCGCCGCGAGTGCAGGATGATCGCCGCGGATTCCTGCCCAGATCACCCGCGCCTGGGCGAGCGACGGGAACGCGCCGCCGCTGTCGATTGCCAGCCGCTGGCTTGGATGACGCCCGGCGGCCCGCTGCAGCCTGGTACTCAGTTCCGGCACCACCCGCTCGTCGACGTCACCGAGGAAAGCCAGCGTCAGGTGCCAGGACTCACGGCTGGCCCAGCGCAGGTCAGGAGCGGCAATTCGGAGCGGCTCCACGACAGCCGCGAGCTCGGCGAGCGCCTCGGGCGGCGGTTCGATTGCCACGAACAGCCTCATGCCGCAATTGGTATCAGCTCATGGCCAGCCCCTGGCTGCGGGGCAGCGTCACGGCGCATCTGCTACGTCAGGTCGTGCTCTGTGCCAGCTCCGCGGACCTGGCGAAGCCGCGGACGCGGACTACCCCGTTTCTTGCCAGCAGGTATGTCATCACGACAGTGGCCACCAGCGAGATCAGCCCGCCGGCGATGATGCTCAGCCGGGCTCCGGCCACTTCGGCAAGCCATCCGGCCAGCGGCGACCCGATCGGTGTCCCGCCGAGGAAAACGAACATGTACAAGCCCATCACCCGGCCGCGCATTTCCGGCGCGGTGTTCAGCTGCGTGCTGGAATTGGACGCCGTCGTGAACGTGAGCATGGCCAGGCCGGTAGGCACAAGCGCGACCAGGAACGCCAGGTAGGTCGGCGCCAGTCCGGTGATGATCTCCAGGATGCTGAAAGCGAGCGACATCGCCAGCAGCAGCCGCAGCGTAGGCCGGCTCCGCCGGGCGGCGAGCAGCGCGCCGCCGAGCGCCCCGAGCGCGAACACCGCGGAGGCGAATCCGAACGCGCTCGCGCCGGTGTGGAACACGGTCCGGGACATTAGCGCGGTGGTGACCTGGAAGTTCATGCCGAACGTCGAGACGAAGAAGATCAGCACGAGCGGCATCCACAAGCCCGGACGGGCACGGACGTACGACAGTGCCTCGCGCAACTGACCGCTGCGCCGCGGCGCTCGCTTAGCGGGATGCAGTTCACCAGGGCGCATCAGCTTCAGCCCGATCAGGACCGCGCCGTAGGAAGCCGCGTTGACCAGGAAGGCAGCAGGCGTGCCGGCCAGACCGATCACGACTCCGGCCACAGCCGGCCCGGCGATCCTGGCCAGATTGAAGACCGCGCTGTTCAGGGCGATCGCGTTCGCCATTCCGTCGGTGCCGACCATCTCGACGGCGAACGCCTGACGAGTCGGGTTGTCTGCGACGGTGACCATGCCGAGCGCGAACGCCAGCAGGTAGACCTGCCAGATGCGGACCGATCCGGTCAGCGCGAGCATGCCGAGAAGCAGCGCCAGCGCGCCCATGGCCGCCTGCGTGATCATCAGGATGCCGCGCTTGGAGTAACGGTCGGCGATCACGCCGCCCCAGAGGCTGAACAGCAACAACGGGAGGAACTGCAAGCCGGTGGTGATCCCGAGCGCCGTACCGCTGTCATGCGTCAGCTCGAGCACGAGCCAGTCCTGCGCAACCCGCTGCATCCAGCTGCCGGTATTGGAGATGACCTGGCCAGCGGCGAAGAGCCGGTAGTTCCTGGTCTGCAGCGAGCCGAACGTCTTGCTGCCGCCGCGGCGCCGGCCGGTCAGGATTGACTGAGTTTCTCCAGTATCGGCGCCGCGGCCCGCAGTGCCGCCCGCTCCTGCGGAGTCAGCTCGCGCAGCCGCTTGGCCAGCCAGGCCTCCCTGAGGCGGCGCGACTGCTGGACCACTTCCCGCCCGTACTCGGTCACGGTCAGCACCACCTGACGGCGGTCGGAGGCGTGCGGTGCCCGGATGACCAGGCCTCGCTCCTCCAGCACCGTGATGACCCGGGTCATCGAAGGTGGCTGCACCTTCTCGTGATCGGCGAGCTCGCCGGGCGTCATCGCCGAATGCCGCTCGAGCGCTGCGAGCGCGGCCAGCTGGGTGTCCGAAAGATCGGGCTCCAGGCCTTCGCTCTGTCGCTCGGCCCGCAGCCGGCGAGCAAGCCGGGTCACTGAGATCCGCATTGCGCTCGCCAGGCCGGCGTTGGACCTGGTCTCCTGTGGGGTGCTCATTTTCATTAACCTGAGTCATTACTCTTGCTAACTATAGGCGGTACTCGTGCATTCCGCCTCAGCAGCTATGCGTGCGGGGTAAGGCCAGCATCGTCGCACGACGGCGGCGCTCGCGCAGCCGGTAGGGTCCCGCAACCGGCATTGGCAGGAACGCCTTATCCCGCTATCGGCTAGCCTGGGCCGGTGGGCCGCCAGCAGCGCCCGGTCCCGCCCCCGCTAGAAGGCGATGACCGGCTGATCACCGCCATCATCACGGCGGGTTTCGCTGTAGCTCTGGTCGTCCTGCTGATCGTTCGAGACCAGCTCGCCCCGGCCGACCGCTGGTGGGTGTGGGTCGCCGCTGCCGGGACAGCACAGGGCCTGTTCGGGCTCGTGTACGTGCCGTACCTCAAGCGCAGGCGCAGCCGGGCAGCTGAGCGACGGCAGGCCGAGCAGGATGCTCGCCAGGAGGCCGGAGTGGATCGCTCCGCGGCTGCGAGGAGCGCTGACCGGGACTAGGGCTACTGCGACTCGTGGTCGAGTGACTCGAACACCGTGTCCGCCAGCGAGACCCCTGGCATGTCCACCAGGTCGTAGCCGACCTCGTCAATAACCGGCGCCATCGCGCCTGTGCCTGGCTGGGCAAACGCAGCTTCAGAGTGCGCGCCGCAGCCGTGGTCCAGCGACACTACCCTGCCGTCATCCGGGGCGTACTCGTTGGCGCATGCCCCGAAGACCCGGCCGAGCGGCCCGGCAAGGGGGGTCAGGAACCCGCACGTGAGGCAGGGGCCGGGCGCGGCGCGGGCGAGTGGTGTGCCAGGCCCGTGTTCGCTTGAGTACCACCTGAGCGCGGCCTCGTCCCGGCCGATGGCCGACAGGACACGCGTCCGCCGCCCCGGCGTCCGGCCTCCGGCGACCTGCTCGCCCTCCGGGGCGGTCAGCGGACCCGCGCTGGCGACACTCGCGCCCGCCGGGCTGGCGCCCGGTATGTCTGCGGCGCCCGCGCTCATGCCCAGGGAGGCCGCTAGCTCCCTGCCTTGATCCCAGTTCGAGCTGTCGTCCCAGTCCAGCACCCCGTCGTCGCCCTCGAGCATGCTTACCGGCACGAGGCGCTCGTCGTTAGTTGCGGCAGGCATGAGGTCGCCGACACCAAGGTCGCCCGGGCGAACCCGCTCGCTCCACGGCACCCAGTCCGGGGCGAGCAGTGAGTCCGGGCCGGGCAGCAGAACAGCTTCGCTCACCGTCACAGCCTTGGCTCTCGACGCCCGCGTCACGGTAACCGCCCAGCGCCAGCCGAGGTAGGCCCGGTCGGTATTGGTGAACAGGTGCGTCACCACGCGCTCGTCGTCGGCATACACACCGACGTGGTCGCCGACATACTCCGCACCCGCCAGTTCTTCGGCGGCGGCGCGGGCCAGGTCAGTCGCCTCGACGCAGGCCTCATCCGGGACTGCGGTGCGGACACGAGTTGAGCTCACGTTAGTTAATTGTTCCTCATCCGCAGGTAAGCACGCCTGCTCAGGGCAACTGCCGGGTGGGGCTAATGCTCGGGCTGTGTTGTGCAGCCTCGCTGAGGAAGAATACTTGAGCCATGGGAGACACCGGCACCGGAGCGCGAGTCCGGCGGGCCGGCCGTTCGGTGTATTCGGCCTCGCAGCGCGCGGGGCGGGTCAGCGCGGCCGCGGCCGGCGGTGCCGGACGAGCCGTGCACCGGCTGAGCGGTGCATCCGGCGCGAGCCGAACCGGTTTCTCAACATTGCTGGAACTGACGGCGGCCGGCGGGATCGGCGACGCGTTCGTCACCGTCGCCCTAGCGGGCAGCCTGTTCTTCAGTGCCTCGGTCGAGGAAGCGCGAAGTCGTGCGGCATTCGCGTTGCTAATAACTATTGCTCCTTATGCGATTCTTGCGCCGTTCATCGGCCCGCTGCTTGACCGGGTCAAGCAAGGCAACAAGTTCATCCTCATGGGCACTTTGCTGGCGCGCGGCCTGCTGTGCTGGGGCATGTCCGGGGCGCTGAACGACACGCTGACACTACTGCCGGCGGCATTCGGCGTGCTGGTCCTGCAAAAGGCCTACGTCGTGACGCGGGCGGCGGTGACGCCCCGGTTGCTCCCGCGAGAGATCACCTTGGTCTCCGCGAATGCGCGGTCCAACATGGCAGCCCTGATCGCCACATCGATAGGAGCGGCAGTCGCTCTCGGCCTGGACAAGATCATGGGTGGCGACGGCCATGGTGCAGCGTGGGTGCTCCGCGTCGGCACCGTCATCTATCTCGCCGCCATGGCGCTGGCTGTCAGACTGCCGGATACCGTCGACATCCCAGGCCAGCGGACCGAGCCCGGCCAGCAGGTCAGCGACGGGGCCGGTCAGGCGAACGGGCATGGGGCCGGCCCGGTCGCAGCCGAACCGTGGCCGGCGGGCGCCGCCAGCGGCAGCACCGCAGCCGGGTTCGGCCCGGGCGGCACCATCAGGGGAACGGTCCCCGGCACTAGCTTTCCCGGCACCGGATTTCCGGGCGACGGCTCCGCTGACACCGGTCCGGCCTTCCCCGCCAGCGGCACTGCGGCCGGCAGCACTTGGCAATCCCCGAGTGCCGGCCGCGGACAAGCCAGGCGCCGGCGGTTCGCCGTGCCGCACGTCGGGCCGGTGGTCGCCGAAGCGATGCGGGGCAATGCTACGATCCGTGCCTTTTACGGCTTTATGTTGTTCTTCCTGGCATTCATCCTGCGCAGTGAGCCCTTTGGCCACATCTCTGACGCGTTCGCCCTCGGCGGGCTTGCGATCGCAGTCGCGGCAGGCGGCATGCTGGGCACGGCGATCGGTTCGGCTCTGCGATCAAGATCGCCGCAGGCAATCATGTTCACCGTGTTCGGACTCGCGACGGCGGCAAGCACCGTCTGCGCCGTCCTGTTCAGCTTGTGGTCGATTCTGGCCGTGGCCATGGCCGCCGCGATCGCGCAGACGCTCGTCAAGGTCGCCCTCGACTCGATCCTGCAGCGCGAGATTCCTGAGGAAACGCGGTCGTCCACCTTCGCGTTCTCGGAGACGCTGCACCAGCTTGCGCTGGTCGGCGGCGGCCTGGTCGGCTTGCTGCTCTCGCTGACCGGCAGCGGCTTCGCCGGGCTCACCGTAGCTGCGGCCGGCCTGCTGATCGCGCTCGCGTGGCTCCTCGTCGGCCGCCGCCGCCGGATCCTGCGGACCCGGCCCGCCGCTGCCAGCACGGGCCGCTAGCTGTCAGGTCTCCAGGTCAGCAGCCACCGCACGCAGCACTGCGCCGATCTTCTTGGCGTCGCGGGCATCCGGGTGCTTCGACCGGCGGTAGGTGTTCGATACGTCGTCGAGCAGCTTGATCAGGTCCTCGATAAGCAGGACCATCTCATCCGGGCTCTTGCGGGCAACCTTCGCCACTGTTGGTGGCGGCTCGAGGACCCGGACCTGAAGTGCCTGAGTACCGCGCCTGCCCTCGGCAACGCCGAATTCAACGCGCTGGCCAGGCTTCAGCGGTGTCGCGGCCGAATCCAGGGCCGTTGAATGCACAAAGACCTCACCCCCGTCATCACGGGTGAGGAAGCCGAAACCCTTGTCGGCGTCATACCACTTGACCTTGCCAGTAGGCACGTGCGGGACCTTACACGAGAAGGAACGATGTTGGCGCAAAGGCTGAGCGTCTGCGCATCTCAAGGGTATCGGTTTCGGGCCGCCTCCCGCGCTGCCGGCAACCCGGTGACTGGCCGCCGGCTGCCGTTGGCGGCCTGCTACACGGACGTGGTCCCAGCTGACGCCGGGACCACGTTCTCCACGGCCTCACACGTCAGATGATGCTGGGACGGGATCGCGCGCGAAGCCGGGAAATCGGCTGGCGAGCGGCAGCCGCCATCTGGGACAACCGGGCGCCGGCAAGACCGGTCGGTTGATACCCAGCACAGCCTGCCGCCAACCACTGACCAGCGAGCACCGGCAGCTCAGCTCGCCGGACAACTTGCCGGGTCAGCGCCAGGCCACCCGTCCGCTAAGCAACCCGGCGCGGCTTGTCCCACGGCGGCACAGCAGGCGGACGGGGGCCGCGCGCCGCGCGCCATGCCAGGTAGCAGGCGCTCAGCAGCGCGGTGGCGCGGCTGACGCCCACTGCGAACACCCAGCTCTCGTGCATGCCGTGGTCGAGCGAGATCCTGCTGCCCACCGCCAGTCCGATGACAGTGCCGATCACGGTCAGCAGGACCGGCAGCGCCAGGCCCACCCACTTATCCCGGTAGTCCCATAGCCGGGAGGGCAGGGCTACAGCCACACCGAGCAGCCACACCGGCGGGAAGATCACGCCGCCAAGACCCAGCAGTACGATGGCCACGGTCTCCAGCTTGTTGCGGCGGGACCAGCCGGCCAGCCGCCCTAGGCGCTGCCGGGTCCGCGATGGCTGTGGCACCGCAGAAGTCGCCAGCTGCCAGATGGACAGCCGCGTCGCGCCAGCTGGCATCGGGCCTGTTACGGCCGCCGCGCCGTTCGCGTGCAGTGCTGGCTGGCCAGTGCCGGGGCCGGAGTGGTCGAGGTCCTGGTGAACTGTCTCCTGATAGCCCGCCCCCCGCTGTGCTGTGTCCTGCTGACCCGCGCTGTCGTGACCAAAGCCATCGGCAGCTACTCCGGAAGTTAAAGCCGGCCAGCGCGGCCGCGCTATGCCTGCCGCGTCGGAGTCATGATCGTCAGGGTTCACCGCCTGGCCCGCCGTCTCGGCGGTGCCAGCCCGGGTTGTCTGACGGCTTGCCGTCGCTCCGGCAGTGGCTCCCCGGCCTGCGTCGGCGCCACTGTCGATCAGCGTGAGCTGCAGGTCCGCCCGGCTGCCAGGCTGCACAGGCCAGTGCCAGCTCGCACCCCGCACCTTGCCCTGACCGCCGCGCAGGGCCCGCGCCAGACGGCCCCGGCTCACCGGCTCTAGCGCTTCTCCGCGCAGCGTCGCGAGCCGCTGCCGCTCCTGGCTGACGAGTCCGGCCGGATCGCCGAGCCCGGAGAGCAGACTGGCGACTTCTACAGCGGTCGGCGGGCCGCCAAAGCCGGTCTTGCGCTCGATGAACTCACGGGTACGGTCGACCAGCGCGCGGCGATCGTCAGGGACCAGCTGTCCGCGAGCGGCAACCGACAGGCGGTTCAGGTAATCGCGGATGAGCTGTTCCGTTGGCGGGCTCATGCGCTGATAATCTCTCGCGGAACGGGCATTGTGGAGTCGGCTCGCACGACAATTCGCCGATAGCCGAAGGCGGCCCCGGTTAATCCGGGACCGCCTTCTGCTTTGCTCAGCCTCACCGGCTGTGCTGACTTCGCTCCAGTTCCCCCGCCGGCTGGTGCCGGCGGGGCGCAACCGGATCAGAAGTCCATGTCACCCCCGCCAGGAGCGGCCGGGGCCTTGTCCTTCTCCGGCTTCTCGGCGATCACTGCCTCGGTCGTCAGGAACAGCGCGGCGATCGACGCAGCGTTCTGCAGCGCAGAACGCGTCACCTTGGCGGGATCGATGATGCCAGCCTTGAACATGTCGACGTACTCGCCGCTGTCAGCGTTGAGGCCGTGACCCGCGCTGAGCGACCGTACCTTCTCGACCACTACGCCGCCCTCAAGGCCGGCGTTGATGGCGATCTGCTTCAGCGGCTCCTCCAGCGCCCGGCGCACGATCTGCGCGCCAGTCGCCTCGTCGCCCGCCAGCTCGAGCTTCTCGAACGCGCTCTTGCCAGCCTGCAGCAGGGCGACGCCTCCACCGGGGACGATGCCCTCCTCGACCGCAGCCTTGGCGTTCCGCACCGCGTCCTCGATGCGGTGCTTGCGCTCCTTCAGCTCGACCTCGGTTGCCGCGCCGGCCTTGATGACGGCCACGCCGCCAGCCAGCTTGGCGAGCCGCTCCTGCAGCTTCTCGCGGTCGTAGTCGGAGTCGGTGTTCTCGATCTCGGCGCGGATCTGGTTCACCCGTCCGGAGATCTGCTCAGCGTCACCGGCGCCATCGACGATCGTGGTCTCGTCCTTGGTCACGACGACCTTGCGGGCCCTGCCAAGCAGGTCCACGTCGGCGTTCTCCAGCTTGAGGCCGACTTCCTCGCTGATGACCTGACCGCCGGCCAGGATCGCGATGTCGCCGAGCATGGCCTTGCGGCGGTCACCGAAGCCGGGGGCCTTCACCGCAACTGACTTGAACAGACCGCGGATCTTGTTGACCACCAGGGTCGCGAGGGCCTCGCCCTCCACGTCCTCGGCGATGATGACCAGCGGCTTGCCCGACTGCACCACCTTGTCGAGCAGCGGCAGCAGGTCCTTGTTGGCCGACACCTTCGAGTTGACGATGAGGATGTAGGGGTCCTCGAGGACGGCCTCCATCCGCTCAGGGTCAGTCACGAAGTAGTGCGAGATGTAGCCCTTGTCGAAGCGCATGCCCTCGGTGAGCTCAAGCTCCAGGCCGAAGGTGTTGCTCTCCTCGACCGTGATAACGCCTTCCTTGCCGACCTTGTCCATCGCCTCGGCGATCATCTCGCCGATCGCGGTGTCACCAGCGGAGATGGAGGCCGTCGAAGCGATCTGCTCCTTGGTCTCCACGTCCTTGGCCAGCTTGGACAGCTCCTCGCTCACGCGCTCGACGGCTGCCTCGATGCCCCGCTTCAGGGACATCGGGTTGGCACCCGCGGCGACGTTGCGCAGGCCCTCGCGGACCAGCGCCTGTGCGAGCACAGTCGCAGTAGTGGTCCCGTCGCCGGCGACGTCATCGGTCTTCTTGGCGACTTCCTTAACGAGCTCGGCGCCGATCTTCTCCCACGGGTCCTCGAGCTCGATCTCCTTGGCGATGGACACACCATCGTTGGTGATCGTGGGGGCTCCCCACTTCTTCTCGAGTACTACGTTCCGGCCCTTGGGGCCGAGGGTTACCTTCACGGCGTCGGCAAGCTGGTTCATGCCGCGCTCGAGGCCGCGCCTGGCGTCCTCATTGAACGCGATCATCTTCGCTGCCATAGGCTTCCAGTCCTCCCGGAACTTTGTGCCTGCGTGCCGACCGGGCCGACGCCCGCGACGGACGGCCGCGCCTGACGGTCAGTCCCTGCCCGCCGCCAGCGGAGGCCTCATCGCCCCGATCACGTCACTGCGTTGTCACTCTCACCCCGAGAGTGCCAACGACATGTTTAGCACTCTCATAGTGAGAGTGCAAGCCGCAGTGCGTCCGTTGCGATATACCCGCAGGTCAGCGACGCGATGTCTGCAGATACTCAATTAATGCCGAACAGCGAATTAACGCCGAGCTCAGGCTGCCATCAGGCCAGTTCAGGCGGGCACAGCTTCAGCGGGCACAGCTCCAGCGGGCACAGCCGGATCAATGCCAAGAGCCCGGCACCCCAACCGGGGTGCCGGGCTCTTGCGGTAGGTGCGTTACAGCCGGACTAAACAGTCCGCACGGCCTCGGCCTGCGGGCCGCGGTCGCTCTGCGTGATCTCGAATTCGACCCGCTGGCCCTCTTCTAGGCTGCGGTAACCATCCGCCTGGATGGCCGAAAAGTGAACGAATACGTCCCTACCACCGTCGACCGCGATGAAGCCGTAGCCCTTGTCCGCGTTGAACCATTTGACGGTGCCCTGAGCCATACCAACAACTCCCTAACTCTGCTCGGGCTGCGGGTCCCGCCCTTGCTCGCGGAACCCGTTGATCGCGGCGCAGTCCTTGGCTTCATCAGCAAGCTCAGCTTGCCGCTCTTCCTTGTACCAACAGCGACCGGACACGACTTTACATCGTGCGCTCTTGCACTGCGGCAACTTGTGCACGTCTCGGTCGCAATGTGCACTGCATTCGCACTGAAATCTGACGATGAAATAACCCTGCCAGGCGGCCGGCCCGGCTCAGCCGCCAGCCACCGCAGGGATCACCGAGACCTGGCCGCCGGCCGGCACCGGCGTGTCCAGGCCGTGGGCCAGCCTGATGTCCTCCTCGCCCACATACACGTTGACGAACCTGCGCAGTTGGCCCGAGTCGTCGAGCAACCGCCCGCCGATCCCCGGGTACTCGGCGTCGAGGCCAGCGATCAGTTCACGGACGGTACCCGGCGCCGCAGCAACCACCGCAGTACCGCCGGTGTAGCTGCGCAAGATCGTCGGGATGCGGACGGACACTGACATGCTCAGCCTGCCTTTCTGGCTGCGCTGACGGCGAGCGCGGGCTCGCGCTCGGCAAACGCTTCAAGCGTTGGCGGAATGGCGGAAATCGGGTCGAGCGTGGCGGCGACCGCGTCCGGCGTCTTGAGCCCGTCGCCGGAGTTGATGATGACGGTGCGCGCGTCCGGGTCGATCTGGCCCTCCTTCAGCAGCTTGTGCAGAACGGCCAGGGTGACGCCGCCGGCCGTCTCGGCAAATACACCCTCGGTCGAGGCCAGCAGCTTGATGGCAGCCACCAGGTCATCGTCGTCGACGTCGGCGACACTGCCGCCGGTCCTGCGGACTACGTCGAGCACGTACGGGCCGTCGGCCGGATTTCCGATCGCCAGCGACTTGGCGATGGTCGCGGGCCGGACGGGTTGCACCACGTCATGGCCGGCCCGGAAGGCCGCGGCAACCGGTGAGCAGCCTGTCGCCTGCGCCCCGTACACCCGGTACGGCGCCTGCTCGACCAGGCCGGCTGTGATCAGCTCGCGGAATGCCTTGTCGATCTTCACCAGCTGCGCGCCGGAGGCGACGGGCACCACGATCTGCTCCGGCAGCCGCCAGCCGAGTTGCTCGGCGATCTCAAAGCCGATGGTCTTGGAACCCTCGGCGTAGTAGGGCCGGACGTTCACGTTGACGAACGCCCAGTCCTCCCGATCGTCTGCGAGCTCGGACGCCAGCCGGTTCACGTCGTCGTAGCTGCCCTGGACTGCCACCAGCGAGCCGCCGTAGACGGCAGAGCCGATGATCTTTTGCGGCTCCAGGTCTGCCGGGATGAGCACGACCGAGCGGATGCCCGCCCGCGCGGCAGCCGCGGCGACAGCGTTGGCCAGGTTGCCGGTGGACGGGCAGGCAAGAACCTTGAACCCGAGCTCGATGGCAGCCGCGAGCGCAACACCCACGACCCGGTCTTTGAACGAATGCGTCGGGTTGCCTCGCTCGTCCTTGATCCACAGCTCCCGCATGCCGAGTACCTGCGCGAGCTGATCCGCGCGAATCAGCCGGGTCCAGCCCGGGTCGAGGTTCGGACGGCTCGCGACGTCCGGCGGCACCGGCAGCAGGCTGGCGTACCGCCACATGCTCAGCGGGCCGCGCTCGATCGACTCACGGGTGAGTGCAGGCAGGTCATATGCGACTTCAAGCGGCCCGAAGCACTGATCACATACGTGGGTGGAACCGAGCGCACAGGTGTGCCCGCATTCACGGCAGGCGAGATGGGTGGCGAACCCGAGCCTGGGCGCGGCCGGGGATCCCGGCGCTGTCGGGGTTGCGCCAAGCGGTGTCAGGGAACTGGCGGTCGTTGAACTAGCTGGATTGGTCAGCGTAGAACTCACGGGCGAGGCCTCTCTCCTCATCTATCCCGGCGGCTTATGCCGCGGGCCGGAGTTGGCACCAGTCACGTGATGGCCTCGCCGCTTTCGCTGCGCTGCGTCGTTGACTGCTCTGCGCCAGTGAACCTGGCACAGGAGGCGCACTATCTACGTGATGGTTGCCGGGGCTTCATCGGGCCGTTCCCTCCACCCCTCTGGATGAGCAATATGCAGTTGTGCTGGGAATCTTAACCTGACCCTGCCGGTTCGCCCAAGCTGGCCTGGCGCTGACCTGCTTAGCTCGCGCCTACGTCGTGCCCGACAATGGCAGACCACTCGGAGAGTTCAGCCGACAGCCGAGCGTCAACGGGCCTGGACTTTCCGTGCTTGAGCCTGCTGACGGGGTGCTTGCGATGGTCTGGCTCGCGGGGCGGCGCTGTCGGGCCGAGGGCCAGCGTGACGGCTGCGCCACCCCGCGGCGACCTGCCCAGGGTCAGCGACCCGCCGGACCCCTCGGCAATGCGCCTGGCGATGTCCAGGCCGAGGCCGGTCGACCCGGCACCCGAGTTGCCGCGCCGGGCCGGGTAGCCGTCGCCGAATCCAGGTCCCTCATCGGCAACCATGAGCCAGGCACCGCCGTTAGCCCGCGGAGTCAGCCGCACCCCGAAGGACGCGCCCTCAGGCGTGTGCGAGAAGACGTTCTCCAGCAAGATGTCGACGCATGTCGCGAGGTCTTGCGCCGCGACCCCCACCGGCAGCCAGTCCGCGCCGATCTGCACCGCCATATAGCGATCCTGGTCCTCAGCCAGTGCACGCCAGAACGCCGTCCGCCCACTGACGATCTCGACGGCATCGCACGCGACCCGGCCGCTGGACGCTGACGGCCGCCGGGCTTGCGTGATGATCTCGTTCAGCGTTCTAGTCAGCGCGTCGACGTCGCCGATTACCTGCGTCATCTCGGTTTCGTCAGAGAGCGACTCGGCATCGATCCGCAGCGCCGTAAGCGGCGTGCGAAGCCGGTGCGAGAGATCGGCTAGCGTCTCCCGCTCATGGGCGAGTAGCTCACCGATCCTCGCCGCCAGGCGGTTGAGCCCGTCGCTTACCTGCCGGACTTCGGGCGGTCCGTCGGCCGGTGCGCGGGCTGACAGGTCACCGTCGGCGAGCAGTTCAGATGCGGCCGCCACAGCCGCTAGCGGCGTCAACATGGACCTCGCCAACTGTGCCGACACAGCGACGCTCAGCACGAGCAGGCCTGCGCCGATGAGCCCGAGCAGCAGCCAGGCCTGCGACACTCCCTGGGCGAGGTCCGCGGCTGGCACGAAAGTCTCGATGACCGCCGTGCCGCTAGGTAGCCCCTGCACGGCGACCAGCACCTGTTCACCGCCCGGAACCTGGGTGGTGAAGCTGCTGCCGCGCATCGCAGCGCCGATAGCTGCCGATTGCCTCGCGGCCGTGCCGAGGACCTGGCCGTCCGGCAGGAAGACCGCGGTCGGCTCGGCCGGATTCTGCGCGTTGACTCTGGCAAGGGTGAGCCTGAGGTCTGCCGGGCTCAGCGTCGCCACCAGCGGCTCTAGCCACTGTGCCTGCGCGGTGGCCGAGCTCGTCGCGCGATCTGCCGCGAAGGTACGCAGCAGCAAGGCGAGCGGCAGCAGGAACGAGACCAGGATCAGCGAGCTGATCGCCAGCACGAGCAGGCTTAGCCGCAGTCTCATGCCGGTGCAGCGAGCTTGATGCCGACCCCCCGCACGGTGTACAGGTACCTGGGCTGCTGGGCAGTCTCGCCCATCTTGCGCCGTAGCCAGGAGACGTGCACGTCGATAGTCTTGTCGGCCCCGCCGTAGGGCATCCGCCAGACATGGGTCAGCAGGTCACGCTTCGGCACTACCTGCCCCGCGTGGCGGGCGAGGTAGTGCAGAAGATCGAACTCGCGCCTGCTGAGGTCGAGCGGAACGCCGTCCAGTACCGCCTCGTAAGCCTCGCCGTCGAGCCACAGACCGCCCACCAGAATCGGCGCTGGCTTCTGGCGCTCCCCGTCACTCGCGCGCCTCAGTACCGCCCGGATGCGGGCGTCGATCTGCCCTGGCCCGAACGGCTTGACCAGGTAGTCGTCAGCCCCCGCGTTGAGGGCGCGGACGATGTCGGCTTCATCATCTCGGGCCGTCGCGACGACGACTGGTACCTGGCTCACCGCCCGCAGCATCTTCAGGGCCTCATAGCCATCAAGGCCGGGCAGCCCGAGGTCGAGTACGACCAGGTCAGGCGGTGCGGCGACGACCTGCTGCAGCGCGTCGAGCGCGCTTGCGGTACTGGACACGGCATGCCCGCGCTCGGTCAGCGCGCGTACCAGCGCATGCCGGATCGACGCGTCATCCTCCACCAGCAGCAGTTGCGCCACACCGCCGACGGTAGCCGCGCTGTGGCGGTTACCGGCGGCGAATGCTGCGATTAATTCGGCGATTTGCGGAGTTTGCGTCCCACCCCGTGCCACCTTGTCGCGTTCTTTACCTCGTCTTAAGGTCGCGGCCAGCAGAATGTGCCAGTGAAATCGCGTCTGCTGGTCGGCATTGGTGCCTGGGTGCTCGGCGCTGCCGCTGCCACCAGCGGCAGCATGCTCGCCGTTAACCAGATCGCGCACGGCCTGCTCGGCCCGCAGACTCAGCAGCTGGTCGAGGCCACGATCAGCGCTGGACCCAACGCCGACGCCGACCAGCCCAGCCCATCCGCGGCGGCCAGGCCAGCCGCATCGGCTGCGCGATCCGGCGCGAGGGTCTCCAGAACTGATTCAGCGACGCCATCGGCCAGCGGGACCGTAGCCGGAACACTGTTGCAGTCGCCTGACGGCAGCGTGATGGCCGCATGCCAGGCCGGCGACGCCTACTTGCTGTACTGGAGCCCCGATGACGGATTCCAGGCTGACGAGGTGTACCGCGGACCGGCGGCAATCGCGAGCGTTACCTTCCGCGGGCCGGGTGGCGGCGTCGTTATGCATGTGTCGTGCAGCAGCGGTTCGCCCGTCGCCAAGCTCTACCACGCGGCGACAGACGACGACAGCGGCGGCCATGACGAGTGAAAGCTAGCCGGGTGCCTTGTCCGGTTCTAGGACGAGGGCAAGTGCCGGGCAGGACGCGACCGCCCGGCGAGCGTGGCTGAGCAGTTCGCCCGTGATCTCGCCGGGCACGACGATCGGATAGCCCCAGGGGTCCAGCTGAATGACCTCGGGCAGCAGCTCGGCGCAGATGCCGTGCGCTGTGCACGCAATCGGGTTAACCCGCAGGATCTCGCTCACCAGTCCGCCATGTCCCCTGGAATCGGCAGAATCGGAGGGCGCCGGACGCCGTGGCATGGGCCCAGCTCCCGGTGCCAGGTCGCGTCATCGCTGAATGCCGCGAGCGCGCTGCGCGCTAGCTGCGCCGCTCCGTCCGGGTGCTTGCACGCACCGCGGCCCTGGACCAGGCCGATGAGTTCAGATACCTGCCCGGTGACCCGGCGCTGGCCCTGGTAGGCAAGATCGGCCAGCGCGTCGGCCAGCGCCGGGAGGCCGAACATGCACGGTCCGCACTGGCCAGCAGTCTCGCCGGCCAGGTAACGCAGTACCCGCGCCGTCTCTGCCAGGCCGCAGGAAGACTCCGGCAGCGCGACGACGATGCCAGCACCCAGCGCGCCACCTGCTGCCGTCACATCACGGCGAGTCAGCGGCAACTGCCAGGCGGTCCCGACAGGCAGCCAAGTCCCGAAGTATCCGCCGGTCAGGATGGCCTGCGGCGGCTCAGTCACGCCGCCGGCCTGCATTAGCAGGGCACCGACAGGCATGCCGGGCTCGATCTCGTAGACGCCCGGCCTCGCAACCGCCCCGTCTACCGTCGTCAGCATCGTGCCCGGCGCTTCCGGCACCCCCGCCGACCGGAACCAGCGGTCGCCATGCCTGGCGATGAGCGCGATATGCGCAAGTGTCTCTACGTTGTTCACCAGCGTCGGCCTGCCGTCGATGCCTCGCTCGTGTGTCCGGGGCGGGGAAAACGTCGGCACGCCCGGGCCGCCGTTGAGGTACTGGACGATGGCCGATTGCTCGCTTGACACATAGCGACCAGGAATGCCCGCCACCTCGATCGGGATCTCGTCGATCCCGGCAGCCGCCCGTGTCTCGACGGCCGCCTCCAGGCTCGCCCGAAGCCGGGTCTCCTGCCCATGTACCACGAGAAACGCACGATCTGCCCCGACGGCAAAAGCGGCGAGGCTGATGCCGTCCAGCACGAGGTGCGGTGACCGGCTCAGCAGCAACCTGTCCTTTGCGCTGGCCGGCTCGCCCTCAGCGCCGTTGGCGACCACCACCGGCCGGCCCTTCGCCGCGGCGACCGACCGCAACTTGCGGCCCGTCGGAAAGCCAGCACCACCGCGACCGGTCAGCCCGGACCGCTCGATGACGTCGATGAACCTGCGGGCGCTGTCACGCTGTGTCCCTGCGGCTGGAAGGGGCAGCATGCCATGCAGCCGTTCATGCTCAAGTAGCCCGATCGGCTGACGCATGCCGGCACCCAGAAGCAACCGGGGAACCCTGGCCCGGCGCGCGAACGGCCGGGTAATGGCTTCGATTGTCACCGGACCACCCGCCGCGGCAATAGCTCGACGCTGCGCACGACCGCGGCAACCGCGACTACGCTGCCGCACCCGATCGCCAGGTAGAAGACCCACGACCGGCTTGCGTCGGTACCGATGCCGAGGCCATGCGCTAGCGCTATCGGCCAGCACAAGTACCCGCACCAGTGCACTGCGCGCCACAGCCGGTGCCCGATCTGGCGCCGCAGCGCGCTCGTCACTGAGGCAGCGATCAACATGTCGGACGCGATGGCACCAAGGCCGAGCCAGAACCTGTGGTAGCCGGACAAGAACGGCACCAGTGCGTCCTGCAACCCGATCGAGGTATAGCTGTCGACCACGGTCGTGCCGATGTGCAGCGCCAGGAAGACCAGCGCGAGCAGGGAGATATTCCGGTGCAGGCCGACGACAAGGAACCGGGGCCAGCGCCGGGTCGAGAACCGGCCAGCTGTCAGCAGGCCCAGAGCGGTAGTCGCGGTCAGCAGTACCAGCGCGACGAGCCCGGCCGCCCTGGTCGCATACCACAGACCCGGCCCGCTAAAACTCAAGCTCATCGGGCCACCCGTAGGTCTTGACGATGCTGCCGTCACTAGCAGCGAGCCGGGCTGGCAGCCCGAGGCTCGTCAGCCAGGCAGGCGCCGCCGCGGATCTGATGATCGCCGCCGTGCTCGCCGTGTTGGCATCCGTGCAGCTCGCCGCAGCCACCGTTGCTGTCAGCCAGCAACTGCTGACAGGCAGGCCGGTTGCGGGCGACAGGATGTGGTGGAGTCGGACATCGCCGCGCCGCCACCGGCGATCGCCGGTGCCCGACGTAGCTAGCCCGCCATCGCGGATCGCCACGACTGGTCCGGGGCGGCGCAACCCGTCGACAACCCTGACCCGCCAGCCGCTCGGCGGTGGCGGCCCGGAGACTGCGATGTCGCCGCCTAGGTCTACCAGGACGCCGGCTCCGGTAGCAGCAGCGATCGCTGCCGCGGCCCGGTCGGCTGCCAGCGCCTTGGCAGTCGCGCCAAGGTCGATCTGCACGCCTGGCGGCACCAGCACTGTCAGGGCGCACTGGTCAAAGTCAACACCCTGCCAGCCGCCGGCCGGAACCGGCGGAGCAGCCAGTGGCGAGGTGTCCGCGGCAAGCCCGGCGAAATCGCGGTCGTAACCGAGCCGCACGAGCGAAGCCCCGCACGTAGGGTCAACGTCCCCGTCGGTCGCCGCCGCAGCCCGGAGCGCGACAGCCAGTGCTTCGGCTAGCAGCGGGCTAAGCCGGTGCTCGCGTCCGCTTCCGGCATTGACTCGGGTCAGCTCGGAGTCCGGCCGGAACCGCGAGCAGGCGGTGTCGATGGCCTGGAGTTCGGCGCTGAGTATGGCTCTCGCGGCCGCCAGCTCTTCAGGCCGGGTTACCTGCAGCACTCCGAAGGTGCCGAAGGCAGTAAAGCTCGCGCGTACCAGATCAGGCGCGGACCGGATTGCCGTGATCGCTGCCACTGGCTAGTCCTCTAGCCGCCGGCCGGGGTCGATGTACTAGACGGCGCGGGTGCCGGTGCCGAGCTCGGCGCAGGCGCAGGTGCGGTAGTCGGGGGGGCGAGAGTGGGCTTTGGGGACGGCGCCGCCGACTTTGCCGGGGCGGGAGCTGACTGCGAGCTTTGACCGGCGGATGGCGCAGGCGTGCCTTGCTGGTGCCCGGTCGCTGACTTGGCCGTCGTGCCCGCGGACCGTCCCGAGGCCGATGAGGACGCCGACGGCGACGCCGTGCCAGGATTGCCGCTCGCGGCCGGACTCTGCCCGGTGCTGGCACCTTGCTGCCCGGCCGAGGAGGGTGTGCCAGCCGAATAGCCAGTCTCGCTATGAGCGGTCTTTACGAACAGCGTCGCTATGCCGAAAGCCGTGATCACGCTCAGCAGGCTGGCGCGCCAGGTGAGCCTGGACAGGCGACGAAGTCCGGAGTCACGACTGCCGGCGAGATTGCGATGTCTCATGGCCGCTACTCGACCACGATCATGGTTAAGAGCCCACCAAGGGCGCACTAGCGCCACACTGGTTATCCGGGGCCGGGGATTTGCGGCATCGCCTAGGCCGGCCGCTGGCGTCCCGGCCGCCGCAGATTAGTCTCCTGGTACATGGGCGAAGCGCGGGCCGCCGGGCCAGTACTGATCGCTTCCAACAGGGGGCCAGTCTCGTTCACGCGGGGAGACGACGGACGCCTGTCGGCCAAACGCGGCGGCGGCGGCATGGTATCGGGCTTGTCCGCGGTTGCCGATGAATCCGACATGCTGTGGGTCTGCGCGGCACTGAGCCCCGGAGACCGCGCGGCGGCGCGGGCCGCGCCAGGCGGGATGATCGATCCCGGTCAGGCCGGTGACGGCGCGTCAGTGCGCATGCTCGACATCCCGCAGGCCATGTTCCAGCGTGCTTACAACGCCGTCGCGAACTCGACGCTCTGGTTTGTGCACCACATGCTGTACGACACGCCGAACCGGCCGAGCTTCGGGCCTAGCTTCGGCCGCGAATGGGACGCCTTCCGCAGCTACAACGAGATGTTCGCAGTAGCTCTCGCCGATGCGGCCCGCGCCAAATCGGACGGCCCTGGCGCAGCTGGATCCGCAGCCGACGTGGCCGGGGCGAACCGGCATAGCACTGCCGCTCGCGCGGTCATCCAGGACTACCACTTGTGCCTTGCCCCGCAGATGCTCGCGCAGCGGGCGCCTGGCACCCCTATTGCGCATTTTTCGCACACGCCGTGGGCGCCGCCCGATTACTACCGGATGCTGCCGGACGAGATCGGCCGCGAGGTCCTGGCCGGGATTCTCGGCGCGGATCACGCCGGCTTCCTCTGCCGGCGCTGGGCGGACGCCTTTGTCAACTGCTGCGAGGAGTTCCTGGGCGCGGACGTCGACGGAGCGCGCAGTCAGGTCAGCTACCGGGGCCATGTCACCAGCATCGGAGTACACCCCCTCGGGGTGGACGCGGAGCGCCTCAGGACGCGTGCCGCCGAGCGGGATGTCCTGAGCAGGATGACATCACTGGCCGAGGCGACGGCCGGCAAGCAACTGATCGTCCGGGTAGACCGGACCGAGCTCTCCAAGAACATCGTCCGCGGCCTCGAGGCTTACCGCGAGTTGCTACGCACTCGGCCAGAGTGGCACGGCAAAGTCGTGCACGTTGCCTTTGCCTATCCGTCCCGGCACGACCTGCCCGAGTACCGCGAGTACACCGCGGCAGTACAGCGGATGGCACTGCAGATCCAGGATGAGTTCGGCATGCCTGGCTGGGATCCGCTGCTGCTCGAGGTCAACGACGATTACCCGCGGTCACTAGCCGCCTGCCGCCTAGCCGACGTGATGCTGGTCAACCCGATCCGGGACGGGATGAACCTGGTCGCCAAGGAAGGCCCGATCTTGTCAGACCGCGGCTGCGCCCTGGTGCTGTCCACTGAAGCTGGCGCTGCGGACGAGCTTGGCCAGCATGCGCTGATGGTCAATCCGTTCGACATCAGCCAGACCGCACAGGCGTTGCATGAGGCGCTGGCGATGAACGCCGAGGAGCGCACCCAGCGCAGCACGGCACTGGCCGCAGCCGCTGCTGCGATGCCGCCAAGCCGCTGGTTCGCCGACCAGCTCGACGCACTCGACCGGCTCCCCGTTGTCTGACGGTCCGACGGCGTTATCGCTGACCGGTCAGCCCGAGCCGCCACTAGCCGGGTTCGCGAAAGCCTCGGCGAGACCGGCGAGCAGTGCCGCTACTCCGTCCGGCCCGTCAACGACGAGGTCAGCCTCATCGGCGAGCTCAGGCACCTCGGCTGACCCGCTGCACACCAGGAGCCCCGGCGTGCCCTGGCGGCGCAAGGCCCGCACCGCGGCGAAGGCGGGCCTGTCCCCGAGGTCGTCACCGCAGAACAAAACTGCCGAGGGCGTGCGCTCAGCCGCCAGGCCGGCGATCGCGCCACCCTTATCTGCGCCTGGCGGCCGCAGCTCAAGTACGAGCCTGCCGGGCTCCAGGGCGAGCCCGGTGCGCTCAGCCAATGCTGTGAGCGGGCCACGGAGCCGGTCTAGCTCTGCCTGAGGCTCCGCCGCCCGCCTGGTGTGCACTGCCAGCGCATCGCCCTTGTCCTCGACAAAGGTGCCCTCACCCGCGCCTGCCGCAGCCAGGACGGCCGCCAGCTCAGTCCGGGCGATAGCCAAACCTGGCGGTGCGTCCGGGCTGGAAAGCCGACCCCGTTCCCAGCGTTGCCTGCCGTAATGCCCGAGAACCAGCACGTCGGGGTTCGCGGAAACCCCGGCAAACGACGCGGCATCGGCCGCCGGCCGGCCAGTGATGATGGCGACGGTCCCGGCCAGCTCAGCCAGCCGCGCTAGCGCGGCAGTCGCGGCGGGCGTGGCCCTGGCGGCTGCCGGGTCCTCGATGATCGGCGCAAGGGTGCCGTCGAAGTCGACGGTGATCAGCGACCGCGCAGGCGACGCGATCAGCGCGGCCAGGCCCGTCCGGCCTGCTGGCGTTCCAGGCACAGGCAGGCCAGGCCGGGGCGAGCCAGCCTGCTCTGCTGGAGTATCCGACACGGGCCTTAATCCGGGCGAGCCGAGCGCATCCGATGGCGTCGCGAACGCTGCCGCCGCAGCCTGGTGACCAGCACCGGGTCGAACTCAGCCGCCGCCGGCCGGTCGATCAGCTCGTTCAGCAGCTGGTAGTACCTGGTGACAGGCATACCGAATACCTCCAGGATGTCCCGCTCCTTGGCGCCGGCTAGCCGCCACCAGCTCCGCTCAAAGGCCAGGATTCGCATGTCGCGCTCGGACAGTGCAGCCATCCAGGCCCTCCCGGCAACCCCGCAAGCCATTGTAGGCAACGAGCTTCCGGCCGGGCGATGGCCATCGTCACTATGCGTCGCGCCACGGGCAACGTACGCTGGCCAGTCGTGACCGTCTATAGCCACATCAGCTTCCTGACCGACTACGGCCTGGAGGACGGTTTCGTCGCAGCTTGCCACGGCGTGGCGGGGAAAATCGCGCCGAGCGCGCGAATCATCGATATCACTCACCTCGTACAGCCTGGCGACGTGCGCCGCGGCGCCGCCGTACTCGCCCAGACGGTCGGCTACCTGCCACCCGCCGTGCATGTCGCGGTCGTCGATCCAGGTGTCGGCACTATTCGCCGGGCCATCGCCGTGGCAGCGGGCAGCAGCATTCTCGTCGGCCCGGATAACGGGCTGCTCTCCTGGGCCGTCGCGGCCCTCGGCGGCGGCAAGGAGGCCGTCCAGCTGACCAACGGCGAGCTCTGGCTGCACCCGGTGTCGGCCACTTTTCACGGGCGCGACATCTTCATGCCGGTCGCCGCGCATCTCGCCGCAGGGCTTGACCTAGCCGAGGCAGGAGAGCTGGTCGCCATCGACGATCTGGTAGCCCTGCCTGCCCCCACGAGCAGGCTGCACGACGGGGCTGCGGAGGGGGAGGTGATGTCCGTCGACAGGTTCGGGAACGTACAGTTGTCGATTCCGGCCGCCGACGCCGGAATGCTTGGCATCGGGATCGGTTCCCCGGTCATCGTGCGTTGCGGTCGCCGCCAGTTCACTGTGCCCTACCTGGATACCTTCGCGGCCGGCGCGCCTGGCGAGATCGTCGCGTTCACCGACAGCGCCGGGCTGATCTCGCTGGCCATCAACGCCGGGGACGCCGCACAGCAACTCGGGCTGCCGCCGGGAGCGCACGTGAAGATCTCCCAGGCGCACGGCACCTGACGCGGGCCGATCTGACGCGGGCCCGATCTGACCCGGGCCGGCACGCCTACCTGCGGTTGTCCGACTTCCCTTCGCACAGATAGCACGCAAATGGCCTTTACGTGGCACAATGTGCGGTACTCATCACGGAAGGCAAGATGGCGTGCCACTGAGGTTTCCCCGCCCCGTCATGGCACTGATCGCCACCGGGACCGCGGCCGTCACGATCGGCCTGTCTGGCATGCCTGCCGCCCACGCTGACCAGGTCCGGCAAAAGGAGTGGTGGCTGCGCAAACTGGACGTCACGGGTGCCTGGGCCGCAACGCAGGGCGCTGGCGTGACCGTGGCCGTGCTGAGTGACGGTGTCGATGCCAAGCACGCCGACTTGACCGGAGCCGTGACGGCCGCGCCTGCGCTGGCCGGAGCACCGCACGCAGCCGGACAGTACTTCGGCGAGCAGGGCACTCCGATCGCGAGCCTCATTGCCGGGCGCGGCCACGGCTCAGCAGGCAGTTCGGGCATCCTCGGGGTAGCACCTGCCGCGAGGATCCTTTCGATTGCGGTCACGCTGCCTGCTGACGACCCGGAACTCAGTCAGTCCAGCGTCGCGGCTGCGATCCCGAACGCGATCGCAGCCGGCATCAAGTACGCGGTAAGTCATGGTGCCAGGGTCATTGACCTGCCCATCGATCCGGGCGAGGCGGGCAGCTCCGGAACTGGCGGCACCGCCGCCGCGGCCGGCGGCAGTGCGGCGGAGAAGACGGCGGTCAGTTATGCGCTGGCGCACAATGTCGTCCTCGTCGCACCCGCGGGGGACGACGGGGCCTCGTCAGATTCGCCGAACTACCCGGCCGCCTACCCGGGCGTGATCGCAGTCGGCGCCTTCGACTCGGCGTTCACCAAGGCCCCCTGGTCCAGTCATCAGAGATATGTGACGGTCACGGCCGCTGGCGCGGGCATGACCGCCGCCGCCAGCTCGGGTGGTTACCGGACCATCAACAGCACGAGCGCGGCCAGCGCCGTGGTTTCCGGAGTCGCAGCGCTGATCCGAGCGCGGTATCCAGGACTCAGCGTCGATCAGGTCCGTCGTGCCATCATCACCAGCACGGTCTACCACCCGGCAGGCGGACGGGCGGACGGGTCTGGTTACGGGACGGTCAATGCCGACAGGGCGATTGCGGCTGCGGCAATGCTGGCCATGCCACCGGGCAGCCGCGCGGGCGCTGGCGCCCAGCCGCTAATGGCTCCGGCCGCGATCCCGGCAGTCTCGGCGACCCAGGGCATCGGGTCACAGTTGAAGCGGGATGGCGAGATCTCAGCCGCGCTGTTCGTGGTGCTGCTCCTGCTGATCGGTTTGTACGCAACCACCGGGCGACGCCGCCGGCCCGCCAGCCAGCCAGTCGTGACCGCGCAGTGGATGCACCGCCAGGGGCAGTCTCGTTACCCCCAGGTGGGTGCCGGCGACGCAGACCGGATGCTCGAAGTCTTTACCTCGCCGGTTTCCGAGCCGGATCGGATCGGCTCCGGCAGCGTTGGTTTCGGGGGCCGCGGCCTATCCGGACGCGGGGCCGATGATGGCCTGTTCGGATCCGCAGCAGGGCGGCTCGCCAGCGGCGTTGCGGCGAGCACGCCGATGACGGCTGGCGCCGGGCCCGACTCAGGCGGGTGGCCGTCACATGGTCCGGCGTCGCGAGCTGTCAGCCGGCGACCACAGGTTTCCGGAGCTCCCCCGTGGGAGCCCGCTGCGGCGCCGCACACTGAGCTTCCGTGGACGGCCGCACCCGGCCGGCACGCTGTTACAGGACGGCCCGCGGCAGCCGCGCTTCCTGGCGGCCAGAGCGACCAGCACGGCCAGGAGAACTGGAGCCAGTCGCCGGCCGGCCAGTCGCTAGCATCGCAGGCACCGCCGGCACACGCACCGTTCCGGCCGGAAGGTCAGCCTGGAGACCAGCGGGACACGTTCTACCCGGGCCACCCAGAGCCGTACGCTGCGGGAAGTCGCGCTCTGCCAGTACCGAACTCGCCAGTACCGAACTCGCCAGCGTCGGCCCAGTCACCCTGGGATCCGGGGACAGGTCGGCCAGTTGCGGGCGAGAGCCCACGGCCAGCGGATAACGGAGCAGCGCCCGCCGAGGTCTGGGCTGGCGGCCGGTGGAGCCCGGCGCCGGCGGCCGGGCCAGTTATCGAGGGTTCCGTTCTGGGCAGCAGCGGGCCGATCGACCGCGGTCGAGCCGACTGGGCCACGCCTGACGATTACGGCCAGGCCGAGCAGTACTGGCAGGCCGAGCAGTACGGCCAGCCGGACCACTATCGCCAGCCAGAGCAGTACCGCCAGGCCGACACCTACGGACAGCCCGACACCTACCGGCAATCCGACACCTACCGGCAATCCGACACCTACGGACAGCCCGACACCTACGGACAGCCCGACACCTACCGGCAGCCCGACACCTACCGGCAGCCCGACACCTACCGGCAATCCGACACCTACGGACAGCCCGACAGCTACGGACAGCCCGACACCTACGGACAGCCCGACTGGCGGCAGCGGCAATCCGACAGCTACGGACAGCCCGACTGGCGGCAGCGGCAATCCTGGGCCGACGCGTCGGCCCAGCCGGGCCAACCGGAGCCGATCGACGGTACGGGCGCACCGGACTGGCCGGCCGAGCCACGCGTGGCGCCATCCGGACTGCCGATCCGGACCCCGCCTGCGGCGACGCCATCGCCCGCACCGCTATCGCCGAGCGGGTCGCTGTGGGAGCCGGCTCAGAGCGAGCCGAGCAGCTACCAGACCGAGGATCAGGAACCAGGCGGCCGTCCGATCTTCGTATGGGATCCGTCGGGCCAGCCGTCCGCGCAGGGTTATCCGCCGACAAGCGGCTTAGCTGAAGCGCCAGGCGAGTAGGCGGCGACGGCTGCAGGCGGCGGCCGCCGGGAAGCTGTCAGCTCGAAGCCGGTCCTGGCCCGCGGTGGTGTTCCGCGCGGGCTGCGGCGAGTTCCTCCTTGCGGACCGACGCGTACATCGGGACGAACTCCTGACCGGACAGCTTCTGGATGGCGCTGACGACTTCGTCGGTGACCGCGCGCCGCTGCCTGGCTCCGGTCTGGCCGCGGAACTCCGGGAACTCCAGCGGCTCGCCGATCCTGATCTCGATCTTGCCAGGCCTCGGTATCTGGTGTCCTGGCGGCAGGATGTGGTCGGTACCGACCATCGCTACCGGGATAACTGGCGCGCCAGAATGCAACGCCAGGAAGCCCACACCTGGCCGGCCGCGATACAACCGTCCGTCAGGCGACCTCGTTCCCTCCGGATATATACCGAAGAGCTGACCGGAGTTCAGGTGACTCAACGCGGCGTCCAGCATCGCCATCGCAGCCCGCCCGCCAGTGCGGTCGGTGGAAAGCTGGTTCGTCGATCGCAGGTAGGCGCCAACCACCCGGTCCCGCAACCGGGTGCCGTTGAAGTACTCCGACTTGGCCGCGAAGCTGACTGGGCGTTGCACCATGAGCGGCAAGTAGATCGAGTCGACAACAGAGAGGTGGTTGGACGCGAGGATGGCCGGGCCGGTGGCCGGGATGTGCTCGGCGCCGATCACCGTAGGCCGGGCCAGGAGCCGCAGGAACGGCCCAGCGAGCGCCCTGGACAACCGATACTGCACGCAGCCTCCCGGCGAGATGTCCGCGGGAAATTCCAGCCATCCCGCATGGCAGTCACAGATTAGCCCGGCTTGGCAGCCGGCCAGCCGACGTCTCCCTCCTGCGGCAGCTGACGTGCCGATTTCACGTGCCAGCGGGCCGACCCGGCGTGGACAATGTCCGGCATGAGTCAGTGGTGGCCCCTTTACCAGCTCCGGTTGCGAACGTCGAGGCTGGAACTCCGGCTGCCGTCCGAGGACGACCTGGACGCGCTCGCGAGCCTGGCCGCGGCCGGTGTTCATGATCCGGCCGTCCAACCGTTCGCGATCCCGTGGACTGATCGGTCGCCTCTGGAGCGGGCGCACAGCGTGCTGCAGTACCACTGGTCGCAGCGAGCGGCATGGAAGCCAGATAACTGGTCGCTCGACTTCGTCGTGGTAAGCGATGGCACGGTTGTCGGGACGCAGGCGGTGTCCGCGCGCGACTTCGCCATGCTCCGCGAGGTCGCCACCGGCTCCTGGCTCGGCCGCGACCATCATGGCCTGGGCATCGGCACGCAGATGCGCGCGTCGGTACTCCATCTAGCGTTCGCCGGGCTGGGCGCGGAGTACGCGACTTCCGGAGCGTTTACCGACAACCTCGCCTCGCTCGCGGTCTCGCGGAAGCTCGGCTATACCGCCGACGGCATGGAGCGGCAAGTCAGTCGCGGGCAGGCGGCGCAGACGATGCGGCTGCGCCTGGACCGGCGGACCTGGGAAGCGACGCATGCCGTTCCGGTCACGATCTCCGGGCTGGAGCCATGCCTGCCAATGTTCGGGCTGACAGCCCGCCAGTGCCATGCGCGTTAGCCCGCCCGGCGCCGGAGACGCAGACGGTAGGCACGGCCCGGCGGGGCCCCCCGAGCTACGGGTGCGACCGGTGACCGAGCTGGACGACCGCCAGCTCAGCCAGCTTGAGCTGGTCTATGCGCAGGCGTTCCCCGCCCATCTGCGGGTGCCGTTGGCCGAGCTCGCCGCGCCGGGACCTCAAGATCAGCTGTTCGTTGCGCTTGACTGCGACGACGTGGTCGGCTTCGCAGTCCTGCGCTTGCTTGTGAGCGCAGACTGGATCTTTCTGCGTTATTTCGGTATTGCGGCGAACCGGCGGCGCCAGCGGCTCGGACAGCGGTTCTGGCGGCTGCTGACACCGTCAATTACGGCTGCGCGGTGGCCCGGCCGCATCGCGTTCGAGGTCGAAGATCCTGCTGAGGCGTCCGGTGACCCCGCCGAGCAGGATGTCCGCCGCGGCCGGATTGCCTTCTGGGAGAGCTGCGGCGCCGTGCCGCTCGCGGTGCCGCGATATGTCATGCCAGCGCTCACTCCGCTGGGCGCAGCCGAGCCCATGATCCTGATGGCAGTGGTTCCTGACCGGCTGGCCAGCCCGCACGTGACCGGCTTGGCCGAGTTGGTGCAGGCTATCTACGGCGAGCACTACCGGCTGGCGGCCGAGCATCCGCTGGCAGTTGCCGCACTCGAGTCGATCACGTCAGACCATGGCTGAGAGTGGCTGAGTGCCTGAGACTGTCTGGCTGGTAATGGGGGTGGCCGGCTCATTAGCCGCTCAGCGGTCGTATCCGGACATACTCGCATCGGGCTCGGCTATCGAGTCCGATGCTGCGACGTATGTGCTGGCGGTACCCGCAGAGCGGTCCCCCCGAAGTCACCTCTGCGTCAGCCCCCGTCGCCGGTGACGAAAAATCGCCTGCCGTGCGGGTACCGTCCAGCTATCTAACCCCCACGTGCGGCGGCGCTGCTCCTGGTGACCTCCGCCGCTGTGTACTAGCTAACGGCACGGTTATGCAGACGGGCTGCCAGGAATGTGGAGGTGATGTGGAGGCTCCGTCCAGCATTACCCGTCACGACTGCCCGGCTCTGGCGCCCGTGAGCGAGGTAATGCTGTGGCCGGTCAGCTCGAGTAATACCCCTCGAGCTCGGCGACCACCTGGAGCTTGCCGTCCGAGCCGTTGTAGAAGTCGACCAGGCTGGCGGTAGGGACGATCACCAGGTTGGACTGAGTCTGGCCGGCCATGAACGCGACGTTCGGAGTTCCCGGTAGCGACGTGCTGTTCGGGAGCGCTATTCCGTCCTGGTACAGCACACCGTCTGGGAAGACCGTGAGGGCGCCCGCCGACCGGGCACCGAGCACGGTGACGTTCAGCACGACCGCGGTCACGTTCGCCCCAGACGGCGGCGTGGTGTTCCACAGCGGGCTGAGCCTGGCGGCCGCATGCGGCAGAATCGCCTCGCCGGCGCCGCCGAATCCGGTGCGGGTATCCATCACCCGCAACGAATTCACCGGATAGAACACTGAGCCCGCCGACGAGTAGTAGCCGATTGCATCGGCTGTCAGCCTGACCGACCCGCCCGATGCGTTGTACAGGTCCACCTTCCCGTCGGTCACGCGGGCGATCACCAGCTCTGTGACCTGCTGCCCGGCGCCGAAGCTGAGATTTGTGACGTCGGGCCGCGTGGTTCTGTCCGCGTACGCGATCAACCGTCCCGCCCTCTGCGGGCTAGTCACCGAGACGTTGAGGGCCACCGCTGCGGCGCCGTGCGCTGGCACTCCGCCGACTCCGGCCACCTTCAGCGTGAACGCGTGCCCTGCCCCGACTCGTGCCGAGTTCAGGATCCGGACAGGCCCGGCCGGCGTGAACAGCGTGCCGGTCGGCGCGGTTGTCTCGTAGCCGAGGACATCGGCAGTCAGGTCCACCGACCCTCCGGACCCGTTGTATACGGCCACCCGGCCGTTGACGACAGGGACCGTGACCAGGCCGGTCGCGGACCGGCCGGACGTGAAGTCGGCCGTTTCCGCCGACGGCCGAGGGCGCCCGGCGGCGAAAGCCGTCAGGTACCCGCCGCCGGACGGCGCGACCGCGGACACATCCAGGACCACGCCGGCTACATCGGAAGCCGGCACGCGCGCGCGACCGGTGACCGGGAACGTGATCGTCCGATGGGCCGGCACGCGCGCCCGGCGGATGCCGAGCCCGGTCCGGGTGTCGAGAATCCGTCTCGGCGTCAGCGGGACAAAGCGGGTCCCAGGCGGCGAGGGCAAACTCCGTCTGACGGTATAGGCGTTCAGCAGCCAGTCCGAGCACGGGGCCGGTGAACAGAAGTCTCCCGCTGAAATGTCGTAGGTGCCGGGCGGCACACTCGTCGTGTCCAGTCGCAAGGTCAGCCGGGTGCCGGCCGCGTTGACTGACACCGGGACGGCCGGCGAGTAGTCGGACCCGTCCTGAGCCATCAGATAGAACGGCGTTGCGAAGTTCAGCCCGGTACCGGAAAGCACAACGGTGTTGTTCGGGCCCGACCGCTGCGCTGCCGGGCTAATCGATTTGTAGACCGGGGTAGGCCGCGGCGGCGAGCATCCGTACGTGCATACCGCCTGCATGTCGAAGCTGATCGGATCTTGTGAGTCGAACGGCGTGACGATCAGCAGCGCCTCCGTGGCCTGCTGGACCGGGCCGAGCTGACACCAGACAAGACCGACACCACAAATCCCGAGGTTCTGATCAGGGTTCTGCCAGGAACTCGCCGTATATGCATTCACCCAGAGCGTGTTTGGAGAGGCAGCAGTATCGCTGCCATAGAAGGTCAGGTCCTGGTTGGGCTGTAGGTCGACCACGCCGCAGTAGACATCAGCACTGTCAGTCAGGGTGTCGCTCACCGCCGCCGAAGTGGTGTCGGTCGAGAACTGGTGGCGCTGGCATCCCGGCGCCCAGCCGCCCGGGGTGGCCACCAGCCAGCTGTCGAGGTGGTCGGTGATGGCGACTTCGGTGTAATCGACTGTGAGCGCAATTGCCTGGTACCCGGTCGATCCGGCCGCCGGGCAGTACAACGTCCAGGAACAGATCACCGCCCCGGATGAGTTCGTGACGAGCATCGTCGCAGGCGGGGTGTCGAACGCGCTCGAGTCGGTCGGAGCCGAGTCCCGGAAGGCGAACATGAGCTTGTCCGCCTTGGCCGCTTTCACCCGGTAGCATCGCGCCGCGATGCTCGAACCCAGAGTGAAGCTCGTCGTAGGTCCGCCAGGCGAGGTGGAGACCGGGGACAAGCATGCGGCATGCCCGGTGAGATCCCGGCGGGCCAGCCAGTACGTGTCCTTGCCGCCGGTTATCGGCCGGCTGGTGATGACGAGGATCGCGGTGTAAGTGACCTTCGCCTTGTAGTCGCAGATCGTCCAATCGGTCGGATAGCCGTTCCCGAAGCACAGCTGCTTGCCGGACGGATCGTTAATCGTGAGAGCAGCCGACGCGCCGTCGGTGGAGTCGGCGTCCTCCACGAGTTCGGCAGCCGATCGGCCGGCGGGCGGGATGACGAAGCACTTGGCGTCATCGGCATTGGTAAGCCTCACGTGCGTGCCCGCGGCGTTGCCGTACGCCGAGCGCGGCCAGGCTGCGCAGCCGGCGGTTGAGTTGGTTCGCTGGATGAGCAGGCGCACATGGCTGTGCGGTCCGGACGGCACGAGAATAACTCGGAACGGCGCGGTCCCAGGAAGGGCGCAGGTCCCGAAGCTCCAGTAAGTGAAGGCGGCCGGGCACATTTGCGTGCCAGTCGAGTCCACGACACCGAGTACCTGGCCCTGCGACGCGGAGGTGACAGGCTGGCTGTACAGGTAGTCCGATAGGCCCGCGCGGGTGGGCAGGGTGCGGCAAAGTTCTTCGCCCGCGCCGCCGAAGCTTCCGGTCGCATCGCCGGAGGCGAACGCGGTGTCGTTGGCCGCGACGCACCCGTGGCTCTCGGTTGCGGCGATGAAGACGGTGCCGACATCGTCACCTTCTAGCAGGTAATCCTGCACGAGGTTGTACGTGCCCGGCGCGAGCTGGCAAGCCCACCCGCCAGCGGTGCACGTCTCCGCACCGCCGGACGTGTACAGCGTGGCCGCCTGCGTCGCGAACTCCTTGTCCACGCTGTAGACCTGGTAGCTCCCGGAGGTGGTCACGGTGAGACTGCTGCACAGATTGCCGGACTGAGCTGGTACCTGGCCGAATACCTGCTGCGACACGGCGGCGCACCCGGACGGATCGGTAACGTCGGCGATCTGGAACTCGTAGTTCTCTGCAGAACCGGAGTTGCTGGCCAGCACTCGATAGGGGGCCGAGCCGGTCAGCGTGCAGGTACCCGTGACCTGTGCGCAGACCAGGTTGCCTGCCGAGTCGAAAACGGCCGCATCCCCCAACTGGTCCTGGGCATTAGGCCACGCGTCCACGTACAGGACGTGCCCGCTTGGCGCGGTGAACGAATAGCAGTTGCCCGCCTGTCCTGCGGTAAGCGATCCCAGCGCCGGGGTGCTGGCGAAAGACAGGCTGATCGCGGGGCAGTTTTGCTCCGTGAGCAGCGCCGTGAACTCCAGCGTGTAGTCCGCGTAATCGCTGGTTACGGCAACCGTGTATGTCCCCGGCTGATTCGTCGCGCATTCGTCGACTGGCGACTGCTGGCAGGTCAACGTGGTCGCGGTCGGAGAGGTGACCGTGATCGGCAAGGCGATGCCGTTCGTGTCCACCGTCTGGAAGACCAGCACGTTGGGCCCCGCAGGCAGCGTCAGCGTGTAGGTGTCCGTGCCGGAGCTGGACGGGTTCTGGCACGAATACAACGTGTCGGCTGTGATGAGCCCGGAACACGCGCTGACCGCGGCCTGCTGGAACGCGTGCCGTGCGGACGTCGACCGGAGCAAGCGTGATGTCGCTGCCGAGACTGCGGGGGCTGTTTCCCTCGGCGCCGGACTGGGATGCGCCAGGAATCGCGAACGCCACGCCTGCTCCCGCGGATCAGCGGCGAGCTTGCGCGCCTTCGGCCTGATCACAGCCGATCGCCTTGCCGCACCGTGCCGCGCCGCCGGGAGAGCGTCGTGTGAGGCGACCGTCGCCCGCGTCACCACGGTCGCCGACGCGAGCGCAGAAGTCACATCCGCCTGTACTCCGACCGCAAGTCCGAGAACCAAGGCGCCACCGAGAAAGCGGCGAACGGTTCCTGCGCCCAGTGTCATGTTGTGCTCCCCGCTGGCCGGACGCTCCGTCACGCCCTGGCCGCACCATCCCCGAAAGGGTCTGAATTACGGGAAGTATCGACTTATACGGCCTTCACCGCAAGTGCGCGCTCCGCTAAAGAGCGAGGCCGCGGGATCAATCGAGCCGGTGAGCGGGATCGAACCGCTGACCTGCCGTTTACAAGACGGCCGCTCTGCCAACTGAGCTACACCGGCGGGGGCTCCGAGCATGGTAGCCGAACCGGGCCGTGACGTGCGCATCTGCCCGCCGACCTGCGGTTTTCCCCTTCCTCAACGTTCGCTTGTCGTCGATGACCGCGGTGCAGTGTCCGGCTGACACCGGCTCAGAGCGGCCCCGTGCGGCTAGCTGTGCTGAATACGTGCTGAAGTTTCGCTCCCTACACGGTCGTTGGCGCGATGGCGATCTGGCTCTGGCTGCCACAAGAAACTGCCCAGGCGGCCCATGTCAATCACGGAATGTTGCTGTGTGCCGGAGCTGCGAGCAGCTCGGTATCCGCGCCGTTCTGCGCGCCGCGCCTGGGCGACGGCCCGGCCGACTCCGCGCCACGCTCGGTCGGAGAACCAGGCTGCGGGCCACAAGGCAAGTCATCTGCCTTTCCTGCCGGTCCCGCGGCGCTGCCCCTTGTTCCGCCATGGGCGGCTCCACCTTTCCAGAAGGTGCGTCAGCGGGCGGCGGTCTCTGGACGTCGCCCGGTCTCATTTCTCTCGCGTTCGCACCAGGCAGACGCCGCTCAGACGGTCACGCCCAGGTTCAGGTCCGGCTGTTCTGCCTGGTCACGACCTCGGGGACAGCCGCGAACGCGCGCGCGCACGCCGCCGAATCGTGCGCCACTTCCTCCGCGTGAGCACGGGAGCTCCGGCAGCTGGAGCGGATTGAGCCGGTTTCACTCTGAGTTGATAATTGCTACGCAGCCGGAGTGGGCCAGCCGCTACAGCAGGCCGGACTGCTGCGGCCGCGCGCCGGTCACAATGGCGGCAGGTCCGGGACAACGAAGCCGGATTCGTAGGCGAGGACGACGGCTTGGACGCGGTCGCGGAGGCCGAGCTTGGTGAGGATGCGGCCGACGTGGGTCTTGACGGTGTTCTCCTCGACAGTAAGGTCCCGTGCAATCTCGGCGTTGGACAGTCCTTGCGCTATGACGCGCAGCACCTCTCGTTCACGCGGGGTCAGCGCCGCGAGCTGCTCAGGGACCGCGGTACTGGGTCGGGTGGCGCGCACGAACTGCTGGATAAGCCGCCGGGTGATGGTGGGGTCGATGAGAGCGTCACCAGCGGCCACACTGCGGACAGCGGTCACCAGGTGCTGGCTGGGCGTGTCTTTGAGCAGGAATCCGCTGGCTCCGGCGCGCAGGGCGGTGTAGACGTACTCGTCGGAGTCGAATGTGGTGAGCATGAGCACGCGGCTCACTGTGCCCGCGATGATTGCTCGGGCAGCGGTGAGCCCGTCCATGCCCGGCATGCGGACATCCATCAGCACGACTGTCGGCCGGAGCCTGGTGGCCAGCATGATCGCTTCGTGCCCGTCGCCTGCTTCACCGACGACGGTGATGTCGGGCTCGAGGTCAAGGATGACCCGGAATCCAGCTCGTACGAGTCGCTGATCGTCGACGACCAGCACCGAGACATCGTCGGCCGACGCGGTCACGCCTGTCTGCCCGTCTGCGACGCGGCCAGCGGGAGCGGTAGCTGCGGGGGAAGGCTGCTGCCGCACGGAAGGGCGGCGGTGACCTTCCATCCGCCGTCTGGTGTGGCTACGGCGGTGAGCGTTCCGCCGCAGTGGGAGATGCGTTCGCGCATGCCGGCCAAACCGTGACCGCCGCCAGTCCGTTCGAGTCCGGAGCGGCCGGCCCGCGGTGGGTCATTGACGATCTGGACCTGTACCTGGTGGGCCCGTCCGGACAGGGTTATGTGCACGGCGGCGCCAGGAGCGTGTTTCAGGGCGTTGGTGAGCGCTTCTTGCACCAGCCGGTAGGCGGTGTCGGCGCTGGCCTCGGTGAGGCCGCCGAGGTCGCCGCTGAGCTCGCATGTGATCGACAGACCCGATGACTGGGCTCGGGTGACGAGTTCCTGGACGATACGCAGGTCAGCCGGGCGACCTGCCGGCGGGGACTCGGCCAGGAGCTGGACGAGCAGAGTGATCTCGTCACTGGCCTGGCGAGCAGCCTCACTGATCGACCGGAACGACTCCCCGGCACGGTGCGGGTCGGTCGCGGTCAGCTTCTCACCGGCGCTGGCCTGCACCACCATAAGGCTCACGCAGTGGGCAACGATGTCGTGCAATTCGCGGGCGATGCGAGCGCGTTCGTAGCGGACGGATTCTGCGGCGTACGCCTCGCGCTCGGCTTCGAGTTCGCGAGCTCGCTGGTCGAGTTGGTGAGCGGCGCGGCGCCGGGAAGCGACCAGCAGGCCTGCGAGCCACGGACCGGCGATCAGCATTTCCGGAACAGGATTAAAGGGGGTAATGCTGAGATTAATGCCGGCAATCAGTCCGGCGATCCCGACAGCCGACGCTGCCAACGAGCACCGCGTTCCGAGGGCGAACGAATAGAGGATCGCCGCGAGCCACAGCGAGACGAACATAAAGTGGTCGTTCACGGTCGCCAGATCGTGCGTGTAGGCCGGGAGCGCAATCAGGATGCTGGCCAGCAGCACGACCGGAACTGGTTTCCAGCCCCGCAGCGCCACCAGCGTGCAGAACGCAAGAACGCACAGCGAACCGGGAACATCGCCGAGCTGCCCGGCCGCGGCCAGACTCCCGGCCGCCCAGCCGGCCGGCACGACGGCGACGAGCAGGTCCGGCCAGCCCCGCAGGGCCAGCGGGAAGCGCCGGGGTCGCCGCACGATGGTCACGTGAGTCCGGTGCCGAACGGCAGGAGCACGACCGTCTCCCGGCGACCGCTCCGCACTTCCGAGCGCAACGAGCCGCCCTGGACAGCAGCACGCTCGCCGGCTGCGGCCAGGGCCCGCCGCGCGTCGGCCGGGCGCACGCTCGGACCGGTCACCGTCAGCCGCAGCACGTCTGGCCCGAAGGAGACCTCCACCGTGGCGCGCGGGCCGGCATCGCGGTCCAGGGTGCCAAGAAGGTGCTCGATGATCCGATAGCTGGACAGTTCCAGGCCGGGCGGCAAAACACGGGGGTCACCGCTGATCCGCAGCCCGATATCGGAACGATCGGCGCTGCTGAGGAGCTCGTCGAGCTGGGCCAGCACCGGGGCGGGCCGGGTCGGCGCGGAGTCCCGCAGGTCCCGCACAACGAGGCGCATATGCGTCAGTGCGTCCCGGCCAGTGTCCTGGATGGCGACGAATGCCTGCCGGGCCTGATCGGGTCTCGAATCGAGGACGGCGCGCCCGGCCGCCGCGCTGGCCGCCATCTCCCCGACCCGGTCTTGCAGGAAGGTGTCGAGGTCGCCCACGATCCGGGCCCGGTCGGCTTCAACTGCCACCTGCGCGGTCCGATCACGCTGCTCGTGCAGCTCAGCGGTGCGCGCGCGCAACTCGCGCACCGTGCCGTTGCGGGATCGCAGCAGCCGGCCAAGCCCGAAGAACACAAGCGCCAACGGGATCATGACTACCGCAACGGACGGGCTTCCCAGCTGCGGATCCGAGGCGCCCTGACAGACAATGGCCACGGCCATCAGGGCCACGCCGAACGTGGCCCGGCGCCGCTCGCAACGGCTGCCGATGATAAACGCGACATAGAACACCGCGGGAAGGGCGGCACCGCAGCGGACCAAGTGCCCGATGAGCCACCAGTTCAGCCCGGCGCCCGTCGCGAGAGCGGCAGCCGCCAGCAGCGGTGCCCGGCGAGCGAATATCACCGGAACCGTCATCATGAGCACCGCCAGCGCCGCCGTCCACCCGCCGTCGAGATGCCTCGAGTCTCCGCCGGTGACCAGAAACACCGCATAGCCGCTTAGCAGTACGCCGAGCGCGACGTCGGCCAGACCCGTCTCGCTCGCCGCGAACAGGCGGCCGACCAGCCAGCGGCGCAGTAGCCGAGTCATCTGGCGCTCCCGTCTGGCGTCGTAGAAAGTCTGCCCCAGCCTGCGAATCACTGCAATGCCGCACGGGCCATCGCGCGCACCGCTTGGCGGTCATGACGTCTCGTATCGCCGCGCCGATTGGCCGGTCGCAGCGCGCTTGGCCGCGTACCGCGCCCTGATGGTCGCCACCCCGAGCAAGGCGCACGTCAGGTAGGACAGCAGTATCCCGAGGATCCCGATCAGTGGCGGGCTTCCGTCCGAGCTGTGATGGCCCGCATAGACAGTGCCGCCCTGCTGCCGGAACCACACGAACCCGCACAGGATCACGATCACCGAGACCGCAACGCCCAGCCCGGATGCGATCCACGACCGTCGGGACAGGTCGCCGGGATCGGCGCCACCGCGCCGTGACCCGAATCCGCCAAGCTGAGCCGCGATGGCGAGCGCGGGCGCCGCAATGATTACCTGAACCATCCAGTACCCGATCGCCGACGGAAAGCTCGTGACGGTACCGGGCGCGCTAATCGCACGCCCTGACGCGATGTACCACGACTGATACACCAGGACGATCAGCCACGGAACAGTTACGATTAGAGCTGCCCGGCGCCCGCGACGCACCACCAGGCCAGCGATTACTGCGATGATAAGCCCAGCAATAGGCGTCATGACATTCTCCCGCGCTCTTCTGATAACGTCCGCACGGACTGCGAACGCCGACCAGATAACGCTAGAAACCAGGCGCGACGCCGTCGTCACCACTCGGAATAGTCTTCCCCGACGTCCGTAGTCACCAAGGACTACGAATCTCTCCCCAGCGGTAAGCGCGTGGGAATTATCGGGCCAGTGAGGTCTTCGGCTCTAATCCGCCCTTCCCGACATTCCGCGGCAGCGGCAGCCGAGCCGCGCCACCCGGACCGACAAGCCCGCTGCGCGCAGGCGTGCTCGAACAGCCCGGCCGCCGCCGGTGCGGGGTCCTATCCCGCGCAGCAAGACGACTCGCGCAGGCGAGCATGCAATTCCCTGCACCTGAGCCCAGCGGTCACCCGGCCGCCACCCCTCTTGGGCGGCCTAACCGAGTCCTGCGTGGTCTCAGTTCTGGTCTCATCCGCCGGCGTTCGGGAGCGTTCGCCGGGTACCGAACCAGGCCGCTGCGCCAGGTCATGGACCTCGCTGACCTTGCATGAACATGTACCCACAGACTTGGAAAGCGTGTTGCCGGCGCCCAACGACAGACCGACGCCGCGTTTGAACGCAGAGCAGGGACCAGTCCAGCATTGATGCCGTCCCAGCAACGAAATCCGCGCACCGAATACGTGCCGAAGTTTGGCAGCCGAGCGTTACACGGCCAGCTCAGAGCCAGTTTGGTCGCTTGTTTACAAGACGGCCGCTCTGCCAACTGAGCTACACCGGCGGGACTCGCTGAATCGTAGCCGAACCGAGCGCCCGCGCATGAATCTGACTGCTGCTCCCCTGAACCGCCGAGCGACGCTGACTATTGCGAACTGCTTCCCGGCCGGAGTGGCCAGCTCACGGGCGATCACGGCCGGCAAAGCGCTGAGCGGCCGGCCGTCGCGCCATGAAATCTCATTGCATTAATCCCTCTGTTCCGCTGTGGCTACAGGCCGTGATGTGGTGAACTAGCCCAGTTAAGACCGCGTTGCGCTTGTTTCCGCCGCGGCCTGGGGGTTGGTGACTTGGTGTGAGCAAGGAAAGCCGTCCGCAGCCGGTGCCGTCATGGTCGACCGTCATCGCGACGACGGTTGGGCTCTGGGTGCGGCGCCACCTCATCTCACCGCACCCGAATGGCCAGCGGCAGCACTCGAGTTACCGCCTGGTAATGGCCCTTCCGGCGATCGCCATTCTCGGCGCACTGGTGGCCGTCCTTTCCATCGCCCACGGCGGGCCGAGCGCGGCCGCGTCGCAGTCGTCCGACCGCCCGGCGCCCGGCACGACCGACTCCGCACCGGTCACCTCAGTCACCGCCAGCAGGCCGCCAGCCGACTCGGCCGCGCTGGCGGCGGCAAGCGCCACCGGCAGCAAGCCGCGGCCTGGGTTACCAGCCAGGTCAGCCACGGGGTCATCGTCGCGTGCGACCCGCTGATGTGCGCGGCACTGCAACAGCGCGGGTTCCCGGCCGCGGACTTGTCGCCACTCACTCCGTCGTCGCCTGATCCGCTCGGTTCCGGCCTCGTGGTGGCAACGACGGCGGTGCGCAGTCAGCTTGGTTCCCGGCTCGGCACGGTGTACGCGCCTGTTGTCATCGCCAGCTTCGGCAGCGGGGCTGATCTGGTGCAAGTCCGCATTGGCGCGGTCGGAACCGCGACCGCCGACCTTGCCGCGGTCCGGGCGGACATGCGGGCACGTAAGTTCGCTGGCACCGAACTGGCCGGCAACAAGAACCTCCGGATGCCAGCCCGGGCAAGAGCAGCGCTGGCGGCCGGCCGGGTCGACTCCCGGCTGCTGATCACGCTCGGCGCCCTGACGCACCGATTGCAGGTGCGGATCGTCAGCATTCAGCGATGCCGGACCGGGCGCCGCAGCGGGCTTGCCGCTGCGACAGCTCACGGTGGTCGCTCCCTCCGCCGCCTACCTAAGCCAGCTGCTCTCGTTCCTGCGGGCGCAGCGGCCTCCATTGCTCCCGCTCGTCTCGCTACGCCATCGAGGCCGGACGACGGAAGTCCAGATCAAGTTCACCGCCCCCAGCCCCACCGGGCTGCTCGGCGCCGGAGCGGCACCGTGACGCGCGCTTACGCCGGGCACCGACCCGATCCCTGCCCTGAAAGGGACCCGGAATGAGAACCGCAACTCGCCTGACATGGCTGGCCAAGACAACCGCGGCCGTCGCGATAGCCGCCGGACTCACGCTCGGCCCTCTCGCGGCAACGGCGCCATCGGCGTCAGCATCGACCGGAGTCGGCTGGATCAGGCTCGCTCACCTTTCCCCCAATGCGCCCGCGGTCGACGTCTACCTTTACTCGTTCGGCAACTCGAGTGCGCAGATCGTCCTCCATCACGTGAGTTACGGCACGGTCTCGTCATTCGAGCAAGTGGCCGCTGGGGATTACACCGTCGCGATGCGCGCCGCTGGTGCGGTGGCGACCTCGAAGCCAGTCCTGTCGACCGCGGTCGACGTGCTAGCCGGCCACGCCTACACCGTGGCAGGCATGGGCCCGGCCGCCGGCCTGCGGTTGCAGATCATCCCGGACCGGCTGACGACGCCGCCCGGCAAGGCACTTGTCCGGGTCATTCAGGCATCGCTGGCTCAGCAGGTGGTGGCCGTGAAGGTCGGCCACACCACGCTCTCGAGACACCTGAAGTTCGCCAGCGTCACCGGTTACCGCGCCGTGAAGCCAGGCAGCTGGACGATCCGGGTGGCAGGGAGTAGCGAGAGCGCCACGGACACGGTCGGCCTGATGGCCGGCTCCCTGTACACCCTGGTGGTCCTGGACGAGCACGGAAAGCTCGTGATCGACTGCCTCATGGATGCCCAGGGCAGCAAGGTCGATCCGATGGGCGCGCCGCAAACCGGATTCGGCGGGACCGCGGCCGGCCTGGTGCAGCGCTGCTGCCATGGGCCGCGATCGGCCTGGCAGGTCTGCCGATGGCTGGCATCGGGATAGCACTGGTGTTGCGGCGGCGCCGACCCGCGCTGCACGCCCGCTAGCCGGTCCGTCCGGACCGCGACGCCCAGTCGGCATGGCACGCAATCAGATGAGGTCCGGTCGCCACGTCTCGCCCGCCAGGCTGATCCGCCGGCCGTGGGCAGTGACGGCCGCCCTTATCGGCGTCGTCATGGTGTGCGGAGCTGCGGCCGGACTGGCCTGGGCTAGCCACACCGGACATCCCGCGACGCCGGTCGGGAGACCACCCCTGGTGCCAGTGCCGCGCGGCAAGCGGGCAGCCGCGGCGCAAGCACAGCCAGTCGCTGTTCCGGCGCCCGCTGAGCTAGAGATCCCGGCGATCGGTGTCAAGACCCGACTCGTCCGGCTCGGACTGACACGCGCAGGAACGCTGCAGGTGCCGTCCAGCACCACAGTCGCTGGCTGGTACACCGGCAGCCCCCGGCCGGGCGCTACCGGGGCAGCGGTCATTGCCGGCCACATCGACTCCTACCTCGGTCCGGGCATCTTCTTCAGGCTGCGTGAGCTGAAGCGCGGCAACCTGATCTACGTCCGCCGCCACCATGGCAGCCTTGCCGTCTTCAGGGTCACCGCAGTGCGCACGTTCCTCAAGAAGAGGTTTCCTACCGCGGATGTCTACGGCCCTGTTCCCGACGCCCAGCTCAGGCTCATCACCTGCGGCGGCACCTTCGACCCCAGCACCGGTCATTACCTCAGCAACGTGATCGTGTTTGCCGTGCTCGCTAGCTAGCGCGCACGTGACCGCGCCGCCCTGGCGAGGTCCGGCAGCGTGCCCAGGATCTGAAGCGCCTCTGCGCTGTCCCGGTTCTCGATCTTCGCGCTGACTCGCCTGCCAGCCACATCCAGGTGCACGGTCGCGAGGCCGAGCCTGCGCTGGAGCGGGCCCTGCACCCAGCGGATGCTCTGCACCTTCTCAAGCGGAATCCAGGTGGTCTCCCGGCAGACCCGGCCGCGTGCAGCCACCACATACTGCTCGTCCCCGTTCCAGCTCAGGAAGTGATAGCTGAGCGGCGCTTTCCACCGAGCCCGCGGTGGAGCAGGCCGAGACGGCAGCGGCGGACTCGCCAGCAGTTGGGCGAGCAGCAGATCGGCCTCGGCCTTCGATCCGACTGGCATGAGCGCGCGCAGTCGCTGGCCCTCTGACCGGTCCTCACTCCGCTGCCGCGCGCCGGCCACATCGACTTCCAGGCGGCACCAGCCGAACACTCGCCAGATCAACGGCTCGACTCAGCCGGACTGCCTGGATCCGGCCTGGCCGGATGGTTTCGGCTGTGGTCTGGACGAGGCCGGATCGCAGCCGGATCCCGTCCTGCGCCTGGACGACCGTCGTGCCGTACTCGCCGTTGAACTGCCGCCACAGCGTGGCAACAACACCAAGGATTACGGGAAGAAACGGGGCAACGACCCGTGCTGACCCGCTGAGCTGCACGGTTAGCCAGGTTGCCACAGCCGCTGCCAGTGCTATGGCTCCCGCCCTGGTCAGCAGAATCGCGACCGGCAGGCGCCGGGTGCGCACCCGGAACAGCTGCCGTGCAGCCATCGGGCCGGGCGGATCCGCTAGTACCGCGGACCGGGCCGCAAGCCCGGCCGCCGGAGCGGCAAACCCGCCGCCAGGCGCGGCTGCAAGCGCGAGCAGTTGCCTTCGCAGCTCCTCGGCGTCGGCCAGCCGAAGGCAGGCAAGCCTGCCGCCTCGTGCCGAGTCGCCGCCTGCGACACGCAGCTGCAACTCGGCCAGTCCGAGTAGCCGCGCCAGCCCGGTCTGCACTACGTCGATGGCCTGGACCTGGGACAGGGGGAACCGGCGTGAGTCCCGCCGCAGCAGCCCGGTGTCGACGCGGAGCACACCGTCGGCAACCTGCCAGCGCGTCACTAGCCAGCTGACAAATCCGCCGGTCAGCGCGACCGCGATCACGAGCACGTCACCCACCAGGTCGCCGCGATCCTGGTGCTGGTTGAGCACCGAGATGCCGACCAGCACGATGATCAGGCTCATCAGCTGACGGCCAGCACGAACCAGCGGCGAGAGCGGGTGCAGCCGGTGCCAGCTCGCATCACCCGCCAGCGGCGGTGGCTGCTTCGGAACTGCCTGGACCGGCGGCGCACCGTCGACTGGCTGGGCGGCCGGGACGGGCTCAGTCATAGCCCCGCTGCCTGCGCCTCGCCTAGCGCAGCCAGCTGGTCGCGCAGCGCTGCGGCAGCCGCGGAGTCCAGGCCAGGGATACGCGCATCGCTGGCTGCCGCGGCGGTGTGCATCCGCAGTGTCGCCAGGCCGAGGGCGCGCTCGAGCGGACCAGCAGTCACGTCGATGAACTGCATCCGGCCGTAGGGGATGACCGACAGCCGTCGGACGAGCACCCCGCGGCGCACCATCAGATCGTCCTTGCGCTCTGTATATCCCCACGACGCGACCCTGCGGGCAAGGAACCGCTCGGCGAGCAGCCCGGCGATTACCAGCCCGGCCGCGATGCCGATACCCGCGGCTGCCGAGACAGCCTGGCCAGCCAGCCCGCCGATGATGGCGGCCGGCACGGTGACGGCGGCGACCTCGATTCGCCGGGCGCGCAGCAGCAGCCGTGACGGGCGAAGCCAGCTAACCTCCGGCCCGCCCGGTCCGGACGTGGCACCTTGCAGCCCGTGAGGGCCGCCCGGATCGATCATGGAACCATCCAGTTCATCGGCGGACATTCGCTGAACAGGCTACTGGTCAAGCCGGGCATCGCCGACAGATGCAATTATTGCCGGATGCCCCTGTTCGCATTCGAAGGCCGCGAGCCCACCGTCAGCCCGACCGCTTGGATCGCTCCGACCGCCACGCTCGTCGGCGACGTCCGGGTCGAGGACGAAGCCTCTATCTGGTACGGAGCGGTGTTGCGGGCGGACTTCGGTCCGATCATCGTGCGTCGCGGCGCGAACATCCAGGACGGCTCTGTCCTGCACGGCGGCGAGGACCCGGTAACCGAGATAGGCGAAGGAGTGACCGTGGGCCATCTGTGTGTCATCCATGGCGCGGTCATCGCCACGGAGGCACTGATCGGCAACGGCGCAACGGTGCTAGACGGCGCGGTTATCGGCAGCCGCTCGCTCGTTGCCGCTGGCGCCGTCGTCCCGCCCGGCATGACCGTGCCCGATGGAATGCTGGCGATCGGCACTCCGGCACGGATCGCCCGGGAGGTCAGCGGCAGCGCGAAAGAGTGGGTCGATACCAACCCGGACATCTACCGGGAACTCGCCCGCCGTCACTGCGCTGGGATCCGGCTGATCCAAGATCGCTGATCGCGCGCCCGTCAGCGCGCCGCGCTGTCCGGCGTGGATCGCTAGTGCCAGCTGCTCGCCACCGCGCGGAGATGGTCGTGCATGCCGTCCATGACGGCGTTGGCGGACGCCCCTGGGAGCCACTCCTTGCGCAGCTTCGCAACCGAGGTGTAGTTCGTGTCGACCACGTTGGCCAAGGGCGCTTCCACGGCCTGGCTGACGAACTGGTAGGCATCCAGCAGCGACAAACCGGTATGCCCGGCCACCCACTGCACCAGGTCCGCCTGTGCCACCCGGAAGGCATCCTCAAGCGGCCGGGCAGATCCGGCCGACATGATGTGGGTGTCGGACTCCAGGCGCGGCCACGGCGTTGCAACGCCTTTCAGCAGTTCGACCACGATGACTGTGTTCATCGCGCACTCGACCGCCACACCGCAGGTCTCACCTTCGCCCTGGCGCGCGTGCCCGTCCCCGATCGAAAGCAGCGCGCCAGGCACGTTGACGCCCAGGTAGCAGGTCACGCCAGCGCGCATTTCCGGGGTGTCCAGGTTGCCGCCGAACGCGTCGGGTACCAGCGCAGAGCGAACTTCCAGATTCGCCGGGGCGACACCGACCGTGCCGTGCATCGGGACCATGGGCAGGTCGGCGGTCAGCTCGCTATCCCGTGCGGTGAACCTGCACAGCCGGGCCGTACGGTCCAGTTCCCACATCCACACCACCTCGGCGAGCGGGTCCTGCAGGGTAGCGGTCAGGTGCGTAGATGTCAGCGCGCCGAAGAGCGGGACGGTCGTGGATGCCGCCCAGTCGCGCGACGGCTCGACGGAGACGAAGTGGATAGCGACCGTGTCACCGGGCTCGGCGCCTTCGACGTAGAAGGGGCCGGTCTGCGGATTCAGGTACGGGAACTCACACACCCGCGATACGAGGTCATCTGGCCCGCGAACCCGCCCTGCGAAGCAGTCCTCGGTCCACAACTCCAGGATCGTGCCGGGGATGACCCGGGCCACTGGCGGCACTCCGCCGAATGTCCAGGCGAACTCGCCGGCCGACGGCCGGAATGTCAGAATCCGCGGATCGCTCATGGGAAGCCACCTATCTGAGATATGAAAATTATCTGATCCATTACGACGTCATCGACACCACCGGCTTGCTGTTCGCGATCTTCTACGTGATGACGGCGCTAGCGACGATCGTGTACTACCGGCGGCGGGTAGTCAGCAGCGTTCGGGACTTCTTCATACTCGGAGTGCTGCCGCTTGGCGCAGCCGGCTTCCTCGGCTGGATGTTCGAGCAGTCGGTGCAGACCCAGGCCACATGACAGGAGCGCTGGTCGCTTGCCGGCGTTCAGTGACCCACAATGGCGGCGAGGCTCTCCCGCGAATTCCTAGTGACCGGGTCGGCCGGCGCCAGCGCGCGCTCGCCGTTAGTCACGGCCTCTTCGAGCAGCCTGCGAGCATCACTGAGCCGCCCGACGGCGTAGTAAACGCGGCCCAGGCTGAGCGCCGACGCGATCGTGTCAGCATGATCGCTGCCGAGGACGCGCTCGAATCCGGAGTGAACCTGCTCGCACATCTGCACGGCGAGCGCCATTCGGCCGGCCTGGTGGTAGGCGGCCGCAAGCGCTCCGCGCGCGCGCAAGGTGTCCGGGTGATCGGCTCCCTGGCTCCGCTGACGATCCCCGACCACCTTCTTGTACTGGGAGAAGGCCTCCTTGACCCGACCGTCGGCGAGGTAGGCCTCGGCTAGCAGTTGCCGGGTCGCCATGGTGTCAGGGTGCTGCGGGCCTAGTCCTCGCTCGCGCTCGCCGAGGATGAGACGGTACAGCCGGATCGCCTCGTTCAGCTCGCTCGCTGCCCGGTATCCGGCCGCGACCTCGTCCCGGATGATGGCGCACTCCGGATGACCGGGCCCGTACGCCCGCTCCGAGTCAGTCAGCGCGGCTGTCAGCACGGTAATCGCCTCGTCGAACAGCCCGGCAGTTACCAGTACCCGCCCGAGCCTGACTCTCGCGGCCAGGGTACGCGGATGGTCGGGGCCGTACGCCTTGCCCCACTCCGCGGTGACCCGCTGGTACCAGGACACGGCTTCGCCGACCCGGCCTGCCGCGACGTAAGGCGGCGGCGAGCCGCTCCACGCTGACCATCGACTCGGGATGGCCTGGACCGAACACCTGGTCGCCGATCGCGGTCAGCTCGGTCCAGTAATCCACCGACGGGCCTGACATGGAAGCGTCATCGAGGCTCTGCCCTGCGCGCAGCAACAGCGGATGGCAGCCACCCGCCCACAACAGGCCGCCAGTCGCGCGGCGCAGCGAGTTGGCGCTGCCGCGCAGGCTCTGGCCGAGCAACGGATCCGACTCCGGCGACGGCCACGTCTCCAGCAGCGCCGCGGCGGCCGCCCGTCCTGCCTGCTCCAGCATCTCTGGCGACATCGCAGCTCGCACTGCCCGCTGCAAGACGGGGTTCATCCGCACGATGAACGGATCGCTGCCGCGGTCAAGGCTGATCAAGCCAGCCTGGTCCAGCACAGCCAGGGCCATCCTGGCGCGCTCCATCGCCTGCGGCGTCGCGGCCGAACTGCCGGTGATGTAGCTGCAAGCGGCCGGGGCCGCGAACACCGAGGCCGGGACGCCATGCCCGTCCAGCATTGCGGCTACGGCCAGGCAGGATTGCGACGACCCGCCCGGCATCAGCTGGTCGGCGTGATCGACGCAGAGCGTCCAGGTCACCCCAGCCGCGGGGAGCGGCGCGGCGTCCGGCGAATTGAAGATTGACGACCGCAGGTAGAACTGCTCCCGGTAGTCACCGCACGTCATCCACGAGCTGCCGATTGTTGCTGTCGCCTGAGACAGCGCGATCGGCTGGCAGTCCAGATCCTCGATCAGATCGATGGCTCCGCGACGCTGGTCGGGATCGGACGATAGGCGACCAACCAGGTAGCTCATCGCCTCGCGCGGGCCGAACGGACCGATCTCCAGTGTCAGCACACCTCTGAGGCTCGCCATCACCTGGCGTTCGGAGTTGTCAGCAGCACCTGACCGGCGGGCCCGGCCGGCCACAGCCCCTTCAGCACGGTGTATCCGGCACGTCGTCGAGCACCACGAGCCAGCGCCGGTCCGTCTCACTCAGCCAGCCGAGGAAGCTCGCCGCTACTGATTCGGCGGTACCCGGCATCCGGATCCCGGTCACGGCCCGGGCAGCCGCGACATATCCCGACAGGATGGATGCGGTGCTGCTCGCGTCAATCCAGACCAGCAAGTCGACAGACCGGGCTCGCCACGCGACTCGGCGTGGTAATACGGCCAGCTGCGTCTTGCCGCAGCACCGGAGCCAGTCGTGCGACGATCCCGCCCCGACCGCCGGGCGCGCGGCGCGAGCGCGATCGCGGCGCTGCGCTCCAGCGCCATCTTGAGGTCCGGGCCGGTCTCCGGCCTGGTACTGAACCTGTCCGCAAGCGGCGGGACTGCGCCTGATCGCACCGGCCAGTCGGCCGCGACCAGCAACGGCCCTGCCACCGGAGTTGGTGCCAGGCCGTCCACGTCCGTCTCCGCGTTGATTTGCACCCAGAACCGCCCTGGCAACCGTTACTGCTTAGGACTGACAACATTAGGGCCAGCGAGACAGCATTGACGGGTAAATGGTCGGCTAATCTGATCTGGCCATGCCGTCGCGCAGCCAGTTAAGCCCGCTTTCGGGTGCGTTGTGGTGCCGCGGGACGCAGCGAAATCAGTTCCACCCGTAACCCGCTGCCGGAGCAGCCCGTCCGACCTGGTCAGCCCGCCGGCTAACGATCGAGTTACCTGCCAGTTAACGAACGACGTTACTGTGGCGCCAGCGCCGGGAACGTGATATTCCGATACTGCTCGCAGATCCGTCCCTGCTATGGAGTTTTACCGTGATTCGCCGTCGGCCCGCCGGTCTGCTACTGCCGCCGTGCTGGCGGTCGCTGCTACGGCGGTGGCGGCCTCTGTTGTTGTCCCGGTAGCGGCCGCCGCGAGCCCGAGCCCGATAATGATCGACTCGGTCTCCAGCCCGCCAGGCGAGCCCGGCCTGCTCAGCATCCAGGTCGAGGCGACGAAGCGAGGTCACGACCCTCACCGTGTACGTCAATTCCGGCCGACACCATGGAAGCTGGCCATCCCGTTCATGACCTCAGCTGACCGCTGGCAGCGCTGCGGATCGGGACGTGGACGGTGCAGACGCCGATCACGCTTCGCAACTCGGCCTTGGCACCTATCAGGTGACAGTGGACGCTCACCGACGCGGCGGCGACAGCGTTACCGGAATCAGTGCCCCGGACTCGTTCTTCTTCGGCCTGTACCCCGCGGTGACAGTCGCCGCCAGCACGACCACCCTCAGCTATTCACAGCCGTCCGTCACGTTGACCGGCCAGGTGACGGCTTACTCCCCGGACGGAGCGCTTGAGGGAGTCCCTGACCAGCCTGTGTCGATCACGGACTCAGACGGCGGATCCTGGTCAGCGACCACGGACCAGAACGGGGACTACTCCGCTGACCGTCACGCCGGACCTGGCGAGCGGCAGCGGCCTGGCCGCATCGCTCACTGCTTCGGTCGCCAGCAGTCCGCCATTGCGCAAGCCTCGTCGCCGGGTCTGGAGCTGACCGGTGAGGTCGATCCGGTGCAGGTCACCGTCTCGCTGAGCAAGTCGGTGGCGGATTTCGGCACCCCGGTCACGCTCTCGGCACCGCGCGCACGAGTCGGATGGCATCTGGCTTCCGCTGGCCGACTCCACCATCGACGTCACGGGAACGGACTATTACTCGGGCCAGAGCGTTCCGGCAATCACGGCTACGACGGACGGGAGCGGAAACTTCTCGCTCGTCCTTCCCGCCCAGCCGACGACGACATGGACCGCGAACCCGGCGCCGAGTCAGTTCCTGACGGCCAGCAGCTCACAATTGGGATTGCCCGACTCCGCCACTCTCACCGTCGTGTTGCCCACAAGGACGACCAGCCTGCGGGTTGCCTACGACCCGGCCGGGCAGGTCACCGCCTCGGGCTGCCTTGGCCTCGGGTCAGCCGTGGCCTCTTTCAGCGACCTGAGCTCGCCCCCGGCCAGCGACCTGTACCTGCAGTATTCGCGGACCGCCGCCGGACCCTGGCGCACGCTCGGATCCCTCGCTCACGCGATCGACCTCAAGTTGCCGCGGCGCACCGGATATCAGCGGCACCGTGAGCACGCCCGCGCTGTCCGGCCACTACCGGGTCGATTTCGCCGGCCAGTTGCTGTACCAGCGCTCCGTCAGCGCGACGGAGTACGCGGCGACGGTGCCGACCAGGTTCAGCAGTTTCAGCATCACGCCGCATGCCGTGACGGGTCATGGCCGCATCCGGATCAGCGGTCAGCTCCAGCAGAAGACCCATGGCTGGAAGGGCCCTCGGCGGCGTCCTGGTCACGCTCTACATCGAGCCGGCTGGCGGTACGACGTGGTACTAGACAAGAAGGTGCACGCCGTCCAGCTCGGGGAAATTCAGCATCGCTTTCGCCGACCCGGTGAGCGGCCATTGGGCAGCCGGCTACGCGGGCGACTCGAGCCATCTGCAAACCACCTCGCGAATCCTTGACGTGACGGCTTCGGGTACGACCGCCAGCTTGCGCCATGTGCTCACCACATACTCGCGTCTGCGCGAGAGCGACCCGCGCGCTGATAGCCGGTAGCCGCGGGCCAGCCGAGCGCCATCGCCTACTACTGCAGAGGGAGCTTCTGGTGTCGCGCCGAACCCTCATCGTCAGCGCACTGAGCGGCGTCGCCGTGCTAGTCGCCGCGGCGCTCGCTCGTTACCGGGGCGCCAGCGCGGGCGGCCGGGCCCATCAGTGCAAGCGCATCCAGCCCGATAACCAGCGTCGGCCAGCTCAGCATCAGCTTCACTGCTGCAACTGCGATCACCGGCTTTACAGCGCACATCATCACGGTCAACGGCACCGACGTGCTCAGCCTGCCTGAGGCGGCCTTCACCATGACCTCGAGCAGCACGAGGGACTGACTCAGCGTCCAGCACGTGGACGCTGAGTAACGCCATTACGACCAGCCAGCTGCTGCTCGGCACTTACTCGATCACTATCGATGCGACGGACTCCGGCGGCGACTCGGTGACCGGACAGCCGGCTGGTACGCTCGACTACCTGATCCAGCCGACTGTTTCGCTGTCCGCAAGCCCGGCTGTGCTCGGCTACTCGAGCCCGAGCGCGACATTGTCCGGCACTGCCAACGGCCAGTGGCCAGATGGCTCGACCCGTCCGATCGCGGGTCAGCAAGTACTCGTCACGAACTCAGCGGGGAAGTCGGAGGCTGCCCAAACTAACTCTGCGGGGTGCCTTCAGCACGTCTGTCAGCTCCGCCGATACCTTCACCGCCAGCGTCTCGGGAAGCACGCTCGCTTCAGCCAGCTCGGCTCCGGTGACCGTCACGGCGGTGACCACGCCGACTCAGCTCACCGCAACCGTCAGCACCACGCAGACCGGCTACGGCCAGCAGGTGACGGTCTCCGGGCAGCTGTCATACGAGCCCGGAACCACCTGGCAGGGCCTTGGCGGGATGCCAGTGGTCGTCGACGCTCCCGGCTACCCGCAGTTGTCGATTCCGGTCACCGCCGCGGACGGTAGTTTCACCGCGACCTTTGCCGCTACGCTGACCGGCTCAGCGCTGGTGTATTTCAACAACCCGCAGTACCAGGAGTCAGGCAGCTTCCCTTACCTGGCACCGGCGGAAGCCGATACTGAGCAGGTCACGGTAGACCGGCAGACGTCACTCACCCAGTTCTCCGCCAGCGTGTCAGCCTCCCGGATGGTCAACGTCCACGGGTGCGTCGGAATTGCCAACCTCCCCGCTGAGCACGGGCGCCGGTGTCAGCGGCACCATCACCATCCAGTACTCAGCCGGGCAGGCAGGTCCGTGGCGCCGGCTCGGCACCATCAGCGATCTCACCTCCCCGGCGAACGGCAGTTGCGGGATCGCGACCGTCGAAGCGGCCTTTACCGGCAGATTCAGCGTCAAGCTGGCCAGGTCTTACTATCGCGCCTCCTTCGCCCCGCAGCCCGGCGAGAACTTGCTGGGCTCGGTTAGCGGGCCGGTGCTGGCCTGGAAGTACCCGACACAGATCGCCTCGCTGAAGGTGTCGACGCGACGAGTAGCCAGGGGCGGCAAGATCACCGTCAGCGGGCAACTGCTCCAGGACACCAAGAGCTGGGTTCCCTACCGCCGCCAGCTAGTGCAGATCGTCTACCGCAAGCCGGGCGTGAAGACCTCGTCCCTTGTCGTCAAGGTCATCACTAACTCGGCCGGCAAGTTCATCGCGACCTTCCCGGACAACTTCACCGCCACCTGGTCCGTCCTTTACCCGGGAAATGCGACGCATTACCACTGCAATTCAGCCGGAATCAAGGTGACAGTCAGCTAGCCGGAGAGGCTCGCTAGCGGTGCGATCAACCGGCTCGACGTCAGCTGCCAAACGGAACGTTGCTGCCGCTCACCCGGCCGACGACGCCGGCCGGAGGTGACCTGGACGCTGTCGATAGTCAGCCCGAGCGGCAGCTTCGGGATTTGCAGGGTGATGTCCTGGATCGAACCGAGCAGCGAAGACGGCAAGCCGCTGCTGCTTACCAGGCGGATGTTCAGCCGGTTGCCGCTCTGCCGGGTCACCCGCCAGGTAGCCGACCCAGACGTAATGACCAGGTTCAGAGTCGCCTTGACCTCGTCTGGCCCCGCCGCCGCGAGGTTGAGTCCGGCGCCGTTCAGCAGTGACCCCAGCGGGCCGACCTGCTGCGTCAGGGTATTGCCGAGCGAGGCGAAGCTGATCAAGGCGGTGCCGGAGAGCGAGCCGATCGTGCCGCTGGAGAACGCGTAGGAGTTGAGCTTGATGTGACGCGCCGTGGCATTGATGCTGGTGATCGTGACCGGACCCTCGGTTTGATCGGCGGCGGAGAGGTTGACCTGCTGGAAGTCCTGGCCCGCGACCTGGGTCAGGAACGGGAAGCCGTCGATCGTCACACTCGGCTTGTGCTGCAGGCCCTGCTGCTCGATCTTGCTGGCCATCACACTCTCCGCAGCGATCCTCGCGGCGAAGTCGAGCAGGACCAGCAGGACGACGATTATCACGAGCCAGATGACGTACCGTCGCCCGCGGCGACGGCCGGACCTCGGCCTGCGCATGCTGCGTGTGGTTGCAGCTGTCATCGCGGGTCTCCCATCCGCCCGATGTTACGACACCAAATTGTCATGGCAGGCCAGCGATGTTAACCGCGACTAGCTGGCCGGCGCCCTGCACGGTGACCAGCACGACCTGACCGCCTGGCTCGACGGCGAACTGCCGCGGCACCGTGCCGACCGGAACGTACCCGAGCAGGGCCGGCTTACCACTGAGCGCTTGCGCGGTGCTGACGACAGCAAGGTTCGACGGCACGCTAGCCAGGTGATCCAGGTTGCTGTCGGCGACCAGAATCCGGGTGCCATGGTCTACCAGCGTCTCGCCCAGCGGCGTCTCGCCCACCATGACCCTGGCGATCAGCGCATGGGCAGAATGTGCCCGCAGCCGGGCCGCACTGAAGCCGAGCAGGGCGTCGCTCTGGCGGGCCGTGACCCAGACCACCTGGCCGTTGCCGGACAGCAGAGCACGGGCCGAACCGCAGCCAGCAGGCACCGTGGCGACAACCGAATGCGCCGGATGCGTCTCCGCCTTGCTCACATTCAGCACTGCAAGCTTCCCCGCCAGGCTGACCACGTACAGCCATCGGCCGTCGGTGGTCATGCCCACCGGCTGGGCTGCCAGCGGAACGTAGCCGACGAATTCGGCGGAGCCGAATCGGCCCGTGAGCGCGCGCGCCAAGTCGAATACGGCCATCTCGGCGCTTTTCTGCAGTGTGACGAAGGCGAAGCGGCCGTCAGGAGAGATCAGCACTTCGACCGCACCCGACCCTTCGGGCTGGTCAGCAAGCCCGGCGACCGGATCGGGCTCGCCGTTCTCGGCTGCCGCGACGTTGATGACCGCCGCGCCGCTGCCGACCGCCACCACGGCGAACCGCCCGTCCGGCGTGAGCGTGACGCCTTTCCCCGCACCATGGACCGCGATGGTACGGACAACCGCGGGCGCGAGCCCTCCGATCGCCGTGCAGCAAGACCACTGCATTTCCAGTGGTCACGAAGGAGTACTGGCCAGCCGGAGTGGCGGCGACGCCGAACGGAGCGCCACCCACCGCGGTGTCCGCCGTTGTCACGCCCGTCAGATTCGCGGCCTTGGCAGTAGCGGTCGTGCAGCCCGGCAGCGTCAGCGTGGACGCGGCGATGGTCTGCGGCGGATGGCCAGCGCCTCCGTGCCCGCCGCCTGCCAGCAGATAGCCGCCGCCGGCCAGCACCAGCACTGCGGCGCACATCCCGGCGAGCGGCGCGGGTGAGCGCCACCACTTCGGCGCGGCTCGTCCCCGGCCTGCGATGCAGGCCAGGCTCCCGTCGCTGCTGCGCCTGCTGGCACTTGCGCAGTCCGGCCAGTCCGGCTCTGCTGCAGCCATCGGCGGCAACATCAGACCGCCCGGCTCTCAGCCGGCACCAGCCCCCCGGACGCCCGGGTCGCCGCCTGCGGCGTGCCCGGCACCCTGCTGGACCGGCTGCTCCGGACGGCACCCTGCGGACCGGCATGGCGATCTGGGTCACCGGATGCCCGGCCGGCGGCGTTCCTGGCCTGGCGTCCCCGGCGCCGAGCGCAAGGCGCAGTGCCGCAGCGAACTGGCGGCAGCTCGCGTACCGGTCGGCGGGCGCTTTGGCCATTCCCCTGGCCAGCACCTCGTCGACCGCCGCAGGCAGGTCGGGCCGCAGGGATCCGGCCAGCGGCGGCGACTCGGAGAGGTGCGCGTACATAACCGAGACGCTCTGCTCGCGCCGGAATGGCGGCTCCCCGCAAAGCATCTCGAACGCCGAGCAGGCCAGCGCGTACTCATCAGACCGGCCGTCGAGCTGCCGTCCCTCGATCTGCTCCGGAGCGACGTAGTCAAGGGTGCCGAGGAACTGTCCGGTCGCGGTTAGCCCGCTAGCGAGCAAGAGCCCCCTTGCTCAGCCCGAAGTCGGACAGGTAAACGTGATCGGGCTCGTCGGCCGTGCCCGCCTCAAGCAGCATGTTGGCTGGCTTCACGTCCCGGTGCACGAGCCCGCGTGCGTGCGCGGCATCTAGCGCGGACGCTGTCTGCGCCGACGATCTCTGCGGCCCGTCCTGGCCGGCAGTGGCCCGTTGCGGTCGATCAGCGTCCGGACGTCCCCGCCCCGGACGTAGCGCATGGCGATGAACAGCACCCCGTCCGACTCGCCCGCTTCGAACACCGGGATGATGTGCGGATCATCCACCGCGGCAGCAGCGCGCGATTCCTGCACGAACCGCTGCCGGAAGGCATCGTCGATCGCGAGTCCGGGCGCCAGAATCTTGAGCGCGACGTAGCGGCTGAGCCGACTGTCATACGCCCGGAAGACCGCGGCCATGCCGCCTTCGCCGATCCGCTCTTCCAGACGGTAACCGGCTACCAGCGAGCCCGGCTGGAAACCGCCGGAGACCTGGTCGCTCACTGACCCTCCAGCCTGGGCTGGCGTAGCTCAAGAATAGGCAGGGAAAGCCCGCCTGGCCGGCGGGCTAGCAGGGTATCCAGTTTGCCTGATGGCAAGTGTCAACAGGCCATTTTGCCTTACTGCGCTGAATGCTCGGCGGCCTTATCCTTTCATCGGATCTGCCGATCTACAGTTGGCAGACGACCACCGAGTCGGAGGGATTCTGCACGCGATGAGCATTGAACCCACCAGCGCAGAGCCGGCCAGCCCTGAGCTGGCTAACACTGGCCTGGCGGGAGGCGGGCCTGCCGCGCCACCGAAGGGTCAGCCACTGCGCGTTCAGTGCCAGGGCACGGACCGCGTGCTCCAGGCCGGCGCGAGGTACCGGATCGGCCGCGATCCGCAGGCTGACATTGCTCTGGCCGACCCGCGCGTTTCCTGGCAGCACGCCATTGTCGAAGAACGGGCGGGCCGCTGGTTGCTGCAGGATGCCGGAAGCACGAACGGGACATTCACCAACCGCCAGCGCATCCAGCAGCTCGCCATTACCGGCAGCTGTTCGGTCCGGCTCGGGCACCCTGACGACGGCCCGTTGCTTAGCTGCTCAGTCAGCGAAGTGCCGGAGAGCGTACCTGCCGCACCGGATGCGGTGCGACCCGGCACGGCGGTCTGGCCAGGCGAAGCTATCGAGGTCGGCCAGCTTGCCCCGCCCGCTCCGGAGCTGCAGTCGCGCAGATCGAACTGGGATCGCAGTCCGAGCGCGGTAATGAAGCTGCCGACCCGGCAGCTTCGCATCGGCCGGGCGTCCGACAACGACATCGTCGTCTCCGACCTGGGCGTGTCGCGCCATCACGCAGAGCTGCGGCGGACGAGCCGCGGCGGCTATGAAATCGTCGACCTCGACAGCCACAACGGAACCTTCCTGAACGGCCAGCGGATCACCGCGGCGCCGGTGACCGAAACAGATCTGATCGGCATCGGGCCAGCCACGTTCCGGCGGGTGGGTGGCCAGCTAGAAGAGTTCATCGATACCGGCGACATCTCGCTGTCCGCCAGGGACCTCACCTTCCGCATCGCGGGCGGCAAGGTGCTGCTTGACCAGGTCAGCTTCTCGCTGGGTGAGCGCTGCCTGCTGGGCGTCATCGGACCGAGTGGCGCCGGGAAGTCGACACTGCTGGGCGCGCTCACCGGGATGCGCCCCGCGACCGAGGGCACGATGCTGTACGACGGCCGCGACCTTTACCGGCAGTATGCCGAGCTGCGGCACCGGATTGGCCTTGTGCCGCAGGAGAGCATCCTGCATACCCAGCTGTCCGCCCGCCGCGCGCTGGGCTACGCCGCAGAGCTGCGATTCCCGCCGGATACCAGCAAGGCCGAGCGGAAGCGGCGGATCGACGAGGTGCTGGGCGAGCTGTCCCTGACCGCGCACGCTGACACCAGGATCTCCGCACTCTCCGGTGGCCAGCAAAAGCGCGTCAACGTCGCACTGGAACTGCTGACCAAGCCGTCGCTGCTCTTCCTGGACGAGCCGACCTCAGGCCTGGATCCGGGTCTGGACAAGTCGGTGATGGAGATGATGTCCGAGCTGGCGCATGACGGCCGGACCGTCATCGTTGTCACCCATAGCGTGGCCAACCTGAACTTGTGCGACCGGCTCCTGGTGCTCGTTCCCGGCGGGAAGATTGCCTTTTTCGGGCCGCCCGAGGACGGCCTGCGCCATTTCGGCAAGCCGGGCTGGGCTGAGGTGTTTCAGGCCTTTGACGCTGAGCCGGGCCGCGACTGGGCCGGGGAGTTCCGCCGCTCGCCCTATCACCAGCGGTACATCGCCGCGGAGATGACCGGCCCGGTCGGGCCGTCGCGACCTGCGGAGCTCGCCCCGGCGGCGCCACGGGCCAAAAACCGGCTGTCCCAGCTCAGCACGCTGTGCCGGCGCTACCTCTCGGTCATCGCGTCCGACCGGGTGTTCCTCGGCATGCTGGCCGTGATGCCGATCCTGCTCGGGCTGCTAATCAAGGTTGTGCCGTCACCGCAGGGACTCACTGGCAGGGGAAACGCCGACGCTATATCCCTGCTGCTGGTACTAGCCGTTGGCGCCTGCCTGGCGGGCGCTGCGAACGCGGTACGGGAGCTGGTCAAGGAAAGAGCGATCTACACCAGGGAACGCGCAGCAGGGCTCTCCGCCGGTGCTTACTTCCTGTCCAAGGTCTTCGTTCTTGGCGTGATCAGTATCGTCCAGGCCGTCGTGATGCTCGCTATCGGACTGATCGGCAGGCCGCTGCCTGCTCACGGCTCCATCCTGACCCACCTTCCGCTACTGGAATTGCTGATCGCCGTGGCCGGTCTCACCATCGCGACGATGACCCTGGGATTGCTGATCTCAGCCGTGGTCAACTCTTCCGATAAGACCCTGCCGATGCTGGTCGTGCTGGTCATGGCCCAGGTAGTGCTCAGCGGCGGCGTTTTCTCCCTCAACGGCAAGGCCGGGATCGGGCAGGTGTCCTGGCTTTCTCCGTCCCGCTGGGGGTTCGCAGCGACGGCATCCACCGCGAACCTGAATGTCATCGGGCAGCTGCCGGGTGCGAGCGCTGCCAGCGGGGCCGGGGTTCAGCCCGACCCGCTGTGGAATCACACCGCGGCCACGTGGCTGACGGACATCGCGGTCATGCTGGCGCTGGCGCTCGGGTTCGCGCTGCTGACCTGGTGGCGCCTGGCCAGGACTGGCCCGGCCAAGCGCCGCTAATCGGGTACGGCCATCGCAGACCGCGACGGCCGCCCGACGGAGGGGCCTCCAGCCTCGGACGTCCCGGCTACATGCGCCCGGCGTCGAGGATCCTGCGCAAGAAGCGGCGGGTGCGGTCGTCTTGGGGGTCGGTGAACAGCTCGGCCGGAGCTGCTTGCTCGATGATCCGGCCCTCTTCGAGGAAGCAGACCCGGCTTGCGATGTCCCTGGCGAATCCCATCTCGTGCGTCGCGATGAGCATGGTCATCCCGCCAGCAGCAAGCTCCCTGATCACGTCGAGGACCTCGGCCACGAGTTCCGGATCTAGCGCGCTGGTCACTTCGTCCAGCAGCATGACCTGAGGTTGCATGGCGAGGGCCCGGACGATGGCAACCCGCTGCTGCTGGCCACCAGACAGGCGATCCGGATACTCTGACCGCTTGTCCGCCAGCCCGAACCTGGAAAGCAACTCCGCGGCGGCTTCTTCAGCCTCCGCTCGCGGCATCCGGAGAGCCTTCATCGGCGCGAGGGTCACGTTCCGTAGCACGGTCATGTGCGGGAACAGGTTGTACGACTGGAACACGATGCCGACATTCCGGCGGACCACGTTGGCATCGACAGCCGGTCCGGTGACGTCTTGCCCGAGCAGCACGATCCGCCCCGCGTCGATCCGCTCAAGCAGGTTCACACAGCGCAGCAAGGTGGATTTGCCGGAGCCGGATGCCCCGATCAGGCAGATGACCTCGTGCGTGGCAACCGACAGGTTAATGCCGCTCAGGACTTGATTCGGCCCGAACGATTTATCCACTTCTTCGAGCGCGATAGCTGGCTCGGCTGGCCTCTGCGCAGCCGAGCCCGGCGTAGACAGCCCGGCCCCGATCATCGGACGGCTCCGGCTAGCCGGCGCCGCCGGTCCCGGTCGATCAGCCGGTCGGTGAACCTGGCCAGCGGAATCGTCAGGATCAGGAACAAGATCGCGGCTACGGTAAGACTCGAGTAGTTGAAGACAGTGCTCCCGTAGATCTGGGCCGCCTGGTTGGCCTCGATGGCGCCGAGCACGCCAACCAGCGCTGTGTCCTTCTGCAAGCTGATGAAGTCGTTCAGCAGCGGCGGGACGATGTTGCGAATCGCCTGCGGCAGGATTACGTACCGCAGAGCCGTGCCTTGCGTCAGCCCGAGCGACCGGGCCGCGGCGACCTGGCTCTGGTGTACCGAGTTCAGCCCGGCTCGGTAGACCTCACTGACATAGGCGGAATAGGACAGCGTCAGCGCTACCACGCCGTAGACCGCGTAGGACTGGGTGGAAACGAAAGACAGCCGCAGCGCCGGGATGCCGAACCCGATCGCGTAGACCACCAGCAGCAGCGGCACGCCGCGGAAGAAGTCCACGTAGATCATGGCGAGGACCCGAAGCGGGAACAGCACGGCCGAGGCGGACTGCCTGACCAGGGCAATCAGCAGCGCGATCACCAGGATCAGCACCTCGGCCGCCAGGAACATCCGGATGTTGAGCCAGATGGCTTCACCGACGGAGTAGTAGCCCTTCTTCGGGTTGCCGATGAAGGACTGCCACATGTCCTGCGGGTCGAAGAAGGTGTGCCTGACCTGGCTGCTGCCGGGCGCCGCCAGGAAGATCGCCACGAGCGCCGCGAGGACGATCACGGTGCTGAGCGTCGAAATCACCGTAGCCCGCCGGCCACCGCCAGACAGCAGCCTCGGGCCGCGGCCCGCTGGCTGGAAGCCGGCGCCAGGGATGCCGGCGCTCACCCCTGGCGACAGCATGCTGACCGGCTCCTGGCTGCCGTCTCCGGGCCAGCCTGAGCTGCCGTCTCCAGGCCAGCCTGAGCTGCCGCCAGGTCGGTAGTCGGTCATTGCAGAGGTATCGGCGTCGCTGTTACGGCTTGATGGTCGGCACGCTCAGGTAGATCTGCAGGTACTGCTTCTGCAGCGCAGCCAGCGTGCCGTTGGCCTTGAGCTTGGCGATCGCCTTGTTAACGCAGCCGACCAGCGGGTTGCCCTTGCTGAACAGCAGGCCGTAATGCTCGCCCGTGCTCGGGAACTGAGCCACCATCACCGAGCCGGGGATCTCGTCGGCGGAGATGTACTGGGCGGTAGGGGTGTCGGTCACGAAAGCCGCGATCTGGTGCGTTTGCAGGGCCTGCTTGACGTCGTTCAGCGTCGAGAACACCCTCGGCTGACCCGTGGGCTGGATGCTGCCGGTGATGAAGGCGAGGCTGGTCGTGCCGATCTGGTCACCGAAGACATAGGTCTTCAGCTGGGCTGGCGAGTGCTTGGTCGCAATCGGCGAACCTTTGACTGCGACCAGTGATTGCTGCACGTCGTAGTAGCTGTCGGAGAAGGAGACTGCCTGCGCCCGCTGGGCGGTGTAAGAGATCTCGTTGATGTCGAAGTCGAATTTCTTCGGCCCCGGCGCGTAAGAGGCGTCGAACGGCTCATAGGCCCAGTGCACCTGGGCGGCTTTGAAGCCCAGCTCCTTCGCGATGGCATAGGCTACCGCGCTCTCGTAGCCCTTGCCGTTGGCCGGATTGTTGTTCTCGAACCACGGCGGGTAGGCGGGCTTGTCGGTCGCCACCGTCAGCGCGCCTTTCTGGTAGAGCACCGGCTGGATGGCACGGTAGCTGCAGGCAGGGGCATTGGTCGTGCCGCTGGCGCTCGGGGCCGTAGTACTTCCGCAAGCCGCCAGGCCGGCGGCCGCGGTCGCCGCCAGCGCGACGAAACAGACTCGACGCATCATGGCTCACTCCGATCTCGGGGCATTTCCTGCTGCGGCGTAGCTTATAGCCCGCTCAGACCGAATCTGCCCGTCCCGGTCAGGCCGGGACGGGCAGATTACAAATTCGGGCTTTACCGCAGTACTACCTCGCGCCCTGCGGGGTTTCTAACCGGCTAGAGGTAGTACGGAGCTGTGCCGCGGACGTAGATGCGCGTGGCGTGCGGTCCGCCGATGGTGACGTCGTTGTGGAACCAGTTGGCCGCGTCCATCCAGATGCGGACGCAACCGTGCGAGGCCGGATACCAGGGCACCGGAACATCGCCGTGGATCGCGTACGCGGTGCCGATAAAGAACACCGGGTTGTACATGGTGCCGAGCGGAACCTTGACCCAGCCCGGCGCGAACGACAGCGCCTTGTAGTTGCCGTCCGGCGTGATGGCCGGGCCGCAGGTCGCGGATGGATCGCCCGGGCAGGGGTAGGTGTATCCGCCGCCCGAGGAGACGTGCAGGATCAGCCGGACCTTGTTGTCGCGGTACAGAACGAGCAGCTCGTCGTTCTGGTTGATCTCGACTCGGTTGCCGCCACCCTTCGGAACCAGCACCTTCGGCATCCGCGGGTGAATCAGGTCGTGCCGGAACTTGTAGGTGACCAGCGTGTTCGTCGCGGCGTTCAGCGGCAGGCCCTGGGCCTCCTTGAACGCCCAGACCGCTTCGGCAGTGTCCTGGCCATATACCCCGTCGGCTTTGCCAGCGTAATAGTGCAACTGGTTCAGCCGGCGCTGCACGCTCTTAACCGCGGCGCCGCGGGCCCCGAAATTGAAGTCCTCTGTCGGCGGCACGTAGGTTGCGGCAGCGTTGACCTGGTGCGCTGCTGTCGCCTGGCGCGCAGTTGTACTGACCTTTGCCGCGTTGGCCGTGCCGATCTGGGCGCATGCCGATACGCCGACGGCCGCCACGGCTCCGGTGCAGAACAGCCAGCGCCGAACTGAATGCCTCATCATCACCCCTCGTGAGTACGTCGCGCCTGGCAGTAACCGCGAGCACGGCGGAAGCGCAGCGGGAGTCCAGTAAAGACTTGTCCGGATTTCAAGACGTTTTAGCCTAACGTTTGGTTGGCCGGAAATTGATCTCGGATCGGCCTCGATCACCGGCTTGCCGCACCGGCCATCCGGTCACCGGAGCTCCCGTAGCAGAACCGCGCGCCCGCGGCCGCAGGCCCTTCGGCCCGTCCGGCGAGCGCCGGGCGAGTGGCCGTAAGGTGTGCCGCCCATGGGCGAGGGTATCTAGGCCGGGACGTTCATAGCGGCTGCCGCGCCGCAGCGGCGGCGATCGCGGGAACGGAGGTAGCGGTGAGTGTTGTCGCAAAGGTGAGGGACAAGGCGACAGGAGCTTACGAACAGGCCAAGGCGAAGTACTCCGGCAGTAACGCCAGGCAGCGGGCCGGACAGCAGGCCAGCCAGATGACCAGCCGGATCCGCGACCTGTCCGGCAAAGCGACTTCCAGCCCGCTCGCCGCCAAGGTCCGCGACGCCTCCGGCAAGGCCACCTCCAGCCCGCTCGCCGCCAAAGTCCGCGACGCCTCCGGCAAGGCCACCTCCAGCCCGCTCGCCGCCAAAGTCCGCGACGCCTCCGGCAAGGCCACCTCCAGCCCGCTCGCCGCCAAACTCCGCGACGCCTCCGGCAAAGCCACCTCCAGCCCGCTCGCCGCCAAACTCCGCGACGCCTCCGGCAAAGCCACCGCAGCCGTGAAGGACGCCCGAGCCCGCAGGCACGCGCACCAGTGACGACGCTGGCCACCCGGCCGGCTGCAGCTCCCGCCACGCCCCGTCGCCGGGACGACATGCAGATCGGCGAGTTGCTCGACGATCTGGCGGCACAGCTCGGCTTGCGCATCAGGCAGGGCAAGAACGGCGCTGCCCTGGTTCAACGGGACGGCAAGGTCGCGGAGACCTGGCGCCAGGACTTTCCGTATGCCGATCGCCTGTCCCGCAAGAAGTATGACAAGGAGAAGGGCCAGCTCCAGGTCGAGCTCCTCAAGCTGCAACGGCACATCAAGGCAGCCGGAGGCCGCCTGGTCATCGTCTTCGAAGGCCGGGATGCGGCCGGCAAGGGCGGCACTATCAAGCGCTTCACCGAGAACCTGAACCCGCGCGGTGCCCGGGTAGTCGCCCTGGAGAAGCCGACTGACCGCGAGCAGAGCGAGTGGTACCTGCAGCGTTACATCACCCATTTGCCCGCGGCCGGCGAGATCGTGCTCTTCGACCGGTCCTGGTACAACCGGGCCGGCGTGGAGCGGGTCATGGGGTTCTGCAGCCCTGACGAGAGCCTGGAGTTCCTTCGCGAAGCCCCTGAGTTCGAGCGGATGCTGGCCAGAGACGGCATCACGCTGGTCAAGTTCTGGTTCTCGGTGTCGCGCGCGGAGCAGCTCAGGCGCTTCGTCAACCGCCAGCTCGATCCGGTGAAGCGGTGGAAGCTTAGCCCGGTCGACCTTGCCTCGCTGGACAAGTGGGACGAGTACACCGAGGCCAAGGAAACCATGTTTTTCTTTACCGACCTGGCAGACTCGCCGTGGACCGTGGTCAAGAGCAACGACAAGAGGCGCGCGCGGCTTGAGGCGATGCGACACGTGCTCCGGCGGGTTGACTATGACGGCAGGAACGACGACCTCGTCGGACAGCCGGACCCGCTGATCGTGGGGCCGGCACCGCTGCTGCATGAAATCGGCGAGCAGCCCAGCCGGGCCTGCTAGGCGGGCCAGCCCACCTCAATCGAGACGCTGGGCCGCTGCAGTACGACTGGTCCGCTCGGCCTGGCAGTGCCCGCGGTGTCCCGGCCGCCGGCCGCACGATTATTTGCAGGTGCTGTACGTCAGGCCGTCCGAGCTCAGCCCACTGGCGAGCCAGCCCGGCCAGGTAGCCGGCGAGTGCTGGACCGCCAGGCCCGAAACCGCAAACCGCCGGGCCGGGCCGCGACGGGACGCCCCGCGGCTCGCGGGCGTGCTCACCGGCTCGGACTTGCTCGGAGGCCTCGTCAAACTCTCCTGGCAGCAGCACTGCTGCACCCAGCCGACTTGGCTTCGCGGCATGGCTGACGAGGAACCCGGCCGGCAGCAGCGGGGCAAGCGGGAACCAACTGCCGGCCCCAGCACGGTGACTCGGTCCAGCCTGGCCGCGTTCAGGGTCAGCCAGAGATCCAGGTCGGCAAGCTCGGCCAGTCCCCGAAGTGGCGGCAGGATCTGCTCGGCAGCCGGCTGACCTGCTAGCGCCGCCTGCAGCGCATGCGGATCCATCGCGTTCCCGCCCGGAATCTGCGCGACCAGGACGTTCGGCTCGGGTAGCCGGACCACCGTCTCCGGCCCGGCGAACGCGCCTAGCATGCGGACGAAGCCGCACCGCCAGGCAGAGGTGCTCCGCCAGTCGTCGCCGACGCCCCGCCGCAGCGCTACGGAGAGCTGGATCCCCCGCACCGACAGGGGCAGTGTCAGCATGCCGCCGTCGGTGACCTGGTCCAGCCACGCGGGTGCGATGTCCCATGCTCCGGCGGTGACGATGATCGCGGTCGAATGGTCCGTGGCCAGGAACGGCGAAGCCGCCGTCCGCGCATATCACCGCGACGTCGGCGTAGCCGGCCGCAGCGAGGCTCGCCCGCGCCCGGATGACTAGCTCAGGGTCGATGTCAACGCTGACGACCTTGCCTCCCGGGCCGACTACGGCGGCCATGACCGCCGCGTTGTACCCGCTGCCAGTTCCGATTTCCAGCACCCGGTGTCCTGGCTCTAGACCTAGCTGGCCCAGCATGATCGCCATCATGGCTGGCTGCGAAGACGAGCTCACCGGCAGCCCGTCTGGCCCGCACTTGATGACAAATGCCTCGTCCCGGTAGGCCAGGGCCGGCGCAACCTCGGGCACGAACACGTGCCTGGGCACCGCGGCAAATGCTTCCTGCACCGAACGGCTCAGCGCCCAGCTGCGATGCCGCAAGTCGCTGGCAAGCTGGGCCCGCGCGGCATCAGCTGCCTCGGGACGGATCGCCCAGGATGGCTCGTGAGGCTGCATGATGCACCATCTCCGCAAACCACCAAATGTGCGGTAGCTATCCCGGCACTTTGCGCTGGCGGGACACCGCATACAAGGCGATGCTCGCCGCGATGCCCGCGTTCAGCGACTCAGCGGGGCCGCTGATCGGGATCCTGGCAAGGACGTCGCACCGCTCGGACACCAGTCGTGACAAGCCCTTGCCTTCCGAACCGACCACTAGCACCAGCGGCGAGTCGGCTAGCTCCAGCTCGCCGACGTCAGCCGGGCCGTCGGCGTCCAGCCCGGCCACGAACAGCCCCGCATCCTGATAGCTCGCCAGCGCCCTGGCGAGGTTGGCAGTCTGCGCAACCCGGACGGAGGCAAGCGTGCCAGCTGAGGCCTTCCAGGAGCCCGCAGTGACACCGGCCGACCGACGAGCTGGCACCAGGATGCCGTGCCCGCCGAATGCCGCGACTGACCTGGCCACCGCGCCCAGATTGCGCGGATCGGTCACGCCGTCAAGCGCGACGATCAGCGGCGGTGCTCCGGCGCTTGCGGCCGCGTCGATGAGGTCGCCAGGGTCGGCGTAGCTATAGCGCTTGATCCGCAGCGCGAGTCCCTGATGAATGGCACCGCCGGTGATCCGGTCCAGCTCAGCCCGGCCGCTTCGACGACCGGGATGCCAGCGTCGGCAGCCAGCATGACGGCCTGCCCGATCCGCTCGTCGCTGTCCAGTCGCGGACCGACGTGCAGCGCCGTCGCGGGAACGCGCGCGCGCAATGCCTCGAGCACCGGATTCCGTCCGGCCACCAGCTCGGCCGCTGAGCTCCCCGCGCCGCGGGCCCATGTCTCCGCACCGCGCCCGGTGCTGACCCGTCCCGCACTCAACCGTCCCGCACTGGCCCGTCCTGACGGGTCGGCCGCCTTGCTCCTGGCCGGCGGCTGTGCCCGGCTTGCCAGGCGCTGCTTCGCCTGCGCGGCAGCCCGGCGCTGGGCTGGATGACCTGGCCGCATCTCGGCGGGCGGCGTCGGCCCTTTGCCCTCCAGCTTTCGCTTGCCGTACCCGCCCGTCCCCGGCCTCGGCTTGCCGGTCTTGGTCTTGCCGCCTCCGGCTGCACCGCCTCCTGCTCCCCGGTTCCCCGATGCCCGGCTCCCCGATGCCCGGCCGCCGATGCCCTGCCCCCCGATGCCCGTCCCGCCGATGCCCTGCCCCCCGATGCAGAGCCTCCGGCTGACCGCCCGGTCATCTGCGCAGCTCCCAACGCGGCCCGCGCGGGGTGTCCTCGACCAGTACTCCGGCCTCCACCAGCTGATCCCGGATCGCGTCCGCAGCAGCAAAGTCCTTGCGAGCCCTGGCTGCTTCGCGCTGAGCGAGCGCAACCCCGACGAGCGCGTCCACCACGGGACGAAGATCGCCGCCAGACTCCGACGCGGCCCACGGCGCGGCGAGCGGATCGAGCCCGAGTACCGAGAGCATGGCCCTGACTTCTCCGAGGCTCTTGGCGGTGCCGCCCGCGTCACCGGCCGACAAGGCCGCGTTTCCATCCCGAACGCGGTCGTGCACGATCGCGAGCGCCTGCGGAACGCCCAGGTCGTCGTCCATCGCCGCGGTAAACGCGGCGGGCAACGACGAGATGTCAGCGGCGCCCGGCTCGGCGCCCGGCAACTCCGCTGCCCTGATCACGAAGCCCTCGACCCGGCGATAGGCCGTGGCGGCCTCGGTCAGCGCTTCGGGTGAGTAGTCAATCGGAGACCGGTAATGCGCCTGACCAAGGTAGTAGCGCAGCTCGACCGGCCGGACTCTCCTGATCATCTCGTCGATCAGCAGCGAGTTGCCGAGCGACTTGCTCATCTTCTCGCCGCCGATGCGGACCAGGCCGTTGTGCAGCCAGAACCGGGCGAAGCCGTCCCCGGCAGCATGGGACTGAGCCTGCTCGTTCTCATGGTGCGGGAACAGCAGGTCGAGCCCGCCGCCGTGGATGTCAAACGTGGCGCCGAGGTACTTGGTGGACATAGCCGAGCACTCCAGGTGCCAGCCAGGCCGCCCTGGACCCCAAGGGGTCGACCAGGTCGGCTCTCCCGGCTTGGCCCGCTTCCAGAGCGCGAAATCACCAGGGTCGCGTTTGGCGCTCACGTCCTCGGTGTCGCCAGCAGGTCTCATGTGCTCAATCCGCTGGCCGGACAGCGATCCGTAGCTCGGTAGCGAGCGGACATCGAAGAAGACGTCGCCGCCCGACGCGTAAGCGTGCCCGCTGTCGATCAGCCGCTGCATGAGCACGATCATCTCGGGAACGTGGCCGGTTGCCCGCGGCTCGACGCTCGGCGGAAGGCAGCCGAGCGCGTCATATGCCCTGCTGAATGCGCGCTGATTCCGGTCCGCCACCGCCCACCACGGCACTTCCTCCTGCACGGCGACCTGGAGGATCTTGTCGTCGATATCGGTGACGTTGCGGCAGTAAGCGACCTGGTAATGGGAGGCATGCAGCCACCGGACCAGGATGTCGAAGTCAACGCCTGACCTGATATGCCCGATATGCGGCGGCGCCTGCACGGTTGCGCCGCACAGGTACAGCGAGGCCTTCCCCTGATGAAGCGGGGTGAACTCACGTACCGCGCGCGTAGCGGTGTCGTACAGGCGAAGCGTCACGCCCCAAGGTTACGGGATGCGCGCATGCCGGTGCGTCCCGTGCCCGCGCCGGAACCCCGCTCAACTGACGTCCCGTACGGTTGAAGGCATGAGCGGGCCAGCCGAGCGCGTCCGGCGAAGCCGCCTGGCCATGCGACTTTCCGGCATGTCGAGCCGTCGTCGCGTGCTTGGTGCCAGCGTCGCGGTTGTCGCACTGGCTGCTGCGGCCGTCGGCGTGGCGGTCGGCATTTCGCATGTCGGCGGCCCGGGCCAGCCCGGCGGCACTGCCGGGTCGAGGCAGCAGGCCGGGCCACCGCAAAACCAGCCAGGGCCAGTCCTGCTGGTACCCGGCTACGGCGGCAGCACTAACGCACTGGATTCGCTTGCCAGCCAGATCCAGGCAACTGGCCGGACCGCGATCGTGGTCCATCTGCCAGGTACCGGGACAGCCAGCCTGACTACCGACGCCGGGGTTCTCAACTCGGCCGTCGACAACGCCATGGCGGCCGGAGCCCCGTCAGTGGACGTTATTGGCTATTCCGCCGGCGGCGTCGTCGCTCTGATCTGGGCCAGGCAAGACGACGGCTTCCAAAAGGCTCGGCGGGTCATCACGCTCGGTTCGCCGTTTCACGGCACATCGCTGGCAGCTGCCGCGCAGGCATTCGTTCCCGACGCTTGCCCGGTCGCCTGCCAGCAGCTCACCCCGGGCAGCTCGCTGCTCGCGAGGCTCGACGCAGGCGGTGCAGCTGGGCTGCCGCACTGGCTGTCGTTGTGGACAACCGACGATCAGGTCGTGACTCCGCCTGATTCGGCGCGGCTAGCCGGAGCCATCGACGTGCCGGTCCAGTCGGTCTGCCCGGCGGCCAGCATCAGCCACTCGCAGCTGCCCACCAACCCTGATGTCACCGCAATTGTGCTGCAGGCGCTGAGCGCCGCGCCGCTGCGACCGCCGACCTCAGCCGAGTGCCGGTGAGAGACAGCTCAGCTGGTGACGTCCTTGCTGGCGAAGTTCGCCCACGCGGCGCCGAGGAAAACCGCTACGTAGACAGCCTGGATCGCGAAGCCGCGGTCGATGTCGCGCCAGAGAATGGGCTGGCGGAAGAAGTCGAGCCAGGCCAGCCAGTACGCGGTCGGCAGGTAAGGGCTGACCGAAGCGGCTGCGTTGAGCGCAACGAGTACGCCGCTCGCAATCAGCGCCGCCATCGCGCCAAGCGCCGCGGCCAGCGAGGAATCGGTGAGCGTCGACAGGAATAGCGCGATCGCACCTACGCCGAGCATCGACACCGCGATGAAGGCGACCGCCCCGGCAGTCCGCAGCAGCACGTCGGCCGGCGTGAGACCGGTGCCGGAGAGCGAGTTCGCGATGACGCCCTGGGTGGTGATGCCGCCTGAGCTAAGGGCGACAGGTTTGTCGCCGAACAGCAGTCTTCCGGTCACGTAGGAAGTGGCCGCGACGGCAAGGACGGCGAACAGCACGTAGGCGATGAGCGCGATCAGCTTGGCGACAAGCAACCGGGTGCGGCCCACCGGCCGGGCTAGCAAGTAGCGCAGCATCCCTGAGCTGGCCTCGCCTGCGATCGCGTCCCCGGCGACGACAGCGACGGAGATGGGCAGGAAGATCGGCAGCACGATTGCAAGCGCAGCGGCCGGGAAAAGCGAGCCATTGGACAGGACCGCAGACAGCAGCGCCGGCCCCTGACCAGGCGGCGGCGCCACATGCGTGACGGCGACGAATACCGCTACCAGGATCGGCAGCATGCACAGCAGCGCGATCGCGACCCAGCTTCGCGGCCGGCGGGCTAGTTTTGCCAGTTCCACGCCGATCACTGGCTGCTCCCGCCGGCCTCGGCGTCACGCGGCCGGGTGTTCCCGTCAGCGACCACTGACTCGGCGCCGGGTACACCGTTGGCCAGGGCCGACGCCCGGCCGAACCGGTCCGAGCCAGACCCGGTCACCGACAGCACGAGGTCCTCTAGCGAGCGCCGTTCCGGGCCGATCTCGCTGACCCGCAGGCCAGCAGCGACGAGTTCGGCGTTCACCGATGCGACGTCAGCATCGGCGATGACCAGCCGGTCTTCGTCGCGGTGGACGACCCTGCCAGCCAGCAGCGCCGGGGCCTGCGCCGCGTCAGGACTGCGCACGAGCACCCGCCCGGTCGGCCCGCTCAGGACTGCGAGGTCGTCCTGCAAGACCAGTCTGCCCCGGTCCACCACGCCGACCCTGGTACATAGCTGCTCCACCTCGGATAGCTGGTGGCTGGACAGGAAGATGGTGGTGCCCGCCGCGTTAAGTTCGGCGAGCAGGTCGCGGATCTCCCGGATGCCCTGCGGGTCCAGGCCATTGGTCGGCTCGTCGAGCACGAGCAGCCGCGGCGACCGTAGCAGCGCTGCTGCCAGCCCGAGGCGCTGTCGCATGCCGAGCGAGTATTTGCGCACGGCGCGGTCGTCAAGGCCGCCAAGCCCCACCCGGTCCAGCGCGTCGGCAACCCGGCGCTTGCGGTTCCTGCGGCCACCGCGGACCCGCGGGCCAGAGGCATCGACCAGCATCAGGTTGGCGCGCCCGGACAGGTGCCCGTATGCGGACGGCGACTCTATCAGCGCACCGACCTGCGGAAGCACTGCAGAAACGTGTCGTGGAACCGCCGCGCCTAGCACTTCCATGCTGCCGCTCGTCGGGTAGACCAGACCGAGCAGCATGCGCACTACCGTCGTCTTGCCTGACCCGTTCGGGCCCAGGAATCCGTACCGGTCGCCCTCCCGGACCTGCAGGTCCACATGGTCGACGGCTAGTACCTGGCCGAAGCGCTTGGTCAGGCCGGTGGTAACAATCACTGCGATCCCAGCAGGCTGGCGGCGGCGTACTCGAGCCGGCTAGCAGTTACCGCACCGGTCAGCAGGTACACCTGCCCGGACGGGCCGCGGGCCAGCAGCATCGCGATCAGCGGCGTCTGGACCACGACCGCTGTGCCATTAGCGAGCGTAATAGTCGCGCCGACCCCGCTTGCCGCCGAGAATGCCTCGTTGCCGACGCGGGCCGGCAACGGCACGACGGCGAATCGCGAGAATCCCGCGCCGTATGCTGCGACATCGGACAGACCGGACGGGTTGGCCACGCGGTGGATCCAGCCCAGCTGGCCAGGCAGCGGCGGGCCGAAGCCGTTCAGCACTCCGGTCGCGTCCGGCAGCGTGGTCGTGCTCAGGCCGATGCCCGGACCGGGCTGCGGCCTGAGCGTTGCCGCGGCCGGCCTGGCGAGCTTGACATCAAGGAAGCGACTCACCAGCACCGGAGCGGTCGCGCCCTGGCCGAATATCTCAACCTCCAGCGGCAGGCCGGTACGCGGGTCAGCCCACATCTCGACGGCGCTGATGGTGGACGCCGAGTCCACCGGCACCAGGCGCAGTCCGGCCGCGTCGATCCCGGCGATGCGCTGCGTCGGCAGCCGGCTGAATCTGGTGGCCCTGCTGGCGAAGCCGACCAGCCTCCGGGCCAGTTCTGGCGGCAGCAGGTCAGGTGCCTGTGGCAAGCGCACCGGCTGCGCACCGACGACCCTGGTGAGCTGGTTGTTGGTGTAGTTCCACAAATAAGTGCCGCGGCTGGTCTGATAGATGTCATTCTCGCCAGCCGTGGTGAGCTGATCCGCACGCCAGCTTCCGGGTGAGCGATACCAGACGTACTGGTTGGTGTTGCCGTCGAGCAGCGAGATGACGTTGCCGAGGTCAGGCAGGCTGGGCAAGCCCAAGTCGACGTAACTCTGCGCGTAGCCCTGGTAGGACACGTCCGCTGACGCCGCGATGCGCGTACGAAGCTGTGCCGCGGTCAGCGCCGAAGCGCGCACTGGCAGAGCAGCTATCGCCGCGGGGACTGCGCACAGCACCGCCACCCCGGCTGCCACGACCGCCCAACGGCGGACCGCCTGGCGCCCTAGGACGGCCATCGGGGGCTGCGCGGATCGGCTGCCATTGATCCAGGTTACGTTGGCCCGCCGAGGCATCTTGCCTGGCCTGCCGGGCCGCGGGCGGACGGTCGCGGCGCCGTCCCGACGACGACCGCGGACACAAGCCGCGCCTGACCGCTGCGTTCCCGGCGATCAGACAGGTCCGCGCTCTGATTATTTGATATCTAACCCTTAGTATTCTAATCTTATTCAGACGGATTCGCAGAGCCCGCATCGGGCGCCGCCCGGATAGCGGGACCGCCTGGCTGACATGCAAGGACGGGTGAATAACCACAGATGACTGACACAACAGCAGCGACGGGCACAGCGCCGGCCCGCTATGGCAGCTACTCCGACCTGGCCGGCAAGGTTGCAATCGTCACCGGCGGATCGCGCGGCATCGGCGCTGCCACCGCGGCAGCGCTTGCCGCGAGTGGTGCGTCAGTGGCGGTAGTCGGCCGCGACGAACCGGCAATGATTGCGGTCACGGCGAGCATCGGTCAGCGTGGCGGGCGAGCGATCTGGATTGCTGCCGACTGCACGGTGCCGGGCGACCTGGACCGGATGGCAGCAACTGTCGTCAGGCAGCTGGGGGCACCCGACATCCTGGCGGCATTCGCTGGCGGCAACGGCATGCCGGTGCCAACCGAGCACGAGACGCCGGAACACTGGCGGGAAATCGTCGACACGGACTTGAACTCGGTGTTCTACACGGTGCGCGCGGTACTGCCCGCCATGACGGAGCGCGCCAGCGGCACGATCATCTTGATGTCATCCGCGGCGGCCCGGCAAGCCGCGAAGTCCGCAGCCGCCTACGCGGCGGCTAAGGCCGGCGTGATCGCTTTCGGCCGGCACCTGGCCGGCGAACTCGCCCCGCGCGGCATCAGGGTCAACTGCGTAGCCCCGTCGGCAACCGAGAACGACAAGATGCGCGCCTGGATGTCACAGGACCAGCGCGCCGCGCTGGGCGCCAGCTTCCCGCTCGGCCGGCTCGGCCAGCCCGACGACGTCGCAGCCGCCACTCTCTTCCTCGCGTCGGATGCGTCCGGGTGGATTACCGGATCAACGCTCGACGTCGCGGGCGGCAAGATCATGCTGTGAGGTCAGCGTGTTCAGAAGGCAGGACCCCGGTCGATGCGATCGGCCTCCGGGAGAGCCGCGCTGCCGCGCGCGGCAGCCGCCCAGCTCCACGCATACTCGGGATCCTCGGCGACACCAGCCGAATCAGCCAGCGACAACGGCCGGAACGTGTCGATCATGACAGCCGTCTCGTCGGTCGAGGTCTTGCCCTCAGCGACTCCGCTGATGACCGCCTCGACTGCACCCGGCTGCGGGCCGTGAGTGAACCCGGACGGATGCAGCGTGATCGATCCGAGCCCGACACCTGAGCCTTTGCGCGCCGAGTAGTCACCGGCCACGTAATACATCATCTCGTCGGAGTCGACGTTGTGATGGTTGTACGGGATCGGCACCGCTTCCGGGTCAAAGTCCAGCGGTCGCGGACAGAACGAGCAGATAACGAAGTTCGGCCCTTCGAAGGTCTGGTGAACTGGCGGAGGCGCGTGCGTTCGCTTCACGATCGGTTCGAAATCCGCGATGTTGAACGCGTACGGGTAGAGGTAGCCATCCCAGCCCACAACGTCGAACGGGTGGTAGGCGTAGGTAAGCCTGGTCAGCCCGCTGGAGTTGCGCACGATTACGGGCACGTCCTCGCCATCGGCCAGCAGCGGGCCGGCCGGGCCCCGAAGGTCGCGCTCACAGTACGGCGCGTGCTCAAGAAACTGGCCGTACTGCGACAAGTACCGTCGCGGCGGACGGATGTGCCCGCGCGCCTCGACAACGAGCGCGTGCACGCCTGAAGCGGCCGGCTGCCAGCGGTGGATTGTCCCGCGCGGCACTATGACGTAGTCACCAGCACCCGCCTCGATGCTGCCGTACACCGACTCGAAGGTGGCCGAGCCGGAGCGCAGGTACACAGCCTCGTCTCCGGATGAGTTCCGGTAAAGGTCGGAGGCTGCGTCTGCAGCGGCGAAGTAGATGCGCACGTCCTCATTGGCCATCATCAGCCGGCGGCCGAGCACCAGGTCGCCGCCTGCTGGCATGTCCTGTGTCCGGTAATGGCGCGGCAGCAGCGGATAGTTCGGCCTGACCGCAGCCTCCGCCGCGGCATCCCGCAACCCCTCACTCTTGACGATCGCTGTCGGCGGATGCTGGTGGTACAGCAACGAGGAGTCGGACACGAAGCCCTCCTCGCCCATCAGCTCCTCGGCATAGAGGTGGCCAGCTGCGTCACGGAACCGGATGTGGCGCTTTCGCGGAACCTCCCCCGTCATCCGGTAGTACGGCATTTCGTCTCCTTCTGACCGGCTCATCGTTGAGGCGCGGGCGGCGCGCTGGGTGGGTTCGCGGGGAATTGCCCCGGCGGGCCGCGACGCGCCAAACGTCCGGCTTACCGCTTGCTTGCTTGCGGCACCGCCCATTCCTGACTATAAGGGGAACGCGGCCAGACCGACATTGCGAGGAAGGACTCGGCAAGCCGATGAGCGCGGAGACGACCAGCAGCGAGCTCGCGGGTTCTGGCACCGCCCAGTTGGGGCGGGCACAGTCGGAGACGGCGCCGGGGGCCTTGCGGGTCCTGGCCCTGACCGGTGTCGGCATCGGTCTCGCCGCGCTCGCTGCAGCGACATTCATTCTGTCGTATTCCGGCATTCACGCCCTGGCGTTGCAAGCCGGGATTGCGCCGCGGCTAGCACGTGGTTACCCGCTGCTGATCGACGCGATGCTGGTGATCGTGCTGGCCGCCGTCCTCGCGCTGCGCGGCGCCGATCTGCCGAGCAAGCTTTTCGCGTGGGTGATCCTGCTGGCCGTGCTGGCCGCGGCAGCGGGTGCCGATGCACTGCATGCGGCTGGTCGCAAACTGCCTGGCCATGTTGCCGCGATCACGGCGGCAGTGCTGCCATGGGTATTGGTCTTCCTGGCGTTCGCGCTATTGCTGACGATGCTCAGGCATGCCAGGCTGCGCAGGCTGGCTTCATCCCGCGGCCGCCAGCCGGGCCTGCAGCCGACCAGCGCCGCCGGGTTGGTGCCGGGCCGGGACTGTGCCGCGATCGGCCGGGCCTGGACTCGCCCGGCTGGGATCGGGCGCCCGCGCTGCCGCCAGCGCTAGCTACCGGCAGGAACGTCGCTGCTGTAGCTGAGCCGGACCTGGCAGTCGATGCCGATGACGGGCCAGACGACCCGACCACCGACGAGGCGATGCCGGAGCCCGCTGGCCAGTCCCAGCAGACCGGCCAGTTCCGGGCAGACCGGCCAGTTCGGGCACACCGCAGAGTTCGAGCAGGCCGGCTGGGCCGGGCCGGATGGGCAGGACGAGGACGAAGGCGAGCAGGTCACGCTGGCCGAAGATGCCTTGCCAACTGAGCAGGCGGCAGACCAACCCGAGCAGGTGGGCCCGGACGAAGACCAGCCAGACGACCCGGACATGCCGATGTTCCACCGCATGTGGAGCTCGCCGACGCCGCCTGAGTCAACGGCCTGAGTCGACGGCCTGACCGGGGCCAGCCGGACGGCTCGCCCGACCGGCGACCTCTAGCCCAGCGGGGCGACCAGGGCGGTCGCGATCGCGGCGATGCCCTCGCCGCGACCGGTCAGGCCCAGCCCGTCACTCGTGGTGGCAGACAGGCTGACAGCTGCGCCGCCGAGGGCGGCCGACAGGGCCTCCTCTGCTTCAGCTCGCCGGGCCGAGATCCGCGGGCGGTTACAGATGACCTGGACTGCCACGTTTCCTATCTGGTAACCGGCGGCGGCCGTCAGCCTGGCGGTTTCCTGCAGGAGCGCGGTGCCTGCGGCGCCGGCCCACTCCGGCCGGCCGGTGCCGAACTGACTACCAAGATCACCGATCCCGGCGGCAGAAAGCAGTGCGCTGCAGGCGGCATGCGCCGCCACGTCTCCGTCGGAGTGCCCGGTCAGACCGTCCTCACCAGGCCACAGCAGGGCGGCAAGATACAACGGCCTGCCAGGACCGATGGGATGAACGTCAACGCCGATGCCGACCCGCGGCAGCAAGTCGGGCACAACCGTCAGGACGCGAGAATCTCGTCCAGCAGGGCTTCGGCCTTGTCCTCGTTAGTCTTCTCGGCAAGTGCCAGTTCACTGACCAGGATCTGCCTGGCCTTCGCCAGCATCCGCTTCTCGCCGGCCGACAGGCCACGCTCGCGATCCCGGCGCCAGAGATCGCGCACTACCTCGGCGACCTTGTTGACGTCCCCGGAAGCGAGCTTCTCCAGGTTGGCCTTGTACCGCCGGGACCAGTTGGTCGGCTCCTCGGTGTAGGGGGCGCGCAGTACCTCGAATACGCGCTCAAGTCCCTCCTGCCCGACGACGTCGCGAACGCCTACTAGCTCAGCGTTGTCCGCGGGAACACGCACAGTCAGGTCGCCCTTGTCGACCTTCAGCACTAGGTAAGTTCTATCCTCACCCTTGATCACACGGATTTCGATTTCCTCGATCCGAGCAGCCCCATGGTGGGGGTAGACGACGGTGTCGCCGACCTTGAAAGACATGTGGCATGTACCCCTTCCGCAGAACCCCATCTTACCACGTTCGGCGCCGGCGATTCTCCGTCGTTGACGGCAAAGGTGCAGGTCAATGGCGCAGTTGGCAGTGTGCAAAATTGCATGCGCCAGGTGCGGGCCGCAGGCCGGGGTCCATCGGGCAGCAGCGGAGGTACTACCTCAAGGGCAGGCGGTGCTGTGACAGCCGTCACTGGCCCATACTGAAAGTAGACGTTCGCTCCTGTCGAGAGGTAAGCGTGAACTCAGGCGGCGAACCGGAACGGGACGACACTGGCCTGCCACCGGTCGACATCGAGATTCCCGACGATGCGCGGGAACTTGATCGTGACGTGCAGGCTTACTACCGCGAGCGGCGGGCCGAGCGCCGGCGGCAGCGCCACCACCGGATGCACGGCAGGATCGCCAGGGACGGCATCGTCCTGCCGCTGCTGGCCTGCTGCCTGATCCTGGCTCTCATCGCCGGCACGCTGCTGACGGTCTTCACCGCGACCTCTGACCAGAACTTCCGGCCGCCTGTCCCCAGCGCAGGTGCCAGCCGGCCCGCCGGCAGCCCCGCTTCCAGCAACTCTGCCCCAAGCACTCCCGCCGCTAGCGGGCCCGCCGCCCTGCCGCTGAGTCCGGCCATCACGCAGACCGGGAAGCCGCTGCCGGCCGGAACCCTGCGGCTCACTGCCAATAACAGGCCAATCAAGCTCCGCGGCCTGCGCCAGACCATGCTGGTGCTTGTGCCGCCCGCGTGCCGGTGCAGCGCCGCAGTCACCTGGCTCGCCGACATCGCAGCCACCCTGGGCGTGCCGAGCTACCTGGTCGGCACCGCGCAGACGATAGCCGAGGCCACGAACTTGCATTCCGGGCTGAACGCCAGCCTGCGAGGCTCCATGGTGGTGGCGCTCGATCAGCAGCGCGTGCTGTCGAAGCATTACCCGGTTAGGGGATTGACGGCGGTTCTGGTCAACATGCAGGCGACGTCCTACGCTCAGCATCTCAGCGCGACGGACAATGCCACGCCTCTGGTGCAAGCCCTTACCGGCTGACACCCCTCGCCGCCAGATTGCCGCAACGGCAGAAACGGGCGGGCCGGCCAGAGCCTCAACTCGTCCGGTGGCTACGCTTTCCGACGTCTGTCGGACATTCTCACGACGAGGGAGTATGCCGTGATCCGGAGCGGCTGGAGAAGCGCGCTGCCGCGTCGGCTGGTGGTCGGGGCGGCCGCGGTGCTGATTCCGGTCCTGGCCGGCTGCGAGGCGGGCAACAATGCCCCGACACTGCAGTTTCACTACCCCACGGACGCCGCGGGCACCGTTGTCGGAGACATCTCGATCAGGAACGTCTTCGTGCTCGGGGCGCCGCTCGGGTCGAGCCTGCATCCGGGCCAGTCAGCCAGCTTGTTCCTGGCCATCGTCAACGACGGTGCGCCGGACAGGTTGCAGTCCATTTCTGCGCCAGGGAGCGCGACGTCGGTGTCGCTGCCAAGCGGCGGCGTGCCGGTCGTCGACGGACATCCGGTGTTCCTGTCCGGCCCGAGGCCCCGGCTTGTGCTCGTCAGCCTGACCCGGACCATCACCGGCGGCTCGTCGCTCAAGTTGCAGCTGACCTTCCAGAAGGCCGGGCTCGTCACGCTTGTAGTCCCCGTCGTGCCGCGCGCCGCGCATTACCAGACCTATGCGCCGCCACAGCCCACTGCAGTCACGCCGGCGCCTGCGGTGACGCCGAGCACCGCGACACCGAGCACCGCGACACCGAGCACCTCGGCTTCGCCAAGCGCTTCCGCTACCCCGAAGGCATCGAAGTCGTAAGCGCTGCTGGTCGCGGGCGTGGAACTCGCGTCGGCAGCGTTAGTCCTGCATGAGGTCTAACACCGACCTGACGTGCCCGGGATATCAGCCTGTTAGGCCGTCAGCCGACCGGCTCGAACTTGTAGCCGAGCCCGCGCACCGTAACGATGTGCCGCGGATTGGTCGGCTCGGTTTCGATCTTCGCCCGCAGCCGCTTCACGTGCACGTCCAGCGTCTTGGTGTCCCCGACATAATCGGCGCCCCAGACCCGGTCGATCAGCTGCATCCTGGTCAGCACCCGGCCCGCATTCCGCAGCAGCACCTCGAGCAGCTCGAACTCCTTGAGCGGGAGCTGTACTTGCTCGCTGCGCACGGTCACCACATGCCGGTCGACGTCCATCCGTACCGGGCCGGACTCCATGATCGAGCTGATCGGCTCGTCCACGTCACCCCGGCGGCGAAGCACGGCACGCATCCTGGCGACGAGCTCGCGGGAGGAGAACGGCTTGGTCACGTAGTCATCGGCACCTAGCTCAAGCCCGACGACTTTGTCGATTTCGCTGTCCTTCGCCGTCAGCATGATCACTGGCACGTTGGACCGCTCACGCAGTGTCCGGCAGACCTCGCTGCCCGGCAGGCCCGGCAGCATGAGGTCGAGCAGCACCAGGTCAGCGCCCGTCCGATCGAAGGTCTCGATAGCGTCCGGACCAGTGGGGCAGACCGCGACCTCGAATCCCTCCTTGCGGAGCATGTACGACAGCGCGTCGCTGAAGGATTCCTCGTCCTCGACAACGAGCACCCGAGTCACTTAACTGCCTCCCTGACGGATCGCGCGGCCCGGTGGTCCGTTCGCGCTGCTGGTTGTTCCTTACCACCGACAGGTAGTCCGCGCCTAGGGCGGAGCGGAAGCCGGAGCGTGAAAGTGGAGCCTTGGCTTTCCTGGCTCATGACCGTGACGTTGCCCCCGTGCGCCGCCGTGACGTGCTTGACGATGGCTAGGCCCAGCCCGGTCCCCCCGGTTGCCCGTGACCGCGCCGGGTCGACCCGGTAGAACCGCTCGAAGATCCGCTCGCGGTCCCGCTCGGGGATGCCGATGCCCTGATCGGTCACGCTGATCTCAGCCATCCAGCTGGACGCGGTCCGCACCGTGATCACCACGCGGGTCTTGTCCGGGCTGTAGGCGACAGCGTTCTCCAGCAGGTTCCGCAACGCGGTAACCAGCAGATCCTCATCACCGAGGATGGAGACGCCGCGCTCCCCGGTGACTTCCAGCGAGATGCCCCGGGCGCTGGCGCGCATCCGGCACCGGTCCACCGCTTCGGCGACGACATCGTCGAGCACGACCGGGCTCGGATCTGGCACCGGTTCGGCAGCCTGAATCCGCGACAGCATGATCAGGTCCTGGACCAGGTCGGTCAGCCGGGACGCCTCCTGACGCATCCGCCCGGCAAACCGGAGCACCGCCTCGGGGTCGTCGGCGGCCTCCTCAACCGTCTCGGCGAGCAGGGCCAGGGCGCCAACCGGGGTCTTCAGCTCGTGACTGATGTTGGCCACGAAGTCACGGCGTACCTCGTCGACCCGGCGGCTCTCGGTTTGGTCTTCAGCGAGCAGCAAGATCAGGCCGCCGTCGCCGACCGCTGGTCCGAGAGGCGCCACCCGGACCGCGAAGCTAGTCGCGCGGCCGTTAAACCGGGTGGTCATGATGTCGATCTCGCCCTCGCGCGGCATGCCCTCCCGGCGAACCTGCCGGGCCAGTGCGAGCAGCTCGCCGACCACCAGCCGGTCGCCGTCAACGAGGCCGAATTCACGCGCCGCGGCGCTGGAGCTGAGTACCCGGTCGTCGCTATCGAGTACCACTGCAGATGACAGGAGCACCGCCAGCACCGAGCTGACGCCCGCAGGCAGCTTGCTCTCCTGGAGTAGGCCCGAGTCTGGCATGTCCGAAGACATGACTGCTTGCACCCCCATCTCCACGCTCTGATCGTAAGCGTGCGGCCTCGTCACGCCCACTGCCCGGTGTAGCTAGCTTCGGCTATTCGCAAAGTGTTCACGATCCTGACAGCTTGTGTCCATGTCGATTGTGCCTGCTATGCACCAGTGAGGTGAACGGGCTCTTACCGAGAGCGGGCATTCCAGAACTCACTTTCGCAACCCTTTACCGCAGTGCCGCTCGAGGCAGGCAGCTCTCCGCTGCCGGTTGAAGCCGCAGGTCAGCTCACCGCCCCTGAGCCTTGACTGCATCCGCGGCCTGCGCGGCTGCCTCCGGATCGAGGTATCGCCCGCCTCGCAGTACCGGGCGGAACTGCTCGTCAAGCTCATAGACCAGCGGCAAGCCGGTCGGGATGTTGAGCTCGGCTATGTCGGCATCGCTTATCCCGTCCAGATGCTTGACCAGTGCCCGCAGCGAGTTACCGTGCGCGACGACCAGCGTGGTCCGGCCGGCGGCCAGGTCGCGAACGATGCCGTCGTACCAGTACGGCAGCATCCGCAGTACGACGTCGCGCAGGCATTCAGTCCGGGGTAGCAGTTCAGGCGGTAGCAGCGCATAACGCGGATCACTGGCCTGCGACAACGGGTCGTCATCCGGCAGCAGCGGCGGCGGCACGTCGTACGATCTGCGCCACAGCTTGAACTGCTCGTCGCCGTACTGCTGTCTTGTTGCCGCCTTGTCCTTGCCCTGCAGCGCGCCGTAATGCCGCTCGTTCAGCCGCCACGACCGGCGCACCGGCAGCCAGCTCATCTCGGCGACGTCGAGCGCGATGTTGGCGGTCTCGATAGCCCGGCTCAGCACCGAGGTATGCACCGTGTCCGGCCGCAACCCGGCGTCGGTCAGCTGCCGCCCGGCCCGCGCCGCCTCGGCCCGCCCCCGCTCCGACAGGCGGACATCCACCCAGCCAGTGAACAGGCCCTTGTCGTTCCACTCACTCTCGCCATGCCTGATCAAGATGAGCGTGCTCATGCCAGAAATCCTAGCCCGGCCGATTTCGCCAGGTTCGCCGCTGACCTGGACTGTGATTAAAATCCTAGAAATCTAACCGGGAACGGGGATAAATCGCCACGAGTTGCCGGCCCTGCTCGGCTTGACGAGCGGGAATCTGATCGGCGTCTCCGGAGTTGAGAAGTTCCGGAGGTGGGAGCCTGTGCCGCGACGCTATCCACGGCGGATCGCGACCGTCAGCGTCCATACGTCACCGCTCGAGCAGCCGGGGACCGGGGACGCCGGCGGACTCAACGTTTACGTAGTGGAGGTCGCCAAGCGCCTCGCCGACCGCGGTGTCGAGGTCGACATCTTCACCAGGGCGGTCTCGCGCGACCAGCCTCAGGTGGCCGAGCTGGCCCCTGGCGTGCTGGTGCGCCACCTGGCCGCCGGTCCGTTCGAAGACCTGGATAAATCCGATCTGCCCGGGCAACTCTGCCAGTTCACCTTCGAGCTACTCCGCACCGAAGCGGCGCACGCGCCCGGCCGGTACGACCTCGTGCACGGTCATTACTGGCTGTCCGGCCAGGTCGGCGCGGTGGCGAAGGAGCGGTGGGGTGTCCCGCTGATCCAGTCGATGCACACTCTCGGCAAGGTCAAGAACGCTGCACTGGCCGCCGGCGACAGCGCCGAGCCAGAGATCCGGCTCCGCGGCGAGGCGGAGGTAGTCGCGAGCGCCGACCGGCTGGTCGCTAACACCGATGACGAAGCTCAGCAGCTGATCGGGCATTACGCCGCCGACCCGGCAAGGGTCATCACCATCAACCCGGGCGTGGACCTGTCGGTATTCAGGCCCGGATCGCAGTTGCTAGCGCGCCGGCAGCTCGGCCTGCCCGAGGATGGCGTGGTGCTGGTCTTCGCCGGCCGCGTGCAGCCGCTGAAGGCACCGGATGTCGTCCTGCACGCCGCGGCCCAGTTGCTCGCCGACGATCCCGGCCTGCGCGGCAAACTCACCGTCGCGTTCGTTGGCGGCCCGAGCGGCGCTGGCCGGCAAGACCCGGACGGCCTGGAGCAGCTGGCCGCCCGGCTCGGCCTGGCTGGCCTGGTGCGGCTGGAGCCGCCGTGCCCGCAGCCCGAGCTTGCCCAGTGGTACCGCGCGGCCACGCTGGTCATGGTGCCGTCGTACTCGGAGTCCTTCGGCTTGGTCGCGATGGAGGCTCAGGCATGCGGCACGCCCGTGGTAGCTGCCGCTGTCGGCGGCCTGCGCATCGCCGTCAGGGACGGGTACTCCGGGGTGCTGGTTGACTCACGCGACCCCGGCCACTACGCCAGAGCCGTGCAGGAGCTGATCAACGCGCCTGCCAGCCTGGCCCGGCTGGCACGCGGCGCCCGCGAGCACGCATCACGGTTTGGCTGGTCGGCTACGGTCGACTCGCTGCTGCAGCTGTACGAGACCGTGACCGCCGAGGCAGCCGCCGCGGTCGACGCGTGAGCTCGGCGGACTACGACCCGGCCCTGCGGGCCGCGCTCGCCTCGCTGGAGGTGACCTATGAGTCGCCGCGACCAGGCAGCTACCTGGTAACTCTGCCTGGCCAGCACAAGCTCAAGACCATGACCTGGCTCATCGCCGGCACGCACAGCCTGCTGATCGAGGCGTTCTTCTGCAGGCAGCCGGATGAGAACCACGCGGAGTTCTACCGCTTCCTGCTCGAGCACAATGCGCGGATGTACGGGGTCCAGTTCGCGCTCGATCCGGTCGGCGATGTCTACCTCATCGGCCTGGCAGCCGCTCGATGCGATCAGCCCGGACGAGATCGACCGGCTTCTTGGCTGCGTGCTCAGCTATGCCGACGACACATTCGACCAGGCGCTCATGATCGGCTTCGCGTCGGCGATCAAGAAGGAGTACGCCTGGCGGCTGAGGCGCGGGGAGAGCCTGGCCAACCTGCAGGCATTCGGCCGGATCACGCACGATCAAGGCGCCGACCGACCCCGGTTCAGCGAGCAGCCCAGTTAACTAGCCGGCGGCGCAGTCTCGACAGCACCGGTATGGCAACCTCTTGCGACTGCTCTAGAACCTGCCCTGGCTATCACTTAGCCGCCCAACCCGTCCCCGGCGACCACCCAGCAGCCAAACCCGCCCCCCGGCGACCACTCAGCAAATCGGCCCACGCCCGCGGCCGTCTCGGCGGCCTGACCCAGTTCAGGATCTGACCAGCCGGGAGATGGCGTCAGCCGCCTCCTTGACCTTCAGCTCCGCTTCCGGGCCGCCTTGCTCGATCGCCTGGGTCACGCAGTGCCCGAGATGGTCTTCTAGCAGGCCGATCGCCACGGCCTGGAGCGCCCGGGTGGCGGCCGAGATCTGGGTGAGCACATCGATGCAGTAAGTGTCGTCGTCGACCATCCGTTGCAGGCCGCGGATCTGGCCCTCGATCCTGCGCAGCCGCTTCAGGTAGGCGTCTTTGTCCTGCGTGTACCCGTGCATAGTCCGACGGTACACGGCCTCTGACCAGGCCGGGAGCGCACGCAACGCATTTCTGGTCAATGCGGTCAGCGCGTCGGCCGGCTGCCCCGTACAGGCGGGCGGCCGAGTCAGATAAGCGGCAGAGTGAACCCGGAGGGAGAGTTCACCGATTCTTAGGGCGAGGTCGCGACCCTAGACTTGCTAGCAGGCCGATGCTGGGCGGCCGCAATGCCGTCCTGCGGCTTGCTGCCCGGCAGCCCGCAGGGATCTGGCCAGCGGGACAGGAGGGACAACGTCATGCCGCAGCACGATATCCGCGCCGCTGCGCACGACCGGGATGCCGGCATGGCCAAGATCACCGCCCTGAGCTGGCGCGCTGGCGCGGCCGGAGTCGTGATGGCAGGGCTGCTCACCTTCGCGCTCGGCCATCATCCGGCGGCCGGCGGCGTGCCCGCGAAATACCGAAACGACCAAGGCACCGTCCTCATCCCGGCCCAGCCGCCGGGCCCGGCCTCGGGCACCGGCCAGGTAACTTCCGGCGCGTCATGACAGCTGGTGCATGGTGACGACGAGTGCGGTAACAAGGGACACGTTCGCAGTGTTCGGCACCACTGCCGTCCTGCTCGTCACCAGCCCCCGGGCGATAAGCCAGGCGCGTGCCGTTGCCGACCGCGTGCTCGCAGAGGTTGACCTGGCCTGCAGCCGCTTCCGGCCAGACTCCGAACTCTCCAGGCTGAACGCAGCCGGCGGCGAGCCGGTCGCGATCAGCGCACTGTTCGCCGACTTGCTGGCTGCCGCCCTGCGCGCAGCGAAGCTGACCGGCGGTGACGTCGATCCGACCTGCGGGCGTGCACTGGCCAGCCTTGGCTACGACCGAGATTTCGCGGACGTGCGCGAGGTTGGTACTGAGGCACCCCGGCTGACAGGCCCGGTCGGCCCAGTGGGGCCGGTCCCTGGCTGGGGTCGGGTGCGGCTAGACCGCGGCGGACGGCGAGTGCGACTGGAGCACGGCGCCCAACTCGATCTAGGCGCGACAGCCAAGGCCTGGGCAGCTGACAAGTGCGCGGATCAGATAGCTGACCGCGTTGGTTGCGGCGTCCTGGTCAGTCTCGGCGGTGACGTGGCGGTCGGCGGCGAGGCGCCGCCAGACGGCTGGCGAGTCCGGGTCACTGACGACCACGCAGCGCCCAGTTGGGCGGCAGGCCAGACAGTGACGATCAGTTCCGGCGGCCTGGCGACGTCGAGTACAACAGTGCGGACCTGGACGGTGGGCGGCCGGCAGGTCCATCACATCATCGATCCGTCCACCGGCGAGCCCGTCAGATCGTGCTGGCGCACGGTCAGCGTGGCCGCCGGGACGTGCACCGACGCGAACACAGCGAGTACCGCTGCCATCGTCCGCGGGGCCGCGGCGCTGGACTGGCTGCACGACATAGGCCTGCCCGCGCGGCTGGTCCGGCACGACGGGACGACCGAGACGACCGCCGGCTGGCCGCGCGACGACCCTGATGATGCCGCGTGACCGGCGCCGCCCACCTCGGTGCCATCATCGTCACGTCGTCGACACCACTCTGGTACGCCACTCGTGCGACCGGCCTGGTCGCCATGGTCCTGCTGACCGCGAGCATGGCGCTGGGCCTGTTGTCGTCGGTGCGGTTCCAGCGACAAGCGTGGCCCCGGTTCGTCACCCTGGGCCTGCATCGCAACCTGTCACTCCTGGCGCTCGGATTCACTGCGGTGCACGTACTGACTACGGTGCTGGACAGCTTCGTGTCCATCCCGCTCCAAGATGCGTTCGTGCCGTTTATCTCGTCCTACCGGCCAATCTGGGTCGGTCTTGGCGCGATCGGGCTCGACCTGATGCTCGCGCTGACTGTCACCAGCCTGTTGCGGACCAGGATGGGCCTGCGGAGCTGGCGAGTGGTGCACTGGACGGCCTACCTGTGCTGGCCGGTGGCAGTGCTGCACGGACTCGGGACAGGCACGGATACTCCAGTCCGGTGGGTGCTCGTCCTGACCGCGTGCTGCGTTCTCGTCGTTGCCGGGCTAACGTTCTGGCGACTGGCCCAGGTGTGGCCCGCTCGGCCGGTAGCGAGCACCGCGGGCGTCGTACTCATCGTGGCGACGCTGATCGCTGGCGGAGCCTGGCTGCGGGCCGGACCGCTGTCCCCGAGGTGGAGCGCCCGGTCCGGCACGCACACTGCACCGCCCGCAGGAGCGGCAAGGCCCGATAACCGGGCTAGCCGGTGACGGCACGCGGTTTCGCGGTGCCAAGCGCCGGACGGCCGCCGCCGCCAGGTCCCGGAGACCTCCGGCTGATCGTCCGCGATCACCCGCTGTCCCTTGCCGAGCACACCGATCACTACGGACCGCTGCCTGCCGAGCAGCCCGGCACGCTGATCGCAGAGGTTGAGCGCTCCGGACTGACCGGCCGCGGCGGCGGCGCCTTCCCGGCGGGTCGCAAGATGCGTGCCGTGGCCCAAGCCAGCATGCGCTCGCGAAGCGTCCGCACTGCAGCAGCGAGTGACACAAGGGACAGTGTCGTCGTCGCCAACGGCTCGGAGTCCGAGCCCGCTAGCAGCAAGGACGGCGTGCTGCTTCGCCATGCGCCGCACCTCGTGCTCGACGGAATCGCGCTGTGTGCCAGCGCCGTGGGCGCGAGCCGTACTTATCTTTGCGTCGGCCACCTCACGGGCCCGGCTGAACGGTCACTGGCACAAGCGGTGGCCGAGCGAGCCCGGGCCGGGCTGGACCGGGTGCCGGTTGAGATACACGCGACCGCCGACGGCTATCTGGCTGGTCAGGAGAGTGCGCTGATCAGCGCACTCAACGGTAATGCGCCACTGCCGACGTTCGTCCCGCCGCGGCCCGCGGAACGGGGCGCGCACCGGCGGCCGACGCTCGTGCTGAACGTCGAGACGCTCGCTCACATCGCACTCATCGCCCGCTTCGGTAGCGAGTGGTTCGCCGCGGCCGGGACTCCCGGCGCGCCCGGCTCTGCACTGGTGACCGTGACCGGAGCAGTCCAGCGGCCGGGTGTGCGGGAGATTCCGCTCGGCACCCCGCTCGGCGACGTCCTGCACCGCTGCGGCCTGATCCAGCCAGCGCAAGCTGTGCTCACCGGCGGCTACTTCGGCACCTGGCTGCCGCTGCCTGCCGCTCTGACCGTTCCGGTCAGTGACGAGGGCATGCGAGCCGCGGGAGCGTCGCTCGGGCCCGGGGTGCTAGCAGCTCTGCCGGATTCAGCCTGCGGGCTGGCCGAGACCGCCAGGGTGGCCAGTTTCCTTGCCGCCCAGAGCGCAGGACAATGCGGCCCGTGCCGCAACGGCCTGCCGGCCCTAGCTGACGCCTTGAACTGGATCGCGTTCGGTCAGCCCGGCCGCGACATCCTCGACTGGGTACAGCAGCTGGCAGGCCTCGTGACTGGCCGGGGAGCTTGCCATCTACCCGATGGCGCGGCGGGCCTGATCCGCAGCGCGCTCACCGTGTTCGCCGCCGATGTGCAGGCACACCTGGCAACAGGGCCGTGTGTCAGGGCCAGCGGGCCGCCGGTCCTGGCGATTCCGGCCAGGTGGTCAGGGTGAGCCAGCATCACGGCAGCGAAAGCAGCCGCCAGCCACCACCAGGCCGGCAGCGGCTCCAGTTGAACCCGATTGCCTGCGACGCCCACGGACTATGCATTGAGCTGCTGCCCGAACTAATCTCCGCCGATCCCTGGGGCTATCCGATCATCGCGCCCGGCCCAGTACCGCTGCGGCTCCAGGCGCTGGCACGCCGTGCGGTGGCCGCGTGCCCGACGCTCGCGCTGGCGCTAACCAAATTGCCAAAGTAGGCGGGGTTGAGACGCCGCGCTCGTCAGCTGATGAACACCTTCGGGCTGTGCTTGACGCTGGTGTCCCGCAGCGGCCCGTAGGTCGCTGAGACTGTCACCGAGGACGCCGCCGAGCAGTCACCCGACGACTTCCCAATGTCCAGGGTGAACTTCTGCTTGGCGAGGGACACTTTGTTACCGGTGTTCGATGCGTGAGCGGACACCATAGCTGCGGTGAACTCGCACGTCAGTGGCGTCGACCCGATGGTAATGCCGGCCTTGAAGCCCACCGGCTTGGTCGCCGACGAACCGGCGATCGTGACCGGGAACCCCTTGGCCGAGCTGATCGTCGCGCCGTAAGGCAAGTTGAGCACCTTGATTCCAGTAAGGCTGACACCAGTTGGCGCGCCTTTCAGCGTGCAGCTTCTGATCGTGACGCCGGTGAGCGACAGCGTGGCTTTGCCGGGCCGGGACGGGTTGGTGGTGACCTTCGCCGTCAAGTGGATCGCGAGCAGGTCGCTCTGAATGTACCGAGCGTCGTTTTGAGCGCGAAGACGGCGTGCGTGCCTTTTTCCAGGCCGGCTGTCAGCACGGCCCGCTTCTTGACCGCAGGCCCGCCTTTCTTCCCGACGGTCAGGACCGGCTTCGCCGTGTGATGGGCGGCAGCGGCCTGGGCTGAGCTCGCCGCGAGCGCGAGCGCGGTAGCTGCCACCACGGGCGCCAGCATCACCGGACGGTACCTCGGCATGGACATCACTCCTTCGTCACCGACGCGAACGGGGTCACTGCGTCCTTGCTAACACTCTTTTGGCCAGTTAAACAATCGCCTGATTAGCACGCAATGCTGTGCGCTCGGGCGGCCTGCAGCAGACCATGACTACTATCGCTAGACCGGCGACGCGGACAAACCGTCTGCAGACGGCGCTGGGATACCGGAGGACGTGAGCGATGGGCCCACTGCACGGCGTACGGGTAATCGAGATTGCCAGCCTGGCTCCAGCCCCCTTCGGCTGCATGATCCTGGCTGATCTCGGCGCCGACGTGCTCCGCGTCGATCGGGCCGAGCGATGCGGCCCGCAGGCGCGTAGGCCGAACGATCCGCTCAGCCGCGGCCGCAGCTCGATCGGCTTGAATCTCAAGGACCCGGCGGCCATCGACGTGCTGCTGCGGCTTACCGACACCGCCGACGTTCTGGTGGAGGGCTTCCGGCCGGGGGTAGCGGAGCGGCTCGGCTTCGGCCCGCAGGTCTGCGCGGAGCGCAACCCCGGCCTGATCTTTGCCCGCATGACGGGCTGGGGCCAGGACGGTCCGCTGGCGCCGACTGCCGGGCACGACATCGACTACATCGCCATCTCCGGCGCACTCAGCATGGTCGGCCGCGCCGGTGAATCTCCGGTACCGCCGGTGAACTTGCTGGGTGACTTCGGTGGCGGCGGCATGCTGCTGGCGCTCGGTATCCTCGCCGCCCTGGTGGAGCGGGCTCATAGCGGCCACGGCCAGGTCGTAGACGCCGCCATGGTGGACGGGTCGGCGCTGCTCACGTCGTTTGTCTACGGCATGCTCGCCTCCGGTACCTGGCAAGACAACCGCGGCTCTAATCTGCTGGACGGCGGAGCGCCGTTCTACGACACCTATGCCACCGCGGACGGACAGTACGTTGCCGTCGGCGCACTGGAGCCGCAGTTCTACGCCGCGCTGCTGCACGGTCTCGGACTTGCCGAGGCAGACTTGCCGCACCAGCTCGACCGGGACGGCTGGCCGGTGCTGAGGCAGCGATTCACCGCTGCCTTCTCGTCGCGCACCAGGGCGGAGTGGGAGCAGGTATTCGCCGGCACCGACGCCTGCGTCGCGCCAGTCCTGAACATGGCCGAAGCACCAGCGCACCCGCACGCGGCAGCCAGAAGCGCGTTCGTGGACATCGGCGGCGTCACTCAGCCAGCCCCGGCGCCGAGATTCGGACGAACGGCCGCTGCCGAGCCAGCGGCGCCGCCGAGACCCGGCCAGGACACCGACTCGGTACTGGCCGGTCTCGGCCTGACAGCAACCGACGTCGCCGACTTGCGTGCCAGGGGCGTGGTTGGCTGACGACCGGATCCGGCGGCTTCTCGCCGGGCTGCACAGCCCGCAGGACGCGGAGATCGTGCGGCTTGCTGTTCCGGCGTTCGGCGCGCTCGTAGCAGAGCCGCTGTTCCTGCTGGCTGACTCCGCCATCGTCGGCAGACTCGGCACGGTCCCGCTTGGTGGCCTCGGCGTCGCCAGTCAGGTGCTGGCCACGCTCGTCGGCGTTTCGATCTTCCTGGCCTATGGCACGACAGCGGCCGTTTCCCGCCAGCTCGGGGCCGGCCGCCGCGACGAAGCGCTCCGGCACGGCATCAACGGCTTGTGGCTGGCGGCAGCCATCGGCGTCGTCGTCCTCGGCGTCGGCTGGCCGCTTGCGCGGGCGGATTGTCGCAGCGTTCGGCGCCACTCCGGCGGTTAGCCAGCAGGCTGTCACCTACCTGCGGATCAGCCTGCTCGGGGCACCAGCGATGCTCGCGGTTCTGGCCGGCACCGGCGTGCTGCGCGGGCTCCAGGACACCAGGACACCGCTGCTCGTCGCCGTCCTCGCGAATGCCGTCAACATCGCGCTCAACGCGACCTTTGTACTCGCCCTGCACTGGGGGATCGCCGGCTCGGCATGGGGCACGTTCGTGGCGCAGGCCGGGACCGGCGCCGCCTACCTCGCCGTGGTCGGCCGCGGCACCCGGCGAGCGGGCATCAGTCTGTGGCCGGACCGTCGCGGCATTACGACCGCAGCGGTCGCCGGGGCCGCGCTTGTGCTGCGCACGCTTGCGCTGCAAGCGGTGCTGGTGTTGATGACCGCGATCGCGGCCCGGCAGTCGGACGACGCGATCGCCGCAAGCCAGGTCGCCATGCGAGTCTGGAGCCTGTTCGTCTACGCGCTTGATGCGATCGCCATCGCCGCCCAGGCAATCACCGGCCGGTATCTGGGAGCCGGCGACGTGCCTGGTGCCAGGGCCGCCACCCGTCGGATGGTCGGCTGGGGTGCCGTCTACGGGATCGTCTTCTCGCTGCTCCTGCTCGCCCTCAGGCCTGTCATCCCGGCCCTGTTCGGCGTCACACCGCGCGGTACGTACCCTGCTGCTAGCCGTGCTGCTGGTGATCATCGTGCAACAGCCGGCGGCTGGCGTGGTGTTCGTGCTCGACGGAGTTCTCATCGGCGCGGGCGACCAGGACTACCTGGCGCTTGCCGGGCTGGTCACGCTCGCTGTTTTCGGTGCCGCGGCTGCGATCGTGGTCGAAACGGGAGCCGGGCTGGTCGCGCTGTGGCTTGCGTACGCCGTCTGGATGCTCGCCAGGTTCGCCACCTTGACCCTGCGCAGCCGGACGTCGCGCTGGCTGGTGACCGGAGCGGTCCGCTAGCCCGGCCCGGCACATCACCTCGCCGCACCGACCCGCGGGCTTAGTGACCCATTGCCACTTCGACGATTCGGAACACCACGGCACCCATCGCGATGGCCAGGTATATCCACATCCCGGCCAGGCCGAGCCGCCGGCCCACCGACATCGGCGCCGGAGCGAGCATAGTGAGGGCCGGCATCCGCCAGTTTTCCTTGCTCATGCCCTCGGGCCGGGTCAGCCGACCGGGTTCGGCGCCATCAGCGGGCGCCGTCTGCGCGGCCGCTGTGCCCCGGCCGCGCACCACGATGACGGCAACCACGATCAGCGCAAGGGCGGCGAACCCGATCATGATGATCAGAATCTGATGCGAGCTGATGTGCGCGAAGGTCACTGACGTGACGAGGATCAGCGACAGCATCACCAGCAGGGCAATGACCGCACCGGTAAAAGCGTTGGTGAACCGGCCGTTCACCCAAGGCCCCAGCACCGCCTTATCGTTGCACAGCAGCAGCAGGAAGACTGTGGCGCTCGGCAGCAGCACGCCCGCCAGTACCTGGACTCCTTCGGTGAACAGGCCGAGCGGGGACCCGGGAATCAGCACGATCGTCGCAGCACCGGCGATCAGCGCTGCGTACATGACGTAAAAGCCCTTGGCCTGACGTACGCCGCGGTGCAGCGAGTGCTTAAGGCCGAGCACGTCGCCGAGTGCGTAAGCGGTCGACAGGGAGACCGCGAACGCTCCTATCATCGCCGCGTCCAGCAACGCCACGGCGAACAGCGCGCCTGCCGCCTTCCCGGCCGACGCCGCGAGCCCGGCGGCCAGCCCGGCCGCATCGGTGTAATGGCCAGCAGCGGGCGACCCCGCGAAAGCTGCCGCCGTAGCGCCCATCAGCGCGGCGCCGCCCACGATCACGACGACGATGCCGATGACCAGGTCCGCCTTCTCGTACGGGATGAACCGCGGAGTGATGCGCTTGTCGATGACGTAGGACTGCTGGAAGAAGAGTTGCCAGGGCGCCACGGTGGTGCCGACAATGCCGATGATCAACAGCATGACCGTGCCCAGCTGCCCGCTTCCGCCCGGCATGGCCGGCAGCACGAATCCGGTGGCGACCTGGCCAGCGGCCGGATGCGACAGCACGTACAGCGGGATCAGCAGCAGCGACCCCGCGCAGAAGGCGATCGCGATGCGCTCGAACCTGCGGAAGCTGCCGGTCATGGCGGACGCGACGATGACGAGCCCGGCCAGCAGCACGGCGACGATCCTGGGCACGCCGAGGTAGCCAGCGGCAAGCGTGATCCCGATGAACTCGGTAATGATGGTCAGCGCGTTGAGCACGAACAAGTCGATGACGCTGAACGCGCCCCAGAACCTGCCGAACCGCTCGAGGATCAGCCGCGCGTGTCCGACGCCGGACACCGCGCCCAGCCTGAGCACCATCTCCTGATTGACATACAGGATCGGGACCAGCAGCACGAAGGTCCACAGCAGGTGCGTGCCATAGTTCTGGCCAGCCTGACCGTAAGTGGAGAACGCGCCTGCGTCGTTGTCACCGACCATCACGATCAGGCCTGGCCCGACGATCGCAAGGAGGGTCTTGAGCTTCGCCGAGGCCGACTTGCGCGCCGCGACGTCGTCGACGGCGATCGTGCCCAGCGCGCCGCGGATATCGCCGACGTGCGCTGTGTCGAGTGCCGCCCCGTGGTCAGATGCCCCGCGCTCAGATCCCCGCGGTCAGATCCGCCGTGGTCAGATCCACCGCGGTCAGGTCGCCGGGGGTCCACAACCGGACCGCTCAGGTCTGAGGTTGCCGAGGTCACGGCAGATCACCCCTTCAGCGCCGTCGCCGCGGCGGGGTCAGGGGGCACGCACAGCCAGTGCAGCAGCCTTAAGCTGGCAGGCTCCAGCGGATGGCCGGGATTACACGTGCGCGCCCGGGGCAGGCAGGATTAGCGGCGAGGGGCCATTTTCGGCCCGGACTATCAGAGTCCATTGCTCGCCTCCCTCCCGCCGCGGCCGTACCGCGCGCCGTGCTCAGCCGCCCGCCAGACGGCGGGCATGCCTGTTGTCAGGGCACCTCACGAGGACAGCGACCGCCGGGCGGGATCCGCCCGCCGCGACCAGGCACCCTCTCGTTAGAGCTTTGGCACTTCACGGCGTAGCGCGCCCAAAAGGCTCGCGCAGCCACCTGGCCTCACCCCTTACTCCGGGGAGAGGTGTCCTGATCCGGAGCGTCTCTCGACGGGTGGGATCAGTGGCCTGTGTCCGTGAAGACGCCTCACCGAACAAGGTGTCCGTATTACAGAGCATCTTTACCATGCCCGCCAGAACGCGCAGATGTCAAGCTGACGGACAACTCGGACAGGCAGCTACCCTTGGTCGCGGCACCGACCGGAGAGGGGGCCGAGAGCCTCGCGCCCGGTCTCCCGCCACCCGCTGCCGTAATGGTATGAAGGCCACGTCAGGTGCTATCAGAACGGGAGGGGCGCTGCAGCGTGGCCATGCGACGAGCCGTCGGCTCGCTCAGGCAGCGGGGCGACCTGGCTGAGGGCCTTGGCTACACCCTCAAGCGTCAGCTCCTCGGCAAGCCGCTGATTAACGAGCAGCTCGGCGAGCAGCGGCTATCCAAGCGGCTGGCGCTCGGCGTCCTGTCGCCGGATGGCATCTCCTCCTCGGCGTACGGCACTGAGGAAATCCTGATCGAGTTGCTCCGGGGCGGCCTGGCAGCGGCGGCCTTCACGCTGATCCTGCCGCTGACCGGCGTCGTGCTGTTCGTGATGGTCCTGGTGGTGCTGTCTTACCGCGAGGTTGTCACGATCTATACCAGGGCCGGCGGCTCCTATGTTGTCGCGCGGGACAATTTCGGGCCGCGGGTAGCGCAGATCGCGGCGGTCGCGCTGCTGGTCGACTACGTGGTGACGGTCGCGGTGCAGGTCGCGGCCGGCACCGCCGCAGTCGCCTCGGCCTTCCCGCCGAGCAGTCCGATCAACAACACCACGATCATCACGCTGATCTCTATCTTCGTGGTGCTGCTGATGCTGTACGGCAACCTGCGCGGCATCCGCGAGGCAGGCAAGGTATTCGCGGTCCCGACGTACCTGTTCTCCAGCGTCGTCATCATCATGATCGCCGTCGGCCTCGGCCGGGAGATCTTCGGCTCGCTGCCGCGCGTGCACATCCCGGCGCACGCGGCCGTCTGGGGGGCCGGCATCCCGGAGAACCACAGCGCGCTGATCACGTTCGCGATGATCTTCGTGCTGGCCCGGGCGTTCGCCAACGGCGGTTCGTCCCTCACCGGCATCGAGGCAGTCTCGAACGCGGTCAGCGCGTTCAAGCCGCCTGAGGGCAGGAACGCCCGCAAGGTGCTGGTCATCGAGGGCGCGATCCTGGGCACGCTGGTGGCGGGCATTTCCTGGCTAGCCCACGTCACCCACGCGACGCCCTACAAGCTGGGCATCCCGACCGTGCTGTCCCAGGAAGCCAAGGTGGTATTCGGGCCCTCCTGGGCGGGAACGGGCATGTGGTGGATAGTTCAGGGGGCCACCGCGCTGATCCTCTATACCGGCGGCAATACCAGCTTCAACGGCTTCCCGTTCCTGGCCAACTTCGTGGCGGAGGATGCGTTCCTTCCTCGGTGGCTGACCAAGCGGGGCCACCGGCTGGTGTTCTCCAACGGCATCATCGTGCTGGCCATCGTGTCCATCGCGCTGCTGGCCGTCGTCGGCTCGAACGTCAACTCGCTGGTGCCGTTCTACGCCCTCGGCGTGTTCACTGCGTTCACCATGGCCGGCTTCGGGATGGCCAAATACCACCACCGGATGAGAGAGCGCGGCTGGCGCTACAAGCTCGTCATCAACTTCTCGGCCGGGGTTACCTCGCTGATCGTGGTGCTGATCTTCGTGATCGTGAAGTTCGGCGAGGGTGCCTGGCTGGTCGTGGTGCTGTTCATCTTCGGCGTGCCAGCGCTGATTATCCTGAACCGGCAGTACCGGATGGAAGCGACCGTGCTGGAAGGGATTGGCAGCCGGGGCAAGCCGCCGGAGCCGCCAACCTACTCCCGCCGCAGCGTGGTCGTCTTCATCGACGACTTCGACCTGGCTACCATCGCCGGCCTGCGATACGCGCGCAGCCTGCGGCCTACCTCGCTGCGGGCCGTGCACTTCGTCATCGACAATGTCCAGGCTGACAAGCTCAGGCAGGACTGGCTGCGGGCGAACCCGGCCATCCCGCTGGACTTCGTCGACTGCCCGGACCGTCGCATCGCCAACGCGGCCGCCAGCCTGGTCAGCGCGGAAGCCGTGCTGCCGGGCGTAGGCGTGACCGCCATCCTGCCGCGGCGCAGCTACGCCCCGATCGTCGGCCGCCTGCTGCACGACCGAACAGCGGACAAGATGGCCGCGGTCATCAGCCGGATTCCGCACGCCGCAGCGACGATCGTGCCGTTCGACGTGCGTAGCAGGGTAGAGAGCCTGACCCGGCGCGGTCAGGCCGCAAAGCCCGGCGGGGACGGTGCCGGGACCATGCCCAAGCCCGCCACCCTGCCGGGCCAGCAGCCAGAGCAGCCCGCCAAACCAGAGCAGGCGGGCAAGGCAGGCGTGACTGCAGACGGCGAGCCCCGCAGCCGCCGTGAGCGAGCAGCAGCGGAGCAGCCGATCGCGGCTGATCTCACCGCGCCGGCCGGCGGGGGCGAATACGACCATCCGGTTCCGCGGCTCGGGGTGACACCGATCGGCTCGCTGAAGCGGCCCGGCCGGGCACTGACCGAAGGCCGGGTACACACCGTCGAAATCCGCCCGGTCGAGCACAACACCGTGCTGGCCTGCGATGTGGAGGACTCCACCGGTCAGCTCACCGCCCTGTTCTATGGCCGTTCGAATATTCCGGGGCTACGGCCGGGATCCAAGGTGCGGCTGCGCGGCCAGGTCGGCATCCGGGACGGGAAGCCCGTCATGATCAACCCCGCCTACGAGTTGCTCGCTCCCGGCGAGCCAAGTGCGCCCGACACCAGCACTGGCCCGGACGCCGGGGGCGGCCAGGACCCGCGGGACGAACCGGACCGATGACCAGCGCGCAACCGCCCGGCCGCGATCAGGCGCCAGATCACGGCAGGGCGCGTCAGCCACCGGGCACCGGCGGTTACCATGCGCATTCACACGTGAGACAGACAGTGACCGGCGGCTACCGCCGCTCTCTCACCGTCGTACTGCTGATCAGCCTCGGCATCGCGATTGCCGAGGTCATCGGCGCGGTCATCACCGGCGCGCTGGTGCTGTTCGCCGACGCGGCGCACATGGCCGCTGACGCCGGCGGCATCGGTTTGTCGCTGCTCGCCGCCTGGTTCGCCGCCCGGCCGGCCACGGACCGCCGAACCTTCGGCTACGCGCGAGCGGAGATCCTCGCCGCCATGGCGAACTCGCTGCTGCTGCTGGCCATGACCGCGCTGATCATCACCGAGGCGATCCGGCGGCTCTCGTCGCCGCCCGCGGTGAGTTCGGGGCTGCTGATTGCCTTCGGGCTGGGCGCGCTTGTGGCCAACGCCTGCTCGCTGCTTGTTCTGCGACGCGGCCAGGCCGAGAGCCTGAACGTCCGCAGCGCGTTCCTGGAGGTGGCCGCCGACACCCTCGGCGCCGCTGCGGTGATCGTGACCGGGATCATCATCAGCGCAACCGGTTACCTGCTGGCCGACCCGATCGCCTCGCTGGCCGTCGGCGCGCTGATCCTGCCGCGTACCTGGCGGTTGCTCCGCGAGGCCGTTGACATCCTCCTGGAGGCCAGCCCGGAAGGGATCGACCTGATCGAGATCCGCCGGCACCTGGCCGCCGTCCCCGGTATTCGTGAGGTGCACGAGCTGCACGTCTGGACAATCACCTCCGGCCTGCCGGTTTTCTCCGCGCACGTGGTGGTCGATCCTGCGATCATCGAGCGCGGCCAGAGCGCGATCATGCTGGACAAGCTCCAGGAATGCCTGCGCGGCCATTTCGACGTTGATCACTCGACGTTCCAGCTCGAGCCGGCTGGCCATGCCGACCATGAACAGCCAATGCACGAGTGAGCAAGCTGCGATTAACAGGGCCGATTGCCCGGCCTTGATAGGTTCTAGCCAGTTAGCTCGCGTATCACTACAGTTGCTAGTGTTTTCGCGCGGTCAGCGCGACGTCGATTCGGGGACAACACATGCGACGACTCTGGCTTACGGGTGCTCTCATCGCTACGGTCGCTGCGCTCGCCGGCGGAGTCGGTCTTCCGACGGTGGCCGCCTCCGGCAGCACCGGGTACATCAGCGTGGAGCAGTACTCGGCCGGGAGTCCGGCAGCTAACGTCGGCTTGCTGTCGGTGAGCCTCGCTTCCGACATGCCGATCACCAGCATGACAGTGGACATCACCGCGCTCGGCGGCGGGACGACGGCGCTGTCACTGCCGATGAGCGACTTCACGGTCCCGTCAGACGACGGTGACGGAGTCTTCGGCACCTGGACCGTCACCAGTCCGATCACGACGACAGAGCTTGCGCTCGGCAGTTACTCGGTCTACGTCACCGCCGCGAGTGCTGACGCGTCGGTAGCCGATGTCTACGCCGGCACCCTCAACTTCCTGAACGAGGTCAGCTTCCCGACATTCAGCTCGAATGGCACCACGTTTGACTATGACAACCAGGACGTCACGTTCAGCGGGTCCGCGACCATACTCGCGCCTGGCGGCAACGCTGAGCCGTTCGGCACTGAGCCGATCGTTATCACTGATAACAACGGCGACACCTATCCGGTCACTACTGCCGCCGATGGCTCGTTCTCGGTAGCGGTTCCGGCCAGGCCTGACGACTTCTGGGCGGAGTATCAGGGAGACTCGACTACCGCTGACGGTTCGTCCAGCCCGATCTCGGTTACCGTGACGACCTTCCCGGTTACCATGACCGCCACGCTAGCTGTGGTGCACGCCAACTACGGTCAGTCTGACGAGGTGACCGGAACGCTGACCTATACCGACAACGGCGTCAGCAAACCACTCTCGGGGATTACCGTCGGCCTCTACGCCTACTCCTACTATTACGGCCAGACGCCTACCGCGACCGCCGTGACGGGCGCTACCGGCGCGTTCACGCTGCCAGTGCCGACAACGGCAGGCGTTTACTCCTGGACCGTTCAGTCGCCCGGATCGGAGTACTTCACTTCGGCTAGTGCCAGCCTGACGATGACGGTCGCCCAACTGAACTACATCGAGCGGTTCCACGCCTCCCTCGACGCGTTTGCGATCGTCCACATCCGCGCGTGCGTCGGCGCATCGACGGGAGTCTTCCGCGTGGAGTACGCGACAAAGACAACGGGACCCTGGCACGCGCTCGGCCACCTCACGGGCGAGGGCCTTAGCTGCCCGCATGGAAGCGGGTACGGATATGAGTACTCCGGAAACGTCTACGCGCGGCTGGCATCGGCTTACTACCGCGTCAGCTACCTCCCCAACTACCAGTTCCAGGGCGCGGTTACCAAGCCCGTGCGCCTGGCCCGCCTGCTCACCAAGATCACGTCCGTTCCGGGTCTCGCCACGGCGCTTCTCGGGCGGCGGGCACTTCTACGCCTCCGGCAGGTTGTGGGCCCAAGGCAAGCACGGTAAGTGGACGCCGTACGGCAATCGCAAGGTGATCGTGGTCTTCCGGTACCAGGGCACCTACTACCGCGAGGACCGCGAGCCCAAGACAAACAGTGCTGGCCGGTTCTCCGGACGATTCCCGGTCTACGACAGCACGCCCGTCTTTGCCCAGTACAACGGCGACGCCACCCACTTCGCCAGCGCCTCGAAGCGGATCAAGATCACCGACTCGGGGAGCAGCGCCGGGGCACGTCCTGCGTCCGGGCAGCGTCTCGCCGCTTCGATGGGCTTGATGGCCGTCCGGCTCGCCTTGCTCTGGGCGCTCCGCTAGGGCTCCCCGAAGTATCCGGGGTTCGCCACGGCAAGCCGGGCCGCCACCTCGTCGGCCAGTCCGGCTCCGGCCGGGAGCGGGCCGAGTTCGAGTTCCCGCGCGACCATGGCCAGCGCGTTCGCCGCGACCCTGGCATGAAACGCAAGCTGCCCGGTGGTCCCTGGCATGCACGCTGCCCAGCAGGTACTCACGGACCGCCTCCAGTAGCTCGCTCGCCGTCGGGCGGCCGTGCGGGGCGGGCTCTGCCACCGCCGCGCCCGCCGGCCGCGGCCGCCTCGCTGCCGCTCGCGCCGCCGCCTCCGGCTGCAGCAACTGCAGCAGGTCCCATTCCTGCTCACAGACCCGGCGCCCGATCGCGGCCAGCTCGACCGACCGGTACGCGCCGGACAGGTGCGCCGCGGCCTGCGTCAGGCAGATGACGCCCCACCGCAGCGTGCCGAGTACCTCCCACCAGCGCAGCTCGTCGAGGCTGATGTCAGCGCCGCCAGCCGCGGCGTAGGCGGCTAGCAGCTCCTCCCGGCTGCCGAGGCCGGCTACCGGCGGCGCGGCCCCGAACCGCCAGGCCTTGACACACAACCAGCCGAGATCCTCAGCCGGGTTACCGGCGTGGGTGAGCTCCCAGTCCAGTACCGCGCGCAGCCCCTCCGGGCCGACGATCAGGTTGCCGAGCCGGAAGTCACCGTGAACCAGCACGGGCTCGCGGCGCGGCGGCAGGTTGCCGGATAGCTCGGTCATTGCCAGCTCGAACACCTCGCTCGGCCGCCCGAACGCATCCAGTTGCTCCCGCAGCCCGGCGAGCGGATCGGGCTGCGGAAACGAAGCCGGCGCGGGCAGCGCGTGCAACCGCGCGGCGAACCGGCCCAGCTGGCTGACCAGTGCCTGCCGGGCCGGACGCGTACTGGCTCGTCCCGCAGGATCCGGCGCGCGATCGTCTCGCCATCGACGCGGCGCATGACCATGCCCGGCGGTGCCAAGGCCAGGACCGTCCGGAGCTGAACAGCATCTCCGGCACCGGCAGGCCGGCGCCGTGCGCCAGGCTGATGGCTGCCGCCTCCCGGTCGAGCGCGCCGGGCTCGCCGGGCCTGCCAGGCGGATCCCGGCGCAGGATCAGCCCTGTCCGCGTGCCGTCGGCACCGACCGCGTCGAACGACCAGGTCTCTTTCGACGCGCCGCCGGACAGCCTGGTCAGCCCCTCGACAGTGACCGGCCCGAGCCAGCGCCCGAGTGGCCGGGCCAGCTCGTTCCCGTCCGGATGTCCGCTGGCCGGCGTCCTCCCCCGTTCCCGTCCGGAAGCCGTGCTGATCGGGAGTTTGTGCCATCAGCTCTCGGCCACTCCCTTCGGTGCGCGCTGGCGCATGAAGCCGAACATGTAACCGGCCACCCGGCGCATCTGGATCTCCTCGGCACCTTCGGTGATCCGGTACCTGCGGTGGTGCCGGTAGATGTGCTCGAACGGCTTGTGCCGCGAGTACCCGAGCCCGCCGTGCACCTGCATTGCGCGGTCGGCGGCCTCGCAGCACGAGCCGGTTCGCCCAGTAGTTGCACATCGAGACCTTGTCGGAGGCAGAGAACGGGCCGTCGCGGTCCATCAGCCAGGCGGTCTTGTGGATGAGCGCGCGCAGCATCTCGCACTGGGTCTGCAACTCGACCAGCGGGAACTGGATGGCCTGGTTGCTCGCCAGCGACTTGCCGAACGGCTTGCGCTCGAGGGCGTAGGCCACTGACTCGTTGATGCAGTACTGCGCCGCGCCCAGGCTGGACGCGGCCTGCCTGATCCGGTTCTCGTTGAAGAAGTGCTGCACGACCTGCAGGCCCGCGGCCTTCGCCGCCGAAGATCGCGCTCGTCCGGCACCCGGACGTCCGAAAGCGTGATGTGGGCGTGATCGGTGGGCATGTTGAACGTCCACAGGTACTCATCGACGCTGAAGCCAGGCGCTGCCACCGGCGTCAGGAACGCCGTGATGCCGTCGGCGTCGCCTGGCTTGCCGCTGGTGCGGGCGAAGATCAGATCGTGTGACGCGACGTGGACGCCGGTGTTCCAGGTCTTCTCGCCGGTGATGACCCAGTCGCCGCCGTCGCGCACCGCGGTGGTTTCCATGAACGTGGCGTCGGAGCCGTGCGCCGGCTCGGTGATGCCGAACGCGAAGCCCGCGCTGCGCGGCGGCCAGCTTGTCCACCCACTCGGCCTGCTGCTCCGGGCTGCCGTACTCGAGCATCAGCAACAGGCCGACGTTGTTGCCGACGATCATGTGCTCGTTCTGCAGGTCGCAGTGCAGTCCGAGGCCCTTGGCGGCCAGGTGCTCGCGGATGACGGCCATGCCGAGGTTGGTGCCGTCGCGCCCGCCGTACTTCGCCGGGAACGCGTACCGGTAGTGACCGGCCGCGTCCGCGCGCCGCTTGGCCTCGGCCAGCAGCGCCTCCCACTCCCGGTTCGGCAGCCCGCCGCGGTCCCAGTCGGTTCGCGCGTCCTCGCGCCGGTGGTCGAAGAAGCGGATGTTGTCGTTCTCGCGCTCCAGCGGACGGATCTCCGCCTCGATGAACTCGTCCAGCTCGGCCAGGTAGGCGACCAGGTCTGCGGGGACGTCGAAATCCATGCTCGCTGCCTACCACGGCGAGCGCGACTGGCACTAGAGCAATTCCGTACTGGCGAGTAATGTCGTTAGTTACTGCCGTTAACTCCGGGAGGCCGCCGTGAGCACGTACGAGCACTACACCACTCCGGTCGAGCCGGGCACCTGGGACATCCCGGCCGCCGGATCGGCTCGCTTCAGCTGGGAGTACGACGACGGACGCAGCCCGCTGCTGGATCTGTACCAGCGCGGCAAAGACAAGCAGTGGGATGCCAGCAAGCGCATCGACTGGTCGATTCCGGTCAATCCATGCAACGTCATGGAGCAGACCGAGGAGCTGAACCCGATCTACGGCTCGCGGCAGTGGGGCGTCCTGAACCAGAAGGAGCGCGACGAGCTCGATCATCATCTGTCGGCGTGGCTGTTCAGCCAGTTCCTGCACGGCGAGCAAGGCGCGCTGACGGTCGCCGCCCGGATCGTGCAGTCGGTGCCGGACATGGACTCCAAGTTCTACGCCGCCACCCAGGCCATGGACGAGGCACGGCACGTAGAGCTGTACGCGCGGTTCATGCGGGAGAAGATCGGGCTCTACTATCCGGTGAACCCGGACCTCGCTCAGCTGCTCTCCGACGCCCTGTCCGACTCCCGCTGGGACATGCCCTACCTCGGCATGCAGGTGCTGATCGAGGGACTGGCGCTAGCTGCGTTCGGCGTTCACCGGGACCTGTCCAACAACCCGCTGGTCACCCAGTTGCTGGCGTACGTGATGCAGGACGAGGCACGGCACGTTGCATTCGGCAGGCTGGCGCTGCGGGATTACTACAAGGAGCTGACCTCGGCTGAGCTAGCGGATCGCGAGGAGTTCGTCGTCGAGGGCTGCTATCTGATGCGCAACAGATTCACTGCGCGCGAGGTATGGGAGCGGATGGGCTTCGACGTCGACGAGTGCGTCGCGTTTACCGAGCAGTCGCCGGTCCAGCAGGCGTTCCGCACGCTGCTGTTCTCCCGGATCGTGCCGTGCGTGAAGGACATCGGGCTGTGGGGGCCCAAGGTGCAGCACGCCTACGTCGACCTTGGCGTCATCGACGCCGCCGACTCCGACCTGGATGTGCTCATGCGCGCGGACGAGGAACTTGCCGAGAAGATCGACCGGGAGAAGTACGCGGCCGAGCTCGCGGCCCGGCGGGGCGAGGTCGACGAGGCGATCTCGCTCGCCGCGCAGTAGCGCCGGGGTTCAGGCCCAGGATTGAGGCTTCAGCTCCGCTGCACGGTCGCCAGCACGTGCGGCTCACCACAGGTCGCCGCCGGTGAGCACGTAGATGAACGGCACCAGCGGGATCAGGCAGAAGATAGCCCAGGTCAGCTTGGCCACGGTGCCGATGTTCTTGCGGCTGAGCAAGTCGATCCAGATCAGCACGACCGCAATCGGGTGCAGGAAGCAGAGCAGCAGCTCGATTACCTTCTTCATTGTCCCGACGGTACTCTCTCCCGGCGGGCCGGCCGGGCAGGGCTACGATCGGGGCCGTGAGCGATCTTGAGATTCCGGCGTTCCCGATCGACTTCGCCTGGGGGGTCGCGACCGCGGCCTACCAGATCGAGGGCGCTGTCACCGAGGATGGCCGAGGCGAGTCGATCTGGGACACCTTCTGCCGTCAGCCCGGCGCCGTCCGCGACGGGCAGACCGGTGACGTTGCCGCCGACCATTACCATCGCTGGCCGGAAGACGTCGAGCTAATGGCCAGGCTGGGCATCGGGACCTACCGCTTCTCCCTCGCCTGGCCGCGAATCCAGCCAGCCGGGTCCGGCGCGGTCAACACGCCGGGCCTGGACTTCTACGACCGGCTAACCGATGCGTTGCTGGCCGAGGGAATCAACCCGATGCCGACCCTCTATCACTGGGACCTGCCGCAGCCGCTGGAGGATGCGGGCGGCTGGATGGCACGGGATACCGCGTACCGGTTTGCCGAGTACGCCGCCATCGCCGCGGAGCGGCTAGCCGACCGCATCCCGATGTGGATCACGCTGAACGAACCGTTCGTCGTCATGGCTGAGGGGTACGCGCTCGGCATCCACGCGCCCGGCAAGGCACTGCTGCTGGATTCGCTCCCCACCGCGCACCATCAGTTGCTCGGACACGGCCTGGCGACCGCGGCGCTCCGGGCGGCAGGGGTCGCGGAAGTCGCGATCACCAACAACTACTCGCCCGTGTGGCCAGCGTCAGATAACCCGGACGACATAGCCGCCACGACCGCGTACGACGCGCTGCACAACCGGATGTTCACCGACCCCGTCCTGCTCGGCAGCTACCCGGCGGCGTTGTCGGCGTTCGGCGTCGGCCCGGACGGCCCCGGCTGCGTGCGCGACGGTGATCTCGCGATCATCTCAGCGCCGGTCGACGCACTGGGCGTCAACTACTACTTCCCGACCCGGATCGGAGCCCCGCCGGAGACCTCATCGGCGCAGTCCGCCGCTGCCGTTCGAGTTTGAGCCGATCCCCGGTTATCCCGTCACCGCATTTGGCTGGCCGGTCATCCCGGCCGGGCTCACCGAGATCCTGACGACGCTGGCTAGCCGCTATGGCGACAGGCTGCCGCCGGTCTACATCACCGAGAGCGGCTGCTCGGTGGCCGACCAGCCCGACGAGCTAGGCAAGATCGACGACCTGCCCCGGATCAGCTACCTGGACAGTCACGTCCGCGCGGTCGCTGACGCGATCGCGGCCGGCGTCGACGTCCGCGGCTATCTGGTCTGGACGCTGATGGACAACTTCGAGTGGGCCGAGGGATACCACCAGCGGTTCGGCCTGGTGCACGTCGACTTCGACACCCAGCGGCGCACGCCGAAGGCCTCGTTCGCCTGGTACCGCGACCTGATCGCCGCGCAGGCGGCCACCGAGCGCAGTTAGCCCGTGATCGCGAAAACTTTTGTGCCTGTCAGGCCCATTTGTTTACGCGATCATGGAAACCGGTGCGCACCGGGTCAGTACGCCAGCGCCGGGCTGCCGCCGATCCAGGTGCCCTCTGCTAGCACCGCGCCATGAAGTGCGCGACGTCTGCACGCTGGAATCTTCCCGCCGCCCTTGCGGCGGATACTCCGGCCGGACCCGGTACCGGCCAGTCTGCCCGGAGTTGACGAGCCGGGTAGCCCGCACCAGCGTCCAGTCGAGGTCGCTGGCGCAGACAGCTGCTTCCATCTCGCGGACGTCGGCGAACGGCTTGGCCAGCACCCTGCGGCAGGATCATCTTCACCAGCGCGCCCGCTGTCCGGGTCGCCCTGGATGAAGGCGCCAGCGGCGGATACGCAGACCAGCCGCCGGACGCCTGCCTTGTCATCGCCGGCCACGATGTTCTGCGCGGCGCTGGCCAGCAGTGCCGGGGCTCTTCGCGCCGCGCGGCCCGAGCGCGGACAGCACTGCGTCCGCGCCCGCGACGAGTTCCGCGACGGCGGCCGCGATCGGTAGCCTCGCCGGCGAGCACCGTCAGGCCCGCTGCCGCTTCAAGCGACTGCGGGTCGCGGGCCAGCGCTGTCACCTGATAGCCAGACTCAAGCGCCCTGGCCAGCACGTGCCCGACCGATCCTGCCGCTGGCGCCAAGGAGTGCAAGTCGCATCACTAACTCCTTCATCGTTTCGTCCGGCCTGATTCTGCAAGCACCGCCACTCTGATCAGCCGATGACGACGCCCTCAGCAGCCGGCTGCCGGCCGCGTCAACATCTGTCCGCAGCCGGATGGCGCCGCCCGGCCCCGCGCGGCAGCACTGTCATCAGCGCGAAGCTCGCCGAGGAACACCGCAACCTGGAACCACAGCGTCCGCTCCAGCGCCGCGGCGAAGTCGTGCCGGACTGCCGTGCGCCCGCGCCCGCAAGCGACCGTGCGTACCTGGCCCGGCAACGGCTGGTGGCCAGGCAGCTGGCAGGCGGCGGGCGTGACAGTCGGATCGGCTGCGACCAGCCGGGCGTGCAGGCAGCCACCGAACGGTCTCGATCGAGCGGCCACCGGCGCGGGCACGCTCGCGGCCGCCAGCCCTGAGCGCAGCTGCGGAGCGACGGCCGCTGCGGCTGGCGCCGACTGGCTGCCGAGCATGCCGAAGAAGATGACCCCGATCACCGCGACGCCGATCGAGGCGCCGAGCTGGAGGCTGGTATTGAACATGCCGGACGCCGAGCCCGCGTCCTGCGCCTGGACGCCGTCCAGCAGGATGTCGGCCAGCGGCGCCAGCACGGCGCCCATGCCGAGCCCGGCCACGATCAACGCAGGCATCATGTCCCAGGTCGTCACGGCGCCGCCGTAATGGTGCACAGTCGCGATCAGTCCTGCCATGCCGCGCGGCCATGACACAGCGCACCGGTCATCGTTACGCCGCGGCCGAACCTTGGCGCCAGGCGAGCCGCCGCGCCAGACGCGACCAGCACGCCGCCGGAGAACGGCAGGAAGGTCAGGCCCGCGTGCAGCGGCTCGAATCCCAGCCCGACCTGCAGGAACAGGGTAAGGATCAGCGCGAACGAAGTGACGCCGAGGAAGAAAGTGACGGCGATCGCGATGCCGACCGCGAACGAGCGCTTGCCGAACAGGCTGAGCTGTACCAGCGGCGAGCCGTCCCGCCGGTCCTTGGCCCGCTCGTACCAGATGAACGCGGCGAACATCGGAACCGCGGCGGCCATGGAGACGAAAGTCCACGCCGGCCAGCCCAGCTGGCGTCCCTGCACCAGCGGGTAGAGCAGCAGGAGCAGCGCGGCCGAGATCAGCGCCACGCCGCCCGGGTCAAGGCGCGGCGGACGCGGCGCCGTGGACTCGCGCACCAGCACCGCCGACGCCACCACAGCGATGATGCCGACCGGGACGTTGATCAGGAAAATCGGCCGCCAGTCGAGACCGAACAAGTTGTGCTGCGTCAGCAAGCCGCCGATCAGCGGACCGCTCACCGTGCCGAGGCCGGCCGTGACGCCGAAGGCCGCGAGCGCCTTGATCCGCTCGGCCGGCCGGGAAGATCACCTGGATCATCGACAGGACCTGAGGGATCATGATGGCGCCCATCGCGCCCTGGGCGACCCGGCAGGCGATCAGCATGCCCGGTGTCTGCGCGGCTCCGCACAGCGCCGACATCAGGGTGAATCCGGTGATGCCGATCAGGAACAGCCGCTTGCGCCCGAATGTGTCGCCGAGCCGGCCGCCGGTGATCAGTACCAGCGCGTAGGCCAGCGTGTAGCCGGCCAGCGCCCACTGCACATCGGCATAGCTGGCGTGCAGGTTCCGCTGGATGGACGGGATCGCGATGTTGACGATCGAGATGTCGAGCAGGTTCATGAACGCCGCGAGCAGCAGCACGGCTAGCGTGAGCCACCGTCGCGGGTCAGGCAGTCGCCTGCGGCATCGCGCGGTGCCAGGATCTGAGGATCTGGTGACATCGGATTCTCCGCTGTGGAAGGTCCCTGTGGTTACATAACCAACCTAGCGTCTTAGATTGCTATTGTCTAGGTTAGCTTAACTAATTGAGGGAGACTGAGGAATGCCGGACAGCGAGGAGCACTGGGAAGTGCCGTGGGCCGGAGGCTCGATCGGGCAGCTCGTGGAGCCCCGAGCGGGCCAGCCTTGCCAAGACGTTCGCCGGCGCCATCAGGCAGACCGGCTCGCTCATGGTGCTCATGACCCAGGCCGCCGCTGACCGCATCGGCATCAACGCGACCGACCTCAACTGCCTCAATATCCTTAGCTTCAGCGGCCAGCTGACAGGCCGGCGAGCTGGCGAAGGCGACCGGGCTGACAACGGCCTCGATCACCGGCGTCGTCGACCGGCTGGAGCAGGCCGGCTTCGTCCGCCGCGAGCGGGACGCGCAGGACCGCCGGCGCGTTGTCATCCACCTGGAGGTGCAGCGCGCGCTCGGCACGGTCGCCCCGGTCTTCGGTCCGCTGATGGGCGCCTGGCAGCGGCTGGCTGATCAGTACACCGATGACGAACTCCGGCTGATCGTGGAGTTCTACGGGCAGCTTGAGGACATCCTCCGCGATCACCTGGCCCGGCTCCGCGAGCAATGACTGCCCGGCACGACCGCAGGACAGACAATGGCGTTGACCATCGGAGGCCACATGACTGACCAGCCGGTTCCGCAACCGCATCCGCTCGACCCGCTGTCGGCGACGGAGATCGAGCCGCGTTGCCGCCGCGTTACTCGAGGAGCAGGGCGTTGACCAGCGCTGGCGGTTCGGCTCCATCGAGTTGCGGGAGCCCGCCAAAGAGGAGCTCAACGGCCGTTCGGATGACATTGTCCGGACCGCACAGGTGGTCTGCTGGAACACCGCGGACGGGCAGGCGTACCGCGCGCTCGTGACGCTACCGGGCGGCGGGATCTCGCACTGGCAGCAGCTGCCTGGCGTCCAGCCAAACATGACCGTCGACGAATGGCACGAGTGCGATGAGATGCTGCGCCGGCATCCGGCTCTGATCAGCGCGCTAGCAGCACGCGGCATCACCGATCTGAGCCTGGTGCTGACCGATGTCTGGGCCTACGGTGCGGCGCTGGTGCCGGAGCGCCACCGGGGCCGCCGGATCGGCTGGTCTGATGTGTGGGTGCGCGGCAGCACCGATGGCAACCCGTACGCGCACCACGTCACCGGCCTGCACCCGGTCGTCGACCTGAACCGGATGGAGCTGCTTGAGCTCGAAGACGACCCCGCCGTAAGCGGCCACGGAATGCCGCAGGTGATGGGCGAGTACCGGCCAGGACTGATCCCGATGCCGCTGCGCGACCTGAAGCCCCTGCAGGTGAGCCAGCCGGACGGTACCTCGTTCAGCCTGCAGGGACGGCTGCTGCGGTGGCAGAACTGGGAACTCCGGCTTGGCTTCAACCCGCGCGAGGGCCTGCGTCCTGCACACGGTTGGCTTCAACGACGCCGGGCGGCTGCGGCCGATCGCACACCGGATGTCCTTCGCCGAGATGATCGTGCCTTACCGGGACGCCACGACCGACCACTACCGGCGGACTGCGTTCGACATCGGCGAGTGGGGCCTCGGCTTCATGACCACCTCGCTGGAGCTGGGCTGCGACTGCCTCGGCGAGATCAGCTACCTCGACGCCGTCGTGCACGATTCCCGCGGCCAGCCGCGCACGATCCGCAACGCCATCTGCATCCACGAGGAAGACGACGGGATCTTGTGGAAGCACGTGGACGAGCGAGCCGGGGCCGAGGTCCGGCGCGTCCGGCGGCTGGTCATCTCGTTCCACGTGACGGTCGCGAACTACGAGTACCTCGTCTACTGGCGCTTCTACCAGGACGGGAACATCGAGTGCGAGGTACGGGCGACCGGCATCATGGTCACCTCGTCGTTCCCGCCCGGCCAGCCGCCGCCTGCCACCGGGACATTGGTCGATCAGCGTACGTACGCGCCGTACCACCAGCACTTCATCGTCGCCCGGCTTGACCTGGACATCGACGGGGAACCCAACACCGTGTCCTGCGTCGAGTCGGTGGCCCTGCCGGTCAGTGACGCCAACCCGCACGGGCTGGCTCTGATCACGCAGGAAACGCCGCTGCGGACCGAGTCCGACGGCCGCCAGGACTACAGCTGGGAAACCCAGCGGAGCTGGAAGGTCGCATCGACGCGGTCGCTCAACGGCACTCGGCGGCCGGCCCGCTTACAAGCTGATCCCAGGCGGCAGTTTCCCGGCCCTGATCGACGAGTCGTCTCCAGCGTTCCAGCGCGCGGAGGTTATCGGGCACACCCTGTGGGTGACGCCGTACGCGCCGGCCGAGCGGTGGCCCTGCGGTGAGTTCCCGAACCTGAGCGCCGCCGACTACGGACTCCCGGCCTGGACCGCCCGAGACCGGCCGATCGAGGACACCGACGTCGTGCTCTGGCACGTGTTCGGCGTGCATCACCTCACCAGGCCGGAAGACTGGCCGGTCATGCCGGTCGACCGGACCGTCGTTCTGGCTTAAGCCGTGGGGATTCTTCGACCGAAACGCGGCGCTGGACGTGCCGCCGAGCCCGCACCAGCACGGCCCGTAGCGATAACCGCGCTTCCAAGCACGGCCGCGTCGGGCTTCCCGGTACGTTCTGGTGGCATGACAGCTGCAGACCGGCCGGCCAGTGCGGCGCGCGGCATGGTTGAGATCTACACCGATGGCGCTTGCAGCGGAAACCCTGGTCCCGGCGGCTGGGGTGCTGTGCTGACGTACGGCGGCCGCACCAAGGAACTCTGGGGCGGCGAGGCGACACCGACGACTAACAACCGCATGGAGCTAATGGCGGCGATCAAGGCGCTGGAGGAGCTGACCAGGAAGTCCACGGTACGGCTGCATACCGATAGCAGCTACCTCCGGAACGGGATCACCGGCTGGCTCGCGGGCTGGAAGCGCAACGGCTGGAAGACCGCCAGCAAGCAGCCCGTGAAGAATGAGGATCTGTGGCGCCGGCTCGACGCCGCCGCGGGCAAGCACGACGTGCAGTGGCTGTGGGTCAAGGGCCACGCCGGCGATCCCGGCAACGAGCGGGCGGACGCGCTGGCCAACCGCGGGATGACCGAAGCCATCGCTAAGCACCGCTAGTGGCAAGGAAACTCGCCCTGGCGAGGCTTGCGCGTCGCCAGGGCGAGTCTCGATGACCGGTCCCCCCGGAATCATCTGAATGGGTCCCCCACTACAGAGTGTGACACGTCAGTTACTAGTGGCATTGACCGGGGTTCAGGGACCGGGCCGGCCAGCTCGGCTCAGCGAGCCCTGCCGGTACGCTGGCGGCGCTGGCCAGTCCGATCAGCCAGCCAGCCGGATGCGTCAGCTCTGGAGAGATCTTGGCATCAGCGGAACGCCGGGCCGTCGGCGTCACGTTCTTCGTCAACGGAGTCGTGTTCGGCACACTCGCGTCACGGCTGCCGTGGATCGCCGGACGACTGCACCTCAGCAGCGGGACGCTGGCCCTGGTCGGTCTGATGACCAGCATCGGCGCGCTGGCCTGCATGCCCTTCGCCGCCCAGTTCGTGCACCGCTACGGCCCCAAGGCGACGACCAGAGTGCTGATCGTCGCCTCCAGCGCCGTCCTCGTGCTGCCGGCTATCGCCCCCGACCTGCTGGTGCTCGTCCCGATGATGCTGATCTTCGGCGCGCTTACCGGCATCAACGACAACGCGATGAACGCCCAGGCGGTCGAAGCGGAGCAGCGGATCGGCAAGTCGATCATGTCGGGCCTGCACGGGATGTGGAGCCTCGGCGTACTGGCAGGTGCGCTGATCGGCTCACTGTCCGCTCGCGTACACCTTGACCCGGTGATCCAGTTCGCGGTGGTCGCGGCTACTGCCGCCGCTGCGGGCGGCATCTCCTCGCTCTGGTTCGCCGGCCAGGCGCCGACAGGCGCGGCAGCCGAGATCGACGTTCCGTGGTTTGCCTGGCCACGGGGCACGCTGTTGCTCATCGGGCTGGTCGGCTTCGCGTCGATCTTCGTGGAGTTCGCGGCGAACGACTGGTCGGCTGTATTCATGCACTGGGACTTGCACTCCAGCCAGGCAGCCGCCGCGATCGCGACCGGCGCATTCGCCGGATCCATGGCGGCCGGACGGCTGAGCGGTGACGCGGTCGTCCGCCGATTCGGCCCGGCACTCAGCGTGCGCGCTTGCGGCGTACTCGGCACAGTGGGCTGCCTGCTGGTAGCCACCAGCCCGGTACGCGGCCGCGGCGCTGGCCGGCTTCGTCCTCATCGGCCTCGGCGTCTCTGTGGTGGTGCCCCTGGTGTTCGCCGCGGCGGGCCGCTCCGGTCCGAGTCCGGCGATCGGCGTCGCGGGCGTTGCCACCGTGAGCTACGGCGCGGGCATGGCTGCACCCAGCGTGATGGGCGGCGTCGCCGACATCTCCTCGCTGCGGATCGCCTTCGCGGTCGCCAGCCCTGTTCACCATCGGCATCGTGGCCGGCGGCGGACTTCTCGGCCGCGAGCACGCGAGCCGCCAGGATGCAGCTGAGCCTGCCATGGTCGCCGCTGATGACGGTGCTAGCTGACCACGGTGCTAGCTGACCACGGTGCTAGCTGACCACGGTGCTAGCTGACCACGGGCCGCTCAGAAGAAGATCAGCTTCACCGCTGAGATGACACCGATGAGCACGACAAAGACCCGCAGCGCCTGCGGCGGCAGCTTACGGCCGAACTTGGCACCGAGGAAGCCGCCGAGCGTCGATCCAGCCGCGATCAGCAGCACAACGAGCCAGGCCACGTGCGCGAAGATGATGTATATGACAGCGGCGGCGCCGTTCACAATCGCCACCAGCACATTCTTGGCGCCGTTCACGCGTTGCATGCTCTCGTCCAGGAACGTGCCGAGCAGGCCGATGACCAGCACTCCCTGAGCCGCGCCGAAATAGCCGCCATAGGCGGCCGATCCGAAGATCCCGGCGCCGAGCACCGGGCTGATCGGCTCCCGGCCGGTAACCACCGTGCCGTGCTGCTCCGCCAGCCGCTTGCGCCGGGCAATGATCCGGGCGCTCAGCAACGGCTGGATCAGCACGAGCACACACGCGATCAGGATCAGCGCAGGCACGATCAGCTTGAACGAACTCGACGGCAGCGCGAGCAGAGCCGCGGCCCCGCCGAGCGAGCCGGCTGCCGCGATAACACCGAGCCGGGTCAGCCGGTTGCGCTGGCCAGACAGCTCCCGCCGGTACCCCACCGCGCCGCTGATGTTGCCTGACACCAGGCCCACGTTGTTCGAGACATTGGCCACGACCGGCGCGAAGCCGAAGGCCAGCAGGGTAGGGAACGTGATCAGCGATCCGGATCCGACCACGGCGTTGACGCCGCCGGCTGCGACGCCCACCCCGAAGATCGCGAGCGCCTCAGCCGGGCCCACGAAGTCCTCGCATGACCTTGATCGTAAGCGAGCAAGCACAGCGGAGGCGGCCGGCGACGGCTCGGTGTGAGGAGGCCCACAGCCCGCGGCGGCCAGGCGTGGCGAGTTCGGGCAACCGGGTCAGGGGAACGGCACCGCTCGCGCTGACCAGCGCGCTGCCCGGCGCTCGACCTGCAACGGCACGCCGAAGCACCGCGACAGGTTCCGCTCGGTGAACACCTCGGTCAGCGGTCCGGCCGCGAGTACCGCGCCCTTGCGCATCAGCATGGCGTGCGTGAAGCCCTCAGGGACTTCCTCCACGTGGTGGGTGACCAGCACCATCATCGGCGACCTCGGGTCACGAAGCAGCGCTGCGATGCGCTGCAGGAGGTCCTCACGGCCGCCGAGGTCCAGTCCGGCGGCCGGCTCATCGAGCAGCAGAAGCTCCGGGTCGGCCATCAGCGACCGAGCGATCTGCACGCGCTTGCGCTCGCCTTCGGAGAGCGAACTGAAGCGCCGCCGGATCAGATGCGCGCAGCCGAGTGCGTCGAGCAGTTCGACCGCCCTTGTCACGTCGAAGGAGTCGTAGTCCTCCGCGTTGCGCCCGAGTATGCCGTAGGAAGCCGTCAGCACCAGGTCGATGACTTTCTCCTGCAACGGCACCTGATCCGCGATGGCCGAGCTCGACATCCCGATCCTGGTGCGGAGATCAGCGATGTCTGCCTCGGCCAGTGGCTCGCCCAGGATCTCCACGCTCCCGTGAGTCGGCGCCAGCAGCGTCGCGGCCACCTGCAGCAGTGTCGTCTTTCCGGCCCCGTTCGGCCCGATGATCACCCAGCTCTCATCACTTCGCGCAGTCCAGTTGACGTCGCGCAGCAGCATCGATCTGTCATATCTGACCCCGACCCCGCGCAGCCGCAACACCTCAGCCGCCATCCGGTTCCCTTCGAGCGCCACCATCTCAGCTTGAACTTACGGCATGCGGCCAGGACTGCAATCCGCACCCGGCACGACGCCCGGGCGCGAGATCTGCTCAGCCCTGATGCCGGACGGCGAGCAGCGCGGCTTGCGTCCGGTCGGCTACGCCGAGCTTCGCGAGGACGGAACTGACGTGGGTCTTGACAGTCTTCTCCGAGACGTGCAACGTCCTTGCGATCTCGCGGTTGGAGTGGCCCGCGGCGAGCAGTTCGAGTACGTCGCGTTCCCGTCCGGTCAGTGCACCGATGCCACGGGCATTGCCTGCGGACCGCGCGGTGACCAGGTCGGCTGCCTCGGGAGCCAGCACCGTGTGGCCGTCGTGCACCGAGCGGATAGCCCGCACCAGCGCGTCGGGGTCCACGTCTTTGTAGAGGAACCCGGCAGCGCCTGCCTGCAGAGCGAGGCCGGGAGTACCCGGTCCGGCCGCACTCGTCAGCACCAGTACCCGGGTGCTTGTCTGCTGCGCCTGCAGCTGCGACAGCACGCCAAGTCCGTCGAGTTCTGGCAGCTTGAGGTCGAGTAGCAATACGTCCGGAGAATGCTCCATGGTCAGTTGCACGGCTTCGGGGCCAGTGCTGGCCTGTCCGACCAGCGCGATGTCGTCTTGCACTTCGAGCAGCACTGCCAGCCCCTGACGGACTACCGGGTGGTCGTCAGCGATCAGCACGGTGATCGGCAGGCTGGCGGTCATTCGCGGCCGCGCCCGGCCTGCGGATCCTGCCGGTAGGCCGCGGCCGCAGGGACCGTCAGCCGGACCTTTGTGCCCGTTCCCGGTATGGAAGTGATTTTGAGCGTGCCGCCGACGGAGCCAGCCCGCTCGCGCATCGAGGCGAGGCCAAGGCCCTGCTGCGGCGCAGCGACGTCGAAGCCACGACCGGCATCGCTGACTTCAAGTACGACGTTGCGCTGGCGCCGGCCCAGGCAGACCGACACGGCGCCGCCGGAGTGCCGCAGCGCGTTGCCGATCGCTTCCTGGGCTACCCGGTACACCGCGGTCTGCCGCGCCGGGTCGAGGTCGGGTAGCTCGTCTACGCGCACGAGCACGTCTGTGCCGTAGGTGCGCCCGGCCAGCGCCGCGTAACCGCGCACCGATCCGGCCAGGCCGCCAGCGGCAAGCTCAGGCGGGGCCAGGCCGTCGATGATCGCACGCAGTTCGGCGTGCGCCTCGCCGGCCACGACCGCGATGCTGTCGATCTCCTCGATTGCCCGCGCCGGATCCCGCCGCACCAGGATCGCCGAGGCCCTCGCCTTCGCCCGGACGCTGAACAGCTTCTGCGACACGGCGTCATGCAGGTCCCTGGCGAGCCTGGCCCGCTCCTGAAGGACCGATAGCTCACGGCCTCGCTCGTAGAGCCTGGCGTTTGTCAGCGCGATCGCGGCGTGCGTGGCGAACAGGCTCACCACTCGCTCATCCCGGTCGGTAAAGCCACCAGGCTCGGTCTTGCAGGCGGCGAAGATAAAGCCGAGAACCTCGCCGCCGTGGGAAATCGGGACGCCGAGAACGTCGGTCAGCTCGGGGTGCGCGGCGGGCCAGCCCCAGAACCGCGGGTCGGCGCGGATGTCGGCTAGCCGTAGCGGCTTGCCCTCCCTGAGCATGACCGCCAGCATCCCGTGCTGCCGGGGCAGCGGGCCGATGGCCGCCTGCTCGCGCGCCGTCAGCCCGTCGACGACGAACTCCGCGAACGTCCCTCCTTCACCAGGTACGCCGAGCGCTGCGTACCTGGCGCCGGCCAGTGACCGGGCCGAGCGCACGATCATCTGCAGCACGTCCCGGACGGACAGCTGGCCAGCCACAGCCAGCACCACCTGGCTGACTCGCTCGAAGATCTCATCCTGGCCGGAAATCGCGGGCTGGTCGCCGGCCGGAACCTGAGCCTGACCCATGTATCGACGGTACCGGCGCAACAGGCGTGGCGGATCGGCCGCAGGTCCTAGGACCAAGGTCCTAGCCACGGCCCGGCTGCAGCCCGATGTGCCGGAGCAGGCGCCCGCCTAGCGTCGCTGGCATGAACACACCAGGAGTGGCAGTAATCACCGGAGCCTCCCGCGGCCTCGGCCGGGCGCTGGCCGGTGCCCTAGCAGGGGCGGGCTACCAGCTGATCATCGATGCCCGCGACTGCCGGGCGCTGGAGGCCACCGCGGCGGAGCTGCGGGCCGTGCACGACCTGCCGGAGCGCGCCGTCCTCGCGCTGCCAGGAGACATCGCCGATCCTGACCACCGTGCCGCGGTCGCCGCCGCGGCCGCTGGCGCTGGCGGCGCCAGCCTCCTGGTCAACAACGCCGGGACGCTCGGTGCCAGCCCGCTGCCAGCGCTGGCCGACTACCCGGTCGCTGATCTGCGCGCTTCGTTCGAAGTTAATGTCATCGCTCCGGTTGCCCTGACGCAGCTGCTGCTACCGGGATTGCGAAGCCGCGGCGGCGCCGTGCTGAACATCACTTCAGATGCCGCGGTCGAGGCCTACGCGGGATGGGGCGGCTACGGCGCTGCGAAGGCCGCGCTTGAGCAGGCCTCGAATGTACTCGCGGCAGAGGAAGCCGCGGTCCGCGTGTGGCGGGTTGACCCTGGTGACCTGCGCACGCAGATGCATCAGCAGGCTTATCCCGGCGAGGACATCTCCGACCGGCCGCTGCCGGAGTCGGTCGTCCCTGGCTTCCTCCGGCTGATCAGCGAGCGCATGCCAAGCGGCCGGTACCGGGCGGCAGACCTGATGCCCGCCGGCGCGATCCGGGACGGAGTTGCGTCATGACTGTTGCTCCAGAACTAGCCAGTGCCATTCACCGCCCGGGTCGGCAGGCTGAGCCCGGCGTCATCCCGTTCGACCTGCGACCGGAGCTTGAGGCACACGAGCCACCCGAGGCCAGGGGAACGACTAGGGACGACGTCCGGATGCTGGTTAGCCGGAGCGCGTCAGGTGAACTGGACCAGCATGCTTTCGCCGAGCTACCCGACTTGCTGCTGCCGGGCGACTTGCTGGTCGTGAACAACTCGGCGACACTGCCGGCCGCGGTGCCGGTGGCGGCGTCAGCCGGGGGCACAGCCATGACTGTCCACTTCTCCACCGCGATGCCTGCGGGCGACTGGCTGGTCGAGTTGCGATCGGGAAGCGGCGGGACGTCAGTTCCGTTCCAGGGCAGCTCCGCTGGCGACCGGATTGACCTGCCCGGCGGCGCGGTGCTCAGACTGAATCAACGGTTCAGCGCGCGCCTGTGGCGGGCCCGGCTCTCCACCGCGGTCATCCCGTACCTGCTCCAGCACGGCCGGCCGATCCGGTATTCGTATGTTCCGACGCAGTGGCCGATCGCGGCGTACCAGACAATCTTCGCGACCTGGCCGGGAAGCGCTGAGATGCCGAGCGCAAGCCGCCCGTTCACGCCTGAGATCGTGACCAGGCTGGTGAGCCGCGGGATCGCCATAACTCCCGTCACGTTGCACACCGGAGTCTCGTCGCTGGAAGGAAGCGAGGATCCCTACCCGGAGTCCTTCGACGTCCCGGCAGTCACGGCGAGGCTGGTCAACCTGACCAGGCGAACTGGTGGCAGGGTTATCGCCGCAGGCACCACGGTGGTCCGGGCGCTGGAAACCGCGGCCCTGGACAGCACGGCCCTGGACAGCACGACCCTGGACAGCACGGCACCGGACGGCGCGGCACCGGGAACTGGCCGGGAGGCCCAGGCGGCCGCTGGCTGGACCTCGCACGTGGTCACCAGAGAGAGAGCGGCGTAGCGGTCGTCGACGGGCTGCTGACCGGCCTGCACGAGCCGCAGTCCACGCATCTGTGGATGCTGGCCGCCTTCACTGACGAGGAGATGCTGGGCCGCTGCTACCAGGCAGCCGCGCAGAGCGGCTTCCGGTGGCACGAATTCGGCGACGTGCACCTGCTCCTGCCGTGACGTGCAAGATCACGTAGCGTTTGCAACTGATTCCCCCTGACTGCTCCGCCGACGACGGCAGTCGATAGCGTTACCAGCACAATGTCCGGTCCGCAGATCACGTTGCTGGTCACGCTCACCGGCCGTGACCGGCCTGGGGTCACGTCGCGGCTGTTTGCCACGCTCTCTGCGCACGAGCTCACCGTCATCGACGTCGAGCAGGTCGTGATCCGCGGACGGCTAGTGCTCGGCGTGCTGCTGGCCGGCGAGGTGTGCCCCGACCTGACGGCCATCCATCAGCAGATCACCTCGTTCGCTTCGGATATGGGCATGGACGTCGAGATCACCACAGGTTCCGGCGAGCCTGCCCAGCGCCTCCCCGGGCGGCTGCATGTCACGCTGCTCGGGCAGCCGCTGATGCCGTCGGCGGTGGCCACGATCGCCGGCCGCATCGCCGCCCATGGCGCGAACATTGACCGGATCGGGCGGCTCGCGAGCAAGCCAGTCACCTGCATCGAATTCGAGGTATCCGGAGCCGACCCGGCCGGGCTACGGACCGTGCTGGCCCACGAGTCGCTCGACCTCGGCGCCGACGTCGCAGTGCAGCCGGGCGGCTTGCACCGGCGCGCGATGCGACTGGTGGTGATGGACGTCGATTCCACGCTGCTGCGGGACGAGGCGATCGAGCTGCTTGCGGCCAGGGCCGGTTATGCGGCCGAGGTGCGGGCGATTACCGCCGCGGCGATGCGGGGCGATCTCGATTTCACCCAAGCCCTGCACGAGCGGGTCGGGCTGCTCGCCGGACTGGACGCAGCCGTCATCGACGAAGTGCTGGCCGCCGCCCAGCTGATGCCCGGAGCGCGCACGCTGATCAGGACGCTCAAGCGGCTCGGCTACCGGTGCGGCGTGGTGAGCGGCGGGTTCACCCAGTTCACTGACTGGCTTACGGTGGAGCTTGGCCTGGACTTCGCTGAGGCCAACACCCTGGAGATAGCAGGCGGGAAGCTCACCGGCCGCGTCATCGGGCAGCTCGTTGACCGGGCGGGCAAGGAGCGCGCGCTTCGGCGCTTCGCCGCGGAAGCAGGAGTGCCGCTCAGCCAGACGGTAGCGGTCGGCGACGGCGCCAACGACCTTGACATGATCTCCGCCGCTGGGCTAGGCATCGCCTTCAATGCGAAGCCTGCCGTCCGCGATGCCGCCGACACCTCACTGAGCCTGCCGCACCTCGACGCCATCCTGTACCTGCTCGGGATATCCCGCGAAGACGTCGATGCGGCCGACGCCGAAGATCCGCTGCTGGCCGCCGACCGGCAGATCCTCCGCCCGCCAGCGGACTAGTCCGCTGCCTTCGGAGACCAGGTCGCCAGCAACTCGCCACTGCCGGCCGCCAGGTCAGCCCAGTCGCCAGAGAGCGCGATGACCGCAATCGCCGCGGTCGGCAGACCGGCCGGTGTCCCGGTCAGCAGGCCGACGAGGTCGGCAGCGGCCGGGTTGTGACCGATGTAGAGCAGCGTCCCGACCGCCGGCGGAGTCTGCCTGATGATCTCGGCCACGTCTTCGCTGTCGGCCTGGTACAGCTGCCGCTCAGCGCTGAACTTAGGGTCGCCGCCCAGCTCGGGTGCAACGTAATGCCATGTCTGCCGGGTACGCCTCGCCGCCGAGCAAATCACCGAGTCGGGCCGGAACCCGTGCCCGGCGAGCCACCTTCCCGCTGCGGTGCCGTCACGCTGTCCCCGTGGCCGCAGCGCCCGCTCAAAATCTGGCCCGCCGGGCAGTTCCCCTGCCTTCGCGTGCCGCATCACGATCAGCCTGTGCCTGTGCTGCATGGCATCCATGGTCGGGTATTCAGCGGACCGGAACAGACAGCGGGGCGGGTGCCGCTTCGACACCCGCCCCGCGCGCTGCTATCCGGCGTTAGACATGCACCTGATCGGCCGGGGTCTTCGCCTCCTCGGTACCACTGCCGGAGATGGCCGTCGACCGGCGCTTGGAGACAATGATCGCGGTTGTCACGATCGCCACCGCCACGATGGCCACGGCGGCCCGCAGGCCCAAGTTGCCGCTGTACTCGACGACGCTGGTCGCGATCAGCAGGGACACCAGGTTCATCACCTTGATCAGCGGGTTGATGGCCGGGCCAGCGGTGTCCTTGAACGGGTCGCCCACGGTGTCGCCGATGACCGTGGCCGCATGCGCTTCGGAGCCCTTACCGCCGTAGTGACCGTCCTCGACCAGCTTCTTGGCGTTGTCCCAGGCGCCGCCAGAGTTCGCCAGGAACACCGCCATCAGGGCGCCAGCCGCGATCGCGCCAGCCAGGTAGGAGCCGAGCGGAGCGTAGCCGAATGCAAATCCCACCGTGATCGGCATCAGTACCGCCAGCAAACCAGGCGTTGCCAGCTCGCGCAGCGAGTCCCTGGTGCAGATGTCCACCACCCGGCCGTATTCCGGCTTCTCGGTGAAGTCCATGATGCCGGGGTGGTTGCGGAACTGCTCCCGGACTTCAACCACCACCCGGCCGGCCGCCCGGCCCACCGCCATGATCAGCAGCCCGGAGAAGAAGAACACCACCGAAGCACCGATGATCAGGCCGAAGAGGTCGTTGGGCGAGTCGATGCCCAGGTTGAAGCCGCCCAGGTGCTTCAGACTCAACTCGGCAGTGACCTGAGTGCGGAAAGCGCCGAACAGCGCGGTGGCGGCCAGGACGGCGGTCGCTATCGCGATGCCCTTGGTGATCGCCTTGGTGGTGTTGCCCACAGCGTCCAGGCGGGTCAGCACCTGAGCAGCCTCACCTTCGACCTCGCCGGACATCTCGGCGATGCCCTGGGCGTTGTCGGACACCGGGCCGAAGGTGTCCATCGAGACGATCACGCCCACAGTGGTCAGCAGGCCGGTGCCCGCCAGCGCGACCGCGAACAGCGCGATCGTGGCGTTGCCGGTGCCCAGCAGGAACGCGCAGTAGACGGCGCCGCCGATCAGCAGTGCCGAGTAAACGGCTGACTCCAGGCCGACCGAGATGCCGGACAGGATCACGGTGGCCGGGCCGGTAGTCGAGCTCTGGGCGATCTCCCTGACCGGCTTCCGGTTCGTCTCGGTGAAGTAGCCAGTCAAAAGCTGGATCGCGCTAGCGAGGACCAGGCCGACCACGACCGCGCCGATGGCCAGCAGCCGCGGATCGCCGCTGTGATGCAGGATGCGCGGGTCCGCCACGCCCTTGAGCGCGCTGAACTTGCCGGGCAGGTAGACGAACGCCGCGATCACGACCAGCACGAGCGAGATGATCGCGGAGGCAAAGAATCCCCTGTTGATCGCCGTCATGCCGCTGCGGTCCCGCTTGCGGGGGGCGACCAGGAAGATGCCGAACATCGCGGTGATCACGCCGATCATCGGCACGATCAGCGGGAAGACCAAGCCGTCAGACCCGAATGCCACCTTGCCCAGGATCAGGGCCGCGACCAGCATGACCGAGTAGGACTCAAAGAGGTCGGCCGCCATGCCGGCGCAGTCCCCGACGTTGTCGCCAACGTTGTCGGCAATCGTCGCGGCGTTGCGCGGGTCGTCCTCGGGGATGCCCTTCTCAACCTTGCCGACCAGGTCGGCCCCGACGTCGGCCGCCTTGGTGAAGATGCCACCGCCGACCCGCATGAACATGGCCAGCAGCGCGGCGCCGAAGCCGAAGCCCTCCAGCACGCTGGACGCGTTGCCCTTGTAGAGCAGCACGACCACAGCGGCGCCGAGCAGGCCGAGGCCGACAGTCAGCAGGCCGACCACCCCGCCGGTGCGGAACGCGATGCGCATCGCCGGTCGCTCGCCGGACTCCTTGGCAGCTGCCGCGACCCGGACGTTGCCGCGCACCGCCAGCGACATCCCGGTGAATCCAACGAAGGCCGAGAACAGCGCCCCGACCAGGAAGAAGCCTGATCTGCCCCAGCGCACAGACTCGCTGGTGGCAGGCAGCACCAGGAGCACGAAGAAGATGATCACCACGAACACGCCGAGCGTCTTGAACTGGCGGCGCAGGTAAGCTGCGGCGCCCTCCTGGACGGCTAGGGCGATCTCCTGCATTTTCGGGCTGCCCGGACTCGCCGCCAGCACATCACGCCTCAGCCAGAATGCGACGACCAGCGCCAATGCCGCAATGACAGCCACCACGACTACCCAGGTCAGGTTCGACCCGGCTACCGTGGCTGAGCCTCCCCCTTGGGCGAGGTAGTGCAACATCCGTCCTCCTTGACAGGGGATACAAGCTAGTACCGAGCCCATGCGCGAGGGCACCGTCCCGGTGACTTAGTACGCAGCGGCAGGCCATGCCTGCCGACGGACGGCAAGCCAAACCTTACGCGTGGCGTGCCGGGAGTCTACGCATCCTGGTAAGCGGATGGTAAATCAGGCGCGGCTACGTGCGCGGTCGCGACAGCTTCGTGACGCAACGGTACTCGGACAGAAACATAGGCCACCACCGGGACAGCGCTCAGCCCGCCCAGTTACCGGGCGCCTCCGGCCAGCGGCCAGCTCATCCTGATGCTCGTGCCAGCCGCCGTCTGGCTGATCTGCACCTCATCAGCGAGCCCCTCGATGACCGCGATACCGAGACCAGCGGGAATGCCCGCCTGCGGACTGACCGAGGCGCTACCAGGCGGATCGCCGGCGGCACCAGGCCCGCCGGGCCCGCGGGATCCGCGTGCGCCCGGCGCACAGGTATCGGTGACCTCGACTTCGAACCGCCCGGCCAGGTCCGTGAGGGAGAGACGGACCGGTTCGGCCGGGCAGTACATCTGGTGGCCCTCGACGGCTCGGGAACAAGCCTCGCCGACCGCCAGCCTGACCTCGTCAAGCAGCGACTCGTCAACTCCGCTGCGCCTTGCGACGGCAGTCGCGACCAGCCTCGCAGTCCGGACATGCGCGGGCAGCGGGGTGAAGCTCAGCTCGACAGTTGCCATCTGTACGTCGTCCGGTCTGATGGTGAAACCACTGTGTCCGGCCTGCTACTTCTCCGCCCGGCGCGCCGCGATCGCCTCATCGACGGTGTCGTGAATGCCGAACACCTTCGTGAGCCCCGTGATGCGGAAGATCTTCAGGATCCGTTCCTGGGTGCAGACCAGGTCCAGCGACCCGTCGTGAGCGCGAACCCGCTTCAGCCCGCCGACCAGGACGCCGAGCCCGGTAGAGTCCAGGAACTCGACCTTCTCCATGTTCACCACGAGTTGATAGAACCGGCTGTTAACCAGCTCGATCAGCAATTCACGCAAGCGCGGAGCGGTGTAGACGTCGATTTCGCCTTCAACATCGACGATCTCGATCCCATCCTTGCTGTGGTGGTCCAGCTTCAGGTCCACATATCCTCCAGCGCCATACGGCGGTCAGTGTCTAGCGGCGGCTGCGCCTGTCCGGTTACGCCGTTCCTGTCCTGTCACGCCGGGCCCGTCCGGGTCCGGCCGGTCAGGGGCGGCATTGCAGCACCGGCGTTGGCGGGCCGGTGAGGCGCCGCCAGGGCATGCTCTGTCGCGCATTCAACCACGCCCCACCGTTATTCCTATACCAGATCGCCGTCGCAGGCACCTTGCGCCGTGCGAGAGACTGGGATCTGATGCCTCTGGTGCCTCCATCCGACTCCCTTACTATCTCGCGGCCCGCGACGGCGGGCGCGCTCGCAGTGCTGCACGCTGGCGCTCGAGCAGGCAGGCTGACCTTCCTGACGGAGCTGGCTGGGAGCCCCGGCGAGCACGCGAACTGGCCGGCCTGGGTGCCGCCGGAACTTACCGCCGCGCTGGCCGCCCGCGGAGTAGTCGCTCCCTGGCGCCACCAGGCCGAGGTCGCGGACCTGGCCGCGAGCGGCCAGAGCGCAATAGTCTCGACCGGCACCGCGTCCGGGAAGTCGCTTGGCTACCTGATGCCCGCGCTAGCGGGCATCCTGGCCGGCGGCAGCGCCCTCTACATCGCACCGACGCGGGCACTCGCCGCGGACCAGGCCAAGCTCGTGGGATCACTCGGCCTGCGTGGCGTCCGGGCGGCCGTGGTCGACGGCGACACGCCGTGGGCCGAACGGACGAGGGCGAGATCTCAGGCCAACTACCTGCTGACGACGCCCGACATGCTCCATCAATCGCTGCTGCCCGGTCACGCCAGGTGGAACGGCTTCTTCCGGCGGCTGCGCTACGTGGTGGTCGACGAGTGCCATACCTACCGCGGCGTGTTCGGCTCGCATGTGGCGCATGTGCTGCGCAGGCTGCGCCGCATCGCCTACCACCACAGCGCCGCCGAGCCTGTCTTCATTCTGGCCTCTGCCACCATCAGCGAGCCGGCCCGATGCGGCGCGCAGCTCACCGGCCAGGCAGTGGAAGCCGTCAGCGCGGACGGCGCACCACGTGCCCCGCTGACATTCGCCCTCTGGGAGCCGCCGCTGACCGGCGCGAAGGGGGAGGCGGGTGCCCCCGTCCGCCGGGCTGCCACCTCGGAGGCTGCCCGGCTGCTTGCTGAGCTGGTCCGCGGCGACGTGGCGGCGCTGGCATTCGTCCGATCGCGGCGCGGCGCAGAGGCGGTGGCACAGGCGGCGCGCAACCACCTGGCCGAGGCCGGGGCAGCCGACCTGGCCAGCCGGGTGGCGGCGTACCGGTCTGGCTACTTGCCGCAGGAGCGGCGAGCCCTAGAGGATGCGCTGCGGTCCGGCGAGATCACCGGGCTGGCCGCGACCAGCGCACTCGAACTCGGCGTCAACGTGCCGGGACTGGACGCGGTGCTGATGGCCGGGTGGCCGGGGACCAGAGCGGCGCTCTGGCAGCAGGCGGGCCGGGCCGGACGGGACGGCCGTGATGCCGTCGCGGTGCTGATCGCCCGCGATGACCCGCTCGACACCTATCTCGTCCATCATCCCGAGGCCCTGCTCGGCGCACCGGTCGAGGCGACGGTGCTGGACCCGGATAACCCCTACGTGCTCGCACCGCACCTATGCGCCGCCGCTGCCGAGCTCCCTCTTGGCTCGCATGACCTCGCCGCCTTCAGCCCCGCGGCGGCGTCGCTGGCCGGGCAGCTGACTGCGGACGGCCTGCTTCGAGCTCGTGGCGGTCGCTGGTTCTGCACACGGCAAGGTCTGGCCACCCGGACCGGGCTGCGCGGCGCGGGCGACTGGCCGGTGCGCATCGTTGAGCTTGCTACCGGCCGCCTCGTTGGCACGGTCGACGAGCCGTCCGCGCACTTCCTGGCCCACTCCGGCGCGGTCTACAGCCACCAGGGCGAGACGTACCTGGTCAGCAAACTCGATCTGGAAGACCGCGTCGCGCTGGTCGAGCTCGGTGATCCCGGCTACGCGACCACGGCCAGGGAAATCACGAGCATCGAGGTAACGACCGAGCGGCAACGGGCTGACTGGGGTCCGGCCGCAGTGTGCTTCGGCGATGTCCTCGTCACCCGGCAGGTCGTGTCTTATGCCCGGCGGAGCGCGGAGACCGGACTGGTGATCGGCGAGGACGTCCTGGACCTGCCCGAGCGCAGGCTGCCAACCAGGGCGGTCTGGTGGACGATCGGCCCGGCGGAGCGCGCCGCGCTTGCCTCGCTCGGGATTGACCTGCCGGGAGCAGCCCATGCGGCCGAGCACGCCTCGATCGGCCTCCTGCCGCTGGTGGCGGCCTGTGACAGGTGGGACGTTGGCGGCGTGTCAGCCGACCTGCACGCGGCGACCGGCAAGCTCACTGTTTTCGTCTATGACGGCCAGGCCGGCGGTGCCGGGTTCGCCGAGCGCGGTTTCGCGGCGGCACGGGCCTGGCTGTCAGCGACGGCCGAAGCAATTGCCAGTTGTGAATGCGCAGCCGGCTGCCCGGCGTGCATTCAGTCACCCAAATGCGGGAATGGCAACCACCCGCTGGCTAAGCACGATGCGGTCGTGCTGCTGCGCTGTCTGCTGGCAGGCGCACCCGAGCCAGATCAGAACTCAGCGCGGACTGACCGCACAGTTGCGTCCTGACACCTGCGTCTAAGCGCCGGAACCACCGGGCTTCGTAACGAAGCTGAGTGCGGAAATGGGGCGACCCCCGTCGGGGGGGAGAACGGGGGTCGCCATACGGTCCGGGCTCCGGGGGGGCAGAGCCGGGTCCGTTACCCAAGAAAGCCTAGTTGCAATCCGGGCAAGTTACCAGCCAGTCATGCCGAAGTGCAAAGGGTTCTAGTGCCTTCCCCTATGCTGCCGGACTTGAGGCACATCCGTCGAGAGTACCGGGACAACTGCGACAGCTTTCTTTCTTGCTCGCCTTGGCTGCGTAATAAAGCTGCTGGCAGATCATGGCCAGCCGGCTCGCCGATCAGCCCGGCCCGGCCAGCGTCAAGCGGCCGCGGGCAGGCTCCGCATAACGGATTAACCGCACGAGAGCGGCATTTCGTAGCCATCGCCTGCTGGCTGTTCGCCTGGCAGTTGAGTTGCGGGCATGCAACCGGGTCGATCGATTGAGATAACGAATCCATCACGCTGCGGGCTTTTCAAAGCCGCTGCGGACCAGTAGAAAGGAAACACGGACCGATGGTCCGTACACGGAAGCCGGGTACCCACGCGCGACCAGCCGCGGGAGGCGTGCCGTGGCAGGCGAATAGTGGCCGCAGGAGCGCCAAAGCGACTATGGGCGCAGACCATCGTCTGCCTACCACGGCAGTGAAGGTGCACGCTTGGTAACCCGGTCGAACGTGTCCGTGCGACGGCGCCCCTTGCCGGGGGCGCCGTTTGCTGTGCGGCTCGAGCGGCTACTCCCCGGTCACCATCGGTCACCAGGCTGCCGGCTACCTGCCGGCTGAGCCTCTGGATGCGCCGGAAACCCCCGCTTTCGGATGCCAGTGCCGCAAGGCTATTGCCAAATACCGGATGCCGGCTCCTGTCGCCATTGGGTATAAGCAAGACTTTGAGTTGACAGCGTGCAGAGAGGGAGGTACCCATGGCCGATCCCGCGGTCAGGCGCGCCGCTAACGGCGTGGCTGATCAGTCCATCGGCGATCTAGTCTCCGTGGCGGCCAGGGACATCTCACAACTGGTCAGGTACGAGCTCGACCTTGCCAAGCTGGAACTGAAAGCCGACGCAAAGCGCCTCGGCGTCGGCGCAGGGCTCGGCGTTGTCGCGCTGTTCGCCGTGTGCCTCGTGCTGATGCTGCTCTCCTTCGCCTTCGCTTTCGGCCTGAACGCATTGCACATTTGGCTATGGGCCGCATTCCTGATCGTCGCTGGTACCTGCCTGCTGCTCATCGGCGTCGCAGCTCTCATCGCGATGCGCATGGTGCGCAAGATCGGCGGCATGAGCAAGACCAGGCGCAGCCTGGCTGACGGAATGTCACTACTGCACCGAGACAAGCCGGCCAGCGCTACCAAGGCCTCAGCCAAGGGCTAGCCATGAGCGCACGCGGCAACGCCTCCATTTACCTGAGCGGGCCATGGACGCACCGCTCGGTGAGTGCGAACGGGACCCGGTTTCACGTCGCAGAGTGCGGCGACGGGCCACTTGTGCTGATGCTGCACGGGTTCCCGGAATTCTGGTGGACATGGCGGCGCCAGCTCGAGTCGCTCAGCCAGGCCGGTTTTCGCGTCGCGGCACCCGACCTGCGCGGATATGGCGGCAGCGACAAGCCGCCGCGCGGCTACGACCTGGTAACCGCGGCCTCCGACGCGGCCGGAATGGTCCGCGCGCTCGGCGAGGCGAATGCCGTGGTCGTGGGGCATGACTGGGGCGGGCTGATCGCGTGGACCATGGCCGCCTACCACCCGAAGGTCGTCAGGCGGCTCGCGATCGTCTCCATGCCGCACCCGCTGCGACTGCGCGCCGCCGTCCTGTCAGCGCCCTTCGCCCAGGCCAAGAGCATGAGCTACGCGCTCGGCTTCCAGTTGCCCATGCTGCCTGAACGACGCTTGCTCAAGGACGGGGCCAGCCGGGTCGGGCGACTGCTGTCCGCCTGGTCAGGGCCAGGCTGGCCGGATGAGGAAACGGAACGCCGCTATGAGGACGCGATGAGCGTGCCATCCGTTGCCCACTCCGCCCTCGAGTACCACCGGTGGTACCTCCGGTCCAGGTTCCGGCCGGACGGGATCGCCTATACCCGAATGATGCGTTCGCCGGTCCAGGCGCCTACGCTGCACTTGCACGGTGCCCTGGACCCATGCATGCTGCCGAGTTCAGCGCGTGGCTCCGGCGTCTACGTCGAGGCGCCGTACCGGTGGCGGCTGCTTGACGGGGCTGGCCACTTCCCGCACGAGGAAGCGGCCGACCGGTTCGACCTCGAGCTGCGTTCCTGGCTGGCCGATCCCGAGCCTGAGCGCTAGGTGGTGCCCGCCAGCCGTGATCGGGACGATACCGGCCGCCCGCGAAATGCCCGGCCGCGTGACGCTCTGGGCCGCCCGTTGACCAGGGAGGCAGCCGGCCAGCCGCAGGGCGACGACAGGCCCAGGCCGGCGGCGGAAGCGCTGGCCGCCGCCCAGGAACTGATCAACGCCGGCCGCCCGTTCCACGCGCACGAGGTGCTCGAGGCGGCCTGGAAGACTGCCCCGCCAGCCGAGCGCGATCTCTGGCAGGGACTGGCCCAGATCGCTGTCGGCCTGACGCACGCGCTGCGCGGCAATGCTCGCGGCGCGGTAAGCCTGCTGCAGCGGGGCGCTGACCGGCTAGCCGGCTACTCCGCCAGTGGCCCGTACGGCATCGATGTGGCCGGCCTGCGGCTGTCCTGCGCCGAACTTGCCGCGCGCATCGAACAGCGCGGAGCCGGCCCGATCGACCCTGGCAGCCTCCACCTCAGGCTGCGCCGCCCGGATGCGACGGATCTGAGCTAGCCGGCCTGGCAGCGCTCGGTAGAGACGTCGGAGTAATCCTGGCTGCCTGCGGCGGCATCGCTGGCCACCTCGCCCGAAGTCAGCGCGTATCCGATATCGCTGTAGGCAGTAGAAGCAGCGAACACCACACCATAGACGCGGCCGTCACGCGCCAGCAGCGGACCGCCCGAGTTGCCGGACCGGATCGTCGCCTTGATCGGGTAGATCTCCCGGTCGACTATCTGGCTGGCATAGATGTTCGGCCCGGAAGCCTTGATGCTGAATCCGATCCTGGCCGGCACAGCGGTAAACGGCTGATCGAGCGGATACCCGGCCGCGATGGCGCTGGTGCCATTCGATGCATGCCCGGCCAGCTTCAGCGGCGGCGCGGACAAGGCCGGAACGTAGAGCACGGCTATGTCGCGCTGCGGGTCGTAGAGCACCACGTGCGCGGCCAGCTTCTGGCTACTGTTCGCCGGGGTGACATACGGCCCGGTGGTCACCCCGGCGACCACGTGCGCGTTCGTGAGCACGTGCTCCGGAGAAATCACGAAGCCGGAGCCCTCGATCTGCTGAGAGCAGGACGGGGCGATGCCTTGGATCTTGACGATGCTCTTCTCGTCCCTGGCCAGCCCCGGTGCTTTCAGCACATTCAGGTTAGGCGCTGCCAGGCTCAGGCTGTCCTCCGCCCCGATAGCGCTGAAAACCTGGGAGTACAGCCCGTTCGCGAGCAGGCTGCGCAGGCCGGGAAAGACCGGCAGGTACAGCGCGCCGGGCGGCATGACCGCATCGACCGAGCGCAGCAGGGCCGACTGGCTAACCTGCCGGGCGATGGTCGGGAACTGCGCGTTCACCAGGAACGAGCCGATCAGCCAGGCCACTACCAGGACGGCGACGATGTTGACGGCCGCGCCGCCGAGCGAGTCGACGACCGTGGCAGGGCGGCCGGTGAGCCGTGACCGGACCGCCACCCCGAGCCAGGATGCTATGAGCATGCCGATGACGGCCGCGGCGAACACCACAAGGATCGCTATGAACGCCTGCCACTGCAGGCTCTTGGCGAATGCGCGGGCAATACCGGGGGCGATGAACGCCCCGCCCCCCACGCCAGACACGAACCCTGCCAGTGACAGCACGCCGATAATGAAGCCCTGGCGGTACCCGGCCACGGCAAACGCCGCGATCAGCGCTAGGAGGACGAGGTCGAGCAGGTCACCGGGCACGTCAACAACTTATAGCCCCGCCCGCTGCGGTGCGGCCCGGTAACGCGCCCGGACGTCATCCGCCCAGCGGGGGCCAGCCGACCGGCCGTTCTTGCGCCGGGAGGCTCGTCAGTCGGCCTGAGTCCCATGGCTGCTCCCAGCCGCCCAGAGCGAGCACGCGATCCAGCAGCATGGCCGTGAAACCCCAGATGATCATTCCCTCGGCTCGGAAAGCCGGGCCACCGTGCCCGTTCGGGTACGCGATCATCAGCCTGTTTGCCGGGCTCGCCAGCTCTGCTACCGGTACCCGGACGACGGCAGCGATCTCGGCCGGATCTCCGGGCGCCACCGGCACTGGCGCGTGCCACCAGCCGACCACTGGCGTAACCCGGAAATCGCTGCGCCAGATGTAGAGCTCGGGCATCACGGCGAGCACGCGCACCCCGGCAGGATCAACCCCGGTTTCCTCGGCCGCCTCCCGCAGCGCTGCCTGGACCGCGCCTTTATCTGACTCGTCGATAGCGCCGCCTGGAAAGGCGGGCTGGCCGGGGTGCTTGCGAAGTCCGGCCGACCGCTCGATGAGCAGCAAGTCAGGACCGCCCGGGCCGTCCCCGAACAAGATCAGCACGGCGGCAGCACGGCCACGGCCGTCCGGCCGCAGTTCCGCCGGGACCGCCATGTGCGCAGCCCCTGCGATCAGCCTGGCCAGCCAGGCAGGCGTGTCGTCCGCAGGGCCGGCCGCGGCCTGACTCTGGTTCTCAGCGGTCAAGAAAACGGCCCGCTCTTGACCAGCTTGACGGCCGTGGCCTCGTCTGTCGGGCCGGTGCCGTACGACGGGCAGAGGGCGGCCACCGGGCATGCACCGCAGGCGGGCTTGCGGGCGTGGCAGATCCTGCGGCCGTGCCAGATCAGCCGATGCGACAGCATCGTCCACTCCGACTTCGGGAACAGCTCGCCGACCTCTTGCTCGATCTTGACCGGGTCATCTTGACTGGTCCAGCCGAACCGGCGGGACAGCCGCGCGAAATGCGTATCCACCGTGATGCCAGGCACCCCGAACGCGTTGCCGAGCACCACGTTCGCCGTCTTCCGCCCGACGCCCGGCAACGTGACCAGGTTGTCGAGCCGACGTGGCACTTCACCACCGAAGGAGTCCCGGATGGCGGCCGACAGGCCGAGCACAGCCTTGGTCTTGGCCCGGAAGAATCCGGTCGGCTTGAGCATCGTCTCCAGGTCCTCGGGATCGGCGGCGGCGAGGTCGTCGGGCGTCGGGTACTTCGCGAAGAGCGCCGGGGTGGTCAGGTTGACCCGCACGTCTGTGGTCTGCGCGGATAGCACGGTGGCGACCAGCAGCTGAAACGGGTCCTGGAAGTCGAGCTCACAATGCGCATCCGGGTACGTTTCTGTCAGGATCCGGTTGATCTGACGCGCCCGTCGGACCAGCCCCAGGCGGGTCTCCGACTTGCGCGAGCGGGCCCGTATCTTCCCGGCCGTATTCGTCGCCATGCGGCCAGACTAGGGCTTCGCTGAGCCGATCCAGCCCCGGCGGCGGAATAGCCAGTACAGCGCGGCTACTGCGATCACTTCGGTGCCGAGACCGACGATCACGAACGTCGGCCAGCCGCCGAGGTCGCCGACCAGCCAGGCGAAGTTCTGGCCGAAGAACCCGGTCAGGAACGACAGCGGCAGGAAAATCGTGGCGATGATCGCGAGCTGCTTCATCACCTCGTTCAGGTTGTTGGAGACCATCGAGAGGTAAGCGGACATGGCATTGCTCAGCAGGTCACGGTAGCTGTCGATCTGGTCGCTGATCCGGATTGTATGGTCGTACAGATCACGCAGATAGGGTTCGCCCTCCGGGGTCATGCCCGGCACGTCCACCATGCCCGCCACGAGCGACGCCACCATGTCCCGCTGCGGCGCGACCAGCTTGCGCACGTTCACCAGCCAACGCTGCATGTTGAAAAGCTCAGCAAGCTGGTCGTTGGTGGGCTTGCCGAAGATCTGCTCCTGCAGGTCGTCGATGCGGTCGTCGAATTCCGAGAGCCTGGGGAAGAAGCTGTCGATCAAGCTATCCAGGATGTGGTGGACCAGGATCAGGCGCACCGGCCTGCCGGTGCCGACAGGCAGGCCAGCCGGCTTGCCCAGTCGGTCCCACAGCTCATCGAGCGCGTGACAGTGATCGTTCCTGATCGTTATGACATAGTCCTTGGCGATGAAGATATGGACCTCGGTGAGGTCGTCCTTGCCCTCGCCGGTAACTCCGTAGCTGACCAGGTAGACCACATCACCGAAGTCCTCCACCCTGGGTCGCTGGCCGAATTCGCTGACTGCCTCGATCGCCACCGGATGCAGCTTGAAGTCGTCGCGTAGCAACGCGATGCCATCCGGATCGGCGGGCTTGAAATCGAGCCAGAGCAGTTTGCCGTCCGCGAGAGCGCCCTTGATCGTGACTTCGTCAAGCGGAGCCGGCGAGCCGTCGATGAGGATGAGTTTTCCGTCCACGGCAACATCGTCCTAAGTCCGGAGCACGGGCATGGTCAGACGACGTTACTCGCTTCCGGCCAAAGCCGCCAAAACGCGCCACCGCAGACGCCAGAACCCAGAGCGGTCAGGCCGCCCGTGATCCCTTGCCGAGCACACCGGCGCGGCGGACCAGCGTGTCCGAGACGGATCCGACCGTGCCCTCCGCTTCCCTGACGTAGCCAATTGCCGGGAATGGTCATAGCTGTCTGCGCGGATCACTGGACGTCCCCCCACTTGTGTGTCCTACCGTTCAGCTATGCCAATGCAGCCCGGACGGCACACCTTCGGCCCAGACGCAGGCCGGATAACCTTACGGACGCACCGCGACGGAATAGCTGCTCAAGCGGGTCACGACCTGACCATCGAGGCCCAGCGGTGGAGCGGCGAAATAGTGCTGGCTGCGGACCTAGCCCCGGAGAGCCTAGCGGTCAAGGTCGACATGGGCGCGCTCGTCGTGCGCGCCGGATCGGGCGGTGTCCGGCCGCTGACTGACCGGGACAAGCGCGAGATCGCTGTCACTGCCCGCAAGGTCTTGTCGGCTGACCGTTATCCGGAGCTGACGTTCGCTGCGACGTCCTTCGACACCGGCCCGGACAGCACGAGCGGTACCATTGCCGGGACACTGAGCCTGGCGGGCCGGTCCAGACCGCAGCAGTTGCAGGTGAGCGAGACCGGACCCGGCCGCTACCGGATCACCACGACCGTGCGGCAGACCGACTTCGGCATCAAGCCTTACTCCGGCTTCCTGGGCGCACTCAAGGTATCCGATCAAGTTGACGTAGAGGTTGAACTCGACCTAGGCAAGGCTGCCGATGAGGAGCCAGCGGGATGACGACGCCGCAGGAGCCCGGGGTCAGTATCCTGTTTGACCGCAGGGAGCGGCCGGCCGCGGACTTCGCCGAGCAGGCGGCGGCGGTCGCGGCGGCGTGCCATCAGATGGCGGTCAGATTCCACCAGGGGGGCAAGCTCGTCGTCTTCGGAACCGGCGGGGCGAGCACTGACGCGCAGCACGTGGCTGTCGAGTTCGTGCACCCGGTCATCGTCGGCAAGCGCGCCCTGCCGGCTGTCTCGCTGACCTCCGACGTGGCAACCGTGACAGGCATCGCAGCCCGCAGCGGAATGGCTGCCGTCTTCAGCCACCAGCTGCGCTACCTGGCGACGCCTGCCGATATCGCTCTCGGGATCGCTGCCGACGGCAACTGCGCCAGCGTCCTGTCCGGCCTTCTCACCGCGCGCGAGCTGGGAATGCTGACGATCGCGCTGGTTGGCGGGGACGGCGGCGCCATCGCCGCTTGCCCTGCTGTCGACCATCTGCTAGTCACCCGGTCAGCAGATCCGCGGATTGTCAAGGAGCTGCAGGTGACTGCCTACCACGTGCTGTGGGAACTAGTACACGTGTTCTTCGAGCAGCCCGGCGCGCTGGCACCGGGGGTGGTCGCATGACACCCTCTGTGTCAACCTCAGGTGGCCATCTGGTTGGTGAGCTTGCTGGCGTTGCCGTGTTGTTCGGGGTTGTAGGGCACGCCGTCGAGCCAGCATCGGTAGATGACGCGGATCCAGGCGCGGGCCAGGATGCGGATGGCGTGCGGGTGGTCTTTGCCGGAGGTGCGGGCGCTGTTGTAGATGTCGGCGGCCCAGGGGCTGGCGTGCCGGCTGTTGTCGGCGAAGGTGGTGAACGCGGCGCGGAATCGGGTGTTGCAGGCCCAGCGGAAGCTGACGGCGCGGTGCTTGCCGGATTCTTTGGTGACCGGGGAGAGGCCGGCGAGGGCGGCGACGGCGTCCGGGCTGTCGTAGGCTTCGCGGCAGTCGCCCCACTCGGCGAGCACCTGGGCGGCGTTGATCTGACCCGACCTTGGCAGCGACGTGAAGATCTTCCCGTCCGGGTGCTCCCCGAGGCGGGCGCGGACCGACTGGTCGAGGTCCTTGATGCCGGTGTTGAGTGCCTGCAGGAGGCTGACCTGGGCCAGGACGGCGGAGCGGACGGCCTGGCTGACGACGTCGCTGGCAGTGCCGGCCGGGGCGGCGCGCAGCCGGGCCAGCAGCTCGGCGGCGGGGCGCCGGCCGGAGTAGCCGTGCCGGCTGCAGAATACGGCGATGTGCTTCTCCCCGACTTTCGCGGCCGACGCCGCGGTCGGCCATCGGGTCAGGAACGCCAGCGCGATCGGGCTCTCGACGTCGGCGAAGATGGCCTTGGCGCCGGGCCAGTGGCTGTCCAGCAGCGCGGACAGCTGGTTGATCGCCGCGACCCGCGCCTCGACCAGGTCACCGCGGGTGCGGGTCACGGTGCGCAGGGCCAGGGTCTGGGCAGAGTAGGGGACGGCGAGGCGCAGCTTGTGCTGGCGCAGCCGCAGGTACTCGGCGATCACCAGGGCGTCGCCGGGGTCGCTCTTGGCGCCCGAGACCACCTCGCCGTCGCGCCAGGCTTTGATCGCGGTCGGCTTGACCGGCACGACCGGGTGCCCGGCCTGCAGCAGTGCATCGACCAGGCGGCCGTCGGGACGCTCGATCGCCACCGGCACGCCGGCGGCTCGCCGAGGGCGGCCAGACGGCGGATCAGGCCAGCGAACCCGGCAGCCGAATGCTCGATGATGAACTGGCATTTCACGTGCCCGGCGTTGTCGACCACGCAGACGGCGTGCGATGCGGCCGCCCAGTCGATACCGGTGAAGAACGCCGCGGCAGGAACGGCAGCAGACAAGGAAAGGGACAACGAGACTCCTCAAGCTGGCAGCGACAATCCGGCAAGGAGACTGGCTGCCGGGCCGTCACTGACTGGCGCTCTGCGGCGCGTCCTTCTGTTGCCGGTCTGCAGCCCCGCAAGAGCCGGGGGCGGCAGTGTCATGCTGGCCCTCAACGAGCAACGACGCAGGGCCGTCACCCCAGCTCTCACCGGATCCGAACAACGAGCATCTTGTCAGTGCCCGCCAAGAGGAGAGTGCACCAGTGACGGCGCCCGGGTACGGGGTTCCTGACTGCTCTGGCGAGGTGTGCATCACCTGCTCCGATACGGCTGTCGAAGTCACCGTGGTCCGCCTGCTCGGTGACGAACTCGCGCTCGTCGACACAGGCAAGGGGATCGAGGAGGTCAGCGTTGCTCTGGTCGCCGCCGCGGCCGGCGACACGATCCTGGTGCACGCGAAGGAAGCGATAGCTGTGGTGCGGGCATGACGCAGGTCTCGGGAAACGGCACGGCGCCCGCGGCGCCTGAATCCGGCTCGATCGAGTCGCTTTACCCGTTCCTGTACTCCGGCACGACCGATGTCTCCGCGGTGCTCGAGCAGGTCCGGCAGTCGACAGTTGCGAAGGTGGCGGAGATTCTCCGCCTGCGCCGCACAGTCCGGGACGCCGACAGCGCTCGGCTGCTGGCGTGCGCGCGGGAGATGGCAGGCAGGTTCGCGGCCGGCGGCCGGTTGCTGGCCTTCGGTAACGGCGGCAGCGCAACCGATGCGCAGCAACTGGCCACCCTGTTCCTCCACCCGGCTGGCGCCGCCAGGCCGTTGCCAGCACTCAGCCTCGCCAGCGACGCGTCCGTGCTGACCGCGCTCAGTAATGACATCGGGGTTGACGTCGTCTTTGCCCGTCAGGTCGCCGCGTTCGGCAGCAAGAGCGACATTGCGGTGGGGCTGTCGACCAGCGGCAATTCCGAGAACCTGTTGCGTGCATTTGATGAGGCGAGCCGGCGCGGGATGCTGACGGTCGGAATCGCCGGCTACTCCGGCGGCAAAATGGCAGAACTGGACAGCATCGACTATCTGTTCGTCGCGCCATCCACGTCCGTGCACCGCATTCAGGAAGCCCAGACCACGATGTACAACATCCTCTGGGAGCTCTGTCAGGACGCGCTTCCGGCTGTCGCCGGGCTGCACGCCGCCGCCGGGGCAGCACCATGACCGGCAAGCTGCTGGTCGCGGGCGTGGGAAACATTTTCCTCGGCGACGACGGATTCGGGGTCGAGGTGGCGAACCGGCTCGCCGCAGCCGAACTGCCCGACTGGGTCCGGGTAGCCGACTACGGAATCAGGGGCATCCACCTGGCCTACGACCTAGCCGACTACAGCTCTGCGATCCTGATTGATGCCAGCGCGCGCGGTGGCGCACCGGGCACCATCTACCTGATCGAGCCGGATCTCGCCAGCGAACCAGACGCGACGGACGGTGCGGATGCCGCCCTCGCAGCCGGCCCTGTTCAACGCGCACGGCATGCAGCCGGACGTCGTCATCAGCCTGCTCGGCATGCTCGGCGGACGCCCGCGGCAGATTCTCGTCGTCGGCTGCGAGCCCGCCAGCCTTAACTACGGCATCGGGCTCAGCGAGCCGGTGTCGGCCGCGATCGACGAGGCGGTCCGGGTGGTGCTGGATCTCATCGCAACCGCCGCTGAGTCCGATGATCACCAGCTAGCTACGAAGGAGCGGGCCTATGTGCCTCGGGATTCCCGGTGAGGTGATCGAGTTTCTGCCCGACCAGGCCGACCTAGCCAGGGTTGACGTGAGCGGGGTCAGGCGCGTCATCAACGTCGGCCTGCTCGCGGACGAGAAAGTCGAGCCGGGCGACTGGGTGCTCATCCATGTCGGGTTCGCGCTATCGAAGATCGACGAGGCCGAAGCTGCCGCGGCCCTTCAGTTCCTGGAAGGCATCGGCCAGGCATATGAAGAAGAACTCGCCGCGCTTGCCGAGTCCCGGATCGAATAAACAGCCCAGATCGAGCAGGCGGGAGCAGCGATGAAATTCGTCGACGAGTTCCGGGACGCCGACAAGGCACACGCCCTCGCGGCCAGGATCGCCGCTCTTTGCGAACCGGGCCGGCAGTACAAGCTCATGGAAGTGTGCGGCGGCCATACCCACACGATCTATAAGCACGGCCTTGAGGATTACCTGCCCGAGCAGGTGACCCTAGTACACGGTCCTGGCTGCCCGGTCTGCGTGATCCCGATGGGCCGCGTCGACGACGCGATGGCTCTCGCCGCCGAACCCGACGTGATCATGACCTCGTTCGGGGACATGATGCGAGTGCCGGGCAGCAACGGCTCGTTCTTTGACGCCAAGGCGCGTGGCACCGACATCCGGATGGTCTACTCGCCGCTGGACTCGCTCAAGATCGCCAGGCAGAACCCGGACAAGCGCGTGGTGTTTATGGCCATCGGCTTCGAGACGACCGCTCCGTCCACCGCCATGACGGTGCTGCGTGCCGCCGCCGAGGGTCTGCCGAACTTCTCGATCTTCTGCAATCACGTCACGATAATTCCCGCCATCAAGGCCATCCTTGACTCACCCGACCTGCGACTCGACGGCTTCATCGGGCCCGGCCACGTCTCCACGGTGATCGGCTGCCGGCCGTATGAATTCATCGCTCGCGATTACGGCAAGCCCGTCGTCGTTGCTGGCTTCGAACCACTCGACATCCTGCAGTCGATTTACCTGCTGATGCTCCAGCTGGCCAGCGGGCAGGCAACGGTGGAGAACCAGTACTCGCGGGTGGTTCCCTGGGACGGGAACGTGGTCGCGCTCCGCGCGATCGGGCAGACCATGGAACTGCGCCCGTACTTCGAGTGGCGCGGGCTCGGGTTCATCTCCCATTCGGCACTGAAAGTCCGGGACGAATACGCGCGGTTCGATGCCGAGACTCTGTTCTCCGTTCCCGGTGTGCGGGTCGCTGACCCGAAGGCGTGCCAGTGCGGCGAGGTACTGAAAGGCGTGCTCAAGCCGTGGGAGTGCAAGGTATTCGGCACCGCCTGCACCCCGGAGACGCCGATCGGCACCTGCATGGTCTCTCCCGAAGGCGCTTGCGCCGCGTACTACAACTACGGCCGCCTGACCCGGCAGCGCGTCCAGGAAGCGAGTACCTCATGACCGCGCCGCACGATAGCCCGGCCAGCGCGGGCTGGGTCGAGGATGCCCTGCGCGAGCACGACGCGTCCAGCGACCACCCGGTTCGAACATCGTGGATCACCCCAGCCCCTGGCGGGCACGGTCCGCGAGGAACTCGTGCTGGAACGCATCGACCGCGCCCGGCGAGCCCGCCCGCGGGTCAAGGAAGACCGCATCACGATGTCGCACGGGGCAGGCGGCAAAGCCACGCAGACGCTCATCGAGGCGGTGTTCCTCGAAACCTTCCGCAACCCGCTGCTCGAGCCGCTTGAAGATGCGGCCCGGCTGGCGATCGGCGGCGCCAGGGTGGCGATGACAACCGACTCCTATGTGGTGAAGCCACTGTTCTTCCCCGGCGGCGACATCGGCGACCTCGCCGTGAACGGCACGGTCAATGACCTGTCAATGGCCGGCGCGCTGCCGCTGTACCTGTCGGCCGGATTCATCCTCGAGGAGGGTTTCCCGGTCGCCGACCTGGCCAGAGTCGCGGCATCCATGCAGGCTGCCGCCGTGAGAGCCGGAGTGCAGGTAGTGACCGGCGACACCAAGGTGGTCGAGAAGGGCAAGGCCGACGGCTGCTACATCAATACGGCCGGACTCGGTGTGATCGAGGGTGATGTTGACCTCGGCGTAGCCCGGGCGCAGCCGGGCGACGTCATCCTGGTCTCCGGTCCGATCGGAGATCACGGCGTCACCATTATGCTGGCTCGCGGTGAACTCGACATCGAGGCCGATATCAGCTCAGACACCGCGCCGCTGAACGGCCTGGTGGCCGACTTGCTGGTGGCAGCACCCGGAGTCCGGGCCCTGCGCGACGCCACCAGAGGCGGTGTTGCCACGATCCTCAACGAGATTGCCGCCGCTGCGAGCGTCGGCGTGGTGGTCATCGAAGACGACATCCCGGTCCGGCTACAGGTGCGCGGAGCCTCAGAGTTGCTCGGGATCGACCCTCTGTATGTGGCCTGCGAGGGTCGCCTCGTCGCAGTCGTCAGCCCCGAGGATGCCGGCCACGCGCTGGCGGCGTTGCGAGCGCACCCGCTGGGTACGGATGCAGCGGTCATCGGCAGGGTCACTGACGGACCGCGCGGCATAGTTCAGCTCAAGACAGCATTTGGCGGGACCAGGATCGTCGACCTCCTGGTCGGTGATCCGCTGCCGCGAATCTGCTGATCCCGTGCGGTTCTGCTTTGACCTGGTCACTGAAGGAACCAACCTGGAAGGGGCCAAGCTGGAGATCTCCCAGCCACCGGCGGTTTGTCATTTCCGCATCTGCGACAGCGACTTCGAGCCAGAAGTACCGATCGCCATCTGCCGGTGCGGGAGCGCGGAAGTGACGGTGCTGGCCGGGCAGGATCTGAAGATCACGTCAGTACAGGTGGCTTAGGTATGTGCGGAACATGTGGCTGCTCGTCCCCGGCCCGGATCACGTCGCTGCATCATTCGCACGCCGGCCATGAATCCGGCCACGTGCACGCGCCAGAGTCGCCGCAGGCCGGGCGGACCGTCCAGCTTCAGCAGAAGGTGCTCGCCAAGAACGACGACCTCGCGGCCGGTAATCGTCAGTGGCTGCACGACCGGGGCGTCGTCGTAATTGAGAATGCCAGCAACCTCGTCTGCCCGGCCCTGTTCGACCTCGGCGAGGCAGCCAGGGTCGTGCTCGCGTTGGTGACCGAGGGCGCGGACAAGCCGCTCAAGTATCCGCACATGTTCCGCCAGGATGACCTGGTCTAGCACAACAAGACCGACTTGCTGCGTATGCCGGCTTCGATGTCCGGCAGTACTCATCAGACCTGCGCCGGGCGGCGCCGGCCGCCATGCTGCTACACCTGTCGGCGACAACCGGCGACGGAATGCAGGGCTGGTACGACTGGCTGCAACGCCGCGTCCCGCCCCCGCCCGGCTAAAGCCCGTCAGCGTAACCCTGTCAGGCCCGATCTCGCGCTCCGGCCACAGCCGCCTGCCCCAGGCTGATCCCGCCGTCGTTGCACGGCACCCGGCTGTGCAGCAGCACCCGGAAACCGGACTCGGCAAGCCCCGTCGCCACCCGACCGGTCAGCAGCAGGTTCTGGAATACCCCGCCAGACAGCGCGACGACCGTGAGCCCGGTCTGGTCACGCAGCCGCGCGCACATGGTCACGGTCGCCGCTGCCACGCCATTGTGAAAGCGAGCGGCGATCAGCGGTGCGGCGACGCCGGCCGCAAGGTCTTCGGCCGCTGCGGCGATCAGATCGGCACCGCGCATGCTCAGCCACCTGTCCCTGCTGCCGATCGCGGCCGGGTAACTGCTGCGCTCGGATACATCGGCGAGCTGCTCCAGTTCGATCGCGGCCTGGCCCTCGTAGTTGACGGCATCCCGGACACCAATCAACGCGGCTACCGCATCGAACAGCCGCCCAGCGCTCGATGTCAACGGCGAGTTGATCTTCCGGTCCGCCATCGCGAGCACGGCTGCCCAGTACTGTTCGTTGCGTCGTACGACTGCAAGGCCTGCAGGCGGCGTACCCGGATAACACGCGGCCAGGTAAGCGGCAGCCATCCGCCAGGGCTGCCTGATGGCTGCGGCACCGCCGGGCATCGCAACCGGGTCCAGCGAACCAGCTCGCTCGAACCGGGCGAGATCCGCGATCAGGAACTCGCCACCCCAGATGGTGCCGTCGGTGCCGTAACCGGTGCCATCGAATGCCACGCCGATGACCGGGCCGGCTTCGCCGTTGTCGGCCAGGCAGGCAGCGATGTGCGCGTGATGATGCTGCACGCCCAGCAGCTCGACGCCAGCCAGGTCGGCCGCGTACTTGGTCGACAGATAGTCGGGATGCAGGTCATGCGCGACTAGTTGTGGCTGCATGTCGAACAGTCGCCGGAAGTGCACGATGCCCTCAGTGAAGGAGCGCAGCGTCTCGGCATTCTCCAGGTCGCCGATGTGCTGGGAGACGAATGCACGGTTCTCCTTGGCCAGGCAGAACGTGTTTTTCAGTTCCGCCCCGCAGGCAAGCACCGGCCGGCGAAATCGGAACCCGACCGTGATCGGCTCCGGCACATAACCACGGGAACGGCGGATCACCGACTCGCGACCACCGAACGCTCGCGCCACCGAGTCGTCGGTCCTGATGTGAATCGGCCGGTCGTGCAACAGGACCGCGTCGGCGATGCCAGCCAGCCGCTCCATCGCCTCATCGTCCTTGAAGGCGATCGGCTCGTCCGAGACATTGCCGCTGGTGGCCACGATCGGCTTCGCTACCGCTGCCAGCAGCAGATGGTGCAACGGCGAGTACGGCAGCATCAGCCCGAGCTGCCGGTTGCCTGGCGCGACGGCAGGCGCGACGCGCTGGTCGGCGCCAGGCAGTCGCGGCAGCAGCACGATCGGACGCCTGGCGCTGACCAGTAGCCGCTCCGCGGTCTCGTCTATCGCGCAGAGCATCCGAGCGGCCTCCAGGTCGGGAACCATCACCGCGAACGGCTTATCCTCCCGGTGCTTGCGCGCGCGAAGCGCGGCTGCCGCGGCCGCGTTCCCGGCATCAACGCTGAGGTGATATCCGCCGAGACCCTTGATGGCGACGATCTGGCCGTTGCGCAGCAGCTCGGCGGCCGCTAGGACGGGATCACGGCCGGGCAGCTTCGTCCCGTCCGCCGCCACCAGCGACAGGCGGGGACCGCAGGCCGGGCAGCAGATCGGCTGGGCGTGGAACCGGCGGTTGGCCGGGTCGTCATACTCGGCCGCGCACTCCGCGCACATAGCGAAGCCGCTCATCGTGGTGAGGGGCCGGTCATAGGGCACGCCACGGACGATGGTGTAGCGCGGACCGCAGTTCGTGCAGTTGATGAACGGGTAGCCGAACCTGCGGTCCGCCGGGTCCGCGAGCTCGCGCAGGCAATCAGCGCAGGTGGCGGTATCCGCGGCAATCAACGCGCGGCGCTGGCCGTCGGCCCGGCTTGCCGCGATGACGAAGTCAGTGGATCCGGTCACGTCAAGGCTCGTCACGGCCACCCGCTCGATCCTGGCTAGCGGCGGGGCCAGCTGCTCGAGCAGCGTCAGGAACCTGGCGACAGCGCTCCGGGCTGCCTTCGACTTCAGCGAACACTCCGTCGTCGTCATTGCCGACATGGCCGCCGAGGCCGAGTCTCGTGGCGCAGCGAGTAGACGAACGGCCGGAAGCCGACGCCCTGAACCACGCCCTCGACCCGGACCCCGGTCCTGACGCGATCGCCCACCAGTCCAGTGTGACCGCGGCGGCGTGGACGCGGCAGTGTGGACGCGCGCGGCCTGCGCTAACGCACGCCTTCCGGCTCGTGACGGCGCTGGCCAGCGCGATCGGCCGCTGCTCGGCCACCAGGAGGAAATCGCCGGCCTGGACCACCGGGTCGTCCCCGATCCCGAGCATGAACTTGCCGTCGTGGATCAGGCCGAGCACCAGACCGTCGCGATCATCCCGGATGGCGCTCAGCGGCCGCCCGACCGCGTCCAGCATCGGCCTGCGATCTCGCTGAGCCGGTGGTGGTTCGACCCGACCAGCTGCGCGAGCATGTCGCCGGCGTGCGGCGTCTCCAGGCTCTTCGCCAGCGTGGACGCGATCAGCGCGTGTGCCGAGATGACCTGATGGACGCCCAGGTCGGTGAGCGCCTCCCGGACTGACGGGGAGCTGACCAGAGCGGCAGTCTCCAGGTCGGGTGCCAGCTTCCGCACCAGCACCGAGCTGACGAGCACGTCGCCATCTGACTGGCCGGTGATCAGTGCCTGCTCGGCACCGTCCGGCTTCGCCGACTTCAGTACTGTCTCGTCGGTCGGATCGCCGCGAACCAGGTGCACTCTCGGGCGGGACGCTGACCGGGTCGATGTCAGCCACCAGCACGACCGGGATCCCGCCGCGGCCAGCTCGGCCAGGATCGCGGGCACCGCGTCGTTCATGCCGATCACCAGCCGGTACGCGGCCGTCCGGGAAGTGGCTGCGCATGGCCAGGATCCTCCGTACTCCAGCTGCCGCCACGTCGCCGCTCGCGAACGCGAACACCGAGGCCAGCAGCGGGATAGTGGTGAGCATGACGAGCGACGCGATGATCCGGCCCGCCGCGTTGCGCGGCGTGACATCGCCATAGCCAACAGTCGTCGCGGTCGTGACCGCCCAGTACAGGCCGGTGTGAACGGCTTCTGCTGAGTAGCAGCGAATGCCGCCGCACCGGCCAGCATGCAGCCTGCGGCGGAGACGAGCAGGACGGCGATGTGCTTGCGGTGGTGCGGCCCGAACAGGCGGACCAGTATCGCGATCACGGATCAATCGTGCCGTACTGTTCGTCGTGCTACCGCCGGGTTGCTGCAGCTCCGGGTATTGCCCAGGTAAAGGGACCGTAGGTCCGGGCCTGCCCACCTGCGCGCGGAGTGCTTCGGCGTGCTAGTCGCAGGCCGGCGAACAGGTCGTCTTCCGGCACCGCGGCCCCGGTCGTATCAGTGAGCCGGACGAAGCTCTCCCGCCCGAAGGTCTGCGCGGCGATCTCCGGCGGCAGCTTGCTGAACCAGGAGTCCTGGATCTGGCTGGCGTGCGCGAATAGGGCCTCGCGCTTACGCTCAAGCACCGGCCGGATGTCCACGGTCGTGGTGATCCGCCGCTCTGCCTCCTCTGCCTGCCTGCGCTGCTCGTCGGTAAACTCGCGCTCGTCTGGCACATCAAGACCGAGGTCGCGGAGCGCCTCCCACATCTTGCGCCAGTCGCTGCCGCGCATCGCCGTCTGGTAGTACTTTGCCGGGATGCCGGACTGCGCCGCAGCCGCCCGGGCCGCCTGGGCGGCATGCACGTGGTCGGGGTGCTGGTACAGGCCCTTATCGTCGTAGGAGATGACGATCTGCGGCCGGTAGACCTCGATCAGGCCGCTGATCCGCGCGGCCACGACCTCCAGCGGCATATTGCAGAACGCGTCCGGCCGGTCTTTGTACTCCCAGTCCGGCATGCCTGAATCGTGATAGCCGAGGAGTTCGAGGCTGCTCACGCCGAGGATCTTGCAGGACTGTCGCAGCTCAGCCAGCCGCAACTCGGCCACGGCTTGCTCGTCATGTCCGTCCTGGCCCGGCTTGACCTGGCCAGGCGCATCGCCGAACTCGCCGTTTGTGCAGGTCACGACGACTGTTCGGACGCCCTGGTCAGAGTAGAGCGCGAGGATGCCGCCGGTGCTCGATGCCTCGTCGTCGGGATGAGCGTGCACGGCCATCAAGGTGAGGGTGTCAGCTGCCATGGCTGCAAGCCTGCCTTATTTCGCCGATCAGCGCATAATCGGCCTGGCCGATGAGCTGGCGGGCTGCCAGCGGCTGGTGCGGACCGGTCGGCCGCTGGTGGTAAGCAGGAAGCATGGCGGCTGACGGTGGCCAGGTGCGTTGCTGGCGGATGAGCGCCGGAGGCAGTGCTGGACCGGCTCGCGGCACTGGAGCGCGACTTCACTGCGATCGTCGAGGCTGCCGGCCAGGCTAATGCCGACGATGAGCACGACCCCGAAGGCGCCACGATCGCCTTCGAGCGCCAGCATGTCGCTTCCTTGCTCGAAGCAGGCCAGCCGACAGCTGGCCGCAGTCGATTCGGCCTCGGGCGGCTCGAAGCCGGCCACTACGGCCGGTGCGAGCAGTGCGGCCAGCCCATAGCAGCGGCCCGCCTGGCCGCCAGGCCCACCGCAGTCACCTGCATCAGGTGCGCGAGTCGCGGTTCAGGCTGAGCTTTCCGCCGAACCGGCAGCAGGTGGCTCGCCAGCGGGCGGCCGCTCAGGCGCGTGCTCCGGCTCCCCGATCCGGGTCGGCAGCCACAGCGTGCCGAGCGTCCCCTGGGCTGCCCTGGTACCAGAGAGCCCGCCGCCCCGCCCGCGCAGGATCCGGGCGATGCCGACCGCGAGAAGCGCTCCGACAGCCGGCCCCAGCAGATAAGCCCACCAGGAGCTCCAGTCGCCCAGTACCAGGGCGGGCCCGAGCGACCGGGCCGGGTTCATCGAAGCACCGCTGACCGGCGCACCGAACAGGCCGGCTGAGCACGATGTAACCTCCGACGCCGAAGGCAGCAACCGCCCCGAGTTGCTGGGCACCGGACGCGGTGCCGAGCACTACGCTGACCAGGCCAGTTGTCAGCAGCGCCTCCCAGGCCAGGGCAGTCCACGTCGAGATTCCCGGGCCTGGCAAAGTCAGCCCGGCGCTGCCTTGCTTGCCGATCAGACCGATCAGCAGCAACGTCGCCAGCACCGCGCCGAGAAATTGCGCTACGACATAGAGCGGTACCCGGCCCCACGGGAAGTCACCGCGAAGCGCGAAAGCCACGCTGACCACCGGGATTGAGATGTGCTCCCGACACCGCACCCATGAACAAGATGATGGCCATGACCATCAGGCCCGGCCCGACAACACGCGCCGGGCCGGGCACCGCAGCGCCACCAAACCTGGCGTTGACCATCCCGCCGCCCACCGCCACGGTCACGAGCAAGAACGTACCGAACAACTCGCTGAACACCCGTCGCCATTCGTAGCTGGCGTCCCAGAAGTCGAACTGATGAGCAAGGGCGTTCGGCTGCCCGATCGAACGCAGCGCGACGTCGACGTGCGCTGGCACACCTATCGAGGTGCCCTGAGGCTGACTGCTGATGCCTGCCTCCTTCCATAGGCAATACCGTGCAGGCGAGCTTACGACGATGCGCCGGCCGCGGATTGAACCACGGGCCGATTGAACCAAGGGGCAGGGACGGCCGTTCTGCGGTCGGGGCCGAGGCATGCCGGGCGGGCCTTGCTGCTCTGCCCGGTTGATACGAAGGCGGAACGCAGCATGCGCACACTCGTCTACCGCGCTCGCAACACGGGCCCAGGCCGGCTGATCGTGACAGCCGGCGCAACGCTAGCACTAGCCAGCGGGGGCTTGTCGGTCGCAGCCCTGGCCGGCGCGACCCCGGCGTCAGCCACACCAGCGGCGGCGCATCCGTCGGCGACACAGCCAGAGCGGGCAGGACACCCGGCTGCTTCGAGATCAGCAGTGGTGGTCAAGGAGCGGACCCGCGCGCATTTCGGCAAGATCCTGGTGACCGTGCACGGCGCAGCCTTGTACTACCTTCCGCACGGCTCGTGCACCGGCCAGTGCCTGGCGGTCTGGCCGAGGCTGGTGATGCCGTCCGGCAAGACCGTACCGAGGGGCGCGAGCTGCCTGGGTACAGCCGTGTTCGGCAGCCATCACCGGCTCCAGGTCACCTATCGCGGCAAGCGGCTCTACACCTTCACCGGCGACAGCGGCACCAGCGTGACCGGCAACGGCGTGGCCGGCTTCAAGGTGGCCAAGGTGCTGCGTTCCTGCTGACTTACGGCAGTACGCAGGGTCGGGCTGGCAGTGCGCGCAACCGGGTTCGCCGCGCTGCTAGCCCGCTCCGGCCATCCGGTCCAGGATCTCCTTGACCAGGTACATCTGCGTTTGCGGGTGCAGGAACGCCAGCCTTCCCACGGTCTCGCCGTCCCACACTGTCGGCGGTGCGAAAGCCACCTGGTCAGCGAGCAGCTTGTCCGCCCACTGCCGCGTAGTCGCTGGCCTGCCAGCCGATCCGCCGGAACAGCACGACCGACAGCTGAGGCTCCCGGATGAGCTCGAGGTAGTCCCGCGCCGCGATCTCGGCGGCAGCCTGCCGGGCGAGGTCGATAGCTGACTCGATGGCCGCGCCGTACTCGCGCACGCCATGCACGCAGAGCGAGAACCACAGCGGCAGGCCCCTGGCCCGCCGGGTGAGGTGGTAAGCGTAGTCGGTCGGGTTCCACTCGGCCGGCTGCTCGTGGATGACGTCAAGGTAGCCCGCATCTTGCTTATGAACGGAACGGGCTAGGGCCGGATCGCGGTAGAGCAGCGCCGCGCAGTCGAACGGCGCGAACAACCACTTGTGCGGGTCGACTACGAACGAGTCCGCGTGCTCGATCCCGTCGTAAGCGCTCCGCACGCTCGGCGCGAACAGGCCAGGCTCCGCCATACGCGCCATCCACGTGGAACCACAGGTCGTACGAGCGGGCCACGTCCGCCAGCCCCGCAATGTCGTCGATGATGCCGGCATTCGTCGTGCCAGCCGTGGCGACCACGGCAGCCAGCGACTCGGGCTCTCCGTCCGCGGCGATCGCGGCGCTCACCGCGGCGCCAGTCAGCCTGTGGTCCGCAGTCGGCACCACCAGCGGGTCCATCTCCAGCAGCCGGAGCGTGTTGCCGACCGACGAGTGCGCATCTGACCCGACGACCACGCGCCACCGCCTGCCAGGCACGGCGGACTTTCGCTTGGCTACCTCGCGGGCGACGGCGAGCGCGGAAAGGTTAGCCGCAGACCCGCCGGACACGAAGCAACCACCTGCACCTGCTGGCAGCCCGGCCTTGTCTGCGATCAGCCTGAGGACCTGGTTCTCGGCATGAATCGCGCCTGCAGCTTCCAGCCAGGAGATGCCCTGGATGGACGCGCAGGAGATGAGCATGTCGAACAGCAGTGACGCCTTGGTCGGCGCGGCCGGGATGAAGCCGAGGAAGCGCGGGCTGTCCGCTGAGATCGACCGCGGGCGCGAGCATCGACGTGTACACGCCGAGAACCTGATCCGGGTTATGCCCCTCCTCGCCGAGCAGTCCGGACAGCGCGACGTCCAGTTCGGCCGGATCGCGCGAGCCCGAATCCAGCGGAACCGGATCGAGCCGCAGCCGGTTCTCCGCGTAGGCGAGCACGGACCTGATCATCATCTCGGTGGTTCGGTCCACGCTGTGCATGGCGGCAACGTAACGCCTGCGCCTCCAGGCGCGTCCACCGGATTCCAGCTATCGCTACCGAACTGAGGCTGATTATCCAGCCCGCGCCACGCTTCGCCAGCGTCGGCAGCCGGTTTGGCTCCGAAGTTTGGATCCCGAACAGACGGCGGCGCGGCTCGCGTGCGGGAACACGCGGCCGGACTTAGATCGACCTACTCAGGAGGTCAACCATGTCCGAGAGCCCCCAACGTTTTACCGCTAGCCTCCTGGCGACCCGAACATTGGGCCATCGTCGCCTGGCGGCCGATTGCTTGCCGCCTGGCGTGCAGTGAACCTTCGTACAGCTTGTTCAACGCGACGTTCGCGGAGTCTGCCAAACCAGCGGCGGATGGCGCTCAGCATCACTGGCCCCCTTCGGAGGAGCTCCGGTTAGTGCTATGACGGCAGTACGAATACAGCTTGACGCAGCGCGTGGAAGTCCGTTCATCAGCCCGTACGCCTCGGTGCGGCTGCCGGACTCATCGGTCTTGGGCCGCCGGCAGCCACGCTCGCGACGCCGACCGGGGCGAGAAGTCCCGTGCCACCAGATGAGAACGACAGGCCTCGTCCAACCCGCTCTGGACTCGGGTAGCCGCCATCTCGGCCACCGACGCCTGGGCGGCGGGCGTCGGCAACTTCTCTTTGCGCCCATGGGGCCCCCGGTCACGCAGTAAGTACGCGCCGCAGTGGTCGATGCCTCGGCCGTCCCCTAACGCAGGATCTCGACCAGTAGTACCCAGACGTTGACCAGCCCGAAGATGATCGCCGCCAGCACGCTCGGCACCAGCCAGTACAGCCCCCCGCCGGCCTGAGCCGCCAGCGTCGCTCCGGCGATCACCAGGCAGCCGCAGCTAACGACCGCCGGGAACACCGCACCGACCATCCGGCGCCAGAGTGTGGCTTCGTCGCCTCGCTGCGAAGTCAGGTCGAGGTAGAGCCTGCGATGAACAGCAATCCCGCCAGCGTTGCCGCGGCCGCGGCCGTGGCAACGGCCTCGCCGAAGCCGGACCACTCGCTCGCCAGGTACGCGGTGCTCACGGCCGCGAGCCTGCCGCGGAGCTGTTCTGCTCGGAGGCGTCCTCGGGCCTGGCTGACCCAGGCCGAAAACACTGGCAGCCCGTGCCACGGGCCGGATCCTCGGCCGCCCGGGTCTGTAGTGATCGCGACGGCCGCGTACGGGTGCGCGAAGCGCAACTGAGCCTCGCGTCTGGTGGCCAGCTGCGGCATCCCCATTGCGCGGAACATGCCGGTTGCCGCCGCGGCCTCGAAACCGGTCCGCGAGTACCGCGCCATCGCCGACTGCCCGGCCTGCCACGGGCCGGGCACGGGCGCGATCGCGTCAATGGCGGCCTGGAAGCCCAGTGACGGATCGCTCAGATCTTGCTCCGACGTTGCCGACCACGCGGGCAGCAGCGCGATGCAGCGATCGGACCCGGCAACGACCTCACGCACTAGCCACATCGGCCCCTCGCCGAGCGGCAGGTCAGCCAGGTCCCGGTGGTCCACGGAAGTGAACGTCGCGTGCTTGATGCCGATCCGGTGTGCTGTCGCCAGCACCCTGTCAGCTGGCACTTCGGGGCCGGCCGCGACCGAGACCACAATGAGCCCGCCGACAGCGCCGGCAATGTGCACGATCACGTCACCCGCGTCCGGCGTGACCGCGATGTACTGAGTGTGCCCCGCGTCCGGCGTCCGCAGCACCTGGCTAAGCCGCGTCGCCCACGGGCTGGTGCCGAGGCTGACTGCCGGCGCCAGCTCGAACGGGACCTCCCAGGACACCTTCGTGGCCAGGGCGGACGCAAGCACCAGCACCAGCTCGTCGTGCTGAAGCGGGAACCGGTCGATCAGGCCGAACGTGTGCTCGTGCACCCAGCGGTCCAGGCCGCCTGGCCGGGCAGCTCACCGGTGGTGACTTGCGGCGGCAGCCCGGCACGCCAGCGCTCGAATCCGGCGCCGAGCTCGGCATCGCCGCTTGTCCAGAGGGCGGCCGCGCTGGCAACCACCGGATGCGGATGAGCGAGCAGGTCAGCTGCGGCCCGCGCCGCGGTGTCGGCATCGCAGCCCAGCACCTCGGTGAGCGTGCCTCGATCCGTCCCGGTGCTGGCGGGCCCCGCCAATGCCAGCAGCAGCCAGGCTCCCAGCGGCGAGGCGACATGGTGGGTGGCACCAATGACGGCGTGCAGCCGCGCCGAGTAATCAGCCACGCAGTTGGCGATCAGGCTTGTCCGGCCAGTCGCAGGGCCACCAGTCATAGGGCTAACTGTGCCGCAGCCGGTCAGGCCGCGGAGGTCACCTTCGCGGTCACGTCTTCTGACTCGCCAGCAGGCTTGCGGTTGAGCCAGAAGAAGCTGAACACCCCGGCGAGCAGGACGAGCGCCGCGGAGAGGTACAGCGCCGCATGCAGCCCGGACTCGAAGGCGCTGTAAGCCGCCTGGATGACCTCCTGGACTAGCTTTGGCTGGCCAGCGCCAGCCGCTCCGCTCGCACCCGCGCCATGCCCGCTCGATGGCTCCAGCCCGGTTTCGACACCGTTGATGACAAACTGCTGGATGCTCTTCGGCAAGCCGAGGGCCTGGAGCCGCGAGGCGATGTCAGCTGACAGCCGGGCCGACACGAGCGCCCCCAGCACCGCCACGCCAGTGACCGCGCCTATCTCCCGGCTCGTGTTGGTCGCGGAGGCGGCCATACCCGAGCGCTCGGGCGGCACAGCGGACAGGGCGGACGACGTCGCAGGCACGACCGTGCTGCCGATTCCGATGCCCGTGACCGACAACGCTGCGGCGAGCGTCAGGTAGCTGGGGTTCGGGCTGATCGTGAACGAGGTGAGCAGCAGGCCCAGGGCGAACAGCAGGCACCCGGTGAAGATCGACCACCGCGGGCCGGCCGTTATCGTCCAGCGGCCGGCCAGCAGCGCGGCCACCGCCATCAGCACCATCATCGGCAGGAACACCTGAGCGATCTGGTAGCCGGTGTAGCCGACTACTTCCTCCAGGTACAGGGCCGTGAAGAAGAAGACCGCGAACGTGGCGAAGTAGGCGCAGAACGCGACGGCGTTCGCTACCGCGAAGCTCGGTACCCGGAAGAAACGCAGGTCCAGCAGCGGATGGGCAGCCCTGCTCTCCCACCAGAAGAACGCGATGACGGCCAGGATGCTCACGCAGAGCAACGCGATGACGCGCGCTGAGCCGAAGCCCGAGTTCTCGGCCAGGATCACCGCGAATGCCAGCGCGGACAGCGCGAGCACGCCGAACGCCGTCCCGGCACTGTCGACCCGGTGCGCCGCCGGGTCGGAGTTCTCCGGCAGGACCGCAATCACGCCTATCAGGCCAAGCCCGCCGACGATCAGGTTGAACCAGAAGATCGCGCGCCAGGTCCCGAACTCGCCGATCAGGGCCCCGCCGATCACGGGCCCCATGGCCAGGGCGACGCCAGACACCGCAGTCCAGACGCCCAGTGCCCTGGCCCTGATGCGCTCGTCGGTATAGATGTGCCGGATCATCGACAGAGTGCCTGGCTCGCTGGCCGCCGCGCCGAAACCCATGACGGCCCGCCCGGCGATCAGCAGGCCGACGTTCGGCGCCTCAGCGGACAGGATCGAGCCCGCGCAGAAGATCACGATCCCGATCACCATGACGCGCTTACGGCCGAACTCATCGCCGACCATGCCGAAGCCGAGCATCGCGCCGGCAAAGGTCAGGGCGTACGCGCCGACCACCCATTGCAGAGCCGACACTCCGGCGTGCAACTGAGTCTGCACATTCCCGAGCGCCACGCTGACGACCGTGTTGTCGAGGAAGGTCAGGAACAGGACAACGCACAACACGGCCAGGGCAAGAGAGCGGCCACCGCGGATGGCGGTCGCCGCTTTGCCCTCCGAGACGCCGACGGGGCTGACCACTGACTACGTAGCTGACTTGCAGGCGGCAGGCAGGCCTGACGTCTTGCCGGCGTTCTCGATGGTCAGCAACCCGCAGAAGCTCGTCACGCCCACCTTCCAGGTCCCGTCCTCGTAAACCGCCGTTCCCGTCTGGTTCTTCAGCTCAGGAGTGCCGCTCACGAGGATTTCGTAGTCCACCGTTGCCTGGGTAGGCGAGTTTACGGTGACATTTGTGACCTTAGCGGTGGCCAGGGCCGCTAGGCCAGAGCCCGACTGGCTCTTGATCACCGTGGCGAACTCAGGCCCGTCCTGCAGCAGCATTACGCGCTTGCTATCGGGGGTCTTGGCATTAAAGAACGCTTCCCAGTTCGTGGTGATCGCAGCTGCCGCCGCGGCGTTGTTGCCGCCGCTCGAGGACGTGGTTGCCGATGCTGCTGGCGACGTGGCCGGGGCTGACGTGTGCGGCGGGGCTGACGAACCCGCCGAGCTCGGGCTGCTGCCACCGCAAGCCGCCAGAGTGACGGTCAGCACAGCCAGCGCGCTCGCCCCGATCAGCTGCGAGATGTGCCTGTGAGAATTCATACAGCAATCCTCCAACTGTCCTTCAGCCGGTGGCATTCCACCCTGGATCTGATCGTCTCGCACTTGTCGGCCGGCTAGTTAGTCGCTAGGTGACGGCCGTGTCATGCTTGCCGGGTGTCCGATCTTGAGCTGCTCCGGGGCCGCGTGCGCCAGTTCGCCGCTGACCGGGACTGGAGCCGTTACCACGATCCGAAGTCTGTGCTGCTAGCTCTGGTCGGCGAGGTCGGCGAACTCGCCGAGTTGTTCCAATGGCTGCCCGCCCGCGAAGCGGCCAAACTCGCCGAATCCGAGCCGCTGCGCGCCAGGGCGGCCGAGGAAATGTCGGACGTGCTGCTGTACTTGATCTTGCTCGCCGATGTGCTGAACCTCGATCTGGCCGCCGCAGCCAATGCGAAGCTCGACGACAACGCCCGCCGCTACCCGCCAATGCCCACAGACGCTGGCGGCTAGCCGCGGATCTGCTGCATCGGGCCGGTCCACCGGGCTAGCTCGGCGAGCAACGCGGTCGCCGCGTCCTCCATGATCTGGTTCGGCTGAAGCACGCGCTCGGAGTCCAGGAACTGCTGCACGAACGGGATATGCACGGCGTCAGCCATCGGCACCAGCTTCAGTGCGGAGACGACCTGCTTGAGCATCTGCACTGCCCTGGTGCCGGCCGCGACGCCGCCATAACTGACAAACCCCAGCGGCTTGTACTGCCACTCCTTGTTGAGGTAGTCAATGGCGTTCTTGATCGCCGCGTTGAACCCGTAGTTGTATTCCGGAACTACGAAAACATAAGCGTCGCCCCGCTGGATGGTCGCGCTCCAGTCTTTGGTGTGCTGGTGCACATATTCCCCGAAACGGGGATGCTTGGGCTCGTCGAACATTGGCAGGTTGACCTCCGCGAGGTCGATCAACTCCACCTCGAAACTGCCTGTCTTGACCGCCCGGTCCCGGAACCAGGCCGCAACCGACGGGCCGACCCGGCCCGGCCGGGTGCTCGCGATGATGATCTGCAGGGTGGGATTCGTCACCGCTGTCCTCCGGTACTCGGCGAAGACCGACCCTCGACCTTACCCGGGCCGGGCCTTTACCCCCAGCCGGGACCCCGATTCGAGCTATCAGCGAGCTCCCCACAGGGACTGAAGTTCGCGGTCCACGGTCGCGGCCAGCGGCGCGATAGGCGTCAGCGCAGGCCGCGGCGGGACGGCCTGAGTTTGCTCGCACTGCGCCATCGCTGCGCCCGTCAGGAATCTGGTGAGCTGCCCGTAACTATGCCGGTCGTCGCGGGCCATCCGGTGATGGTGCATCCGCAGCGGCGCGTACATATAGAGACGGTCGCGTGCCCGGGTCACCGCCACATAGAACAATCGCTGCTCCTCCTCGAGCCCGGCTGGCGTGGTCAGTGCCATGTCGCTCGGCACTGCACCGTCGACCAGTTGCGGCAGGTGCACGACCGGCCATTCCAGCCCCTTGGCCGAGTGCACGGTAGAGATCACCAGGTAGTCATCGTCCAGGCGCGGCCGGCCCGCAAGGTCGGACGCGGACACCGGCGGATCTAGCGCCAGCTGGACCAGCGCATCGTGCAGCGACGGGCTGTCCGCCGCTGCATCAGCTAGCCGCTCCAGGTCGGCGAACCGCGTCGCGGCGTCGGCATATCGTGCCGCGAGTGGCTCACGCAGTGCGGCCAGGACCGACGCCGCCCGGTCCGCTGTCCGCTCTTGCTGCGCTGCCTGCGTGAGCTGCCCGACAGTTGCCCCGACGGTTGCGGCGCACCGCAGCGGGAGGATGCGCCTCGGCCTCGGGCCAGCGGGCGAACGGCTGCGGCTCAGCGATTGCCAGTGCCTCGATCACCCGCCGCGCGAGCACCGGACCAACTCCCTCATGCAGCCGAAGCAGCCGGAACCAGGCCAGGTCATCCGCCGGGTTGGCGACCACCCTGGCAGCGGCGATGAAATCCTTGACGTGGGCTGCCTCAGTGAACCGCAGGCCACCGTATTTCACGTACGGGATGCCGCGCGCAGCCAGCTCGATCTCCAGCAGGTCACTGTGATGGGCGGACCGCACGAGTACCGCCTGCTCCTGGAACCGCACGCCGGCCTCGTAGTCGGCCAGTACCCTGCCGCAGATTTCCCGCGCCTGAGTTGCCTCGTCGTGGCAACGGACCAGCAGTGGCTGGTGTCCCTGGCCGCGTTCGGCCGTGAGCGCTAGCTCGAGCCCCTCGTACTGCGGGCGGATCACGTTCGCCAGGCTGAGAACCGCGTGCCTGGAGCGGTAGTTGCGGGACAGCCGGATGATCTCCAGGTCGCCGTACGTGCTGGCGAGCGAGCGTAGATGCGCCGGGTCGGCACCGCGGAACGCGTAGATCGCCTGCGCGTCGTCGCCCACGCAGGTAAGGCCCGAGCCGTCTGGCTGCAAGAGCCTGACGATGTCCGCCTGGACCGCGTTCACATCCTGGTACTCATCGATCAGCACCGCGTCGAACAAACCGCGCAGCGCCGGGCCGGCCGCCGCATCCGCGAGCGCAGCCCGCCACAGCAGCAGCAGGTCGTCGAAGTCCACCAGGCCGTGCCGCCGCTTGTAAGCGACGAAGTCAGTGAATAGCCCGGCGAGCTGATCAGTGAACGGCACGCACCACGGATAGCCCGCGGCGACGACATCGGCGAGCTGGGTGCCGGTGCTGACGCAGCGTGAGTAGATCTCTGCACAGGTGGCCGCGCGCGGCGAGCGGCGGCCCGAGCTCGTTCCTACCAGCCCGTGGACATCGCGCAGGGTGTCCATCACGTCCGAGCTGTCCGCCGGGTCGATGACGCTGAATTCCGGCGGCAGCGCGAACGCCTCTGCGTGCGCTCTGATGATCCGGTGCGCGACCGCATGGAAAGTGCCGCCGCAGATCCGGTCGGCTGCGTTCCTGTCTGGCGGCTGCGCCCTGGCGAGCATGTCATCGGCGGCCCGCCGGGTGAAGGTAAGGAGCAGGATCCGGCTTGGCTGAACGCCCTGCTCACGCAGCCACGCTGCGCGGGCCACTAGGGTGCCGGTCTTTCCGGTGCCAGCCCCGGCAAGTATCAGCAGCGGGCTACCCTGATGGGTCGCCGCCCGGCGCTGATCCTCATTGAGCACATCAAGAACACCAGGCAGCGCTGTCATGGAGACTGACTGTAGCCAGCACTACTGACAGCCCTGTATACTGATGGAAATGTTTAAACTTCCAGATCGGAGGAGCCGATGACCGAGCCGTCCTTGCCCGAGCTGGAGCAGCAGCGGGCCGAGTTGTTCGCCAGGCTGGCCGCGACCGGGGACTTCCGGCCGGGCAGCATCAACGCCACCTACCGCCGCTGCGGGAAGCCGAATGCGCGTGCTCGCCCGGCCATCCCGGCCACGGGCCGCGCTGGCTGTGGACCCGCTCGGCGGGCGGTCGGACCCGGACCCGGCAGCTGTCGCGGGAGGAGGTGGCGAAGGTCCGCGCCGAGCTGGCGAACTACAAGGAGTTCGCCGCCCTCAGCGAGCAGATCGTGGCGGTCAGCGCGGCGATCTGCGCGGCCAGGCCGGTCACTGCGGCGGACGCCGTGCCCCCGGCCGAGGCGGGAGCCGAAAAAGGGGCTCTGCGCCCGGCTCGCCGCCGAGGCGGCGGCCGAGATAGGCGCGCTACGCCGGCGTGGCGGCGCGCGCGGTGGCTGAAGGGAACGACCTGGCGGTACTGGAGCTGGCGATCCGCACCGCGGTGACCAGGCTGGGCGCCTCGCTCCTGGAGGGCCTGCTGGCAGCCGACGGCGGCTACCGCGGCCCGCGGGCAGCCTGCGGGCCGGCACCAGGCTGTGTTCACCGGCTACCGGGCCAAGACCATCGACACCGTGGTCGGCCCGGTCACCCTGCGCCGGGCCTGGTACCACTGCGCCGCCTGCGGGCATGGCCTGGCGCCCAGAGATGCCGAGCTGCGCTGCGCCCGGGCGTCGATGTCGCCGGGCCTGGCCAGGTTGACCGCCCGGGCGGCGGCCGCGGTGCCGTTCGCCAGGCGGCCGGCCTGCTGGCCGAGCTGGCCGGCATCGGCCTGACGGTCAAGCGGGTGGAACGGTGCGCCGAAGCGGCCGGCGCCGCGGCTGCCGCGGTCATCAGCGCCGAGACCGACGCGATCTGCTCCCGCCAGGTGATTCCGGCCCCGCCCAGGCCCGGCGGCGGACAGCTCTATATCGCCGTCGACGGCACCGGCGTGCCGATGGTGCCGGCCGCCACCCATGGCCGGCCGGCAAGGCAGATGACGGGAAAGCCCGCACCCGCGAGGTCAAGCTTGCCTGCCTGTTCACCCAGACCAATCTCGATGATGACGGCTTCCCGGTCCGCGACCCGCGCTCATCCAGCTACCTGCCACCTTCGAAGGCCGGCCGGTTCGGCCAGCTCGCAGCCGCCGAGACCCGCCGCCGCGGCAGCGAGCGCATCAGCCAGCTCGTCGTGCTCGGCGACGGCGCGGCGTGATCTGGAACCTTGCCGATGAGCTGTTCCCCGCAGCGACTCAGATCGTTGACCTGTACCACGCCCGCGAGCACGTCCACGAGCTCGCCACGCTGGCGACCCGGCTGCTGCGCAACAGCCAGCCGGACTGGCTCGCCCGCCGCCTGGAGAACTCGACGCCGGAACATCCCCGCCCTGCTCACCGCGCAGGAACTGAAGTTCACCGGCTCCCTGCCCGCGAACGCGACAAGGCCCTGGCTACTTCGAGCCAACGCCCACCGCAGCGCTACCAGCACTTCCGCGCACTAGGCATGTTCATCGCTCGGCACCGTCGAGCCGCTGCAAGCCATCACCCAGCGCTGACTGTCCAGCGCTGACGCCCCGCGCAAGCCACGCCAACGAAAAACGAAAAAAAAAACACGCACGCTAACAGCACCGCCCGCACACGCGGCGCGCAGAGGAAGGATCAGGACCGCGATGGCAGACGGACGACGAGTCGCGCTAGTCACCGGGGCATCTGCCGGGATCGGCAAGGCCTGCGCCGACCGGCTCGCCGCAGCCGGCTGGGCGGTGACCGGAGCAAGCCGGCGCGGCACCGGCGGTTCCGGGCCAGCCTCCGCGGCGTGGACCGGCCTGGTCATGGATGTCGATGAGGACGCGGCGGTGCAAGCTGGCGTCGCGAGCGTGATCGAGCGTTACGGCCGGATTGACGCGCTTGTCGCGGCCGCGGGCTGGGGGATCGCGGGCGCGGCCGAGTACACCAGCATCGCCGAGGCGAAAGCGCAGTTCGAGACGAACTTCTGGGGCTGTGTCAGGGTTGTCCAGGCGGTGCTCCCGCAGATGCGCGAGCAGCAGCGCGGACGCATCGTGCTGATCAGTTCGATCGGCGGTGTCATCGGCATCCCGTTCCAGGCGTACTACAGCGCGAGCAAGTTCGCGCTCGAGGGATTCGCCGAGTCGCTGGCATACGAGGTGGCTCCGTTCGGTGTCCAGGTCACGATCGTTCAGCCGGGCAACATCGCCACCGACTTCACGGCGAGCCGGCAGCGAGCCGATGCCAGGGACGGCGATTCCGCGTATGCGACGGCGATGACGAAAGCAGTGAGTGCCATGGAGCGGGACGAAGCAGCAGGTGCGCCGGCAGAAGGCGTGGCGGTGGCAGTCCAGCGGGTGCTTGATGCCAGCCGGGCGCCGCGCCGGATCTCCGTCGGCAAGGCCGGGGAGCGAGCCGGGCTGATTGCCAAACGGCTGCTGCCTTTCCGGGTATTCGAGGCCGCGGCCAAAGGAAGCCTTGGCGTCTGACAATCGCGCGTTTCCCTGCCGTTTCGTTATCTTTTCTTCCGTGATAGGTCTCTGTCGCGCATGCTTGTGATCAACCGGTCGCCGCGGTCCGGCCGGCAGAACCCAGAGTGCGGGAGACTCGATGACGGCATCGGCGCTTGCCGCGTCTTTGCATCGCATTGGCCAGGTCCAGTCACATCTGTCCGGACCGGTGTCCGTCCTGCTCGCCCTCATGGCGGGCGCCGCGGCATTCGTTCCCTGGGTCTGGCCGCTGACCCGGCATATCACCGTCATGGCGCACGAGGGCGCACACGCGACAATGGCTTCGGCGGTCGGCCGCAAGATTAACGGAATCGAGTTCAAGCTCGATGCCCGAGGCGTCACTCATCATTCCGGGAGCGCTGGCGGAATGCCAGGCAGTTTCGCGATCACCTTTGTCGGCTACCTGGGGCCGAGCGCATTCGGCGTCGGCGCTGCGGAGCTGATCAGGATCGGCTACATCGTGGCGGTTCTGTGGATCGGCCTGGTAGCGCTCATAGCGATCATGCTGACCATGAAGAGAAGCTTCGGCATCGTGACGGTGCTCCTTGCGCTCATTGCGATTTTCCTGGTGGCAGGCTTCGCGACAGTCGAGGTCCAGGTCGTCACCGCGTATGTGGTCACGTGGTTTCTGCTGGTGTCGAGCATTCAGATCATCCGGATCCGCGGCAAAAACGCCGCTGACGCGGGCAAGCTGCAGGGCATGACCAGGATCCCGGCCGGTTTCTGGTCCAAGACCTGGCTGGCCGGAGCGTTCGCCGCGCTGGTGTTCGGGGCCATCCAGCTCGTCTAGGCCGACTCGGCGATGCCTGACCGCGCTGGCCAGTCACCAGCCAAGCTCCCGCAGCCGCTGGTCGGAGATACCGAAATAGTGCCCTACTTCGTGGATGACCGTCCGGCGCACCTGCTCGACAACCTGGGCCTCGGTGTTGCAGATCGCGCAGATGGCCTGCTGGTAGATCGTGATCCGGTCGGGCAGCACGCCTGCGTAGCCGGTCCCGCGGCTGGTCAGCGGGATGCCCTGGTACAGGCCCAGCAGGCCGCGCGGGCCCGGCCCATGCTCGACGAGGACCGCGACGTTCTTCATCCGGTCGGCGAACTCTTCCGGCAGTGAGTCGAGCGCCTTGCCGACCATCTGCTCGAATGCGTCGTCCTCGACCGTGATCACCAGTCCATTGTCTGCCATCAGGGCCCGTAGCCTGGTGCCTGTGACCACCGCAGCCAGCGCGCAGGCTCGCCCTACCCCGGCCGACATCTCGGCCGCTCGCGGGCGGACGATCCCCGACCTGGTCGCGCCCGGCCTTCGAGTGCTGTTCGCGGGGATTAACCCGAGCCTGTACTCGGCCGCGGCTGGCTACCATTTCGCGCGGCCGGGTAACCGGTTCTGGCCTGCCCTGCACCGGTCCGGGTTCACTGAGCGTCAGCTTCAGCCCGCTGAGCAACACTTGCTGCTGGATGTCGGGCTGGGCATCACGAACGTCGTCGCGCGTGCCACGGCGCGGGCTGACGAACTCGACGCCGGGGAGCTTCGGGCGGGCGGTGCTGCGCTCGCCGCGTCGGCGGCCGGACTTGGCGTGTCCTGGCTTGCGGTCCTCGGCGTCACTGCCTACCGGACCGCGTTCGGCCAGCCGCGAGCCACAGTCGGGCCGCAGCCTGAGTTGCCAGGCGGGTCCCGAGTGTGGGTGCTGCCGAACCCGAGCGGGCTGAACGCAAGCTGGACCGCACCTCGTCTCGCAGCGGCGTTCGAGGAGTTGCGGCAGGTCGTCGACGCTTAGGGTGATCATCGCGGGCGCCAGGCCGCGAGGGCAGGATTTTGCCAATCAGATTGGCGCGGGAGGCGAGGTCAGCGAGTCCCGATGACGGTCGTGGCGTACATCTCGTCATCGCCGGTGACCACCGCCGTTAGCCCGGCGGCTGTCATCGCCGCTGCGGTCTGCGGTGCCTGCCGCTCGCTCGTTTCGATCAGCAGGCTGCCGTCAGGCGCCAGCCACTCGGGCGCCGCCGCCGCGACGCGGCGGTGAATCGCTACACCGTCCGGGCCACCGTCGAGCGAGGTGCGCGGCTCGTGCAACCGGGCCTCGGGCGGCATCAGGGCGATCTCGCTGGTTGGCACGTACGGAGCGTTGACCACGAGCACGTCGACGCGGCCGCGCAGCGTCTCAGGCAGCGGATCGAACAGGTCACCCCGGTAGACCGTGCCGCCGACGGTGCCAACGTTGTCGCGAGCGCACTGCACGGCGACCGGCTCGATGTCAGCGACGTGCAGCTCCACCTGGCCGAGTGTGCTCAGCCCGGCGGCTACCGCGACGCCGACCGCGCCCGAGCCGCAGCACAGGTCCACAACGATCCACGGACCGGCAGGAGCCGACCTCCGTGCGGTCGCGATTGCCTCACCGACCAGGAACTCGCTCCGGCGCCGCGGAACGAAAACGCCGGGGCGAACGGCGATACGCAAGCCGCAGAACTCGGCCCAGCCGACGACGATCTCTAGCGGTAGCCCCGAAGCGCGACGCACCACCATGTCGTCGAGCTGGCCCGGAGTCCCGGCGGCTGCGATGAGCAAGTCGGCCTCATCCTCGGCGAAGACGCAGCCTGCCGCCCGCAGCCTGCCGACGACCGACGCCCGCACGTCCTGCGCCCGGGTCACCAGGGCAGTGACGTGCTGGTGAAGTGCGTCAGCGTGTCGATGTCGCTCATCGTGTAGACGTGGCGAGGCGGCGTCTCGAATGTCGCGTACGGCCTGACCCGGATGACGACCCGCCGCTCCTGTCTGGACAGTTCGGCGATCTGCGGGCGGCGGCTTGCCGGAACCTCCTCGCCTGCCATCAGGCCGATGACCCTGGTAAGGACGTCGGCGGCCTGGTCAGGATCGGTTTCGAGCTCGGCGTTGCCGTAAACCTGCAGGTAAGTGACCGGCCAGTGCTCGTCCAGCACGCACAAGCTGACTCGCCCGTCGCGAGCGACTGCCTTGGGCTTGCTGCGCTCTGCCATTGTCGAGACCAGCATGTCGTCTCCGTCCATGACGTAGTAGACGACGGTCATCGCTGGCCCGTCAGCTTTCCTGGCGTAGCCGAAGATGCAGGTGCGGTGGTCACGGACGAACTGGCGCCGCTCTTCGGAATTCACGCTCCGCCCTTCGCCTGGTTAGTCGTGGTCGCGGCAACCGGCTGCCAGTCGGGCTGGCCGCCACGCGTCAGCCGGGTCGGCCCGGCGAGCTGGCTCGCCACGAAGACCACTGGCTGGCCATGGATGGTGCGGACGTAGGCGATGAAACCGCCTGTCGGAGAGTACACGCCCTGGTAGGCGCCGGGATACTGAGTCGGCGCCAGCACCGTCAGGTCCAGGCCAGCTGGCGTGCAATGGCCGGCAGTGCAGTTCTCGTGCGTCGTCATGAGATCGCTGTAATACAGCGGGTTAACCGGGAACCAGTCCGGGTCCGTCAGCCGGAATGTGGTCGGAGCTGCTTCTGCCGACGGGTAGCCGTTGGCGTAATCCGACTGGTTCGGGAAGCCCAGGAGGATCAGGCAGTATTTGCCGGGGTACAGGCACAGCTTCCGGGCCCCTTCGACGGCGAGGTATGACCCGTGCGTTCCGTCAGCGGCCCTGGCCCAGGCCCATGCGACTGGCGCCGGCTTGGCCGCCACTCCGATCAGATGTCCGTTGATCGTGGTCGTGAAGTCGTTGATGGTGCGTGTGGCGAAGCGATAGCGGGTCAGGTAGCCGTACGAGTGCCCGCGCTGCGTCCGGACGAAAGCCAGGTACCGGCCGTTCGGCGACCACGTGGGCCGCGAATCGACGTACCGGGGGGCAGCCACTGTGAGGCGCTTCTTGTGGCTCCCGTTCGCGTTCATCACCCAGAGGTTGCCCCGGTCGAGATAGGCGATCCGCTTGCCATTCGGCGACCAGCGCGGCCCCGAGGAGCGGCCATCCGTGGTGAGCTTGACCAGGCTTCCTGCCGGGTGCGCCGGGTTGACGGTGTAGATATTGCCGCCTCGGACGAACGCGATGAGCCCGTCGCCTCCCGGGTAAGCCGCCTGTGCTGCGCTGGACAGCACGGTGACAGACAGGACAGCTCCGAGTAGTGCTGCCGATCCGGCTGCGGCTACCGGCCGTGCTGACCAGCGGCCACTCAGCCGCCAGCGGCCAAGCCACCTGCGGCCTATCTGCGTCGCACGCATCGGCACAGATCTCCTTCCGGACTGCAATCCATCGGGCCATCGCGGTTCTGCGTAGCAGTCTCGCCGCGCAGGGGGCGTTCCGCTAGGGGCAAGTCCTCGTTTCCTCCGTAGGCCCATACGGACGGGAATGCGGACGGGGCCGTCGCGTAGCGTGTGCACATGTCACGTATCGTGGTCGCGACCGCCTATGGCGGTCCGGAAGTGCTGGCCGTTACCGACGAGCCGCTGCCAGCGCCAGGCCCGGGCGAAGCCCGGATCAAGGTTCGCGCCTGCGGTGTGAACCCGGTGGACTACAAGATGTACAGCGGCTCGTTCGGAAGCGATCCCAGCCGGCTGCCGCTTCGGCTTGGCCTCGAAGCAGCGGGCGAGGTCATCGCGGTGGGACCGGACGCGATCGGGCCAGCCGGCCCGGCGGCAGTGGGCGACGAGGTCATCGCCTACCGGATCGCTGGCGGGTACGCAGCCGAGCTCGTTGTCCGCGCCGCGGCACTCGTGCCGAAGCCAGCAAACCTGGGCTGGGCAGAAGCGAGCGGGCTGATGCTCGCGGGCGCCACGGCATGGCATGCTCTGGCGGCGACCGCTGTGGGCGGCGGAGACACTGTGCTCGTGCACGGCGCCGCGGGCGGTGTGGGTCTGATCGCGGTTCAGCTGGCAGTGGCCCGTGGTGCCACGGTTATCGGCACAGCCAGCCCGGCGCGGCACGACCTGCTGCGCGAGTTCGGCGCGATTCCGGTCGCGTACGGTGACGGCCTGGCGGACCGGGTGACGGCGGTTGCGCCGCACGGCGTGACGGCCGCGCTCGACCTGATCGGCACGGACGAGGCCATCGACGTGTCGCTAGCGCTTGTGCCGGACCGTCAGCGGATCGCGACGATCGCTGCGCCGCAGCGCGGGCTCGGGCTCGGTATCAAGGTGCTCGGCGGTGCACCTGGCGCTGACCCTGGTACAGAGATCCGCGAGGCGGCCCGCCTCCAGCTGGCTACGCTGGCCGGGGAGGGCCGGCTTCGAGTTCTGGTAGCTCAGTCGTTCCCGCTCGAGAACGTTGCCGATGCGCATCGCCTCAGCATGGGCGGCCACGTGGCCGGCAAGATTGCGTTGATTCCCTGATCGCTGGCCGGGCTGTCTCGCCTGGCCGCCAGCCGGAAGCCGGTGACTGAGCGGCTGGCTGCTTAACATACTGGGCATGACATTGCTCCGGCCCGCTGCGCGGGCCCGGTTGGTTTCCGCGGTGGCCGTCGCGATGGTGGCTGGGCTGGCGACGCTGATCGCTGGCTGCGGCGGACCCTCTGACGGGTCGGGAGCCTCGACCGGAGCGTCCGGCCGTTCCGCGGCCGGCCGTGCCGCAACCGCGCAAGTGTCTGGCCCGGTATCCGTGGCAGTATCCGCATGGCCGTCGCCGTCGACGTCACCGACGAGCGCCTCGCCCTGGCCGCTCGTGCTAGCGGTACCAGCCGTCGCGGCCAGTCAGCATCAGACCCGAGCGCGCCCGCCAGCGCACAGTGCGGTCTTCCAGGCGGAGATGACGGACCTGTGGGCAGGTGTCGTGTCAGGGCGCCCGGCTCTCGCAATCCCGGCTTTCTTTCCGCTGGTCGCCTACGAGCAAGTCAAGGCGATCGCGGACCCTGCCGCTGACTGGCGCAACCGCCTGGTGGCGGAGTTCAGCCAGGATGTGATTGCCGCCCATGACCTGATCGGCAAGTCCGTCACGAATGCGAGGCTCGTCCGCGTCATCGTGCCGGAGCAGCAGGCCGGCTGGATCGGCCCTGGCGCTTGCTACAACAGCGTCGGCTACTGGCATGTGGCCGGAGCGCGGGTCGTCTACCGGGTCGCCGGCCAGGAGAGATCTTTCGGGATCGCGTCGCTCATCTCGTGGCGCGGTCGCTGGTACGTGACTCACCTGGGGGGCGAGGTGCGGACCGGCTCAGGCGGCATGGTGGATCAGCCTGCCCGGGGTCCCGGTGTGCCCGGCCCGCCGGGCGGTTGCTGAACTCGATGGGCTAGCTCATTTGACGGCGACGTAGATCGTTTTCGTGGTTGAGGCGTAATGCGTTGCGTCACCGACATACAGCGCCGCCCAGTGGGCACTGCCGGGGTCCACGAAGGTGGCCTTGAACCACCCTGACCGGCTGCTCTTCGGCCGTGCGATGTAGTACCACTTGTGCTTGTGCGCGAATTCGAGAATGATCTCGACGCGCCGCTGGCCGTAAGCCTTCCAGCCTCGCACGTACTGCCACAGCCTGCCGCTGACGGTCAGCTTGCCGCCGCGACGTACCTTGCCGGGGTGCACTTTCAGGTTCGTAATTCGCGTCACGATCCGCGCGGCGAGCACCGCGGAACTCACAGCTGGCGCCATCGTAGTGTTCCCCGTGAAACTGACTCGGTAGTAAGCAGCGGGGAGCTGGGCCGGCAGGGATGCAGTCAGCCTGATGCCCTCGCCCCCGGCGGCCGTGCAAGTTGTGTCGCTCGCGGAGGAGTTCATCGGACCGAGAGCCTGCCAGGGACCCTTGACCGTGCTTGCGTACTGCACCGTCAACCCTTGGCTGGCGGCCGCTCCGGGGACTACGCACACCGATGCCGACAGCACCGCGAGCGCGCTGACTTTCGCTTGCCAGTCGGCCAGGGTCACGGAGTTCGTCAGGAACAGTGCAGCGCTGGTGCCGGGCAGGTAGCTGGACGCTCCGGGAAAACTGACCCGGTAGTAGCCAGCTGCCACCGGGACAGGCAGCACTGCAGTCATCGAGATCCCGGGCGCCGTTGCAAGGTTGCAGTCCGGGCTGCTGGATAGCGCCGAGAGCGGGCCGAGCGACGTCCACGGGCCGCCCGCATTGGTGGCGTACTGCAACGTGGTCGCCGCCGTTGTCGCCGCCGCGGCGGGTGAGACGCACACCGAGGCTGTCAGCTGATCGGACGCGTCAATCGACGCCTCAAATGAGGTGAAGCTAACCGGATTCTGGATGGTGACCGCTACCGGAGCCTCGCCGCGGGTGAAGTACGGCGCGTCCGGGTAGGCGGGCGACCCCTCAGGGAGGTCACCGGCATACACCTCGTAGGTGCCACTGGCGGCTGGCGTGAAAGTGAGCGAGTAGGTGCCGTCCGATGCGGTTGTGCCGGACACGGCCGGGTTTCCGGTCACGCCCATCCGTTCCACCTCGACGGCGACACCAGGCGCAGGCACGTAGGCAGTCTCGCCTTGAGGCAGGTATGACGCCGTCCCGGTGACAGTGACCTGGCCACCGCTAGAGACCGTGACGGCTGCCGGGCTGGCCGTCACCTGCAGAGTGTCTTGAACTACGTTGATCGGCACATCGACCGAAACGGTATCGGCCACCGTGGCGGTTCCTACCACCTCGGTGAACACATCGACCGTCTGATAGACGGGAACGATCTGCATGGCGTACTCGTAGCTGCCGTCGGCGAGGGTATGAATGGTTACCGGTGCGGGCGCGCCATTGGCTTGCTCGCTTATCTGTAGCGACTGGTCAGCCAGCGGGCCGGTGGAGCCGTCCGGCCAGGTCCCGGTAACCGTTCCGGAGAACGTTACTGTCTGGTGATCGAAGTCCGCTGTGCTGCGGTCAGCGCTGATGGTGATATCCGGCTGGATCAGGTACGAGACCGTGCCCGCAGCGAAGTTACTAAACGAATCACCGCCGGAGTCGGCTGCCGACAGGCTAACCGTGTACGCGCCAGGCGGCGCAACCACCGCCGCGGCTGTCTCCCAGGTGCCGCCGGTCAGGCTGCCGCTTCCCGTCACGAACGACAGCGTTCCGGCGTCGATCGTGGAGCCGCCAGCCACCGGGATTAGCTCAGCGGACACTGCCGTGATGTCCGTAGGCGCGGTCAGTCCGACGGACAACGGACTCGAGAAGCCGCTTCCGCCCCCGTTGACCTGGTAAATCGTGATGTTGTCCTGGGTGACCGGGGCACTATTTGGTCGCGGGCTGGCGAGCGCGGCGGGCGCAATCGCGCCTGCCAGACCCGAGACTGCCAGTAGACAGATGGCAGCAAGCGCGGACCAGAGTCGGGGCACGGAGGCTCCAGCGGAGAGGGTAAAGGCATCGGGGCGTGATGTCCGGCTAGAGCATATCGGTGGGCATATCTGCCGTAAATACGTTCTCGTTCTCGTCCCCGCCGACACAGGTCCGGGGGCAGCCCCCGCGAGGCGCGGTCAGCCGAGCGGCACCAGGATGCGGTAAAGCTGGATTGCTTGGCTCCTGCTGGGCAGGGCGATCTGGAACTGCCGGCCTGGGAATGGCTGGATTACTTGGGGGGCTTCCCAGGTCTTGTTATCTATGTTGATGGCGAGGGCTCCCCCGGCATCGTAGGCCCGCTTGATGGCAGCGGTCACCGCCGCCACATCAGCAGCGGGCACGGCAACCCTGAATCCATACTGGGCCGGCTGGGCTTGCTGGCCCGGCGGGGGTGTTGGGCGATATGTGGTGACCGGCGAGACCGCCGCGGACGTGATGGTTACCGGAGCACCGAGCTTGCGGTAGCAGGTTCCGGCGGAGCCCGGCGCAGAGATGGTGAACCAGCCGGACGGGCAGCCGCCCGCTGGTGCGGGGGAATGGCTGCGAAGGGGTTGCAGAATGATCGGTGACGCGAGATGACGTGGCGGCGGCGTCGTGGCAGGCGCGACCGGCCCTAGCGGGGTCACCTGGCTGCAGCCGGCAACGGCCAGCACGATGGCGGCAGGCACCAGCAATCTGGCTAGGGTCAGCAATTCGTGCGATGGCCGGAACCGCGTGTCCAAGGTCCTCCCGGCAAGCCGTCGGTTCTCATATCGGATGCGGATGCGGCGGCGGCGCGGACGTGGCTGTCTGGGCGCGTGCGGCATCGGGAGCCACCAGCGCGACGGCGACCAAGAGGATGAGCAGTTCCGCCAGGCTCACATAGATCAGATGCGGGTTGTGCAAGTAGTCCGCGATCGAAAAGATCCGGTACGCGCCGGCATCGATTGCTAGCAGGGCCAGGGTCAGCGACCACACGCCCGAGTGGGCGGAGCGGGACCATGCCCTCGGAGTGTGCGCCAGGCACGCAATGGTGACCAGGATGCAGTACAGCCCGGAAAAGTCCGGCACCCAAGCTTCGTTGCCAGTCGCCACAACCACCAGCAGCGGCACATATACCACGAAGTAGGTAGCGGGCAGCCCCAGCAGCCAAGGCCGGCGCGGAGCCGGCGGAGCATCCCGGTGGAACGCGGTCATCGCGAGGACCGGGGCTAGATTCAGCAGGATCCAAAACGCCCACGGCCCGACGGAGACCGCGGGCAAGAAGCCGAAGAACTCGCCCCGCAGCAGCCAGACCAGGTCTGGGACGATGGCCAGCGCCGCCATGACCTGGGCAATCCGGTAATGCCTGAAGACCAGCATCACGAAGGCCACGATCCAGGCGCAGGCAATCAGGTACTGCACATCAGGCGGCAGGGCACCGCCAGTTTGTCTGACCACCAAGCTCGACGGGGGCGCAGGGAGCCAGCCGAACAGACGGCGGCTCCAGGCGATCAGAAGTGCCTGGTTAAGGCCGCGTGCCGCCTGAACTAGCGTCACGGTGAGCACCGCACCCCGGATTGCCTGCCCCCAGGCGAAGTACCGGCGCGGAGCGTCTGCGCCGCCGCCTAGGTACAGCCGGGCAGCCAGGCCCAGAATGCTCGCAACTTCCAGCCAGCTTGGCCAGCCGAACTCGGCGATCAAAATGTCTTCCCCGAAGTCGCCCGTCAGAGAGCTTTCCAGGAAGGCGGCGACCATGTCCTCTTCCCACTGCTCCCGGTAATAGGCAGGCAGCAGCCGCAGCACCCGCCGGTAGCGCCGTTCCAGATCGCCGCTGATGGCACTACCTTCTTTTGTCATCGGGCACTCCGGGGGAACGCTTTCGCCGCTTGTCCTTCGAGGACTGAGATGAGACGGCGTCCCCGGGCGTGACCGGCGGAGGCCCGAAGCCCGCGAGGGTGTTGTCCCTGTGAGGACTGGTCTATCAGCACGGCGCAGTGCCTCCTCCGTCCGTAGCGGTCGTTGCGTTCATGGAGGTGGTGCTCGTGATTGGGGTTGGCGTGGACTGGGCGGAGTCGTTTCACGACGTCGCCCTGGGTGTTCCGGGCAAGGGGGTGACTGACCAGTTCCGGATCGATCACGGCCCGGCGGGGGTGGCCCGGCTGGTGGTCCGGTGCCTGGAGCTGGAACCCGATCCGGCGGAAGTCCGGGTGGTGCTGGAGACCCGGCACGGTCTGCTGGTGGAGGCGCTGGTCGATGCGGGGTTCACGGTGCTGCCGGTGAACCCGGACCTGGTCGCCCGCCGCCGCGGCCCGGCGAAGAAGAAAGACGACGCCGAGGACGCGCGGATCTGCTGTCTGCTGGCCCTCGACCAGTACGCCGAGCTGCGGAAACTGATCCCGCACGGCGAGACCGGAACCGAGCTGCGCGCGATCGCCCGCGACGACGAGCGGGCGGCCCGCGATGAACGGCGGATCAGCAACCGGCTGCGCGCTGACTTGCTCGCGGTGTTTCCCGCCGCCATCGATATCGCCGGAGCCGACCCCGGCGCGCCGGTGTTCCTCGCCCTGCTCGAGCGCTGGCCGTCGGCCGCCGAACTGGCCGCCGCCACCCGCCAGGACGTCGAGGACTTCGCCCGTTCGCGACGGCACGGCTGGCCCGCCCGGTTCGCCGGCCAGGTCATCGCCGCCCTGGCCGAGCCCCGGCTGGCCGTCCGGCCGGAGCTGGCCCGCGCCAAGGCCGGGTCCATCCGGCTGGCCGCCGCCCAGCTCCTGCTGCTGCTCGGCGCGCCCCGCACCGGACGGGACAAGACCCCCAAGGACCCCGATCCGGGGAAGGCGTTCCCGGGCGGTGAGATCTACCTGAGCATGCCTGGCCTGGGTGATCGTCTCGCCGCCCGGGTCGCCGGCGAAAGCGGCGAGCATCACGAGCAGTTCACCACGCCGAACGCCCTGCAATGCTACGCAGGCCGCGCCCCGGTGACCAGACGATCCGGCCGCAGCGAGTTCACCGTCGCCCGCCGCCTGGCCTGCAACCGCCACCTCGGCGAGGCCGCCCAGCAATGGGCGTTCTGCAGCCTGAACCGGTCCGCTTGGGCCCGCGAGTTCTACAACGCCAAGATCGCCGCCGGCGACCGTCACCACGCCGCGCTCCGCAAACTCGGCAACCGCTGGATCGAAGTCCTCTGGCACTGCCTCGACAAAGGCGTCACCTACGACGAAACCATCCACACAGCCAACCGCATGAAAACACGTGCGCTCAAACCCGCGGCGTGAGGTTGACAGAGGGTGTCTCATCCGGCTGCCTCCGCACCTGACAGACCCAGTCGCACCCGCACCACACGAGCAGTGGCGGCCCTGAGCTCGGCTTCCTCAGCCAGCGCTCCCCGTCCGTCCCGGGTCAGCCGGTAATAGCGGCGCAGCCGGCCGTCATGGGCCTCGTCCCGGTCGGGCTCGATCAGCCCGTCGGCGGCTAGCCGGTCCAGCACTCCGTAGAGGCCGCCGATCTTCAGCTTCACCCGCCCCTGCGACAGCTCGGTCACCTCGCGCACGATGCCGTACCCGTGCCGCGGGCCATCGGCCAGCGCCGTGAGCACGAAGAACGCGTGGCCTGTCATGGGCTTGCCTGCCATGCCACCAATATATTGGAAGCCAGGATATTGTTCTAGTGCAAGCCGTCAGTTCCTCGCGTCCTCGACCCGTGGCAGCTGGCCCTTGGCCGTCCGCCGCTCTCGACGGACCGCATGCAGTGACGATGGGCGCGCGCCCCGTCGTTCGTCATCGCGGGGACGCTCCCGCCCGCACCTGCACCCGCGCCTACGCGCTTGGTTCCCGTACTTGCGTCCCAGCTATTCAGTGTTACTATCTACCGGTAGTCAATATCACTGAGTAGCTCAGAGAGGAGGTGTTCGATGGCCAAGCTCGTGACGGAGATGCTCAAGGGGACGCTTGAGGGCATCGTTCTCGCGATTCTCTCCGGCCGGCCTGCGTACGGCTACGAGATCACGGCGTGGCTCCGGGAGCAGGGCTTCTCCGACATCGCTGAGGGAACTGTGTACGCGCTGCTCATCAGGGTCGAGCAGCGCGGCCTCGTCGATGTGGAGAAGGTCCCTTCCGAGAAGGGGCCGCCGCGCAAGGTCTACTCCCTCAACGCCCAGGGCCAGGACTATCTAGACGAATTCTGGCGAACCTGGGGCTTCCTCACAGAACGGCTCGAACAGCTCCGCGAAGGAGGCAGATAGACATGGCCACAAGGTGGACCAAGATCCTCGAAACGGTCTACGGCCCGCTTGAGCAGAAGCGGCGCTACCGGCGGTACAAGGCGCGGACGGGACAACTGCCCGCGGACTATCACGCGACGATCGATGCGCTGGAGCGGTACTCGTACTACTTCGGAAGCGGGACGGCAGAAGGCAGCCTGTCGATGCTGGAGGACCTTGCCGATCTGTTCGAACAGGGCGCGGCGAGCGGGACCCCTGTCCGCGAGATCGTCGGGGAGGACCCGGTGGAGTTCGCAGATGCGTTTCTCCGGAACTACCCGCAGGGTCAGTGGATCGTCCGGGAGCGGGACCGGTTGACCAGCGCCGTTAAGCGTGCCGCCGGAGAAGACACCGAAAATGAAGGGACATCCTGATGACAACACAGCCGGCCCAGGCGATCCGCGTGCAGGGTCTTGAGAAGTCGTACAAGAAGCTGCACGTGCTGCGCGGCGTGGATTTCGACGTGGCGCCGGGCAGCATCTTCGCGCTGCTCGGCTCGAATGGCGCAGGCAAGACCACGGTAGTGAAAATCCTGTCAACGCTGCTGAAGTCAGATGCGGGGACTTCCACCGTGGCTGGCTTCGACGTGGCCAAGCAGCCGGCGAACGTGCGGCAGTCCATCAGCCTCACCGGCCAGTTCGCGGCCGTGGACGAAACCCTCACCGGGCGCGAGAACCTGGTGCTGGTAGCACGGTTGCGGCACCTGAAAAACGCGGCCCAGATCGCGACTGATTTGCTGGCCCGCTTCCAGCTCACCGACGCCGCGGAGCGACGGGTGTCGACGTATTCCGGAGGCATGCGTCGCCGCCTTGACATCGCCATGAGCCTCATCGGGAATCCGCCGGTGATCTTCCTGGACGAACCGACCACCGGGCTCGACCCTCAATCTCGCGTCGAAGTGTGGAACAGCGTCAGAGACCTGGCCGGGCATGGCACCACGGTGCTGCTCACCACGCAGTATCTGGACGAGGCCGAACAACTCGCCGACCGGATCGCGATCCTCCACGGGGGACGGATCATCGCGAACGGCACCCTCGCCGAGCTGAAACAACTCTTCCCGCCCGCCAAAGTCGAGTACGTCGAGAAACAGCCTTCGCTGGAAGACATCTTCCTCGCTATCACCGGCAACGACGGCAACGCCCTCGCGACCAGCGGCACCGGCACGGACAACTAAGGAACGACGATGACCACCACGTACTTCATTGGCGACACCGCTGTCTTGACGGGCCGGACCATGCGCCACATCACGCGCAGCCTCGACACCATCATCACGGTCACGATCATGCCGATCGCTCTCATGTTGCTGTTCGTCTACGTCTTCGGCGGCGCGATCCACACCGGGCCAGGTCGGTATGTGAACTACCTGCTGCCCGGAATCCTGCTCATCACGATCGCGATGGGCATCTCTTACGCTGCAGTCCGGCTCTTCTACGACATGCAAAGCGGAATCTTCGAACGGTTCCAGTCCATGCCGATCGCACGCTCGAGCGCGCTGTGGGCCCACGTGCTGACCTCGGTGGTCTCCAACCTGATTTCGGTCGTGCTCGTTGTGCTCGTCGCACTCGTCATGGGCTTCCGCTCCGGCGCGGGTGTGCTGGCATGGCTTGCCGTTACCGGCATCCTCGTCCTGTTCACTCTGGCGCTGACCTGGCTCGCCGTCATCGCCGGCCTGTCCGCGAAGACCGTGGACGGCGCGGGCGCCTTTTCCTACCCGATCGTCTTCCTGCCGTTCATCAGCTCGGCGTTCGTGCCCACCCACACCATGCCCGGCCCGGTGCGTGCTTTCGCCGAGAACCAGCCGGTGACATTCATTGTCAATACGATCCGCGAGCTGCTCGCCAGGCAGCCAGTCAGCACCAGCATCTGGACCGCCCTCGGCTGGTGCCTCGGCATCCTCGTCGTCGCGTATGCGCTCGCCATGGTGACCTACCACCGCAAGATCGCCTGAGGATGTGCCTGTTTACGAAAGGCCTCGCAGCGCCGCCGCGGGGCCTTTCGGCTATGCGAGGACCAACGTGAGATCGGCGTTTAGTCACCCCTCGGCCGGTTAGCAACCTCTGGCTTTTACAAGCAGCCGTCCAGTTGAGGCTTGGCGCTCGCGCCGGCCGCCGTGATGGTCATGGTCGTGTCGAGGTCCTGATACTGCCACCCGGAATGCCCGTCCGTCGTGTAGAAGATCTTGGCACGCTCGAGGTGGTAGATACCTGGCCTGGCGAACGTGACAGCCAGCACAACATTCCACGTCGACTCGGAATGGGGTCGCGTCACATCAGCCGCAATCGGATACGGCTCGTCGGCCTGCCTGCAGTGCCGCAGCAGGTCGCCGCGACTCGGGCCGCAGCGCGTGCACCCGGCCGACCGTGCGGTCAAAGGCCAGCCGAGTGCTGACGCTTATCAGGCCAGTCCCGTACACGGTCACCGCGTCATAGATCACGCCTCTGGTCTTTATGCGGCGCCGACCCGGTCGCGCAGCGGGAGGGCGAAGTCGCTGCCGCCGCGTTTGCTGGCGTCGGTCACAGGCGCGGCGGTAGTGAGGAGGGTAATGCGCAGGCCTAGGTCACTGGGCTGCCGCTGCTGCTCGGCCGCCCAGGCCAAGGCCGAGTCCCCGGCGGCTTGCCACTGCGCCTCCGTCGCGTCCTGGTCCAGGTGAATGTAGGCCTCCTGGTGCGCATGCTCGGTGCGCAGCGTGAGTCCGGGGAGGCTGGCGGCGAGCTGGCCGGCCTGATCCTGCGGTACCGGCCAGCAGAACTCCACGGGGCCGTTGCTGTCCTGGTTCACCTCTCCGTAGTAGATCAGGAACGCGGCCCCGGCGACTCCGTCGATCCGGGGCACCGGCACCGGCTGGGCCTTGAGCATGCCGATGACCTCCTTGCCCAGATCCCAGACTTCCTGCTGATTGCTGGCATGCCGCAGCAGACAGAGCAAGCTGCGGGCCGGGACATTGCGGACCTTGACCTCGTACATGACGTTCCTCTTTCCAGTCAGGCGGTCAACCAGGTAGCCGGCCAGGTCCCGGCGGGCAGCATGATCGGCTTCAGTCCCTGACCAGTAAGCGCGGACTTGCGCCGCAGCGGCCTCCGGCTCCAGGCTGAGGATCAGCTGGATCTGCGCCAGCGGCACTCCGATCTGGCGCAGCGAGGCGACCAGCCGAGCGCTGTCCAGCTGACCGGCGGCATACCAGCGGTAACCAGAGTCCGGATCGACCTCCGCGGGCGGCAGCAGTCCCAGCTCGTCATACAGGCGCAGCGCCTTCGCCGACAAGCGGGACCGTCTGGCGAACTCACCGATGCTCATCAGGTCCACGGACGGCTCCCTCGTGCCGGGCTGACGCCCGGCTCCCCAGACTGTGCGGCTTCCCCCAGGGTCAAGGTCAAACTAGCGGTCTGCCGCCTCTCGGTTCCGAGGTCGACAGGCAGGTACTCCGGGATTCGATCGGAGAGGCAGAACACATAGCCTGACCGCTGTTGACATTTGTCATCCCGGGCCGCTGACCCATGGCACTACCCCGCCGGGGGCCGGGCGCGAGAACCTCCTGTCATGACTCCTGCAGACGCTTCCGCCGACGGGCTTCCCGCAAGATCACAAGAACGGCAGGCTGGCGCGGGGACCACCGAGTTTCTCTCCGGTACGGGCGCGAGCGCCGCTGTGCCGCTGCCGGACGCAGGCCCGTTCGACCGGCGCGTGATCTGGGTTGGCGGAGTCGTCTTCGCCGTGCTGATGGCGTTGTCGGCGCGGTATGGCTTTGACCGCGACGAGCTGTACTTCCTGGACGGCGCCCGGCATCTGCAGGCCAGCTACGTTGACCAGCCGGTCTTCGGGCCGCTGTTAGCGTGGGTGTCACTCAAGCTGTTCGGCGTGTCGCTGCCCGGACTGCGGGTGTGGCCCGCGCTCGCTGCCTGGGCGACGGTGGTGGTCGGCGCGCTGACCGCCCGCGAGTTCGGCGGCGGCAAGCGCGCCCAGTTGCTGGCTGCGATCGGCACCGCGACGATGCCGGTGCTGCTGGGCGCCGCTCATGTGGCCAACACGACCGCCTACGAATTGCTGGCATGGGCCGGCCTGGCGCTGGTCGTGGCCAGGATCGGCCGGACTGGCGACTGCCGCTGGTGGCTGGCCGGGGGCCTCATCGCCGGCCTTGGCGTTGCTGACGACCACAGCATGAGCTTCTTCGCCATCGCGCTCGTCATCGGCGCGCTGCTCAGCGGCGGCCGCCCGATGATCTGGAATCGCTGGTTCCTGGGCGGCGCGGCGATCGCGGTGGCTTTCGAGGTCCCCGACTTGTGGTGGCAGGCACAGCACGGGTGGGCGACGATCGCTATGACCCAAGCGCTGCACCAGGAAAACGGCGGCCTGGCCAATGTCGGCACCTGGGTCGCCGGCCAGCTGGCCATGGTCACCCTGGCCCTGGCCCGGGTCTGGGTGGCCGGGCTGCGGTTCCTGTGGCGGTCCGCCCTGCCGCTATGGCGGGCGATGGCCTGGGCATACGGGCTGCTGTTCGTGCTCTTCGCGGTCACCACCGGCGCGAAGACCTACTACCTGGGCGCGGCATACGTATACCTGCTCGCCGCCGGCGCCGTGGCCATCGACGCATGGCTGCAGGCGCGGCCTGGCCGGCTGCGCAATCTGCTGCTGGCCAGCGCGCTCACCACCGCGGTGGCCGTCCCGATCGTCTTGCCGGTGCTCCCGGCGGCTGACATCGCCTGGACCTACAAGACCAACCCGACCCTGGGCGAGACCGTCGGCTGGCCCCAGTTCCTGGGGACCGTTGACGGGGTGTGGAAGTCGCTGCCGCCGCGCCAGCGCGCCAGCGCGGTGATCTTCACTGGCGACTACGGCGAAGCCGGCGCCATCAACGAGCTCGGCCGGGGGACCGGGCTGCCGGCCGCCGTGAGCGGGCAGAACAGCGAATGGTGGTGGGGGCCAGGAAACAGCCGCGCCACCACCGTGGTGGCCGTCTTGCCCGGACCCGTCGATGTCAGCGGCGACGCCGCTTACCTTTACCTGAGGCAGTTCTTCACCCACGTGCGAGTGGCGGCCACGCTGTCCAATCCGTACGACATCCACAACCAGGAATGGGGCGGCCACGTCTACGTTTGCACCGGCCTCCGCCACCCGTGGGCCCAGCTATGGCCACGGCTACGCCACTACGACTGACACCATGCCACCAGCCTGTCGGGAGACCGCTAGCCGCTCAGCCGGCCAGCAGCCGACGCAGCCAGCTCAGCTGGGCGCGGCGTGCCGACGAGCTGATATCCGATGGCTGCCGAGACAAGGAATGTCGTGTGACTGCAGCTCCGCCTCATGGGCGCCCAATTCAGTTAGTGGTGACATGGCCGATGCCGAAGACGCCGTACAGGAAGAGGAACACCCCGGCTATCGCGAATGCCGCGCCGATTATCCGTAGCACCCAGACTTGCTGCCGGACCCGGCTTTCCATCGGCTGGTGAGAGATGGCTTTCCACGGCTGGACCCGCCGACGCAGACCCTCGGCCCAGGACGCTGACTGGATTGAACGCCTGGCGTGCCAGGTACTGAAGCCACGAAAATTGATTGCCAGCACTGCGCCGCCGATGAGAAGCGCGGCACCCAGCAGGGCAGCTGGGAGCCTGGATGCAGGGTGCATGCGTGGCTCATTTCCGAATCAGTGGAACATTAGCGATCATAGAGCCCGAGGCGTTTCTCCTCCTGTCCTCCTGATAGGCGCCGGGACCTTGCCGGGGATGATCACACTCAAGGCTGGCGCGGAGCGCCACCCGTTAGGGCGCGAGCGCAGCGAGCGGTCTTGACTGTGATCACTGACCGGCGACAGGATTCCGGGCGCGAGCAGGACGGCTGGTCAGCTATTGCAACTGCGGCACCGGCGCGCGCGTCGGCCAGGCGGCGCGGCGGGAAAGGTTGGCGCCCGGCCTGCGGCAGCAGCCGCGCCCGGAGGCACACTTGGTGTAGGGCGCGGCGGAGCCTGCCGCCCCCGCGGATTACGGGTGCTTGAACCGAAGCCCGCAAACTCGCCCGGCGTCCACGGCTGATCTCGTCTGCGCGTTAACTGCCTGCCGTCACCTCTGCAAGATCACGACTTCCGGCCGGAGCCGCTGTGGCGCGCCGGAGGCGTGCCCTTGAAGACGTGTCCTGTCCCGGTAGATGCTTGACAGTCGAGTCCCACGAGATGGCTTACAGGTGGTGGTGATTCGGCTTTCCTGTCGCATGTCGTTTGCGGGCGTCATGCGGCGGGAGGCCGGGATTGGCACTGGTGGAGTTGTCTGTCGTGGAGCAGCGTTACCGGGCTGTCCTGGATGTGGCCGCGGGGATGCCGGTGACCGAGGTCGCTGAGAAGTACGGGGTGTCGCGGCAGAGCGTGCATGCGTGGCTGCGCCGGTATGAGCAGGCGGGCCTGGGCGGTCTGGTGGACCGGCCGAAGCGGCCGCTGTCGTGTCCGCATCAGGTCAGCGCCGAGGTCGAGGCCAGGGTGTGCGAGCTGCGTCGCGCTCATCCGCGGTGGGGTCCGGTGCGGCTGGCGTTCGAGCTCGCCAGAGGCGGGGTGTCGCCGGCGCCGTCGCGGATGAGTGTTTACCGGGTGCTGGTCCGGCACGGGTTAATCAGCCCGAAGCCGCGCAAGCGGCCGAAGTCGTCGTACCGGCGGTGGGAGCGGGATGCGCCGATGGCGTTGTGGCAGATGGACATCATCGGCGGCGCGTTCCTGGCGGACGGGACCGAGGCGAAGGTCATCACCGGGGTGGATGACCATTCCCGGTACTGCGTGATCTGCCAGGTGGTGCCGCGGGCGACCGGCCGGGCGGTGTGCCTGGCCTTCGCCGGGGCGCTGCGCAGGTTCGGTGTCCCGGCTGAGGTGCTGACCGATAACGGCAAGCAGTTCACGGCCCGGTTCGGCCGGGGCGGGGAGACGCTGTTCGACCGGATCTGCCGGGACAACGGGATCACCCACCTGCTCACCCCGCCCAGGACGCCGACCACCACCGGCAAGATCGAGCGGTTCCACGGGTCGCTGCGGCGGGAGATGATGAACGACGGCGTCCCGTTCGCGGACCTGCTCGCGGCGCAGGCCGCCGCGGATGCGTGGGCGGAGGAGTACAACACCACCCGGCCGCATCAGGGCATCGGCATGGCATCCCCGGCCTGCCGGTTCAGCACCGCCGCCGCCAAGGGCGAGGAAGACCTGCTGCCGCTGCGGCTGCCTGCGGTCCTCGCGCTGAGTGGACTCCCCGCGAGATGCGGCACAGCTTCGTATCCCTGCTGTCGGACTCTGGCGTACCCATCGAGAACATCGCCCGCCTGGTCGGCCACACTGGCGAGTCCGACGTGACCGAGACGGTATACCGCCAGCAGATACGCCCGGTCCTCCTGGAAGGCGCAGAGGTCATGGACCGCATTTTTGCCAGGGAGGCCAGAGGAGAGTAGCGCTCGCTGGGATTGTCACCCACTTTGTCACCCAGTCGGACTCCCGGCCTGAGCTGAATGGCCGGACAGGGTGTCTGAGCTGGAGCCGCCTATCGGAATCGAACCGATGACCTATTCATTACGAGTGGTTCCGCGCCAGGTACCGGCCTGTTCTGCTCAGTGCTTCTGCGCAGCTAGGGCGGTGTTCTAACGCTCCCGGAACTGCGTTGCGTCACCTGGAACTGCTACGAAAACTGCTACGAAGATCTGAGCCGCGCTGTGAAGGGCTGCGCGGCGCACACTGAGGCAGGCCCTCTTGCCTGCCGCTCCATCTGCCGATGCCGTGCCGGAGGCTCGCGGTCAAGGACGCCGAAGGCGCCGCGTAGCGGGCGAAGCTCCTTGACGGCGAGGGGGCACGGCCATACCCTCAGCCGCGCAGTCCGGCACCTGACGCCAGGCCATCGTTCTTTAACACCAGCAGGCCAGATCAGCCTGCCCCATCTCTTCGCCATTCAGCCAGTAACGGCTGACGCATGCGCCACTGCGCGCCGCCGGTTGCCACCCCGGTCGATGACGGTCAGCGGGACCCGCTCCTCTGTGCGGGCCTCATGTCCAGCTCGACCTGCAAGGCATGCATGGCAACCACGACCCGACCCATCGACCGATCACGCGGCACGCGGGCGCGCGAACTGTGCGCGCCCCGAGGCAGCCGGGCGCGAAGCGCAGTAGGCCGCCAATCATCTTCTTTCCCTTCCCCTGCTTCTCCTGCCGCTCCCGCGAACGCACTGTCTCGGTATAGACGCAAAGTTACGAACCACCCGCTGGTGGCCTGCGACGATCCGGCCGGATGGCGCCGCGGCGCGAGGATGAACCTGCGGGCACTGGCGGCAGCCGACCCTGAGACACCGCAGCGGCAGCGCAACTGCGGCGCCGCCCCCGTCGGCGACCGGGTCGAGATCCGCATCAAAGACGGCAGCGCCTACTACTGCGGCCTGGAAACCTGCGGCAACGTGTGGCTGTGCCCCGTCTGCTCCGCCAAGATCCACCACCGCCGCGCCGCCGAGCTACGCGAAGCACTCCAAGCCTGGGACGCCAAAGGCGGGGCCGCGAGCCTCGTCACCATCACCGTCCCGCACGACCTCGACGACCCGCTCTCAAAGCTCGTCAATGCCGAGCGCACCGCATGGAAGCACGTCACCGCCGGAGCGGCCTGGCAGCGGCTCAGGCGACGCCTTGGCATCGCGGGGCACATCATCGCGCTGGAGTTCACCTGGGGCGATGAGAACGGCTGGCACCCCCACTACCACGTCCTGCTGATTCACGACCAGGACCTGGACGCCGCCGCGATCGCCGCGGTGCACGCCCATATCCACTCCCGCCTAACTGTCAGCTGCCGCGACCACGGGCTGCGCGCCCCTGACCAGATGCATGCCGTGAGGATCGATCCCAACGTCTCCGCCACTGCCGCAGGCGCATACCTGGCCAAGGGCGGCGACTGGACACCCGCTGAGGAGATGACGCGCGGCGACCTCAAGACCAGCCGCACCGGAAGCCGGACCCCGTTCCAGATCCTCGCCGACTACTACCAGACCGGCGACCGTTCTGACCGCGCACTCTGGAACGAATACGCCCGCGTTACCCGCCACCTCGCCGCCGTCCGCTGGTCACGCGGCCTCCGCGCCGTCGTTCTCGGCCCGACGGCCGAGGCCGCGAAAACCGACGTGGAGCTTGCAACCGAAGACATTGACGGCGAAGTGGTGGCTACTATGCCGATAGCAGCATGGCTGCGTCTGCGCTCGGTGGGACTTGAGTATGTCCTGCTTGTGGCAGCCGAGACTGGCGGAACTGCAGCCATGAGCAAGCTAATCGCGGCGGGCGCAACCTCACTCCGGAGATGAGGCGCTGGGCTCTCGCTCGATCGAGTCGAGACACACGGACCTTCGCAGGCACCTCGGCCAGGCGTAGCCGCCCGGTCTCGGTCAGCGGTGCATTGCGGTGGGGCATCAGGGCCTCCCGGAGCTCGGGGTAGATGTGGTGATCCACACCGAACCCGGAAGGCCCTCCCTACATCAAGATCATCCGTGACGTGTCACGTCACCAACGTCCGTGGTCAGTACAGCTAGCCGGCGCCGAGCGCCGACAAAACCCGTTGAGTGCGCGCTGGCCGGACGCGAGCATACTGACCCGTGACCGATACAGCGGACGTGCGGCGCCTCTTCGACGAAGTGGCCGGGGAGTACGACCGGCACCTGCCGTTCTTCGCGACCTTCGGCCGCGAGCTGGCCGGCTGGTGCGGCCTGCGGCCGGGGCAGCGGGTGCTCGATATCGCGGCCGGGCGCGGGGCGATCACGCTGCCGGCCGCGCGGGCGGTGGGGCCGCGGGGGCTGGTCGTCGCCGTCGACAACGCGCCGAACATGCGCGCCGCCCTGGCCCGCGACCGCGGAGATCTGCCGCAGATCAAGATCTGCGGCATGGACGCGCACCGCCTCGCCTTCCCCGATGCCTCCTTCGACCTGGTGACGTGCGGGTTCGCGTTCCACATCATGCACTACCCCGAGCGGGCCATCGCCGAGGCCCACCGGGTGCTCCGCCCTGGCGGCCTGCTGGCGTTCTCCACGCCGGGACCGGGGAAGCCGGATAGCCGCTGGGACTTCGACGAACTGGTACGGGACGTTGACGAGCGAGCAAGCGAGGAGAGAAAACGACGCTCCAGTGAGGAGACCGCCCCGGAGCTGTCCACCGATCCGCCGCGCGCGCTGCCGGAGATCTGCGCGGCGGTCGGCTTCACCGACGTTGAGCAGCGCACGGTCCAGCGCTCCTTCGACTTCCGCGACCCGCAGCATTACTGGGACTTCGTGATGTCACACGGGTTCCGCGGCCACGTGTACTCCCTCGGCCCGCAACTGGCCGCCGAGTTCCGCACCAGGCTGTTCGCGGCCCTGGAGCAGTTGCAGGCCGACGGCTGCATCACCGCCAGCCACGGCGCCGCCTTCACTCGCGCCCGCCTGCCGGTCGACCCGCGCGCTAACTGGCAGGAGTGGTCAGACATCCTCGCCGGGGCCGGCATCCCGCACGCCGGGACTCACACGATGCGGCACTCGGCCGCCACCATCGCCCTGGACCAGGGCGTCGCACTGGCCGTGGTTCAGGAAATGCTCGGCCACTCAGATATCCGGGTCACCCGTGCCTACACGCACGTCTCGTCCCTGCTTGCCCAGGACGCGGCGGCCAGGCTCGGGCAGGCCCTGTTCGGAGAAACTGCTACGAAAAGCCATGATCATTAACGCGATCGCGGCGTTTCCGCTGGTCAGGTGGAGCCGCCTGTCGGAATCGAACCGACGACCTATTCATTACGAGTGATCGCAGATACGTCGGACGGTGTCGGCTGACGTAGGCTGATTGGCCGCTGACCTGCGGATATTCTGATCCATCGTCGGCTGGCGTAGCCTGGACTCGGATGCGGACGGCTCCCTGCTTGGCTCCCCTGGCCAGCGATCTTCAACTGGTTCAATGACTCTGAACGTCGAGGCCGGGTGTGAACCGCTCCTCCCAGGCACTGCGGCATTTGCAGGACGCGCGTTGCTCAGCTGTGAAGCTCTGATCCGATGATCTTCCGCTCTAATTCATCCAGATCACGCGCGATGATGACATGAAGTGCTGTCGGGCTCGGACGCTCCGTTGCCGTCCATACCGGCCCGTCACGCTCGATCTCCCAGCGCTGGCCGTGCTCCCTCAAGATCCGCTCAAGACGACGGGTCTCCCGCTCGATCATGGCCTGTCTCCCTCGGGTATGCACCATGACAAGCCTCAAGCATAGCGATACAGCAAGAGGCAGCGCGAGATGTCTGAGAACGTATGAGCTGGTCTCTAGCCATTACGATCATGGCGTGTCCAAGATCGACCCCACCGGCCCAGTGCCGCCCTACCTCCAGGTTGCGGAAATCATCCGCAGCCAGATCCGCTCGGGCAAGCTACCCACCGGCAGCCGCATCACCGAAGCGGAAATCACCGAGACCTATGAGGTGGCACGCTCGACCGCGCGCCGCACCCTGGCCGTGCTCAGGGACGAGGCCCTGATCTACACGGTTCCCCAGCGCGGGAGCTACGTCCGCTGATGCAGCCCAGCCCGAGCATGACGCCCGGCGATCGAGTGGCTAGCGTGCGTGTCAGCCCACTAGCCGAAGGAACGCCTTGTGACCGGTCCGCCTGAATCCGACCGGGGGCCGACGCCAGCTGGCCGCCCGCTCCGCGCCAGCCGCGGCCTTCTCGGGCCGGGCATCGCGCTCGGCGTGGTGCTGGGGCTCTTGGGGGTCGTCTTCACCGTCACGGTCGGGGTCCAGATGCCCGCCCCCGGTGATGCCGGGTTCTGGGCGGCTTTGCTGCTGGTGGCCGCCTGCTCGGTGATGGGTTACCGGCGGGCGCGGGGCTAGAGGCCACCGTGATCTGGGCATTGGCCTGCTGATCGGCATTGCTGCAGGAGGCCGGTCGCGATGATTGGCTCGTGTTCTCGATGCCGACGCTCCCGGAGGTGAGGCAGGAGCGCGCCGAGCCGCGGCCGTCCGACGCCTGGTTCGCGCACCTGGAGCAACTGCGCCCAGGGTCGGAGCGCGAGGTTGAGATGCACTTCGCCGCGCCGCCGGCGCTGGGCCTGCACACCCCACCGACGTCCACTACGGCCATGCCCAGGCCGTGCGTGCCGCTCGGGCAGGCGTCCTGGCCGCCGCCTACGCTGCCCATCCCAACCGGTTCGTCCGCCAGCTTCCTCAGCCGCCAAAGCTGCCAGCCGCCTCCTGGATCAACCCTCCACAGAAGGAACCCGCTCAGTAAAAGACCCCCAACGGTGCCTCATTCAGGTTGACAGGTTCCGCGGCCACCTTCCGCGGGCTTGCAACGTTTCCGTGCCGGCTCGACAACTACTGAAGTGTGAGCGTGAGGTTCGTGCCGACCGATGGGCTGCTCGTATGAGCGACGCCGGTATGGACACAAGCACGTTCGAAGCGGTCTTCGAGGCGCACTTTCGGACGATCCACCGGTTTCTCAGCCGACGAGTCGGCAGCGCGCTCGCGAACGATCTTGCCGCCGAGACCTTCGCCGCCGCTACAGAGCCCGCGCCTCCTTCGACCCGGCGCGCGGATCAGTGCGGTCCTGGCTGTTCGGAATCGCAACCAACTTGCTGCGTGCCCACTGGCGTGACGAGCAGCACCTGCTGGCGCTTGAATCCCGCCTCATCACCGAGCCCGAGCGGCCCGCGCCCGACGCGAGCGAGGTCGTCTTGTCTTCGCTCGTTGCGCCCCGGCTGGCCGCCGCCCTAGGGATGTTGACCGGCGATCAGCGGGACGTGTTGCTGTTGCACGCCTGGGCCGAGCTGTCGAACGAGGAGATCGCCTCGGCGCTTGACGTGCCGGCCGGAACGATCCGATCGCGCCTGTCCCGCGCTCGCGCCGAATTACGTGCCGTGCTCGGGGACCTTGACATGGATCACCCCGACTTCGCGCTGTGGTCTGGCCGACCGAACCCTGCCGGCGAGGAAGAACGATGAACGAAATCGAATTGTTGCAGCGATTCCGAGACGACGTGCCGGAGCCCTCAACGGACGCCTGGGTACGGGCCCGAGCAGCGCTGAGCGCCGCGAAGCAGGAAACACTCGTCGACGACGACGCATCCTTCCAGCCCGCTCGCTCGTCTGGTCGACTCCGCTTGCGACCCGGCCGGTGGTGGGCGGCGGGCCTCGGCGTTGCCGGAGTGGCCGCAGCCACCGCGCTGGCCTTCGCCCTAACCGGCGTGCCCGGTCCCGTCCCAAACCACGGCTCCGGCACGACCCAGCCGACACAGAGCCCCGGCGCGATTCGGACCGTTGGCTTCGTCCTGACCGCTAACGCGAACGGCACGCTGACCTTGACGATGAGGCAGGTGCTTGACCCGGCGGCACTCCAACAGGCGCTCGCGCAGCACGGCATCCCGGCTTTGGTCAAGACCGACGCCTACTGCACCTCGAATCCCGCAGCACCCGACCCCACCCGCATCGGCGTGCTGTCGGCAAACCCGGCCTTCAAACCGACGCCAGGTCACGTTCCGGCGCCTGCGCAGCCTGTGCACCCGGCTGGGTTCACGGCGGGCGCTAAGACGGTGATCAACCCGGCCGCGATGCCCGCCGGGACCGAGCTGTTCTTCGGCTACGCCCCGGGCGACAGTCTCGTCTCTGCAGGCCTCATCTACACCAACTCCTACACGTGCAGCAGCCAGTCACCCCCCACCGGCCCGAGGAGCCCGTGAATGGGCTCTCGAACGTCGAGCGGACCTCGTCATGGAAATAGTCCTGCGCGCCGGAAGCTCGTTGTGCATGGCCAAGGCGGGGCCCAATATCAACGGGCAGCAGCGGGCCGGGCTGCCACGGCTGAACTGACCGGAGGCGAGACATGAACAAGGGGTACCCGCACTCGGGGAGGCTCGCCATTCTGGTCGCGATAGGGGCCTTGGCGTTCGCCGCCTGTAGCGCGCCCAGTACCCCGCACGTTGCCAGCCTGGGGAGGAGCACCGCGAGCCCCACGACCGATGGTGGCGGCGGGAGGTCCGCGACCCCGCCGGCCTTGGGCGACGCGACCAAGCTAGTGGACCAGTGGGCTGCCTGCATGCGTAGCCACGGAGATCCGAACCAGGCCGACCCGACGATCGACGCTCACGGGGTGATCGACATCATCGGCCCGCTGGCAGGACCGGGTGTCCCGCGCGTGGTCGGGGGTCCGGAAACGGCCACTGGTACGTGCAGCCAGTATTTGGCCGCGGCCCAACGGCTGCTGCGGGCCGCCATGCCGGTCGCCCCGCCGCCAACCCAGGCCGAGCTGGTCAAGTGGGTCGACTGTATGCGGGCCAACGGCGTTCCCAACTTTCCCTACCCGACTGGGGAGAAGGCCAACTTCAACGGGACCGGGGTGGACCCGGACAGCCCGTTCGTCGTGAAGGCCGGCAAGGTGTGCGGGCAGCAGATCGGAGCGCCGGCTTGGTGGACCAACGGCTGGGGTCCGCCGGGAGACGTTAGCGTCGGGCCGCCCGAAGGCGTTCTCCCGGGTGCCAATGGCTGAGTTGACAGCCAGGCGGGTCGCGGCGATAGCGGCTGTTGCTGGCGCGCTGGTCGGGGGGGCGGTGGCCGGCGGGGTGGCCGCGCTGTCCGCCAGCGGCACCAGCAGCCCGGCGGCGGCATCGGGCGGTAGCAGCGGTTCGGTGGCCACCGCCGCGGTGGTGCGGACCACCTTGTCCACGACGGTGCAGGTCGGCGGCTCGATCGGCTACGACGGCTCGTACACGATCACCGCCCGGTCGGGGGCCGGGGCCACCTACACCTGGCTGCCGCAGGTGGGCGATGTCGTCCGGCAGGACCAGCGCGTCTACTCGGTCAATGACGAACCGGTGCCGCTGCTGTACGGCGCGATCCCCGCCTATCGGGCGTTTTCTGCCGGCATGTCCGACGGCGCGGATGTGGCCGAGCTGACCCGTGACCTGATCGCCCTCGGATACGGCGGCGGCCTGTCGCCGAGCAACCACTATTCGTCGGCGACCGCCGCCGCGGTGCAGCGGTGGCAGGGCGCGCGTGGCCTGCCAGTGACCGGCGAGATCCCGCTCGGCGAGGTGGTGTTCGAGCCCGGCCCGATCCGGGTCACCTCCGTCGCCGCTTCGGTCGGCGCCGTTGTCGGGGGCGGAACCGTGTTGACGGCGACGAGCACCACTCCGGTCGTGGCCGTCGACCTGGACGTGTCGCAGGAGTACCTGGTCAAGCCGGGCGACGCGGTGACGGTCGTGCTGCCCAACGGCAGCTCCACCGTGGGGGGGCACATCGAAACGGTCGGCACCGTAGCCACCTGCCCGGGTGGCAGCGGCGTCGGCACCGGCAGCGGCGGTAGTTCGACCGACCAGTCGCCCTGCAGCTCCGGCGGCATCAACAACCCCCCCACGGTCCCCGTGACGATCACGATGGACCATACCCCGCCCGGATCCGTCGGGGACCAGGCGCCGGTGAACGTCAACATCACCACGCAACAGGCCGAGCATGTCCTGGCCGTGCCGGTGAACGCCCTGCTCGCCTTGGCCGGCGGCGGGTTCGGCGTACAGGTGGTGACCGGCCCCACCAGCCACCTTGCCGGGGTCACCACCGGCCTGTACAGCAACACCCTGGTGCAGGTCAGCGGGTCCGGTATCACCGTCGGCACCCGGGTCGAGGTGCCGTCGTCGTGACCCTCACGATCCCAGTCCCCATCGTCGAGGTCGCCCCGCGGGCGCCGGTTCTGGAGCTGATCGACGTGGTCAAGACCTACCCCACCGACCCGCCGGTCGTGGCCCTCGCCGGCGTCAACCTGCGGATCGACGAAGGCGAGCTGGTCGCCATCGTCGGCCCGTCCGGATCGGGCAAGACCACCCTGCTGCACGTTATGGGCACCCTCGAACGGCCCACCCGCGGCGTGGTCCGCATCGCCGGGCAGGACACCTCGGCCATGTCCGACCCGCAGCTGTCCGGGCTGCGAGCCCGACGCTTGGGCTTCGTCTTCCAGCAGTTCTTCCTGCTCGACGGGCTAAGCGTGCTCGACAACGTCGCCGACGGCCTGCTCTACCGCGGCGGACGGATCACCGAACGCCGCCGGCTGGCCCAAGCGGCGATCGAGCGAGTCGGGCTCGGTCACCGGCTCACCCACCGGCCGAACCAGCTCTCCGGCGGCGAGCAGCAGCGCACCGCCATCGCCCGGGCGCTGGCCGGCCGGCCCGCCCTGGTCATGGCCGACGAGCCCACCGGCAACCTCGACACCGCGACCGGAGCCTCCCTGCTGGAACTGCTCCGCGAGCTGCACCGAGACGGCACCACCATCGTGGTCATCACCCACGACCTCGAGGTGGCCGCCGCGATGGGCCGGCGCATCGAGATCCGCGACGGGAGGATCCTGCGTGATACGCCGACCCGCCCGTGACAGCGCCGGGTCCCGGCTTTCACGCCGCGAGCTGCTCCGGGTCGGCAGCCTCGGGCTGCGCAGCCGGCGGGTCCGGGCCACCCTGTCCGCCCTGGGCATCAGCATCGGCATCGCCGCCATCGTCGGCGTGCTCGGCATCTCCCAATCGTCGAAATCAGGCCTGCTCAACGAACTCGGCCAACTCGGCAACCTGCTCACCGTGCAACCCGCCAACACCGCCTTGGGACAGCCGACCGAACTGCCCACCACCGCCGAAGGCATGGTTTCGCGCATAGCGCCGGTCACCGACGTGACCGAGATCGCCAGCATCCAGAACACCTACGTCTACCGCAGCTCGTTCGTCCCGGCCAACAACACCCTCGGCATCTCGCTGACCGCGACCGACGCCAACCTGCCCGCCACCCTCGGCGCCACCCTGGCCCACGGCACCTTCCTCAACGCGGCCACCGCCCACTTCCCCGCGGTCGTCCTCGGCGCCGAAACCGCCCGCCTGCTCGGCATCAACAACCTGGCCAACCCGACCCAGGTATGGATCGGCGGCCACGGGTTCACCGTGGTCGGCATCCTGCGGCCCGTCGAGCTGCTCTCCCAGCTGGACAGCACCGCGTTCATCGGAGTCCCCATCGCCGAGCAGTACTTCGGCTTCGACGGCCACCCCACCGCGCTGTACCTGCGCAGCGTGCCTAGCCAGGTCAACCCGGTCGCCGCTGTGCTGCCGGCCACCGTCAACCCCGCCGACCCCTCGATCGTGGCGGTGAGCTACCCGTCGGACATCCTCAAAGCCGAAGTCGCGGCCAAAGGAGCATACGACGGGTTGTTCCTCGGCCTCGGAGCCGTCGCCCTGCTCGTCGGCGGGGTCGGCATCGCCAACGTCATGGTCATCTCCGTCCTCGAACGCCGCTCCGAAATCGGCCTACGCCGAGCGCTGGGCGCCACCCGACGACACGTCGCCGAACAGTTTCTCGCCGAAGCCATAATCCTTTCCGTCTTGGGCGGCGTCGTCGGCACCGTCATCGGCGGAGTCGCGACCGCCATCTACGCCGCGACCCAGCACTGGTCCGTGCAGATCCCCGCCGTCGCCCTCTACGGCGGCATCGGAGCCGCCCTCGCCATCGGTGCCATCGCCGGCCTGTACCCCTCGATGCGAGCGGCCCACCTCTCGCCCACCGAGGCGCTCCGCACGGTATGACCTGCCGCCGAAGAGGTTCCGAGGCTCACCGATTGACGTCGAACCTGCCCATGATGTCTAGCCACCGGCCGATGCGGGTTTCGGATGTGTCCCTGCGCGGTGCGGAGCCTTCAAACTCCCAACGCCAGGCGGAAGCCGTCCCCACTGGCCCGTTCAAGGCGGAGGAACGGCGGCCGTACCGGGGGAGCATTCATCCGCTGCATCGTCTTAAAGAACGTCGACTCCGCGTAACGCGTCCGGCTGCAAGCAACGCCCGCCGGTGTCCAAGGACTCCAATTAGTTTGCTGTCGAGGGACGTGACCGAAGCCAGAGGCGCAGCCTTCATCGGCGGGATGGGCTGTCTAGTACGGCAGCGTCCTTTCGTTATGGGTCGGGTTCGGCGGCGAGTCTGCGCTGGTAGTGGCTGTGCCGGGCTTGGCCTTGGTGGAGGCGGCGCCAGGAGGACCAGTGCTGGATGTCGCTGCTGGCGCGCAGCGTGATGGCCAGCCCGGCCTGGAGCGGGGTGATAACCAGGGCGTTGAACAGGCGGCCAGAGCTTGTTACACGGCTTCGGAGGCGGCAAGGTGCGACTGACCACCTCGATGTGAACTCGCGGCCAGAGGTCCATCCAAGACGTTTGCGCTCTTCAAGCGGTCAGTAACGGTCAATGAGAGGTGGCCAACGCACGGCCTAGCTATAGTTAGTTGCTGCATTTTCGTGCTGCACCCGGCCGCGCTACGAGCTGCGCTTGCGGGCTGCTCGGAATCGGAACTCGGCCCGCAAGCATCCCTACGGCGGCGAGGATGGACCTGCCCGCACCGATTCACCTGCGGAACCGGCAAACTCGCTGGTCAGAGGCGGAGCCTCCCTGGAAGATCGGTAGAGGACTCAAGGCCACTACGTGCCGCTCCCAGGAACCACTATATAGATCAGGGCAAAGTCACCCTGAAAGGCAATGCCCGCGATCAGTCGATCGTCCGGTATCGGCGCAAGCGCATCCTTCAGATCTCCCAGACGGACGTTCTGTCGAGGAAGAGCAACCAGCTCGTCACCACCAGTCTCGTGGCTAACGTGCACCGTTCCTGGGCCAGGACCCCAAATAGACTTGGGCACTCCGTCAGCCCTAACTCCCGGTCTGCCGCTTGTCCTCGCCTCCCGGCAAGATCGGCTGTTTTCGATGGCAGCTTTTCGCTGCTGCGGCAGCGAGTGAGTCTTGGCGCTGAAGGGTCAAGGGCGGCCGAGTCGAGAGATGTCCGTCCTCCTGATTGCTGCCAGGTCTTGCCGTGGAAGATCACAGTCCAGAGCGGCGCGAAGCGCCGTCGGAAGGACGCGAGCGTAGCGAGCGCTCTTGACGGTGATCTTTGCGCGGCGAGAGAATGCCTGGCCGCGAGAAGGCCGGCCTGGCCAGTTCATGCAGGCACAGTCACCGTGAGCGCGTTGCGGGGGGACTGTCTGCCTGCGGGAGCGGGGCAGCCGACCGGCGGCAGCGCCGCGCCCGGTGGGCTCCCGCCCTTAGGGCGCGGCAGGCTGCCGCCCCGGAGTAGGCGAGCCCCCTGCTACCCTCGCGGGCTTCTGGCAGCTCTCACTCACGCTCGTTCGCGCTCCCCCTCGGTGAGTGCCGCGTCTCTGCATGCGATCCGGGCCGTGCCCGGCCCGGTCTGGCGCGCCGAAGGCGTGCCCTTGAAGACGTAAAGAAAGTTGTAACAGCATCTGGGCAACGTCCGTTGTCCTGTCCCGGTAGATGCTTGACAGTCGAGTCCCACGAGATGGCTTACAGGTGGTGGTGATTCGGCTTTCCTGTCGCATGTCGTTTGCGGGCGTCATGCGGCGGGAGGCCGGGATTGGCACTGGTGGAGTTGTCTGTCGTGGAGCAGCGTTACCGGGCTGTCCTGGATGTGGCCGCGGGGATGCCGGTGACCGAGGTCGCTGAGAAGTACGGGGTGTCGCGGCAGAGCGTGCATGCGTGGCTGCGCCGGTATGAGCAGGCGGGCCTGGGCGGTCTGGTGGACCGGCCGAAGCGGCCGCTGTCGTGTCCGCATCAGGTCAGCGCCGAGGTCGAGGCCAGGGTGTGCGAGCTGCGTCGCGCTCATCCGCGGTGGGGTCCGGTGCGGCTGGCGTTCGAGCTCGCCAGAGGCGGGGTGTCGCCGGCGCCGTCGCGGATGAGTGTTTACCGGGTGCTGGTCCGGCACGGGTTAATCAGCCCGAAGCCGCGCAAGCGGCCGAAGTCGTCGTACCGGCGGTGGGAGCGGGATGCGCCGATGGCGTTGTGGCAGATGGACATCATCGGCGGCGCGTTCCTGGCGGACGGGACCGAGGCGAAGGTCATCACCGGGGTGGATGACCATTCCCGGTACTGCGTGATCTGCCAGGTGGTGCCGCGGGCGACCGGCCGGGCGGTGTGCCTGGCCTTCGCCGGGGCGCTGCGCAGGTTCGGTGTCCCGGCTGAGGTGCTGACCGATAACGGCAAGCAGTTCACGGCCCGGTTCGGCCGGGGCGGGGAGACGCCGCTGTGAGCGTGTTGAATCTTCTGTGTAAGGGAGTGGCCTAATGGATCGGTGCGACGGGAGTTGCACCGGTAGAAGGGTTACTCTCCGTGAATGCAAACCAGAAGACGGCAATGATGAAAGCGATCTCGGATGGCCTGGAGGCCGATGACGGCGAGCAGGATCCTGGCGCGGAAGAATGGCCGGCGCCGGCGGCGCGGCTGGCGGAGCTGGTCAGCCCGGAGGCGGTGGACCGGATGCTGGCCGACGCCGATGAGGCCGGGGTCGGCGCCGAGGGGCTGCTGAGCCAGCTGACCAAGACGGTGCTGGAGCGGGCGCTGGGCGCCGAGCTCGATGATCACCTGGGGTATGTGAAAGGCGACCCGGCCGGGAACGGCTCGGGTAATTCCCGCAATGGCAGCTACGGCAAGACGGTTACCACGGCTTCCGGGCCGGTGCGCATCGGCGTCCCCCGCGACCGTAACGGCAGCTTCGAGCCGAAGATCGTGCCGAAAGGGCAACGGCGGCTCGGCCAGGTCGATGACATGATCCTGAGCTTGTACGCCCGCGGCATGACCACCCGCGACATCCAGGCCCACCTGGCCGAGGTCTACGGCGCCGAGGTCAGCCCCGCGCTGATCTCGAACGTGACCAGCGTGGTCGCCGAGGAGATCACCGCCTGGCAGACCCGGCCGCTGGACGCGGTCTACCCGATCCTCTACATCGACGCCCTGACGGTGAAGGTCAGAGACGGCGGCACGGTCGACAACAAGGCCGCTCACCTGGCCATCGGCGTCGACACCGATGGGTACAAGCACGTGCTGGGCATCTGGCTGGCCGCCGCCGAGGGAGCACGTTTCTGGATGGGCGTGCTGACCGAGCTGCGCAACCGCGGCATCAAGGACGTCCTGTTCGTGTGCTGCGACGGGCTCGGCGGGCTGCCCGAGGCCATCGAGGCCACCTGGCCCAAGGCGATCGTGCAGACCTGCGTCATCCACCTCATCCGCGCCTCGATGCGGTACGTCTCCCACGACGACCGCAAGAAGGTCGCCACCGCGCTGCGCCCGATCTACACCGCCGTCAACGAGGCCGCCGCCAAAGACGCGCTCGAGCAGCTGCGCGGAGTGCACGGCAAGCGCTACCCCGGCCTGCTGGCCGCCTGGGACCGGGCCTGGCCGCAGTTCATCCCGTTCCTGGAATTCGACACCGCGATCCGCAAGGTGATCTACACCACCAACGCCATCGAGTCCACCAACTACCAGCTGCGGAAGATCATCAAGAACCGCGGGCACTTCCCCGACGACGACGCCGCGATCAAGCTGCTCTACCTCGGCATCCGCAACATCACCGGCCGCCATATCGACGGCGAGGGCCTCACCCTCCAGCGCGGCGAGCGGGGCACCGGAACCCTGGGCTGGAAACGCGCCCTCAACGCACTGGCCGTCCGCTTCGGCGACCGGCTCCCCGTCTAACCCGCAACTACCCACAGTCACCAGCACTCAGGAAAGAAGTCGCTCCACTTACACAGAAGACTTGACAAGCTCGACGCTGTTCGACCGGATCTGCCGGGACAACGGGATCACCCACCTGCTCACCCCGCCCAGGACGCCGACCACCACCGGCAAGATCGAGCGGTTCCACGGGTCGCTGCGGCGGGAGATGATGAACGACGGCGTCCCGTTCGCGGACCTGCTCGCGGCGCAGGCCGCCGCGGATGCGTGGGCGGAGGAGTACAACACCACCCGGCCGCATCAGGGCATCGGCATGGCATCCCCGGCCGGCCGGTTCAGCACCGCCGCCGCCAAGGGCGAGGAAGACCTGCTGCCGCTGCGGCTGCCTGCGGTCCTCGCGCTGGCACCGGGTCCCGCACAGGATCCCGCGCCCGTCCCGGCAGTCCCGTCCTATGACGGCGGACCGGTGGAGTTCGACCGGGTAGTGCCGGCCAGCGGCAACATGCAGGTCGCGGGCAGGCAGTTCTGGCTGGGCACCGCCCGGGCCGGGATGACAGTGAGGTTCTGGGCAGGCGTCGACGTGATCCACCTGACCATCGGCGGCGCCAGGGTCAAGTCGCTGCGCTCGCACCTGTCCACCGCGGACCTGGCCCGCCTGGCCGCCGGCGGCGCCCGGCCCGCCGGCCCGCCGCCGCTCCCGGCAGCCCAGCCCGGCGCCGCGATCGAGGTCGACCGCGTCGTCTCCAAGGACGGCCAGGTCAGCCTCGGCGGCCGGTATCACATCGCAGCAGAGATCCTCGGCGGCCAGCTGGTCAGCATCCGCATCGAGGAAGGCACCCTGATGTTCTTCGACCCCGCCACCCGCGTGCTGCTGCGCACCCGGCCCAGCCCGCTGACCTTTGACCAGGCCCGGCTGCTGCGCGGCGCACGCCCGGCCGGGCCGCCGCCGCGGCCTTCCACCGAGCCTGTCACCGTCCAGCGCCGCGCCAGCAACAGCGGCGTCATCATGGTCGTCGGCCAGAAGATCGCCCTGGGCCGCATCCACGCCGGCCAGATCGTGACCGTGCACGTCGCCGAGCACACCCTGACCATCGGCCTGGCAGATGGTGACAGCCGCACGATCCGGCGCACCACCACCCAGCCGGTCCTGCGCGTCAAGGCCCAGCGCCCGTCAGGAAAGCAGGCATCCGGATGAGAGCTGGCCGCCGCACAACACCGGTCCCGCAAGACCGGGCTACGTTTCCTAGGCCACCTGGAAACCATGTCCCGGGACAGATCCGTCAACTATCAGGTGGGACTAGACATGTCGGCAGTGTTGGCAGTCTGCCCGGTCCTCTAGCGGTAGGGCGTCAGATCGGCCCGGGGGTAGCGCGTTTGGGTGTCGGCCAAGGTTTGCTCGTCCCAATACGGATCGCCCGGAGCTGGGAAGCCGAACACCGACCGCTCCCGGGGAGAGGCCCGCTCGACGATCTCGAACCAGTCTGACCGCGTCGCGCGCTCGGCCCAGGCGACCCGGCCGGTCCAGCGCGGTGCCCACACATCGTAGTCGGCGAGGAGCGCAAAGCGGGCTGATCGTTCGCCGGTCATGCGCGACCCACGGTGAAGGACGTCGGACCGAAAAGCGAACAGGGTTCCTGCCGGACCGGTCATCGAGACCTCCTCCTCGGCGAACATCCCCTCGGGGAGGTAGTTCGTGATGTCGTGATGCCCAGGGACCGGCCAGTACGGGACGCTCTGCCCGACCAACAGCGGAACGATCTTGGTGGGGCCGTCCTCATCGCCTACGTCGGACAGGAGGATCCAGCTCAACATCTGCGTGGCCGGCTGGGAGCGCTTGGGCACGACGAGGCTGTGGTTGACGAAGTCGCGGTGGTGGCGCTGGTCGTAGTCGACGGCGCCGGCGTACTTGGCCCACAGCGACGCCTCATAGAGCCGCAGGTCGGCTGAGCCTAGGAAGCGCTCCGCCAGGTCGAGCAGGTCCGGGTGGAAGGCCAGTCGGTTCAGGTTCCAGGATCGCCACGGTCCGCTGACTTCGCCGGCCCACTGGTCCGTCGCCAACCACGCATGAGCAGCTGGGTCGGCGAAATACACCTCGGGCCGCGGATAGTGCAGCCACAGAGCTTCCTGGGCCGCGGCCAGCTCGTCAGCCTCGAGGAAACCCTCGAAGAGCAGGTAACCCCGCTCCCGCAGGTCCGCCAAGCAACGGTCGGGCACCCTCATCCCCGCACCCTAGCCGCCCTCGCAGTTCGACCGCACCGGCATTTCGACAGTGCAGCGGTTCAGGGTCACCGCCGAACTCGCCGATTGGGCAGACACCCTCCCCGCGGGCTGCCGACGCTCCTGACCTCGCTAACCCCCGGTTGTCCAACCCGACCCGGGTACCTTGACCGCACGAGATCATCTAGCAGGAGGTGTTACGGATCATCTGACATCGATCCGTAACGCATCAACTGGAGCTCGACAGTGTTGGCAGCTGCTGTAGCTGCAGCCTGGCAGACAGACACATCATCCCGGAACTGGGAGCGCGGAAGCTGCGCGAGCTTAGCGCCGATGATGTAGACCGCTGGCTCGCGATCAAAGCCAAGGGCCTGAGCACGGATACTCTCCGCCAGCTCCGGTCGATACTCAAGCGAGCCGTCGCGCGCGCTCAGGCTCGCGACAAGGTGAAGCGCAACGTCGTGTTGCTCTGCGACGTGCCTGCCGGAAGACCAGGCCGACCATCCAAAGCATTCAACCTGGACCAAGCCGAAGCGGTCGTCGACGCCTCGGTCGGCACCGCGATGTACGCCTACATCGTCCTCTCGATCCTCATCGGAGCACGAACTGAGGGACTTCGGGCGCTGGCATGGGATCACGTGGACCTGGAAGGCAGCCCTAAGGCCAACCCGGCAATCCCGCCCTCGATCATGGTCTGGCGCTCGGTGCGGGCCGGCGGAGAAACCAAGACCCGGCAATCCCGGCGAACGCTGGCTCTTCCCGTGCGGTGCGCGGAAGCCCTCATCTTCCACCGCGACTACCAGGACCGGCAGAGGGCCGTGGCGGCCTCCAAGTGGCATGAGCATGGCCTGGTGTTCGCCTCTGCCGTCGGGACACAGCGCAACGCCAATAACGTGCTCCGGTCCTTCCGGGCGATCGTCAAACAAGCTGGTCTCAACGAGGCCGAGTGCACTCCCCGCGAGATGCGGCACAGCTTCGTATCCCTGCTGTCGGACTCTGGCGTACCCATCGAGAACATCGCCCGCCTGGTCGGCCACACTGGCGAGTCCGACGTGACCGAGACGGTATACCGCCAGCAGATACGCCCGGTCCTCCTGGAAGGCGCAGAGGTCATGGACCGCATTTTTGCCAGGGAGGCCAGAGGAGAGTAGCGCTCGCTGGGATTGTCACCCACTTTGTCACCCAGTCGGACTCCCGGCCTGAGCTGAATGGCCGGACAGGGTCTCTGAGCTGGAGCCGCCTATCGGAATCGAACCGATGACCTATTCATTACGAGTGAATCGCTCTGCCGACTGAGCTAAGGCGGCGCTTGCCCGGCGAACCAGGCAGCCACAGGAGTCTACCGGTCCGCCGCCCGTTCACGTGCACTGCCATGCATAGCCTCGTATGCCTTCCTCGACCCGCAAACGCTGGCTTTGGGGCAGGTGGTCCGCCTGCCGTCCTCAGCGAGCTTGACGATGACCTGATCAGCCGGGACGTTGTGGCCGACCACGGTGCCGGGGCCCGTCTGGCGTCTCGACGAGCTCGCCCTGCTTCGGGGCGGAAGCATGAAATTCCTGGTAGAGCGGGTGCTCGTACTTCAGGCAGCACATCAGGCGGCCGCACGCACCCGCGATGCGCAGCGGATTCACCGGCAGGTCCTGGTCCTTGGCCATCCGGACGGAGACGGGCTCGAAATCCTTCAGGAACGTGGCACAGCACAGATCGCGGCCGCACGGCCCGATCCCGCCTTGGAGCCTGGCCTCGTCCCGCGGCCCGATCTGGCGCAGCTCGACCCTGGCGCGCAGCCGGGCAGCCAGATCCTTGACCAGTCCGCGGAAGTCCACCCGGTGCGGCGCGCTGAAGTACACCGTGAAGACGTTGGACTTGTCCAGGTAGTCGATGCCGATGATCTTCATCGGCAGCTCGTGCTCCCGGACCAGCCTGCGAGTGGCGACCCGCGCCTCGGCCCGGCGTGCCCGGTTGGTCTCGTCCCGGCTCAGATCCTCGTCCCCGGCCAGCCCGGCGCACACTGGCAGCCCGGTGATGTCATCGTCCACCCACTGCGGCGCCCAGATGCACTCAGCTACCTCCGGGCCGGCGTCGGTGGGCACCAGCACCTTGCTTCCGACAGTCGGCTGATAAGGCCCGGGATCCAGGTAATACAGCCGCCCGTTCCGCTGAAAGCTCACTGCCATCATCATGCCCACGGCATCACATTACGGCCTGATAACGGCAGCCGTCTCCCCGCAGATTCAAGATCAAGGCCTTCACGCCGGAAACGCAGCACTCACCCGCCGGTCTAGCCCGACACCTCGCAGCGGCCGCTCTAACCACAGCAACCGTGCAATCGCTGTCGCTAGAGCAACAGCACCCGTACAACTGCTGTGGTTTACCTCCCGCAGCCGAGGCGCACGCAAGCCGCTAATCACGCGCAAGGGCGAGTGTCAGTTCCTCGACAGCGAGCAGCGGCGCGGCATTCAGCCGCTAGCCGCTGGCGGCAGCGCATGATCGCCTCGATCCGCCGAACCGTGTCGCCGGGCGCCAGAGGTCGCGGCCAGCTGCCGCAGTTCGGCGTCCCGCGGCCTCGTTCGCCAGCTCAACCGAGGCGCCGAGCTGAACAGCAAGCAAGTCGCGGTAGTACCCGGCCAGGTCCAGCAGCGCGCGGTCCAGCGAGTCGCGCTTCAGCCTGGTTGCCCTCGACTTCTGCCGCTCCTCCAGATCGCGCAGCGCCCCGGCTCCGCCGCGCAGTGCGGTCGCGACGCCCTTGCCGGTCGAGCCCTCACCGAACGCCCGGCGCAGCGCCTCCCGCTCGGGCTCGTCGAGTTCCTCGGTCGTCGCCGCTGCTTCCGCGTCCGCCGCCTTGACGAGCGCGGCGGCCGCTTTCAGCGCCTGGCCCAGGTTGCTGACGTGGCCGGGAACACGCAGCACCTCCGCACGCCTGCGCGCGGCCTCCTCGTCGGTGGCCAGCCGCCTCGCCCGGCCGATGTGTCCCTGCGCGGCCAGCGCCGCAGCCCTGGCTCGCTCGGCCGGCACGCCCTCGCGCTCGCAGCACCTCGGTGACGGCAGAGGTGCGCGGCGTCACCAGCGTAACGAGGCGGCACCGGGACCTGATCGTCGTCGGCAGGTCGTCGGCGTACGGCGCGCAGAGCAGCCAGACCGTCCGCGGCGCTGGTTCCTCGATGGCCTTGAGCAGCGCGTTCGCAGCCTGCTCGGTGGACCGGTCGGCATCCTCGAACAGCACGATCCGCCATCGCCCGTTCACCGGCGCGGCGGCGGCCTTGAGTACCAGGTCCCTGGTCTGACGGACGCCGTAGGACAGCCCGTCAGGCCGGACCAGCAGCAGGTCAGCATGAGTGCCCGCGGCGACCTGATGGCAGGACGGGCACGCTCCGCAGCCTTGACGGTCGCATAGCAGCGCGGCGGCGAACGCGCGGGCGGCGAGCGACCTGCCCGAGCCCGGCGGCCCGGTGAACAGCCAGGCGTGCGTCATCCCGCCAGCGCCCGCCGCCAGAAGCAGTAACGCTAGAACCAGGCCCGCGCGCAGCCTGCACGGTGCGCCTGCACTCGCGCCAGAACCGCGCGCACTCGCCGCGACCGCCCGCTGCAGCTGGTCGATCACGTCTCCTGACCGATCAGCTCGCGGAACACCGGGGCCGGATCAGCTCACTCGCGGACCGCCGGGAAAGATCCGGTGTTCTCCTCGGCCGAGAACGGGATCGGGTCGGGCAGCAACTCGCGCACGCGCAGCTGGATGTCCCGGCTGATCTCGGCCTCCGGCCGGTCGGCGCGTCCAGCACCAGGTAACGCCCCGGCTCAGCCGCGGCCAGCGACTGGAATCCGGACCTGACCCGCTGGTGGAACTCGACCGGCTCGGACTCAAGCCGGTCCGCCGAGCTCAGCCGGCGGCTGAGGCCAGTCACCGGCGGACAGGTCGAGCAGGATCGTCAGGTCCGGCATCAGGCCGCCGGTCGCCCACCGGTTCAGCGAGGCGATCTCGGATACCGGCAGCTGGCGCCCGGCGCCCTGATAGGCGAGCGAGGAGTCCACATAGCGGTCGGTGACCACGACAGCGCCGCGCTCGAGCGCCGGGAGGATCACATCCTGAACGTGCTCGGCCCGGTCCGCGGCATACATCAGTGCCTCGGCCCGCGGCGCGAAGACCGGTGTGCGCGGTGTCGAGCAGCAGCGCGCGCAGCCGCAGGCCGATCTTTGTCGCGCCTGGCTCGTGCGTTGTCACGACGTCATAGCCCTGGTCTCGCAGCCAGATCGCCAGCAGCCTGGCCTGGGTGGACTTGCCGGCGCCCTCGCCGCCCTCAAGCGCGAGGAAGACGCCCGGCCGCCGCTTCGCCTCGGGTGACCGTTGGGCCGAGCGACGCAGACGGCTCCGACTGCGATGACGTCCTGCGTCGCCCTTTGCGATGGCTGTTCACGCTTTCCTCCCTGTCCGGCCGGAATAGCGAGCCCAGGTCAGCCAGCAGCGGCACGCCCTTGCGGTCATCCATCTGCCGGTAGGACATCCGCCCCAGCGCGAGCGCGACGGCTGCGCCTAGCAGCAGCACCACGTTGTAACCGACGTTACGGTACTCCGCGGCTGCCGATGTGCAGGCTGGAACTGCCTGTGGCGCCTTGGACCAGCGAATTGGCTGCGCCCGCGATCGTCGGCGCGATCGCGATGACGGCGAACAGGATGACCCTGATCGCCGGACTGAAGGAACGCGAACGTGCGGCCGCGGGTGTCGTTGTCCACCTCAAGCCCGATCACTGTGTACCCGGTCACGTACGCGGCGCCCGCGCACGCGCCAAGCACAACCGTGAGCGCAACGGTGAGGACCAGGCTCGGGATCAGCGCGATCAGGGCCAGCGGCAGTGCCGCGAACATGATGGAGAGGCCGAACAGCCGGCGCCTCGAGAAGCCGCGCAGCACCCGCAGCCCGAGGAACATGCCGATCGCCAGGCCGAAGAAGATAGCCGCGAACACCGCACCCGAGCCGGCGCGCCGCCGCGCAAGGCGCTCTTGACGTAAGACGGGCCGAGCCCGACAACGACCCCGCCGGCCGCGAACGCGCCGGTCATGCCGACGGCGATGCCGCGCACGACCTGGTGTCTGGCCGAGGAAGCGCCAGCCTTCCACGATCGACTTGAGTACCGACGGAGACGAGATCGCCGTGCTGCGGCGGCTGCGCAGTTCGCGCAGCATGAAGATCGTCAGCGCCGACACCACGAACGTGACCGCGTTGAAGTACAGCGCCAGGTCGACCTGGTTGGTCGAGTAGCAGCCCGGCTGATGAGGGTGAGCGCGATGAACAGCAGTGCCGGCGATCGGCGCGGTGCCGTACGTGGTGAACAGGCTGAGCTGGTTGGCCTGCTCCAGCTTGTCCCGCGGCACCAGGTTCGGCACCGACGCGTCCTTGGCCGGCGTCCAGAACAAAGACGCGCACGACGCCAGGAACTGGACGATGTACATCCAGGTCAGCTGGTTGGCGAAGCCGAACGTCAAGTTGATCGGGATGGTGAGGTACAGCACCGCCCTGATCACGTCGCCGATGATCATGTTCATGCCGGCGGTCGAACCTATCCGCGACCGCGCCGGCCAGCGGCCCGAAGAGCAGCGCGGGCAGTAGCGAGGTCAGCCACACGCCGCTGACCGCGTACGCGCCGTTACCCGTACTGCCGAGCGTGCCGGCCAGGGTGACAGCGCGACAGGCTGAGCCAATCCCCCAGGCTGGACAGCGACAGGGCGATCCACAGGCGCCGGAACGGCGTGATCGACAGCACGCCAGAGCCACGGGATTCCAAAGGGGATCTAAAGTTCACTGCGCCAGGTTATAGGCCCAGCCGGGGGACGGTTGCTTACAGCGTCGAAGCTGCACCGGCCCCGGGATCACAATTCGGATGGAAACGGGCACTTTCCAGTACACCGCAGCCCGTCAGCCCGCCAGCCTGGCCGACCGGGCCGTTGCTGGGCCGGTCAGCCCGCCAGCTCGCCGGAGGCCGGACGCACTCTCAGCTGTGCCTGCTCATCCTCGGCCGCAGCCTTCTTGGCGGCTCGCTGGTCTTCCGCGCTGCTCTTAGCCGCGCCGGTCTTTCCGGCCTTCCGGTCTTGGCCGTCGCCGGTCTTAGCGCCCGGGCTTAGCGCGCCGTGGTCTTAGCAGTGCCGGCCTGCGTTGGGCCGGCCGCGGACTCCGTTGATCTGGCCGCCGGCTTGCGCTTCGGCGCAGGCGCGGCGGCGCGCCGCTCGGCCAGCAGCTCGACCGCCCGCTGCGGCGTGATCGACTCGATCGTGTCACCCTTGCGCAGCGAGGCGTTGGTCTCACCGTCGGTCACGTACGGCCCGAACCGGCCCTCGCGCAGCACGATCGGCTTGCCGCTGAGCCGAGTCCTCGCCGAGCTCCTTCAGCGGCGGCGCCGCCGCGGCCCTGCGCCGCCCGGCCGCGCGGCTTGGGCTGCGTCAGCAGCGCCTTCGCCTCGTCCAGCGTGACGGTGAACATCTGCTCTTCGGACTCCAGCGACCGGCTCTCGGCGCCGTCTTCACGTACGGGCCGTACCGGCCGTTCTGCACCGTGACTGGCTCGCCGTCCATCTCGCCCAGCGTCCGCGGCAGCGTCAGCAGCCGGAGCGCGTCGTCCAGCGTGACGCTGTCCAGGTCCATCGACTTCAGCAGCGACGCAGTCCGCGGCTTGGCTCGACCTGGGCGCGTCCTCCTCCAGCACCTCGGTCACGTACGGGCCGAACCGGCCGGCCTTGGCGACGATCGTCTTGCCGGTCTCCGGGTCGGAGCCGAGGATCTTGTCCCCGCTCGGCCGGTCGAGCAGCTCGGCGGCGAACTCCGGCGTCAGCTCGTCCGGCGCGGTGCCCTCGGGCACGTTCACGCGCTGGCCGTCGCGCTCCAGGTACGGGCCGTAACGGCCGACCCGCACCACGATGTCGGTGCCGGCCAGCGGGAACGAGCTGACGTCCCGCGCGTCGATCTCGCTCAGGTCGCTGACCATCTCCTTCAGGCCCTCTTCGCCGTCGGCGCCGAAATAGAACCGGCGCAGCCACGGCACCCGCTCGGCCTCGCCGTTGGCGATGTCGTCGAGCGCGTCCTCCATCCTGGCGGTGAACTCGTAGTCGACCAGGTGCGCGAAGTGCCGCTCGAGCAGCGTCACCACCGCGAAGGCGACGAACGACGGGACGAGCGCGGTGCCCTTCTTGAACACGTAGCCCCGGTCCAGGATCGTGCCGATGATCGAGGCATAGGTTGACGGCCTGCCGATCGCGCGGTCTTCCAGCTCCTTGATCAGCGTTGCCTCGGTGAACCTCGCCGGCGGCCTGGTCGCGTGCTCGGCGGGCTCGAGCTCCGTCGCGCGCAGCGGCTCGCGCTCGGCCAGCGGCGGCAGCCGGCGCTGGTTGTCGTCCAGCTCGGCGTCCGGGTCGTCGGAACCCTCGACGTAGGCCTTCAGGAAGCCGTGGAAGCTGATGACCTTGCCGGATGCGCCGAACTCCGCTTCCCGGCCCGGCACACTGTCTGTCCTGGAACACTGCCGGTCCCGGCAACACTGCCGGTCCCGGTCACTGTCGGTCCCAGCAGCTGGCCGCCCGCTCGGATACGCCGACCAGGATCGGCTCACGCGCGTCGGCCTGGCCGAGGACGCGCACCGACACCGACTCGCCGGTCGCGTCCTTCATCTGCGATGCGACGGTGCGCTTCCAGACCAGCTCGTACAGCCGAAGCTCGTCGCCGTGCAGCCCGGACTGAGCCGGCGTCTTGAACGAGTCGCCCGCCGGGCGGATCGCCTCGTGCGCCTCCTGCGCGCTCTTGACCTTGCTGTCGTACATGCGCGGCGCATCCGGCACGTACTCGGCGCCGTACAGCTGCCTGGCCTGAGCTCTGCGCCGCGTTCAGCGCGGTCTGCGACAGCGTGACCGAGTCGGTCCGCATATAAGTAATGTGGCCGTTCTCATACAGCCGCTGCGCCATCTGCATCGTGTACTTGGCCGAGAAGCCCAGCTTGCGCGACGCCTCCTGCTGCAGCGTGGTGGTGCGGAACGGCGCATACGGCGAGCGCCGGTAGGGCTTGCGCTCGACCGACTTCACGCTGAACGACGCGTCGGCAAGCCGGTCGCGCAGCGCCACGGCAGCGCCGCCGTCCAGGTGCAGAAGCCGGCCGCGGCCGTTCTCGGCGGAAGCCTCGGCGCCGCGCAGTTCGCCGACCGAGGTGAAGTCACGGCCCTGCGCGATCCGGCGGCCGTCGACCGACACCAGCGTCGCAGCGAACGATGTCACGTCGGACGCTGCCTGCGTCTCGCTTCGGCGATCCTTGGCGAACTCGGCCTCCAGGTCCCAGTACTGGGCGGGCCGGAACGCGATCCGCTCCCGCTCCCGGTCCACCACCAGCCGGACCGCGACCGACTGGACCCGGCCAGCCGACAGCTGCGGCATGACCTTCTTCCACAGCACCGGCGACAGCTCGTAGCCGTAGAGCCGGTCGAGCACGCGCCGGGTCTGATAGGCCTCGACCAGGCCCTGGTCGACATCGCGCGGCGAGGCCACGGCCTGCGCGATCGCCTCGGGCGTGATCTCGTGGAACACCATGCGCTTGGCCGGCACCCGCGGCTTGAGCTCCTCCATCAGGTGCCAGGCGATGGCCTCGCCCTCGCGGTCCTCATCAGTGGCCAGCAAGAGCTCGTCGGCGTTCTTGAGCAGTGCCTTGAGCTTGGAGACCTGCTGCTTCTTGTCCGAGTTGACGACGTAGAGCGGCTCGAAGTCGTGGTCAACGTCGACGCCAAGGCGGGCCCAGGCTCGCCGCGATACTTCGTCGGGATCTCCGCAGCCTTATCCGGCATGTCGCGGATATGGCCGATGCTGGACTCCACCACGTAGCCCTTGCCGAGGAAGCCAGCGATCGTCCGCGCCTTCCTTGGCGACTCGACGATGACCAGCTTGTGTGCCGCCGTTGGCCCCGCCCTGCCGCGGCTCTCGGCGGATTCCTCGGTCCCTGCTGCCACGTCTCCCACCTTTACATCCAGCAATCGCCCAGGAGGCTACCGCACGTAAGCCTGCGGCCACCGGGCGCTCTGGCCTTTCCGCAAGCAATACGGCATCGATCGGACATGCTGCCTGATCGAGTACAGCCCCGTTCCCTCCCAGCACGTTAACCTGCAGCCGACGCCAGCGTGTTCCCAGCACCGGCCCACAGGTTTTCCGTAACTCGGGAGTCGATTCCCTCAAGGTGATTGAACCATCCCGCCCAGCGCGCACAATAAGTTGATGGCGGAGTACTCGTACCTGGTGCTCTATTTGCCGCGCGGCACCTCGCGAGACGCGGCACGTCGGATCCTGACCGACCACGCCGAGTACGGCCACTGGGAGTTGTCCAGGCTTCGTCTGTACCCCGACGGTAGCCGCAAGGCGACGCTGCGCCGCCGGGTCATCCGGCAGGCGAGGGCACAGCTCGGCATGATTCAGTGGCCTCCGGCCGCGCGGGGCAGCTTAGGGCGGAGCGGTTCGGGTCGGGGCGGTTCCGGCCGGCCTGGTTCGGGCCCGGCCAGCCAGGCAGGCCCGCCGGGTCCTGTCGACGGGCCTGCCGGGAGCTAGCTGAGCGGGGCGATCCCGCGTGAGTACCTCACCCTGAGGCCGACCCGTCCGCCCGCGGGTCCCCGCGACGACACCCGCGGGCCTGCGCCAGCAAGGACGTCACCGCCAGGGATACCCACGACTAGCTTGTGGCACGCGCTGCTCATCGGAAGCCGCGCCCGCCTGCTCGCCGTCCGGCCGGTCGCGCCTGACGGGCGCAGCGTGACGGCCAGCCCCGCGGTTGGCCGTCAGGGTCGGGGCGCTCGCGCCGGGCGGTCCGTCTCGGCGCCGGCTCCGGCGGTCGGCCACCTGGTCACGTCCGGGCGGAAGCCTGGGGGATCGGTGTGCGCGGCCGGCTCGGTCGCGGCCAGCGGCAGCGGGTGGTGTACTCGCGGATCGCGGCCACGAGAGTCTCCGGGTCATCGCGGCGGGCTGGCGCGGGTTGGCAGCCGAGACGCGGCGGAGCCCGCGGCCGAGGGCGGGGCGCTGTCGCGGCCGGGGCCGGCGCTCCGGGCGCGGCGTTCCCGTCCAATAGGACGCTCCGGAGAGCAGCGTTCGGCATGCAAGCCGCGACCGCGAACCCGTCGAGGGCGCGGGGCGCGATCGGCGGCGCAGCTGGCTAGCCCCATGACCCGAGGCCGCCGCGGCCTCCTTGACCGCGAGGGCAGCAATACCGTTCATTGTGTTTCCTTTTCTCGTTCGTTAATGCACGTATTAGCGCCGCTAGGCATGCTCGGCGGTTGCTCTGTGTTTGCGCGTTTGCTCACTTACGACGTGAGCGATGGAGCGAAGGCCAGGCCGACCGGTTTTCGCTGCTGTGAAGGCCGCAGCCGCGGCGAATTCCGGGTTGTACGTGCGGAGCTTGTGGGCCGGGGTCTAACGTCAGCCGTGCGCGCAGCGAACCCTGGCGGGTCGGCGGCGTGGAGGCGGCCACGGTCGGGCCCCGCAGTGAACGAGGCCGACCGTGACCACCGGCGCGGGCGTGTACCCGCAGCTGGCCGAGAGGGTCTGGTAGCCGGGACGCCCGGTCCGCGCGCTGCTAGGCGCGGCGCCGTGCCGCCGCGAGCTTGCGCGGCTGCGGACCGGCAGTGCCCGGCTTCGACCCTGTTCCGGCAACACAGGCGACCCTCCTTGTCGACCAGCTGGCGCTGGCCATAGAGAAGTCGTCCCGATGACCCGCCAGGGCGCGAGACTGCTGACCGATGCGCGATTTCGGAAGGGGGTTGCGCCTCGGGGGTGTCAGCCCCGCACAGTGAGTCACGTAGCACTACGCGTAGTGCACGCGCCGATAAACGGAACGCGCCTACGTCCCAGACCCATGGTCACGCCGTAAAGGTCGGCATTCCGCCGTCTGACCTCGGCTAATGGCTAACAAAGGTCAAGAAAATTGTCCAGCACGCGCACGCCGAACTGGAGCGCGCTGACCGGGACGCGCTCGTCGACGCCGTGGAACATGCCGGCGAAGTCCAATTCTGGCGGGCAGGCGGAGCGGGGCGAATCCGAAGCAGCGGATGCCCAGCCGGGAGAACGACTTAGCGTCCGTGCCGCCGGACAGGCAGTACGGCACCAGTCCGCCGTCGGGATCCTCGGCGGCCAGTGACCTGGCCATGGCGTCTACCAGGTCGCCGTCGAAGCTCGTCTCGACCGCGATGTCCTGGTGCACCTGGTCGCGCCTGACGCCCGGGCCGATCAGGGCGTCCATTCGCGGAAGAACTCGTCCTCGTGACCGGGCAGGAACCGGCCGTCGACCTGGGCGGTGGCAATCTGCGGTACGACGTTGACCTTGTAGCCGGCCGACAGCATCGTCGGGTTGGCGGTGTTGGTCAGGGTGGCGCCGACCATCTTGGCGATCGGGCCGAGCTTGCCGAGCACGGCGGCCGGATCCTCGGGATCGAAGTCGACGCCGAGCGCGTTGCTGGCATGCGCGGGCGAACGCGAACGCCGCCTCCGTCTCCCGGACCGGCCATTGGTAGCGGCCGATGCCGCGCGATCGGCCTCGGCGAGCTCGGTGACCGCGTTGTCGGAGTTGATCATGGAGCCGTGACCCGCCGTGCCGTGGCGGTCATCCGCATCCAGGCCATGCCCTTTTCCGCGGTCTGGAGCAGGTACAGGCGCTTGCCGCCGATCGTGACGCTGAAGCCGCCGACTTCGCCGATCGCCTCGGTCACGCCCTCGAATAAGTCCGGGTGGTTGTCGACGAGCCAGCGGGCGCCCCAGCTGCCGCCGGCCTCCTCGTCGGCCAGGAACGCGACGACAACGTCGCGCGCCGGGCGGCGGCCTTCGCGCAGCCGCTGCCGGAGCACCGCCAGGATCATCGCGTCCATGTCCTTCATGTCGACCGCGCCGCGGCCCCAGACGCAGTCCTCGGCGATCTCGCCGGAGAACGGGTGCACCCGCCAGTCGGCCGCGTCGGCGGGCACGACATCCAGGTGACCGTGGATCAGCAGCGCCTGGCGCGACGGGGTCGGTGCCCTCGATCCTGGCGACGACGCTAGCCCGCTTCTCGTGCGACTCGAGGATCTTCGGCTCCAGTCCGGCCTCGGCCAGCAGCGCCGCGACATGCTCGGCCGCGGCGCGTTCGCCGGGGCCTGAGTGATCGCCAGGGTTGCTGGTGTCGATCCTGATCAGGTCGCTCGCCAGGGCAGCGACCTCATCCTGGGCCGCAGTCCCGCGGGCGCTATCGGGCGGAAGCGTTGTCGGTCATCTGGCCATCGTTGCACCTTCTGTCCCCGGATGCTGGCGGGGGCTGGGTCCGCCAGGCCAAGCTCCGTCGCCGTGCTGGTGCCCTGATTTGCTATGGTGAGGCCGGCTCAGCTTCAGGGCGGAGCCCCACGTCCGGGTGGCGGAATAGGCAGACGCGCTAGCTTGAGGTGCTAGTGCCCCAAAAGGGCATGGGGGTTCAAGTCCCCCCTCGGACACGACATTTACGCAGGTCAGCCGCTTGTAATTCTCTCAACAGGGCCGTTCTGCCACTGATTTGCCACTTCACGGTCAGGTCCCGGCTTCCCTGATGAGCCGCGCGAACAGGTCAGAGGCCTCGCGCTGGCTGCCGGGCAGCACGTGCGCGTAAACCGTCATGGTGACCACAGCGCTGGCGTGGCCGAGGCGCTGGTTGACGACGTGCACAGGCTCGCGATTCGATAGCAGGACCGCTGACGTGGATGGGCCTGACTGGCTGCTGGAGTCCGGGCCGCCTGAGGTGCGGGCCCTTGTCGACGGTGGCCGGGACAGCGACGGGGAAGACCGGGCGCGCCTGGAGCTTGGTGCCGAGGCCAGCGACACGGGGGCCGGTGACACTGGGAGCGATGGGGATGGGGGGCCTGGGGACAGCGAAACCGGACCGGAGGCTGCTCAGCGGCTGCTGAACGACCGGCTCAGCGAGCTGGACACCAGGCTCAGCGAAGTCGAGCGCGAGCTCCGCGGCCAGGAGCACTCGGCTGCGGTGGCGGAGCAGCTGACGGTGCGGCGGCAGATCGACGGTGACGTTGCTCGTATGAAGGTGATGGTTGAGGATCTGGTCGCCAGCGGCCGGGGCCAGGATCCGAGTGCCGCGGTGGCCGTGTCGGCCCAGGCTTCGGTTATCCGGTCGGAGGCCAGCATGGCGCGCCGGCGCTGGGGCCAGTTGTGGGACGCGGTGTGGGCGGCGGTGAAGCGAGCGCTTCCGCGGTTGTGGGCGTTGATCAGCCAGCTGCTGACGGTGAAGGAATGGACTGTCACCGGGCAGGCTAAGTCTGATCCCTTCGGCCTGTTGTCCGCATCGGTGACGATCACGTTCGGGCATTAGAGCCGCCGGTCGGCTCGGGGCTTGCGCCCAGGTGGGCTGATCGCCCGGGCGGTGCTGCCAGTTCGTCCGTAGCCGACTAGCCCTCACGTTTATTTGAACGTTTTCGGCCTAGATCAGCATCCCTTTTGCCCGTTTCTGGGCTCTGCGGCGCCGTCTGTCCGGGGACGGTTCAGGTGCGGCAGGGCGGGGACGATTAGCAAGTTAGCAACCGGGGGGAGAAGTGATGACCGGGCCGCAGATCGACTATGCGGCGCTGTACCGGCAGCTCCCGGCGCCGGTCCTGGTGCTGACGCCGGAGTTCGCCGTAGCCGACGCGAACCTGGCGTTCTTGCGTTCGGCGGGACGCGCGCGGGAGGAACTGCTGGGCCGCAACCTTTTCGAGGCATTTCCTGAGGACCCGTCGGATGCCGAGGCTACGGGGGTGCGCAACTCGGTCGCGTCGCTGCGCCGGGTCCTGGCCACCGGTGAGCCGGACGCGGTGGAGTTCCAGAGGTACGACGTCGAGGTGCCCGGCAACCCGGGTGTCTTTGCCAGGCATTACTGGAGCGGGGTGAACGCGCCGGTTTTCGGCCCGGACGGCAGCGTCGTGCTGATTGCGCATATCGGGGAGGACGTCACTGACCGCATGCGCAGGTTCATGTCAGCGCTGGAAGCCGACGCGAACTACGAAGAACCTGGTAGCTTCAGCCGGCATAGTGATCGCTGAGACGGTGCAGGTCACCGACAAGGGCAGGGCCTGGCGCCAGGCCAGCTGGCTCGCCGATGAGCTCGCCCGCGGCGTGAGCGCGACCAGCCGGGTGCGGACCGCGATCGCCCGGCGCTGACAGATCGCGGAGAACTTGTCTGTGAGGCAGCTAAGTCAGCGGCTCGGACTCAGCCCCGGCCGGACCGGGGACATGCTCAGCGAGCGCGGGTCCGCCAGGCAGCCCGAACCAGAGGCGGTCGTCGCGGCAATCGTCACCTCGCAGCTAGGCGGCCATGGCGACTCGCGCGGACTGGAACCGGATCGTCGAACCGACACTGCGGGTGGCGATGGCCGCCGACTTTGAAGGCCGCCGCCGCGACCCGTGGCACCAGCGCGAGCCACTTCACTCGGCAGAGCCCGACCCGGAGCTGCAGGGCACTGACGACGAGATTCTGGCAGCGCTCGGCCTGACAGCAGACGCTCCTGAAGTGAGTGACCATCCGGCCCGCGCAGCCGCGAAGGCACGTGAACTGCAACCAAGGCTCGATGAGATCGCGGCGATGGCCGAGCCGGCCGAGGACCCCGACCACCGGCGAAGCACGGGGCCGCCAAGCTTCCAGGCAGCGGGAGGCCGTTATGCAACCGGCGCAGCCCGTGGTGCGCGCATCCGAGCGAGTGGCAGAGCCAGATTTTGAGGCCGGGTGACGATGAACGAGGTATCCACGGTGCCTATTTCTCGATCAGCCGCGCAGCGCGATTGCCGGAAAGGCGGCGTACCGTTGCAGCAAGAAGGTGATGGCATGCAGATCCTGCGCCGCAAGGACATCTATAACCATGAGGCTGGCGATCTTCTGCGTGCCACCGAGGACGCCGGGCAAGCCGGCCGGTGGTACGGTCGCGGCTGCGCTCAGGCCGGATTCGCTCCTGGCTCGGTGGTCTATTCGTATTACCTGGGGCCGCTAGCCGGGCACTTCGGCGGCCACGACGTTACCTGCGCGGGAGAGCCCGATGCTGCCGCCGACATAGCCGGCGCCCTTGAAGCGTCTGGCGAAGCGCCGGCACCAGACATGGGCGACGACTGGGTAATGGCCGCGTTCCCCCACGACGCCTACCAATGCCGCGGATGGCCGGTGCCGCACGTGCACTGCGTCATCATCATGGGCTCGCCTGCCGAGATTCGCAGGGCGTTCCGGGAGCATGAGGAAGCCATGTCGCGCTGACCGCGGCGTGGCACCTCCGGATGTCGGCGACCGGAAGTACGCTTCCGCCTCATGGCGGATCAAAACCAGGCAGAGCGTGACGCTGATACGGCGCACATGTACGCGATCAACTGCGTGCTCATTCAGGACAAGCCCGGCGCACGGAACCGCCGAGAGCCTGAGCAGATCTTGAGGACTATGCGACTGACCTGCTAGACGAGATCGGCGCTGACCCGGCCAGGCTGTATGCGGCTGCGAGGGTTGCGGCAAGCAGGGCCGCGGAGAGCATCGAATGGCCAATGCTCTGGCGCCAGGCGATCTGCACCGCGGAGTTGTGCCGCCGGGCAGCGGAGATCGCCAGTGCGTCGGTGCCGTCGCTCGCGCTAACAGAGCGGCTGTGCTGGACGGATAAGGATCGAGACTCACACCGGCTTGTCTGACACCGCCCTCCGTGGCGTTGCCCGCCGCAGCCGCTGCCACTCCGCGTGCCACAAGCGTGCATGAATCCGGATGCTTCCCGATAGTCCCGCACGGCGTGACCGACGCTAGTCACGGCAGGTCAGGTAGTGTTTCAGCGTCACCGCGCGCTGCCCGATGTGTCCGGACTGGCGAGAGTTCAAGTCCCCCCTCGGACACGTTCGAAAGACCAAATGCTGACCAGTCCATTGACGACTTCAGCGATCTCGTGTGCGCTCATGGCCTGCTTGGGCGCGGTCTGGCGGCCTGCAGTTTGAGCCTGGCTCTCTCGGCCTCGGTCTCGGTGATCCAGCGGGCGATGCTGGCCGGGCGGGTAGCGTCTGGGAGTGTGACCGGAAGAGAGCTTGGACGGGCAGGAATGCTGAACGAGTTCGGCGGCCTTTCGACGCCGCTGGTGGCCGATGCCTGTATCCGCGCGGGAGTGCCGCTGCGGGTCGCGCCGCCGGGAATCGGCGCGGTCATCCCTGGACAGCGGATCGCCGGACAGGCGCTCCCGGCCCGCCACTACGGCAGCGTTGATGTGTTCTTGGAAGCGTTCAGTGGCGCCGCCCATGGTGACGTCCTGGTCGTCGACAACGGCGGACGGGAAGATGAGGCGTGCGTCGGCGATCTGGTCGTGCTGGAGGCACAAGCGGCAGAGGTCAGCGGGGTGATGGTGTGGGGACTGCACCGCGATACCGCGGAACTGACACAGATCGCCCTGCCGGTATTCAGCTACGGCCACTGCCCGGCCGGCCCTGTTCGCCTCGATGAGCAAGAACCATCCGCGCTGGCCAGCGCACGGTTCGGGGCATGCCTGGTCACCCGCGACGACATCGTATTCGGCGACGACGACGGCGTGGTGTTCGTCGCGGCGAGCCAGGCTGGGGAGGTCCTGGCCGCAGCCCGGCAGATCGGCGAGGTCGAGCGGGATCAGGCCCGTAAGATCCAGGCGGGTCAGACCCTGCGCCAGCAGACAGCCTTCAGCGAATACCTGGCGCGGCGGGCAGCCGAACCGTCCTACACCTTCCGGCGGCACCTGCGGCGGATCGGCGGTGCCATCGAGGAGTAGGCGGCCATGACGGCCGTCCACTGACAGCGGGGTCAGCGCCGCGACCCACCCAGGCTGCCCATTTTCCTCGACGAGCAAATGCATTTGCAGGCACGAGACATTACCCGCCATCGCCGCCAGTACTGCAACGCATCCGATGGTGGTTCGCCGGTCAGGCCGGCGTTGACAAGGTCGGCCTGGTTGTCCTCAGTTGCCAGCCTCCACGAGCGTGGCCGGGATTTCGCCCTGGTCCTCGTACTGGCCGACAGCCTTGCACTCGTTGCTGGCACCACAAGAGACGCCAGTCAGCAGGTTCTGCTGGGTGCTGCTGGAGTCGGGAGTAGTCGCAATGGTCCAGGCGGTCCCGTCCCATACCTCGGCCAGCGTCTGGGTCACACCGAAGTTCGCGACGGCACTCGACTGATCCTGGCCCACCGCAGTGCAGGAAGTCGCCGAGGTGCAGGACACCGCGGCCAGCAAGATGCTCTGGGTGCTCGCGGGCGCGGGAGCGGACTGGATGGTCCATGTGGATCCGTTCCAGCCCTCGGCCAGCGGAGTCGGATTGCCGTTCGAACCGGGCGTCTGGCAGGCTGCCTCGCATGAGGTAGGCGCGGTACAGGAGACCGAGTTGAGACTGTTGCTGACCGATCCAGGCGTGGCCTGCGCCACCCAGGAGGTGCCGTTCCACGCGGCCGCGTTCTCGCCGGTTGGCCCTTCGCCGACTACTTCGCAGAAGGTGGCCGACAGGCACGAGACGGATCCGACGAAAGAGAATCCGGTCACGCTCGTGCCGGCCGACCACGACGAGCCGTTCCAAGTGGCCACGCCGCCAAAGCCGTTGGCCAGCATGCAGAATTCCACGGTTGCACAGGACACTTCCTGCGGGTCTACGTCCGCGTCGCCGACCACTGCCTGGATCGTCCACGACGATCCGTTCCACAAGGCAACGTCGGCCCCCGCCGGACCCGTCCCCACTGCCTGGCAGAAGGTGGCCGAGACACACGAGACGCTATAAAGCTCGCTGTCGGCGGCACCATCCTCGCTAGTGAGATCGGGAGTGGCTTTGATCAGCCACGATGTCCCGTTCCAGATTTCCGCCAAGTTCACTTGGTTGCCTGCATCGTTGAAATGCGTTCCCACTGCCGCGCAGAAGCTGGCCGAAATGCAGGAGACGTCGCTGAGCGTGTTGTTGGTAGCCCCCGCGGGGGTGGCCGCGGTCTGCAGCGCCCAGTCGCTTCCGTTCCAGGTTTCCGCGAGTGCCTTGGGATCGTCGGCCGTAACCTCTACCTCCGAGTCGCCGGCCGCCTCGCAGGACGTGGCCGAGGCACAGGACACCGCGTTCAGGTTGACCCAGGTTGCGTTGGCAGGATTCGGGGTGGGCTGCGAACTCCACTTCGAGCCGTTCCACGCCGCTGCCAGGCCGACATCGTTCCCGTTCACGTTGCCCTCGCCGACCATCTCGCAGCGCTTGGCCGAGACGCAGGACACGCCGGTGATGGCTGCGGAGCTCATCGAACTGGGCAGTGTCTGCGCGATCCACTGCGACCCGTTCCAGTTGTAGGCCGCGCTGGTGCCGACCGCCTCGCAGAAGGCTGCCGAGGTGCAGGACATCGAGGTCACCGGGACAGCGCCGGACGGCACGGTCTGCAGCTGCCAGGAGGTTCCGTTCCATTGCTCCGCGACGTCGGGAGCGGGGTTGTTCGAGTTTCCGCTGCCCCAGGCCTCACAAGACCTCGGCGAGGTACACGACACGGCGGTGAACCCGGCGGTGAACCCGGACGAGTTCACTTGGCTTGGCGTGGATTGGAGGCTCCAGGTAGTGCCGTTCCACATTGCCGCGAGCGGGACCGTGTTGAAGTCGGACTCGTCAGTGTAGGAGCCCACCGCTTCACAGAACTTGGCCGAAGTGCAGGACACCTGGCTTAGTTCCGGGGAGTCCGACCCGGCCGGGACTGGGAACGGCTGCAGCGTCCACTGACTACCGTTCCACGTCTCGGCCAGGCTGGCGCTTGCGAACTGTTCCTGGTAATCCCCGACCGCTGCGCAGAAGCCACTGCCCGGGCATGACACCCCGAGCAGTTCCGGTGACACAGACGGCGTCGTGTTATCCGCCGGGTTGGGCGTTGCCTGCTTCTGCCAGGCCGCGCCATCCCACCGCTCGGCCAGGGTAACTGTGATCCCGGACGCGTTGAGGTACTGCCCGACCGCGGTGCACGCGGCCGAAGATGAGCAGGAGACGGCCTCAAGCCGCCCGCCAGCCAGGGTAACGTTCGGCGACTTCTGGATCGTCCAGGGCGTGCTGGCCGCCAGCGCGCCTCCGCCTGCCGCAAAGACACCGGCGACCGTAGCGGCACAACAGACGGCGGCAGCAAGGCGGCGCATACGCATGGGCAGGTCCTTGACTATTAACCACGGCGAGAATGAAGGGCCTGTCAACGATCGCAATCGCCTCGGCAAAACGTCAATAATGGTAATGTAAGTCTTTAGTAAGAAAAGGTCAAAATAACAGTAATGTCCGCGATGTTCGGCGCCTGGAGTTCCCGCTGTCCGGTTTCGCAGGAGCGTCATGAGGGCTCGCCTGACGCGTCCGTACCCGAGGACGAACTCGACAGCATGGCCATGCGGCGGCGCGGGTTCGCTTGGCCAGCGCCGTACCGGCGGCACGGGCCGGCTGCGCGTGCGACTTCGAATGTGCCTCGAAGAAAACATTGCATGGTTGCCGGGATAGCCGCTGGCGCGGTCTTTGCGCTGGCGCGCCGGACTGACAGGAACCTGGCCGGACGTCGGGATCCAGGCGTAGCAGCGCAGACTCCTGTCAGCCAGCCGCCGCGAGCACAACTCAGTGCGTGAGCTGAAGCGTGCGTCGCGGACGCGTCTTCTGCGGCGGGTTAGTGCCTGCTTCAGCCGCAGCAGCCGACGCCTGCTTCTTACCTCCCGACCAGTCGGGCCGTTTGAGCACGAGCCACAGCGGGATCCCAGCGGTCGCCAGGAACAACGCCGCCATGAGCGGCACATTGAGCCAGAACCAGCTGGCCATTTCCGTTCTCCGTTCTACGATGGCCGCCGCACGCCGACAGCCTGGTCGGCGCGTAGCGGGCGAGTTGCTGACAGCTGCGACGTTAGGAAGGAAGCGCTGTCATGAAATCGGGCGCGTCTGCCCTCTTGTGTCAGTGATATCCGGCCGCTCTGCGCGTCCGCTTCGCCCGTAAGGGCCAACTTCACGCGGCGGGGCTAATGGCCCGCTCGGGCCAGGCTCAGATCAGCCCGCTGCGGACGGCCAAGGCCGCTGCGGCGGCGCGCGAGGAGAGGTTTAGCTTGCGAAGGATATTGGCCAGGTGCCGGTGGACCGTGTGCTCGCTGAGCACCAGTCGCCGTGCGATGTCCGCGTTGCTCAGTCCCTGCGCGACGAGAGCGAGCACGTCGAGCTCACGAGGCGTAAGCACTGTCGTCGCTTCGCCGGACGCGTCGGCCCGTGCCTGCTCGGTCGAGGTGTCCTTGCGGCTGACCGCCGCCAGCAACTGCGCCAGGTCGAGGGTGCGGCCAACGGCATATTCGGTCTCGAAGGCCTCAGCGCCTATCGCGGCGCGCAGGTGCTGGCGGTTCAGGTCGGCGAGCCGGGCTTCCAGCGGCTGAAGGGTGTGGCCCAGCGCCGCCAGGGCCTGATCAGCGGCGCCATGCAGCTGAGCGGACCGGCGCTGGTCCGTCCCGCCGTGGCCCGCCATGGCCAGGCCGATCAGCGCATAGGCGGCATGCCGCTTCATCCCCAAGCGCTTGGCCTGATCGAGTGACTCGACAAACAAGGTCCCGGCCGCGACTGGCGAGCCGGCGAGGTACTCGGCTAGGCCCAGGTTGAAGGTGGCGATGACCGCGTTGTTGCGGGCGTTGAGCTCGCGGGCGATTTCAAGCGACTCGGCCAGGTGGCGGCGGGCGGCATCAAGGTCGCCCGTCCACAGCTCGTAGTCACTGAGGTTGCAGAGCAGCGTCCCCGCCTGGAGCCGGTCACCGGTCTGGCGGGACAGCAACAGGGCCTCGCCGTTATCGCGGGCCGCGCCCGCAGGGTCCCCCTCAACGGTCGTGGCGAACGCACGGGCGGACAGCAGGCGGGCAGTCAGGTGGGGTTCTCCGAGGCGGCGGGCCAGGCCAAGGCCCTGCTCGATGAGCGGCAGTGCAGTGCCGGGTTGTCCCTGGCGCACCAGGAGCCAGGCTCGGATGTGCAACAGGTCGGCGACCAGATAGTCATCTCCGACGGCGCGAGCGGTGACCAGCGCCTCCTCGCAGCAGTCCGCGGCGATCGCGTAGCCGCCCGTCTGCTGGAGGAGGTGGGCCACTGTGGCCAGAGCGCGTGCGCGCGGCAGCGTCGCCTCCCAGGCGGCCGGCATGTCCAGCAGCGCCTGCAGTGCGTCGGCTGCTTCGGCGGCGTGCCCGCGGACCATCCAGTACACCCGCAGCGAGGCAGCCAGCCGCAGGCCCGGCTCGGGGTCGGCCTGAGTCAGGCTGAAGGCGATTGCGGCGCGCAGGTTGCCCAGTTCCTCGTCGAGCCGGTTCAGCCACTCGGCCTGATCATGTGTTAGCAGTTGCGAGGCGGCCGCCTCCGCCAAGACCAGATAGTAATCGCGGTGCGCGAGCCTGGCGGCTCCGACCGCGGCCGGGCCAGATGCCCCCAGCCGAGCGGCCCCGTATTGCCGGACGGTCTCCAGCAACCGGTACCGTCCTGGCCGGCCCCGGCGTCCCCGAACTGCACCAGGCTTTTGTCGACAAGCGCGCCCAAGAGCCCCGCCACCTCGTCCGCGCGCACATCCGGACCCGCGGCGACCGCCTCGGCCGCCGCCAGGGCGAACCCGCCGGCAAAGGCCGACAGCCGGGCCAGCACCTCCCTCTCGGCGTCGGTCAGCAGCTCCCAGGACCATTCCACCATCGCGCGGAGCGTCTGCTGCCGCGGCGCCGCCGCTCGCGACCCACCGGTCAAGATGGCGAACCGCTGGTCTAGCCGAGCTTCCAGCTCGCCCGCCGACATCACGCGCAGCCGCGCCGCGGCCAGCTCGATGGCCAACGGAATGCCGTCCAGCCGCCGGCAGATGCGGCCGATAACCGAGACAGTCTCCTGGTCCCAGGCCCGCGTTACTTGCTGCCCGGCGCGGTCAGAAAGCAGCCGCACGGCCTCGCTGCTGCGGATCGCGCCTGTGTCTTCACCGTCAGCCGGTACCCCCATCGATGGCACGCGGAAGACGCGCTCCCCGTCGATGCCCAGCGGCTCGCGGCTGGTCGCCAACAGCGCCAGGTTCGGGCAATTGCGCAGTAGCGCGTCGGCCAGCTTGGCGCACGCCCCGATCAAGTGCTCGCAGTTGTCCAGCACCACCAGCAGGCTCCGCCCGCCCACGGACTCGACCACCGCCTCGAGTACCGGACGGCCTGGTTCCAGGCGCACCCCCAGCACGTCCGCGACCGTCACCGCGACCAGATCCGGGTCACCGATCAGCGCAAGATCGGCGAACCACACCTCGTCGCCGGCCTCGTCCAGCAGCCCGGCCGCCACCTGCAGCCCCAGCCGGGTCTTGCCCGCCCCGCCCGCACCGGTCAGCGTTACCAGCCGCGATCCGCCCACCAGCCCGCGAAGCGCGGCCAGCTCCGCCTCCCGGCCGATGAAACTCGATACCTGCACCGGCAAGTTGCTCAGCGGGCCCTCGCTATCCCCCAACCGCGGCCAGGCCTCCGGCGCCCTCGAACGAGGACTTCAGCGTCTGCGTGCCTACCAGCGCCGGGCAGCTCATCGAGATGGACGCCAACTGCACCGGCAAGAAAGCCACCGACCCTTCAACCGAGCGGTCACGAGATTCTACGTCCGCCAGCGGGAGGGGAACCAGGCTCCGCAAGGCCGATCAGGTAACGAGACGAAGGCGACCTCATGCCACGGCTTCGGTGAATTCTCCGATCGCGCCGAGGTATGCCTGCACGTCCTGCGCTGTGTGCGCGACCGAGACTGTCGGCCCGAGCCACCAGCCCGACTCCCAGACGCCGCGGTTGGCGAGGAACAGCCGGATGAGCGCGCGGAGGCCGGGGTTATCGGTGTCTCGCGCGCCGCGGGCATCGCGCGGAGGCTCCGGGCTGAAGAAGTAGTAGGCGTGTGAGCCGTGAACGCTGACCGACCATGGGAGCCGAGCCCGGTGGATGTGTGACCGCAGGCCGGCCGCGAGCATCTCTCCCAGCCTCGCCGTGGTGGTGAATGCTTCCAACGTCAGGACCTCGGTGAGGGCGGCGCGGGCGGCGGCCATCGATAACGCATTGGCGAACAGCGTGCCTCCGGTGGCCACCTCGTCGTAGGCGACCCCGGACACGGCCCATCCGCCGGACGGCGGACGCAGCGCCTCGGCTACGTCGTCGGTCATCCCGTAAGCTCCCAGCGGCACCCCGCCAGCGATGGATTTGCCGACCGTCAGGAAATCCGGTTCGAGTCCCCACTCGGTAGTGAGCCCGCCGTATGCCGTGACCAGCGTGTGCGTCTCGTCGATCGCCAGCAGCGTCCCGTAGCGGCGCGTCAGCTCGCGCAGCCCGTCGTGGAAGCCGGTGACAGGCAGCAGAAACCCCGCGTTAGTCATGGCCGGCTCTGTCATCACGAGCGCCACGTCGCCGGGCGCGAGCGCACGCTCGACGGCATCCAGATCGTTGAACGGCACGATCCGAAGCCCGGCCGTGACCTGTACTGGCAGACCGGTGTACTCCGGCACAACCCTGCCGTCTTCCAGGACGGCCAGCGTCGGCTCGAGGTGACCGTGGTACTTGCCGTCGAAGACCACGACCTTCTCGCGGCCGGTCCGGACCCGCGCGACTCGGACGACCTCGGCGTTCGCCTGTGTCGCCGACAACGTGAACTGCCACTTGGCCATCCCGTACCGCTGTGCGAGCGCCTCGGCCACGACCAGCGCGTCCTCAGACGGCAGGAGAAACTGGCTACCTCCCGCGATCCGCTCGCAGACCGCACGGACGACCGGTGCAGGCGCGTGCCCGCAGAAAGCACTCATGTCGGCGACGTACATGTCCACATACTCGTGGCCGTCAAGATCCCAGAAACGCGACCCCGCTCCGTGCGACACCCACACCGGCGGATGGTCGTACAGCTCGTCCATCCACGACACCGGGACTCCACGCGGCATCGTCTGCGCGCCGCGAATGGTCGCTTCCATCGAGCGCGGGCGGTCGTCTTCGAACCGTCTCCCTTCGGTGACGGCAAATGCCTCGATCTTCGCCTCGTCCACCCATGACCCCCCATGCCATGCCGCCCTGCCCGTCGGCCACAGTATGGATCTCGGCACAGCTAGAGTCCACGAAGACGGCGGGCGGCGCTCGTCAGTCCGCTGAGGTGCTAGTGGCCAAATGGGCATGGCGGGTTCAGGCCCCCGCGGGCTTACCCGATAGGCCTCGTCGTCCAGTTCGCCGGGTCGGGGCCAAGGAAACGAATATGGCGGGCCAGCAAGTCCGTGGCGGAGGCCAGGGCCTGACCGTCCGTGATCACCGAGGCGAGAACCCCGTCAGCGACCGTGCAGAGCCCGGACACAGCTCCGGTGTCCCAGGCCTGCGGCCTGAGCAGGACCAGGGCCGCGTTACCGTTGATGATCTGCCGCCGGTACGAGGCACGGCGGAAGTACGATTCGCAGGAGTTGCCGTATTCCGGGCCCGTCTCTACCGCCAGCACCTGGCGTGGCAGGTCTAGCCCCCGGCTGGTGTCGACCGGTCCGGCGGAGACGCTAAACGAGGCGGCGTACCGGACTCCGTGGTCAACTTGCGTCATCACCGAGTTCACCCGCCAGTCGGCGGGTACCCCGGTCAGCTGGAACGGGAATGCGACCGGCGCCCCGGCTGCCGTCCCGAAGTGCAGGTTGCGCGCCATCCGCAGCGCGTCCTGGAGCTGGGGAACGTACACCAGCGCCCAGCCGCCTGCCGCGTACTGCCAGGTCAGGGTGCCGAGGCCGAGACCCGCCGGGACCATCCAGTACGCTGCGTGCCCGCTGAGGTCGGCGATCCGGCGGCCGAGCTCGGGCCGGCTCAAGGAGATGTTGAGTTCGGGTTGTGCCCGCCGATCGCGTGCCCAGCCGCAGGTGAGTGAGCGGCTGGAGAGCCGGCACACTCCGCGTGCGTAAACATTGAGCGCCACGCCGTTTGACGCGTCGTACTGGTCCTCTAGTCGGCTGAACAGACCCACGAAGTGCGTGACAGACATGCCGTCCGGCAGCCAGCCGGGCGACACGTACGGCCGCAGCGGGTTGAAGAGCCGGGGCGCCTGGGTGCCCGATGCCGCGGGTGCAGTCGGCGAGATGTGCGGATGGTAGGCGCCAGTCGGGATGATCCCCGCGAGGGCGATCGCGAGAACCGCGCCGGCGGCCAGGACCGGCGAGGACGCGGCCAACCACGCGTGCTGCCTGCGCCGGCGGGTCCGGCCCTGACGGGCAGCGGCCGCGACGCTGGCGCGGGTCGGCGGCGGATCCTCCGACGCCTGCTGCTCGAAGAGCTCGGCGAGTGCGTGCTCAAGCATTTCCAGCCACCCCCTGTGGCTCGCCGCTGCCAGCAAACCGGGCTGGCCTGCGGGAAGGAGCGTCGTCATAGCCGGGACCTACTGAAGCCCGCAACGTGTCCAGGGCCTTGGCGGTCTGGCTCTTGATCGTGCCTGGCGTGCAGCCGAGAGCGCGGGCGGCCTGGTCGACGTTGAGGTCGCAGAAGTACCGCAGAACCAGTACGGCCCGTTGCCGGGGCGGCAGCGCAGCGACCGCAGCCCGCAGATCCAAGGCGCCGTCGTGGTCGGCGACGCCGGCAGCGGTGTCGATGGGCCTGCTTGCCAGCGTTACCCGGCGCGCCCAGCTGGTGCGCCGTTCCTGCACGAACTCGCGCACCAGGATCGCCCGGACGTAGGCATCGGTGTTGTCCGCGCCGGCGACTCTGGACCAGTGCACGTAAGTCTTGGTCATGGTGACCTGGAGCAGGTCGTCGGCGAGGCTCCAGTCCTGGCACAGAAGGCGGGCGAGTCGGCGCAGCGACGGCATCCGAGCCGACATGTACTCGGTGAACTCGGCATTGCGATGCGAGCTCATAAGGGGGTTCCTTCTGGCGGGGACGTCATCATGCCACATAGAAGGAACCGGCAGCCGATTCGGTTGCCCGGACGTGCGCACTTGCCGCACACTGCGGCATGCTGGCCAGGAGACCGGTGAGGGCCAGCGGTGGGGTTGACGCCTCAAGGCAGCCCGGGCACCGATCCTGACGGCAATCTGGTGAACGCGTTCTCGCGCGGTGAGCCAGGGCGGCCTGGCTCGCCGGGCTGATTGCGCTGCCGGTGCTCGGCCTGCTTCTGGTCAGGCCCTGCGAATGATCGCCAGCCAGGCCTCGGCGGCGGCGTCCATGAAGTCCCTGCGGACTGTGAACTTGTCGGGCGTGATCGACTCGATGGACCAGCCGTCACTGAATGCGGACCTGAGTTCCTCCTCGCGAACCCGGCGCGGGCCGAACTCGCCGGGCTGACGGTCGCTGAAGCACATCAGGTAGAGGTAGGCGCCCGTTCGCGCTGCTGCGGACAGGCTCGTGACGTAGCGGCCCCGGTCGTCGTCGCTGAACACATGGAACAGGCCACTGTCAATGATGGTGTCGATGCTTGCCTCAAGCCCGCCGAGCTCCAGTGCGTCGCCGACCTCGAAACGCGCCGAGAGACCTCGTTCCGCGGCTTTCGCACGCGCGCGTGTGATCGCCGCCTGCGACACGTCGATGCCCAGCGGATCCGCGGCTCCGTTTGCGGCGGCAAGCAGGACGTGCTCACCGGTGCCGCAGCCGGCGTCGAGCAGCTGACCCGAGAGCCTGCCGTTCTCTGCCAGCGAAACGAGGGCCGGCTGCGGGCGACCGATGTCCCACGGCGCTGACTGCTCGCCGGTATAAGCCTCGTCCCACCGCAGGGCAGTCAATGCGATGCTCCTCCTTGCCGTTGTGGCCCGACGGTATCCGACCACGTCGCAGACAACCAGACACCCCTTCGCTTGGGTCAGCAGTACGCGCGTAGCAGGGACAGCAGCATGCGGCGCAGCGACTGCTGCTCGGCGGCGGTGAGCGGGCTGAGGAAGTCGTCCTCGATCTCGACGGCGATCGCGGATAGCTCGACCGCGAGCTTCTGCCCGCGGGTAGTGAGCGTCAGCACGCGCCGGCGGCGGTCGGCGGGATCCACCTGTCGGGCAAGAAATCCGCGTTCTGCCAGGCTGTCGATCAGCGGAACGGCGTTCCGAGGGTCAATACCGATGAGATCGGCCAGTTGGTGCTGGCCCAGCGGGCCGGATTCACCCAGAGCCCGGAGCACCTTGAACTGGCTGGGACTCACATGTTGCTGCGCGAGCATGTCTGCCCAGAGCTGACGAGCCTGCGACCCAGCCATTGCCAGCAGGTACCAGGTACTGGCCTGGAAAGTCAGCGGGCCGGGCGGTACCGGCTCGGCGCCTGAGCCGATAGCGTCGGCATGCATGACGCGAGTCTAGCCGGGTGGCGCGATAGGCGTTAGACATGATAGACATGCCTCATGTCTAATTTTAGCCGCGCCCGGCATGTCCCTGACGGCGTCGTCCTGGCGATCGCCTGCGTGGCCCAGTTCATGGTTGTGCTTGACGTCTCGATCGTGAACGTGGCGCTGCCCTCGATCGGCAATGACCTCCACTACACGGCGACTGGCCTGCAGTGGGTGGTCAACGCGTACGTGCTGACGTTCGCGGGGTTCCTGCTGCTCGGCGGCCGCGCTGCTGACCTGTTCGGCCGCCGCCGGGTGTTCCTGTTTGGCCTGGGACTCTTTACCGTCGCCAGCCTGGCCGGAGGCGTGGCACAAGACTCGACCTGGCTTACGACCGCGCGGGCGGCGCAGGGTATCGGCGGGGCACTGCTGTCTCCGGCCACTTTGACAATCATCGTGACCACGTTCGCGCCACAGCGGCGGGCCTGGGCGCTCGGGATCTGGAGTGCAGTGGCCGGGGCGGGCGGCGCCGCCGGGTCGATCCTCGGCGGTGTGCTGACCTCGACGCTGTCCTGGCGCTGGGTTCTGTTCGTGAACATCCCGATCGGTGTGGCCGGCGTCATCGCCGGCCTGCTCTGGCTAACCGAGTCCCGGGCCTCCGATCGCGACGGCCCGGCGCCACGCCTCGACGTCGCCGGCGCGGTAGCGGTGACGCTCGGCCTCGGAGCGCTCATCTACGCGATCGTCGGGACAGAGACCCACTCGTGGGGCTCCCCGCAGACCCTGATCCTGCTAGCCGCTGCAGTCGTGCTGCTCGCCGTGTTCGCGGTCATCGAGCTGCGAATCGCCCGCACCCCGCTGGTCCCGTTCAGCTTGTTCCGCTCCCGTTCCTTGACCGGCGCCAACATTGTGATGTTCCTGGTCGGGGCCGCGTTCTTCGCGATGTGGTACTTCCTGTCGCTCTACCTGCAGAACGTACTCGGTTACAGCGCACTGCGCGCGGGCATGGCGTTCCTGCCGATGGCCTTGACCATCATCATCGGGGCGCAGATCAGTTCCCGCCTCATTCCGCGTATGGGGGGCCGGCCGCTGCTGCTGGCGGGCACGATTCTCGCGACGGCAGGCTTCGCCTGGCTGTCGCGCATCATCCCGGCAGCCTCGTACTGGCAGCACGTATTCGGACCGGGCTGCATTATCGCGCTGGCTCTCGGCCTGCTGTTCACGCCGCTTGCCGCGGCTGCTACCGCGGGTGTTTCGCTCTCCGAGGCGGGCCTGGCATCCGGCGTGCTCAACACATCACGCCAGATCGGGGGCTCGCTCGGACTGGCGGTACTGGCCACCATTGCCACCGGTCGCACGCAGGCCATGCTGACGGGTGCGGCGAGCGGTCGGGCCACTGCAGCCGGTGCTGGCGTCCGGCACTCTGCTGCGGTCGGCGCCGCCTTCAACGACGGGTACGCCAGGGCATTCGAGGTTGCGGCAGCCTTGACCATGGCGGCTTTCCTCGCCTCGTTCGTGGTGCCGACGATCCATAATCGCCGCTCATCGCTCGCCGGGGCTAGCGACCGGGCCAAGGAGCAGGTCGCGAGTACACCGAACGCCACCACCGCGACAGCGGCAGATGCTACGCAGCTGTGATGTCAGCCGGCTTCTGCCTCCGGACGCTGCTGAAAGTTGCGGCTAGCGCAAGCGAACGACCTCTGGGTTGGTGATCCTGCGGGAGACCGGGCTCGCGCTCCACTACGACGTCCGAGTGACGCTGCGCGGACCGAAGATCAAGCCAGATACAGCGAACTGCACCTGGGTCGCGGCGCACCGGCGCTATCTGCAGTGCATGGTTACGACGCCGAGGCATGAGAGACCGGCCACCGCAACCGCTACACGCTCACGGTGACAGAGAACCTCGGCCACGGTTTCGTGACCGCGCTGGTGGACTACCAGAGCCAGAGTCCGGTGCCGGTCTACTTCAGCTGAGCGGTAGCAGCCAGCGGTCGACGGATCCGTTGAACGGGTCCCGCTCAGCTACCGGTAACCGGGTGATCGGCGAAACCCGGCACCGCTATCCCCCGGCCGAACGTCTCAGCCGGCCCGACTACTGACAGATGGGCCAGCCCGGCTCTGGCCGCGGCCGTGACCGAGAACTTGATCTTCCTGCTTTCGCACCACAGGTGCGTCTTGTCGCCGAGGTAAATCGCGATCATGTCCGCACTGCCGGATCCGGTGAACTCGATGGACCTGCTGAAGTAGCCGCGGCTGTTGGTACGCGCGGTCGCTGCAAGCACGAGTCCCTGCGAATTGTCGTAGTAGAGGATGCCGATCTGGCGGTGCACGTACCTCTTCCAGGTCCGTGCGTGCTCCCACAAGGTTCCGCTGACATGGATATGCCCGCCTGAACTGACGCTGTCCGGGCTCACCGAGAAACCGGTGAACCTGGTCAGGTCAAGGGACGAGCGCACGACCTTCGAGTCGAACGGCTGGTAGTTCTCGGTACCGCCGAATGACACGCGATAGTAGGCCGCAGGCAGGCGAGCAGAGATCACTCCAGTCGGAAAGTACTCGCCGCTCGAGCTGTAGTCGTCAGTCAGGTACTCGCCGTTCGCCCTGGTGCACTTAGCCGACGACGTATTGAAGTTATCGGTCAGGTAACCCAGCTTCTTCCACGGACCATGTGGCCGGGCTGCGTATTCAAGCTCAACCCTGTTCAAGTTCGGCTCGCCGTAGGCCGGGCTTGTGTTGGCCTTGAGGCAGATGGTGCTCTGGACGGTGCCTAGCGGCTCCAGCCTGGCCGAGAACGACGGCACGGACAGCGGAATCTGGACCGTGACGGTGGCCGAGTTGGACGACTGATCGAGCAGGTAGTTTCCGAGGCCAGTAGTGACCGTGAAGTCGTTCCCGTTGGTTGTGGGGACGGTGGCTGTGTACCGACCCTCGGCATTTGTCTGCACTGACGGCAGCGTGGTGCTTCCGGCAGTGATGGCAACGGTGTAGTCGCCGAGCGGCTGCTGAGTCGTAGTCCCGCCGACCTCGTAGGTGGCGACGCCTTCCAGCGTGACCCGCGCGCCGTACTTCACGCGCCGTGGCGTGACGTTCGCGGTGATGTTCGTACTGGCGAAGTCATCGTTGATCGAGATTTGATTGCTTTGGGCGGCAGCCATCGTGCTGGTGGCATTGGCGTACAAGGTATACAGGCCGCCCAAGAGATTCGGAACCGTCGCCTGGAATGTGCCATCGCTGGCAGTGTCAGCCAGAAGAGTCCCGGTGCTCTGACCGAGGGATTCGTAATAGACAGGAATCCCGCCTTCAGCGATGGCGGTTCCGCCGCCCGCTGGCACCGCGGTGAGCTGACCGGAGAAGGTTACCGATTGGTTTCCGTAGCTGACCGCGCTCACGTTGGCGCTCGCCGTCAGTGTTGGCTGGTCCAGGAATCCGAAGGTGCCCGCGTCGGCATCGGTGACAGTATCTCCGCCAGTGTCCCCGGCAGTGACGCTCACCGTGTAGGTGCCGGCCGGAACTGCACCAGCCGGCAGTGTGGCGGTCCAGATCCCGTCAGTCAGCATGCCGGAGGCGAAGCTGAAATCGGTCACGTCGTACTCGTCGGTCCCGCCCGGCGCGGTGAGGAGTGAAGCCGTCAGCGAGTTGATCGGTGTCGTGGCGGTTGCATCGATCTGGAGCACCGTTGGCTCGTTGCTGGCCGGGTTTCCGGCGAACGTAATGGTGATCGTTCCGGCCGCGAATGCGGTGGCAGGGACGGCTGCTGCGCACATTACCGCGGCAAGACCGGCGGCAGCGCGAAGCACAAATCGGTGGTGCATTAGCTCTCTCCCATCGCTTCGCCGGACTCGGAAGGCCGGGACGGACTAGACATTGACGTGGATCGCGCGACTGGCGCCGGGCGCGAATCCGGTGTAGGTGCCAGCGATCCACTCGCCCGGGTAATAGGCCCGGTAATACGCCTTCCTGGCGCGTGCACCCAGGGTGGAGTGGAAGTAGATATCCGCGTTCTCCACATTGCAGGAATTGTCGATCAAGCCCGGCTGCAAGGCGATGCGGCCGAGCTTGCGCCACGGACCGCCGTCGCGACTCCGGTATTGAATGTCCACGACAGGCCCGGGCTCCCCGGACGCCAGGCTCAGGTTGGCAGCCGAGATGCAGCCAGCGACCAGAACACGCTGCCGGGGCCGGCGCGATACGCGGAACCAGTGGAACTTAACGAGCTCGGCAACCTTCAGGTAACCCGAATTCTGGCTCGACGGGAATGTCAGCAGTCCACCCTCGGCTGAGTCGGCGTAGCTGTAGGCAGTCCATTGCCCGCCTGCAACTGCCTTAGTGACGAACGTGAACTCACCGGCTGCGTTGGTCGTCGCCGAGCCGCCCCCGATCGGGAGGCTGACGGTAACTTGCTGGCCTGTCAGCGGAAGCCAGCTCGATCCACTCTGGTAGGTCAGCGTCCCGCTGATAGCGATCTTCGCGCCGTAGTCCGATTTGTAGGGGATCTCGGTGGCTGTCATTCGTACCGGGTCGGGCGTCGCCGACTCAGTAATCTCCGGACTCACATCGGCGTACGTCGCGCCAAGGCCGGTGGCCCTCACGTAGTACGTGCCTGGATTGAGGGCGACAGACTGGCTGAAGCTCCCGTCTGAGGCGGTCGGGCCGATAGTCGCCACGACGTCGCCGTAGTCGGTAAACAGGTCTAGCGTCACGCCGGGATCTGGCTGCCAGGCCCCGCCTCCTGGCGCCTGGTACGACAGCGTGCCAGACAGGGTAACCATGGAGTCCCCGTAGCTGATGATGTCCGTGCTGGCCGTCAGCGTCGGCATAGAAGTGCCGTACCAGTAAGCCACGCTAATGTTCGTCGCTGTGGCAGTGTCGCCGTCCTGATCGGCAGCCGTAACGTTGAGGTCGTAGCTACCCGCGGGCAGCTCAGAGCTGGTCACGGTGGCTGTCCAGGCGCCGTCGGTGGGGTCGCTTGGCGCCGTGAAGCTGCTGACAGTTAGCGTGTTGGCGCTGGTGGACTGGTCGACGAACGCAACGCTTATGGTCGTGATGGAACTTGTCGCCTGGGCCGTGACCGACAGGGCTCCGGTATTGACGTTCAGCCCTGCAGCGACGATGACGACCGCGCCCGGACTGGCGTCCGCACTGGCGGGCGCTGCCAGCGCAGGGGCTGCGACCGCGCAGACGATGCCAAGAAACAGTCGACGCAGCCGCACTCAGGCCCCCGGCACCGATCGGTCAACGATGTCCGCAGAATCTTACTGATAAGCGCAGGTAAGACGAAATAGCGAAGTGAGTCCAATTTCACTGGCTCAGGCTGGTTGCCCGCGGAAAGGCCCAAAGAGGATCGAAGCGGCATGGAACCGGCATGTTTATGAGTTGTCCTTTCTGCCGGTAGCCATCGCAGCGATCTCGCTTCGCGAGGAAACACCTGAGCAAGCCCGCAGTAACGGCGGTCGCACTACGGTCTGGGCCCATGGACCGTAACAAGACCCCGCTTATGCGACATGTACCTGGCTTGCGGGTCGGGTGACTGATGAACGCTGACGTGAGTTTGTACGACCTGCTCGGCGGCGACAGACACGAACTGCGGTCGGTTACGAGCGCGTTCTACAAGAAGGTGCTGGCGGACTCGCTGCTGTCGCCGTACTTCACAGGAGTCGACATGGAGCGGCAGGCCGGCATGCTGGCCGAGTTCCTGGCTATGGCCTTCGGCGGCCCGCACTCTTATACCGGGCGCGATCTTCGGACGGCACACGGGCACTTGCACGGTCTTGCCGATGCGCACTTCGATCGCGTCCTCGAGTACCTCGTTGACGCGCTGCGCGAGGCCGGTCTCAGCGAGGACGACATCATCACCGCCGGTGCCGTCGCTGAAACCGTCCGGGACGACGTGCTGAATCGCTAGCCACCGGATGCCCGCGACCCCGGGGAGCAGGCGCGCGGGCAAGGGAAAGGCATGCACCCCCGGAGAGAGGCCCTCGGCGTGGATATCGCCCGGCTCAAGAGCAGTTTCGCCCGCGTAGCTATGCATGGCGACGAGGTGCCGCTGCATTTCTACTCAGACTTGTTCCTCAAGCACCCGGAAACCCGCGACATGTTCCCGGTATCGATGCAAGCCCAGCGCAGTCACCTGGTCGCGGCGCTGGTAAGCATCGTGTCCAGCGTCGATGATCTCGATGCGCTAACCACGTTTGTCCGCGACCTCGGCCGGGATCACCGCAAGTTCGGGACGCTCGCCGAGCACTACGACGCGGTCGGCGCAAGCCTCCTTGCCACCTTTGCCCATTTCTGCGGCGAGGCCTGGGATAGCCAGCTGGAGGCTGACTGGAAGGCCGCATACGAACTCGTCGCAAGCGTGATGATCGCCGCAGCGGGCGAGGACGAGAAACGCAACCCTGCCTACTGGACGGGCACGGTAGTCGCGAGGGAGCGCAAGGCGTTCGACGTCTCGGTGCTCACCGTGCGGCCGGAGCCCAGGCTCGACTACCTGCCGGGCCAGTCGGTGTCGATCGAGTCGCCGGCTCGGCCCCGGTTGTGGCGTTACTACTCGATGGCCAATGCACCGCGTCCGGACGGCACCGTGGACTTTCATGTCCGCCTGATCGACGGCGGGGCCGTCAGCATGGCGCTGACCGCGCACACCGCCAACGGCGCCCAGCTCAGAATCGGTCCGCCCGTCGGTACCCTGCGACTGGACGAGGCCTGCGGCCGGGAGATTCTCATGGTCGCCGGAAGCACTGGCCTGGCTCCGCTGAAAGCCATGATCGAGCAGCTAACTGGCCTGTCGCGACCGCCAGCAGTCCAGCTCTTCGTCGGCGCGCGAGCCGCCGACGGTCTCTATGACCTGCCGAACCTGGAGAAGATCGCCGCGGAGCATCGGTGGCTGACGGTCGTGCCGGTCGTTTCCGCGGGCCGGTCGTCGGGCCGGGCAGGCACGCTGACGGACGCAGTCATCGGCTCGGGGAACTGGTCGCGCCACGACGCCTACATCGCCGGTCCGACCGAGATGGTCCAGGACGCGGCCGCACGGCTCGCCGCGGCGGGGATGCCGCCCGTTCAGATACACGTCGAGGACTTCGGCTGGAGTGAGCCATGACAACGGACGCCTGGTACGACGAGCAGCACCGGCTTACTCCTGATCAACTGGAGACGGTCAGCTTTCCGTTGACCCGCTGGGCGCGCCACGGTTACGAGGAAGAGCCGGTCCGCGCATTTCTCGCCCAGGTCCAGGCTGAAATGGTCCGGCTGATCAACGAGCGGTCCTCGCTCTGGCAGGAAGTCCAGCGCCTGCGCAGGAGGATCCTCGGCACCACCAATGGCAACGATGCCATCCTGTTCGGGAAGGACGACGCCCATGTCCACGCGGTGCGGATATTGTCCAGCGCGCAGCGCACGGCCGATCGTTACGTGGCCGATGCACAGGCCTACAGTGGCCGGCTTACGGAGGAAGCCCGAGTCCGCCGCGACGAGATAATGAGCCAAGCACAGCAGCACGCGGACATGCTTCTCGACGAAGCCCGCGGCCGGGCGCGGGTGGCCGCTGTGGCCGCGATGGACAGCGAGAGCCTGCCACCGCAGACCGACCAGGAGCGCCGCGCAGTCCACGCGGAGCTGGCCTACCTTCGCACGTTCAGCGAGGTGTACCGGCAGCACCTGAAGATCTACACCGAGGACGTGCTGCGCACCATCGAGGACTGGGAAAGCAGGGAGCGCGCTGCGGCTCGCGACATCCCGGTCCCGCGCGACAACACAGTCCGCGGCCCGAATTCGCCTGGCATCCGCTAGCGCGCGTTACAGCGCGCTGACTGCACTGCCTTCGACCGGGCGCCGCATGAAGTAGCACATCATGCTGTCGCCTTTGATAGCCCCTTCAATGGGGCTCACCAGTTCGTTGATCCATGGCGCGCACGCGGCCTTCTCGCCATTGCCGCTGACCATCCAGCCAGCGGCGCCGAGAGTGTTCGCAGCGCGCAGCAGCCCGTGACAACCGTCCATGACCCGGGGCTTGGAGCTGTCGATGACAATACAAACCGCCGGCGCGGGACCAACGGTGTGGACGACATAGATGTATCCGTATTCCCACGCGGTCATCGGCTAAGCTCCTCGCTCCAGCGGGATGACCGCCGGTCACCAAAAGACGGGTACCTTCCCTAGCATTACCGGCCAGTGGCTTTCTGGCTACTGCTGCACGCCGCAGGGGAGCAGAACCGGGTACGCGGCACCCGGATGCCGCGCCGCTACCGGTGACTCGCGGCTGGCGCTGGTACCCTCTCGCTCCTGTGACCATCCCCGCATCGGCCGCCAGCGAGAATGAACCAACGGACAGCCAGGCCAGACGACCGGACCTGCTGCTCGCGCTGCGCAGCTGGCAGACGGATGCCTACCGCTCATACTTCCAGGCGGCGCAACGAGACTTTCTGCTCGTTGCGACTCCCGGCTCTGGCAAGACAACCTTCGCCCTGACGGTCGCCGCCGAACTGCTTGCTCGTCGCGAAATCAGCGCGATCACCGTGGTCACTCCCACCGAGCACCTGAAACACCAGTGGTCGCGAGCGGCGCACCGGATCGGGATCTCCCTCGATCCGGAATTCAGCAACTCGGCGGGACAGGCGGCAGCAGACTTCACCGGGGTTGCAGTCACCTACGCTCAAGTGGCGGCCCATCCGGCGCTGCACCGGCAGCGCACGGTGAGCCGGCGGACGCTAGTCGTCTTCGACGAGCTTCACCACGCCGGCGATGCGCTGTCGTGGGGCGAAGCCGTCCGGGCAGCGTTCGAGCCGGCCCGGCGCAGACTGGCGCTAACCGGCACGCCCTTTCGCAGCGACACAAACCCGATTCCGTTCGTCACCTACCAGCGCGGCGAGGACGGCAGCCTCCGGAGTGCCTCCGACTACGTCTACGGATACGGGCCGGCGCTAGCCGATGGCGTCGTCCGCCCGGTCATCTTCCTCGCTTACTCGGGCGAGATGCGGTGGCGGACCAGGGCCGGGGACGAACTAGCCGGAACGCTCGGCGCGCCGATGACGTCCGAACAGCTAGCGCATGCCTGGCGCACGGCGCTCGACCCGCACGGGGCGTGGATCATGCGGGTCCTGGAGGCCGCCGACCGGCGGCTGACCGAGGTGCGACGCGGCATGCCGGATGCGGCTGGCCTGGTGATAGCCAGCGACCGCGCCGACGCGCACGCCTACGCGTCACTGCTGCACACCATTACGGGCACTCGGCCGATCGTGGTGCTGTCTGACGATCCGGCCGCCACCAAGAAGATCGCCCGGTTCGCCACTTCGGCGGACCGCTGGATGGTGGCGGTGCGGATGGTGTCCGAAGGGGTCGACATCCCGCGACTAGCAGTTGGCGTTTATGCCACCGGCGTGGGAACGGCGCTGTTCTTCGCGCAGGCGGTCGGCCGGTTCGTGCGCGTCCGGCGCCGCGGCGAGACCGCGTCGGTATTCCTGCCGTCTATCCCGTCCCTGCTTAGCTATGCCGCGGACCTGGAAGCCGAGCGCGACCACGTCCTTCATCAACCGGGCGATCCCGAGGCGGACGAGCGCGAGCTGGCCGAAGCCCAGCGTGGGCGCGACACCGCCGACGATCTCGATCGTGGTCCGTTCCAGGCGCTGGAGGCATCCGCCCACTTCGACCGCGTCCTCTACGACGGGAACGAGTTCGGTGTCACCGCCGAGGAGGAGGACTTCCTCGGCCTGCCCGGGCTGCTGGAACCCGAGCAAGTCGCATTGTTGCTCGGTAACAGGAAGGCGGCTGCGCGCAGGAAGCCAGTCCAGTCCGCGAGGCACGTGCCGCCAGGGACCGCCGCCTCAGAGCCGGCCGCAGCTCCGGAGCCCACAGCTCGCGAGGTTCTCGGCGCCCTGCGCAAGGAGCTGAACGGCCTCGTCGCCGCATGGCACCACCGCACTGGTCAGGCGCATGGCGCGATCCACGCCGAGCTGAGGCGTAGCTGCGGTGGCCCGCAGTTGGCGCAGGCGAGTGCAGAGCACATCCGCTCCCGGATCGGGATGATGCATCGGATGGCTAAGACCGGACGGTAGCCGACCGCGGGCCGGGCGGGATCGGTGTCGGAGCGGGCCCGGTTGCCCCGCCGCCGCCTTAACGACCGTTCCTGGCGTACCGTCTGTAGTTATGTGCCGCAGCATCAAGACCCTTCGTGAGCCCTATACCGAGCGCGTGACCGACGCTGACGTCCGCGCCGCCGCGTTGCAGTACGTCCGCAAGATCAGCGGATTCCGCGCGCCTGCCAGTCATAACGCCCAGGCCTTCGACCACGCCGTGGCGACGATAGCCGCAGCTACCCAGGAGCTTCTCGATCAGCTGCAGATCCGCGGACAGGCCGCGGGTCGCGCGCGGCATCCTGAGCTGCCGCGGGCCGACTGGTATCCCACCAGCAGGAGACACGAATGTCTGAGGCAAACAACTGGAATGCCAGGATCATCGCTGAATTCCGTGCCAATGAAGGCAAGGTCGGCGGCGGATTCGAAGGCGCGCCGATCTTGTTGCTCCATACCACCGGCGCGAAGACCGGGCACGAGCGCGTGAACCCGATGATGTACCGCCGGGTCGGCCAGAGCTACGCGGTCTTCGCCTCCAAGGCGGGCGCGCCGACCAATCCCGACTGGTACCACAACCTGGTCGCCAACCCAGCCGTCCGGGCCGAGATCGGCACGCAAACCCTCGAATTTAACGCCCGGGTTGCCGGCAGCGCAGAGCGCGGACCGATCTGGGCCGCGCAGAAGGCCGACTACCCGGGCTTTGCCGAGTACGAGGCCAAGACGAGCCGGCAGATCCCGGTTGTCATCCTGGAGCCGGCCAGCCGCTGACAGCGGCGACCGGCCGGGTCAGGTGCTAAGCGCGATGATCAGCCGAGTCAGTGCGCGACCGGACTCCCCGATCTCGGCCGTTAGTTCCACGCTTCCAGCCGGGCCGACCAGCAACACGGTCGCGGACGTGCTGCCGTTCCCGGCCAGATAGCAGTCGAGTTCACACGGCCCGGCCCAGGCAGCCGCAAGACGCAACCGTCGCAGCGCCTCGGGGGTATCGAGCTCGGCCGCTGCCTCGAGGCCAGCCGGCCAGCCGGCCGCCGCGCCGCCAAGAGAGCCGATGATCAGCGCCAGCACGTCGTGCAGAGCTGAGCCGCGCGAGGGTGGCACCGGAACGATGAGCTGCTGGACCAGCGGATGCTGCAGCGGCGCCAGCTTGATCTGCACCGCCACGGTACCGTTGTCGCCGGTCAGCCACCACCGGCAATGTGCTGGCGAATCGCACTCAGCTGGCCTGCTCGGGTCGGTGCGGAACTCCCCGATCCGGTCGCGAAGCCGGGCGGCGTCGGCCCGTCGCTGGGCGAGCGGCCGGTCCAGGTCAATGTTGGGCGAGAAGATGGCGGCCGCGGCCGCATCGTCCCAATCCTTCAGCAGGGCGTCGACACGGGCACGCGCGGTCAGGGTCTCCGGCCATGGACCTGCAGGCGCGGGCACAGGACCGTGCAGGCCGATCTCACCCCGGTCCTCGGCAGCCTCGCGCTGCGCGCCGACAGCGGCGGTAAGCAGTTCAGCGGCAAGGGTTCCGGCGCTTGCGTATGTGCCATTCGCCAGCACGATCGTGCCGATGCCGGTAGCCGGATGCCAGCGCATCTGGCTGCCGTAGCCGGGGTAACCACCGCTGTGCTGGATGATCGTGCCAAGCGTCGCGTCGTCTTCGGCGAACAAGCCGAAGCCGTAGCTCATCGACAGCGGCCCCGACTGCCTCAGCACGATGCCGTCGCCCCCGCTCATGATCGCCGCCTGGCCGAGCTGCATCTCGCGTCGCGACGCCCGGCTCAGCGGGTGAGCCAGATCAATCAGGTCCACGGGATCGACCGGATCGAGACCGCGCGCCGGGAACGCGGCGGCAAACCCGGCCACCCAGCGGGCCAGGTCGGCGACACAGCTGAAGATGCCACCCATCGGAGCGAAGGCGCCGTAGCCATCGGGCGCAAGTTCCAGCCACGCCCCTGAGTCCTGGCGATATCCACGAGCCAGCACCGCCGGGTCGAAGTCTGACACCTCGAATCCGGTCTGGTTCATCCGAAGTGGCTCGAGGACATGCCGGGAGATGGCGCGGGCGTAAGCTTCGCCTGTCGCGGCCTCGATGATCCGGCCGAGAATGGCGTAGCCCAGGTTGGAGTACTCGAATACGGTGCCCGGAGCCCACGCGCACCGGACGCCGCCGCTCGCGAGCAGTCGCTCGAATGCGCCAGGATCCAGTCCCTGCTGCCGGTCACCCCAGGGGTCATCGGTGGGGAAGCCAGCGGTCATTGTGAGCAGATGCCCGATCGTGATCGGCGGGCAATCGGCCGAGACCAGCCGCACGCCGCGCAGTTCCGGCAGGTAGCTTTCTGCCGCGTCGGTCAGCCGCAGCGTGCCGCGATCACGCAGCAGCAGCACCATGCTCGCGGTGAAGCTCTTCGTCATCGACGCGATCCGGAACACCGTGCCGGCGTCGGGCACCTGGCCACCAGTCCATCGCTCGCCATAGCCGCCAGAGTGCACCAGCTCCCCGCCTGCGACCACGCCATAGGCGAGTCCCGGCTGTCCGCCGCGAGCGGCGAACCGCGCGGCGATGGCATCGAGCGCAGGAGCGTTAATTGCCAAAGCGTCTACCGGCATGCGGGCTAACCTAGCCTGCCGGTACGGCCCGCAGCGACTCCTCAGCAACGACAGCATCAGGCACATCAAGCAGGCGGCCGCCGACCCTGATCTCGAACCGGGCCTGGGCAGGTGAAGAGACGCCCGCTAGCCAGCGTCGCGTAGCGGCCCCGAAGATGGCCTGCACCACCGGGAGCAACTGGCGCTGCTCCGGGCTGATCGACCGGCCCGCGCCAGCGACATACTCGAGTGTCTGCAGATGCAAATGCTCGACCCGCTCCAGGATCTCGCTGTAACTCCGGCTGGTGTCGCTGATCACCCGGCTCAGCGCCGCAGTCAGGCGCGGCTCGCGCTGCGCAGCGCGGAACTCGCGAAGCAGGTGATTAGTCACTCGCTCGCGCGGGCTAGTCCCGGCCGGCGTCTCAGCGGTCACCTGAGCCAGCGCCGCCGTATACCTGCTGAGAAGGATGGCCAGTAGCACGTGATCTTTGGCCGGGAAGTACCGGTAGAGCGTGGCCAGCGAGACCCCAGCCCGCTGCGACAGGTCCTTCATCTGCAACGCATCCTCGCCGCCAGCCGCGAGAATCGCAGTGGCAGCAGCCAGGATCCGGTCGTGCCTGCCGTGTTGGGCGGCAGTCGACGGAATGGCCGGCCCTGCCTGTGGCACTGCTGCTGACCCGCTTTCTGGAATCCGTTCTGCTTTTGGCTCCGCGTTCCGGGACTGCGCGTTCCCGCCAGGTCCCGGCATCCACGTCCGTCGGCCAGGTCTTCGGGCTAGATACCGAGGGAGTCAGCCAGCCGGTCGAGCTGGTCGCCCGGACCGCCTAGCAACACCTTGTTGGACAACCCGTTCTTGTAATAGAGGTGCGCGTCGTGCTCCCAGGTGAAGCCGATGCCGCCGTGCAACTGCACGGTGTCTACGGCCGCGTCGGCGTATGCACTGGCGAGCATCACTCTGGCTACCGAGGCGGCAACTGAGAACCGCTCCGGCTTCTCGTCACCTGCCCGCGCCGCGTCCCGCAGCGCAGCGTTTCCTAGTTCCCAGGCCTCCTCCATGTTGGCGAGCCGGTGCTTGACTGCCTGGAACGCCCCGATCGGCTGACCGAAGGCCACCCGGATCCGTGCGTACGCGCTTGTCATGTCGAGGCAGGCCTTCATCGCCCCGGCTGACTCCGCGGCGAGTGCCAGGTTGGCCAGATCGGCAGCGGCAGCAAGCGCCGTGGCCGCGTCGCCGGCCAGCGCCCGGCCGGGCGTGCCCGCCAGCGCGATCCTGGCCAGCGAACGGCTGTGATCTACTGCCGTCAGCCGGGTCCGGGCGAGTCCGTCGGCGCTGGCGTCAACCAGGTAGATGACCGTGCCGTCGGCGCTGTCAGCAGGGACTAGCAGCACGTCTGCCTCAGCCCCGTTCAGCACGGGGGAGACCGAGCCGGTAAGTGTCGGGCTCTCGTCGGTCCCGGACGCGGTGACGTGCCCGCCAGCGCTGCTGGCGACCGCGAGCGTCGCGATCAGCTCGCCTCCCGCGATCCTGGGCAGCAACTCGGTCCTAGCCGCCTCGTCGCCGAGCCGCTGCAGGACCTCCGCCGCAAGCACGCAGCCAAGCAGTGGCGAGGCCACCAGGCCGGCGCCGAGCTCGGTCAGCGCAACCGACAGCGCGGAGTAACCAGCACCCGCTCCGCCGTACGACTCGGGAATGGTCAGCCCGGCCAGGCCAAGCTGCGCCGTCATCTGCTTCCAGACGGCAGCGTCGAACGGCTCACCGGAGGCGATCAGCTGCCGCAGCGACGTCAGCGGGCTCCGGTCCGCAACAAACTTCCGCACCGAATCAGCGAGCGCGAGCTCTTCGTCGGTCAGGATCAGTGTCATCTGTTAGCCCTTACTGCTGACGCTGCGTGCCGACGCGCAGCTGGTTGAACGGGGTCGCCCGGTCCACGCCGGGGTCCTTGGCCAGGCCGAGGACACGCTCGCCGATGATGTTGCGCTGGATCTCGCTGGTGCCACCGGCGATAGCGCTTCCGGGCGCCGCGATGATTGAGGTGGTCACCGCGGCCAGCTCGTCAGCGTCGAATCCGGCGATCTGGTCGCCGAGCACGCCGGCCGCAACGTTCCCGGCGAACCGGCCGAGGTCGGAGCCCGGCCAGCTTGGCCACCGAGCCTCGAGCGCCAGGCAACCGGCCAGCCTGTGTCTCCTCGCGCAGCAGCAACGCGAACAGCTGGACCGCCCGGCCCCTGGCGTACAGTTCCGCCAGGTCGCGCCGGACGCCCTGATCAACGGTACGGCCGAGGCCGGCCGCCAGGTCGCGCAGCGAGTCGAAGGCCAGCGGGTTCGTGCGGGACGAGCCCATGGTCCCGATCGCGATCCGCTCGTGCCGCAGCATAACTACGGCCGCGTCCCAGCCCTTGTTCTCCTCGCCGATCAGCGCGTCGGCGGGAATCCGCACGTTGTCGAAGAACACCTCGTTGAACGGCGAATGCCCGGTAGCGACTTTCAGCGGCCGGACCGTGACCCCCGGTGCATGCATGTCGACGATGAACATGCTGATGCCGTTGTGCTTGGCCTTGCCGGGGTCGGTTCGCGCCAGGATCGCACCGAAGTCGCTGTACTGGGCACCTGAGGTCCATACCTTCTGGCCGTTCAGGACCCACTCGTCGCCGTCGCGCACCGCGCTGGTCTGCAAGCTGGCGACATCCGAACCGGCGCCTGGCTCGGAGAAGAGCTGGCACCAGATCTCCTCGCCGCTCAGCATCTTCGGCAGGTAGCGCAGTTTCTGCGCCTCCGTGCCGAGCTCCACCAGAGTGTTGCCGGGCATGGACAGGCCGATAAAGAAGACGCCCGTCGGCAGGTCGTAATCGCGCGCTTCCTGGCTCCAGATGATCTGCTCGGCGCCGGTCAGGCCCTGCCCGCCGTACTCTTTCGGCCAGGTAATCCCGGCGAATCCAGCGGCGTGGAGCTTGGCCTGGAATGCCTTCTGCTCGGCGATGACAGCCGCCTGGCCCCTGCGCTCCGCTTCGGCCTCGTCATCGTCAGATGCCCGGCGCGGCGCGTTGGCAGCAAGCCAGGCCCGCGCCCTGGCGCGGAAGTCGTCGCTCATCGGCGTTACCTCTCGTTGATGGCTACCCGGTCGCGAGCACCAGCGACCCGGGCCGAAAAACTGAAATCAGTTATACTTTCTTGCCTGGCTCTGAGCGAAGCACGGTGCCAGATCGCATGTCAACCGCTCGCGGACTAGCCGGGCCCGAAGGGATTCTGAACGCCGATGCAGGTAACCGGCACGCGACAGCGTGAGGCATGGCGGCGGTCTGAGTTCCCGCCGGTCGAGAAGGTCACCAGCGGCGTGTGGTCGATACCGGTGCCGATCATCGACAACCCGCTCCGGTATGTGCTGACCTATCTGATCGAGCACGACGCCGGCTTCGTCATGATCGATCCCGGCTGGAATCACCCGGATAGCTGGCAGGCACTGACGGCCGGGATGGGTGAGTGCGAGATTCCTCTCAGCGCTGTCACCGCCGTGCTCGTCACCCACGTGCATGCCGATCACCACGGTCAGTCCGGTAAGGTTCGCGAGCTGACTGGCGCCTGGGTGGGCATGCACCCGGCCGAGGATGCCTTCCTCGAGTTGCGCGGCAACAACATGATGATGCGCGACAACATGACTGGCTTCCTGCGCTGGTGCGGCGCGCCCGGTAGTCACCTGGACGAACTGGTAGCGAGCAGGCAGCACATGGCCCAGGCCGAGCCGATGGTCCGAGCCGACCGGCTGTTCGAGCACGGCCAGTTGATCGACGCCCCTGGCCTGGTCCTGCGTACTGTCTGGACGCCCGGCCACACCCCTGGTCATCTGTGCTTCCACGACGAAACTCATGACCTGCTGCTGACCGGCGATCACGTCCTGCCGCGAATCACGCCTAACGTGTCGTCGTATGACATGACCTCGAACCCGCTGAAGGATTACCTGGCCTCGCTTGACTCGCTCCGCGGCATCCAGCCGCGAGAGGTGCTGCCTGCGCACGAGTACCGGTTCACCGACCTTGACTCCCGCCTCGACGACCTATCCGAGCACCACGCCGAACGGCTGACTGAAGCGAGGGACATACTGGCCGGAGGGGGCTCGGACGGGCTCTCCGCGTGGCAGATCGCGACCGGGGTGACGTGGTCGCGGCCATGGTCCGCGCTGGCCTCGTTCCAGCGCCAGGCAGCCGTCGGCGAGGTTCTCTCCCACCTGCGGTACCTCCAGTCTCAAGGCGTGGCGGCCGAGGCAGACCGTGATGGCGTCGGCATGTGGACGATGAAGGGACGCTGACCTTGGCAGATCGGCACGCGTGGATCGAGGAAGGCACGCATACCGTAGCGCCGGGTGTTTACCGGATTCCGCTGCCGCTGCCGTCAGACGGCCTGCGGGCAGTCAACGTGTACGCCATCGAGGCCGGCAGCGGGCTGGTGCTCATCGATTCGGGCTGGGCGCTGGCCAACGCGCTCGAGCAGCTGGAGCGTTCCCTCGCCGCCATCGGTGCCGGACTGCCGGATATCCGGCGGTTCCTGGTCACGCACATGCACCGCGATCACTACACGCAGGCAGTTGAGGTCAGGCGGCTGTTCGGCACCCCGATCGCGCTCGGCGAGGGCGAGAAACCTTCTATCGACGGCTTGCTGTCCGGCGAGTTCCGGCCGCTCCGGGCTCAGCTGGCGATTCTGCAGGCCGCAGGGGCCGCAGGAGTCGCTGACCGCCTTATTGAGCTCACTTCCGGCAGCCTCACCGTCAGGTCGCCGACCGGCAGCTCGGGCTTTGACGGGCTCTCCCCTGGCCACCCGGCCCTGCGGCCGGGCACAACCGTCGGTGCAGCACTTGGCTATGAAGCGCCTGACGAGTGGATCTGCGGCCAGCAAGTTTTCGAGATCGGCACGCGGACGCTGACGGCGGTGGAAACGCCCGGTCATACCCGCGGCCACGTCGTTTTCGCCGACGCCGACGCCGGACTGCTGTTCGCGGGCGATCACGTGCTGCCGCACATCACTCCGTCGATCGGATTCCAGGAAGCGCCGTCAGCTGAGCCGCTCCGGGAGTACCTGCAGTCCCTGAACGTGGTGCGGAGACTGCCCGACATGCGGCTTCTCCCGGCACACGGACCGGTATCGCCGAGCACGCACGCCAGGATCGACGAGCTGACCGAGCATCACGCCGAGCGGCTGCGGATCATGGCCGACGTGCTGTCCGGCGGCGAGCGAACCGGCTATGAGGTAGCGCAGTCGGTTGCCTGGACGTCTCGCCAGCGCAAACTCGGCGACCTCGACCTGATGAACCAGATGCTCGCAGTCTGCGAGACTGTGTACCACCTGGACCTGCTGGCAGCGCAAGGCGCGGCGATCAGCCAGACCGGCGAGGACGGGATCAGGCGTTACCGGCTGGTGCCGACAGAATCAAGGGCCAGTTGAGGGGCGATAACCTCGGCCCGTGCGACTGTGCCGTCCCTGACTGCCCCGTCCCCTGACTGCCCCGCCCCTGACTGCCCCGCCCCTGACTGCCCAGTCTCTGGCTGGCCTTCTCCGGTCTGACCGTACTCGCCAGGACCGCCATCTCCGCCTTGCCGGTGGCTAGCCGTCCTGATCACCAGCGTCCGCGCCCAGTGATCTCCGATCCGCTGGCGGTACCGCGAGCAGAGCATCACGATGAGCCCGAGCAGCCCGGTGAACGGCCACATCCACGGAGCGGAGTCCAGCAGCAGGCTGATCCACCTGACGAATAGCTGGGTGATGGTGGCCGGCCCGCCATCCTTGCTGATGACCCGCAAGCCGAACCACTTCATCGCGAAGGTCTGGCCATTGTGCGAATGCGGCCTGATGACCCAGTACCAGAGGCCGATCAGCACGAACAATACGACGTACAGCACCCCGCCAAGGATGTGCATGATGGTGCTGCTGCTGCGGTCGAAGGGTATCGACACCAGGTAGGGGACTACCGAGACGAAGAATGCGTCGATCCAGTACTGGAAGATCCGGCGCCAGGTCACCCGGGTCTCTGCCTCGTAAACCGGGGTAGTCGGGCCGGGCTCGCTGCCCTGGCTCGGCACGCCTTGGTCCGCAGTGCCCCACTCGCCGGGGCGAGCGTTTTGTTCGGTACTGCCCCCGTACTGGCCGGGCGCATCCCGATCAGACATGCCGCTCATCTGGTTTCCCCCGATCCACGCCCGCCAGCAAGGCGATTCGCAGCAGCTTCCTAGCGGGCTGCCACCAGGCGCACCCCCGTTCGTACCCGTGCCGACAACATGAACACAGCTCGCTACAGACTGTTAGGAACCGGCAGCATTAGCTCCCAGGTCCGGCCGGCGCGGGTTCACGGGGAGGTAAGAAGGGCCAAACCGGCTGCGGGACGCCGCAGACCGCGTGGTGTGATGACACGACGTAGCCACATGATCACCAAACGTGCTCCAATCGGGAGATGATCTCATGAGATCGACATTTCTCGGGGTGTCTGCTGCAGTGATCGGCATCGGCCTCGCCGGGGCTGGATGCAGTTCGGGGGGACCTCCGCCGCAATCGGTGCGGGGAACCACAAGGCCGTCAGCAGTGCGAACGCTGCCATGAGCCATAGCCCAGTCGCTGCGTCGCCGATGCCGGGTAGCGCCGGGACCGTTGGCGATGACTGCGCCGCGCTGCCGGCCACCGGTACGGGCAGCATCAGCGGGATGGCGACGGTTCCGATCGCAACTGCGATCTCGCATAACCCGCAGCTCACCGTGCTGGCTCATGCCATCGACATAGCGGGCCTGACCACCACGCTTGACCATGCCACCTCGATTACTTTCTTCGCGCCGGACAACTCGGCCTTCCGCGCACTCGGCAGCGGAAACCTCAAGACGCTGATGCTGAACAAGGCCGACCTCGCCAAGCTGCTCGAGTATCACGCCGTGAAAGGCCGGGTGACGCCGGCCGACCTGGCTGCCGCCAAGCCGCTGACAACGCTCGTCGGCCTGCCGGTCCACCCGGTCAAGTCCGGACACGATTACAAGATCAACGGCGCGGGGGTAGCTTGCGGCAACATCAAGACCGCCAACGGCACCGTCTACATCGTCGATAAGGTCCTGATCCCGACGCCCTGAAGCACGCCCGGCCCCGAACCACAGGCCACTTGAGCTACTGGCGACCTGAACCACGGGCGACCTGAACCACGGGCGACCTGAACCACGGGCGACCTGAACCACGGGCGACCTGAACCACGGGCAGTCTCCGGGTCCGCCGTCCACTGGCTCGCGTGCACCCTGCCCCGGTGCCGATAGCCTGGGATACCGGACCGGAGACACTGATGAAACTCAAGCTCGACCTGCACGACGTCTATAACCGCGGCCAGGACATCGACCGCGCGCTTCGGGCTGTCATCGATGAGGCCGTCCGGACCAAGGCTCCGCTGGTCGAGATCATCCCGGGCAAAGGATCGGGGCAGCTAAAGAAGCACGTACTGCGGTTCCTGGAGCAGAAAGACATAAAAGCGCTCTACCACCGGGTGGAGAAGGACTCCAAGAACTTCGGCCGGGTCTTCGTGCATTTTCGCTGGTAAGTCACGCCCAGCGGCGCCAGCGCCCGGGTCCGGACCACCCGCTCGCGCGCCGTGGCATGTTGGTCAACCGGGACGCGTGTGCCCCTCGCCCGCCAGCGCCCGGAGGGTGACGGCCGTTGTCCTGGCCAGCCCGGTTGACATGGTTCTGTGCATGCCGGCCTGCAGGGCTCCTCAAGCCAGCCCAGGCCACCGCGCTGCGGTAGTAGTGCCTGCTCACGCCGCTGTCGTTTCGGTACAAATGGCCGAACGAGTCACCCCCGTCGTCCGGCCTCCACGCGAAGCCCATCCCCGCTCCCCCGAGCGAGCCGCGACCGGCTAAGCCGCAGCATCCAGATCCCCCGAAGTGATGGTGGCAGTGCAACCACTGGCTGTCTACTACCTTCGCTTGTGTCGGACCAGGTGCCAGGCCTATATCCGAACATCTTCGCTATTATCATGGTGCAGCTGCGCAGAGCAGATTATGCACTTTGGCCAAACATGGCAGGATGTCTGCATGAAGCTCCTGTTGCGCATCCTGATCCCTGCCGCCGCGCTGGGCGTCGCGCACCTGCTGATAGCCGGGATAGAACTGACCAGCGCCAGTAACCTGTCGAAAGCCGGCACGCTCATCGTCGTCGCGCTGATCTTCGGCGTCGTCAACGCGGTACTGAAGCCGATCGTCAAGACCATCGGCTGCCTGTTCTACGTGCTGACGCTCGGTTTGATCGGATTGGTCGTCAACGGTCTGCTGCTCTGGCTCTGCAGCTGGGTTGCCGGAAAGCTCAGCCTGCCGTTCCACATCACCGGCTTCTGGCCAGCCTTCTGGGGTGCCATCATCGTCGGCGTCGTCGGCTGGCTCCTGAACTTGGTGTTTGACGAGAACGGCCGCACGCTCACTAGCCCAGCTCACTAGCACCAGGCCCGGCGCCGGGCACTCTTCCGCGAAACCTCCTAATGTTTCGACCTGGAGGTTGCTGTTGACGTCGCCGTGGACCGTGGTCGACCTGTTCTCCGGTGCAGGGGGGATGAGCTGCGGATTCAGTCGCCACACCGGGTTCGAGCTGATCGGGGCGGCGGACGCCCAGCTGGGCAAGCCCAGCGCCGCTCCCGGCTCGCTTGGCTGCAACGCCAGCTACTCCGCCAACATCGGCCTGATGCCAGTCGACGCCGACCTGTCTCAGGCCGACCCGGCCGCGGTCTGCCAGGCGATGGGCCTGGGCGGGCAGCACCCGGCCGTGCTCACCGCATGCCCGCCGTGCACCGGCTTTTCCCGCGCGGTGGCAAGCAATCATCTCCGCGATGACCACCGGAACGGCCTGGTCGGCCGGGTCGGCGACTATGCCGAGTTGCTGCGGCCGGACATCGTGCTGATCGAAAACGCCAGAGAGCTGGTGACCGGGCGATTCGGCGACCACCTGCGCGGCCTGCAAGGTCGGCTGACGGACCTCGGCTACCAGGTGTCAGCTGCGACGCACTTTCTGACCGAGTTCGGACTGCCTCAGCGGCGGGAACGGGCGATCGTAATTGCCGTCCGCGAGCCATTGCAGCTCCGCGGCCTCACGGACCTGTGGCGCGGCTGGCGCGTCGACCATAAGGCAACGCACGTGCGGCGAGCGATCTGGGATTTGCCAGCGGTGGCTGCTGGCCAGTCGCATCCGGCCGACCGGCTGCACGTCGCCCCGGCGTTCCGGTCAGAGCGGAGCCGGCAGCGGCTGGCCGCGACGCCGCATGACGGCGGCAGCTGGGCTGACCTGCGGGCGAACCGCCAGCTGAGCGACTTGCTGACTGCCGCCACGGCCAGGCGCGCAGCAAGCGGAGATCTGGGCAGTCATCCTGACGTCTACGGCCGCTTGTGGTGGGACAGGCCCGCCGTCACCATCAAGCGCGAGTGCAGTCACGTCGGCAACGGCCGCTACGCCCATCCTGAGCAAGACCGCCTGTGCACCGTCCGCGAAATGTCGCTGCTTCAGGGATTCCCGCGCGACTACCACTTCACCGGGACGTTAGCCAACATGTACCGGCATATCGGCGACGCGGTGCCGCCGTTGATCAGCTATCAGCTCGCAGCACTCTGCCGGTGGATTCTGACCGACCTGCGGCCCGCTGCTGAGGAGCTTCTGCTGCCAGGCAGCCATCTGACGGCCGGAGACCTGGTCCGCGTTTAATGACCTTCGCTCCGCCGACCCGGATCAGCTATCCTGTGGCCATGCAACGACCGCAGCGATCCTGCTGGTGGTGGCCGCTCTAAGCGGCCGCCAGTCCTTGCATTTCCGACGGCGCGCCCGCTGGGTGGCGCCGTCTCGCATGTCACGGGCGCGATCTCCGGCGGGCCAGTTATCCCCAGGAGGTCACCACCATGCCCCCAATTGCCACATCGGCGCCTTCTCCAGCCGCGACCTCGTCCGTGCTTGCCAGCCAGGACCGCACCGCAGTGCTCGAGCAGGCCATTATGCGAACCCCCCAGTCGTTCCGGGTGCTCACTGGTGACCGGCCGACTGGCGCGCTCCACCTCGGGCACTACTTCGGCTCGCAGCAGAACAGGGTCAGACTGCAGAGCGCGGGCGTCGAACTGCTGGTGCTGATCGCTGATTACCAGGCCCTCACCGACCGGACCGCGGCGGCCGGGCTGCCGGACATCGTCATCGGCCTCGTCGCGGATTACCTGGCCCTCGGCATCGACCCAGACCGGGCCACGATCTTTGCGCACAGTCAGGTCGGGCCACTGAACCAGCTTCTGCTGCCGTTTCTCAGCTTGGTGAGCGTCGCCGAGATCGGCCGCAACCCGACTGTGAAGGACGAGATCGCCGCGGCGGGTTCGCCTACCGTGTCCGGGCTCATGTTCAGCTATCCCGTCCATCAAGCTGCTGACATCCTGTTCTGCCGCGCCAACCTGGTGCCGGTCGGCAAGGATCAGCTCCCGCACATCGAGCTGACCAGGACGATCGCCCGCCGGTTCAACGAGCGTTACTGTCCCGGACGGACCATATTTTCCCGAGCCCGACGGCTTGCTGAGCGCCGCTCCGCTGCTACTCAGGGACAGACGGCCGGAAAATGAGCAAGAGCCGGAACAACTCGGTCCCGCTGCGCGCGACGCCGGATGAAACCGCCCGGCTGCTATCGAGAGCGAAGACTGACTCACAGCGGCACATCACTTACGAGCCGGAACTGCGGCCCGAGGTATCCAACCTGGTCTTGCTGACCGCGCTATGCCGGGACACGACACCAGCGGCCGTGGCGGCCGAAATCGGCGCTGGCGGCGCGGCCGCACTCAAGCGCGCGGCGATTGAGGCGGTCAACGACCGGTTCGCTGGACTGCGCGCTCGGCGCGAGGCGCTCGCGGCCGATCCCGGTTACCTGCGTAGCGTGCTCGCGGCCGGTAATCAGAAGGCCTCTTCGATCGCTGCGGAGACGCTCGGGACTGTGCGGCGAGCTAATGCATCAGCGGTATTAGCGGTGTCCGGCACACGTCAGGCCGTGGCTTACCAAAGTGTGCCAGCTGGACATATGCGCGTTTCCTTATATACGCTTGTTGACATATGACGAGCACATTCGAGGTTGTGGCAGAGCCAACGCGGCGCCGGATCCTGGACCTGTTGCTGGCCGGCGAGTGCTCTGTCGGCGAGCTCGTTTCCGGGCTGGCTGTCAGTCAGCCCGCCGTGTCCAGGCACCTGCGAGTGCTACGCGAGGCCGGACTGGTCAGCTCGCGCACCGACGCGCAGCGGCGGCTCTACAGCGTCAACGCTGCGCCGCTTGCCGAGATTGCCACCTGGCTGGAGCCGTATCGCCGGATGTGGGCCGGTCGCCTGGAGCTGCTGTCCGCACACCTCGACTCGATGCCGGACGAGAGTGGCGAGGCATAAGGAGCGACCGATGAGCGGACCTGACAGCACAAGCGCCGAACGCTTCGGCGACGAAGAGGAGTTTGGCGCACTGGAGCGCGGCGCGGATCAGGTGACAATCAGATTCGTCCGGCGCCTGCTGCACCCGCCGGCAAAGGTCTGGCGCGCGCTCACCGAGTCCGAGCACCTTGCCGGGTGGTTCCCGACAACGGTTGAAGGCGACCTGGCTGCTGGCAGCAAGCTCCGATTCGCGTTCAGAGAAATGCAGGCACCGCCGTTTGACGGGACGATGCTGGTATTCGAACCTCCCGCATTGATGGAGCTGATGTGGGGTGACGAGCGGCTGCGCTTCGAGCTCACACCGGAAGGCAGCGGGACACTACTGACGTTCAGCGCCTCGTTTGCCGAGCTCGGCCGCGCTGCCAGGGACGGGCCGGCTGGCACGTCTGCCTCGACCTGCTCCGCTACGACGTGGCGGACGCGAAGGCGCCGTGGAGCCAGGACGACCGGTGGCGCACCGTTCATCGTGGCTACGTGGCCCGGTTTGGCCCCGAAGCCGCCACGATCGCGCCGCCTGCCGAGTGGCAGCAGCGGACCTGACGGTAAACGGAAAACCGGCGGGCCGCCTGGTGCGGCCCGCCGGCTTTCCGTTCTTGCTTTGCTAACCCAGCGGATCAGGCGTTCGCGCCTAGCTTGGCCAGCTCGGCCTGCACCATCGCTTCGTGCTCAGCCTCATCCCGCTTAGCGTCACGCGGCAGCCAACGGCCGCGCAGCAGCGGGATTGACAGGAGGAAGAACACGATGCCGCCGAAGCAGACCCAGTACCAAGTCCGCCACTGGCCGGGGGACTTAGCCGCTGCCGATGCGACATCGCCAGCATGGGCGGCCATAAAACTGGTGACAGACGGCGGCACCTTCTGCAGCGCTCCGAGCTCGGCGGCTACCCCAGGGGCCGACACGGCAGCGATGACCGACGATGGCACCGCAGCCAGAGCCTTCAGCTGAGTTGTGTACGGCTGGAGCGTGGCAAGCTGCGGCGCTGCCGCAATCACGCCCTGGATCGCAGCCTGGTTAGCGCTGATAGTGCCGAGGATCGCAAGACCCTTGCTGCCGCCACCAGCGGCCTTGATGAGCTCAGCCCCCAGCGCAGCCGGTACCTTGTTTGCTGGATACCTGGCAGCTTCGGCGAACAGCTTCGGATTGGCCTGGATCACTGCAAGCTCAGGAGCGAGCCTCTGGGCGTTGGCGATCTGCGTGCCGTCCGCCGTAGCCGTTGCGACGATGCTCGGGTGCGTGGCGGCGAACGTCAATTGCGTCGAGTACTGCTGTGCGTCGGCCACGACAGCTCCGTGCGACCCTGCCCACACGAGTGACGGGTACTCGGCTGCATAGGTCGCCACGGTGCTGCCGTAGTTGACCAGCGGGGTGACCGAGTTGATCACAACCAGGAGCAGGAGGGACGAGGCGAAGACAACGACCCGGATGATCCAGCCCCAGATCGCTAGCCCGGTTGCGACGGCTGCCGGGTTCCGGTGCTCGACCGTCTCAGTGAAGCTGGCCATCCACGGCGTGTAAGCAACGCCAAGGAAGAACAGCATGATTGCGAGGATTGCCGCGATGCTGGCGAAGCTGGGGTGTGCCCCGGTCTTCGACTGCAGCAGGAAGAGCACGAGCATGACCGCGGCTCCGACGCCGCCGATCACCATGAACGGCTTCCTGACGCGAAGTCGGTCGGACGTCATGCCCACCAGGATCACTGCGCCGGCGTTGAAGGCCCAGCACCAGTAACCGAGGTTGTTGGCTTCCTTCAGCGTGAAGCCGAAGATCGTGGTCGCGAAGATGACCAGGAAACCGACCAGTGCGTAGTAGATCAGCAGCATGATCGACACCGCAGTCGCAGAAATGATGATGTCGGCCTTGAGCAGCTGCCGCCAGTGACTCTTCATTGCGGCTTCGATATCGAGGCCCTTGGCCCGCATCTCAATCAGTGCCCGGTCGCGCATCGATACCATGAGCTGGTCGCGAATGCCCGGGTGACAACTCCCGCAGGAAGAGCAGGGCGATCAGGAAGACCACCAGACCCACGGTGCCGCCGATATAGAACTCGTGGGTCCAGAACCGTGGGTTGGTCATCGATGGTCGGGATCGTGATGGAGCCGACGATCGCGACGATGAGGCTGCCGAGTACCGGGCCACTAGTCCAGAAACCCATAGCCGTCGCACGGCCGACTTGCGGGGAGAAGTCTCGGATCAGCGCTGGCGTAGCGACCAGGCAGACGCCTTCGACAGCGCCGACGACAAAGCTCTCGATCGTGAACGCCCACTTGTTAGTGGCGGCGGGCAGTATGAACGTCACGAAGATGCCCGAGAACAACAACCCGAACACGACGAGGTTCGCGCGCCCGTATCGGTCGGTCAGCCCGGCGAACAATGAGCCGAAGGCGCCGATCAAGTTACCGAACGCGACAGTCAGCCACGTAGAACTTGAAGCTCATGCCCAGGTTGCTCAGAATAAGCGTCGAGACTGAGCCGCCCACATACAGCTCGTAATACAGCGTGATCGTGGCCAAGACCGTGATTGCGAGGTACAAGACCCTGGCATTGGTGTTCGGATAGCTATCCAGCTGCCGGTGAATCAGCGAAGAGAACAATCCCCGCTGACCGGAGACTGGATCCGCGGTGGTAGCTGTCATACGGTCCTCCTTGCCTGTGACCGGATGTTGCGCCTGGGTTAACTTACATGCCGACTAGACGGTATCCCCACCGCCGGCAACAAATCAACGGTCGGTTTTGCGGTATCTCGATGCCGAGTGACCAGGCAGGCCACTTGGCATAGCGTGACCGATCGGCTACGAAGCCCGCATCGAGCTTTAACGCACCGCTTTCTGATAGCGTCGCTGGACGCGTGACCGATCGGAGGAGGTGACACCCATTACCGGTGATCAGTCTGGGTGCTCCCGTCACGACGGCGGTGCGGCTCGGCTGACATAGGTGGCTGCCGGCCTTCGAGCTGAACAGCTCGAAGCGTTTCGTCGCCGGCACCTCGGCGGCGGCGGTTAGGGCGCGAGTAAAGGTTGTTTGACCTGTGGCACAGGTAAAGCTACCTTTACAAAATGCGCAACCGGGTTCGGGAACAGCGAGTGCAACGTGGGCTGTCCCAGGCTGATCTCGCCGCCGCGCTGGGCGTATCGCGTCAGACGGTGATCTCTATCGAGAGCGGCCGGTACCTGCCGTCGCTGCCGCTGGCATTCGCCATCGCACGGTTCTTCGACCTGACGGTTGAGAAGATGTTTGACCCGGAGGATGCGGACGCAGGCGAGTGATCGGATTCGGGAGCAGCTCGCTGGCCCGGCACCCGCTGGCCCGGCACCCGCTGGCGCCGCACCTCGCTGGCCCGGCAGCTAGCTGCCGACGTATGCCGCGAGGTGCTCGCCCGTGATCGTGGACCGGGCTGCGACCAGGTCAGCGGGCGCACCCTCGAACACGATCCGGCCGCCGTCGTGGCCGGCGCCGGGACCAAGGTCGATGATCCAGTCGGCGTGCGCCATTACCGCCTGATGATGCTCGATGACGATGACCGACTTACCAGAGTCGACGAGCCGGTCGAGAAGGCCGAGCAGCTGCTCGACGTCAGCCAGGTGGAGTCCCGTGGTTGGTTCGTCGAGAACGTAGACACCGCCCTTCTCGGCCATGCGGGTGGCGAGCTTCAGTCGCTGCCGCTCGCCGCCGGACAGCGTGGTGAGCGGCTGGCCGATGCCGAGATAGCCGAGGCCGACGTCGGCGAGCCTGCTGAGGATGGCATGGGCGGCTGGGGTGCGCGCCTCGCCAGAACCGAGGAACTCCTCCGCCTCGGTCACCGACATCGCGAGCACCTCGCTGATATCCCGGCCGCCGAGATGGTAATCAAGCACCGAAGCCTCGAACCGCTTGCCCTCGCAGTCCTCGCAGGTGGTTGCGACACCCGCCATCATCGCCAGGTCTGTATAGATGACGCCGGCGCCGTTGCAGGTAGGACATGCACCCTCGGAGTTGGCGCTGAACAGCGCAGGCTTCACGCCGTTGGCCTTGGCGAACGCAGCGCGGATCGGGTCCAGCAGTCCGGTATACGTCGCCGGGTTGCTCCGCCGTGAACCACGGATCGGGGTCTGGTCGACCGACACGACCCCGTCGCGCCCAGCCACTGAGCCGTCGATCAGCGAACTCTTGCCCGAGCCCGCCACGCCGGTTACCACGACGAGCACGCCGAGCGGGATGTCGACGTCGACGTCCTGCAGGTTGTGGGTGCTGGCGGCGCGCACCTCGAGCGCTCCCGACTTCGTCCGCACCGATCGCTTCAGCCGGGCGCGGTCGTCAAGGTGCTGCCCGGTGAGCGTGCCGCTAGCCCGGAGCCCGTCGATGGTGCCCTCGAACACCACTTCCCCGCCCTCGGTGCCGGCCCGCGGGCCGAGGTCGACGACATGGTCGGCGATCGCGATGACCTCCGGTTTGTGTTCGACGACCAGCACCGTGTTGCCCTTATCGCGCAGCCGCAGCAGGAGGTCGTTCATTCGCTGGACGTCATGCGGATGCAGCCCGATCGTCGGCTCGTCGAAGACGTAGGTGACGTCGGTGAGCGAGGACCCAAGCTGACGGATCATCTTGGTCCGCTGTGCCTCGCCACCCGAGAGCGTGCCCGACGAGCGGTCGAGGCTGAGGTAGCCAAGGCCGATCTCCACAAACGAGTCAAGGGTCTGCTTGAGCGCCGCCAGCAGCGGCGCCACTGACGGTTCATCCAGGCCATCGACCCATCCGGCCAGGTCGCTGATCTGCATGCCGCAGGCGTCGGCGATGTTAATACCCTTAATACGGCAGGAACGGGCTGGTTCACTGAGGCGGGTTCCGCCACAGTCAGCGCATGCAGTGAATGTGACCGCCCGCTCCGCGAACGCCCGGATGTGCGGCTGCATCGCCTCCATTTCCTTCGAGAGGTACGACTTCTGCAGCCGCGGGATCAGCCCCTCGTAGGTCATGTTGATGCCTTCGATCTTCATCCTCACCGGCTCACGGTGAAGGAAGTCGTGCATCTCTTTCTTGGTGTAGTTGCGGATCGGCTTGTCCGGGTCGACGAAGCCCGACGAGCTGTAGAGCCGGTAGTTCCAGCCGCCCTTCGTGTAGCCGGGGATGCTGACGGCACCCTCCGCGAGCGACTTGGAGTCGTCGAACAGTTGGGTCAAGTCGAGATCAGACACCGTTCCCAGGCCCTCGCAGCGCGGACACATGCCGCCGACGCGAGTGAAGGTCTTTCGCACGGTCTGGCGTTCCCCGCGCTCGATCGTGATCGCACCGCTGGCCCGGACTGAGGGGACGTTAAAGGAGAACGCATTGGGCGAGCCGATGTATGGCTGCCCAGCCGGCTGAACAGGATGCGCAGCATCGCGTTGGCGTCGGTGGCGGTGCCGACCGTAGAACGGCCATCGCCGCCCATCCGTTGCTGATCGACGATGATCGCGGTCGTCGAGTCCTTCGAGTACGTCAACCTCGGGCCGCGCAAGCGTCGGCATGAAGCCCTGTACGAAGGCGCTGTAGGTCTCGTTGATCAGCCGCTGCGACTCTGCAGCAATCGTGTCGAATACCAGGGAGCTCTTGCCCGAGCCGGAAACACCGGTGAACACCGTCATGCGGCGCTTAGGGATCTCGACGCTGACGTCTTTGAGGTTGTTCTCGCGCGCGCCATGCACGCGGATCACGTCGTGACTGTCGGCGCCGTGCGACGCTGGCGACTGTGTGTCCGTCCCCGGGGCCATGCTCATCGGTCCTGGATCAGCCCGAGGACATTGCCGTCGGGGTCGGTGAAAGTGGCCACGAGGCGGCCGCCGCCTACGTCGTGCGGGGCCTCCTTCACCGCCGCGCCCGCGGCGGTCACCTCGGCAAGCTTCGCCTCGATGTCCGGCACGTGCCAGAAGGTCACCGGTGAGGTCATGCCCTCCGGTCCGCCACCCGGCACCAGGCCGATTTGCTGGCCCGCGGCCTCGAAGCCGACGTAGAAGGACGAGTCGGTCTGCGGCGGCATACCGAGCAAGGCGGTGTACACGGCCTTGGCTGCCGCCAGGTCGGACACCGGATGCAGCACGGTCTTTATTCCCTCGGTGGAAGAGTCGCTCATGGTTACTCCTGAATTCGTAGGCACTGGAAGCAAGTCGGCACAGCGGGGAGCGGGTGGGCTCAGCGCAGTTCCTGGATACGGACCAGGTTGCCCGCGGGATCGCGGAAGGCGCAGTCGCGGATGCCATACGGCTGGTCGGTCGGCTCCTGGACTACCTCGGCGTCGCTGGCCTGCAGCCGGTCGAACGTGCCGTCCAGGTCCTTGGTGGCCAGGAGGATCCAGCCGTAAGTGCCCTTGGCCATCATCTCGGCAATGACGCGGCGCTCGTCATCGGTGGTGCCGGGGTCGGTTACCGGCGGCGCCAGGAGGATCGCAGTGCTGGGCTGGCCGGGCGGGCCGACCGTGATCCAGCGCATCGTCCCCTGGCCGACGTCCGTGCGGACCTCGAAGCCAAGGGTGTCGCGATAGAAGGCCAGGGAGGCTTCCGGGTCGGTGTGCGGGAGAAAGCTCGCGTGAATGGTGATATCCATGGCGGTCAGGCTAGTTGCGGCTCGGGGACCGGCGCTTCTCGATTCCTGACCGGTCTGGTCACCTGTTTTGCCACGCACGGCGGCATCCCCGCCGTCGAGCGGGCCGCCCGGCGCCGGTAGCTGCTCGGCGACATCCCTACCAGTTCGGTGAAACGAGTGCTGAACGTGCCCAGCGACGAGCAGCCGACCGCGAAGCAGACCTCGGTGACGCTGAGCTCGCCATGGCGCAGCAGCGCCATGGCGCGCTCGATCCGTCGTGTCATCAGGTAGCTGTACGGGGACTCGCCGAAGGCAAGCTTGAACTGGCGGCTGAGGTGCCCGGCAGACATGTGCGCGCCGCGGGCCAGGGCCTCGACGTCCAGTGGCTGGGCGTACTCCCGGTCGATCCGGTCGCGGACCTGGCGCAGCCGCGCGAGGTCGCTGAGGTGCTGCGCCTGCGCCGGTCTGCTGGTCACCTGTGCATCTTATAGTTCGGCCGACGTGATCTTCCCGGCAGCGGCCAGCAGCGGGGGTAGCTGGCCGGCCGGTGGTCTTGGCGCGCTCGGAGGGACTCGAACCCCAACCTTCTGATCCGTAGTCCGCTGCAAGCCGTCCGGGCCGTTCCGCACAGCGACCGGCCCCGAACTGCTATGGGTGAGCTTCCTCTCGCTGACGGACCTGGAGTGCAGAGTCCACGTGGAACTGCCGGTGCATGCGCTGTTCCCGTGGTCGGAAATAGGAGGTTGCGTCCGACATCGGGATTACCTCGGGCCGGTCGACTTCGTGCACCTGCCCATTGATCACAATGGCCGCCGAGCCCTTGTCGAGGACGTTCTTCAGCCAATCAGTGCGCTGGCCATACGGTAGGGCGATCAGGAAGCTGTCATCATGCTGGGCTGAGATGACAGGCGTCTCGTACGTCCGGCCCGATCGCCGCCCGACATGACGGACGACCGACGTGTTTGATCCCTCCTTGCCAGCTGACCTCAGGGCGAGCGGTCGCATGGCCCGGGTGAACAAGCGCAGGGCGTTCTGGGTAGAACTTCTCATGCTCCGACCTTCTCACTACTCAGGACCTGCCGTAAGGCCGCTGGGCCTGCGTTCGCCGCGAAGCCCGTTTCATCTGGTCGGCCGACCATCAAGAGGCACGTTGCCTGCGAGGACATGCGACCACCGATACCGCAAAGCCGCCGGGCTGTCGCCGAACTTCTACTGGAGCAGCGTCCCCGGCCTGTACGCCAGCGTCCGCCTGCCCGGCGGCTTCCGCATCGGCCATCGGCTGTAAACCACGCACCCGCACGAAACGTCACCAACTCATCCCCTGCCCCGCAGACAGGACACATCCGCCAGATGACAACACAGTTAAGGGCCGTCAGCGCCATCGACGCCAGCGCATCCGGTCATAAGACCGAGCCGGCGCAACGCTGGCGGGTCCTGCGCGACCGTATCCGGAACGCCGTCTACCGGTCGTTCCGCCGCAGCAGCTCAGCGATCACTTCGTCGCCGACATCGCTGAGGACCTGGGCGCGGTGACCGAGATCCTGACCTGTGTTCTCAGATGCAGGAACGGCTACTTGACTACCTGATCGAGCAGAAAGACGCGACCGCCACGGCAGGCCGCTGACGATGTCGTCGAGGGCTCCCAGGGCTACGGCTGCTGGGCGCTCGCTCCTGCTCAGGCCTTCATCATGGGAGTGTGCCTGTCCTTGAGCGGGCGATCCACACTTAAGCCGTGAAGAACCGCCTGTGGATGGTGCTCGCCGTGCTCAGCATGCTGGCCGGGACAGTGCTCGCTATCCTCGGCGGGCCCCTTCCTGCTGGACTTTCCGTTCGCGCGCCAGCCGCCAGCCAGCACGGTGTCCGCGGAAACCCGAGTTACAGTGTGTCACCGCTTCGCGGAAGGGATCCTCGCCGAGGTAGCGGACCCTGACAACGCCCTGGTCGTCCAGTTCCCAGATGATCAGCCAGTCGTCGGTCCGGTCGCGTACCGGGATGCCCCACGTGCCGCCTAAGAAGGCTCGCCGCCTTGCCCTGGCGTCGCCGGGTCGGACTCGAGGATGTCCAGGTCGTTGTCTACGCGTCAAGCAGTTGTTCGGCGCGGCCTTCTCGAGGTGGGCATAGGCCTGGATGGCTTCGGGGCTGAGCTTTCCTGGGCCGTTGGCGCTGGCGACTGGCTCGCCGTGGCCGCGGCTGGTCGCGCTTGGGATGCCGACGCGCTTCCTCGATCTGGGCCTCAATCTCGGTGGCAGCTTGAGCGTCTTGGCGCCCTTGAGGCGCTGATAGTCTGGAATGAGATGACGACGGCTGCGGGTGCGCCGTAGTGGGTGAGGATGGTTTCCTCACCGGGGTGGCGTGCGCGGCCGATGACCTCCGGTAGGTGCTCGCGTGCTTCTGAGATGGGCATTTCCGCAGCAGCTTCACTCACGGCTTCAGGTTACGTGTGTTGTACGTCTTGTGCAACGCCGAGGGGCTGTTCACTGGCACTGCGTCTGCGGCGTGCGCCTGAGCCGGGCTAGTCCGTCCGCGAAAGGGGCGACATGGTGCGGATGACCTTTAGCCGAAACGGGAACGACCTCGAGGATCTCGGAGTGGGGCACCCGTCGTGACGGCTCATGTGCACATCTGTGCAGTTGATCTTGGCTCCGGGCCGTCGGATGCGAAAGGCCGCCCGGAGGCGGCCCTGGTCAGGCGTCGCGCGCTCGGAGGGACTCGAACCCCCAACCTTCTGATCCGTAGTCAGATGCTCTATCCGTTGAGCTACGAGCGCAGAGCGAGCCTCGCATAGTGTACGGCACCTTCGAGGCGGCGCGTCGGCCGTCCCGGCGGGGACGCTCCCATGTCGATGCCCGGTGCTACCCAGGGTAACCGCCCTGGCCAGTCATGGCCGCTCCCGCACGTACCGCGTCAGAACCGCCGCTCCGGTCTGCTCGGCCGACAGGCACTGCAGATATGCGGG
>CAWFHE010000009.1:0-429298 GCA_963815575.1 uncultured Actinomycetota bacterium | reverse complement strand
GCGGGGACTACCACGTTTCCTTCGATGATCTTGAAGTTAGGGCGGAGCCAGATGACGATCCGGAGGGCGCCCAATCGTAATGCGTTAGCAAGCCCACATCGAAGATCATCTGCGCGTACTTGCTCAAATCGTTATAAGCGCTTAGCCTCACGGCAGCGAGGTTTTCTGCTCCGTGCAACCAAGTTCGGTACGTGAACGCGTTCAACATACGAATGGCACGACGGCAGCCAGGGTCGGCCAGGCTGCTGGAAGGGCCTGACACTGGCGAACGGCCGGGCGGCAGCCCGGCATGGCGGATCGTCGGCCGAGGCGGGCCGACGACTTGACGGAAGGAGAGTTCGAAGACTGCGGCACTGAGCTGGTGCTCGCCACGTCCGCTCACTGAGCGCGTGGCGCTCGCACGGCCGGAGGTGTGCAAGCTGGCGACGCCAGCGTGGCGTATCGCCCAACGCTGTCCGCCGGATCGTGGTGCTGGCTCGCGGCATCGGAGCTTGTCCAGCATTCTGCCTGTGCAGCGCCGAGGTTCGCAGATGTGTTACGAACAGCGCACGGTGCGTCACGCCGGTTAGCCGTTGCTCGCGCAGTACCCCTCGCTGCGGGCAATGATGCGCGCGATCGGATAGAGGCGGGCCACGGCGGAGAGGGGCGGTCGTGAGTAACAGCGGGGCTGTGCTTGCACTAGTAATACTTGGCTGCCTGGCCGCAGTAGGCGCTCTAGCCGCCTTGGTTGTGGTGCTGCGCCGTAGCGGCGGTGTAGCGTCGGCGCCCGCCGCGCAAGTCGCTTCTCCCGGCCTGACCGAGGCTGACACCGCACGGCTGCAGGCTGAAGGAGACGCTCTGGCGGCTCAGCTGACGGCCAAGGCAGAGCGCGACGCCGCGGAGATCATTAGCAAGGCTTCGGCAGTGGCTGCGACGGCTGCAGATACAAGGCGGGACGCCGAGGCCGAGGCCAAAGCCGTTATCGACGAGGTCAGGCGGCTGCGCGCGGACATAGAGCGGCGTGAGGACCGGCTCGGGCAGCGCGAGCAGCGCATCGACGAGCTTGCCAGGAAGGCCGAGGAACGTGCGGCCGACCTGGACGGGCGGAAGGCCGAACTGGACCGGCTCGATGCGGACCGCCGGGCCGAGCTCGAGCGGGTCGCCGGCCTGACCACCGAGGCTGCCAGGGCCGAACTGGTTGCCGCCATCGAGAACCAGGCCAAGCGTGATGCCGTGCGGATAGTCCGCGACATCGAAGCCGATGCGCAGCGGGAAGGCAACAAGCGTGCCCGGAAGATCGTGACGCTCGCGATCCAGCGCATTGCCAGCGAGCAGACAAGCGAGTCCGTCGTATCGGTGCTGCACTTGCCCGGCGATGAGATGAAAGGGCGGATCATCGGCCGGGAGGGGCGCAACATTCGTGCCTTCGAGTCCGTGACCGGCGTGAACCTGATCATCGACGACACGCCTGAGGCTGTGCTGCTGTCGTGTTTTGATCCGGTCCGGCGCGAGGTTGGCCGGCTGACGCTGGAGCGGCTGGTACTCGACGGCCGGATCCATCCGCAACGGATCGAAGAGGCCTACGAGCGCAGCAAGGCAGAGATCGAGGCGCTGTGCGTGCGCGCCGGCGAAGACGCGCTGGTCGACGTAGGAATCACCGACATGCACCCGGAGCTGACGAACTTGCTCGGCCGGCTGCGCTACCGCACTTCCTACGGCCAGAACGTGCTGAGGCACCTGATCGAGTCTGCGCACATCGCCGGCATGATGGGCAGCGAGCTCGGCATGGACCCGGTGCTGATGAAACGCTGCACGCTGCTGCACGACATCGGCAAGGCGCTGACCCATGAGGTCCAGGGCAGTCACGCCCTGATCGGCGCCGAGATCGCCCGCAAGTACGGCGAGGCAGAAGACGTCGTGCACGCGATCGAAGCGCACCACAACGAGGTCGAGGTGCGTACTGTCGAGGCCGTTCTCACTCAGGCAGCCGACGCGATCAGCGGCAGCCGCCCCGGTGCCCGCCGGGAGTCGCTGGAGGCTTACGTGAAGCGTCTCGAGCGGCTGGAGAACATCGCGATGGCACAGGACGGCGTCGAGAAGGTGTTCGCCATGCAGGCTGGCCGCGAGATCAGGGTCATGGTCAAGCCCGGCGAGGTCGACGATATCCAGGCTCAGGTCATCGCCCGCGACGTTGCCAAGCGGGTGGAAGACGAACTTACCTACCCTGGCCAGATCCGCGTCACGGTGATCCGCGAGTCGCGAGCCATCGAGTTCGCCCGGTAACTGGCCGGGACGGTCTTCGCTATCGCTTCCGGCCCGGACCCGCTCACCTGGCGCTAGCGGCCTGCAGACGCCAGATACGCACGTAGCTCATCAGGGCGCCGTGTAGGCACCACCCATTCCAGGGCCGGGTCGGCCGTCAATCGCGTCGAGAACCTTGGCGCCGTGAGGTAGTTAGCGAAGAACAGCGCCGAGCGAAGCTCCGGGATGCTGACTCCCGCTTCCTCGTGCCCGACGCGGACGACCAGGGCCGCCGTCATGAACGGTGCGGTCAGCACGCCCGCCATGCACCGGGTCATCTCCCGCGGCTTGCCCCACCGGTTGCTGAGTGTCCAGTACGGAGGCGACTTTTTGATCTCGCGGATCCGCGCCGGATCCGTCACCACCGTCACGTATCTGATGTCGGGCCACGCGCAAGTGAACAAGCCCCAGTTCTGGTGTGTCACTGTCGGCCGGCGCGCCCTGGCGCGCGCAGATCCGACCGCGCCGATCGACACCCCGCCCGCGTCGATCCGGATCCCGGTTGGCCAGTTCCGGTAGAGCAAGGCAGTGCCCATCATGAACGGCGCAAACAATGGTGTGAACGCTGCAGCGATGACCCACTGCGGGTTAATGAATATCGCGAGTGCAACGAACAGGCCGACCAGCGCGGTCGGCACGCCGAGCCCCCACATCACCAGTGGCCACCGCAGGGCGCACCGCCTCTCGACATAAAACGTCTCGCGTGCCTCGCCGTCGGCCCCGCCGCGTCGGGCACTATGCGACGACCAGATCCGGCCCGCCACAGTCACCAAGCCTCCGGGGTTCGCGTGCCAGTTGCCTGGCATTGGCCGCCGCGCAAGCGATCGGCGAGTTCGCCCGGCAACTGGCCCGGGACGGTCTTTGCTACCGCTCGCTGCCCGTCTCGGGCTGAGTGATCTCGACGCGGGGGACGCCGGGCGGATCAAAGCCGAGGATCTGGCCGTAGAAGGACAGCTCAGCTTCGAACGCGGCCGTCACGGTCTCGGCCTTGCGGAAGCCATGTGACTCGCCCTCGAAGGCGATGTAGGCATACCTGGTCCCGTGTGCCGCGAGGTCGGCGGCAATGCTCTCGGACTGAGCAGGCGGCACCACCGGGTCATCAAGCCCCTGCAGCAGCAGGATCGGGCAGGTCGCGGCGGTTACGTGGCCGAGCGGCGCTCGCTCCTCGTAAGTGACCTCGAAACCGGGCAGCGGCCCGATCAACCCGTCGAGGTAGCGCGACTCGAAGTCGTGCGTCGTAGCGGCAAAGCCCCGCAGGTCGGATACACCGAAGTAGGAAGCAGCGGCGCTGAATACCTTGCCGCGGCTGGTGCCCGTGGTCACCGCCGCAAGCGTGGTCCAGCCGCCTGCGGAGCCGCCGCGAATGGCCAGCCTGGCCGGGTCAGCGCCGGCCGATTCCGCCACCCAGCGCGCGGCCGCGATCGCGTCCTGCACGTCGATCACTCCCCAGGCGCGACGTAGCCGTTCCCGGTACTGACGGCCGTAGCCGGTCGAGCCGCCGTAGTTCACGTCGATGATGCCGATACCGCGGCTGGTGAAGTACGCCTTGCCAGGGTCCAGAACCGCTGAGGAGCGCCCGGTTGGCCCGCCGTGCACCCAGACCACGAACGGGGCACGCGCATCCGCTGGCCCGGTGACCTCAGGGTTGGCCGGCGGATACAGCAGGGCATGGACGACCTGGCCGTAGGGGCCCTCGAAGTCCACCTCCTGCGGAACTGGCAAGTACGCCGCGTCGGGCGCCCCGGCCGGGTCGGGCAGCAGAACCGAGCTCTCGCTGGTCGCGGCATCCACCCGGAACACCGCTGGCCAGGTTGCAGGCCCGCCGCCGATAGCTGCGATCGACTGGCCGTCGGCTGACAAGTCGAAGAACACCTCGGCGAAGGGCGTTTCCAGGTCCGTGAGCTCGAATGACTCGGGGTCCAGAATGCCCAGCCGCGCTGCGCCGGCGCCGTGTGCAACGGCCAAGCGCCCGTCGCCGAGCAATGCGAACGGCCTGGCGCCAAGCTGCCACAGCGGTCCGGCGAACTCCTCGTCGGCCGGGAACAGCGCGAGCGGCGGCTCGCCCACCAGTCCGACCTGGTAGATGTTCCACCAGCCAGGCCAGTCCGTGGCGACGTAGAGGCTGGCGTTGTCCCGCCAGAGCGGCGCCAGCACGGATTCGCGCTGGCCGCCCATCAGCGGCCTGCCCTTGCCCGGGACTCCGTGCTCGATCGGAGCGACCCGCAGTTCCGTGCCGTCCCAGGGCATGTGCGGGTGGTTCCAGCAGTTCCAGGCCAGCCATTTCCCGTCCGGAGACGGTGTCGGGAACGCGTAGAAATCGAAGCCATCGACCAGGGTTCGGATCGCCTCAGGCTTGGTGGCTGAAGAGCCGTCCAGCGGCACGGCAACAATCGCGCGGCTGACCTTTCCGGCGTCATGCTTTTCCTGCACGCACCAGACCTCGGTCCAGTCCGGGGAGAGGACAAAGTCGGCATAGCGCAGCCCTGCACCGCCGAGGCTGCCGCCTTCCGCGCCAGCCGGTACATCAGCAGGGTCAGGCGTCAGCGGAACCGGCTCCGCGTCGCCCGGACCGGCCAGGTACAGACGCTGGTCGGCATAGTTGGCAAACAGAATCTGGTAACCATCGGGGGCCGTCTTGGTGCCTTTCGCTACCGCGGCAGCCGGGACTGGCAGGTAAGACCGGCCGCCGTACTCGTGGACCCGGGTCCTGGCATTCCAGGGCGCAGCCAGGAGCATGTCCGGGCCGCCGCCGCGGCTGTGCATGATCGTCGTGCGGCCGCCCTCGTCGGGGAGCCCTTGCTGCCACCACACGTCGCTGCCGAGGATCGTCGGAGATGAGACTCTCACCTGCCCGATGGCGACTTGGGCGGCGGTGATGGGGGACGGCCACTCACCAAAAGGGACAGCGGGAACTGCAGGCCCTGCACCGATTTGATCTTCTGATGGGCCGGCCGACGCGGTCGGGCCGGCGGCTTTGTTACCGCTGTCTGTCATAGGCATATCGTGCCCTACCGGGCGACCCCCGGTGGCGCCGAATCAGCACTCTCGTCCAATCCGCCCGGCTGGCGGTAAACCACCAGCCCGGATCGCACGTCACACTGAGTTAGCCAGTCGGCAGGCCGCCGCTGCCCGCGGGGGCGTCTAACCTTGTGACCATGGCCAGCGCGACAGCGGAGCGAAGCTTTGAAATCCGCACCTACGGGTGCCAGATGAACATGCACGACTCCGAGCGGCTGGCTGGCTTGCTAGAGGCAGCTGGCTACCGCCGCGCTGCTGCCGGATCTGACGCCGACGTCGTCGTATTCAATACCTGCGCGGTCCGCGAGAATGCCGACAACCGCCTGTACGGGAACCTCGGCCACCTGCTCCCGGTGAAGAACGCCCGTCCCGGAATGCAGATCGCGGTAGGCGGCTGCCTGGCCCAGAAGGACCGGGCCACGATCACCGAGCGGGCACCGTGGGTGGATGTGGTCTTCGGCACTCACAACATCGGCTCGCTGCCCGTTCTGCTGGAACGTGCACGCGTGCGGCAGGAAGCACAGGTCGAGATCCTGGAATCGCTTGAGCGCTTCCCGTCGGTGCTGCCTGCCAGTCGTGAGTCGCCCTATTCAGCCTGGGTGGCCATCTCAGTCGGCTGCAACAACACCTGCACGTTCTGCATCGTGCCGAGCTTGCGCGGCCGCGAGGAGGACCGCCGCCCCGGCGATGTGCTGGCCGAGATTGAGGCACTGGCAGCCGATGGCGTGCTCGAGATCACCCTGCTAGGGCAGAACGTCAACTCCTACGGCGTGGGCTTCGGCGACAGGCTCGCCTTCGGCAAGCTCCTTCGTTCCTGCGGCAACGTGGCTGGCCTGGAGCGAGTCCGGTTCACCTCACCGCATCCGCGTGACTTCACCGATGACGTCATCGCGGCGATGGCCGAGACGCCCAACGTGATGCCGCAACTTCACATGCCGCTGCAGTCTGGCTCGGACGCCGTGCTGCGCGCGATGCGGCGTGCGTACCGGCGGGAAAAGTATCTGGCGATCCTGGATCGCGTGCGCGCCACGATGCCCGAGGCCGCCATCACCACCGACATCATCGTTGGCTTCCCCGGCGAGACCGAACAAGACTTCACTAACACACTCGATCTCGTCCGGCAGGCAAGGTTCGCTGGCGCGTTCACGTTCCAGTACTCGATCCGGCCCGGCACTCCGGCCGCGGAGATGCCCGGCCAGGTTCCTGCGGATGTCGTCGCCGACCGGTATGAGCGGCTAGCCGCGCTAGTCACTGAGGTGGCGTGGCGGGAGAACCAGAAACTGGTCGGCCGGGAGGTTGAAGTCCTGGTGGCCGACGGCGAAGGACGCAAGGACAGCGCCACGCACCGGATGTCGGGCCGGGCGCGCGACAACAGGCTCGTGCATTTCACGCCGGGGGCAGCCGAGCTTGCGCCGCGTCCGGGTGATGTGATCACCACCGTGGTAAGCGGGGCTGCGCCGCACTACCTGCTTGCCGACAAGAATCCGGTGAGCATCCGGCGGACGCGGGGCGGAGATGCGGGGGAGGCGCGGCGCGCGAGCCAGGACAGTTCAAGCCAGGCACCCGGCCGCGTGGCAGGTGCGGCGACAGCAGCGACGTCGGTTCTGCTCGGCATGCCTGCCCGCCGCCCGGCAAACTAGTGATCACGGAGACGTATGCACTCGCACCGCGCGTTAGCGTGCAAAAGTCTCGGTGATCACAACGGGTCTAGGCGCAGGGTCTAGCTGGGACGCGCGACCTGGCTGGTGCCTGGCACAGGGTTTGGCTACTGGCAGAGGCGCGAGCCGGCCGCTGTCAGCTCACGGCTTGTCGTCCTCGTCCTCGTCTTCATCGTCGAACTCTTCGTCGTCCTCGTCGAAGTCGTACTCGTCTTCATCGTCGAACTCGTCGTCGAGATCGAGCTCGTCCTCGTCCAGGTCGTCGTCGAGGTCGAGCTCGTCGTCCTCGGTGGGCGTGTCGAGGCCATCGGCGTACGTCATATTTCCCCCAAGCGCTGGGTGACCATCCGGCCACCTCGCCTGTGCAGGGACCTACCCTGCGCCTGTCAGACTGATGCAATGCTACGGCCAGTCATCGCGGTCGTGGGGCCGACGGCGGGAGGTAAGTCCGAACTCTCGCTGACCCTGGCTCGTACGCTCGACGGCGAGGTAGTTAACGCCGACTCTATGCAGCTGTACCAGGGCATGGACATCGGTACGGCGAAGTTGACGAAGGCCGAGCGGGCCGGCATCCCGCATCATTTGCTCGACATCTGGCCGGTTACTCAGACTGCGAGCGTGTCGGAGTATCAGCTGCTGGCAAGGCACGTCATCGATGACATCCGGGAGCGCGGGCGCACCCCGATCCTGGTCGGCGGTTCCGGCCTCTACGTCCGTGCCGCGATCGACAACCTCGAGTTCCCGGGCACCGACGCCGCGCTGCGCGCGAGCCTGGAACGCGAGCTTGAGCGAGTCGGCGCGGCCGTCATGCACGCACGGCTGGCCGTGCTGGACCCGGCAGCCGCAGCGGCGATCCTGCCTGGCAACGGGCGGCGTATTGTCCGCGCGCTGGAGGTCATCGAGCTATCCGGACGGCCGTTCAGCGCGACGCTGCCAGAGTACGAGTCGGTTTACCCGGTGATACAGCTCGGCGTGGCGGTGCCGCGACCGGAACTGGACCGGCGGATCGCGGAGCGGGTTGTCCGGATGCGCCAGCTCGGGCTCGTTGACGAGGTACGGCAACTCGAACAAGCCGGGCTGCGAGACGGGTTCACTGCGAGCCGGGCACTAGGGTACGCCCAGGTGCTTCGTTTCCTTGCTGGTGATTGGACGGAAGACACGACCTTCACGCAGACGATCACGGCAACCCGCCGGTTCGTCCGGCGCCAGGAGTCCTGGTTCCGGCGCGACCCGCGGGTTCGCTGGATCCCGGCCGGCGCCGGGCTGGCTGATGATGCGCTGGCAGCTGTCCGGTCTGCGGCTGGCTGGGCGGACCGGGCGGGCGGCTAGCATCGGTACATGCGGTTCGCGAAGGGGCATGGCACGGGGAACGACTTCGTGATCTTGCCTGATCCGGACGGCGAGCTCGACCTGACTGCGGACCTGGTCGCTCGCCTCTGTGACCGGCACTTCGGGGTCGGCGGAGACGGAGCGCTGCGAATTGTGCGCGCGGCGGCGGCAGGTGCTGAGGCAGCCGGGCAGCAGGCCGAGTGGTTCATGGATTACCGGAATGCCGACGGCAGCATCGCCGAGATGTGCGGTAACGGAGTCCGCGTCTTCGCCAAGTACCTGATAGATCAAGGGATGGCCGTCGGGCCCGAACTGGCGATTGCCACCAGGGCGGGTACCAGGGCAGTGCGCGCGGAGCCGGATGGCCAGTTCACCGTCGACATGGGCGCCGCAACGGTTCTTGGTGAGGGCGAGGCGCAGGCGGGCGATCAGCGGATCGCCGGGCTGGCCATCTCGGTCGGCAATCCGCACCTGGCCTGCATCGTGAGCGAGCCGGTGGCGTGCATCGACCTGAGCAGCCCCAGGGTGCTTCGGCCGGCCGAGCTAACTACCGGGGCGAACGTCGAGGTCGTCAGGGTACTGCGCGACCGCGAGGTCGAGATGCGCGTGCATGAGCGCGGATCCGGGCTGACGCTGTCGTGCGGGACCGGGGCGGTCGCCACCGCTGTCGCGGCAGCGGTCCACGCGGGGGAGTGGCAGGCGCAGATCGGCCTGCCCTGGACCGTGCATGTACCGGGCGGCAAGCTGACCGTGACACCCAGCGCCAGGGCCAGCTTGCTGACCGGTCCTGCAGAGATCGTCGCTTCGGGAGAGCTTTCTGAAGGCTGGCTCGCTGACCGCTCGCCGGTCGGGATTTCTGCGACCTGAGCTGGCACCGACGTCAGGATCCGGCTGGACGCGGCGCGGCCGCCGGGCGCGAGTCGGAGGTGACGGCGAGCTTGAGGCCGAGATCGACAAGCCGCCAGCCGGTGCGTGCCCGCAAGATCTGCAGAGTGACGCGCGTCCGGCCCGTGCGGCGTGACGACGTGGTGGCCCGCCCTGTGCTGGATGGGCCGGTGCTGGATAGCCCGGTGCTGCCGCCAGATCCCGCGGGCACGGACTTGCTCCCGCGGCCGCCTGCCAGCCTCTGCACTTCGGCCAGGCGGTGCCGAGCGAGTTCCTCTGACATTCGCTGATACATCTCGCTGGTCCTTATCGGTTCGCTGGGATCGGCTGTCGGGGAGTTACGGCTCGATCGGCTGCGGCGCAGCCTGATCGGGCTCGCCAGTTCGCCGGGCGCCAGTTCGCCGGGCGTCGCGTGGTCTGATCCAGTCTGCTCCGGCCCAACTGCCTCGGGCGCAGGTGCCGGCGCCGCCCTAGGGACGCTGGTTGCCTTGATAATCCGGATGTCGCCGCTGAGCGCGCGGCAGCTGATCTGGACAGGCACGCCTGACTCGTGCAGCTCCTCTTCGTCGCTCGGGGCCAGCTCGCTGCGGATGCTGCCGGACGTGCTGGCGAGGTCCAGGTAGACGCCGATGCCGGGCACGACCGCGACCTGCATGTCGCCGGACGAGCTGCGCAATTCGATCTGGCCGGTCGCGACCGCGCCCAGCTGGATGTCGCCGCTGGCCGTCCGGGCGGTGACCGAGCTGGCACAGTAGCCGATCGCGACGTCGCCGCTGGCAGTGCTGACGCGCGCGTAACCGCCGACCCTCGCCGCCCGCACGTCACCGGACGCGGTGCTGATCGCGATGCCGCCGCCTGCCGTGTCCAGCAGCACATCGCCACTGGCCGAGCGAACCGTGACGTCTCCGCTGACCGACGCGGCGCTGGTGTCGCCGCTTGCCGTCTGCATGGCCAGCGCGCTGAGGTCACCGACGCAGGCCAGGTCCGCGGAGACCGTCTTGGCCGCGCAGCTAGATCCTTGCGGCGCCTTGATCGTCAGGTCGAGCCCCCGCCTGCGGAGGAAGGCGCTCGGCCGCGGGCCGTGAATGTACAACTGGCCATCATCGAAGGCCACCTGGACTTGCGCCAGCAAGTCGTCCACGTCCGCGCTGTGCCTGCTCGGCACTACTTCGACGGTAACAGTGCTTGTCGGTTCGCCCGACACGACGATGCTGCCCGATGTCCACGAGTCGATGCTGATGTCAACCGGGTCGGAACATGCGTAATCCCACGTACTCATGGCTGTGCCTTCCTGATCTGAGATTCGGTGCCGGAATGCTGGCGATGAGCGAGTAATGAGCCGGCGGCTAGCTCCGGGCGAACCCGGTGTACCGCTTCGATGTCCCGGATCTGCCTGGCGGCGGGGACGGGAACGGCGGGCGCTTCTTCGGGCCTCCTGGGCCGCCAGGGAAGCCCGGGCCGCCAGGGAAGCCCGGGCCGCCGGGACCAGCGGAGCCGCCGGCCGGATTCTCGAGGGCTCGGCTGATCGCCCGGACGAGCCAGGCATTTACTGACTGGCCTGCTGATAGGGCTGCAGCCTCTACCCGGGCCTTCATGCCGTCTGAGATCCGCAGCGTCACCCGGGTGTTGCCAGCCTCATCGGCAGCGTCGGCGGGCTCCTGCGATTCGTTGTCGCCCGGCCGCCTCATGTTGACGACGAACTCGGGCTCGGTGCCAGTTAGCCGCACGTCGACCGTCGCGCCGTCGAGGCTCGCGGTGATTTCGTCGGCTGCTGCCGACAGGACGTCGAGTAGCGCCAGTCGCACGGTCGAATCGAGGGTCTCCGACAGCATCTCGGCGGCCCTGGCAATGTCATCACCAGCGAACCTGGTGATGGCGGTGAGCTCTCGCCGGAGCGATTCGGCGTACTCGCTGAGGTCCATGACGTCATCATGGCGTCAACTATGACGTCTGTCAAGCCATCCGCTGACGTCGGTGCCGCGCTGGCTATGCGTCGACCATAAGCTAACCCAGCCCTCGGCCGCGCCAAGCGCGACCCGATGTCCCGAGCCGACAACGGACGCCGCAGGCCGGTACCGGACATCCTGGGGTCGATCTCTGACGCCACATCGACGTCACGAAGACGCCGCTACTGACATCTAGCCGGTGGAGCCGTTGCGCCGCCGCCCGCCCACTGGCCGGATTCGCCTACAGTGAGCTTCGCCAAGTTCGACAACTCCGAGACGACCAAGGGGACGCACGTGATGAGCGGGGCTAACGCCGGCACCACGGTCATCCCGCAAGGGCGAAGCCGCCTGCCGGCCCGTCCGGTCGTTGGCATCATCGCAGCGCTGCTGCTTGTCGAGGCCGCTACCCATCTCCCGGCTGCCATCCGGGCCGGGCTCCGCCACGGCACCCGCGGCTACTGGGTCGCGACCACGAAGCGGTGCGAGCGGTCAGCTTGCACCTGGAGTGGCCGGTTCGAGTCGCCGAAGGGCCATGTCGTGCTCTCGTCGGCTCAGTACATCGGCCGGATACCCGCGGGAATCCACGCTGGCACGGCCATGCCGGCTTTGTTCTCTGGCGGGTCCGGGCTGGTGTTCCCGCCGACCGGCTCCGACCTGTGGATTTCGCTGCTAGTCATGCTCGTCCTCGCCGTGCTCGGCCTGTCCTGGGCCGGTCGTCCCCTCGTGGCGAAGTACCTCCGGCAGCACACGCCGACTTCCTAATCGGTTCGCCACCACAAAAGCCGCATAACGGTCCTGGAAAGTCCACAACCAGCTAGGAAGTGGATGCCATCCAGGGGTTCCGCCGGTTATGTCGGAAATCCGCGTCAGTCCATCAACGACCGAACCGACCGCCCGCGGATCGACGCGTCGAGAACCTCGGCGATGTGCGCGACCGGCATTGGCCGGTCCCCGGCCGCCACAAGAGCCTGCGCGATCTGCAGCGAGCAGCCAGGGTTGGCAGACACCAGCAGGTCAGCGCCGGTCGCCGCGACCGCACGGGCCTTGCGCTCGCCCAACTCGGCGGCGGCCTCGGGCTGGACCAGGTTGTAGATGCCGGCCGAGCCGCAGCAGGTCCCTGCGTCCGCGATCTCGGCAAGCATGAGGCCGGGCACGCCGCGCAGCAACGCTCGAGGCTGCGCGGTAATCCGCTGCGCGTGCCCCAGATGGCATGCGTCGTGATACGCAGCCCTGACCGGAAGCTCGCTCCGGGCCGCGACCGGGCCAAGCTCGACCAGGAACTCGCTGAAATCGCGGACCGTCGCGCTGAACGCCGCAGCCCGGTCCGCCCAGTCGGGGTCGCCAGCCAGTAGGTGCCCGTACTCCTTCATGGCCGAGCCGCAGCCCGCAGCGTTCACGATCACCGCGTCGACGCCCGCCCGCTCGAACGCGGCGATCGTCGTGCGGGCGAAGTCCGCAGCCTCGGCCCGCCGGCCGCCATGCAGCGACAGCGCACCGCAGCAGCCCTGCCCTCCGGGCACGATGACGTCGCAGCCCTCAGCCGACAGCACCCTGGCTGTGGCGGCGTTGACCTGCGGGAACAGCACCTGCTGCACGCAACCGGTCAGCATTCCGACGACGGCCCTGCGCTCACCTTTGGCCGGCACGCGGGCAGGCAATCGTCGCGGAGCAGAGGACAACACCTTTTCCTGCCGGAAACGGGCAATTACCCCGCCGCCGCGCCCCGCACCACGCGGCGCAGCGGGCGCAACAGCCAGAGCAGCAGCTGCCTCCGGCACGACCCGGCGGAGCAGCTTGCTCCGGGCGGCAAGCTGGTCCAGCCCGGTTCGCTGCGCGGCGCGCAGCGGAACCAGCGCTGCGCGTAGCCGGCTCGGGTACGGGAACGTCGCAAAGATCGCGGCCCGCACCGCCCGGTCCCGGCGCGACCTGGCAGGCAGCGGAGCCTGCGGCGGCCCGGGCTCGCCTTCGCGCTCGCTGTGCTGATTCTGGCCCTGATCAGGCTCGGCCCAGGTCCTGGCAGCCTCGATGAGCTGGTCGTACTGCACGCCCGACGGGCACGCCGTCACACAGGCCATGCAGCCGAGACACCGGTCGAAATGCTCAGCCGCAGCGGCGCTGCCGTGACCGCTGCTCAGGATCTGGGTGATGAGATGAATCCGGCCGCGCGGCGAGTCCATCTCCTCACCCCAGAGCTGATAGGTCGGACAGGCCGGCAGACAGAAGCCGCAGTGCACGCAGTCGCCGGCCAGGTCGCGCAGCGATCCGTCCGGATCAAGCGCACTGGCGGCTGGGTCGTCGTGAGCGATCGGCTCGACGATGCCGGTGTCATCCGCGGTCATCAGATCCCTCCTGGCAGTCGGCCGGGCGCCATCCGGTGCTCCGGATCGAACTGCTCTTTTACCGATCGCATCAGCGCAAGCGACTGCACTGGCCCCCACATGTCCACAGCTTCTCTGACAGCCGCAGGCGCGTCCAAAACCACAGCGCTTGCCGTCGCGGGCAGGACCGTTGCCGCGCTCAGTGTTTTCAGACTGGCCCGCAATGCCGCGACGAATCCGCCAACCGCGTCCGCAGTTGCCTCCCCATCGACCACGACGTCGAGCACGCCCGCTCCCGCCGACCCGCCGATCGCCGGGTCCAGCCCATGCTGCTCGCCTGCCTGGCGGATCGCGCTGAGCACGGCAACGAGCTTGCCGGCCCAGAAGGCGACTCGCACCAAAGTGCCGGGGCGCTCGCGACCGCCGGACGACGGCCGCAGCACACGAAACGCTCCGCCCGCCGACCCGGCCGTTGCGCGCTCTAGCAGTTGCCCCAAGCGATCGGCCCGGCCAGCAACACTAGGCCCGTCACCTTCCAGAAGCGCGCCGACAACGATTGGTGCGCTAGCTCTGGGCCAGTCGAGTTCGATCGCGGACGGTATGACGGGGGAGTCGGCGATTGTCTGCACTGCGGCTGCCGCGGAAGGCGGGTCGGGACAGTCGAGCGTGATCCAGGCGGTGCTTTCCGGCAGCGGGTGCAGGCGGAAGGTTGCTTCGGCGATCAGGCCGAGCGTGCCGTACGAGCCGGCGAATAGCTTGCCAATGTCGTAGCCGGCCACGTTCTTCACGACTTTGCCGCCTGCTTTGGCGATGGTGCCGTCCGCCCTGATCACGGTGATGCCGATGAGCAAGTCGCGCGGCGAGCCGTACCGGTAGCGAAGCGGGCCTGCGGCGCCGGTTGCTATCAGGCCACCGATCGTGCCGCTGGTGTCGAGCGGATCGACCGCGAGCCGCTGGCCGGCCGCCGCAAGGACGCGGGCGAGGTCGTCAAGGCGAACTCCGGCCTGGACGCTGACGACCAGGTCACCGGCGGTGTGCTCGAGGATTTGGTCGAGGTTGCCGGTGTCGATGACGAGATCACAGCTCGCTGGCGCGGGACCCCACTGCAGGCGGCTGCCTGTTCCGCGCGGGACGACGGTCAGCCCGAGGCTTGCCGCGGCGTGTAGCACTGCAGCGGCCTCTTCCGTCGAAGCTGGTGCCGCTACGAAGCTGGCAGGCTTGCCTGCGACGGCATCGGCGGGGCCGCCCGGCGACACGTGCGCGCACGCACTGGTGAGTTCGGCCGGAATGCTCAGTACTGTCATGGCTCCTCCGGGTCGCGCTCGGGTGAGTTCCCCCGAGCAGTGCCCGTTCCCGTCAGAATTGATCGATCAGGCCGGATGCGACTAGCGGGTGCGGGGCATGGCGGACCCCTGGCACTTCTCCGCACAGCCGCGGGGTCGGGAACACTTTGCCGGGGTTGCACAGGCCGGCGGGGTCGAAGGCGCAGCGCAGCAACTGCATGGTGTCGAGGTCGTCAGCGCCGAACATCCGCGGCATGTACCGCGACTTGTCGACACCGACACCGTGCTCGCCGGTGATCGAGCCGCCGTGCTCGATGCACAGATCGAGGATCCGGCCGGAGAGTATCTCGGCCTTCTCCTGCTCGCCGGGCACCGTGTCGTCGAACAGCACGAGCGGATGCAAGTTCCCGTCGCCGGCGTGGAAGACGTTCGCTACCCGGATGCCGTGTTCCGCCGACAGCTCGCTGATCCGGTCCAGCACTTTCGGCAGAGCGGTCCGTGGCACCACGCCGTCCTGCACGATGTAAGCCGGGCTGATCCGGCCGACCGCGGCGAACGCGGATTTGCGCCCGGTCCAGATCGCGGCCCGCTCGGCTGCATCCTGCGCGGCCCGGATTTCGTACGCGCCCTCCGCCGTGCAGATCGCGCGAACCGCTGCGGTCTGTGCTTCGACGTCGGCTGCCGGGCCGTCCAGTTCCACGATCAGCACGGCGCCCGCGCCATCCGGGTAGCGGCAGCTCACTGCGGCCTCTGCCGCCGAGATGGCGAGCGCGTCCATCATCTCGATCGCGCCGGGCAAGATGCCCGAGCCGATAATCGCCGAGACCGCCGAGCCGCCCGCGCCCATCGTGGTGAATGCGGCCAGCAAGGTGGTCACCGCTTCCGGAACGGGCGTCAGCTTCACCACGATGTTGGTGACGATGCCGAGGGTTCCCTCTGAGCCGGTGAAGGCACCGACCAGGTCGTATCCGGGCGATGCTCCGGTCCCGTCACCGAGCCAGGTCAGGTCGCCCTGCGGCGTCACGATCTCCAGGCCGACGACGTGATGGACGGTGAACCCGTGCTTCAGGCAATGCGCGCCGCCGGAGTTCTCGGCAACGTTGCCGCCGACGGAGCAGACCACCTGGCTGGACGGGTCAGGCGCATAGAACAGGCCGTACGGCTCGGCGGCCTTGCTGACCGCGAGATTGGTGACGCCTGGTTCGACGATGGCGCGGCGGCTGACCGGATCGATCGCGATGATGTTGCGCATCTTCGAGGTGACGATCAGCACGCCGTCAGCACGCGGAAGCGCTCCGCCGGACAGGCCGGTTCCGCTGCCGCGCGCCACGAACGGGACCCTGCGGGCTGCGCAAGCGGCCACGATGGCGGCTACTTCGGCGGCCGATTGCGGCAGGACGACCAGGCCGGGAGTGCTGCGATGCGCCGTCAGCCCGTCGCACTCGTAGGTACGCAACTGCTGCGGGTCGCTGATGACATTGGCAGTGCCGCAGATTACGGTCAGTTCGGCTGCCAGCCCAGCGTCGATCGACCCGGTACCGATCTGCCCGGTGCCGATCTGCCCGGTGTCAATCTGACCGGCGCCGGTCAGCCCGGTGCGGATAGGCGCGCTCTCCATGCCTCCAGCATCCCTCTGCTGTGGCAGGGCCGCTACTGCCGGGGAGATTAGGCCGAGTATCCCTCACATTTCACGGATTCTTGCCGCTAGAAACGCGACAAACTACCCCACGCAGCGGACAAGATCCATGAAGAGTGGATTGGGCGAGCGCGACCAGCTCACATTTCACGGCTGCCGTCCGCCCGTAACGGGATAAAGCGGGCGTCAGAGCGTACCGCAGCGATGAAAAGTCGCGCCTGCCGCTACGGCCCGCACGCTGTTCAACTGAGGACGGCGGTGGCGGTGCTCGATAATTACTGAGGTCTCAATATATGGACATGTAGTATCATCATATGAGCAGTGCGACGGTACCCTCGGGCCGCGGCGAAACGGACGCGAGCGGCCGGCGCTGGCTCATCTTGTTCGTGGGCCTGTTTGCCATGACCGCCGGCTGCACGTTTCAGTACGGCCTTGCGTACCTCATCCCGGCGCTACGGCACGAAGGTTTCTCTCTTGAGCTCGCCAGCGTGCTCATCGCCTGCCCGACGGCCGGCCTGCTGCTCACGCTGATCGCGTGGGGTGCGGCGGCGGACCGCTGGGGCGAGCGGATCGTGCTGGCCACGGGACTCGGTCTGGCTGGCGTGATACTGCAGGCGGCCTCGGTCATGGACGGCAGCGTCGGGCTTGGCGTTTGCCTGGCGCTCGCCGGGGCCACCGGCGGCTCGGTATTCGCGGCGAGCGGCCGGCTGATTCTTGGCTGGTTCGCCCGGCACGAGCGCGGCCTGGCAATGGGGATCCGGCAAAGCGCCCAGCCGCTCGGAGTCGCGCTCGCGGCCGTGACGCTGCCGACCCTGGGTACGAGCGGTTCCGAGCTGCCGTTGCGGTTCCTGGGCGGGTTCTGCCTGGTGGCCGCGGTCCTCGTTCTAGTTCTCGTCCGCGATCCGGTCCGCGAGCAGCCGTCGTCAGGACAGGCTGGCCAGGCATCTCGCCCGCCGTCGCCATACAGCGCGCCCTCGCCATACGGGCAGCCGATGCTGTGGCGCATCCACGCTGCCAGCGCGTTGCTGGTGGTGCCCCAGTTTGCGGTCGCCACTTTCGCGCTGGTGTTCCTCGTCGACGCGCGAGGCTGGGAGGTGACAACGGCAGGCCGTTTGCTCGCCGTTGCCCAGCTGTGCGGCGCGGCGTCTCGCCTCGGTGCCGGTTACTGGTCCGACCGAGTCGGCAGCCGGATGCGGCCGATGCGCATACTCGCGGTGAGCACTGGCGTCGGCATGCTCGCACTAGCTGCCGCGGCAGCAGCGGGATCGTCGCTGGCAGTTCCCGTGCTGCTGGCCTGCGCCGTGGTAGCGGTGAGCACCAACGGGCTCGCATTCACTGCTGTCGCCGAGTACGCCGGACCTGCCTGGGCCGGCCGTGCGCTCGGCGTCCAGAACACCGGGCAGAACGCGCTAGGCGCGGCCACCCCACCGGTCCTGGCACTGGCCATCGGCTCGATCGGCTTTGGGGCGTCATTTGCCGTGGTGGGCGCGTTCCCGGTAGTAGCGGCTCTACTGGTGCCGGTGGCTCCGGAGCGCGGCGCGGCACCCACCAAGATCACTCGGCTGCGAAGAGGTGGAGGCTGCGTCAGGGCATCCGCTCGTAGGCCGGCAGCGTCAGGAAGTCCACGTACTCGTCGGCGAGCGCTACCTCGGTGAACAGCGAGGTCGCTTGCTCGTACTGGGCCTCGTCGTAAGCGTCGCCGAGCTGGGTTCGGATCGTCGCGAGCTCCTCTCCGATGATCCGCTCGGTTAGCTCCCTGGTCACGGCCGGGCCGTCGGCAAGGGAGATGTTGTTGTGCAGCCACTGCCAGATCTGAGAGCGGGAGATCTCGGCGGTTGCCGCGTCCTCCATCAGGTTGAAGATCGCGACCGCGCCGTTGCCGGCCAGCCAGTTAGCCAGGTACTGCAGGCCGACGCTGACGTTGTTGCGAAGCCCGGCCTCGGTGATCTCGCCGGGAGTGTCCTTGACGTCGAGCAGCTGTGCCGCCGTGACGTGCACGTCGTCGCGCTGCTTGCTGAGCTGGTTCGGCGCGTCACCGAGCACGCTGTCGAAGACCTCGCGGCAGATCGGGACCAGATCCGGGTGCGCGACCCAGGACCCGTCGAAGCCGTCGCCGGACTCACGGGTTTTGTCCTCGCGCACCTTGGCTAGCGCGCGCTCGTTGACCTCCGGATCGCGGCGGCTCGGGATGAAGGCTGCCATCCCGCCCATGGCGTGAGCGCCGCGCGCATGGCACGTCTTGACCAGCAGTTCGGTGTAGGCCCGCATCATCGGCGCGGTCATGGTCACGGCGTTGCGCTCGGGCAGCACGAAGTCCGCGCCGCGGGTCCGGAACTTCTTGATGATGGAGAACAGGTAGTCCCAGCGGCCGGCATTCAGGCCTGCGCTGTGCTCGCGGAGTTCGTAAAGGATCTCCTGCATCTCAAAAGCGGCCGGGAATGTCTCGATCAGAACAGTCGCCCGGATTGTGCCCTGCGGGATGCCTAGGGCGTCCTGCGCCAGTATGAAGGCGTCATTCCAGAGCCTGGCTTCGAGGTGGCTTTCCATCTTGGCCAGGTAGAAGTACGGGCCTTTGCCCTTTTCCAGCTGCCGTCGCCCGCAATGGGTGAAGTAGAGGGCGAAATCCACCAGACTCCCCGAAGCACGCTGGCCGTCGATCAGCAGGTGCTTCTCCGGCAGGTGCCAGCCGCGCGGCCGGACCACGATCGTGGCCAGCTCGGCATCCGGCCGCAGCTGGTAAGTCTTGCCCTCGTCGCTGGTGAAGTCGATGGTCCGGTCCAGCGCGTCCTTGAGGTTGAGCTGGCCGGTGACCATGTTGTCCCACAGCGGGGTGTTGGCATCCTCGAAGTCGGCCAGCCACACCTTGGCGCCAGAGTTCAGCGCGTTGATCGTCATCTTCCTGTCGGTCGGGCCGGTGATCTCGACTCGCCGGTCGATCAGGCCGGGCGCAGGCGGGGCGACCCGCCAGGAGGTGTCAGACCGGATCGCTTCAGTGCTGGTCAGGAAGTCCAGCGTGCCGCCGGCCGACAGCTCGTCCTGCCGCCGCGCCCGCGCCAGGAGCAGATCACGCCGACGCTGCCCGAGCTCCCGGTGCAGCAGCGCGATCAGGTCGAGTGCCTCCGGAGTCAGGATCTCGTCGTACCGGCTGCCGGCCGGGCCGGCAATCTCAACGCCACTGGACATCGCATGCTCCTTCACCTTGACCACGTCGCCTTGACCACGTCGCCTTGACCACGGTTCGCCTTGACCACAGGTCGCCTTGACCACGGGGCCGCGACGGGTGCCGCATGGATACCGGGCTGCAAAAGCACCGGGCTGCTCCGATACCAGAAGGTAACTCATGGGCTCTCGCGGCACACTGCCGGCGCACGCGGCGGGCCGCGGCGGCCAGATCTTCAGGCGCCCGACCCCTAGACAGGGCACATTCCCGGGGCGTCGGATGTTAATGAGATGAGGATGTATCGCGACCGTGGCACTATCGGGACGAACGCTCGCCGCCAGCGAGCGCAACGCCAGATGGCCTGTTCTCACAATTTTTATCAGACTAATTCCTAGCATTCCGGGCTGGCCAGGCTGGCGCTTTTCGTCGGCCCGGCACGCTTTCCGGCAGAGGTGGCATGACAGCGCAGTCGAACGCAGTACCCAACGAGAACCCAGACGACAGCCGGCTGAGCAGCGGCTCGGGCGAGCCGCGCAACGGCGACCAGCTCAGCGCCCGGCCCGCCGGGCCCGAGTGGCTCGCCGAGCCCGACGACTCGCCCTGGGACGAATCCGCTGAGCCAGACGGCGGCCAGCTCGACCTTGAGGACCGGCATGCGCTGCGGCGCGTGGCGGGCCTGTCGACCGAGCTGCAAGACGTCAGCGAGGTCGAGTACCGGGCGCTCCGGCTGGAACGGGTCGTCCTGATGGGCGTCTGGACCGACGGAACTCTCGCCATGGCCGAGAACTCGCTGCGCGAGCTCTCCCGCCTGGCCGAGACCGCCGGATCGGAGGTACTCGACGCCCTGATCCAGCGACGCGGTCGGCCGGACGCCGCTACCTACGTTGGCGCGGGCAAGGCGAGAGAGCTCGCTGAAATCGTGGCAGCGCAGGGCGCCGACACCGTCATCTGCGACGGCGAGCTAACCCCCGGGCAGCTACGCAGCCTGGAGGGGACGGTCCGGGTCAAGGTAGTCGACCGTACTGCCCTGATCCTGGACATCTTCGCTCAGCACGCCCGCAGCAAAGAGGGCAAGGCGCAAGTGGAGCTCGCGCAGCTGCAGTACCTGCTGCCGCGACTGCGCGGCTGGGGCGAGTCGCTGTCCAGGCAGGCAGGCGGCCGGGCCGGCGGGACCGGCGGCATCGGAACGCGCGGACCCGGCGAGACCAAGATCGAGACTGACCGGCGCCGTATCAGGTCGCGCATATCCAAACTGCGGCGCGAGATCGCGGACATGTCCGTCGGCCGTGAAGTCCAGCGGGGTCAGCGCCGCCGCCGGGCAGTTCCGTCGGTGGCGATCGCGGGTTACACGAACGCTGGCAAGTCGAGCTTGCTGAACCGGCTTACCGGCGCGCAGGTGCTGGTGGACGACTCGCTGTTCGCAACGCTGGATCCGGCCGTGCGCAAGGCGCGGACCCCCGGCGGCTGGCCGTACACGCTGACGGACACGGTGGGTTTCGTCCGGCACCTGCCGCACCAGCTGGTGGATGCGTTCCGGTCGACGCTTGAAGAAGTGACCGACGCCGACCTGATCTTGCACGTGGTCGACGGCTCGGACGCTGATCCGCGCTCGCAGCTGGCCGCGGTCAGGGAAGTGCTCGCCGAGGTCGGCGCGGCAGACGTGCCCGAACTTGTCGTGATTAACAAAGCCGATAGCGCGGACCCGATCGAGCTGGAAGGCTTGCAGCTAGCGGAGCGGCAGTCGGTCGTTGTGTCGGCGCGAACGGGCGACGGCATCGACACGCTGCTCGCGGCGATCGAACGGTTGCTGCCACGGCAGTTCCGCGAGGTCAGCGTTGTGATTCCGTACGACCGCGGCGACTTGCTGTCCCGCGCGCACAATGAGGGTGAGGTGCTCACGGTCGAGCATCGCAGCGACGGGACCGAGCTGACTGCTCGTTTGCCGCTCGCCCTGGCCGCCGAGCTCGACAGATTCGCGCCGGTTAATACCGCCCATTAGGAGCGTGCCGGGCGGCTGCTATATATCGCGCAATTCGTCACGCAATTGCGCGGCGCAGCTGCGTGTGCCTGGGTTGATGATTACGGCCCGCTATGCAGCTGCCTGCTGAACCTTTTTAACGCCACTATGCGGGGAACGGGCAGTTACCCGTCAACCTTCGCCGACGCTCGCGGCAGCCTCGGATGAGGCGTCCGTAGCAGCTGTGCCCGCAGGCTCGCTGACCGACCAGTTAGCACGTCAGAGCCGGTGAGTCGGCGCAATGCGAACGCGCGTCGGCCATTAGGATGTCACCCGGCCGCAAAAGCAGTCTGGCGGCTGTGAATGCTTAAAGAGCCCTTTACACCACTTCGGCTTGTGCAATACCGTGACTGAACCGATATGTTGGTGTGTTGTCACCACGCTGGTCTTATGGAGTGTCTTGATACCCCAGGACCGGCTGGCCGGCTCCAGTGTTCGCACTCAATCCGACGCTCGGTGAGAGAGGTCGCATGGTTGCCCGGAGTTCCGCGCAGCGCAGCCGTCCCCGGCTGCTTGGCGGTGCGCCGTGACCGTGCGCCTGCTCACGAACATCGGCCGGCTCTGGACGGGATCTGAGGTCTGGAGCAATGCCGCGATCCTGTCACAGGATGAGCGCATCGCTTGGGTCGGTCCAGCGTCCGAGCTGCCGACCCGCATCCCCGGCGTGATCCACAACATCGTCGACGTCGATCACGTGGAGAACATGGGCGGTGCGCTGGTCACGCCCGGCTTGATCGATTCGCACACCCACCCGGTCTATGCCGGGAACCGCTATGCCGAACTCGCTATGAGGTCCGGCGGCTCATCCGCCGCCGAGATCACGGCGGCCGGAGGCGGCGATGCGTCCACGGTGACGATCACCAGGGGCACAGACCCGTGGACCTTGTGCAGTGGCGTCCGGGAGCGGCTTCGCGACTGGCTGGTCAACGGGACAACGACCGTTGAGGCGAAGACCGGCTACCACCTGACCAGGGACGGCGAGCTTGCCGATGTGCGGCTGCTTCGCTCGCTGGAGAAGGAACCTGGCATGCCGCGCGTCCATGTGACGTTCCTGGCTGCGAACGCCGTGCCGCCGGAGTTCTTCGGCCGCCGCAACGACTACGTGGACGCGGTCGGCAGCTGGTGCGCGGACGCAAAGGCGGCCGGCGCGGACAGCATCGACGCCTACTGCGACGAGGGACGGTTCACTGCGCGCGAGGCGAGCTGGATCCTGGCTGCGGGCAGGGCAGCCGGCCTACAGCCACGCGTACACGCCTGCGGCAACGGCCAGACCGGTGCGGCCTTCCTGGCCGCCGAGATCGGATGCGCGTCGGCTGACCTGCTACTGGACGCGGGCGACGAAGACGTCGCGGCACTAGCCCGGGCAGGAGTGGCAGCGGTGTTGTGCCCGGCGGCCGGTTCCGATTCGCGGCGGCAACCGCCCGTGCGAGCCCTGCTCGACAAGGGCGTGCCAGTCGCCCTTGGTTCCGGTCATTCACCAGGCGGCAACGGCATCACCTCGATGCCACTTGTCGTCAGTCTCGCAATCGCGAACTTCGGGATGAGCGTGACCGAAGCGCTTCGCGCGGCGACTGTCGGCGGAGCGCAGGCGCTGCGCGCTCCGGATCGTGGCGCGATGGCGCGCGGCCGGCTGGCCGACATAGTCGCCTGGGACGCGGACCACGAGGGCGCGTTCACCTGGTCCTACGGCATGAAGCCAATCAAGGTCTGGCGCGGCGGCGAGCCGGTCACGTCGTAGCAGCGTCGGACCGCAGCGACCGCGGCCGCTGGCCCCACCATGGCCGGTGCCGGAGTGGCGACAGCGTCGAGAAGTCCCGCCTGACGACATGGTTGCGGTCGGCCGTACTGCCCAGTGTGTAGGCAGGGTAGAGGCCCAGGTACTGGCCGCTGGAAAGCTGGCTCCACTGCCGCGCCAGGTCGCTCGATGACTTGTAGAAGTTGACCATGTAACCGCCGGTGTACACCTTGAGCAACGCGAACCCGCCCGGGTACTCCTTAGTGGCAGCGACTTCGAGGAACTCTACGCCCGGCGCGATCGGCGAGTGGGTGCGCAGATTCCGGTGCGTGTGGCCGGAGTGGTGAAGGAAGACGCCGGGCGTCGCCGCATACAGCTGCTGCAGCCGCGCGGCATCGGCCCGGCTCAGACCGAAGGCCGGCCCGCCGATCGTTGTCAGTGCAGACTCGTCGGTAACCGGATGGTGCCCGAAAACCAGTGTCGGCTGGCTGGGGCTGGCCGACAGCGCTTCGGTGAGTGCAGTGAACTGGTCGTCGCCGATTGCTCCGCCAGGCGCCGCGAGCGCCGAGGTGTCGAGGCCGATCAGCCTGAGCCCGCCGACTTCCGTCGTCGTCAGCCTGCCGGGCGGCAGGTCGTACACGGCGGACAGGCAGTCGTGATGTTCGCCGGTGCTCGACCGATCCGCCCCGGCCGGCAATCGGCGTGGTCCGGGCAGCCGCCGAGCTGGTCGTTGGTGCCCCTGGCCACTACGTAATCACCAGACTCGAGCCAGCCCGACATGGTATGGGTGCCGAAGCGATCCAGCGCGGCCCTAGAAGCGGCGAACTCGCCCGAGCGCCCTGCTGCGGTCAGGTCCCCGGCCACCACGAGCACGTCGGCACCGCGAGCGGCGGCATCGCGTGTCATCGCGCGTGCCATCACGACCGGATACGGCGGCAACTCCGGTGCCTGCGAGAATCCCGGCGGGAAGTCGCTCGTGACGAGTCCGCTCACAGTCTCGCCGGCATGCAGGTCGTTACTGAGAGCCAGCGTGAAGAGCAGCCGGCCCGGCGGCGGCACCAGCGTGGTGACCTGGCCAGGGGAGGCTGAGTGCCGGGCTCCGGACGCCAGCAACCCGGCGAGAATGGCCGCGAGCTCACCGTCGGCAGGAGCGTCAGAGAGCCTGAGGCCGTCCGCAGGGAAATCGAGCTGAGGCACCAGCCGGGGCGTGGCGAGGAGTCCGGCCGAAAGTGCCTGGTAGTAGTACGTCGTTCCGGGCCGCAGGCCGGTGATCTCTACGTAGTGGTACGGCGTTTCGCCGCCCCATTCGACCGCAACCCGGTCCAGGTTGTCCGGGTCGGTGCCATAGCGCACAAGGCCATCGGTAGCGATCGGTTCTGACGCGGTAACCGGAAAGGACGGCACCGACGGCGTCGGCACGCCCGCGGTATACCAGGTCAGCACGAAACTCGTGTCGCTGACAGTAACGAGCTCGAGGTCCTGCGCGTACAAGCCGTTTCCGCCCGTCCTGCCGGAGCTAGCCATAGCAGGGACCGTGCTGACTAGCGGCGTCACGAGACCCGCGGCGGCGCTCGCCGAGGCCAGCTGGATGAGCTGGCGGCGGCTGAGTCCGCAACAGTCCTGCATGCCGACCAAGCGTCACTGATCGGTACTAACCGGCACCCTCGCCCTGTTGAACAACGGGCGACTAATGGGCGAAACGACAAATCGGGAACCACCGCCGGCGAGGTGACCTGGGAACTTGCTGCGAGCAACTCCGGGCGGCCCGCCCGTGGCATAGTGCGCCTATGGCATCTAGCGCTCAGCGGGCGGGCTCGGGGCCGGCTGCGGCCGGGCAGCCAGCTTCGGTGACGGTCGTCGTTGGCGAGGAGGAACTACTCGTCGAGCGAGCCGTCAGCGCCGCTGTAGCGGCGACGGCAGGCGCGGGCCCGGCTGACGGCGCGGGCCTAGCTGGCGGCGACAACGACAATGCGGGCGCCGGCGTCCATGACGTCGCCGCCGCCGGGCTGACAGCCGGCGAGCTGTCCGGCCTGACTGCACCGTCGCTGTTCGGCGGTGACTGCGTTGTCGTGATCCGGTCTGCGCAGGACGCCGGCAAAGACCTGGCCGCCGAACTGGTGAAGCTGACCCGGTCGCCTGCCCCCGACGTCTTCCTGATCGTCACCCACGCGGGCGGCGTCAAGAACAAGGCGCTGCTAGCCGACCTCGTCAGTGCCGGGGCGCGGAGGGTGGATTGTCCGACCGTCAGGCGATTCGGCGAGCGGATGGACTTCCTGCGAAGTGAGTTCCGGCAGGCCGGCCGGAAGGCTGATGACGGAGGCCTGCGAGCGCTGCTAGACGCCGTCGGGACGGACCTGCGTGACCTGGCCGCCGCGTGCAGCCAGTTGTCGGCCGACACGACTGGCGTGATCAACCAGGCCGCCGTCGCGCGCTACTACCAGGGCCGGGCTGAGGCGACCGGCTTCTCCGTCGCCGACAAAGCGTGCGAGGGTAACCTTGCTGCCGCGCTTGAGCAACTTCGGTGGGCGCTGGCGACTGGGACCTCGCCGGTGCTGATCACTAGCGCGCTCGCCCAGGGCTTGCGAACACTGGGCCTGGTCGGTTCGGTCGGCCGGGGTCTGAGCCCGAACGCGCTCGCCGCCGAACTGGGAATGCCCCCGTGGCGTATCGACAAGGCCCGCCAGCAGCTGTCCGGCTGGACGTCTGACGGTCTGGCGAAGGCGCACGCCGCGGTGGCTGAGGCCGATGTCCAGGTTAAGGGCGAAGGAGCGAGCGCTGGCTATGCCCTGGAGCGGGCCGTGAGCACCATTGTTGCCTGCCGTAACCGGACCGTTAACTCCTAGATTTTCTGGGACATCTTCCGCCATAACACCGGAGCCTCTGCAGTGACGGCGCCTGCATGACATCAACATGTCGGGCTGGTGGATCCTGACAGCAGCGGCGGAGCTAGGCGTGCAGGTCCCGGACGTCGATGGTCTGGTCGGTGTGAACCGCATCGGCCAGCCGCCGGTCGTGGGTGACCAGCACCAGCGTGCGGGAGTAGCTGCGCAGCGCGAGCTCCAGCTGCTCTATTGCCTCGATGTCCAGGTGGTTCGTCGGTTCGTCCAGCGCGAGGAAGTTGACGCCGCGGGCTTGCAGCAACGCCAGCCCGGCTCGAGTCCGCTCGCCTGGAGACAGCGCGCTGGACGGCCTGAGGGCGGCATCCCCCCGCAGCCGGAACTTGGCTAGCAACGTCCGCGCTTCCTCGTCGCTGGCCAGCCCGGCGGCGGACCGGACCACCTCCATGACTGGCGCATCGGTGGCGAACTCGCGCCGGGTCTGATCGACTTCGCCGAAGACGACGCTAGGGCCGGCATACCGCTGGCCAGCCGACAGCGGTGCCCGGCCGAGCAGGGCATCGACCAGCGTGCTCTTGCCTGAGCCATTGGGGCCGGTGATCCTGATCCGGTCGGCCGGTCCGACGATCAGGCTGACCGGCCCCAACGTCACCTCACCCCGGCTCACGATCGCACCGGTCAGCGAGACTGCAACAGTGCCAGCCCGCCGCGCCTCCCCGATGGACAGCTGGAGCTGCCACGGTTCGCGGACCTCGTCTGGCGCATCCGCGTCGAGCCGGCCGATGGCCTTGTCAATCCTGGCGGCCCCGCTGCCGGCATTCTGCGCGGTCGCGACCCGGAAGCCCCGGATGTGCTTGTCCGGCTCGGCCTGCTGTGCGCGGGCGCTCGTCGCTCGCTGGGCACCCGACCTGGCCCACTGCCGCTGCCGGCGGGCGGCCTCGGTCAGCTTGTCACGCTCAGTCTCGTAAGCCGCATATGCGTCGGCCGCTCGCCGCCCGGCGAGCTCACGTTCTGCCACGTAGGCGTCCCAGCCCCCGGAGAACATCGAGCCATGCCGGCTGAACTCGTCGAGTTCCAGGATCTGCTTCACGACTGCAGCCAGCATCGACCGGTCGTGGCTGACCAGGGCGAGCCCCGCCCTGCTACCGCGCAGGTGGGCCTCGAGCAAGTCAAGCCCGGCGTCGTCCAGGTCATTGGTTGGCTCGTCGAGCAGCAGGATGTCAGGCTGGGCCAGCAGTACCGCAGCCAGGCCGAGCCGGGCTTGCTGACCGCCGGAGAGTTCGGCTGCGTTTCGGTCAAGAAGGTTGTCAGGAAGGTCAAGCTCCGCGGTGACCTGTGCCATTCGCTCTGGCAGATCGGCTCCGCCCAGCGCCAGCCAGCGCTGCAAGGCGGCGTCATAAGCGTCGTCGGCGCCCGCATCACCCTGGCTCAGGGCTGCCAGCGACGCGTCCAGGTCCGCCTGGGCAGCCGCCACTTGAGTCCGGCGGCCGAGGTGATCGGCCAGCGACTCGCCAGCCCTGATATCGGGCTCCTGGGCCAGCCGTAGCACGGTAGTGCTGGCCGGGGACCTGGTCACCGCGCCGGCATCCGGCAGAAGCTCGCCCGCCAACACCTTGAGCAGGGTGGACTTGCCTACCCCGTTCGGGGCGATGATTCCGATCCGGTCCGCTGAGCCGATGCTGAGGCTGACGCCGTCCAGCACGACGAGGCTGCCAAACGAAATGCTGACGTTGACCGCTGCCAGCCTGGACATCGGGTTCTCCCGGCTCGCGGCCGGCCGGGACTGGCGGGCCGCAGGGTAATGCCCAGGGTGACGCGCGGGGCAGATCTAGCCGCCGGAAGGGATCTCGCCGGAGCAGATCCCGATAACGGGACCGCTCGCTCGGGCAGATCCTGCGCGCAGCCTAAGCGCTCTTGAGCTGCTCAGCCCGCTTGGCGATAGCCGACTTGCGGTTGGCAGCCTGGTTCTTGTGTATGACGCCCTTGCTCACGGCTTTGTCCAGCTTGACAGTCGCGGCCCGCATCGCGGACACGGCGGCGTCAGCGTTGCCGGAGTCGGCAGCCTCGCGGAACTTCCGCACGGACGTCTTCAGCTCGGATTTGACCGCCTTGTTGCGCAGGCGGGCCTTTTCGTTCTGCTTGTTGCGCTTGATCTGCGACTTGATGTTTGCCACGCGAATGCCTCGCTAAAGTCTGTCCAGGGTGTCGGTGGTGCCGGCACGAGCCGCAGGCAGGCGGTTCGCGGCGTCGTGCCCGGCTATACGCGGGCATGCAGGCAGCCAGCACGTAAGGATAGCCGAGATCCGCCCCGCCGCTCAAACCGATAGCCCGGCAGCCTGCAGCCAGGCACCATAGCTGATGGCGAGGGCATCATGCCCGGCATGCAACGATAGACGCTGAGAAGACCCGCGGCCGCGCCGGCCTCCTCGGTTGGACGGCGTTCTGGAGCCGGCCGGGTGCCCGAGGGACTGGCCGCGTCCCGACGGTCCGAGCCGGCGGCCGCGCCCGAACCGGCCACCCATCTGGCGCCCTACTAATCAGGCGGAGCCCCGTGTCACCAACGCCGCAGCAGCGGACGGATCAGATGCACGCGCCCGAGCCCGCCCGCACCCCGCAGCCGGTCATCCGCAACTTCTGCATCATCGCCCACATCGATCATGGCAAGTCCACGCTCGCTGACCGGATGCTGCAGCTAACCGGGGTCGTCGATGCCCGCCAGATGCGCGCGCAGTACCTGGACCGCATGGATATCGAGCGGGAACGGGGCATCACCATCAAATCCCAGGCCGTCCGGCTGCCGTGGCGGGGGGCCGATGGCAACCAGTACGTGCTGAACCTCATCGACACCCCCGGCCACGTGGACTTCACCTACGAGGTCTCCCGGTCGCTGGCGGCCTGCGAGGGCGCGATCTTGCTGGTCGACGCGGCCCAGGGGATCGAGGCGCAGACCCTGGCCAATCTGTACCTGGCCCTGGATGCCGACCTGCACCTGATCCCGGTCCTCAACAAGATCGACTTGCCCGCCGCCCAGCCGGAGAAGTACGCGGCAGAGCTGGCGAACATCATCGGCTGCGATCCCGCCGAGATTCTCAAAGTGTCGGCAAAGACCGGCGAGGGTGTCGTCGAGCTGCTGAACGCAGTCGTTCGAGCAGGTCCCGCCGCCGTCTGGAAATCCCGATGCGCCGGCCAGGGCACTGATCTTCGACTCGGTCTACGACACCTATCGCGGCGTCGTCACCTACGTCCGGGTAGTCGACGGGCGGCTGTCCAGGCGCGAGCGGACGCTGATGATGTCGACCAAGTCAGTGCACGAGACGCTGGAGATAGGGGTGATCTCGCCAGAGCCAGTGCCGTCCGACGGGCTGGCCGCAGGCGAAGTGGGTTACCTGATCACCGGGGTCAAGGACGTCCGGCAGGCTCGCGTCGGCGACACGCTGACGACACTGGCTGTCCCGGCGACTCAGGCGCTGCCGGGTTACGCCGACCCGAAGCCGATGGTGTTCTCCGGCCTGTATCCGGTCGACGGGGACGACTACCCCGAGTTCCGCGATGCGCTGGACAAACTCCGGCTGAACGATGCGTCGCTGGTCTACGAGCCGGAGACGTCGACAGCGCTGGGATTCGGCTTCCGCTGCGGCTTTCTAGGGCTGCTGCACATGGAGATCATCCGCGAGCGCCTGGAGCGCGAGTTCGACCTGGTGCTGATCTCCACCGCGCCGAACGTGGTGTACCGGGTAGTGGCCGAGTCCGGCCTGGAGACCGTTGTCACGAACCCCAGCGAGTTTCCCGAAGGCAAGATCAGCAATGTCTTCGAGCCGGTCGTGCGCGCTACGGTCCTGGCGCCCACCGATTTCGTCGGCGCGATCATGGAGCTTTGCCAGAGTCGTCGCGGCGTCCTTCTGGGCATGGAGTACCTGTCGGCTGACCGGGTCGAGATCCGGTACACGATGCCGCTCGGCGAGATCATTTTCGACTTCTTCGACCAGCTCAAGTCGCGGACGCGCGGCTACGCCTCGCTCGACTACGAGCCCGCCGGCGAGCAGGAAGCCGACTTGGTCAAGGTTGACATCCTGCTGCAGGGCGTCCCGGTGGACGCGTTCAGCCAGATCGTGCACGCGGACAAGTCTCGCGAGTACGGGCTGAGCATGACGGCCAGGCTCAAGGAACTCATCCCGCGGCAGCAGTTCGAAGTCCCGATCCAGGCCGCGATCGGCTCGCGGATCATCGCGCGCGAGAACATCCGCGCGATACGCAAGGACGTGCTCGCCAAGTGCTACGGCGGTGACATCACCCGGAAGCGCAAGCTGCTGGAGAAGCAGAAAGAAGGCAAGCGCCGGATGAAGGTCATCGGCCGGGTCGAGGTGCCGCAGGAGGCGTTTGTCGCCGCGTTGACGACCGAGCAGGCGCCTGACAAGAAGCGCTCCTGATCGCGGAATCTCTGGCTAATCTGCACTGATCTCAGCAAGCCCCTGTCAGAACAGGCTGTCCGGGTGTTAGTTTTCCGGCCGTGGTCAGCGATGCGCCGCCGCGGCCGAGAATCCTCCCGCTGCACATGCTGGCGGACATGCTCACGATCCTGCTGGCCGTCGTCGTCGCCATTATTCGCTGCCCGGCTCGTCATCCAGGGCTCCGGCGTGGGCAGTGCGCACTGGCGGTACGACCTCATTCAGTTCCGGCTGGACAAGGCCGCCGACATTACGATCTTGTGTCTGAGCATCCTGTTCGTGGTGTGGTTCCGCCGCGCCAGAATCAATGCCGACTATCACGACTACCCGCAGCGTCGCGCCCGCGGCTGGGCCTTCTGGGGCTGGATCGTCCCCATCGTCAGCCTCTGGTTCCCGTTCCAGATCATGGGTGACATCTGGCGGGCCGGGCTGCCAGTCTCCAGATGGCGCAGGACCGCCTGGCTGCCAGCGCTGTGGTGGACGTGCTGGCTGATCAGCGGGCTGTCATTTGGCGGTCAGACAATGTCTTCGAACTTGTATGGTGTCCCGCACATCGCGGCCGGCAGCCAGGCTTTCAGCCTGGCCTTCCTGGCCGTCGCGGGCGCGCTGCTAATCCCGATCATCCGCCAGGTGTCCTACGGACCGGTGGGATCGCCGCCGCCGTGAGCTGGAATTAGTTGTTGTTCACGTTCACGGATGCGTTATGAACGAACGCCACAACCAACAGGATGAAGAGCACGAAGAGGATCGTCCCGATGATGCCGAGCACTAGGCCGGTCATCGCCATGCCGCGGCCGTCCTCGCCCGATGCCCGGATCTGACCGAGTGAAATGGCGCCGAGGATGATGGCGGGGATGCCGGCGAACGGACCGGCGATGAATTGCCCGATGCCGCAGCACAGTGCGGCGATCGCCAGAGAGTTAGTCCTGCGGCCAGCCATCTGCGGCCATCCAGCGGTCGCCTGGAAGTACGGACCAGGCTGGCCGGGGGGCGGCTGCCATCCCGGCTGCTGTGGACCGAACTGGCCGGTCCCGTATGCCCCGGACGGCCCGGCAGGTCCGGGCTCCCCGGACTGGTCGCTTGGCTGGCCGAAGAACTGACCGGGCTGATCTCCGGCCGCGCCGGGCTCATCCCCGAACCCGTCTGTATCCATTGCTCCCCCTGCGTGACGCGGCACTAGCCGCTCTGCCAAGTATCGACCCGCGGAGTAGAAATGGCGAGCAGTTGCCCCTTTTGTCGGGACTGTGGGTTGATCACGCTCGCTGCCGCCGGGCCGATGTCGTTCGACTGCCGCCGTGCTGTCGGCTAGCGTCAAGCTCATGTCTGGCGCTCGGGTTGTCTCGGTGAACCGCGGTGCGGAAGCCGATCTGGAGATCGGCGGCCGGCCTAGCCGGTCCGCGATTGACAAGCGCCCGGTGACGGGCGCCGTGGCAATGCGACTGCTCGGCCTTGACGGCGACGAGTGCGTCGACAAGGAGAACCATGGCGGGCTTGAGCAGGCCGTCTACGCATATGCCAGGGAGGACCTGGACTGGTGGACCGAGCAGCTTGGCCGTGAGCTAACCAACGGCATCTTCGGCGAGAACCTAACGACTGCTGGCATTGACATCAGTACTGCACTGATCGGGGAGGTCTGGCAGGCAGGTACCGCCGTGGTCCAGGTCACCTCGCCGCGTGTCCCGTGCGTGACCTTCAAATCCTGGCTCGACGAGCCGCACTGGGTCAAGCGGTTCGCCAGCGCCGGACGCACTGGCGCCTACCTCCGGGTGCTCTCGGAAGGCACCGTTCGGGCGGGTGACGAGCTGATCGTGCTCAGCCGGCCGGATCAGCAGGTGACTGTCGCCGAGTCGCTGCTGGCCTATTACGGCGATCGAGAGATCATGAGAAGGCTTCTGACGGTGGACGGCCGCAGCGCAAAGCTGGACGACACCATGCTGGACGACACCGTGCTGGACGAAACTGGGCTGGACGAAACTGGGCTGCTGATCGAAACGTGCTGGACCAAGCGCGCTGACATGGCCGGCCAGCCGCCCGACGGCGCACCCGGACCGGCCGACGGCAGCCTGCCAGAGTCCGCGCTGGCCCGGCTGGGCAGCGTCCCGTTCGGGGTCTATGTGCATGTGCCCTTCTGCCAGACCCGCTGTGGCTACTGCGACTTCAACACCTACACCGCGACCGAACTGGGCGAGGGCGCGTCCCGCGAGTCTTACGCCGAGCTCGCGATAGCCGAGCTCAGGCTCGCTGCCAAAGTGCTGGCGGGCAGGGCCGGGCCGGTGCAGACGGTCTTCTTGGGCGGAGGGACGCCGACGCTGTTGCCCTCGGCTGACCTGAGGGCGATACTCCGGGCGATCGACTCGGAACTCGGGCTGGCTCGGGGCGCAGAGGTGACCACCGAGGCGAATCCGGAAACCGTGGACGAACGGTCGCTGGCGGAACTGAGGGCAAGCGGATTCACCCGGGTCTCGCTTGGCATGCAGAGCGCCGTGCCGCACGTGCTCGCTGTGCTCGACCGGGTTCACCAGCCGGGTCGGCCGGAACAGTGCGTAGCGTGGGCGCGATCGGCCGGGTTCGAGCACGTCAGCCTCGACCTGATCTACGGCACTCCGGGGGAGAGCGACGCGGACTGGGAGACGTCGCTGGACCGGGCGCTTGCCGCTGGCCCGGACCACATCTCGGCTTACTCGCTGATCGTCGAAGAGGGCACCAGGCTCGCGGCCCGAATCCGGCGCGGTGAGCTGCCGATGCCCGACGACGACGTGCTAGCCGACCGGTACCTGATCGCCGATAACCGGCTCAGCGCAGCCGGCCTCAGCTGGTACGAGGTATCGAACTGGGCTGCAACGCAGGCCGGGCGCTGCCGTCACAACGAGCTCTACTGGACTGGCGGCAACTGGTGGGGGATCGGGCCAGGCGCGCATAGTCACGTCGGCGGGACACGCTGGTGGAACGTCCGGCACCCGGCCGCATATGCCCAGCGGGTCAGTGCCGGCGTCAGCCCGGCTCAGGCGCGCGAAGTGCTGACCGAGAGCGAACGAGCGGCCGAGCGGATCATGCTCGCGACCAGGCTCGCGTCGGGCTGCCCTGTGACGTATCTCACTCCGGCCGGTCTGCGCGCTGCCCGAACTGCTGTCGAGGACGGCCTGGCCAGCCGGATGGCACTGGAGCTTGGAGCCGTCAGGCTGACGCAGCGGGGACGGCTGCTAGCCGACGCTGTCATCCGGGAGCTGACGGACTAACCCGACTCGTCTTGAGTAGCCATTTAGGTAACTTCAGCAGGAAGTTGCCTCCTTTGTGGGTAAGTCGCTCGTCCCGCTGATCTGTCCCCCCGCTCGGATTGGGCCCTAGAATTGGCACTCAGGGCCCAGGAGTGCCAAGGGGAGGTAGCGGCCACGTGCTTGACGACAGGAAACTGGCGGTGCTGCGTGCCATCGTGGAAGATTATGTCTCCACGAACGAGCCGGTCGGCTCCAGGGCGCTCGTAGACCGGCACAACCTGGACGTCTCTCCAGCCACCATCAGGAATGACATGGCCGTCCTGGAGGAGCAGGGTTACATCGTCCAGCCGCACACGAGCGCCGGGCGGATACCCACCGAGCAGGGCTACCGGCTGTTCGTCGACCGGCTCTCCGGGGTCAAGCCGCTGTCGGCCGCAGAGCGGCGTGCCATCGAGACGTTCCTGGCGGGCGCATACGACCTGGATAGCGTCGTCATGCGTACGGTCCGGCTGCTCGCCCAGCTCACCCGGCAGGTCGCCGTCGTCCAGTACCCGTCCCTGAGCAGGTCGGCGATCCGGCATATCGAATTGGTGCCGTTGTCCGAGCGCCGGCTGCTGCTGGTGCTGATTACTGACACCGGGCGGGTCGAGCAGCGAGTCGTCGAACTGCCCGCGGAGATCCGCGACGACTCCATCACCCAACTGCGGGCGGTGCTCAACGCCTGCCTGGACGGGCGCAAGCTCGCGGACGTCGCCACGGTGGTAGCTCAGCTGCCCGAACGGGTGAGTGCCGCCGAGCAGCCCAACGCCGCGGCGGTTTTCTCCGTGATCGCGGAGACTGTGGTCGAGCGGCACGAGGAGCGCGTCGTTGTCGGCGGCGCATCGAATCTCACCCCGGCTGACTTCTCCAGGGGATTGCACGAGGTCCTGGAGGCGTTGGAGGAACAGGTAGTGCTGATGCGGTTGCTCGGCGAGTCGGGCGACCAGGCGGCCGTGACGGTCCGCATCGGGTCGGAGAATGAAGTGGACGGCCTGCGGAGCACCTCGCTCGTGGCCACCGGATATGGCGCTGGCAATCAGTCACTAGCCAGGCTCGGGGTTATTGGACCGACCCGGATGGACTACCCGACGGCGATGGGAGCGGTGCGCGCGGTGGCACGATATGTGGGTCAGATCCTGGCGGAGTCGTAGGGATGCCGGTGGCAAACGATTATTACGGGATCCTCGGTGTCCGCCGCGACGCGGGCCCCGACGAGATCAAGAAGGCCTATCGACGGCTGGCTCGCGAACTGCACCCGGACGTCAACCCGGATCCGCAACTGCAGGAGCGCTTCAAGGAAGTCACCCAGGCGTATGAGGTGCTCTCTGATCCGGAGAAGCGCCAGATGTACGACCTCGGAGCCGACCCGTTCGCCCAGCGGGCTGGCGCCGCTGCCGGCGGCTTCGGCGCGGCCGGCTTCCCGTTCAGCGACCTCATGGACGCCTTCCTCGGCGGCACTGCTGCTTCCCGCGGCCCGCGCAGCCGGGCGAGACGAGGACGCAACGCCACGATCCGGGTCGATCTCGACCTTGCCGAGTGCGCGTTCGGCACGACCAGGGAACTCGTCGTCGACACCGCCGTCGTCTGCCCGACCTGCTCCGGTGAGGGCTCGGCGCCCGGCACGCATCCGGTGACCTGCGACGTCTGTAACGGGCGCGGCGAGATCAGCCAGGTGACCAGGTCGTTCATCGGCCAGATGCTGACCTCGCGGCCGTGTCCCGCCTGTGGCGGCTTCGGCACTGTGATCCGCAAGCCGTGCCCGGAGTGCGACGCGGACGGGCGCGTCAGGACCCGGCGCAACATCAAGGTGCGGATCCCCGCCGGAGTCGAGGACGGCACGCATATCCAGCTGGCCGGTGAGGGCGAGGTTGGGCCCGGCGGCGGGCCGCCCGGCGATCTGTTCCTGGAGATCGTCCAGCGGCCGCATCCCATCTTTGAGCGGCAGGGTGACGACCTGCACTGCACCGTGACGATCCCGATGGTCGCTGCGGCACTCGGTGCCACTCTTCAGGTCGAGACCCTGGACGGACCCGCCGACCTGGACATCCGGCCGGGAACGCAGTCCGGGCAGGCCATCCCGCTGTACGGGCAGGGTACCGAGCGGCTGAACAGCTCGGGCCGCGGTGACCTGATGATCCATGTCACTGTCGAGACGCCAACCAAGCTGGAGCCCGAGCAAGAAGAGTTGTTGCGCCAGCTTGCCAAGCTGCGCGGCGAGGAGGCTCCGCCGGGTAAGTTCGCGCCGGGCCAGCATAGCTTCTTCTCGCGACTGCGTGATGCCTTCAACGGGCGCTGACGACCAGGCGGGCCGGTCCTGAAACCGCCGCTTTTCGTCGCTGCCACGGCAGAACTTGCCGGCGAGCGCCTGACACTGCGCGGGCCGGAAGGCAAGCATGCGAGCACAGTGCGGCGGCTTATGCCAGGTGAGCGTGTCGACGTCACTGACGGCGCCGGGCTGGTAGCGGAGTGCCTGGTCGCCGCGGCCCGGCCAGCTGAGCTTGAGCTGACAGTCTGCGGCCGGCGAACTGAGCCGCCACCGCAGCCGCGAATCGCCGTTCTCCAGGCGATACCTAAGGGTGACCGCGGTGAGCTGGCTGTCGAACTGATGACGGAGGCCGGAGTTGACGTCATCGTGCCGTGGGCCGCTCAGCGGTGCGTCGCAGTCTGGCGCGGTGATCGGGCGAACCGATCACGGGCGCGCTGGCTCTCCGCCGCCGGGCAGGCCGCCAAGCAAAGCAGGCGGTCATGGTTTCCGGAGGTGACCGAGCAAGCTGATCTGCCCGCAGCGGTGCGCCGGGTGTCCGCCGCCGCGCTAGCGATCGTGCTCGATCCGGACGCGGCCGAGCCACTCGGCGCCGTGGCAGTGCCGGCCGAGGGGGAGATCGTACTTGTCGTCGGTCCGGAAGGCGGGATCTCGCCGGCCGAGGACCGCGCCTTTGCCGCGGCAGGCGCCGTCGCAGCGCGAGTCGGCCCGACCGTCATGCGCGCTTCGTCGGCCGGGGCGATAGCCGCCGGGATACTGCTCAGCCGCTCTGCGCGCTGGGCTTGACACCACGCTGGCCTCACCTGCGGGCGGGCCGACCCGCTGCCGGGACCCGCCGGGACCCGCCGGGTCAAGCCAGCTTGGCCTCGGCCGCTTTGCCTGGCTCGGTGCCGAGCGTCGCAGCCGTCAGCGCGCTGATGTTCGCGGACGCCGAACTAGCTGCACGCTTGCCCGATTTCTTGGTCCGCTTGTGCCTCGGCGGTTTCGGGCACTGGGAGTACTTCCCGGTCGTTTTCGCGGACCCGTTCTGAGCGCTGGTCGCCGAGGATGCGGCGCTAGTCGCGCCGTGCTGCCCTGTTTGCGTACTGGCCGGATTTGCGTTATGGCCAGCACTGCCGGTCCCGGTCAGCGCGTTGCCGCCGACTGAGGCGTTGTCGCTAGCTTGCGCCGCTGCCGGACTGGCCGCCGGATCCGCGGCGGGCGACGAGCTGCCCGGGCTCGGCGTGCCTGATGGCGTCGACGTCGGTGACGTGCTAGGGCTGCCGCTCGGGGTGACACTCGAGCTCAGGCGAGTTTGACGCACCCGTGGACGGCTGGCTCGGCTTATACCGGTTCAGGCTTGGCGAACATGACGGGGAACTGTCCGGAGAACTGGCGCCGGAGGGTGCAGAAGATGAGCCGTGAGCCTCCGTGGAGCCGCTGCCGCCCCCATTTGCCGTACTTGGGTTCGAGCCGTTGCTGCCCTGGGAGCCCAGTGAGCTCGGCCGGCCGGGATGATTTGGGTGGCCTCAAGCGCGACGTAGACCCCGCCGCCAAGAACGAAGATAGCCACAGCCATCGCAGCCATCGGGCGAAGCCAGCTCAGCCTCTGCGATCCCGCGTCCGGTGCGGACCGGGGTCCGAAGCGGTCCGCGACGAGCTGCAGTGCGCTCGCCGCCGAACGGCGCATCGCCGCCATGGCGTCAGGCGCACGCATGACTAGACCGGTCCACGCCGCAAAGAGCCAGGCGACCGGAAGCGGGTGCGGGCGCCCCAGCCTGGCCTGGATGCGCTCAAGGCCGCCTGGCGCTGGCTCGACTTGCGCGGCCGCGCTCATCAGGGCCCGGCGTAGCGCGACCTCCCGCTCACTGGCCGTACTCATACTTCGCGCTCCAAGACTGTGCGAAGCGCCTGCATCGCTCTCGCCGTGTGACTCTTCACCGCACCGCGGCTGATTTGCATGGCGTCGGCGATCTGGGCCTCGGACATGTCCGCATAGAAACGGAGCACGAGCGCTTCACGCTGCCTGGCTGGCAAAGTCCTGAGGGCGGCAATCACTGCTGATCGCTCGAACAGCGCGATCGCACCGTGTTCGGCGCTCGGCATGTCGGGTGCGGGTGCAGGGGCATTCCGGTCGACCACGACCCGGTGCCGGAGAACAGAGCGTGACCGGTTGACGACGGACTGACGCAGGTAGGACAGGGCCTTCTCGCTGTCGCGCAAGCGGCGCCAGCCACTGTGCATGGCGACAAACGAATCCTGCACCACTTCCTCCGCGGTTCCGACATCGCGTACCAGCAGGGTTGCAAGCCGCACGAGCGAGCGGTAATGGAGGCCGTACAACTCCGTCACTGCCCGGTCGGCTTCCGCCTCAGCCGAAACTGAACCCAGCGCGACATCCGCTACCAGGGTTTCGGTCACGTGAATAGGACGCGGAGCTACGTCCGAAGGTTCACCGGCTGTCATCACGGGTATGGACGATGTTTGCTCATCGGACCCGCTCGCCTCGAGATCTGCACTTCCCCCCACACCTAATCCCATGCCTTCGCATCAGCGCCCGCGCATGACTCATCCCTGAGCGACGGAAGCCAGAAACTGGCGAGGCCGTTGCACCAGAGGGGTGGTGCACCGTGGGTTCGCAGTAGCGCAACCTTATATGTCTAAGGCGTCCCGGACCCGCCACACGTTAAGATCGGCCCCGTGCCTGACTGCCTGTTCTGCGGCATTGCTGCCGCAGAGATACCCGCGACCATAGTCTCGGCTAATGCGCGCACATTGGCATTCCGTGATATCAATCCGCAGGCGCCAGTACACGTGCTTGTCATCCCGCGCGAGCATCACGCGAACGTGGCCGAGCTCGCGGCGGCCGACGCCGGGCTGCTAGCAGACCTGATTAGCCACGCGCGCGAGGTGGCGGCCACCGAGGGCATCGCCGCCGACGGCTACCGGGTCGTCTTCAACACCGGCCCTAACGCTGGCCAGACGGTCGGGCACGTTCACGCGCATGTTCTTGGTGGCCGGCCGATGCTTTGGCCGCCCGGCTGACCTTGCGACGCCGCCGGATATCATGGCAGCGGGCCGGGCAAGGACAAGCGCCGCGGCAGGGAAGAGCTATTGACTAACAATCCGACCGATTCGCGCAGGGGCGGGCAGTCCCGCAGCGGCGGTGCTGCAAACAGCGATGCAGCGGGTACGCGTGCCGGTAACGGCGGTGCCAGCAATGGCAGTGCCGGCGATGCACGCGCTGGCGACGGGCGGGCTGGCGGCGGCAGGGCCAGGCCCGAGCGGTCCGGCGTCGGCCACGCTGTTACCGACAGCACCCAAGTGCGGATCGTGATACCCGAAGAGCAGCCGATGATCAGCCTGCTCGGTTCCGGGGATGAGCTGCTGCGGGTAATCGAGAACGCGGTCAAAGCTGACTTTCATGTGCGGGGCAACGAGATCACGATCACTGGTCCGGCCGCGGAGACAGCGGTAGCCGCACGGCTCATCGAGGAACTGATGGAGCTAGTGGCCGGCGGTGCAGAGCTGACCTCGGACTCGATCGAGCACAGCGTGTCCATGCTGCGCAGGAAGACCGGGATAAGGCCTGCCGAAGTTCTCAACCTGGACATTTTGTCTAGTCGCGGCCGCACTATCCGGCCGAAGACGCTCAATCAGAAGCGCTACGTCGATGCCATCGACAATCACACCATCGTGTTCTCGATCGGCCCGGCTGGTACCGGCAAGACGTACCTGGCGATGGCCAAGGCGGTCAAAGCGCTCCAGGCGAAGGAAGTCAACCGGATCATCCTGACCCGTCCGGCGGTTGAGGCGGGCGAGCGGCTGGGCTTCCTGCCAGGCACGCTCTACGAGAAGATCGACCCGTACCTGCGGCCGCTCTACGACGCCCTGCATGACATGGTCGACCCGGACTCGATCCCGCGGTTGATGGCCGCGGGGACGATCGAGATCGCCCCGTTGGCGTATATGCGGGGTAGAACCCTGAATGACTCTTTTATCATCCTGGACGAAGCTCAGAACACCTCGCCCGAGCAGATGAAGATGTTCCTGACCCGGCTCGGCTTCGGTTCGCGCATCGTCGTCACCGGTGATGTCACCCAGGTCGACCTTCCGGCCGGGCAGCTGAGCGGCCTCCGCCTGGTCCAGGACATTCTGGAAGGTGTCGACGACGTCTACTTCTCCCGGCTGACCAGCCACGATGTGATCCGGCACAAGCTGGTCGCTGACATCGTTGATGCCTATGAGAGATACGACGCCAGGCAGGCAGACGGCTGATCCAGGGCGTTTGCCGGGCAGCCGGCAGCGGCGCGACGGCTACCGCGGCCGGTGATGGTGTTAACCGGTGACAGTGTTAGCCGTGGGAGAACCGGCGACAGGGTAATCCGCGGGGGAATGGGTGCCAGGGGCTAGATGAGCATAGAGATCGCCAACGAGTCAGGGGTCGACGTCGACGAGACGCTACTGGCCGCGCTCGCCCGGCACGTGCTAGACGACATGCGGGTTCATCCGCTTGCCGAGCTCTCGGTGCTGCTCATCGACGAGCCGGCCATGACGGAGCTGCACGTTCGCTGGATGGGCGAGGAGGGCCCGACCGACGTGCTGGCGTTCCCCATGGACGAGTTGCGGCTGCCCCAGCCGGGCGGCCACGGTGACCACGGTTCGTCAGACCCGGATGCGGCCGAGGTCCTGCTCGGTGACGTGGTCATCTGCCCACAGGTAGCGGCTGCTCAGGCGGCAGAGGCAGACCAGGACGTCCAGGACGAGATCGACCTGCTTTGCACGCACGGAATCTTGCACTTGCTCGGCTACGACCATGCCGAGCCGGAGGAGCACGCGACCATGTTCGGCTTGCAGGACCGGCTGCTCGCGTCCTGGCGGACCCAGCGCGACTCGACGGACAGGGCGACCTCGACGGACAGGGCGACCTCGACGGACAGGGCCACCTCGACGAACAGGGCGAGCTGGACGGGCAGCGCGATCTCGAAGGCCAGAGCGATCTTGAAGGCGAGCCCGGCAGCAGGGAGCATGACTCCAGCCGAGAGGCGCCGGAAGGAACGGGGTGAGCCCGCCGTGGCGTGGCTGCTAGTCGCCGCGCTGGTGCTGATGCTGCTGGCAGGCTGGTGCACCAGCGCAGAGACCGCGTTGCTGCGCGTCTCCAGGGCGGGTGCCAAGGAACTGGGCCGATCGGCCGGTGAAGCCGCCGAACCGTTGCAAGCCGCGCTGGCGGACGTACCGCGTTACCTGTCGATAGTGCTCTTGATAAGAGTCGCCGCCGAGATCTGCGCGGCCGTGGCAGTCACTGCCGTCCTGGTGACCTGGCTCGGAGTGGACTGGCGCGCGTTCCTTATCACCGCGGTGGCCATGACCCTGGCTACTTACCTGCTCGCCGGGGTGATCCCGCGCAGCGTCGGCCGGCGCGCGCCGGTCAAGGTGGCCAGCGGTGCCGCGGCTGTCCTGCGCCCGGTCATCCGGCTGCTCGGACCGCTGCCCAGGCTGCTTGCGGCCGCTGGCACGGCGCTTGCGCCCGGCCAGGGACGCCGGGACAGCCAGTCAGGCTCCGAAGAAGACCTGCGTGGCCTGGTCGACTTGCTGGAGCAGCGGCAGATCATCGAGCCCGGCGAGCGGGCCATGATCCACTCTGTCTTCGAGCTCGGTGACACGATCGTGCGCGAGGTGATGGTCCCGCGGACCGACATGGTGTTCGTGGAGCGTGGCAAGACCCTTCGCCAGGTACTTTCGCTGGCGCTGCGCAGCGGGTTCTCCCGGATCCCGGTGATCGGCGAGAACCTCGATGACGTCGTCGGCATCGCCTACCTCAAGGACGTCATGACGCGCATTCACGAGCACCCTGAGGGGGAGTCGGTCGAGACCGTCGACTCGATCATGCGGTCAGCGACCTTCGCGCCCGACAGCAAGCCCGTCGATGACCTCCTCAGGGAGATGCAGGCCAAGCACGTGCACATGGCGATCGTCATCGACGAGTACGGCGGTACAGCCGGCCTGGTCACGATCGAGGACATCCTCGAGGAGATCGTCGGCGAGATCGCCGATGAATACGACCGGGAACGCCCGCCCGTCGAGTGGCTCAGTGACGGCTCTGCCCGGGTGAGCGCGCGGCTATCGGTCGAAGAGCTAGAGGATCTGTTCGGCGTCAGTATCGATGCCGAGGACGTCGAGACCGTCGGCGGCCTGCTGGCCCACCAGCTCGGTAAGGTGCCGATCGCCGGCTCCGTCGCCAAGATCTCCGGGCTGCGGCTGACGGCTGAGAATCTGACCGGTCGGCGGAACCGGATCGGCACCGTGCTGGTGCAGCGGATCGACGAAGCCGGGGAGCCGGCAGGCATAGCGCCGACGGCAGCCGTCGGCCAGGCGCCGGCAGATCGTGGCGGGAACGGCCCTGAGGGTACGGTCAAGGCCGGCAACGGGGCTGGCATCACCCGGAAGACGTCCGCGTAGCCGGCGGCCTTCCTGGCGGCGGCCTGCGAACCCGAGCAGGCTCCGGCAGACCGGTAGGTCGAGCACAAATGTTGCCGTGAGCACTACTGCGACACCGACGGCTGCGCCGCCGACCGTGTCGACGAAATGGTGATCGCCAAGGCCGATCAACGCGAGGCCGACCGCGCAGCCGATGAACGTCGCGATGGCGACGACAGTTACTCGCACGGCCCGCCGGGTTTTGCTGGCAGGCGGACTCGCCAGAAGCACCGCGGTCGTCGCGATCAGGGCGAAGACGCCGGTGGTATGCCCGCTCGGGTAGCTGGCATAGGAGTAGAGATGGTCGGCGAGCGGCTTGAGCAGCTTCTCGGTAATCACGGACGCGGCCGGTGCAGCTACTGCCGCGAGAACGGCGCCATTGACCCGGCGCACTGCGAGACAGGCCAGGACTAGGACGGCTGTGATGACGAGAACCTCGAGCTTCTGGCCGAGGTCCGACGCCAGGCTGAGCGCCCCGCCCTGCCCGCCGAGATGGGCTTCAGCCCACGCGTCTACCCGGCCGTCCAGCGGATCGGCGTAACCGCGGCGTACGACCACCGCGCCGGCTGCCAGTGTCAGCACGGCACACCCGAGCGCGACGGCAGCAGGACGACGCGCCGGAGCGGACAATAGCGGACGGGCCCGCGTCTGCATCGGCATGTCAGCTCGCGAAGCTCGCCGACAGCCGGTAACGCTGCATGCTGAAATCCAGCGTGGCACCACCGGTGGAAGCGATCTCCCAGCCGAAGTTGACTTGGGTCATGGTGTCCGACCTGTTCAGGAACCGGTGGCTGAGCAGCCAGCTGAAGAAGCTGAGGAGGTTTATCTGCCCGGAAGTCTCGGGCAGGCCGCTGAGCACGAAGCTGAACATGTCGGGGCCGCGCCGCCAGAGAGTGAATTCCTGGCCGTCGATCTTGACGTAAGTGAGGACATTGCCGCCGGGGACTCGCCCGTGGTTGTCCAGCCAGATCATTACCTCGACGTTGTAGCCGTCGAGCCAGATGTCATAGGCTGCCTCGGCGTCGAAGTCCGCCGAGGCGGCGGGCATCGACTCTGCGAACGTGCTGGTGAGCCGCGTGAACGAGGTAAGCGCCTGGCGGTTGTAGTTGACCTGGACGCACGGATAGGTCTTCACGCTGGATGACGCTGGCTGCGTGGATTCGACCCCCCAGCTATGGAATGAGTTCGCCCAGATCCGCTGCGGGCCGGCCGCTCCTGCGTTCCACTCGTTGTTGAAGACGTCGAAGCCGCCGTCGCGCCAGAGCCCCAGCGGCGCGTCAGACTGCCACTGCGGGTGCAGCGGCATCGGCAAGGGTGCCGGCGTGACGGGCGCCGGGCTCGCGCAGGAGACCGCAGCCTGGCAGCAGAGCGCCAGAAGCCCGGCCGCGACGACGGTCGGCATCCGTCCGCCCCGCGAATGTGTCACTGCAGCAGTTTGATCGCGGCTGTCAGCGGCAAGGCGAGCCGGTCTCGATCGGACATCAGGGTCACCGGCAGCGGCCACGGGATGCCTAGCTCCGGGTCGTCGAACACGATCGACACATCCTCGGCGGGGTCATGCGGGCGGTCGATGCGATATGAGGTGTCAGCCGGGTCGGTCAGCGCCTGGAAGCCGTGCGCGCAGCCGGCCGGGACGAACAGCGACACCTGGCTGTCGCCGGTCAGCTCGAAGCTTTCCCAGTTGCGGTAGGTAGGCGAGGCAGGGCGCAGGTCCACGATAACGTCGAAGATCGCGCCAGCAGAGCAGCGGACGAGCTTCGACTCGCCAGCTCCGCGCCGGACGTGCAGGCCGCGCACTACGCCACGGACGGAGCGGGAGATGCTGTCCTGGGCGAACGATCCGGGGTCGATCCCGGCCGTGCGGGCAACATCGGCGTCGAAAGTCCGGCAAAAGAAGCCGCGCTCGTCCGCGTGCGGCTTCGGGGTAAAGAGAAGTGCGCCAGCGATGCGCGGCACCGAGCGTGTTTCCACCGGTACTCCGTTCCACCCGTGCTTCGTGCCTACACCTGTCTACCTACATGAACCTGCCTGCCTGGTCCTGATACCAGCCAGCCGCGGGTCGGTCCGACCGAGATCGCGGGCCGACGCGGACTTGCGAGGAGTCCAGCCGGCGTTATCAGCGTCGCCTGCCCGCATTGGCTGAGCGCCGCCCGTATCATCGCGGCCCGCAAGGCGCTCGTATACACACGCCGGCGCAGTCGCGCCGCGCGGCCGCGCCGGCGGCCACCGTCGTGCCGTGCAGCGCGCCACCCGTGCTGCATGACTTCCGAGAGCCAAGCTCCTGCGGCGCGCCGCGGGGGCGAGAAAGGGATGCGATGAAGGTAGCAGTGGCCGGCCTTGGCTATGTCGGCACCGTGACTGCTGCCTGCCTGGCAGCCAATGGCCACGACGTGTGGGGGATCGACGTCGACACCGCCAAGGTCGATGAGATCCGCAGCGGCCGCAGTCCGGTTGCGGAGCCGGGCCTGGACGCCCTGGTGGCGCAGACGGTCAGCAGCGGGGCCTTGCATGCGACGACGTCGTACGCCGATGCGCTCGACCAGGCAGAGGTGTCGCTGGTCTGCGTGGGCACGCCGTCGACGCCGCGCGGCGCCGCGGACCTGACCTACATCCGGCGCGCGGTCGACGATATCGTCACGGCACTGCATTCGGTGGCGCCGCCCGCAGTCGGCTACCACAGCGTCGTCATCCGCAGCACCGTGCCACCGGGGACCATCGACGACGTGGTGACGCCCGCCCTGGCTGGCGCTGGCATCGCCTGCGGCGCCGCCATGTGCCCGGAGTTCTTGCGCGAGGGCTCGGGGATTGCCGACTTCTACCAGCCCCCGCTCATTGTGGTGGGGACCGCGGAACAGCCAGTGGCGACGTCACTCACCAGCTTGTTCGGCTTTCTTCAGCAGCCGGTTCAGGTGGTCGATGTCCGCATCGCCGAGGCGCTCAAGTACGCCTGCAACGCGTTCCATGCCACCAAGGTCTCCTTCACCAACGAGATTTCGCGGCTATTCCGGCTACTCGGCGTGGACTCTCGCGAGGTCATGGCGCTGTTCTGCCAAGACCACGTGCTGAACATATCGCCGAGCTATCTCCGCCCCGGGTTCGCCTTCGGAGGCTCGTGCTTGCCCAAGGACCTGAGGTCACTGCTGCACCTCGCCCGCGTCAACGGCGCCGACCTGCCGCTACTTGCCGGCACTCTCGCCACCAACGACCTGGTGATCAGCGAGGTCGTGGACCGCGTGGTCGCCCGGAACGCGCGTACCGTCGCCCTGCTCGGCCTCAGCTTCAAGATGAACACAGACGACCTGCGTGAGAGCCCGAATGTGGAGCTGGCAGAGCGGCTTATCGGCAAGGGCTTTGACGTGCGCATCTACGACGAGGTGGTCAACCCGGCCCGGCTGATCGGCGCCAACCGCCGGTATGTCGAGTCCAAGCTGCCCCACCTCGGCCGGCTGCTCACGCACCAGCCCGGCGAAGCTCTCCGCGGGGCAGACGTGGCGATCGTGTCCGCGAGCGACCAGCCAGTGCGGGACGCGCTGGTGCAGACCTCCCCGCCGCACGTCATCGATCTGTGCGGCCAGCTCGGCGCCCAGATCGAGGCGCTGCCAGGCTACGAAGGACTTAGCTGGTGAGCCGCGTCCTCATCATCGTCCAGAACCTGCCGGTGCCCTTCGATCGCCGGGTCTGGCTGGAGTGCCATGCGCTCGTTGCGGCCGGGTACGAGGTCAGCGTGGTCTGCCCGAAAGGCAAGGGCGACCCTGCCTACCAGGTCATCGACGGCGTGCATATCTACAAGTACCGGCCATACGCGCCTGGCGGCAGCAAGCTCAGCTTCGTCACCGAGTATGTCTACTCCTTCCTCGCCACTGCCTGGCTCACCGTCAAGGCGCGCCGCTCCGGCCGGTTCCGCGTACTGCAGGCGTGCAACCCGCCGGACATCTTCTGGCCGATCGCCCTCGTGCTGCGAGCGCTGGACCGCACTAAGTTCGTCTTCGATCATCATGACCTATGCCCGGAGCTGTTCCAGTCCCGCTTCCCGGACGGCCCGAGCCTGCCCTACCGAGGGTTGCTGGCGCTGGAGCGGCGTACGCACCGGACCGCAGACCACGTGATATCCACCAACGACTCCTACCGGTCCATCGCCATCGTGCGGAGCGGCAAGTCGCCGTCCGACGTCACCGTCGTGCGGACTGGCCCCGACCCAGACCGGCTGCTACGCGGCGCGGTGAAGCCCGAGCTGCGACGCGGCCACCGGTACCTGGCCGCGTACATCGGCGTGATGGGACCGCAGGACGGGGTGGACATCGTGGTGCGGGCCGCCGACGTCATCGTGCACGAACTGCATCGCAGCGACATCGCGTTCACGCTCATCGGCTCGGGGGACTGCTACGCCGAGCTGGTTGCGCTGCGCGACGAGCTGAACCTAGCCGGCCACGTGGAGTTCACCGGCCGCGCGCCTGACGAGCTGGTCGCGGACATCATGTCCGCCGCGGACGTGGGCCTGTCGCCAGACCCGCTGAATCCGCTCAACGACGTGTCCACGATGAACAAGACCATGGAGTACATGGCTTACGAGCTCCCCGTGGTCGCTTTTGACCTGCGGGAGACCAGGGTGTCGGCCGGTGACGCGGCTGTCTACGTCAGGCCGAACGACGTGCACGAGTACGCGCGCGCGATCGTCGCGCTGATGGACGACGAGCCCAGACGTGCCCAGCTCGGCAAGATCGGACGGGTCAGGGTCGAGCAGGAACTGGCCTGGCAGCATCAGCAGCGCGCCTACGTCAGCGTGTACCGCGCGCTGGCTGGCGACGGCAGCGTTGCGGCTGCCGACGAGCAGCGGACCGGAGGCTGACATGTGCGGGATCGCCGGCAGCTACCAGCAGACCGACGGCCAGAAGCTGGTCGACATCATGACCGACCGGATCGCTCACCGCGGGCCGGATGCCGTCGGCATCTGGAGCTACGAGGACGACCGGCTCGCCGTGCATCTCGGGCACCGCAGGCTGTCGATCATCGACCTGAGCTCCGCGGCGGATCAGCCGCTGCGCAAAGACGGCCTGACGCTCATCTACAACGGCGAGCTGTACAACTACCGGGCGCTCCGTGCCGAGCTGACGGTCCGCGGCGCCCGGTTCGTGACGCAATCCGACACCGAGGTAGTGCTCGAGGCCTGGCGCGCCTGGGGAGCAGCCGCGCTGCCCAGGTTCCGCGGCATGTTCGCGTTCGCACTGCTCGACGAGCGCACCGGGGAGCTGATCCTGGCCCGTGACCCGCTCGGCATCAAGCCGCTGTACTACTTGCGCCGGGGCGGCGGCGTTGTGTTCGCGTCAGAGCTGAAAGCGCTGGTCTCGGCGGTCGGCTCCGAGCTGCGGATGGAGCCGGGCGCCCTAGTTGCCTCCATGCTGTACTACTGGCTGCCCGAGCAGCGCTGTGCCATCGACGGCGTGACGAAGCTGCCCGGCGGGTCCTGGGCGAGTTGCCAGCCGGATGGCAGGCTTACCGTCCGGCAATACTGGAGCGTCGCTGACGTAGCCGCGCGGGCGGCGGAGGGGCCGCCCGCCGACTTGCGTGAGGTGATCGAGGAGTCTGTTACCGCGCACCTGGTCGCCGACGTCCCGGTGTCCAGCTTCCTGTCTGGTGGCCTGGACTCCAGCATCATCACCGTGCTCGCGAACCAGGCGGAGACCGGGATCGATGCCTACACCATTACCTTCCGGCCGGAGGACCAGCGCCTGGAGGCCATGCCGGACGACGCTGTCTACGCTAGAAAAGTCGCGGCGCAGTTCGGCATCAGCCTGCACGAGATCGAGATCTCGCCCGACATCGTGAAGCTGCTGCCGCGGATCGTGGATGTGCTGGATGAGCCGATCGGCGACCCGGCTGCGATTAACACCCTGCTCATGTGCGAGGCAGCGCGCGAACGCGGCGTGAAGGTGATCTTGTCCGGCATGGGCGCGGACGAGCTATTCGGCGGCTACCGCAAGCACCTGGCCTGCCTGCTGGCCGGGCAGTACAGCCGGCTGCCGCGGGCGGGCCGGTCAGCTGCGCGGTTCGCGGTCGACCGGATGCCGGTCAGCGCGGCCGGCCGCGGGTTCCGGTACGCCCGGTGGGCCAAGCGGTTCCTGACCTTCGCCGAGCTCCCCGAGGAGCCGAGGTTCCGGCGCAGCTACACGCTGTACGACGAGGCCGAACTGGCCGGGCTGATCAGTCCGGATCTGGGCGGCTACGTGACCGAGCTGATAGCCGAGCATGCCGCCATCTACCTTGACAATGCGCTGCCGGATGAGGTGAACCGGATGTGCCTGGCGGACGCGCGGCTGTTCCTGCCCGGTCTCAACCTGGCCTACACCGACAGGGCGAGCATGGCGGCTTCGGTCGAGGTGCGAGTGCCGTTCGTGGATCCGATCGTCGCGGAAGCGGCGTTCTCGATCCCCGGCAACGCAAAGATCAAAGGGCGGCAAGGCAAGGTCGCGCTCAAGCAGGCCGCGCAGAGCTGGCTGCCGCCGGAGATCGTGCACCGTCCGAAGGCCTCGTTCAGCGCCCCGCTGCGCGCCTGGGTGCGCGGCGACCTGCACGATCTGATCCAGGACGTGCTCGTCGGCGGAGAACTGGTGGCGTCCGGGATGCTGCGCCGCGAGCCGCTCGTGCAGCTCATCGAGGAGGAGCAGGCCGGCCAGCAGGACCGGTCGAAGCAGATCTGGCAGCTGCTGACGCTCGAGCTCTGGTATCGCAACGCCCAGTCCATGGGAGTGGCGGTATGAGCCGAACGCCAGCCGGATGGGCTTGGACACCGAAGCAGAGGACCCGATGAAGCAGATAGCGCAGAACTACAAGTCGGGCGAGCTGATCGTCCTGGATGTCCCGGCGCCGGCCTGCCGCTCGGGCGGGGTGCTCGTGCAGTCGCTGTACTCGCTCATCTCCACCGGCACGGAAATGATGAAGCTCACCGAGGCGAAGCTGTCGATGGTCGGCAAGGCCCGGGCACGGCCGGACCAGGTGCGCAAAGTGCTGGACTCCGTCTCGCAGCAGGGCGCGGTAGCCACCTACAAGAAGGTGATGAACCGCCTGGACTCTTACACCCCGCTCGGCTACTCGCTGTGCGGCGTGGTGACCGAGGTTGGCCGCGGCGCTGAGGAGTTCCACGTCGGCCAGCTTGTTGCCGCGGCCGGGAACGAGCACGCCCTGCACGCCGAGTTCAACTGGGTCCCGGTCAACCTGTGCGTACCGGTCCCGGCAGGCGTGGCCGCAGAGCACGCATCCTTCGCGACCGTCGGTGCCATCGCCATGCAGGGGGTGCGGCGGGCCGAGGTTCAGCTGGGCGAGACCGCCTGCGTCATCGGACTCGGCCTGGTCGGCCAGCTTGCGGTGCGGCTACTGATCGCGGCGGGCGTGCGGGTGGTCGGGCTGGACATGATCGCCGACCGGTGCCGGCTGGCCGAGAAGGCTGGCGCGGTGCTGTGCGCCGCACCGGATGCCGAGGGCATGGCCGCGGTAAAGCAGGCACTGGCAGGCATGACCAGCGGGCGCGGTGCCGACCACGTGCTGCTGGCGGCCGGCGGATCGTCGAACGGCCCGGTCGAGGCTGCGGCGGACCTGGCGCGTGACCGGGCCAGGGTTGTCGACATCGGCAAGACAAGGCTCGACCTGCCCTGGAACGCCTACTACGACAAGGAACTCGACGTCCGGTTTTCCCGGTCCTACGGGCCTGGCCGGTACGACGACCGCTACGAGCTTGAGGGCGTCGACTACCCGGCTGGTTACGTGCGCTGGACCGAGCGGCGCAACCTGGAGTGCTTCCTGGACCTCATCGCCCGCCAGGACATCGAGGTGCAATCGCTGGTCTCCGGAGTGTTCCCGATGGAGAACGCGACCTCCGTCTACGCCGACTTGTCTTCGGGCGCGCTCAACGCGGTGGGCGTGCTCCTGGAGTACCAGGGACGGCCCGAGACAAGCGAGCTTGCTCCGGCCGCTCTGGCCTCGTTCCCTGCCCGGACAGTAAGCTCCGGCAGCACGGCTCAGCGCAGCGCCGCCGGGACGCAGCTCGCGGTCGGTTTCATCGGAGCGGGCAACTACGCCTCGTCGATGCTGCTGCCGCACCTGGCCCGGCTCGGCACGGTCCGGCTAGCGCACGTCGCGACCACCCGGTCGCTGTCTGCCGTTAACGCGCAGCGGAAGTTCGGCTTTGCGGCCGCCTCGACGACCGCCGACGCTGTGCTCGGTGACGACAATCTCGACGCGATCTTCATAGTGACCCGGCACCACACGCATGCGGACTTGGTCTGCCAGGCGCTGCGGACCGGGAAAGCTGTGTTCGTAGAGAAGCCGCTCGCGCTCACTGGCGAGGAGCTTCAGCGCATCGCCGAGGTGATCGCCGAAACCGGGAACGACCGGCTGATGGTGGGTTTCAACCGCCGGTTCGCACCGCTGCTGGTGCAGCTCAGGACAAGCTTCGGCCAGCCGGGGACGGCCGGCACGCTGCGGTATCTGGTTAATGCGGGCCGGCTGGACGCCGACAGCTGGTACCGGAATGCCGATCTTGAGGGCAGCCGCTTCGTCGGCGAGGGCGGGCACTTCGTCGACACGCTGAGCTGGTGGGCGGGCAGCCTGCCGGTCGAGGTGTACGCGGCGGCCGGCCCGGAGGCTGACGACGTGCTGGCCACGATCCGGTTCGAGAACGGCTCGGCCGGCGCGATCAGCTATGTCACCGGCGGCAACGCGCGCTTCCCCAAGGAGACCCTGGACGCTGCGGCCGGCGGCAGGAATGCCCGGCTGGACAACTTCAGGCAGGGGGCTGTCTGGACCGGGCGGAAGCGCAGCACTCTGCGCCCGCGCGGCGGTCAGGACAAGGGACAGAAAGACCAGGTTGCCGCGTTTGTCGATGCGGTCAGGACAGGCGGGCCGATGCCCATCTCGCTCGACTCGCTGGTGGCGACCACGCGCGCCACAATCGCGGTGGGCACGAGCCTGAGCAGCGGCAAGCCGGAGCGGTTGTGAGCATGTCCCTGACGTCCAGGGTCGGCTGGTACTTCCGCCGGCTGGGCCGCATGTCGCCCGCCGAAGCCTGCTGGCGCGTGCGGGATCAGGTCGTCAAGGCGGCCTGGAGCCGCCGCCAGGTCAGCAGGGAGCAGGCAGGCGCGCTTGACCGGCCGCTCGCCGGCGATTGCCGGTTCACCGCTGTTCTGCCGGCCGACGTCGCCGGCCGGGTGCCGGAGGCAGCCAAGAAGGCAATCCTGGCCGCGGCAGAAGAGTTGCTGCGCGGCGAGTGGGAGGTGCTTGGTGTCACGCGGGGCGACCTCGCTCATCCGGACTGGTTCGCCGACCCGGTAACGGGCCGGCGGGCGGAGGCCGACCGGTATGCGTTCCGCATCAACCACAGGTCCGAGGTCCAGACCGGGAACGTCAAGCAGGTCTGGGAAGTGTCCCGGCTACAGCACCTCACGCTGCTCGCTACCGCCTGGTTCCTCAGCAAGGATGACGCGTATGCGCGCCGGGTGGACGAGCAGCTTCGGTCCTGGTGGCGGGAGAACCCCTTCCTCACCGGCGTGCACTGGACAAGCGGCATCGAGGCTGGCGTCCGGCTCATCAGCCTGGCCTGGATCCGGCGGCTATTGGATGCCTGGCCGGGTGCACCGGACCTGTTCGAGCGCAACGAGCTCGCGATCGCGCAGATCCGCTGGCACCAGCAGTTCCTCGACGCGTTCCGCAGCCGTGGCTCATCGGCTAACAACCATGTCATCGCCGAGGCTGCCGGGCAGCTGGTAGCCGGGTGCGCGTTCGACTGGTTCGGCGAGAGCGAGCGGTGGCGGCGTCGGGCGGCCAGGCTGCTGGAGCGGGAGCTGATCCGCAACTCGTTCCCCTCGGGTGTCGGTCGCGAGCTCGCTTCTGACTATCAGTGCTTCGTCGCCGAACTCGGCCTGCTGGCGGCCGTCGAGGCGAGCGCGGCAGGCTACCCGCTGGAACCGGTGGTGTGGCAGCGCCTATCCGCGATGGTTGATAGCGGCGCAGCCTTGCTGGACGCGCGGCTGGGGGCGCCGCGGCAGGGCGACGGTGACGAGGGCCGGGCGCTGCTGCTCGACGCGCCGGTCGGCAACCGCTGGCCATCCTTGCTGGCAGTGGGGGCGGCGCTGTTCGGCCGCCTCGACTGGTGGCCTGATGTGGTGCCGGACGCGGCTAGCACTCTGATCGGTGCCCTGCGCGGCCCGTTGCCGGAGGAGATGACGGCGCGGGCTGGCATGGATCGGCCCGCCCGGCGGCCCTGGCACTTCGCCGACGCCGGCATCACCCTGCTGCGGACCAACGGTAGCCGGGACCCTGAGATCTGGTGCCGCTGTGACGGCGGGCCGCACGGGTTCCTGAGCATCGCGGCGCATGCGCACGCTGACGCGCTCTCGGTCGAGGTGCGGTACGGCGGCGTCAACGTGCTCGCCGACCCGGGTACTTACTGCTACCACGGCGAGCCGGAGTGGCGGTCCTACTTCCGGTCCACGATCGCGCACAACACCGTCGAGATCGGCGGTCGCAGCCAGTCTTCCGAAGGCGGCCCGTTCCTCTGGCTCCGCCACGCCAACGCGACCGAAATCGACGTCACGGATATCGGCGACGCGGCTGAGTGGACTGCCGAGCACGACGGCTATGTGTCGCTAGCGCCGCCCGCCCGGCACCGGCGCTGCGTCCGGCTGGACCGTGCCTCGCGGACCATCGACGTCGTCGACGTCATCGAAGGCGGCAGCTACGACGTCCGGCTGGCCTTCCACCTCGGCCCCGAGGTGGAGGCGGAGTTCGACGGCGCGTACTCAGCGCTGCTCCGCTGGCCGAGCGCAGCCGTGCCGGGCGCGGCGCGGATTCAGCTAGCAGAACCACTACGCTGGAGCCTTCATCGCGGTGATACCGACCCGATACTCGGCTGGTACTCATCTGGCCTCGGCCAGCGCACTCCGTCTATTACATTGGTGGGCCGTGGCCGCTCAGAGCCCGGTCCGCCGCTCGCTACGCGACTGGAGTTTCTTGATGCCGGCGAAGTGGCGATTCCGCCGGACGGGCGGGCAGCCGTATGATTGTCCGACTTCGACATAATCCCGCCGGGGATGTCGGGAACTCCGAAGGAGCCCGGATGAGTCACGGCCCGGCTGACGCCGCGGGGGTGGTCGGCCCGGAAGACCCGCCGGAAGAAGATCGCACTCTGACTATCCCGCGGGTCGGCCCGGACGAGCCGGACGCGATCCCGAGTGGGCCGCTCGAGGTGCCGCTGGCAGAGGGTGACTGGGTCGATGACGACCTCAGTGCCGTGGCCGACCGCAGCGGGCAGTTCGCCTCGGGCCTCGCGGCCGGGCTGGCGGCGGTCCCGTATTTGCGCGCCGCTATCCGGCGCCGCTGGCGATTGTGGGTTGCGACCGCGCTGGCCGGGCTGGCCCTCGGCTACGGTGTGTACAAGGTGCGCCCGCCCGTCGAGCACGCCGAGACGCAGGTGTATATCACCCCGAATCCGAACGTGAACGCCCAGGACGCGGTGCTGACCGACGTTGAGCTCCTGCAGACTCGGTCGCTGGCGGAACTGGTGCTGCACCGCCTCGGGCTGACCGAGAACGTGACCAAGTTCATGAGCTCGTACGTGGCCGTCTCGGTGACCGACCGTGTCCTGCTGATTGTCACGACAGCTCCCTCTAGCAGCCAGGCGGTGCAGCGGGCAAATGTCATCGCGTCGGCATTCCTGCAGTACCGGGCCAGCATCCTGCAGACGCAGCGGCAGGCCACGATCGAGGCGCTGAACTCCGAGCTCAATACCGCCCAGCAGAAGGTAGCCACGATCACGAACCAGATCGATGTCGTCACGCAACAGCACACATCGATGTCGCGGACTGACAAGCTGGTCAGCCTGCACAGCGAGTGGCGCACTGCGAACGACTTGCTCACCAACATGGAGCAGGCGACAGCGAGCTACGAAGTCTCCTCGGAAGAGACCAACACGCAGGAGGATGCCGGCAGCAGGAAGCTGTTCGCGGCCGCGGCGCTACCGCCGTCGAAATTCCGCAAGCCTGAGGTCTATGCCGTAGGCGGCCTGGCGGCCGGTCTGCTGCTGGGCATGGTCTACGTTGCGGCCGGGGCCCTGATGACCGATCGGCTCCGCCGCCGCGACGACGTGGCGCTTGCGGCGGGCGCGCCGGTCCGGCTCAGCGTCGCACCGCTCCGGCTCCGGCGCGGGCTTAGCCTGGCGAAGGTTCTGCAGGCAGCCGGGACCATCGAAGTGCAGCGGATCGCGGCACAGCTTCAGGCCGTTGCGCCAGAGCCTGCCGCAGTGTCAATGCGGGCTGGCGGGCCCGATGGAGCCGGCGCGGGAGAAGCAGAAGCTAGTCGGCCGGGCGGTTCTGGGCCGCCAGGCGGTTCTGTGCCGACCGTCGGTGCGAGTGCCCTCGCGGTCATCGCCATGGACGACCCGTTCGCGGCTGTGGTGCCTGTGCTAGCGCTGGCGATCTCGTCCGCACGGGCGGGCGGCCATGTGGTCCTCGCCGACCTGACAGCCGGCGCCAAGGTCGGCAGGCTGCTCGGATTCGCCGAACCTGGCGTCCGGATAGTGACGGTGGACGGGGAGCAGTTCGCCCTTGCGGTGCCGGACCGCACCGCCCTCGCCCCGCTCGGCCCGCTCCCGCTGCCAGCGGAGCCGGCCGCCGGTCAGCCGACCAGTTCTGGCGCCTTCACAGATCGCGGCAACGCCAGCAGCAGCCAGCACACGGGCCGTGGCACTGCCGGTCAGCTATCGGCGGTTCAGAGCACGGCGGGCTATCAGCTTGCCGCCGCCTTCGAGTCTGCGGACCTGATGGTCACCGTGGTGACACCCGACGTGGCGCTCGGCGCGGAGCATCTGCCGACCTGGGCGACAGAAGCCGTGGTCATCGTGACAGCCGGACAGTCCACAGCGACCAAGATTCACTCCGTGAGTGAGATGACGCGGCTTGCGGGGACTCCGATCAGCTGCGCGATTCTGATCGGCGCCGACCAGAGCGATGAGAGCATCGGCACAGTGCCCTGGCCAGCTGACGCCGAGCTTGGCGCAGCCGGAGAGGACGTGGCGACGGCTCCCGCTGACGGCGGGCCGGATGCCAGTCGGCCTGATGACCTGATGCGCTGACGTGATCAGGCGCAACTGAACGGAGACCTGAGATAGACACACATGACGCGCCGGCATTTGACGCGCTGGCGGCAAAGGTGAACGAGCTGGCGCAGACGTGTGCCCGGCTCAACAAAGAGAACACCGAACTCCGGCACCAGGTCTCCGCGCTGCTAGCTAGCCAGACGCCGACCGCGGCTCCAGTGCCCGTGGCTCCGGTATCGGCTGCCGCCCAGGCGGTTCCGGCCCACCATGAGCCCGGGCGGCACAGCCGCACGGAGAGCAAGCGGCCGCTTGGCGGCGTGATCAGCCGCAGGGTAGTCGGCAAGGCAATCGGCGCGGCCGCGGTGGGCGTCGTCGGTGCTGCGGCGCTGGTCGACCTGCATTCCCAGCTGACCCCTGCGAGCAGCGACGCTGTCACGGCGGCCGATGTTACGGCTGAAGATCCGGTGGCGGAGGAACTGGCTTCAGCAGCCGGTGCCGGAAGCGTCGTCAGTGCCACATTGTCGAGCACCGCGGCGGTCATTGCCGGCGCAAACTCAAGCTCCGGCGCTGGCGTGCAAGGCAGCAGCACCAGCGGACGCGGCGGAATTTTCTCTGGAGCGGCCGCGCAAGTCCATCTGACACCCGGCAAAGGCGCAACACATCCCAAGACCGGCCAGGCAGGCGACTTGTATGTCGACAAGACCGGCCGGCTGTGGTTCTGCGCAAAGACAGGTAGCAAGAGCTGGAAAGAACTCGGCTGAGTTTGGCGAGGAGACCGCGGGTGCAGAGAACCGCGGCTTACGGAAACATCGCGAGCAGCGCGCCCGAGTGGGCGGGCACGATGACCGGCACGGGAGTGACCTCTACGTCCACCCACCGGTTCTCGCCGCCGTCCTTGACGTCATAGAGGTTCGGGTAGATGAACTCGGCGTTGGGGTTGGAGTAGCTGGAGTTCCCGGTCATCGGAAGGTTGGTCCAGTTGCCGATGGCGGCCCCGGATTGAAGGACGTTCGGCGCGGACAGCGGCCCGCTGCTGACCCCGTTCCAGCCTGGCCCGGTGGTGAACTGGGAGGGCCAGTACAGCGCATCGACCGCGTCGGCTGGCTCCACCCCGTCGTCCAGACCGGTCGACGCGGTCGCGAGCGCCCAGTTCGTGACAAGCACCTGGGCGAGGCCGCCAGCAAGGAAGTCGCCGCCGGCAGCGCCGACGGTCACATCGGCGGAGCCCGGGGTGACACTAGCCGTGAGTGCCGTGCCCGAAGTGCCGATCTGCACGCCGTCGAGGTAGCCGATGGCGGTGCTGCCATCGAAGGAGACGGCCACATGATGCCAGTTGCCGTCGGCCCAGGTGGCGTTGCTGACGAAGGTAGCCGACGCGGTGCCGACATTGAACTGGAGCGCGAGGCTGCCACCACTGTCGAGAAGCTGCAGGTAGGCACCGCCGCCGGCGGCCGCATTGTTGCTGCCGACCAGACCGCAGACCTGGGTGGTGCCGCTGGGAATGAGGGCGAACGCTGCGAACGACAGCGCGGTCCAGTCGGATGAGAAGTTCAGCCCGGTGGACAGATAGGCGGTCGTCCCGTTGAAGGCTGCCGTCGTGCCGCCCTCGAGCGGCCCGGCCCTGCCAAAGGTGATACCGCCGTTCACCGTCCCGGCATGGCCGTTGCCGGAGGAGTCCGCGGCAGTCTTCGAGCCCGCCGCGTCCGCCAGCTCCCACCACGCCACCGGCGTTAGCGACTGGGCAATGGCCTCCACCGACGACTGTGGCGTCGAGAAGTAGTGCACGTTCTCCTGGTAGAACAGCTCGCTGCCGCTGTAGTAGATGGTGGCCTTGTAATCGCCCGCAGGGAGCGTGACACCGGTGTAGTCGCATCCGACCCAGCCCGACCCGGCGGCGCCTGACCAGGTCGGTGACTCGTTGTCGGTGCCGCCGACGATGGCCTGCGTGCTGATGTCATAAATCCGGCACGCGGTCGGAAGCTGGCTGACGCCCGGCGGGCTGTAGAACCAGAGCTTGTTGAGCGTGCAGGCGGCAGACAGCTTGAACTCGGTGCCGAACGACTGCGGCTCCGGGTCCTGAGATATCGAGCCGGCGATGATCGGGTAGTTGGGCCACAGCCGGTACGAGGCGCCAGCGGGCGCGTTGGTGTTGATCTGGACGTCGACCCACAGGTTCTGAGAATCGCTGCCCTCGCCCGGCATGTATTTCGTCGGGTCGGAGCCGGCCGTTGAGTAGACCGCTTGCTGCAGCTCCGTCGGAGCCGGAGCGGAGCCGCCCTTCTGGGTAATGTCAGAGTAGGCGAACAGCGGCCCCGCAGTGATCCCGGCGCTGTACGGGCCACTCCCGCCGAACTGATTGTTGGTGGTTGGGAAGTCCCCGGTCAGACCGGTGGCGGCGATGTAGGTCGCGCCGATGGACAGCGGAACGGGCGCGGAGAGCTCCACGAAGTTCCACTCGCCCGCTTTCAGCGTCCCGGACTCGACCGTAGCCGAGGCGATCAGGTTGCCCTCGCCGACGTCGGTGTAGGCCTGCCACAGCGCGAACAACTGGGCCTGCGTCGGCTGCTCGCTCGGGCACACCCACCACCAGTAGCCGTCCAGCCAGCAGCCGCCCGTGTTCACCTGGAACTGGACGCCAACCACTATCGGGTTGCTGCCATAGGACGCAGGCGTGGAGGGCCCGTCGGTGGACGGGAACAGCCGGTAGGTCGTCATCAGAACCCCAGCGCTGATCCGACGCACAGCCACGAGGTCAGCGCGGCGTTGTAGATGAAGCCGAGCACGTCGGTCTTGCCCGCCGCGGCGGACAGCGTCGGGGCGCCGGCCGCGCCGAAGTCATAGGCACCGCCCCAGGCCACAGCAAAGCCGCCGCCTCCGCCCTGGGTGATCTGGAAAGTGATCCGCTGGCCGTCCGCCCCGTTCGACGGATCGCCGATCGCGCGGCTGGCCCCGATAGTCACCCGGAAGTCGTTTCCGAGAGCGGCATTGACGGCGATGGCGGCGGCGTCGGTGAGGGTGACGACGGCAGGTGCGACGTAGCCAGCGGTAATCGTGGTGTTCGTAGACATGTGGCTTCCCCTGCGCATTCACAAATAGGCGGCCGATCTCCCCATACGGGTAGCGCCTTACTCAGCTTAGTAAGACGCGGCCGGTTATGCGCCGGATTGCACGTAAAGTTGCCGGAGCTGTAGGTCCGGTTGAGGTCGCCGGGCCTACCGAGCCGGCTTTTCGAGCAGATGAAGAAGTACTCGACGCCAAGGATCTGGCTAATTAGCGGGATGCCGAACATTATCGGCAACTGGGCAATCCGCATGAACTGCCGGTTGGGCTCGCTGTGATTCCAGTTATAGGACGTCGGGAACGACCGCTGCACCGTGAAGTAACGGCTCAGGCTGGCTCGGAACTCGGCCAGTGGCTGGACGTTGCTGTACGGCCAGTAGATCTGGCGCTGGCGATGCCCGAAATTCACATAGCTAAGAATAAAGGTTCCGTCATCGGATAGAACGTCTTGAAGCTCGGCAAACTTCTTCTCCTGGTACGTGCCCATGTACTCGAAGAAGCCTTGCGCGATGACGATGTCGAACTGCTTGTCACCGAATCCGATCGGCGACTTCACCAGGTCTGCCTCGAGCAGGTTCGGCGCCGGATCGTGAATGGCCATGTCGATCCCGTGGTACCGGATGTTCGGCTTGAGGAACTTGGACAGAGTGGCCGGACCGCAGCCGACATCAAGCAGGTCGAGGTCGGCGTCCCCGGCAATCTTGTTGACGATACGCGCCGCCTTCTCCAAGCGGAAATGGGGCTTGGTGAACCGGAGATTCTCCTCGCTCCAGAAATCTCTCTTGTAGTACTTGACGGCGCTGTCCGCGCCGTCTCCCTGGTCTGGCTTTACGGTGTCTGTTGATTCGTCCACGGCTATTCTCTCCGGCGGTCGTTAGCGGCCCGACTAAAAACATCAATAGTCTTACGGCTCACGTACAGGTAATAGTCAGTTTTCCGGCTGCAAATCTTGGTCTGGTGAGCGCACGAGCAATGACGCGGCGAGAGTCACGTACAGCATGTACGTCGATACCTCGCTGAAGCCGACCTCGGTGAAGGACGCGGCAAGGCAGTAAGTCGCCAGGAACAGCGCAAGTGCGCGCTGCACGCCGCGCGGCTGGAAGAATGCCGCGACTACCAGGTAGAGGATCACCGCTGCACAGATGGCAACGCCGAGGAGGCCCTCGTCGTTGTAGCAAGCCAGCCAGTTGCTGTCGATAGGCAGGCCGTTGAAGGACTGGTTCGACAGACCGCCGCCGAAGATGACCTGGAACGTGTTGCGGGGAGCGCTGAGCAGACCGCTCCAGACCGTGGTGCGCCCGGTGAGGTTGGACAGTTCCTTGGAATTCTCGCCGCGCGCCAGCCAGGTAGTAATCAGGCCAGACGCCGTCATCGCGCCGACCGAGGCCACCACGGTGCCAGCAGTCAACAACTTACGCACTCGCGCCCGCACCGCGAACAGGCTCATGGCGGCCACGAGAAGTGCCCCGACCATAGCGACCAGGGCGGTCCTGGTATGCGTCTCCAGCAGGATGAAGCCGGCGACCGCGACGACGACTAGTGCGACGCGGCCGGAGTAACGTCCGCCGAGCCACAGCACGAGCACGATGCCGATCGTGACCGCCGAGAACTCCGCCACCTGCGTCGGCGGCGTGGGCCAGAGGGCTCCGCCCAGCCGGCCGCCCGCACGAGCGCTGTGCGGCTTCAGCATCAATCCGAGCAGCACGGTGCCGAGCACCACGAACGCTGCTCGCAAGTGCGCGCGGACGAGCAGCATGTCACGCCGGCCCCACCAGGGCGAGAGCAGCCAGATGGTGACGACGAACAGGGCCATCCGCACGACCCGGTAGAACGTGCCGAAGTGGTCGGACTGCCCGGCCGACATCAGGGTCTCGACGACGAGGAGGGTGAGGAGGCAGAGGAACACGTTCGGCCGGATGACCGGCCGGCGGTTAACCGACAGCGCAAGCGCCAGGGCGACCAGCAGCGCACCTTGCGTGATGCCCTTGCCCACCGCCGACGGCAAGTGCACCACGAGCGGGGCGCCATCCCAGGTCTTAGGGTAGTAGGTCAGCGTGTTGAGCAGCAGCATGGCCCAGGCCAGACCGACCCTGCGCTCTGCCGAGCGCTCGGCATCGACCGCCGTCCGCAGCCATGGGGCGGCGCGAGCCGTGCGGAACGTGACCGGGAGGCTCATCTGCCGGTAGCTCCGATGCGCCCGGCGCGAGCGGGCTGATGGCGGACCGCACGAGCCGGAACGGTTCCGACGGACAGGTCGCTCTTGTCGGCGCCCACCAGCATCGCCCCGGACAGAGCCAGGCCGGCCAGGCGCAGCATCTCGCCGGCGGCATGGATTTTGGTAGCCGACGCCTGTCCGGCCGTCACGACGACCATGGCCTTGGCCGTCCAGGTCGACAGGTGCTCGGCACCAAGCCCGGGGTCAAGCGTCGCCACGGTCAGCATCAGGTCAGCGGACTCGTAAGCAGCTGCCAGCGGCCCGGCCATCCCAGGGCTGACGAAGCCCCGGCGGCGGAAGGCGCGGTCGGGGAAACCCTGGCCGTGCTGGCGCTGCTGCCAGTGGCTGCCGCGGCTCACCAGGACCGGTTCCGTCGTGCGGTGCACCGGGCCAGCTGGCGTGAGGTCGCCGCGCTCGGGGACGACGAGGGCGATTTGCTGGCCGCCGGTCGCGACGATCCGGACTCCGGGGTCAGTGATCCCGAGCAACTGCGCCGCGACTGCGCCCGTCGTCAGGTCGGCGACGATGACCTGACTGCCAGCCCTCGCAGCCGCGACCGCCAGCGAGAGCACAGGCAGAGCGGCGCAGCGCGCGTCATCGACGGCGACCACGGCAAGCGTGGCGGCGGTGCCGGAACGGCGCGGTGGCAGGCTGCTACGCAGCAGCGCCGCCATCTTCTGGACTTCGGGCCGGCGTACCGACTGGATTCCGCCCTTGCCCGGCCGCCTGCTGAGCCGCAGGCGGCCGACGGTCAGCCTGACGGGGGTGCCGAGCGCCCGCGCCACGTCGTCCCGCCGGCGCAGCCGGTCGGTCATCAGCCCGGCGGCGACGACGTAACCCATCCCTACCGCGATGCCGGCGATGAGCCCGGCCATCGAGTATAGGGCAGGCACCCGGAACCGCGAGCGCGGAACCGACGCTGCCGCGTCGAGCACGGAGCTGCCGGACACTAGCGACTGCGTGGCTACGGGGTTGGTCTTAAGCTCGCCTTGCAGCGCGTTCAGCTTGTTGTATGCAGCACCACACGCGGCTTTCTGATTGTTGAGTTTGGCGGTCTGGGCCGGCGACGGTGCCTCCGCCTTAGTGATGGCGAGCTGACTCTTGAGCGTGTCGTACTGCTCCTTTTGCGCGCTGATCTGCCGCTTCAGCGTCTTGGCCACAAGCCCCTGAGTGGTCTCCAGCTCGAGGGCACGGAACTGCAAGAACGCGGCGGCGAGCGCCTTCGCCCTGGCCACCGCCTGGCTGGGGGACGGCCCCCCGACCGTGAACTGCACGTACTCGTCAGTGAGGGCGGCCGCGGTGTAAGAGGTGAGGAACTTGGTCACGCTCTCGGTCAGGCCGAGCTTGTGCAGCGCGGCGCCGGCCACGCCGCGCGTCTGGGCAAGAGTCACGTCGGTCTCGATGGCATCCAGCGGATTCACGTCAGCCGGCTGGGCGAGCAGTACCCTCGTCTGTGCCTGGTAGGGCGGCGGCGCCTTGACGTAGAGTCCGGCACCGATCAGCAATCCGATGAATCCGAACAGGCACCAGGTCCGTGCCCGGCGGCGCAGGGTGCGGCCGACGAAGGGCAGGCTGGCCAGGCCCAGGGCGAAGTCGCCGGACCGGCGCTCGCTGGCCGGTGTCAGGTCCTTGCGGACCCACGCGCGTCCGGCAGCGTCAGGCGCGCCGGCCTGAGGCGTCGTCACTGCATGGTCTCCGTTGTCATGCCGGTGAGGCGGGTCGGTGGCCGGCGCCGGTTTTGCCGGCCTGGCTGCGGCATCCGGCCAGTGGTCAGGTCCGTCGGATCGGGGTCGGCCACCAGAATCCCGGCGATCTCGCGCCCGTCGGTTGCGGCGGCGACGGCAACCCTGGCGAGTTGCTCTGCTGTCGCCTTCCCCGCCGTTACCCCGAGCACCGCGGCGGTGGTGCGCATCGTGCCGGCCAGCCGGGGAGCCTTGCCGTCGACCACGGACACGACGATCGTCAGCGCGGTTGCCTGACCGCGATCGGGTGTTTCGTCGTCGCCAGCGCTCACTCGCATGTTGAACCTGCGCCCGGACGGAGTGGTGGCCGTCACCCGGCAGGCGGCCACCAGCGTCGCAGTCACGTGCGGGTCCTGCTGCGGGCCGATGACCAGGGCGGTAGGAATGCCCAGCGAGGCGGCGAAAGCGGCCAGCTGGGGGCCGAGGGCGAGAGCGCCGCGGTCGGAGGCCAGCGAGATCACTGCCAGGGACGCACCTGCGCTGCTGCTGCCGCGAAAGTCGGTGAGGCCGAGGTGCCTGAGGGCCTTGCGCATGCTCCAGGCATGAACCACCTCAGGCTCGTAGCCATCGAGGAGCTTGAGCCAGCCTGCAGTGTCGGACGGGTGCTGGACAGGGATAGACGCCAGGACCGGGACTCCGATGGCGTCGGCGATCTCGTCGCGCTCGCGCAGGCGCCGGTCGCCGCTACTGAGCGCCACCGCGATGATGCCTCCGGCGATCACGCCGATGAGCAGGCCGAATACCCCGTCCAGCACGCGAGTGGTGGTGACCTTGCCGGTAGCGAAGGTCGCAGGATTGAGGATGCTCCCGGTGACTTTCGGGCCGTGGTACTGGGGCGAGCTGATGTAGGCCAGGTAGCTCGCGGCCACGGCGTTCGCGATGTCCTCGGCCTGCGTGGCGGTTGAGCCCTTGCCCGTGATTTGCAGCAGGTTCGAAGCCTCTGTGCTGACCTTGACCTGCTTCGCCAGCGTCGTCCATGGCACCGAGTCGTCCAGGCGTGCCGCCGCGGGAACCAGTACCTGAGGGATGGTCGCGATGTAGACCTGCGTCGAGAGGAACTTCGGTGACGACAGTTGAATCAGCGCGTTGGAGGTCAGCTGCGGCGGGCGCAGGAACGTGTAGCCCACGCCCAGTCCGAGGCCGATCAGGCAGGTGAGGATGACCAGCACTTTGTGCTGGAGCACGGCCTGCAGGAACCGCTTGAAGTCCATCGCGTCACCTTATTCGCTTTGCTGATTTCCTTGCCTGGCGGCGCGGGCGGATACAACCGCCTATACGAGCGCCAAGGTGACCACCCTGATACTGCGGCCGGCTTGGTGAAATACGAGCCCGGTGTAGTGAGCGGGTCAGGCCCAGATGTCACGCAAGACGTTCAATATCACGCGCGAGCCCAGGCGGTCCAGCTTGACCGGCAGCTCGCGCATGTCCGCCAGGCTGGCGCGGACCGCCGGCTGGCGTTCCATCGGGCAGAGGACCAGCAGGAACCCGCCACCGCCGGCGCCGGTGAGCTTGGCGCCAGTCGCCCCCGCGTCCAGCGCGCGGCTGACCATGTCGTCGATCTGAGCGTTGGAAACGCCGGATGCCAGCTTCCGCTTCGCCTCCCAGCTCTCCCGCACGGCCGGGCCGATGGCGTCCACGTCACCGGACTGCAACCGCTCGACGGCGAAGCTGGCCAGGTCGCGGAGCAGGTCGAGCTGCGGTCGAGTTGACTCCATGTTGGCGGTCTGCTCGGCCAGGATCGTGTTCGCACTCCTGGTCACCCCGGTGTAGAAGAGCATCGTCTGCTGCTGCAGCGCGCGCCGCTGCGCAACCGAAAGGGTGACCTCGCGGGCGACCACGTCCTCGCCGGGGCCGAACCCGATGTCCCTGATCCCGCCGAAAGCCGCGATGTACTGGTCCTGCTTGCCGATCGGCTTCCCGCAGCGTTCGATCTCGATCTGGCAGGCCAGGTCGGCCAGGTCCGCCGCGGTTACCTGGCGCCCGGCATAGGCAGACAGCGCGTGTAGCAGGCCGACGGTCACCGCCGAGGAGGAGCCGAGGCCGGAGCCGGCGGACGGGATGTCGGCCAGCGTCGTGATTTCCACCCCGCTGGTCACTCCGGTCATCAGCATGGCTTCCCGGACGAGCTCGTGCTGCAGGTCCTCGACCCGGCTGACGATCTCCTTCCGCGAATAGTTGACGTAGATCTCGTCGTCGAACCGTTCCTTGACGATGACGTAGATGTACTTGTCGATGGCGCAGTTCAGTACCCGGCCGCCGTGCTCACGGTAGTAGTCGGGCAGGTCGGTCCCGCCGCCGAGGAGGCCGATGCGAAGCGGAGTCTGCGTGATGATCATCGCACCGCCTTAGCTGACCACTCGTGGATTGCGCGCCGGTAGGCGTCGACAGTGCCTATATCGCGAAAGTAGCCCGGCACCGGCACGACGAAGGCCCGGCCGACCAGGCGCGGGAGCAGGTCGTAGCCGATGTCCTTCGGCAGCGTGTCGTCGAGCTCTTCGAGCAGGCTCGGGCGGAAGGCATAAATACCGGCGTTGACCAGGTCGGACCGTGGTTCCGCCGGCTTCTCAGCGAACCCGGTCAGCAGGCCGGAATCGTCGGCCTCAACCACACCGCCGGCCGACGGGTGATCGGAGTGGAAGGCTGTCAGCGTCGCGACCGGCTGCCGCTGACGATGCGCGTCGATGAGCGATCGCAGATCGAAGTCGGTGAGGTTGTCGGCGTTGCAGGCCAGGAACATTTCCTCGGTCTCGACCCAGCTGCGATTCGCCAGCAAAGTGCCCGCGCTTCCAAGCAGTTCCGGCTCGAAGGAGGTGCGTACCGCCGGCGGTCCGGTCCGCGCGGCCAGGTGCTGCGCGACAACGTCCGGCAGGTGGTGCAGGTTGACCAGCACCTCGGTCACGCCCGCCCGGTCGAACGCGGCCAGCCAGATGTCCAGCAACGGCCGGCCGTCGATGTCCACCATGCACTTCGGGACGGTGTCGGTGATCGGCCGCAGCCTGCTGCCGACGCCCGCCGCCAGCAGGAAGGCCTTCACTCCGCCGCCCGGATGACACTGTTGTCACGAAGCACGCTGGCGTCGCGAAGCACGGTGGCCTCACGCTGGACGCTCGCCCTGCGGACGACCCCGAGAGCTCGCATCCGGGCGTTTGCCTCCGCCAGCACCCCGTCCAGGCCCTCCATGCCAGCCAGCCACGAGGCGTACGCCGCGACCGAGTCGGCCGGGCTCAGTTGCGGCTTCCAGCCGAGGTCAGCGAGTGCGCTGATGTCCGAGATGATGTGCCGGGTGTCGCCGAAGCGGTACTCGCCGGTCACCACGGCGTCCAGTTCTGAGCCGTACTGGCGCCGGACGACCTCGGCGAACTCCCTGGTCGTGACGGCCTGGCCGCCCCCGACGTTGAACACCCGCCCGGCTGCCCGGTCGTCGGTCAGCACCAGCACGTTGGCGTCTACCACGTCGTCGATGTTGACGTAGTCGCGGATCGCGCCGCCGTCTTCGTACAGGGTGGGCGGTACGCCGAGCAGGTAGCTCAGGCAGAAGATCCGGCAGGCACCGGAGTAGGCGTTGTAGACCGACTGCCGGGGGCCCTGGACGATGCTGTACCGCAGCGCCACGGTTGGGATGCCGTACCGGCGGCCCAGGTTGACGGCGACCATCTCCTGGCCGAGCTTCGACATGCCGTACGGGTTCTGCGGATTGGAGATCCGCTCCGGCGTGGTCCGCAGCTCCAGCGGTCCGCCGCAGACGGGGCACGGAATGTCCCACCGGCCGGCCGCTAGAGCGCTCTCCGGGCGGATGCCCGGCGTCTGCTCGCCGTCCGCCGGGCACCAGTACAGGCCCTCGCCCATCGCGGACTGGGACGAGGCCACTACTACGCGGGCCAGGTCGAGCTTCTCGGCCACGATGATCTCGTAGAGCTGTGCTGTCGAGACGACATTCACCTGCGAGAAGCGCGAGAACTCGGGCAGGTAGTCCTGGTAGGCGGCGAAGTGATACACGGCGTCGACCCGGCGCAGCAGGTTCACCATCAGGTCGCGGTTGCACACGTCGCCCTGGTAGAACTCGGCACCCGGGCTCAGATACGCCGGCCGCCCGCCCCGGTGCACCGGCTGGGTGAGTGCGTCGAGTACGACAACGTCGTGGCCGAGCGCCAGCAGCCGGTCACAAGTGTGCGAGCCGATGAACCCGGCTCCGCCGGTAACAAGGATCTTCACCCGCGTCGGCTCCTTCGTCGCTCGGCGACCTCGCGATACACGTCCAGCGTCGCCGCGGCGGTCGCACCCCAGGTGAACTGGCTTGCCCGCGACAAGCCGTCGTCGCGCAGCCGGTCCCGGCCGGGACCGACCGCATCGGTGATAGCGCGCGCGATCGAGGCTGGCTCCAGCGGGTCGGCCAGGACTGCGGCTCCGCCGGCGGTCTCTGGCATGGCGCTGGTGTCTGAGGTGACGACCGGGCAGCCGCACGCCATGGCCTCGAGGATGGGCAGGCCGAATGTCTCGTTCAGGGACGGGTAGACGAACACGTCGGCCGCCCGGTAGAAGTCGACGGTCTGCTCGAGCGGGACGCCGCCGACGAAGACCACGTCCTCGGCGATGCCGAGCTCCGCCGCGAGCGCCCGCAGCTCGGCCAGGTAGGCCTCGTCGCGTCCGGCGCCGACGACAGCGAGCTGACGGTCGTCGAGTTCGGGACGGGCCAGCGCGAAGGCTCGCAGCAGCCCGTCGCAGTTCTTGTACCGCCAGAGCGACGATACGAACAACACGAACGGCCTGGTGACGCCGTGGCTCGCGACCTGCGCTCTTGCGGCCGCGGCGTCGCCGGGCTTGAACAGGTCGTGGTCCACGGCCTCGTAGATCAGCCTGAGCTTGGCCGGGTCAATCTCCAGGTAACGCTCAACCTCCGAGCGCAGGCTTTCGGAGTTGATGATGATGGCGTCCGCGACCTTGGCGGCGCGCGGATAGTTCATCCGCCGGTAAGCCCTGGCGAGCGGGTTCAGCGACTCGGGTGCCGTGTAGGCGTGCATGGTCTTGATGTGGATCACCAGGGACTGCGGTACCGGCACCAGCGGCGTCATGAGCGTGTTGAACACGTCGATGCCGCCGAGCGGCAGCCGAACCGGCGTATAGAGGTTCTCAGTGAGCGTGCGCAGCACGCGACGCTCGTTTGACCAGGGATAGGTGATGTAGGAGACGTTCGGGCCGTAGCCCTGGTGCAGGCGCCGCATCCGCGGGCTGACGAGCAGCGCGAGTTCCTCGCTCGAGTCCATCCGGCTGGCAACTTCCGGAATGACCCTCGTCCAGAACCAGTGCGCACCCGACGGGTGGTCGGGATGCTCGGGCAGCAGGTTGATCGCCACGCGCAGGCGCCGGCGCCTGCCTGTGGTGGCGGTCCGGATGTCCTGCCTGCCGCCGGCTGCTTCCTGGCGGGCCTCTGCTTCCTGACTGCCCTTTGTTTCCTGACTGGCGGTCACTTCCTGGCTCCTGGCTGTTGTCATCTAGAACACGGTCGTCATCTGCAGCACGGGCGTCATCTGGAGCACTGGCGTCATCTGGAGCACTGGCGTCAGCTAGAACACGGTCGCCGTGATCATGTCAGCGGTCATCCGCGACTGCCGCAGGTATTGCGCCAGGGCGTGCATGACGGCCTGGTGCAAGTCCTCGATGACGCCGTAGTTGGCGCCGTCGACGTGCACGGCCACGTCGGCTGTCGCCCGTGCGGCCCCGCCGTCGAAGCCGGTCAGCGCGATCGTGGCCAGGCTGTGGTCGCGGGCCCAGGCCAGGGCGCGCACGATGTTGGGGGACCGGCCGGAGGACGAGATCGCGATCAGGACGTCCCCGGCTGACGCTTGCGCCTGCAACTGGTAGGCAAACACGTCGTCATAGCTGATGTCGTTGGCGATCGCGGTGAGGAGTTCGACGCTAGCGGCCAGACTCACTACCCGCGGGCGCAAGTCGGTCGAGGTGGCGATGCCTTTGACGTGGTCGCATTGCAGATGGTTCGCGATCGCGGCAGAGCCGCCATTACCGCAGGAGAACACACGGGCGCCGCGGTTGTAGGCAGCCAGCAGGATGGCCGCCGCTTGGTCGACAGCCACCGGGTCGATCGACGCGGCTGTACGGGCCAGCTCAGCCGCATAGGCATCGAGGTAGACCCCTGCGCTCGGATACGGGACGGCCGGGAACCGCCGGAGCGTGCCGTCTGATGGCGAGGCGACGGTGTGCAGATCTTCGACAGTACTCATGCCGCGATGCGCTCCAGGATGAAGGGGGCCGCAGCCGCCAGACTCGGGAACGACCAGACGCCCGGCCGGTCGCTGCTGCCGGGCCCTAGGTAGATCGCTGCCGCACCTACCGCCTCGGCCAGGCCGATGTCCTCGGGCCGGTCCCCGACTACCCAGGACTCGGCCAGGTCGAGGTCTAGCGCGGCGGCTGCGGCCCGTGCCATGCCCGGCCGTGGTTTGCGGTCCTCGCTGGCGCGCGCGAACGCCGCGACTACTCCGTCCGGGTGATACGGGCAGAAGGCAAACATGTCGACATGCGCCCCATGGTCCGCCAGCCGGGCCGCGATGAACTCGTGAACCATGGAAACGTCGTGCAGTCCGTACATGCCGCGGGCCACGCCAGCCTGGTTCGTCACCACCGCGACCGGGACGCCTGCCCGGTTGAAGCTGGCGATCGCGCCAGCTGAGCCCTCGATGAACTCGACCCGATCGATCGAGCCCACATAGCCGTGATCAACGATGATCGTGCCGTCGCGGTCAAGTAGGACTCCGGGCCGCGGCCGCCCAGCCGGACGCGCGGCGGCGACGCCGGCCTCCTGCCCGCCGACCACCGTCATCGCGCCTTGCCTCTCCCGTGGCTCCGCCGTGCCCGCTCAGACCGCCGGTTACGGTCGCTTGCAATGCCGGCACCCGCTTGCGCGCATAAGAGCGCCGGCCAGGTATCCCTGATACGACGAGCCCGTGTTAACGGCGGGTTCTCGGCGAATCGGCAGCTATTCTGTTCGCGGGTTTCCGGGCTGGGAGGCTTGTTGGCCGGGCCGCGATGTATTAGGAGGAGAGCGCCGCGGCTCCTATGAACTGCCGGGCGGATCGCGCCGTGCTATGTGCTGACGGTGTGGCTTTGCAGAAGACAGCGGATCTTGAACACGCTGAATCTGAAGAAGACACTGAAACTCTAAACGACACTGGGGTTGCTGCCCATGAAGGTTCTAGTTGCAGGTGATCGCGGTTACATCGGAGCCGTCATGGTTCCGTTCTTGCGCGCGGCCGGCCACCAGGTCGACGGGCTGGATGTCGGCCTGTACGAGGGGTGCGACCTCGGATCCGGCATTGATGACATCGGCGCCCGGCCGCCGGTCGATATGCGGGATGCGCAGCCCGGCCAGCTGGCCTCCTACGACGCTGTGATCTGCCTGGCCGCGCTCTCCAACGATCCGCTCGGTCACCTGAACCCGGCAGCTACTTTCTCGGTCAACCTGGACGGGACGCTCCAGCTCGCGAGGGCGACCAAGCAGGCCGGGGTGCCGCGCTTCCTGTTTGCTTCGTCCTGCAGCCTCTACGGCGCGGCTGGCTCGACAGGCGTCGCCGAGGATGCCGAGCTGACCCCGGTCACTCCCTACGGCGAGACCAAGGTGCTGGCCGAGCGTGAGCTGTCGCAGCTGGCCGACGACGATTTCAGCCCGACCTACCTGCGTAATGCGACCGCATACGGCGCCTCGACGCGACTGCGGCTCGACATCGTGGTCAACAACCTGACTGCCGTCGCCATGACGACCGGGGAAGTCCGGCTGGAGAGCGACGGGTCGCCATGGCGTCCGCTCGTCCACATCGAGGACATCAGCCGCGCGTTCCTCGCCATGCTGAAAGCCCCTCGCGAGCTCGTTCACGACCAGGCGTTCAACGTCGGGCGGCCGGAAGACAATGTCCAGGTCAGGGATATAGCCGAGATGGTGCGCGCGGCCGTGCCCGGTTCGACGCTGTCGTTTGCCGACGGGGCCGGCCCGGACCTGCGCGACTACCGCGTGGACTTTGCCAAGCTCAACGACACCTTCCCCGGCCTAAAGCTGGCCTGGAGCGTCGGGTCCGGGATCGACGAACTCGCTAGCGCCTACCTGGCGAACGGCTTCAGCTACGACGACTTCACCTCCTCCCGGTTCGTGCGGCTGCGCCGGATCCAGGAGCTGCTGTCCGCCGGGCTCGTCGACGAGATGCTGCGCCGGCAGACGCCGGCCCAGTTCCCGGCGCCGGGCGCGCAGCTCGCGCACGAGGCTGGCTGATGATTCGTGCGCCCGGCGCCGGGTCCGCGCGGACGCGCGGCTGACGTGGTCGCCGCCAGGCCCGCTGATGACGCCGGGGACGAACAGGAGTGGCCTGCCGACCCGCAAGGCTTGACCGACGAGGGCACGTCCGAGGCGACTGGGCTGGGCGGCCTGCCCGCTGCGGGCCTCTCACGCCGCGTCGCTGCCAGGAACGCGGCCGCGTTCGCACCCTCTGCCGGCCCGTCCGCGGCGTCGGTGCAGAAAGCTCGAGCGGCACGGCCTCGCCAGGGTCGGGCGTCAGGTGGCACGACGCTTCAGCTGGGGCCTGGCCGATCAGGCCGTGTCCAGCCTGACGAACTCGGCGGTCAGCATCTACGTGGCCCGCGAGCTCGGCGCTGTGGCGTTCGGTGCCTTCAGTCTCGCGTACGTGACGTACGCGTTCGTGCTCAACGCGTCCCGCGGTCTCGGCACTGACCCACTCGTGGTCAGGTACAGCGGCACAGACACCAGGACGTGGCGGCGCGCGGTCGCCAGTTCCAGCGGCACAGCCCTGTTCGTCGGCACGGTGGCGGGCGCGGGCGCACTGATAGCGGCGTTCCTGCTGAGCGGCACGGCCCGGCTTGCCTTCATCGCCCTTGCCGTGACGCTGCCCGGTCTCATGCTCCAGGACAGCTGGCGATACGCGGCCTTCGCGGCCGGGCGCGGCCACCTGGCCTTCATCAACGACTCGATCTGGGCATTCTCGATGGTCCCCGGCCTGATCATCCTGCAGAAGACCGGCCACGCGAACGTATTCACGTTCGTGCTCGTCTGGGGTGCCGCGGCGTGCCTCGGGGCCGCGGTCGGGCCGCTGCAGACCGGCGTGATACCGAAGCCGCTGGCGATCAGGTCCTGGGTATCCCGCCATCGCGACCTCGGGCCGAGGTACCTGGCCGAGAACAGCGCGAACAGTGCCGCCGGCCAGCTGCGCACCTACGCCATCGGCTTCATCCTGGGCCTGGCCGCGGTCGGCTATGTGCAAGCCTCCAGCACGCTCATGGGCCCGTTCCTGGTCGTCCTGATGGGAATCTCGCTGGTGACCGTGCCTGAGGCGGCCAGGATGCTGCGCAAGTCACAGCGGCACCTGCAGCTGTACTGCGTAGTCCTCGGCGCCGTGCTTGCGCTCGCGGCAATGGCCTGGGGCGCCGTGCTGCTGGTGGCCCTGCCGCGGGGACTCGGGGAGTTGCTGCTGAAGAGCATCTGGAAGCCCGCGTACCCGCTGGTGCTGCCCGCCACCATCGGCATCGCGGCAGCGTGCGTCATCGCCGGGGCCAGTGCCGGACTGCGCGCACTTGCCGCGTCGCGGCGCAGCCTGCCATCCCAGATCGCGACCTCCATCGTCTACGTCGCGCTCGGCGTGGCCGGTGCGTATATCGACGGCGCGGTCGGCACGGTCTACGGCGTGGCCATTGCGGTCTGGATCGGTGCCGGCGTGTGGTGGTGGCAGTTGCACCGCGCGCTCAGGGAGGCATCGGCCGTCCGGCCCGATGGCCGGCCTTCCGGACGGCACGCCAGGAGTCGCGCCGAGCCCGGCGGCGCCCGCGCTATGACCGCCCCGGGCGACAGACCCGGGCGCCACTGCAGACAGCGATCCCGATCGACACAGGAGGCAGGACTATGACGGCGGTTCCCCGGCTGAGCATCGGGCTCGCGGTCTACAACGGGGAGAACTACCTCGCCGAGTCGCTGGAAGCGCTGCTCGGGCAGACCTATACCGACTTCGAGCTGATCATCTCCGATAACGCGTCGACCGATGGCACCGCTGACCTCTGCCGCCGCTACGCGGAGCAAGACTCCCGCATCAAGTATTTCCGCCAGCCTCGCAACATCGGCTCGGCGCCGAACCACAACTTCACTATCGAGCAGGCCAGGGGCGAGCTGTTCAAGACCGCGTCGCACGACGATCTTTATGCCCGCGATCTGCTCGAGCGCTGCATCGCCGCGCTCGACGAGCACCCCCATGTCGTACTCGCGCATTCGTGGTCAGCGGTGATCGACGGCGACGGCAAGCTGACCGAACTGGTGCCTTACCCGGTCGCCACGGACGCCCCGCGCGCATCGGAGCGGTTGCGCAGCATGCTGTTCGACGGCTGGGGCGACGACGAGGGCGGCGTCGTCCGCATGGACGTGCTCCGCCGTACCCCGCTCCATGGCAGCTATCACTTCGCTGACCGGACCTTCACCGCAGAGCTGGCTTTGCATGGCCCGTTCTACATGGTGCCGGACTGGCTGTACTTCCGGCGGGAGCACGCCGGGCAGGCCGGGAAGCGCAAGACGGTGCGGGGCAGGTGCGCGAACCTGGATCCGCGCCGGGCCGACCGCCTCAGGCATCCGGTCGCGCGGCTGTACGCCGAGTACTTCCTGTCCTATGCGACCGCGATCCGGCGTGCGCCGCTGACCGCGTCCGAACGCGCCGCGTGCTACCAGGTGCTGACCCGCTTCACCGTCGGCCGGGCTGTGCCAGTGGTGAGCCGCACGTTGTCGCGCAGCGGCCTGGTGTACCCCGAGAGCGGTCCGGCGCTATCGCCTGACTCCGCTCCGCTGCTCAGCGTCGATGCGGTTGTCGCGGGCCGGACCGGGAGCCGCCCGTGAGCCGGGAACGGCGCGTCGCCCGTTCGCCGAAGGTCGGCCTGTTCGGAAAGCTCGGCTCGGGCAACATCGGCAACGACGCTTCCATGGAGTCGGTGCTCAGCTACCTGCGTACCCGGCATCCGGACGCGGTGGTGGACGCCATGTGCACCGGGCCGGAGTGGATCAGCCGCGAGTACGGCATCGAGGCCGTGCCGCTGTTCTGGTACAACCAGTACGCAGGCGAGGTCACCGGCCTGCCAGCGATCCCGCTCAAGGTGCTGGGCAAGGGCCTCGACGCAGTCCGGGTGGCTTCCTGGGTCCGCCGCCACGACGTGGTGATCGTTCCGGGCATGGGGGTCCTTGAGGCGAGCCTGCCGCTGCCGGCGCTGGAGTTCCCGTATGCCATGTTCCTGCTGGGTGCCGCTGGCAAGCTGCTGGGCACGAAGGTCGCCTTGGTCAGCGTGGGTGCCGGTGTCATCAAGCAGCGGACCGTCAGGATGCTGTTCAACTGGGCCGCCAGGCTTGCGTTCTACCGCTCCTACCGCAACGAGAACTCGCGCGAGGCGATGCGCCAGCGCGGCCTCGACGTCTCCGGCGATCGAATTTACCCTGACCTGGCCTTCGCGCTGCCGGTGCAGGGTCACGACGCGCCGGATCCGCAGGCGGTCGGCGTGGGCGTGATGGCGTATTACGGCAGCAACGCCGACCGCGCTGAGGCGGACGAGATCTACGCCGCCTACATCGAGGGCATGAAGGACTTCGTCCGCTGGCTCGTGGACAGCGGACGCAACGTGCGGCTCTTCGTGGGCGACACGAACGGGTCAGATGACAGCGCGCTGCAGGAGGTCCTGGCGCACCTGAGGGCGTCCAGGCCGGACTTGCGCCCCGGTCAGGTCGTTGCGGAGCCGGTTGTGACGTTCGCGGACATCATGCGGCAGGTGGCGCAGGTCAGCTACGTGGTGGCGACCCGCTTTCACAACCTGGTCGCCGCGCTGATGCTGGCCAGGCCGACCGTCGCGATCAGCTACTCACCCAAGCACGACGCACTGATGGCAGACATGGGCGTTGCCGAGTTCTGCCAGCCGGCCAAGGCAGTCGAGTGCGACCAGCTGGCCGCAAAGTTCACCGACCTCGAGAAACGAGCCGCTGAGATCCGGCAGACGCTGACTGAGCACAACGCCGCGAACGTGGCACAACTCGACGAGCAGTACGCGCTGCTCGATGGCTTGCTGTTCCCGGCTGGGTCGTCCTGACCCAGCCGGGATGTCCGGGATCAGCAAGACGCGCTTCAGGAGGACACGCTCGCTTCAGGAAGACACTGCCTCCGCGGAGCGCTCAGCCTCGGCGGCGGTGAAGACCAGCATCGCGTCTGCAGGCGGCGGGCCGAAGATGGCGGTCACGGTCTGCTCGTCGAAGCGGCTGCCGTCAGCGATGTTCATGAAGTCCCTGACGGCCGTGCCGGTGCAGTCCGCATCGACGACCGGAGCGCAGCGGCCGGCCACCAGGTCCCTGGCGTCGACGGTGCGGAAGTCCACGCTGTACCGGGCCAGCCCCGAGGTGTTGCGAATGGAGGTGTGCAGCTGGGCGCCGGCGAACAGCAGGACTGAGCCAGGCGACGGCAATACGATCAGCTCCTGCGCAGGCTCGTGGTCTATCGCGCCGGGCCGGGCCTGCTGGTCCTTCGTGACCTGCGCCGCGGCGGTGAGCCGCTGGGCGTTGTTGCGGTAGTAGTCGAACGTGGCCGAGGTGTTCGGCACCGCGCGGCCGAAGCCGTTGGGGTCGAACGCCATCGGAGTTGTCCTCCCGGACCGGATAGATGGGCAGCCAGAAGTTGAGCTGCTGGAAGGGCGCGCTGTACCAGGAGTCCCGGTGCCAGGGGAATGCGCGCACGCCACGCCGGTGTTGAGGTGACCCGCCGGGAACGAGGTGCGCGGCTTCGGCACGTCGTAGTGGGTGAACTCGGCAGGCAGCCCAGCCTGGGTGATGATGTCGCAGACCAGCTTCTTAGACTGCTCAGAGTGGATCCACCGGGGCTTCCACACCCCGAGCAGCTTGGCCATCTCGGCTGGCTCGATGTGCTCGTGCACGTGCTCAGGATCGTACGGCCTGAACAGACTCGGTGAGCTGATCGCGGGTGTAGTCCACCAGGTCGCGGACGGCCTGGAGGCGGGTCAGCACGATCAGCTTGCCGTCGTAGACCGCCTGCCTGAGCGCATCGTCCTGCAGGTCGGGGTCGACCAGAACGGTCATCGGATTTTCCCTCACTTCCTCGGGTATACGTGAGTCGATGACGGTGCCCGGAAATCACCGACTTCGCGCACGTGAATGCCTCGGCGTAGGGCGCACGGCACTCCATGCCACGGAGCCGTGCCAGGCCGAGAAACACTTCGTCGTCCCACCAGTCGCGACTGCGCTGGGACGGATAACACTTGTGCAGCAGTTCGACCTTGCGCCGTGCCGTTCTCGACGGACATCGGCAGGTACGTCGACGGGCGGCCGAAGTCGCCATCCCACTTGGGGATCTCGTAGGCCAGGTAGAGCTGGTCGCGGAACACCGTTGGCACGATCTCACCGATCGTCCGGTGGTCCTGGTGCGCGTCGGCCGCAGACGGCGCGAAGATCAGGTCCGGTGCGCATCTGCTCGCGACGTCCTCGAGCACATCCTTGACCTGCGCCCAGGCGGCGGGCAGCCGGCCTTCCCGCAGCGTGTGCAGGCCGATCGTCAGGTCGGCGCCCGGCAGGAACGCCGCTGCCGCGGCTCGTGCCTCCAGCTGGCGCTCGGGCGACCCGGTCAGGACGACATAGTGCGCGATCAGGCCCGGCTCGCTCGCGGCCAGGGCGAGCAATGTCCCGCCAGCGCCAATCTCGATGTCGTCCGGGTGCGCGCCGATGGCCAGCACTGACAGCGGACGACCCGCCGGTTTGTTCAGTCGCAGTGCGAGCATCCGTGCGTCACCCCTGCGCCACAGCCGGCGCGGCCGCTAGCGTCACCGGTGTCGGGCCGCTCACGGCCTCGTCGAGCGCGCTGCCGAGCGGCTCGACCGTACCGGACCGGTCGGCGTCCCAGATCATCCACGGGCAGAAGCCCCGGTGATACATCTCATCGAGCTGAGCACGCTCCTTGACCGTGTCAGCGGGCGACCAGTACCCCTTGTAGGGGTAGGCAATGACCCGTCGCTGCGGTACGAGCCGCCGCATGATGGCGTCCTCGACGAGGTCCTCGCCCTCGCCCAGGTAGTCGAAGATCTCCGGCCGCAGCACGAAGTACCCGCCGTTCTCCCACTGGCGCAGGTCGCGCATCGGAGTGACCTGGTTGATCAGACCGTCATCGCCGATCTCGACGACGTGGTGCGACGATTGCGGCGGCACCGCGAGCAAGCTTGCTACCGCCGTGCTCGCTTCGAACCGCCGGACGATATCCGGCAACGGCGCGTTGGTCAGGACGTCGGCGTAGTTCGCCATGAACATCGACTCTCCGTCGACGAAGCGGCGGACCCGCCGTAGCCGCTCCCCGATCGGGGAGTTGAGTCCGGTGTCGACGAACGTGATCCGCCACTCGGAGATGTCGGTGCTGAACAGTTCAACGTCCCGCGCGCCGTTCGCGAGCACGAAGTCGTTGGACCTGGTCTCGTCATAGCCCAGGAAGAAGTCCTTCACATACGACGCGCCGTAACCGAGGCACAGCACGAAGTCTTTGTGGCCGTAATGAGCGTAGTAACGCATGACATGCCACAGCAGCGGGCGCTCGCCCACCATTGCCATCGGCTTCGGCCCGCTGTTGACGCCATCGCGCATCCGCATGCCCAGGCCACCGCAGAACAGTACGACCTTCACGAGCAACCACCCACTCAGACGATTTCCAGCTCGGGGATCGGGAAGACCAGCCGGGCGCCCCACGACCGGGCGTACTCAAGCTGCTGGCTGATCTCCTCGCGGAGATTCCACGGCAGAACGAGGATGTAGTCGGGCTTAGTCTCCTCGAGCCGCTGCGGGGCATAGATCGGGATATGCGTGCCGGGGAGGAACATCCCCTGCTTGACCGGGCTCCGGTCGACCGTGTAGCTAAGCAGGTCGCTGCGGATGCCGCAGTGGTTGAGCAGAGTATTGCCCTTGCCGGGCGCACCGTACCCGGCGACGGTGCTGCCTCTGTTCGCCGCATCAAGGAGGAACTCCAGCAGGTCGGACTTGATCTGCAGCACCTGGCGGGCGAAGCCCTCGTGGCCGTCAAGCGCGTGCAGGCCGGCTGCCTCTTCGGCGGCCAGCACGGTTTTCACGCTGCCGGCCGGCTCCCCGGCGCTCTCTTCTGGCCTCGCATGGACGCGGAGCGAACCGCCGTGCGTATCCAGCTCGTCCACGTCGACCACCCGGAGCCCGGCGCTGGCCAGCGCGCGGCTGGAGGTCAGCAGGGACAGGTAGGAGTAGTGCTCGTGGTAGATCGTGTCGTACTGCCGGCGCTCGATGAGCCGGAGCAGGTGCGGGAACTCCAGCGTTACCAGTCCTGTGTCCTTGACCAGCGCGCGCAGGCCGGCCGCAAAGCCGCGGATGTCTGGCACATGAGCGAAGACGTTGTTGCCCGCGACCAGATCCGCCTGGCCGTACCGGCTCGCGATGTCACGCCCGCTCTCCGGCCCGAGGAACTGCACCTCGGTCCTGATCCCCCTGGCTCGGGCGGCCTCCGCGACGTTCGCGGCGGGCTCTACGCCGAGGACCGGGACATCGCGCGCCAGGAAATGCTGCAGCAGGTAGCCGTCGTTGCTGGCGACCTCGGTGACGAGGCTGTCGGTGCCGAGATCGAGCCGGTCGATCATGGCCTCCGCGTAGCGCTGCGCGTGCGCGACCCAGGAGTCGGAGTAGGACGAGAAATAGGCGTAGTCAGAGAAGATGTGCTCGCCGGACACGTAGGCAGGAAGCTGAACGAGAAGGCATGACTCGCAGATGCGGACGTGCAGCGGGTAAAAGCGTCTCCGGGGCGTCGAGCCTCTCGGCCGGGACATAACTCTCGCAGAGCGGCGACATGCCGAGGTCGACGAAGGTCCGGGTAAGGCCAGCGCCGCACAGCCGGCACTCGGGTATCGACGTCACGTTCGCTCCCAATCCGGCCCCGCGTACGACGAGTCCGGTCGACGGTTCCAGCCCGCGTATCGCGAGTCCGATGGATCTCTCACTAGAGAGAAAAATTCGTGACTTAGATACAGGAAGAGCCGATCACCGCGTGACTAACCGGCGCCTCGTCTAGCCTGGGCTGCGCCGAGAGGGGGGCCATGCTAGAGCCAGCGGCCAGCGAGACCGGGATGACCGGGGCGGAAGCCACCGGTACAGCGCCCGCCTGCCGGGCGTGTCGCGCCCGGACCGGCGACGTGGTGCTAGATCTAGGCCTGCAGCCGGCCTGCGACTACTTCCCGCTTAGCGACGATCCAGGGCCCGATCCGGTGTACCCGCTGCAGATGTGGCTGTGCTCGCGTTGCGGACTGGCCCAGCTCCTTGAGGATCCGACTGTGCCGGAGGAGCCGAGAGGCGCCGAGCCGGCCGCGCTCGTCGCGCAGGCGGCCGAGGCGGTGCGCCGGGTTAGCCTGGCCGGGCTGCTGCAAGCCGGAGGCGCTGTCGCTGAGTACGGCAGCCCGCATGGCGGTTCCTGGCTCGACCTGCTGGCCGCCCAGGGGCTGAAGCCGGTGGCCGACGGGGACTCCGCCGACGTGATCGTTGACTGCTTCGGCTTGATGCACGCCGCCGATCAGGCAGCGGCGCTCGCGGAGCGGGCCGCGCGCCTGCAACCGGGCGGCACGCTGCTGCTGCAGTACCACTCGCTGGCCGCGATCATCCGGCACGGCCAGTGGAACGCGCTGCGGCACGGGCACTACGCGTACTACTCCACGACCGCGCTGGCCGCGATGCTCGGGGCCGTCGGCCTGAGCCCGCGGACGGCCTGGCAGTTCGAGTTGTACGGCGGCACGATCTTGCTGGCCGCGAAGCGTGACGCCGACGGCGCGGCAGTTGTGGATGAAGCAGGGGCGGATGGAACAGGGCCGGGCGAGAGGGGGCTCGGGCCTGACGCTGCGGTGTGTGCAGTGCTCGACGACGATGCCGCCATCGGTGTCCGCAACCCGGCCACGCTGCGTGGCCTCCAGGATGACGTGCAGGCGCGAGTCGCCGGACTGCGCGACTGGCTCGCCGGGCAGCGAGCGGCCGGCCGGACGGTGCTCGGCTACGGTGCCGCGTCGCGGGCGGTCGCGTTGCTCTGCCAGGCAGGCGTTGATCGCACCATGCTGCCCGCGGTGGCCGACGCATCCACTGCCAAGCAGGGAACGCGGATGCCAGGCACGGACATCCCGGTGGTCAGCCCGGATGAGCTCAGGATCCGCCGGCCCGACGCCGTCCTGCTGTTCGTCGCCGACCTTCGCGGCGAGGTCACCGCTTCCTACCCTGAGGTGGAGGCGGCAGGCGGTAGCTGGGAAGACGCCGATGCGCTTGGCTCGTGACCATGGAGCCGCCCGGCAAGGCCGGGATGTGCCCGGAGGCTAGGAATGCTGGTCGGCTGGCGTGGGTGACGGCGAGGGCGACGGGCTCGGAGATGATGTGGGTGACTTTGACGGCGACGGCGGTGGCGACGTAGGTGAGGAGTACCTGGACGTCGGCTTCGGCGACGGCTTTGGCTTATGTGGCCGTCCCGATTTCGACGGATTCGGCAGCGGTGCGCCACCTGCTGGGTGGCCTGGCGCTTTCGATGTGTGCTTAGCCGATGGCTTGCTGGCGGGCTTCGGCCGTCCCGACTGCGAGCCGCTCCCGGCCGGGCTCGGCGGAGCCGGGGATCCGGGAGCCGACGTCGCCGACGTCGATGGCGTCGGCGCCCCACTGATAGCGGCTACGCTGCTGAACTCGGCATATCCTGCCCAGCCCAGCCCGACTGGAGCGAGCAGCAGGCCGACCAGCAGAGCGGAGACGCCGAGCAGCCGGCGGAACGGAGGCGATACCGGGTCTTCGGTCGGGATCGGGAACCCGTCCGGGCCGAGGTGCTCAGCATGTGTGAGGAGGGCCTCGCGGTACGACTTGAACTTGGGATCGATCACGCCCCTGGACGTGCGTCGCCAGATCGAAGCCGGCAGGGTGTCCAGCGGCACCACTGTGAGCCACCTGCGAGCCTTGCTCGCCTCACCCTGCGCTATCCAGCCGGTGCCGTCGGTCCAGCCTTCGCCCTCATCTGTCCAGCCCTCGGCAACGTCTGTCCAGCCGTTATCGTCGGTCCGGTCGCCGCCCTCGTAGGTCAGGCTGCCGGTGTCGGCGGTCCGGTCGCCAGCTGCGCCAGCCCGCTGGCTAGTCTGGTCAAGCAGGCGGATGCCCTCGGCGAACCTTATCTCGGCGTCGGTCAGTAGCTCGGCCACGCCGGCCGCGTCAATGCCGAGGATCGCGGGCAGTTCGTAGGTGCCGATCCCGTACCGGTAAACAAGGTTCAGGATCTCGCGCTGTTCCGTAGAAAGCTTCTGCAGCGCCGCGCGTACCGTGCCCGCCTCGTCGAGGTCAGGCCCGGTGAGGTCGTCACTATCGTCGTCGTCCACGTCATCGTCGGCCGCGTCGATGAATGCGAGCGCCTCTGCTAGCTCACGACGGGCATGCCCGGCCGATGCACGGGCGACCGCGCGCTGCGAGGGACTGTCATGGCACTCGCGGCGGGCCAGTGACATGAGCCAGGGCCGGAGCCGGTCGGGGTCGTGCAGATGGTCGGACAGCGTCTGGGCGGCTACGAAGGTGGCCTGGGTGGCCTGGGCGGCTAGGTGCCGGTTGCCTACGATGCCGCGGCAATAGTCGAAGACGTGCGCGGCATGGTCGTCGTACATCTCGCCGAATGCCTGCACCTTGTCCTGGATCGGCGGATGCCGACTCGGTCCGGATGACGGCAGGCGCTCGTCCTGACTGGACACAGCTTCCCTCCCGCCCACCCGTTGCTGCTGCTGAGATTGCACAGTCCAGTGAACCGTATCTGAACAAACGGGGGGTTGCCCAGCCGGCCACGCTGCGCGCGAGGCCGGCCCCTGGGATGAGTGACTCAGGTCGTCTGGAGCACCAGCCGCAACCGCTCGAGGCATCTGCCGCGAGTCGGGCCGATGCTGCCGATCGGAACGCCTAGCTGGTCAGATATCTCGGTGTAAGAGACAGGAGGGTCAGCCATCAGTAGTTCAAGCAGCCGCTGCGACCGCGAGGGAAGAGTCGACAACGCCTCACGCACCGCCTGAGCGCGTTCCTCGGCAAGCAGGCGCTCGTCGACATCCGGTAGGTGGCTGATGGCATCGCTGAAGGCGTCATGGTCATCCTGGACGACCATGACTCTCTTGCCAGCTGCCAGGTGCCGCAGGCACTCATGCCGGGCTGTTGTCGCCAGCCAGCTGCCGATGCGCTCGGGATACTCGATGCGGTCGATGTGCTCGAGCAGCCGCAGCCAGGTCGCCTGAACGACGTCGGCTGCATCACTCTCGGCTAGCTTGAAGTCGCGGGTCATCGCCCACAGCAGCCGCGAGAACTGATCGACGAGGCGCTCCCAGGCGGCGCGGTCCCCGGCAGCGGCAGCTCGCACGAGCCACGCTAGGTCCAAAGTGCCACCGTTTTGTTGCGGCACCGCGGCCAGGCGACCGCCGGCCAGTGCCGTCGACGCCTGCCTGTCCGCGCTACCGCGGGTTGTTGCGCCCCGCACAGTCACACCGTCCTCCTCTGTTTTGCGTCGACGGACTCGACACCGGGATTGCACGCTGGCCGGATGCGCAACTCGCGCTGCGCGTGATGAGCTGGTCAATACGCACCGTCCCCGTGCCAGACCGCGGACCAGGTCTTCCACAGGATCTGCAGGTCGAGCACGAAGGACCAGTTCTCCACGTAGCGCACATCAAGCCGGACGGCTTCGTCCCAGGGCAGATCGGATCGACCGTTCACCTGCCACAAGCCGGTGATCCCTGGCTTCACGGCCAGCCGTCGGCGGACGTGCAGCCCGTAAGCGTTGGTCTCGTCCGGCAGCGCCGGACGCGGCCCGACCAGCGACATATCGCCGGCTAGCACATTGAGTAGCTGTGGCAGTTCGTCCAGCGAATGCCGCCGCAGCCACCGCCCGACCTGGGTTATCCGCGGGTCCTCCCGCATCTTGAACAGCAGGCCGTCACCGTCGTTGTGTCCGGTCAGCTCAGCAAGGCGCTGCTCCGCATCCACGACCATGGTCCGGAACTTGCAGAGCGTGAACGTCTTGCCGTCCTTGCCGACCCGCGTCTGCCGGAATAGCGCAGGCCCGCCGTCGCCGAGCCGGATGGCGACCGCAATGACGATGAACAGTGGCGACAGCAGGGTCAGTGCAGAGATCGCAATCGCACGGTCGAACGCCGACTTGATCAGCTGCCGGGCGCCGGTGAACTCCGGGTGGTCCATGTGCAATAGCGGCAGGCCTGCCGTCGGCCTGATCGTGGTTCTCGGGCCAGCGACGTCAAGCAGCGCGGGCGCGACGCACAAGTCAGTGCCCGACTTCTCCAGCGCCCAGGCCAGGTCGCGCAGGCGCGCACCACTCATCTCCGGGCAGGCGAGCACGGCAACGGTGTCCGCGCCCGTCCGCTCGACCTCGTCCACGACATTGACCAAGCCGCCAACGGCGGGGATGCCGTCGATCTCGTCCGGGCAGTCAGGGCCGAGGACGCAGGCGGCCACCACCGAGAGCCCGTGATGAGTGTCGCGTCGCAGGGCCGTCGCAAGCTCGGATATCACGTCCTGGTGGCCGACCACCACGACCGTCCGCATGCAGTAGCCGTGCATTCGCAGGTGGTGCAGACGCTTGCGCAGCCAGTACCTGGCCAGCAGGTCAAAGATCGTCAGGCAAGGCAGCGCAACAACGACGTAGCCACGGGCGATATCCGTCTTGGTGGCGTACGCGACGATTGCCACGCCCGCCGTGAGGCACACGCCGGTGTTCAAAACCCGCCGGAACTCGTCGGTTCCGACGCCAATGAAACGGGCGTCGTAAGCGCCCGCGAGAGTCAATCCGGTCAGCCACAGGAACGGCAGAGCAAGCCCAAGCCAGAGATAACCGGCGGCTCCGGCGGTATCGCCGGCGAACCGTACTTCAAACGCCAGCAGGCCTGCGACAAGCGCGCAACCGCCATCAGCGATCGCCACTTGGCGCAGGTAGGCACTCGTCCACGTCGCAGCGCTGCGGGCAGCGATACGAGTGTCCCGGCCCAGCTGCAATGGTTCAGGAACAGTCAAGTTTTCGGCCATAGCCGGTTCTCCAGCACACTCCACTCGAGTGCGCTGGCGTCATTCTGGACCGCGCCCTCGATCTTCTCCCCTGTGCCGTGCATAGGGGGAGACGCGTAGCTAGATACGGCGGTTGACAGCTTTGCCGGGCCAGCGTCGGCGAAACAGATCCGCCGCTCTTTACGTTCTGTAGTTTTCCCAGCTCAGAGCCACTTTTCTGGACCGAGGGCGGAAAGTTAAATTCTTGGCCTCAGGAGAGTGATGGGGTAGTTACCGCCGGAAAAAAGGCGAGCCGCATCGACGGTCTCTTCCTCTCGTTATAGAGCTAAACTCCATAAACCTAAGCAAGCGGGCTAAACGGACTGCCAGCGCCGGTCGTATCCGGCCGGTCTATCATCGGCAGCGTGAACGACGAGGCGCCGGAGGCTCCCGGCCCCGAGGATGACAAGATCATCACCCTTGCCCGCGCAGCCAGGGCACGGGTAGCGGCGGCCGAGGGCGCCGCGGTTCGCGACGAGACCGGTCGCACCTATGCGGCGGCAGCTGTTGCCCTGCCGTCGCTGAAGCTCTCCGCCTTGCATCTCGCCGTTGCCATGGCAGTATCGAGCGGCGCTGCCAGCCTGGAAGCGGCTGCGCTGGTCAGCGACGGCACCGAACCAGATCCGGGCGACCTTGCCGCGGTTCGCGAACTCGGTCCGGATGCTGTGGTGTTCTACGCCGCACCGGACGGAACCGTCATCGCGACACTGCGTGCCTGACGAGCAGGCTGCGCGTTCTTGAGTTAGGGCGGAAACGCCCACGTGGGGGAGAATCACGACGTGGGAACGCCGTCGCATCAGTCACCGGCAGAATTCAGGTCTGGGTTCGCCTGCTTTGCCGGCCGGCCGAACGTCGGCAAGTCCACGCTCATGAACGCGCTTGTCGGCTCGAAGGTTGCCATTACCAGCAGCCGGCCGCAAACCACCCGGCGGGCAATCCGCGGCATCGTGCACCGCGCTGACGCGCAACTAGTGATCATCGATACGCCCGGCCTGCACCGGCCCCGTACGCTGCTCGGTGAGCGGCTGGACAGCCTGGCGCGATCCACTCTCACCGAAGTCGACGTCATCGGCTTCTGCCTGCCCGCCAGTGAGCGGATCGGGCCAGGGGACAAGTACCTGGCCAGCGAGCTAGCCGGCATCGGCAAGACTCCCGTGGTGGCGATCGTGACCAAGACCGACCAGGCGAGCAGGGAGCAAGTAGCCGCCCAGCTCGCGGCGGTTGGCGAGCTTGGCGATTGGGCTGACATCGTGCCGGTGTCGGCGGTGGCGGGATTCCAGCTCAACGTGCTATCCGACGTGCTTGTCTCCTACCTGCCACCGGGCAGGCCGCTGTACCCGGACGGCGAGCTGACAGACGAGCCCGAGCAGCAGCTAGTGGCCGAGCTGATAAGGGAGGCCATCCTGGAGGGCGTCAGGGACGAGCTACCGCACTCGATCGCTGTGGTGGTCGAGGAAATGGCGCCACGGGAGGGCCGCGACGATCTCGTCGACGTGCATGCGGTCATGTACGTGGAGCGACCGAGCCAGAAGGCGATCGTGCTGGGTTCCAAGGGCACCCGCCTCAAGGACGTCGGCACTACCGCACGACGGCAGATCGAAGCTCTGCTAGGTACCAGGGTGTACCTGGACCTCAGGGTGAAGGTGGCCAAGGACTGGCAACGTGATCCGCGCCAGTTGCGCCGCCTCGGCTTCTACGACTGATGGCTCGTGCGTCCGCCGGGCTCGCTGATATCCAGCTCCCAATCCCGGCTCACGCCTCTGACCGTGAAGCCGAGCAGCTCGTTGATGGCAATCATGTGTGCGTTCTCGCCGGCATTGCTGGTCTGGATGAGCCGCACCCCCGGTGCTCGCTCGCGCAGCAGTTCTAGCATCGCGACCTTGGTGAGCAGGCCGAGCCGGTGCCCGCGGTGCTCGCGGCGGACGGCAGTGATCTGCTGGAATCCCCAATCCGGCGTGTCCTGCTCAGTGCATACCTGAGTCAGCGCGGCGAGCTCGCCGGTGTGCTCGTGCCGCGCGCCGACCGAGTAGCAGGTCAGGCGATGCTCGATCATGGTCTGGTCGCCGTGACGGACCCGGTCGCCGTCCCAGGTGTTCGGCTCCACGCCCGCGTCGCGCGGCGCGTCGGCCATCGCGCTGTGCACTAGGGCAACCTGGTCAACAAGCTCTTCCGGCGTCCGCCCCAGCCAGGACGCCAGCCGGTAGTCAGCCGCATGCGGCTCGGCATCGGCCCGAAGCCTGGCGAGACGGGCAGGCGTTCCGTCGTCGATGGTGAGCATCCGGATGATCTCCGGGATGCCGCCCCGCGCCCCGGTGGCAGCCGCGAACGCCGCGCCTGCCGAGTCGTCCCGCGCCTGGCTCGCCAGCCGGGACCGGCCAGCCTGCCGGGCCTGGCTGATGCAATGCTCGATCAGCGCGCTGCCGATGCCCCGGCGCCGGCTCGCGGGCGCGACGATCAGCGTGCAGGCCGCCATCGCGAGGTTCTCCCGGTCGGGCAACCGCAGCAGATAGCCGCCGACCCGCTGGCCAGACGCGTCCGTAGCCAGCCAGTTCTGCCGAGGCGCACTGTCGAAGCCAGGTCCCCACTTACCGGCGAACGAGTCGTAAGCCCACGACGGCTCGTCCGGATGGTCGACCGCCCAGCCCGCCTGCGTCATTTCGAAGCACGCGCGCAGCTGCTCAGCGTCAGTCCTCGGATCGAACTGCTCGAAGCACAAGCTCACCGGCGGCCTGCCAGCTTCCTGGCCGCCGCCACGTCCATCTCGAACGCCTGGAAGTAGTCGCTGACCCGGTGCCCGAGCTCCTCGTTCACCGCGATCATGTGCTCGTTGCCTGCCGCGTTGCCGGTCACGATGTGCCTTATCAGCGGCTCGGCCTTCGCCAGCCACTCCAGCATCGTGACCTTGACCAGGAGCCCGAGCCGGTGGCCGCGGTGCTCGCGGGTCACCGCGGTGAGCCCTTGCCATGCCCATCCGGCGACGTCGGGATCGATGAAGATCTGGGTCAGCGCAGCGGCCTGTCCGGTGGCGTCCTGGACGGCCGCTACTGAATAGATCCGTGTGCCCTCCGTGACCACTCGCTCGTCTTCGCTGCGCACTCGGTCGGCGTCCCAATTCATGGGCTCGACCGTGGCGTCGTGCGGGGCGTCCGCCATGGCCGAGTTCAGCGCGCAGACCAGGCCGACGAGCTCGTCCGGCGTCTGGCCGGCCCACTGGCGCAGCGAGTAACCGCGAGCGTGCCGCTCGGCGCCGGTTCGCAGCGCCGCGAGGCGGACCTGCTGGCCCGGTCCGACGTCGAGTACGCGGCGGACGTCGAGCATGCCCGGCCGGGCGGCGATCGACTCGGCGAACGCGTGGCCAGGCGCACCGACCCGTGCCTCGGACATCAGCAGAGTCCGGTCGGCCAGAGCTGCCTGCTCCGCCGCATGTGCGATCAGTGCTGTGCCCACGCCCTGTCGCCGGCAGTCTGGCGCGACCATCGGCGAGACGAAGCCGTTGGACCGGTTCTCTCGCTCCGGCAGTTCGAGAAGGTAGCCGCCGAGCAGCGCCCCGGAATCCGCGGTTGCTAGCCAGGCTTGCTGCGGGTTGCCCGCGAAACCATGCTTCCACCAGCCGCGGAATCTGCGGTACGAGACGGCAGGCACGTTCGGGTCGTCCGCCTCCTGGCCGGAGATGACCAGCTCGTGGCAGTCCCGCAGCCGCGCCTCGTCGGTTGCCGGATCGAACCTCTCGATGCGCACGGGTGCCAGCTAATACCTGCGCCGCGGCGGGCCGCAAGCGATTAAGTGGCGGGCTGGGCCGGGCGCGGAATGCCACGTTTCCGGCCTGGTAGCTGGCCCGATCTCGGTTTGCTTGCCGCCGGACGCACGCCGTCGCCTATCCGGCTTTTCCCAGATTGGGGTACCCGTCACGACCAGGACGTGTGATGATCTGGTCAGCCGGGACGATGTCTTAGCGCGGACAGACGGCCTGGCCGTGGGGGGAGTGGATCGTTGGGTTTCATCGGGCTACGGTTCTACTTCAGGACCACCGGCCGCGGTACGGCGCACTGCCAGCGATGCGGCGGAGACCGCCCCTACCGGCGCTGCGCTGGCCACCGCTGGTTTCAGGTACTCGGCATCCCGGTAATCCCGCTCGACCGCATTGCCGAGCACGTCCAGTGCCGGACCTGCCGGACCAGGTACCGGACCGAGGTGCTGGCGATTCCGACGACTGCGGCCATGCTGGTGGCGTTGCCCTCGGGCGCGCGGGCCGCGGTGACCACCATGCTCCGGGCGGGTGATCCGGATAGCCCGTCGGCGCGGGGCCGGGCCATCGACATCGTCCAGGCCGCTGGCCTCACCGGCTACGACGACGCGGCGCTGTCGGCTGACCTGGCTAGTACGGACGGTGGCGGGCTGGCTATCGCGCAGGCGCTTGGCACGCTGGCGATCCAGCTGACGACGCCGGCGCCGGAGTGGTTCCTCGCCGACGCGGTGCGGGTCGGGCTGGCCGACGGCCCGCTGTCAGACTCTGAACGCGACGCGGTCCGCCTGATCGCGGGCCACCTTGGCATGTCGGCCTCAAAGGCGCAGGGGGTCATCGTGATGACCGAGGAGAGCGCCGCGGCCGGCTGACCCGGCTGAACTGCCCGGTCTTCGCTGTCTGCGGCTTCGCTGCGAGCGCCGCCTTCGCTGCAAGCGGCACCGGCAGCCGAAATTGCGCGAGAATGACCTGGTGGCAATCTACCGTGACGACGGCATCGTGCTGCGCACCCACAAGCTGGGCGAAGCCGACCGGATCGTCACGGTGCTGGCGCGCAAGTCCGGCCGCATCCGGGCCGTCGCCAAGGGCGTGCGGCGGACCAAGTCACGGTTCGGCGCGCGGCTGGAGCCGTTCACTCATGTCGACTTGTTGCTCTACACCGGCCGATCGCTGGACGTGATCACCCAGGCCGAGACGTTGCGGCCGTACGGTGAGCAACTCGTCGGCGACTACCCGCGGTACACCACCGGGATCGCGATGCTGGAGACCGCCGAGAAGCTCACCCCGGTGGAGAAAGAACCGTCGATGCGGCAGTTCCTGCTGCTGGTCGGCGGTCTGCGCGCGCTCGGCGAAGCCGAGCACGATCCGCGGCTTGTCCTGGATGCGTTCCTGCTCAGGTCGCTGGCGGTGGCCGGCTATGCCCCGGCGCTGGAAGAGTGCGCGGTCTGCGGGATGACTGCGCAGGAGGCCAGCGCGTCCGGCGGGCTGCGCGCGTTCGGTCTGGCTGCCGGTGGCCTGACCTGCCAGAACTGCCGTGCTCCCGGGTCGGCGACGCCCGCCGCCGGGACGGTCGCGCTGATGACCGCGCTGCTGCGGGGAGACTGGGAGCGTGCCGACGCCAGCGAACGGAGGCACCAGGTAGAGTGCAGCGGCCTGACCGCCGCCTACCTCCAATGGCACCTGGAGCACTCGATCAGGTCGCTGAAGCACGTGGAGCACGCTTAAGCACTTAAGCAGGGGAAGCCGCATCCGATGAGCCCGATGAAGCGCCAGGTCACGCCACCTTACCCGCATCCTGACGGGGCGGCGCCCCCGAAGATCCCTGGTGAGCTCGTCCCGCGGCACGTGGCCCTGGTGATGGACGGGAATGGCCGCTGGGCCAAGCAACGCGGCCTGCCGCGGACGGAGGGGCACAAGGCGGGGGAGTACGCGCTCTTCGACGTGATCATGGGCGCGATCGAGCTGGGAATCCCGTACCTGTCCGCTTACGCGTTCTCGACCGAGAACTGGCGGCGCTCACCGGACGAGGTCCGGTTCCTGATGGGCTTCAACCGGGACGTCATCAGGCGCCGCCGGGACCAGCTGAACTCGATGGGCGTGCGGATCAGGTGGGCCGGCCGTCGCCAGCGGCTCTGGCGGTCAGTGATCTCCGAGCTCGAGGACGCCGAGCGGATGACGGTCGGGAACTCGGTGCTCACGCTGCAGTTCTGCGTCAACTACGGCGGCCGGGCGGAGATCGCGGACGCGGCGAAGGCGATCGCCCTCGAGGTGGCGGCTGGCAGGCTGAACCCGGAAAAGGTCGACGAGAAGCTCATCAGCCGGTATCTCGACGAGCCGCAGATCCCCGACGTGGACCTGTTCGTGCGATCGTCGGGGGAGCAGCGAACCTCGAACTTCCTGCTCTGGCAGTCGGCCTACGCGGAGATGGTGTTCCTGGACACGCTCTTCCCCGACTTCGACCGACGGCATCTGTGGCAGGCCTGCGAGATCTACGCCAGCCGGGACCGCCGGTACGGGGGCGCTGTACCGAACCCGCAGCCGCCGGGTCTATAGCGCTCGCTTGCTGGCCGCCGGCGCTTCGAACCAGGTGGCGAGGGCCTCGGCCAGGCCAGCGGCCGGGTCTGCAGCATGCGGTCCGCTCGCCCAGGCCACTATGCCGTCCGGGCGGATCGGCAGCGCGTCGGCCGCGGCCGTCTGGTCGTCTGATCTCACCTTCAGCATGGAAACGGGCTGGTCGCCGCCGGCTGCCCCCGCCGCTACCCGGCCGTCCGCAGTGAAATCCAGCAGTAGCGGCCGCGCTTCTCGCATCAGCCCGGCCACCCTGGTGCTGCGCCCTTCCGGAATGGTGAGGCGCAGGTCCGGGGCAAGCCGCCCGGCCAGCGGATGCCCGCTACCCGGCATGTCGTACCGGACATCCGTGCCAGCTAGCAGCTCGCCCAGATAACGCACGACGCCGGGCAAGGTCAGCAGCTCGCTAAACAATTCGCGCATGGCGCTGACGATCTCACCGCTGCCGGTCAGCGCGCGCTGCGCTCGGGTGTGCAGCAGGGCGCGGCGCCCGGCGGCGTGCCGCTCGGTGTGATAGCTGGCGAGCAGGTCGGCCGGGGCCCGGCCCTGGACCTGCGCGGCGAGCTTCCAGCCGAGGTTCACCGCGTCGATCAGGCCCGCGTTGAGCGCGAGCCCGAACACGTGTGCCGCGTCGCCTGCGAGCAGGATCCGGCCGTCCAGGTAGCGCTCGGCCTGACGGGTGTTCGCGACCGTCCGGGTGAGCCAGGTCGGGTCAGTCATCTTGATATCGGCACCGGTTACCCGGCGGAAGCTAGCTTGCAGCTGCGCTAGCGTCACAAGCTCCTCGCCGTCGCCTCGCCGGGCAGGAGCAGCAGACTCTCCCGTCTCTGGCTCGACGTCTTCGCGGGTGTAGACGATGAAAGTCCCGGCTGCCGCGGTTTTGTCGAGGCTGGTCAGCGGGGCAATCGAGTACATGCCTCGTGGCGTCCGCTGCTGCACTGTGAGCGGGATGCGGCCGAGGCCGGGCAGTTCGACATCGCCCGACCGGGCCACGATGACCGCGCCGGGAAGCGTCACCCGGCCGATCAGCGACACCTCAGGTGCAGTGAAGCCGGGGAACTCGATCCCGGCCAGCCTGCGCACCGGACTGTGCGCGCCGTCGCACCCGACCAGATACGCGGCCCGGAGCTGATAGCGGCCACCGGGGCCGGTCGCGGACACCGTCACAGCGTCGTCGTCCTGATCGAAACCGGTCATCTCGTGCCCCCGCCGGACGGCGCCGCCGAGCTCGGCCAGCCGTCCGGACAGCGCGTTCTCGAGCCGTCGTTGCGGGATCGCGAGCACCTGCAGCGGGCTTGGTGTCAGCGCGGAGAAGTTCAGCTCCAGCGGTCCGAACGAGAATCCCGGTACCGGGCCGGTGTAGGTCGACTCGGCGCGCAACGACTCGATCAGGCCCCGGTAGTCGAGCACTTGCACGACCTGCCCGACCAGGCCGTTGCCCTTGGGAATCTCGCTGATTGCATCGAGCCGCTCGAGAACGACCGGCTCGACGCCGGCCAGTCTCAGCTCGATCGCCAGCATCAGGCCGACGGGCCCCGCGCCGACTATGACCACGTCAGCGACCTCGCCATTATCTTCCACAGCGTCAATATAGGTTGACGCATCGGTGTCGCGTCGGCCAATGAGGGTTAACGGGTTCGTTGTCCGGCAGACTTTTCACGGCTGCGGTACATCCCAACGCCCGTTTCATCCCTATACGGGGGTACCGCGGCTGTGAAAAGTCGCCGAGGGTTGGCCCAAGGCGGCTGACTGCCTGGTGTGCGAGGTCTACGCGAGCCGGGAACGCCAGTACGGCGGCGCCGCGCCCGATCCCGTGCCCGCGGATGCCCGTCCGCAACGCTAGAGACCTCTAATCAGGCAGAAATGCCTGCTGTCACGCAGTGTGCATCAGGAATTTTGCGAGAATATTCGCTACTGATTAATTGCTCAAGGGCAGCCGAAAACTTGGAGGCGGCATGCTTATCTGAATGCGATATCTGCGCACCGGCAGCGGCAGAGAGATTTCTAAGATAGGCCTCGGAACGGCCCAATTTGGCTCATCGTCATCGGGCTATGGCGCTTATTGTGACGACAAAGAAAGTCTTGCGATAGTACGGCGTGCGATCGACCTGGGAGTCAACGTCTTCGACACCGCCGAGATATACAGCTCAGGGCGAAGCGAGCAGATTCTCGGCAAGGCTATAGCGAAGAACCGCAATTCGGTCTTCATCGCGACAAAGCTATGGCCGCTGCTGCCTGCTGCCACAGTGGTCAGGCAGCGAGCGATCGCCAGCGCGCGCCGCCTCGGCGTCACCCACCTGGACCTCTATCAGACGCACTGGCCTAACCCGCTGGTAGGTGACAGCGCCCTCATGACTGGCATGCGTTCCCTGCAGGCCGAGGGCATCGTCGGCCAGGTGGGGGTCAGCAGCTACTCGCTAGGCCGGTGGCGCGCAGCCGAGGATGCTCTCGGTGGCAAGATCCTCAGCAATCAGGTCGGCTATAGCTTGCTCGCCCGCTCGCCCGAGCTAGACCTGCTTCCCTTCGCCGAGAACGGCAGCCGGGTCATTATTGCCCATAGCCCGCTTGCCCAGGGATTGCTATCGGGCAAATATCACCGGGCTGACTGCACCCCGACCCGGTTGAGGAGTATCAATCCGGCGTTCCGCCCGGAAAACCTGGATCGCACCAGGGAGCTGATCGACACCATGCGGGAGGTTGCGGACGCCCATCGCGCTAGCACGGCTCAGATTGCTCTTGCTTGGGTCATTCGCAAGAACCCTGTGATCGCAATTCCTGGCGCCTCAAGCGTCCGGCAGCTAGAAGAAAATGTCGAAGCTGCTGAGATTGCACTTCCCGATGACGAGTACGAGGCGCTGGGTAAGGCGTCGGCGCAATTCTGTCCGGCCACCCTGGGAGATTTGTCTGTGCTGCAGAAACTGCGATGCGAGCTTTCCGCGCTGCGGCACACTGTCCGGGGAGCTCAGTACCTTGCGAAGACAGTTCGGTATGACCGAATTCACTCTCGTCATCCGCACCGGGCGCTGAGGCAGGCCGGCCGATCGGTCATCGTTGAGGTCGCATTCCTGACCGCGGGCTGCCTGGCCTGCGTCCAGCGCGGTCATGGCACTCGGTCCTGCAGGCGTGCTGCTTGCGTCACCCGAAGCCCGGCCATAAGGGCGACTATTCGGCCGATCGCTGGCACAATGACCCGCATGTCGCTAGCGAGCGAGGATCGGTCAGCAGCCGGGCTGTCAGATTCGGGTGCCCGCCCGGCAGGCGACGACCCGATCCGGCGGGTGAATGGCGCTGTCAGGCGATCGATGTGGTTTCTCGAGCGCTCGCAGGACGTTGTGACCGTCATGGTCGGGATCATCCTGATTGCGCTTGCCACGGTCTTGCTCCTCTCCGGCCTGGTGGACTTCATCGACGGGTCCTATGGCTCGATCTCAACCGGAGGTGCGGAACTGCTCGACCGTGTCCTGCTCGTGCTCATCCTGGTCGAGATCGTGCACACGGTCGTGCTCTCACTGCGCTCGCATCGCCTGGTCGCGCAGCCGTTCATCGTCGTCGGGCTGATTGCCGTCATCCGGCGGATCCTGTTCGTGCTGACTCCGGGCAGCAACATCAAAGCCAGCACCTCGGACCTGGCGCTGCTCATCGGAATGGTTGCCGTGTTCGTGGCCGGTCTGATCGCGGTCAGCATCTTCGAGAAAGGCGGCGATGGCACACCGGCTCTCGGGGACAGCGCTGATGAATTGACAGACCGGTGACTTGCGGGGCTTGAGCCGCAGGCTGCCTTCGCTAGCGGGCGGCTTAGCTGGCGGGTGGCCTGGGCTAGCGGGTGGCCTGGTATCCAGCGATCGCGAGCATGATGGCGACGGCGGCGATGCGGCCAAGTCGCCCGCCTGCCGACAATCGGGGCCAGGACAGCACGGCCAGCCAGGCCAGGACGGCAGCAACGAGACATAGTGCCGCCGCGCCAGCCAGACCGTGCAGCGCCAGACCGGCGACCAGGAACGCGACCAGCAGCAGCGGTGCTATCCAGCGAGGCAGCTGATACAGGTAAATCAGCGGGCGTGCGCTGCGGCGCTCGGTCGTCTTCCTGGTAGCGGACGCGTTCGGGGTGTACAGGCTGGTGCCGCCCGGCAGCGGCCGGACCCGCTGCCCGGACCGGGTTTTCCCGGACTGGGTTTGCCTGGGCCGGGTCTGCCTGGGCCGGGTCTGCCCGGCCGGGCGGTTGGTGGTCACGAGGCAGTCCCTTCGGCCAGCTAAGCCTGTCGCCGGGCTAGCTTGGCCCGGTCGGTTTACGTGTCACGGCGGTTTCGCCCAGGCTACCGCCTGCTTACTGACGCGTGACCTCCTGGCGGTGGCGGAAAGGCATGCGACGGCCATCCCGGGCGGCCGCTAAGCTGGCAGCACCGCCGCCGCCCGTACCGGGCTTCGCGCACGTCACAGCAGGCCGCCGACCGCCAGCCGGATGGGGACTCACATGGCAAAACGCAGCGATCGCATGGAAACCATCGTCAGCCTTTCCAAGCGGCGCGGGATCGTCTACCCGTCCAGCGAGATCTACGGCGGGCTGCGCGCTGCCTGGGACTACGGGCCGCTGGGCGTGGAGATCAAGAACAACATCAAGCGCCAGTGGTGGCGCTCTATGGTTCAGGCCAGGGACGACATCGTCGGGATCGACTCCAGCGTGATCCTTGCCCCCGAGGTCTGGCAGGCCAGCGGGCACCTCACCCAGTTCACCGACCCGCTGACTGAGTGCCAGTCCTGCCATTACCGGTTCCGCGCTGACCATCTCATCGAGGCATACGAGGAGAAGCACGGCCAGCCGCCGGAGAACGGCCTGGCCGACCTGGCTTGCCCGCATTGCGGGGTCAAGGGCGCGTTTACCGAGCCGCGGAACTTCAACGGGATGCTGCGCACGTACCTGGGCGCCACCGAGGACGAATCCGGGCTTGCCTATTTGCGGCCGGAGACGGCCCAAGGCATCTTCATCAACTACAAGAACGTCGTGCAGACCTCGCGGAAGAAGGTGCCGTTCGGCATCGGCCAGATCGGCAAGTCCTTCCGGAACGAGATCACGCCAGGCAACTTCATCTTCCGCACCCGCGAGTTTGAGCAGATGGAGATGGAGTTCTTCGTCAAGCCTGGCACTGACGAGGAGTGGCACGAGTACTGGATTGACGCCAGGGAATCCTGGTTCCTCGACCTCGGCCTCAGCCAGGAGAACATCCGCCGGTACGACCACCCGGACGAAAAGCGATCGTTCTACTCCAAGCGGACAGTCGACCTGGAGTACCGGTTCGACTTCCCCGGCACCGAGTGGGGCGAGCTCGAGGGCCTCGCCAACCGCACCGACTACGACCTCGGCGTGCACAGTAAGGCGTCTGGGCAGGATCTGTCTTACCTGGACCCCGAGACCAACGAGCGCTACATCCCGTACGTGATCGAGCCCGCGGTAGGCGTGGACCGGTCGATGCTGGCCTTCCTGCTGGAGGCCTATACCGAGGACGAGGCGCCGGACGCCAAGGGCAACATGGAGAAGCGCACCGCTGCTCCGGCTGGACCCGCGGCTTGCTCCGGTCAAGGTCGCAGTCCTGCCGCTGTCACGCAACGTCGACCTGTCGCCCAAAGCGAGGGACGTCGCGGCGACGCTGCGGCAGCACTGGAACTGCGAGTTCGATGACGCCAGCGCGATCGGCCGCCGTTACCGGAGGCAGGACGAGATCGGCACGCCGTACTGCGTCACCGTGGACTTCGAGTCGCTGGACGACCAGGCGGTTACAGTCCGCGAGCGCGACTCGATGAAGCAGGACCGGATCGGCATCGACGGCCTCGTTTCCTACCTGTCGGAACGTCTGACCGGCTGCTGACCTCAGCCTCCTGGTGACGAGCTGAGGGCCTGGCTGTCCTGGTACAGGCCGGCCAGTGCGAGAGGTACCCAGCCACTATCCCAGGTGTGCGCCATCGCCTCGGACTCGTACAAGTGCGGTATTCCGTCGGACGTCAGCAGCGCGTCGTAGTCGGACACGTCGGTCGGGAAGACCTCGTAGCCGCCGATCCAGATGCGGTTGCTGGTCAGGAACGGGGCGTCGTGTGCTGCCACGAATGCAGGCGTCAGGCGGTAGTTCGCCTGGAAGTTGGCGTCAGTGCCGTAGTTGTCCGCCGCGGTGCAGCAGATTTGGTCGTAGCTCGACATGTCCGCGGGGAAGTCCCACGACGCTGCGAGGCTGAAGATATCCGGGTGCTTCAGCAGCAGGTCCTGGGCACCGAAGCCGGACTTGGAGAAGCCGATCAGCCAGTTCTGCTCGTGTCCGGACGTCGCGAAGTTCTGCTCCACCCAGGGCACGAGGTCATTGGTCATGAAGCTCTCGTACTGGTATTCGGGGTAGGTGGAACTGTCGGCGTACCAGGGATCGATCGCGAACGTTGGCTCGATGATCGTCAGGTTGTACTGGTTCTGGGCGTTGAGCTCCGCCATGGTTTCGAGCCCGTCACCGTAGTCGGTCTCGGTGCCCGCCTCCACCGGGAGTACGTAGAGGAAGTTGTGCGCGACTCCGGGTGCCGGATCTGTCGGCTGCAGGACTCGGATCTCCTGAGTCCCGTCACCATTGAGTGACGAGGTGAAGTTGTAATCCTGGAAGCCGTTGGCGTCGGTACCCGCAAAGGTGGGGGCGAAGCCGTCGGATCCTGTTCCTGTTCCTGATCCGGAGGCGTTGCCGCCGGTCCAGTTGCTGGTCTTGGCGGTGCCGAAGGCCATGATGCCGGGCGCGCCGCCGGTCCAGTGGGTGTCGGTGGCGGTGATGACCTGGGTGCCGTTTTCCAGCAGCGCGATCGTGGACCCGGTCGCGGTGACTTCCAGGGTGGCGCCGGCCGGCAGCGCCGGGGTGGTGACCGGCGCGCCCAGCTCGGCCCAGTTGCCGGTGACCCGCACGAACAGCATCAGCTGGGGGTTGCCGTTATTCCAGTAGTACAACCCGGTGTAGTTATCCAGCCCGCCGTCCTGGATCCGCGCTGAGGCGCCGATCCACTGCCCGCCGGCCAGCTGCGTCGAGGTCAGCGTGACCTGGGAGAACTGGTCACTGGAGAACGCGTTAGCGGCCCAGGCATCACCGCTCATCCCCGACGCCGCCGTGCCCGCCGCGGCCTGCGAGGAGATCGCCATCCCGCCATCGGTCATATCCGACCAGTTCCCGCCCAGCGACCCGTTCGCCCGCGCGAAATTGTCCGACGCGGTCGTCGTGCCGGTGCCGGTGCCGGTGCCGCCGCCGCCGCCGGTGCTGGTGGTGGTGCAGCTGACCGTGACGCTGGTGACGTTGGCGCTGGCGATGGTGCCGGCGCCGGAAGCCACGGTGCAGGACTGGCCGGCCGGGGACGACTGGACGGTGACGTTGTAGGCGGCACCGCCGGCCAGCGCGGTAGCGAAGGTGAACGACCCGTTGCTGCTGAGGGTCAGGTTGTCGCCGCCGTTGTCCTGCAACACCACGGACCCGGTCAGCCCCGACACCGAGCCGCCCACCGTATACGTCGTGCCCGACCCGCCGCCGGTGCCGGAGGCGTTGCCGCCGGTCCAGTTGCTGGTCTTGGCGGTGCCGAAGGCCATGATGCCGGGCGCGCCGCCGGTCCAGTGGGTGTCGGTGGCGGTGATGACCTGGGTGCCGTTTTCCAGCAGCGCGATCGTGGACCCGGTCGCGGTGACTTCCAGGGTGGCGCCGGCCGGCAGCGCCGGGGTGGTGACCGGCGCGCCCAGCTCGGCCCAGTTGCCGGTGACCCGCACGAACAGCATCAGCTGGGGGTTGCCGTTATTCCAGTAGTACAACCCGGTGTAGTTATCCAGCCCGCCGTCCTGGATCCGCGCTGAGGCGCCGATCCACTGCCCGCCGGCCAGCTGCGTCGAGGTCAGCGTGACCTGGGAGAACTGGTCACTGGAGAACGCGTTAGCGGCCCAGGCATCACCGCTCATCCCCGACGCCGCCGTGCCCGCCGCGGCCTGCGAGGAGATCGCCATCCCGCCATCGGTCATATCCGACCAGTTCCCGCCCAGACTCCCGTTCGCCCGCGCGAAATTATCCGACGCCGTCGTCGTGCCGGTGCCGGTGCCGGTGGTGGTGCAGCTGACCGTGACGCTGGTGACGTTGGCGCTGGCGATGGTGCCGGCGCCGGAAGCCACGGTGCAGGACTGGCCGGCCGGGGACGACTGGACGGTGACGTTGTAGGCGGCACCGCCGGCCAGCGCGGTAGCGAAGGTGAACGACCCGTTGCTGCTGAGGGTCAGGTTGTCGCCGCCGTTGTCCTGCAACACCACGGACCCGGTCAGCCCCGACACCGAGCCGCCCACCGTATAAGACGACGGACCTGATCCGGTGCCGGTGGTGGTGCAGCTGACCGTGACGCTGGTGACGTTGGCGCTGGCGATGGTGCCGGCGCCGGAAGCCACGGTGCAGGACTGGCCGGCCGGGGACGACTGGACGGTGACGTTGTAGGCGGCACCGCCGGCCAGCGCGGTAGCGAAGGTGAACGACCCGTTGCTGCTGAGGGTCAGGTTGTCGCCGCCGTTGTCCTGCAACACCACGGACCCGGTCAGCCCCGACACCGAGCCGCCCACCGTATACGTCGTGCCCGACCCGCCGCCGGTGCCGGAGGCGTTGCCGCCGGTCCAGTTGCTGGTCTTGGCGGTGCCGAAGGCCATGATGCCGGGCGCGCCGCCGGTCCAGTGGGTGTCGGTGGCGGTGATGACCTGGGTGCCGTTTTCCAGCAGCGCGATCGTGGACCCGGTCGCGGTGACTTCCAGGGTGGCGCCGGCCGGCAGCGCCGGGGTGGTGACCGGCGCGCCCAGCTCGGCCCAGTTGCCGGTGACCCGCACGAACAGCATCAGCTGGGGGTTGCCGTTATTCCAGTAGTACAACCCGGTGTAGTTATCCAGCCCGCCGTCCTGGATCCGCGCTGAGGCGCCGATCCACTGCCCGCCGGCCAGCTGCGTCGAGGTCAGCGTGACCTGGGAGAACTGGTCACTGGAGAACGCGTTAGCGGCCCAGGCATCACCGCTCATCCCCGACGCCGCCGTGCCCGCCGCGGCCTGCGAGGAGATCGCCATCCCGCCATCGGTCATATCCGACCAGTTCCCGCCCAGCGACCCGTTCGCCCGCGCGAAATTATCCGACGCGGTCGTCGTGCCGGTGCCGGTGCCGGTGCCGCCGCCGCCGCCGGTGCTGTGGTGGTGCAGCTGACCGTGACGCTGGTGACGTTGGCGCTGGCGATGGTGCCGGCGCCGGAAGCCACGGTGCAGGACTGGCCGGCCGGGGACGACTGGACGGTGACGTTGTAGGCGGCACCGCCGGCCAGCGCGGTAGCGAAGGTGAACGACCCGTTGCTGCTGAGGGTCAGGTTGTCGCCGCCGTTGTCCTGCAACACCACGGACCCGGTCAGCCCCGACACCGAGCCGCCCACCGTATACGTCGTGCCCGACCCGCCGCCGGTGCCGGAGGCGTTGCCGCCGGTCCAGTTGCTGGTCTTGGCGGTGCCGAAGGCCATGATGCCGGGCGCGCCGCCGGTCCAGTGGGTGTCGGTGGCGGTGATGACCTGGGTGCCGTTTTCCAGCAGCGCGATCGTGGACCCGGTCGCGGTGACTTCCAGGGTGGCGCCGGCCGGCAGCGCCGGGGTGGTGACCGGCGCGCCCAGCTCGGCCCAGTTGCCGGTGACCCGCACGAACAGCATCAGCTGGGGGTTGCCGTTATTCCAGTAGTACAACCCGGTGTAGTTATCCAGCCCGCCGTCCTGGATCCGCGCTGAGGCGCCGATCCACTGCCCGCCGGCCAGCTGCGTCGAGGTCAGCGTGACCTGGGAGAACTGGTCACTGGAGAACGCGTTAGCGGCCCAGGCATCACCGCTCATCCCCGACGCCGCCGTGCCCGCCGCGGCCTGCGAGGAGATCGCCATCCCGCCGTCGGTCATATCCGACCAGTTCCCGCCCAGCGACCCGTTCGCCCGCGCGAAATTGTCCGACGCGGTAGTCGCGGCGAACGCAGTCTGCGGACCGAGCAAGAGCGACGCGAGAAGTGCGCAGCCGGTAGCGAGCGCCCCGAGCGACGCACGAGTCACTGATCTTGATGCCACTATCCCACCCCAATAACGGCGACACGCGATGCGTACTTGGCAACCTTAGGGTCAAGGCATAGCCAAAGTTCCCTGATGGCATAAGAGATGTCGATGAGCCACGCTGATACGCGCTTAGTCCGCTAACTGGCGGCTTCGATCGCGGCAGTTACCGCGGCCAGCCGCGCGGCCCCAGAGCCATGCGGACACTCCGCCCAGTTGTCCTCCGCGAGAGCGGTGTAGTGGCGGATCCCGACGTGATAGCGCAGCACAGTCTTCGTCAGCACCCCGTGCGGAGGCGTGGACCTATTCGCTGCCGGTCAGCGCGGTCAGCACCGTCGCCGTCAGGTCCGGGCCCGGGGCGGCGTCAGGCAGCCGCGGGCAGCGGCGGAAGATCTCGGCAGCGGCCTGATGGAACCCGTCTGGCAGACCTGCTGCGGCCATGGACTGGGCGATCTCCTCCATCTCGCCGACCCAGCGCCAGCCTTTCGTCGCGCCGGACCAGGCCGATCGATGTGACTGCTCGGCCAGCCGAGACTGGGACGAGGACCACTCGGCCAGCAAAGCGTCTTCGACCCCCTCTGCATGGGCAAGCGCCCGGGCGGCTAGCAGGATGGCGGCCGTTCCTTTGGTCCAGGACGCGTACGCCATCTTCACCGCGGACGCGGCGGTCGCACTACCGCTCACGATCCGCGGCTCCATCGGGGTGTCCGCGAACAGGTCGTAGACCTGCCTGGCGTCCGCGCCGGACAGGTAGAGCCGGGTGCTTCCGCCCGTGGTTTGCGGCGAACCGCCGTTTGCGATGCCGTGGTTTGCGGCGGTGAGCCGATGATGCCGCCATCCACGTACCGCCCGCCGTTGGCGGTTATCAGTTGCGCGACTTCACGCGCGGTGCTCGGCGAGATCGCGTTGGCATCGACATACAGGCCGGTAAAGCCGTGCACCGCCCAGGCGACATCGAGTGCAGCGTGCGGCGGGCAGACCGAGATGATCACGTCCGCCTCGGCTGCGACCTTTCGCGGCGTACCGGCGTCGGTCAGCCCGGCGGCTTCAGCCCGCGCAGCGGTCTGCTTGCCCCGTCCGTCCGACGCCCACAGCACCGGGTACCCGGCAGCGGTCAGGCACCGCCCGACTGCCGCGCCCATTTCTCCCGGATGTAGCAGGCCAACCACGTTTCCAGCCTGAATGTTCATGGGTGGAGTGTGGCACGGGTCGACTTACGGGCAGGGCCGCGCCAGCATGGCCAGCGCATCCGGCGCGCCGGCCAGGCTGTCAGAAGACCAGGCCGAAATAGCCGATCCCAGGGCTTGGCGCGCCGGGAATCGGTGCGCTACCGCCCAGTTGTCTCCGTTACCAGGCGACCGTCCCTGCCGACCAGGCGACAGTGCTTGCCGAGGGGTTGGCCGGACTTGGAGGCACTATGAAGGTGTCGGCACGCAGGACGCCAACCGCAGCGCCTTCCTGCGCGACTCCGGACCCGGTCGTGATGACCAGTACGGTGCCGGCCGGATTAGTCCACAGAATGCCTGGCGCCTGGCCGTAGTTACCGCTGTCGTTGCGCGGGACGGTGGAACGCCACTGATACCTGACCGCGAGGGGCCGGCCGGTAACGGCCGAGTATTCGTCGATGCTGAGTGTCTCTGGCGTAGCTCCGCGTTGGCTGGCTGGCAGCTGATTCTTGCCGAGGAGAATCGCGCTGCCGTCGGCCGTGATCAGCGGAGTCTCGATCCCGTCCGCGTTGTGGACTGAGGTGACAACACGGCTCGCGCTCAGGTCGGTGCCAGGAGCTGCGGTATCGAGCAGCCGGATGGTGGCGGTCGCGCCTGTTGAACTGGTTATGTCGAACGCGAGCGTCCTGTCGTTTGCGGTCCACGACAGGGACGCCTGGCCCTTGGCCGCTGCGGAAGTCATCAAGCCGAATCCTGGCCAGACCCAGTCCCGGCGGGACCCGGTCTCGAGGTCGTAGACAAGGATGCGCGACCCGCCGCGCGCCTTGGGCGCCCAGTTGTTGACCGCGACAGCAAGCTTGCGTCCGTCCGGAGATAGGGCTAGCCCGGCGAACTGCAGGGCTGCGCCTGTGGCGACGGTGAACGGTAGCTGGCTGAGCCTGGCCTTGCCAGCGCGCGGGTCCAGTCGCAGCAGGTATAGCTCGGTGCGCAGGTGCCGGACGGCCGCCAGCACGAACGTGCGGTCGTCAAAGGCGCCGGACACCTGCTCGAGGTAACCTGCCGACTCGGTGGGGGTCCGGATGGTCGCGAGGACTGCCCCGGTAGCAGTCGCCAGCACCGCCGCTGACCGGCCGTCGGCCACCACGTAATAGGCGGGCACAGCGCCGCCGTCGAAGGCCGGGGCACTGCGCAGCGGAAAAGTGCTGGCGGGACCCGGACTGGCCTGCGCTCTCGCTCCGAGATCACCAGTCAATCCCCTGGCGATAATCCACAAGACGAGTACGGCCGCCAGGACCGCGGCCGCCACTCGCCCCCGGCCGGGCCACACAGAGCGCGGCGAGCGCGGCCGCCGCCCAGGCGTCTTGATCCGCATAACTCCAAAGAAGTAGCAGTCTGATCTCTTGCGGGCAAGATGTTGGTATCTGCCAGGCACGGCCTAGTCAGACGGTCACCGTGCCGACAAGCCGCGCCGGCCAGGCTGCGGTCGGCCAGTTTCCGCCCGGCCAGTGTCGCTATAACTCGGCCTTGCCGAAGTCCGCGGTCCGCCAGTGCTCAGGTGTCATCCGGATCGTCACGTCGTCGACTTCGGGGTTGGCGGCTATCCAGGCATCGCCGCCCTTAATGCCGAGGTATCGCCGGGCGATCACGATTCGCTCGTCTAGTTCGGCCGGCTCGATGACGGCCGGACCCTCGACAGTCACGTACTTATACGGGGGCGCTTCGTCCTGGGCGCACAAGCTGAATCGGCCAGTCGCTGCGATGGCCTTAGCCTTGCTGCTCTCGCTGCCTGTGGTAATGCTCACCGGGCCGCCAGGCTCGTAGTTGTACCAGACCGGGGTGGCGAGCGGGCCCATGCCATCGCCGACCGAAACGGTGAGGACGCCCACGTGGACTGCGGCTAGGAAGGCCTCGCGCTCCGCGTGGCTCATACTCAGCGACAACGGCTTCTCCCTTCGGCTGATGGCATGAACAGTCTTGCATCCGCCTCTGACGGTCATGCCGCCACGGGTGGCGCGAGGGTGTGAGACACGAATGTAGGTGACTGGCGAGTAGGTTCCGCTGGCCTGGGCTGTCTGAGTGTGGTGCTGTGTCAGATCTGGTGGGTTAGGCGGCGCGGGTCCGGCTGACGGGCTGCCAGGTTTCTTCCCACCGGTTGCTGGCGTCCAGGCAGCGCAGGGTGAGGATGCCGGTGGCGCCGTCTTCGGTCCATCTCATGCCCGACAGCTTAAGCCGCTGCCCGATGACGGATTTGCAGCCGGCTTCGACGACGCCGGAGCCGACGAACAGGCCCAGGGACCGGTACCAGGCGTAGCGCATGCGGTGAGAGTTGACCTCGAAGTAGTGCAGGGCCTTGTCACGCTCGCGGGCCAGCGCGCCGTGAAACTTCAGGTCCCGGGCGGCCGCGATCAGCGCGGCAATGTTGCCGGCGTCGAGTTCGGCGAGGCGTTCGGCGAGCCACTGGTCGCGGTGGCCGGCCAGCAGCCGCCCGGCCAGGTTCGCCAGCTCGTGGACGTGCTCGCGGGCGTGAAACAAGTCGACGATCTGGGTGGCCTCGGGAAAATGCGCGGTGGCGAGGTTCCAGATCCACGGGCGCCGTCGCCCAGGATGGTGAGCTGACGGACGTGCCCGGCGCCGCGGCGGCGGGCTTCTGCCGCCATCAGGATCCCGAACTCCGGCGCAGCCGCGAGGGTGGCCAGGTAAGAGGAAGAACCGGGATCGCGTACCGGGTATCCCTGCTCGTCCACCGCGGTCTGGGTGAACACGGCGGCCATCTTCACCTCGCGGGTGCGCGCCCTGCCGTCCTCGCCCTTGCCGGCCCGGCCTTCGGTCTCCGCGGCGGTCATGGGAATGCCGGTGCCGTCGATCGCCGCATACAGCTTGCCGGGCAGCGGCCCGGCGGGCGGCATCGGCAGCACCGCGCGGGCGGCGACCGCGGCTGCCCCGGTTTCGATCACCGCGGCGGCGGCGTTGCCGTCAGCTTCGGCCCGCCGGCCTGCCCGCCTGCCGGTCAATGTAATTCCGGCCAGCTCGCCGACCAGCCGGGCGGCCGCGGCGAACGGCACCGCCGCGGCGGCGCGGGCGGTCATCTTCCGCAGCCCCGGCGACATCGTCTGCCCGGCAACGCCCAGCTGCTCATCCCGGGGCGCGAACCCGTGCCCGCAATCCGCGCACTGATACCACGCCCGCCCGATGGTGACCGGGCCCAGCACCGTGTCTGCGTTCTTGTCCCGGTAGCCGGCGAACACGGCCAGGTGCCCGGCACCGCAGTCAAGCCGCGGACCGGCATAGCCGGCGTCAGCGGACAGCAGATCCTCCAGCACCGATGCGCCCAGCCGCAGCAGACCCGCGCGGATCGCCTTCTCCGCGGCCTCCAGCCCGGCACCGCCGGCAACCGACGCCGCGGCCGCGGCGGCCAGCGCCGTCACCTCGGCGGCGGCCTCGGCCGCGAGCGCCGCGGCGAGCTCCCGGCTGAGCTGCCCCTTTTTTGCCCCTGCGTGCCGGGGGCCTCCTCATCAGGCTCTGCTAACGGCGGACGTGCGTCGCAGATCGCCTCGTTCACCGCCTCGATCTGCCCGGTCAGCGACCGGAACTGCTCCCACTCCGCTGACTCCCGCTGCGCCTTCTCCAGCTCCAGGCCCCGGCGCGGGTGCGTCGTCACCGTCTTGCCTGCCGCCCACCGCGTCCAGTTCCACTGCGGCCCGTGCCCCCGCTCGCCCGGCTGCGCGCACCGGCAGTTCGGTTTGCCGCACCTGCGGAACACCGCGCTCAGCGTCCCCCGCCGGAAGTCGCCGACCCCGCTCAGTTCCGCATACAGACGTGCCCGCTCTGCTTCCAGTGCTCCCAGGTCCTGGCCATCCGGCATCTGCCCCTCCACCTCTGAGAAAGAACCTATCTCAGAATGGAGGCTTGAGCAGCCCCAATCAACAACCCCTACATTCGTGTCTCACGCCCGTGGCGCGAAGCCCGACGGTAGGCGGTCTAGAACACTATGACGGTGTTACCGAACAACGTGAGCGCGCCAGGGCTGGGCGCACCGGGGATCGGAGTGAACCGGTGACCACGCAGCACGCCGTAGACCGAGTGCACGCCAGCCTTACCGCGCGTTGTCGGTCCGGCGACCACAAGCACGCTGCCCGATGAGTTAGTCCAGATCACGGAGTAGTACAGGCCAAGGCCCAGCGGTTGCAAGCTTTCTGCCGGCCAGAGAACCTGGACCAGTCCGCCCGTCACGGCCGAGAACTTTGCGAATGCCGCCCCCGCGCCTGTGCCGCCAGCCTGCTGCAGAGTCCGTTGGACAGGCGCGAGCACCGTCTGGCCATCTGGAGTGAGGACACCGTCTCCGCTCCATGTCCACTGCCCCGGCTGCACGGTGGTTGTGCCGTGCGATCGCTGGAGCTGAACTGGCGCGCTCGTGCTGACTCCCAACTGACTGGCCTGCAACAGGTCGCCGCTGGCGTAGTTGGTGTTAAGCAGGTAGAGACCCGGCTGGTCGCCCCCGCTACCGGGGTAGTTAAAGGCCAGCGTCCCGTCGGTGGCCCAGGACATGGCGTTCTGGCCAACCTGGCCGCCGTCACTCCACGCCGGTGTCGACTGCCAGGTCTTGACCGTGCCGCTCGTCAGCCAGTAGACGCTGACTTCTTCCCGCCCGGCAGCGGCCCCTGGGCTGGAGCGCGGAACCGACCCGCTGCTGCTGCAGCTTTGGCTGGGCTCAACTGCGACCGCAAGCTTGGTGCCATCGGGCGACAGCGCGATCGCGTCCAGCTCGCTGCTCGCAGGAATCTCGGGTATTGCCAGAGCGGTCAGTGTTGCTCGGCGGTTGGCCGGGTTGAAGCTGGCCCGGTACAGCCTGGCTGGCCCGCAGGAGCCAAGACTGCTCTTTGTGATGTCCTGCTCGGCGAGCACGAAAGTCCGGTCGTCTGCCGCCGCGGTGGCCGTCTCGAACGTGTCGGAGGGGCGCAGCGGCCGGATCGTGGCGAGTGTCGCTCCGGTCGCTGTGTCACGGATGACGGCGAGCTGGCCGAGAATAGCTCCCAGCGGGGTGGTGCGCAGCTTGACGGTGGTTGCCTGGCCGTTCGGGCCCGGGCTGACCGTAGTGGCTGGTCCCGTCGCTGTCGGGCTGACGAGTGGCGCGGTTGTTGTCGGGCTGACAAGTGGCCCGTTAGCGGCCGGGCTGCTCGCAGTGGCGGGCGCAGTCGCGCTGGGACTGTCGAGTCCGCCGGCTGCCGGCGAGCTGGCAAGCGTTCCCGGCCCGGTCGAGGTCGCGCTGACATTAGCCGAGGCTGCGGCCGTGTCGTCCGACACCAGCTCAAGGTAATAGTGCGGGGCTCCGAAGAGGCCCGGTGCGGACGTGCCCTCCGGGTGCGACCGGTCCGTCACCGCAACCGAGATGGCGATGACGGCGATAACCGCGGCTGTCGCGGCGAGCGGTGCGGCGAGCTGGGATAGCCATGGCCTGCCAGGCCAGCCTCGCGGGCCAGTCCAGACGGGCCGGACCGCGGCAGGCAGCCGGCGAGTGCGGCGCATGGCTTGCAGGCGTAGCGGCGGAGCGCCGTCGTCCGGCACGGTGCTGGCGGCCGCCTTGGTGGCAGCGCTGATCCGGTCCTCGAGCGAGGGCCGCTGCTCGAGTGAGGTCATCTTGTTTCCCCTAGCAAACGGGCGAGCGCGGCCAGTGCTCGCGACGTAGTCGACTTGACGGTGCCCTCGGTGATGCCCATGGAGCGGGCAATCTCCGGTTCGCCAAGATCGGCGAAGTAGCGCAGCACCAGCGCCTCGCGCTGGCGGTCTGGCAGCCGCCGCATGGCGCCGAGCACCTCGCGATGCTCAGCTGCGATGAGGGCAATGTCCTCGGCCGAAGCGGCACTGCCAGGCAGGGTCCTGGCAGCACGCCTGGCGTTCCTCAGCCTGGTCCGAAGTTCTGACCGGCAGCCGTTGAGTACGCTCGCGCGCAGGTAAAACAGCGCCCGGTCGGGATCGGCCAGCTGCCCCAGCGGCGGTACAGCCCGCAAAAGGCCTCCTGCACGACGTCCTCGGCGGCTTGCCGGTGGCCGAGCATCACGACGGCGAGCCGGATCAGGCCGACCGCGTGGGTCTCATAGAGGGCAGTGATCGCGCGCTCGGTACCGGGGCTGACGTGGTCATCGAACGATGTGGCAGCTGCTCCGTCCAGAGAGTCAGCCTGCCGTCGGGCATCATCCCGCGGGCCCGCGATCGCGTTAGCCCGGTGGGGGAAGCGTGCTTGCTCTATGCCTAGCTCCACGTACCAGAGACGCCGTTTCTACCGCCCAGTTGCCTGGCCGCAGAGGAATTCTCCCGTCGGGCCAGGCTGAGTGCGCGTGCGTCATACTGATCGGTGACAGCGGAAATGGCCCCGTCGATTGCCGACGCGCTGCGGGACCGAGCGCCGGCCGCCGGCTGGGGTCGATAGGCTCTGATAGAGGCCGCCAGGCCGCCGGAACCCAGCCGCAATTACAAAGCCGCCGTCCATCGCCACGCCTAGCCGGGCGGGTCGGCAATCTCGAGGAGTGCAAGCAGTGCCGAAGCTCGTCTACGACTTCACCGAGGGCAACAAGGACCTGAAAGACCTGCTAGGCGGCAAGGGCGCCAACCTGGCGGAAATGACCAACCTGGGACTGCCCGTTCCGCCCGGTTTCATCATTACTACCGATGCCTGCCGCTACTACCTGCAGCATGGCACCGTGCCCGGCGGCCTGGCTGCCGAGGTGAGCGAGCATCTCAGCCAGCTTGAGCAGAAGATGGGCCGCAAGCTCGGCGACCATGCCGACCCGCTGCTGGTCAGCGTGCGGTCCGGGGCCAAGTTCTCCATGCCGGGCATGATGGAGACGGTGCTGAACATCGGCATGTCCGATGAATCGGTCCACGGCCTGGCCAAGCAGGCAGGCAGCGAGCGGTTCGCCTGGGACTCCTACCGCAGGCTGATCCAGATGTTCGGCAAGACCGTGCTGGACATCGAGGGCCATGAGTTCGAGCACGCCATCGACGCCGCGAAGCAAGCCAAGGGCACGAAGAACGACCTGGACCTGGACGCCGGTGACCTGCAGGCCCTAGTCGACAGCTTCAAGGCGATCGTCAAGGACAAGACCGGCCGGGATTTCCCGCAGGACCCGCGGGAGCAGATGGACCTGGCGGTCCAGGCCGTGTTCAACTCCTGGAACGCCGACCGGGCGATCCTGTACCGGCGCCAGGAGCGCATCCCTGCTGACCTCGGCACGGCGGTGAACATCGTCGCCATGGTCTTCGGCAACCTCGGCATGGACTCGGGTACCGGCGTCGCCTTTACCCGCGACCCCGGCAGCGGCCAGCAGGGCGTGTACGGCGACTACCTGCAGAACGCCCAAGGCGAGGACGTGGTCGCCGGCATCCGGAACACCGTCCCGTTGCAGGACCTCGAGAAGATCGACGCCAAGTCCTACGGCGAGCTCATGGACATCATGTCCACGCTGGAAAACCACTACAAGGACTTGTGCGACATCGAGTTCACCGTCGAGCGCGGCAAGCTCTGGATGCTGCAGACCCGGGTTGGCAAGCGCACCGCCGCGGCCGCTTTCCGGATCGCTACCCAGCTGGTGGACCAGGGACTCATCGACATGGACGAAGCGCTGACCAGGGTGACCGGCAGCCAGCTCGCCCAGCTGATGTTCCCGCGGTTCGAGGCCGGCTCGGACGTCAAGAAGATCACGAAGGCCATCAGCGCCTCGCCTGGCGCAGCGGTGGGCAAGGCTGTCTTTGACTCGGCAACGGCGGTCGAGTGGGCCGGCCGGGGCGAGGACGTCATCCTGGTCCGGCGCGAGACCAATCCCGATGACCTGCACGGCATGATCGCGGCACAAGGCATCCTGACCAGCCGCGGCGGCAAGACCAGCCACGCGGCGGTTGTCGCCCGCGGCATGGGCAAGACCTGCGTCTGCGGAGCCGACGAGCTCGAGGTTGATGTTAAGGGCAAGAAGTTCACGCGGCCCCGGTGACATCTCGGTCTCCGAGGGAGACGTGATCTCGATCGACGGTACCTCCGGCCAGGTTTACCTGGGCGAGGTCGCTGTCGTCGCATCGCCGGTCGTGGAGTACTTCGAGGGCAAGATCGATGCCTCCGTCCGACGAGCTCGTCGAGGCCGTACACCGGCTGATGACCCACGCCGACGCCAAGCGGCGCCTCGCCGTCCGGGCCAACTCCGACACTGGCGAGGACTCCGCTCGCGCCGTCCGCTTCGGCGCGCAGGGGATCGGGCTGTGCCGCACTGAGCACATGTTCCTCGGCGAGCGGCGGCAGCTCGTTGAGCGGCTGATCCTGGCCGACGACGACGCCACCCGGACGGCCGCTCTGGACGCACTGGAGCCGCTGCAGCGCGGCGACTTCGTGGAGATCTTCGAGGCCATGGACGGGCTGCCGACGACGATCCGGCTGCTCGACCCGCCGCTGCACGAGTTCCTGCCGGACCTGACCGAGCTGTCTGTCAAGATCGCGCTCGCCGGTGACGCCGCCACACAGCAGGACCACAAGCTGCTCGAGGCCGTCCGGCGCCTGCACGAGCAGAACCCGATGCTCGGCCTGCGGGGCGTCCGCCTTGGCCTGGTCATCCCCGGCCTGTATCAAATGCAGGTCCGGGCGATCGCCCACGCTGCGGCCGACCGGGTCGCTGCCGGCGGCAATCCGCGGCCGGAGATCATGATCCCGCTGGTCGGCGCGGTGCAGGAACTCGAGGCGGCCCGTGAGGAGACCGAGAAGGTGCTGGCCGACGTCGCCGAGGAGACCGGGATCTCGGTGCACACGCTGATCGGCACGATGATCGAGGTGCCGCGAGCTGCGCTGACGGCCGGGCAGATTGCCCAGGCAGCCGAGTTCTTCTCCTTCGGCACCAACGACCTCACCCAGATGGGCTGGGGCTTCTCCCGCGACGACGTGGAGGGCTCGTTCTTCACCCGGTACATCGAGCTGGGCGTGTTCGGCGTCTCGCCGTTCGAGACGCTCGACGTTGACGGCATCGGCCGGCTGGTGAAGATCGCCGTGGAAGAGGGCAGGGCCGCGAGGCCGGACCTCAAGATCGGCGTCTGCGGTGAGCATGGCGGCGACCCGGACTCGGTGCACTTCTTCCACTCCGCTGGCCTCGACTACGTGTCCTGCTCGCCGTTCCGGGTGCCGGTTGCCCGGCTTGAGGCTGGCCGGGCAGCAGTGATGGAGACTGCAGGAGGCAGCGACAGCAGGTGACGGTCGTTGCCGGTGACGGGGCCGCCGATGAGGACGGCTACGACAGCTGGGATATCGCGCGCTGGGCGCAGGAGCCGCCTAAGCCGGGTGTCGGCAGCGGGCGCGGTCCATTCATCCGGGACCGCGCTCGCGTGCTGCACAGCGCTGCCCTGCGGCGGCTGGCGGCCAAGACTCAGGTGGTCGCTGTCGGCTCCGGCGACTTCCCGCGTACCCGGCTGACACACTCGCTGGAGTGCGCCCAGATCGGCCGTGAGCTCGGTGCAGCGCTCGGCTGCGACCCCGACCTGGTCGATGCCGCCTGCCTCGCGCACGACATCGGCCATCCCCCGTTCGGCCACAACGGCGAGGGGGCACTCGCCGACCTCGCGGCCGATTGCGGAGGTTTTGAAGGAAACGCCCAAAGTCTCCGGCTAGTCACCCGCCTCGAGGCGAAGGTGCCAGGGGCTGGCCTGAACCTGACCAGGGCGACGTTGGACGCGACGCTGAAGTACCCGTGGGTCGGCCCGGATCCGGACGGGGCCGGCGCGACTGGCCTCGACCCGGGTGATGTGCGGCCTGCCCTAGCGGCCGGCAAGTACGGCGCCTACGCCGACGACGCGGCCGTGTTCAGCTGGATCCGCGATGGCGTGCCGGCCGGCCGGTCCTGCCTGGAGGCACAGGTCATGGATTGGGCGGACGATGTCGCCTATTCGGTCCACGACTTGGAGGATGGCCTGCACGCCAGTCTCGTGACGCTGACTCAGCTTCGCGATCCGGCCGAGCAGCTGGCCGTTGCCGACTTGACTATGGCGGCGTACTGCGCGCCAGGCTTCACTACCATCCCCGAGCTGATCGAGACCTTTGGCCGGCTGCTTGAGCTGGACTGCTGGCCGCGCGAATTCGACGGCAGCATGGCCGCGGCAGCCGCGGTGAAGAACCTGACGAGCGTGCTGATCGGGCGGTTCTGCCACGCTGCCGAGCGCGAGACCAGGCCAGCTGGCCATCCGCCAGTCCGGCGCTACGGTGGCGCGCTCGCTGTGCCCAGGCAGCAGCGGCTGGAATGCGCGCTGCTCAAGGGCGTGACCGCGCACTATGTGATGAGCAGGCCTGGTGTCATGGCCGCGCAGGCCCGCGAGCGCGAGGTGATCACGGAGCTGGCCGAGGCGGTCCTGGCAGGCGCTCCGGTGACGCTGGATCCGATGTTCCGGCCGGAGTTCCACGCGGCGGAGGACGACGGCGCTCGGTTGCGTGTTGTCGTGGACCAGATCGCCTCGCTTACCGACACATCGGCCATGGCCTGGCACCACCGATTGCGGTCGTCAGGCACCTGACCGCGTTGGCTTCACAGCTCGTCGGCGCGCATGCCGGGCAGCTTCCTGCCTACGTGAAGCGGGGCGACCTGCCACCCACCGCACGTCCTCAACCTCGTACCGCCAGCGCCTTGGGAGCTCAAAGCCCGGCCGCAGCGGGCCGCCGACAGCATTTGGGCCCGCGCTCTGCCGCCCGCCCGCTGCCGAGCCGCCTGCCGGGCTATTGCGACCGCGAGGGCGATGACTGCTGACCGGCCCGCGAGCCTTTCCGCGTGGTCCGACTGCTGGCCGGCCGCAGCGGCTCGGCCCGGCGCTGCCGTGCCCTGCCTGGCGGCTTGCTGCCGCTTGTCGGGCTTGTCGCGACTCCGGCGGCAGGGCCACTCCGGCTCGCGGTCTTCTTGAATCCGGTAGCACTGCCCGGCGGCTGCGATGGGCGCCCGACCGGGCATGCCGGTGAACAAGGCCGCGATCGTGTGTAGCCCTGACTGGCGAGGACTGCGGCGATCTCCGCTGCGACTGAGCAAGGCGAGGTGGTGATGTCACGCCAGCTGTAGCGCAGCGTCGTCAGGCCCGTCGTTGCTGCCGCATTGTCGCGGTGTATGTCATCCCAGCGAGTGTCGCCGGGATGCGCGACGCGGCCGTCAAGTTCGACCGCCGTCTTGTAGGCCCCGTAAAGCGTGTCGCGGTACAGGTTCCGGCCGTTGCGCCGCGACCGCGCCTGGCGTACTGGTGCCGGGAACTTATGCGGTTGCTCGACGTCGCGCAGGTATCGATACTCCAGTACGGAGTGGATTCCGGCCGAGTTCGGGCTCAGCAGTTCAGCGAGCTGAGCGCGCCACTGCACTCGACTGCGCGCTTGCAGTGCCTCGCGAAGCCTGGCCTGCGTAGTCAGGCGCCTGCCCAGTGCGCAAGTGACCCAGCCGACAGCCGCATCCAGATCGCTCGCGGTCGCCCATAAGTCAAGGACCGTCTCCTCGATCCGAGTCTGCGGCGGCAGCCGGGACGGATGTCTTGCCTGTTCGCCCTGGCCGACAAGTGGACAGCGATTCCCGGCTGCTTTGCCACGCGCCGGTCGTCGGGGATTGTCACGTGCACGAGCGAGCTCGGCTCAGCTACCAGCCCCCATAGCTCGGCGGCGGTTCGGTGACTGGCCGCTGCGCCGGGACCCGGCATAGAGAACGGAAGCCCAGACTTGTCCCTCGCGGCCCAGCTCGCCGGAGAAAGTCGCATACACGCCTGGGTAGGACGCGCTGCCAGCTGCCAGTTCTGAGCCGCGACTTGATGAGATCGCTGCTGATGCCGGCCCTCGAGCAGCTGGCCGCGCTCGACAATGCCGCGCTGCCTCGGCGATCAGCTCATCGAGATTGCGCAGACGTTCACGTTCCACGGGGAAATGGTGCCGATCGGTGCCGACAAAACGCCGCTTCCAGCCTGCAGGACGTAAACTTTTGCGCCTGTCAGGCCGAAAAGTTTTCGTGATCATGGATAAGGCGTATCGGCAAGCCGTTCCAGCAGGCGCCCGGCCAGCCGGAGCAGTCCGATCTCGGTGCTTGTGAGTTGCTCGCTCCATCGCGTCGGCCAGCCAGGCGTCACGTCGCTCCATCTCGTGCGCGCAGTGTCGGCAGACCGGACCCGGTGATCGCCAGCAGGGACCGTCTGCCGTCGACCGAATCTGGCTGGCGGGACATCAAGTCGGCCGCTTCCAGCGCAGCTAGTGTCCTTGTCAGCGACTGCGGCTGCACTCGCTCGGCTGCGGCCAGTTCGCCCGGAGTAAGCGGGCCGCGTCTGTGCAGGTGGCCGAGGACGCTGAGTTCCAATGCGGTGAGGCTGGCCTCGTTGCGCTCCTGCCGCAGTCTGCGAGCGAGGCCGATGACGCCGCGGCGGACTTCGGTGGCCGCAGCAGCTGTGCGGGTGCCAGCGGGTATCGCTCGGGGCTGGTCTTCAGCTGGTGGTCGCTGGCTATCTTCAGTCACAGGTAATACGCTAGCGCTTACTAATCGCCATGAAGAGGCAGCCACGCCTGCGCGGATCCGCGGCGCCGGACTCGCGGCGGCCTGGCGAGCACGCGGCCGGACAAGCTCGCTGCGTGACCAGCGATGCCCGCGGACTTAACCCGAGCAGGCAGCCCGAGGTGGGTGAAGCCCAGGGTGCAATAATACGGGTCGGCTCCATGCCTGACCGGGGCGGCCACGTCCCCGCGGCCGGTGGCACAACTGGGCCGGGCCGCACAGCCGCGGCCCTTTCTTGGGCGTCCCGAGCCCCTTGCCGTCGCTTTTGCGTTGACCGTGCATGCTCAAATTAGTAAGATACAGCGTATGAGTTCACCGTCACTCACAAGCCAGGTAGTCGCGCTCACGAGGAGCCGGCTTGACCGGCCGCACAGCCCCGAGGGGGACCCGGACGCGCAACGCAGGCTGTGTGTGGACATGCAGTTCAGCGAACCGGAGTGGCTGCTGCCGAGCATCGCAGCACGGACCAAGTTCGTCGACGATCAGGTCGTCGCGGCGATCAATAACGGCATACGGCAGATCGTGATCTGCGGTGCCGGGTACGACGACCGCGCGCTCCGCTTCCGCACTTCCGGTGTCCGGTTCTTTGAACTGGATCACCCGGCGACTCAAGGCGACAAGGCTAGGTTGCTGCTGTCGATCGGTGCCGAGGCGTCCGGTGTCACGCTCGCTGAGGTCGACTTTCGCAGCGACGACATCGGCATGGTCCTTGCCCGCGCAGGACACAACGCGAGCCAGCCAACCCTGTTCATCTGCGAGGGGCTGCTTGTCTATCTTGACGCCAGTACTTGCCATTCACTGCTACTCGCACTGGCCCAGCGCGCGGCAGCGGGCAGCGTGCTCGCGGCCAGCCTGGCCACCCACGCGGACGGCCTGGACTCCGGCGAGGTAGCCGCGGCGGCGAACCTGCGGCGACGCACCAGTGATGCGGAGCCCTGGCAGACGATTCTGCCGGCCGCGGAGCACCTGGCGCTGGTCGAGCAGGCAGGCTGGGCCGTTGCCGCCACGCAGTGGTCTCCTGCCTCGAACGCGGATGTCCCGGATGGCCGCCGATCGCTGCTGGCAACCGCTGTCAGGGCGGCGCTGCTGCCGGAGTGAGGAGTCCGCACGGGCTTCTATCCGGCATCGGCGGTATGTGCAGCCAGGGAACGGGCTGGATCATGAATGCTCCAGCGCGGCGCGGTCACGCCGGCTACCGAGCGTGAGAAGGTGTCACGCATGGAGACTGCCGGTATCGACTTCATCCCCTGGGGGCTCGACGCGGATTGGCCCTCGCGGCGCTGGCTGGAACCGATTCACGGTCGCCATGGTGAGGCCGTCAGGGGCGTGCGGCTCGGCCATGCCAGCACTTCAGCCATGGTTCTGACGTGCACTTACCCTCGCAACCGCTTCGGCGAGCCGGCAGCTGCGACACAAGCAGAGCCGGTACGCGAGATCGCGTTCGAGACCACGTACGCGCAGATCAACCTCGCGCTGCATCAGATCAATGCGCCGGGCGATCGGCCAGACGGACTCATCGGCTCGCTGGTCAAGTACGCCAGCCAGCAAGCGGACAGGTTCCAGGAATGGCACACGGCGCTCTGGGGGAGCGAGGCGGCAGCTACCACGAAGCTGGCGAGCTGGCAGTCCGGATTCAGCCTGGATTACGCAGAGGCGTATGTGATCGTGCACGCCTGTGGTGTTGCCATCGACCAGGTGAGGCTGGCTCCAGTCGATGACCTGTCCGCCTATAACCTCGCCGAGGATCCGCTGGACGCTGGCGCGATGCACTGGGAGTTGTGGCGGAACCGGCCCGAGCTCGCTTATGACGACCTGACCCGCACGCTGGTGTCGCTCTAGGCAGTTCGACCCAATTTAGGTCGCCATCATCGACGGCGCCGGTCGGTTACAGCATGAAGCGATAAGTGACCGAAAGTTATCTGCGGACGGCATCCCGCTCCCGCGGGGGAGATCACACGCAGATCACGGTACTGCTAGCCTACGTCGTAATCAGAGGCTTGACCTGCAGGGATGGTCGCAAGCAGTGCGGTCAGTGCACGTTTCCCAGCGGCGTTTCGGGCGAGTTCGGGAACTTTGTTCGAGCAATATTTCTCGCTATTGAATAGCGAGTGAATATTCACGAATTCCTCAGTTTCGGCCACGCCGTCGTGTCGGTTCCGTTACCGTCACTGACTGTTATCTGACCGCGCGGAGCTCGCTCCGGAGTTTCACGCGGCAAGCGCTGAATCCCTGGGAGGCCAGGGAGCCGGGGACCCATGCATTCCTGGGGTGAATCGGCAGAACACTTCCGCCATGCGCGGTCGTGGCCTGCCGTAGGGCTACTCCAGCCCGAACCCGTCAGCTAACCCGGTAGGCGGCCGAGGAGAAGGGCTACGACATGGACCGCTTGGGGTCTGGCAGACACCCTGCAGGCCGGCACGCCTGGGATGACCGCCCTGACACGCCCCGGCGTGGCTCGCGGACCAGGCCGCGGATGCTGAGGTCCCAGCGGTCCAGTTCCTTGCGGGCACGACTGATGATGGTCGGCGCCGCGGTGACGGCATCGGCTCTTGTCGCGCTCGGCCTTGCCCTTTCGCTTCAGCCGGGCGGGTCTAATGGCCTGCTGGATGCGTCCAATACGGCCACCGGCACGGTGTTCGGCGCGTCTGCCTCAGGGCTCAGCAACCTGGCGCTGAGCACCAGGGAGTTCGGGCACATGCCGATCATCCGTACTTCCTACTCAGGGCTGCCCGCGGCGAACGTCTGGACGACCAGTCCGGACGCGATAAACAAGTCGGCTGTCATCGTGAGCTTTACCGCGCTGCCGAGCGCGATCCTCTCCGGCGCTGATGACACTGCCCTGGCGCACTTCTTCGACAGCGCCCCTGCGCAACGGCCGATTTACTACAGCTACTACAGCCAGCCTGAGACGCCTGTCCTCGCGCACAAGTTCACCTATTCGCAGTACAGGCGTGCGTGGATGCACATCGTGGCCATTGCCCGAAAGGCGGGCAATGCCTACCTGAAGCCAACGCTGATCCTGAAAGCGTCTGATCTCAATTCAAGTTCGGGCGTGAGCTGGAAGAGCTTCCTGCCGGGCCGCCACATCGTCGCCACCATTGGCTGGGATGCCTACCCGCCCGGAACGCTGACCGGCCGGAATCCGCGACTTGCGCGGCCCGCGGACTTCCTCGCGCCGGCAGTAGCCGCGTCCAAGAGTGCGGGCCTTCAGTTTGGCCTCGCCGGCTTTGCGCTGGCTACGGCGACAGGTCGCCCGACGTGGCTCAAGGCTGTCGCTGACTACCTGATGAGAAGCGGTGCCCTCTTCGGGGTCCTCTCACCGGTCCCTGCGGTTCCTGCCACTAACTTGACCGACGCCGCATCGATCGCGGCCTGGCGCGAGGTGGTGGCGCGGTCCGGCACGGACGAGTCGCTGCCGCTGGGTCCGCCGGTGACCACTGATCCGCAGCCGACGCCTACTCCGTCGGCGCCAGCGCCGACGCCGACGCCAGCGCCGACCTCCACTCCGACTGGCCCAACCGGGCCCGCCGCGGCGGTCTGCGGCCAGCCGATTCTGAACTCGCCGTATAACTACGATGGCGCGTCGGGCTCGTACTCCAGTGGCACGGCGGGGCTGCCGACATTCGGGACGGCAGGCTCAGACTTCCCGAATGACACCGCTGGTGATGTGCTGCCGGTGGAGACGAAGGACTACGAGTCCTACCAGCTCAATCCCAATACGGTCTATTACCTGCTGCCGGGAACGCACATCGGCAGTTTCGCGGCGGACACCGGCGACGCCTTTGTCGGCGGTCTCGCTAACGGAACGCCGACGGTACTGTCCGGGAACTACTCGCAGAACGAGCAGTGGGCCATCGACTCGAACATGACCAACGGCAACCAGACCGGGGTCACGATCGAGTACCTCACGATCGAGAAGTTCACCCCCGGCCAGAACGCTGCGGCCATCAATCAGGACACCAACACGGACTGGACAGTCCAGTACAACACGGTCACGCTCAACGTGCCCGGCGCAGGAATATTCGCTGGCTCTGACAACACGATCAAGGACAACTGCCTGACGCTGAACGGCCAGTACGGGTTCCAGTCATCCCTGGTTAACTCCTGGGGCGCGGATTCGCTAACGACTGGCCCTTACAACATCACCGTCGAAGGCAACGAGATCAGCTACAACGACACCTGCGACTACGAAGGCCTGCTGGACAACTCCGCGATCGGGTGGAACAACTACAACCCGGTGCCATCGGCTGACCGGAACTCTAATTGCGGCACGGTTACGCCCGACGGCGACGAGGGCGGCTTCAAGCTCTGGCAGACAGACGGCGTGACGATCAAGGACAACTACATCCACAACAACTGGGGTCCTGGCGCCTGGGTCGACACTGACAACGCCAACACCACCTTTACCGGCAACACGTTCACCAGCAACGAGGGTGAAGCGATCTTCGAGGAGATCTCTTACAACTTCTCGATTACCGACAACTACATGGCCGACAACGACTGGATCGACGGTCTGAGCAACAACGGCTTCCCGCAGCCGGCCATCTACGTAAGCGAAAGCGGCAGCGCCCCCGCGCTTGGCGCAGTGCCTGCCTGTCCCGAGGCTTCGTGCTCGGATCAGGGCTCGTACCCGAGCCAGTCCCTCATCAGCGGCAACACGCTGGTCGATAACGGTGGCGGCATATTCCTCTGGCAGAGTTCCAACCGGTTCTGCTCGGACGGGTTTGACGGTACGTGCACGCTGGTGGACGGCACGACGTCACGGCCGTTCACGATGTCCGCGTGCGCCAAGAATCTCGCCACGGCCACGGTGGATACCAGCAGCTACGTCGGCAACAAGACCGGGACTCCGTCCGAAGACTGGTGGGATGGCTGCCTGTGGCAGACCGCGAACGTGAGCGTTACTAACAACGTCATCGACTTCAACCCGGCCAACATTCAGGACTGCAACCAGACCGACTGGCCAGACTGCGGCGCGACCGGCATCTTCAGTCAGTACGGCTCACCGAACAACGAGCCTGACTGGGTCATCCCGACTCAACTGACCTTCTTCCAGAACGATGTCTGGGCGAACAACACCTACAACGGGCCGTCGCAATTCCTCGGCTGGAATCAAGGCAACAACGACACGATCACCTGGGCCGACTGGACCGGGAGCGTGGCGAGCGGGGACAAGTGCAGCTCGTCCCAGGAGCGGCAGAGCGGCTACTGCACGGGCCCGTTCGGTCAGGATGCTGGCAGCACCTTCAACTCGACGCCTGTCGCGACCAACCCCTCACCGTAGGCTGCGACGCGCTAGCTAGACGAGCCAAGGAACTGCCAGGCCGGACTAGACGGCGGCCCCGTGTTCGAGCGGGCCGACGTCGGCAACGGCGCTGACGACGGCCCCGGTGTCGGTCAGGTCGGGCAGTACCACCTCGGCCCCCGCCTCGCGCAGCTGTTGCATCGTGAAGCTGCCGCTGGCTACGCCGACCGCTCTGGCGCCAGAGAGCGCTGCCGCCTCGATGTCGTTCGGCGTGTCGCCGATCAGTACGGTTGCGGTTCCGGAGAAGTCTGCGTCATAGCGCAGCGCCGCGTTTAGCCGGGCAACCGGCACCAGATCAGCGCGCACATCGCTGACGTCGCCGTACGCGCCGACGCTCATGTCGAGGTGCACGGTGAGACCAAGGGCGCCGAGCTTGACCTGGGCGAGCTCCGGGATGTTGCCGGTCAGCAGCGATTGGACCACCAAGGCGCCGTCATCCTGGCGGGCCAGCGAGGACACCGCAGCCAGCGCTTCGGCGGCACCAGGCAGTATCCGGCCGCGCTCGCGAACCATGCTGTCAAGTTCGGGTGCCCGGGCAGCCAAGCGCTGCTGGAAGCTAAGCAGCTCACCACGCGGGTCCGGCAGCCCGACCGCCGTCAGGACCTCGAGGGCGATCGCTGTGTCCGTCCGGCCAGCCATCGAGCCGAGGCGAGCTGGCATCTCAAGCCCGTATAGCTCGGCCAGCACGACCTCGTACAAATGCCAGCCGACCCTGTCGGTGGCTACCAGCGTGTAGTCGACATCCCAAAGCACAAGCAACGGCTGCACGCCTGACCGTACCAAGAGACGGCGGGTGCATCGGCGACCGCTGCGGACGCGCCGCGGCTCACTCCCCAGTTGCTCGGTGACTACATAGGCGACAAATCACCCGCTAGCGGCGCGCCGCCGCAGTTGGCCGCCGCGGCCGCCCAACCGCGACTAGACTCGGCCGTCAGCAGGATTGCAGGACAGCGGGATAGCAGGGCAGGCGGAGGGGCGCAGATGACAGGCCGGATCCGCGACGACGACATCGCTCTAGTACGCGAGCGCTCGGCTATCGACGAGGTTGTGGGGGAGTACCTGCAGCTCCGCGGCGCAGGTGGCGGCTCGCTGAAAGGCCTCTGCCCGTTCCACGACGAGAAGACGCCGTCGTTCAATGTGACCCCCGCGCGCGGCCTCTGGTACTGCTTCTCCTGCCAAGAGGGCGGCGACGTTATCAAGTTCGTGCAGAAGATCGACAATCTTGGTTTCACCGAGGCTGTCGAGCGGCTCGCCAAGCGCGCCGGCATCGAACTCCGCTACGAGCAGGGCGGCCACATCCCCGGCCAGGAGCAGTCCCAGCGCAGGCGGCTCATCGAAGCGCACCAGGCAGCTGCGGACTTCTATGCCGAGCAACTCACCAGCCCGCAGGCGGCGATCGGTCGCGACTTCCTGAAGTCACGTGGCTTCGAGCTGGCCGACGCTCGGCATTTCGGCGTCGGCTACGCGCCAGCCGAGTGGGACTCACTAACCAGGCACCTGCGCGGTCGCGGCTTCACCGAGACCGAGCTGCTGGCCGGCGGCCTCGCCAGCCAGGGCAGGCGCGGTCTCATCGACAAGTTCCGCGGCCGGCTGATCTGGCCGATCGCGGACCTGACCGGCGACGTCATCGCGTTCGGGGCACGCAAGCTGGCGGCAGACGACGACGGGCCGAAATACCTCAACACCCCGGAGACGCCGCTGTTCAAGAAGAGCTCCGTGCTCTACGGCGCCGACCTCGCTAAGCGCGACATCGGACAGCGCCGGCAGGCTGTCGTGGTCGAGGGCTACACCGACGTGATGGCTTGCCACCTGGCCGGCATCACCACCGCAGTGGCCACCAGCGGCACGTCATTCGGCGACGGCCACATCACCATCTTGCGCCGCCTGCTGATGGACGAGAGCCAGTTCCGCGGCGAGGTGATCTTCACCTTCGACGGCGACGCAGCCGGCCAGCGAGCGGCGCTGCGCGCGTTCAGCATGGAGGAGAAGTTCGTCACCCAGACGTTCGTCGCAGTGCAAGGCGATGGCCTCGACCCGTGCGACCTCCGGCTCGAACGCGGCGACGCTGCCGTGCGCGAACTGATTGCACAGCGCGTGCCGTTGTTCGAGTTCGCGATCAAAACCTCAATTCAGGACCATGATCTGGAAACGACCGAGGGTCGGCTAGCTGCCCTAGACGCAGCTGCGCCGATTGTGGCGCGGATCAAAGACCGCGGGTTGCGGCAGCTCTATGCAGTCAGCCTGGACCGGTGGCTCGGCATGATGGACGAGGGTTTCGTGCTCGACCGCGTTCTCGCACAGGGTGGCCAGTCCACTCACGCGGGCGCGAACGGCCGCCGCAGGTGCCAACGGCAGCGCTGGCTCCAAGGGGGCGCCCGGCGCTGGCGCCTCCGGCTTCGGGCAGGCCGCGAACGGTGCGCAGGCAGCGCCCGCGCGCGGTGGCCGGCGCGCGACTAGTCCGGATCAGGTGCGCAGCGCGCACGACCAGCATGACCCGGTGGTGAGCATTGAGCGGCAAGCGCTGAAGCTAGCAATCCAGCGCCCGGCCCTCTGCGGCCCGGTCTTCGACGAGTTGCTGCCGTCGTTCTTCACGGTGCCAGCGCACGCTGCGGTCTGCGAACTCATCGCCGCGAACGGCGGTGTTAGCAGTGCGCGGTCTGCGCGCGAGTGGTCAGACCAGCTGCGCGCCGCCGCGCCTAACGACAACGCGCGCGGGTTCGTGACGCGGCTGGCAGTCGAGCCGATCGAGGTGCCTGGTGCCGCTCAGGAGCCGGACGCGCGGTTCGCGGATAAGGTGCTGGCGCAAGTCGAAGAGCTAGCCGTCAGCCGCGATATCGCGAGCATCAAGTCACGCCTGCAGCGAATGAACCCGGTAAGCGAGCCCGATTACAACCGGACTTTCGGTGACCTTGTCGCGCTTGAGCAACGGCGCAAGGTGCTCATCCGAACGCGCTGCAGGCGTACTGTAAGGCCGTCGCCGGCGGTATCTAGGCACACGACAGTGAGCCCGCGGTACTCACGTTTTGGTGACAATATTGAGTCCGCTTAATCGCGGATTCGTACCGCAGACTGTTCTGCATGAGTCTTACGGCTGCACCAGGAGTAGATCAGGTAGCCGATCTCATCGCTGCGGCGAGAGAGCGCGGATCGGTCTCGATGACCGAGCTGACCATCGCCTTTGAACGTTGTGACCTGTCCGCTGATGCTGTCGACAGCGTGCTGAAGCTGCTGGCTGACGAAGGCGTCGACGTCATCGAAGCACCGCAGGAAACCGAGGACATCGCGCCGCGCCAAGCGCAGGCAGAGGCCCGCCGCGCAGTCACCGGTGACCTGGTGCGGATCTACTTGCGGGAGATCGGCCGGGTGCCGCTGCTCACCGCGCACGACGAAGTCGAGCTGGCCAAAGCCATCGAGGCTGGCCTGTTCGCCGAGGAAAAAATGCAAAGCGGGCTGCTCGCCAACTGCGCCGGCGCGCGGATGGCGGAGCTGATGCTCATCGCCGCCGACGGGATCGCCGCCAAGCAGCGACTGATCGAGGCGAACCTCCGCCTCGTGGTATCCATCGCTAAGCGCTACATCGGCCGCGGCCTGGTGTTCCTCGACCTGATTCAAGAAGGCAACCTCGGCCTGATCCGCGCGGTGGAGAAGTTCGACTACACCAAGGGATACAAGTTCTCCACGTACGCGACCTGGTGGATCAGGCAGGCCATTACGCGCGCGATTGCCGATCAGGCCAGGACCATCCGGATCCCGGTGCACATGGTCGAGACGATCAACAAGATGGCCAGGATCCAGCGTCAGTTGCATCAGGACCTTGGCCGCGAGGCAACGCCAGCGGAGATCGCGGCCGAGATGGGCCTGCATCCCGATCGGGTTGCTGAGATCCAGCGGATAGCCCAGGAGCCGGTGTCACTGCAGTCGCCGATCGGCGAGGAAGACTCCGACCTCGGCGACTTCATCGAGGACGCAGACGCCGTCGTGCCGATGGAGGCTGCGGCCTTCATCATGCTGCAGGATCAGCTCGATCGAGTGCTGGACAACCTGAGCATTCGCGAGCAGCGGATCATCCAGTTGCGCTTCGGGCTGACCGACGGGCATCCGCGCACGCTCGAAGAAGTCGGCCGCGAGTTCGGCGTAACCAGGGAGCGCATTCGTCAGATCGAGTCCAAGACGCTGGCTAAGCTGCGGCACCCGAGCCGCGCGCAGATGCTTCGCGAATACCTCGCCTAGCCGTGTCCGGCAACGCAGTTACCTGCGCGCTCGACGCAGGCTAGAAGGCCACCCAGCGGATCTCAACGAGGTCCGTCGCGCCCCGCAACGGTATGAGGCGGTCGTCGCTGAGCACGCCAACTGTGTGAGGCAAGGCAGAGCTCGGGCCGGCCCGCGTAGCCGCCAGCACGACCAGGACGCTGCCCGAGGTGTTGCTCCAGTAGACCGGGCCTGTGGTGCGGGCTGGCCAGAGCACCCGGATCAGCTTCCCGGTTGTTACCGAATACTCGCGGAACTCGCCGCCGATCGGCGGGATGTAAAGGCTGCCGTCTGGCTTCGGATGCGGCGGACGCAGTACAGCAGCCGCCATCGTGCTGCCGTCGCCGGACAGCACATATGAGCTGATGCTCCACCCGCCCGCGTTACTGCGCACCAGCAGGCGGCTGTCGGCAACGAGGCTACCGCCCGGTCTGCTGGTGTTCAGCAGCCACATGCCACCAACCTTGTCCTTGTTGAGCCAGCTGACTGCGAGCATTCCGTCCGGTCCGAAGGACATGGGCACCGGAATCGCCAGCCCCGTGCCGAGGCCGACCGCGGTCCAGGTCTTCACTGGCCCGCCAGCGAGCGGGATGACGGAGACCTGGAAATCCTGCCAGCGCTGGCCGTTACCAGGCGGCTGCCCTGATATGGCCAGGTCAGTTCCGCTGGGTGACAGTGCGATCCCGCCCAGTTCGATGCCGTTCCAGTTCGCCGGCATCGGCAGCGGGGTCAGCGTCAGGCTGTGCTGCCGGGGGCTGAACTGTGCCCGGAAGAGGCCTTCGGCGCCAGAGCGACCTTCCGCTTGTGCCGCAACCACGAACGTACGGTCGTTCGCGGCGCCAGTAAGGAAGTTGAACGTTGCAAACGGCGCAGGCGGCCGGACGGTAGTGATGGTCGCCCCGGTGCGAGAGTCCTTGATGGCGACTGCCGCGGCGTGACCGCTGGTGTTGCCTTCGGCAACCAGAGCCGCGTAGTAGCGCGGTATGGCGACCGAGCCGTAACTGCCTGACGAAGCTGGCCGCGCAGCGCGGTGACCGTCCGCCACCGCGAAGGACAAGCCGGCGATCAGGCAGATCGCTGCTGCGGCGGCGATTGTGGGCAGCCACCTCGGCAGTGGTGCAGTTAGCCGTCGCCGGTGGCCGTCGCCGACGTCAGACGGCAGCTCGAGCGGGCGGACGGTGAAGGGCTGGACTTCGTCGGCAGTCTCGCGCAGCGCGGCGCGCAACCGGTTCGCGTTCATGACGACTCCCTCAGAGCACGGCCGAGGGCGGTAAGGCCGCGGTAAGCCGTAGACCGGACGGTGCTCTGCCTGATGTTCATGGCCGCCGCGATCTGATCGTCCGGCAAGTCGAGATAGAAGCGCAGCGCAAGCACCTCGCGCTGGCGGCTAGGCAGCAACCGGAGCGCTGCGATGATCTGCCGGCGTTCCTCAGCCGTAAGCACCGCGGATTCGGCCGAGCTGGCCGGCGGGTGGTGTGCGCTAGTTTCCGGGGCCGGGCCTGACTGCGAGTTCCGGCTGCTGCGCAACGCGGACCGGCAGCCGTTCAGCACGGCGGAGCGGACGTACTGGAGAGCTTTCGCCTGATCATCGAGGTGTGGCCAGCGCCGGTACAGTCCGAGGAACGCCTCCTGCACGACGTCTTCTGCCGCATGCTGGCTGCCCAGCATGATGTGCGCCAGCCGGACGAGGCCGAGCACGTGTTCGGCGTAGAGAGCGCTGACTACCGCAGCCCGGTCCGGCTTCGGGGGACTGAGCTCTGCCGGGCTGAGGCGACCCGGGCTCGCAAGGTGGTGCCGCCGCGATCCGGGGTTCGCCGCCGTCAAGTCGCATTCCATAGCTCAGAGACGCAAGCGCGGCCGTTTTGCTGCTCGCCAGCTAGGAGCAATGCGCTCTGGCGGTATGTCTGCGGGATGCCCAAGGGCGGCAGGCTGTGCTTGGCCACGCTGCCAGCATGGCCGGCCGCAGCCCGCAGCTCAAAACAGGGCGAGTCGGCCTCGTCGTTAGATCGCGGCCAACCGGCATCGCTGGTCGGCGCTGGTTACCTGCCGGCGCCGTTGGCTGTTGGCCGCTCTAGATCTGGCGGCTAGATGTCGCTGTCGCCGGGCACGCCGTGGCCGTTGCCCGTTGCCGGGATCCGGTGACCATTACCGGATGGCATCTGGCCGTCGGCGGACGCGTTCCGGTGCCGCAGGCCCTGGATGTGCTCGGCAACCGTGTGCGCGGCGCTCTGCGCCATCGTCGGGACCTTGTCGTGCAACTGGCTGCCAAACTTCTGCGCCGCCGTGCTCGCCAGCGAGCTTGCCTGAGCCTGGATCGTGCCAGCAGCCTGCTGGACGGTCGGGTTCTCGGCAGCTGCCTTGGCCATTTTCACCATCTGGTCGTACTTCTCGCGTCCGGCCCGTGTCCCGGCGACGAACCCGGCAGCGAACCCTGCGACGAAACTAATTCGATAGAGCCGCATCTGGACCTCTCCCCTGAAGCATGCAGGCGATGCCCCCTGACTTCCCCGTTTAGCCCCCATCATGCGCGCGTCATGCCGGCCGCGCGGGCGGAGCGCTGGTATGCAGCGTCATGCCCAGCAGCGCGCCGGATATGCCCAGCTGGCAAGCAGGTTCCGCATTGGCCCGGTCCGCACTGCTCCGCCTGCCGCGCCGGTACGCTACCCTTATGCGCGCGGCGTTGATCTACCCGGCACGACCGGGGGAGCAGCGCCAGGCGGTCCCGCGTAGCTCAATTGGCAGAGCATTCGGCTGTTAACCGAAGGGTTATAGGTTCGAGTCCTATCGCGGGAGCTTGTGCCCTTCCGGGTGGTTGGCCAGTTTCGCGGCGTATACGCGAAATGGCCCGGCCGGATGAGGCGTTCCTCGGCCGGCCAGGCCACTGCGCTGCGGGTGCGTGACCGGGCTAAGCCGGCCACGTTTCCGGCTGTCGTTATCCCATCATCGCTGGCTGGATGCCCTCCAGGTCCTTCCTCGTGACCCGGATCACGATCAGCGTGATGATGAGCGCGAGGGCCATGACGCCAGCCGAGACCTCGAAGCCGCGAGAGAAGCCGACCGCAAGCGAGTGGTCGGTGACGGCCTTCTGGAACGCCGCGATCTGGTGCCCGGTCGGGTGGACCGCATGGCCTGCAGCAGCCGCCTTCGCTGCTGCCGCTTGAGCCACCGCCACGGAGTGTCGTGCGGTGCTAGCGACGACGGTCCAGGCGACCGTGCCGAGGATGGCCAGGCCGATCGAGCCGCCGACCTGCTGGCCGGTGTTGACCAGGCTGGAAGCCACGCCGGCGTCGCGTTCGCTGACCCTCGACAGGGCAACCAGCATGAGCGGCATGAATAGCATGCCCAGGCCGGCCGCGGTGACCAGCATCGGGCCGAGCAGGCCGCCGACGTAGGTGCTGTGCTCGGTGATCCGGGACAGCCAGAACATGCCGCCGGCCGCGATCGCCGAGCCGGCGATCAGGATCGGCCGGGCACCGATCCGGCCCACGAACTGCGAGCTGAGGCCGGCCATCGCCATGATCGCCCCGACCATCGGCAGATACGCGAGGCCGGTCTTGATCGGGCTGTAGCCCCACACCGTCTGCACGAAGATCGTGAGGAAGAAGAACAAGCCGAACATCGCGGTGCCGACGCAAAGCAGGAGCAGGTTCGCGCCGGTTCGGTCGCGGTTCCTGAAGATCCGAAGCGGAAGCAGCGCGTGCTCGCTGCGGGACTCGATGATCACGAACGAGACGAGCAGGACGACTGCTGCCGCCAGCGAGGCCAGCACCTTGGTGTCGCCCCAGTGCGACACTCCGTTGCTGGAAGCGGCTGCGCTGGACAGGCCGTAGACGAGTGCGGCCAGGCCAGCGGTCCCAGTGATCGCGCCGGGCAGGTCGAAGCGGCCGGTGCGGCGCTCCGACTCGGCCAGTACCCGCGGAGCAAGGACGGCTGCCACGATCGCGATCGGGACGTTCACGAAGAAGACCCAGCGCCACGACGCGTATGTGGTCAGGATGCCGCCGGCCAGCAGTCCGATGGCGGCACCGCCGATGCTCATCGCGGCGTAGACGCCCATCGCCCTGTTCCGCCGAGGGCCTTCCGGGAAAGTCGTGGTGACCAGGGACAGTGCGGTCGGCGCGACGATCGCGGCACCGATGCCCTGGACTGCGCGGGCGATCAGCAGCCAGGCCTGGCCGTTAGCGAGACCGCCGAGCAGCGAGGCGAGTGCGAACAGCAGGATGCCGCCGATGAAGACGCGGCGCCGGCCGAGAAGGTCGCCCGCCCGGCCGCCTAGCAGCAGGAAGCCGCCGAAGGTCAGGGCGTAGGCGTTGACCACCCATTCCAGGCCGTTGTCAGAGAAGCCGAGCGCGGCCCGGATAGTCGGCAGCGCGACGTTCACGATGGTGGCATCCAGCACGACCATGAGCTGGGCCGCGGCGATGACCACGAGTGCCAGGCCGAGGTGGCGGTGGGCTGGAGCGTGGTCCGCTCGGCCGGCTGTTCCGGCCGCGACGGCGGTGCTGCCTGGCTGCTGGGCCAGGCCCGCTGATTTGGCAGACATGATTTGCGTAACTCCTTGATTACAGTCCGTGTCGATAACGGGCGTGGCTGATCAGTCTGGCGATGGTGTTCGTTGCTGTGTCGGTTTGAGGCCGCGCGAAGCTAAGGTCAGGTGCCTGTGGGGGCGCCGATCGGGTTCCGTTCTGGTTCCCGCATCCGGCGTGATCGCGGCGTGAGCCGCCGCGTGGCGGGGACCCGGTCTCAGCTGGCCGAGGTCTGGCTCACGTCGTCTGTCACCTCCCCTTCGCAGCCGGGGAGCTAACCGGGTTGGCCTCCTGCGCGCTGCCGGGCGCCATGCTTTCCTGGAGCGCGCTGGCGAAGAGGCCGTGCAGGGCATCCTTCGCGGACGCTCCGGCGTCCGCGCCATTCTCATCGGCGCGAAGCATCTTGCGGATCAAGGCAAGCAGCTGCGCGCGCTCGGATTCGTTCAGAGCTCGGTTCCACGGCATCCGGGCTGTTATCTCAGCCTCGACCCGTTGCTTGAGCTCTTCGCCCTCGCTAGTGAGGACGAGGTTCTTGACGCGCCGGTCGGCCGGATGCGGCTCCCGCCTGGCCAGCCCGCGCTTCTCCAGCATGTCCGCCACGAGGGTGACGAAGGACGGGTCGCAGTGCATGCGCTTGCCCAGCTCCTTCATGGCCATCGGGCAGTCGAGCGTATGCAGGACCTTGAGGAACGGCGCCGGGATACCCATCCGGTGCGCAAGCTGCTCGGCTTGCGAGACGATGTTCCCGATCAGCTCGAAGAAGCAGTCAGCGACCTCTGAGGTCTGCTGGCCTGCGCTGGGGTCGGGCTCGGTCGTCACGGGCAACTGCTCCGCATCAAAAGATGAGTGGCTAAATAGTTGAGCAGCTCAAACGTTACTAGGATCAATTGAGGCTGTCAATCTTTGTGCAACTCAAGTATCTGCCTCGTGTTGTGAGCCGTGCCGGCCGGGGTCGGCTGGCGGCCCCGGGAGGGGCTGGCTGGCGGCCCCAGCTTGCCGTCAGTACCGGGGCAAGCCTTTGACGAAGGCAGCTTGCCCCGCGTGCTCGAGGTCGTCGACGAGCACGCTCACCAGGCGGACCGCCATGGTTACCGGCGGATCCCAGCGCGGGTCCACGACCGTGTCCATGTCGGCTTCGGTCAGTCCGCTGAGGAACGCGACGGTCTGCTCGTAGGTGGCGTCGTGATAGCCAGCCAGTAGGTCGGCGCTGAGCTTGACCACGGCTACCTGCTCAGAAGTGTGGCCGTAGCCGATATCAGCTGCATCCAGCGGCAGGCTGCACCGTTCCTCCCAGCTCTGCGCGAGCCACACTTGCTCGAGTCCGCCTGCTCCGGCGATGTGGTCGTCCTGGACCCTCGTCAGGTGCCAGATCAGCCAGCCGATCGAGTTGGCCGCTCCGGCGACGCGGAAGTCGATCTCCTCCTGAGTCAGTCCGTCGAGCACGTCGTGCACGATCTCGCGGATCCGGCCGAAGCCGTCGATGAGCAGTTCGTTACCAGACACGCGCGCTCCTTCGAATCAGTTGACTGGCGCAACACTGACGCTAATACTCCGCAGCCCGGACCAGGCTGCTGCCATCGAACTTGCGTTGGCCGGCGCGGCTGTGTTTGGCCAGTGCAACTGCGTTTGCGGGCGCATCGGGTAGGTCCGCGCATCGGCGGGCCGTCGATCAGTGCGCGTGCAGCAATGCGTCCCAGCCTGCCAGCAGGATGATCAGTCCGATCGCGAAGACCCAGACTCCGCTGCGCCATCTGGTCTTACGGCCGCCGCGCAGCCTGTTCTTGGCCACCTTGATGTCACCGTGCGCCGCGTACGTCGTGTGGCCGTGCCAGCCAAGCACGGACCCGACGACGAGGAAGATGATGACTACGCCGATCACTAGCGTGGACATTGCCAGGTCTTTCTGCCTGCGGCTCCCCCTGCCTGAACCGATGATTCCTTATTACCGAAGGTGACTCCAGCGGAAACGCCGAGAGCCGCCCTGGCAGGATGTAGAGCCGGAGGCAGACGACTGCGAAGGAGCAATCACCGGGATGAGCGAGGAACTAACCGCCCAGACCATCCGGATCTCCGGGTTCGATGGCGACGAGATCGAGGCATACCTGGCCGTTCCCGACGATGGTGCGGCTTCGCGCGGCAGCGTGGTTGTGATCCACCACATGCCCGGTTATGACACCTCGTCCAAGGAGATCGTCAGAAAGTTTGCCGCGAACGGCTACGCGGCGCTGATGCCGAACCTCTACTTCCGCGAGGCGCCCGGCGCAAGTCCGGACGACGCAGCCGCCACGGCGCGCGCTAACGGCGGAGTGCCGGACGGGCGTCTCGTCGGCGACGTCGCGGGAGCTGCGGATTTCCTGCGTGCCCTGCAGGCCTCGAACGGCAAGGTCGGGGTCATCGGCTACTGCTCCGGCGGCCGCCAGTCATTCCTGGCCGCCTGCAGTCTGCAGCTGGACGCCGCTGTCGATTGCTATGGCGCCTGCATCGTGAATCCGCCGCCAGAGGGCATGCCGCTCAAGGTCAGTCCGATCGTGGGCCTCGCGCCGGACCTGTCCTGCCCGCTGCTCGGCCTGTTCGGTGCTGAGGACAAGTACCCGACGCCGGAGGAGACGGCGAAGCTCTCCGACGCACTGGACGAGTACGGGAAGGCGCACGAGTTCCACACCTACGACGGTGCCGGGCATGCTTTCTTTGCCGTGGACAGGCCCGCGTACCGGCCGGAGGCAGCGAACGACGGCTGGCAGAAGATCTGGGATTTCTACGGCCGCTACCTGGCAAGCTGAGGAGCTCGCATGTGCACCTACAACACCGAGAAGATAGCGATCACCGGCAGCGGCAAAGGCGCGAACGGCTGGTTCTCGCTTAGCGACGCGACGGTGTACTTCGACCATCCGGTGCATGCGATGGCCGAGCACACCCTCAACATTGACTTCCGCAACCCGGCTAGCGGGCCCTCGGCGCGCGTAGCGGTCGAGTTGACTGCCGAGTCGGCGCGCGCGCTCGCGGCCGCGATCGGAGCAGCGCTCGCGTCCGTTCCTGCGGAACTGGTGTCCTGACCAATCTGGCGTCCAGTCGAGGGCGTGAGTAACTCACGCCCTTTCTTGCCGCGCTCTTCGGTGGGACCGCGACGGCTTCAGCAACCCGGTTTGAACTGTCGGCAGGTCGTGCCACGATCGAAGGCCTAGCGCGGGGTCGGACTGGAGGACGCGGTGAAGTTCAGGGTCGAGCGTGAAGTGCTGGGCGAGGCCGTGTCGTGGGTGGCACGTGTGTTGCCGACAAGGCCGGTGGTACCAGTGCTGTCAGGGTTAGTGCTTGAGGCTGACGGCCACGAGCTCGTCCTGTCGTGCTTCGACTACGAGGTCTCCGCGCGCGTCCGCATCGCTGCTGACGTCGGCGAGCCTGGCATTGCGCTGGTGCCTGGCCGGTTGCTGGCGGAGATCGCCAAGAGCCTGCCGCAGGCTGACGTCGAGGTCGCCAGCGTTGCAGACATGCTGATGCTGACTTGCGGCAGCGCCGAGTTCGCGCTGGTTTCGCTGCCGCTGGAGGACTACCCGAAGCTGCCCGAGCTGCCGGCCGCCATCGGCACCATCGACGGCGGCGAGCTAGCTACGGCGGCAGCACAAGTCGGGCCGTCCGCCAGCCGCGACGACACGTTGCCGATGCTGACCGGCGTCTGCATGACGTTCGACGGCGCAGAGCTCACGCTGGCAGCGACTGACCGGTACCGGCTTGCGGTCCGCAGACTGGGCTGGGAGCCTGCGGATCCGTCGTTGCACGCATCCGCGCTCGTGCCCGCCAGAACGCTTGCTGACGTCGCCCGGACGATGGGCGCCGGACGGCCGGTGACCATTGCCTTCGGTCGGCCCGATCCGGACGCTGGACGGCCAGCCGACGGCCTGATCAGTTTCGAGGGTGGCGGGCGGCGGCTCACCGCCAGGCTCATCGGCGCCGAGTTCATCAAGTACGCGTCGCGATTCCCGGAGAGCTTCGAGGCCAGCGCCGAACTGCCGCCTGCCCTGTTCAGTGAGGCGGTGCGCCGGGTCTCGCTGGTGGCTGATCGTGCCACACCGGTGCAGCTGGCGTTCCGCCACGACGTCGTGGTGGTCGAGGCGCAATCCGATGGCCGCGCGAGGGCAGTGGAGTCAGTCCCGGCCGGATTCGCGGGAACTGACCGGGTGATCTCCTTCAATCCGCACTACTTGCTCGACGGGCTCGCCGCCGCCATGCTCACCGGCCAGGGCGAGGCTGCTGGCGGCGGCGCCGAGCCGGCGACTGCAGGCCATATCAGGTTGCAATTCACCAGCCCCGCCAAGCCCGCGCTCATCACCTGGGTTCCAGGCGACGCGGCAGCAAATGACGGCGTGCCTGAACGCGACGCACACGCTGCAGCGGCCCGGCGAATGCAAGAGGACAACAACGACGCAGAGGCGGATCAGGAGGCACCATTCAGGTACTTGGTGGTTCCGCTTCGGACGCCGCCAGGCACATGAGCGGTGGTGCCGGAACGGAGTTACCGGCGGTCAGTTCCGCGCTCGTTAGCAGGTCCGGGGAGTGCGATTACCTGGGCCAGCGCGGGAAGCGGAAGATGCGGCGGAGCAGGCCACGGATGACCGTGTAGATAGCGATCAGCAGGCCCACCCGGCCAGGCCACGGGAAGCGCAGAGCCGGCTGCAGTACGTCGTACACGAGGAGCCAGCTCCCCAGTGCTGCCAGCAGAGCAGCGAGCGCACCGAAGCCGCCGCCCCGGTGGTGTCGCCCTGACCAGCCGCCGCCTGACCAGCCGCTGCCAGACCACGTGGCAACAGACCAGTTACCGCGGGACATGCCGTCGTCGGCGCTGACTGCCGTCGCCGGTGCGCGGACTGGCCACCCGTTACCGCCGGTCCAGCCCGACACCGGTCCGCTGGCGAGCGATGCCGACCGGCCTGTGCCAGAGCTTGGCAGTGGCGAGCCGCCAGAGCGGATGTGTGGCAGGTCGGCGGTGATGCGACTGAGATCAGCCTGCGTCTTCGCGGCGAACACGGCGTCCAGCCGATGGTTGAACTCGTCGAGCGTCAGCCGGCCGTGTGCGTAGTGCTCCCGCAACTCGGCGGCGACAGCGTCCCGCTCTCGATCCCCGATGCGCAAGCTCGGCTGAGTCGCCATGTGCCCTCCGTGCCCTAGCGCGCAGCTTGATTCCTCAAAACGATATATCGCGAGCGGCCCGGGCCGCAAGCGCTCTACACCGCCGTTAGTTCAGGAAGTAGCTGGAGCCCCCAGACTCCGGATTGGTCACCATGGCGGCTACCGAGAAGGCCCCGAGGTGGGCGAACACCAAGGTCAAGGTGATCTCGGTGCCGGCGCGCATATGACCTGCATCGGTGACGAGCAGATGCGACGCGTTCGGATCGAGGCCGACGAGGCTCTTGGCTGGAATGGTGATAGCCGACACCGTGCGCATCTCGACTTGGCCCGGATGCACCGGCGAGCGCAGAGTTACTCGTCCGCCGACGCTGAGCCTGGCCCCGACGAGCTTGGTCTTCGGGCCGTTGTTCTGCACGTCGACGTACACGTCGGTGATGCCGCTTGGGCCCGGCTCGGTGACTTGCGCAGAACTGAGCTTGATCGTCGGGCCAGCCTGCGCGGGCGCCGCACAGCCCGCTGCAAGACACGTGCCGACTATCGCAAGCAGGCCGGCAGTTGCCTTCCTGACCGGCCCCGAACTGCGGCGCCATGATGCAGCCGGAACAGGTGATCGCATCAGCGCAGACTTCGGCGTCCGTGCGGATGTGAGGGTTCGCGGCATGATGACTGACCTTACCTATCCGGGCAGCAGCAATGCTCTCACGCTCGGCAACGAGGCCACCGACCGGTGCGGGACAGGGCTCAGGATGCGCTACCGGCGCCGGCCGCGACAGCAGTCACGGTCACTATCGAGTTAGCGGGATTGGCGCACGTCTGAGCGTTGTACTGGACGTAGAGACTGCCGTAGTCGCCGGGCGGATAGATCCGCAGCCAGTCGACATCGGTCAGCTTGCAATTGCGGGAAGCGCCTGCGTCATGGATGGCGAGCAGCACATTGGCTTTGCCGCCAGGCGCGAGCGTTAGCTGAGTCACAGCGACTGTCCGGCTCCTGGTCGCCGGTGCGCCGACCTGCGTTCCGCCGATCCCTGTGACAAACGACACACCCGGATACCCGTACAGCGTACAGCTGGCCGGTCCGGTGTTCGTCAGCACTAGGACCTGGTAAATCGTCCCGGCGGTGCCCTGGCTCGCGCCCAGCTGCGCCTGCATACCAGAGGCCAGGCAGCCGGCCGCTCCAGCCGGGCTGGCCGGCGGACTGGTTGTGCTCGAACTGGCCGAGGGCGCGGTAGTCGCTGATGCGCTGGCTCCAGTGCTTGCGCCCGAGCCCGGGGCGCTGGTCACCGACTGTGCCGGAGGCGCGCTCAGGGCAGGCGTGCTGCCGCAGGCCGCAACAAGCCCACAGGCTGCGATTGCCGCGCAGGTGCTGGCCAGCGCGATGGCTGGGCGGCGCCGCGCCGCGGAGGTCAAAGTGCGGATCATGCCGAGTTCCTTAGCCGGGAGTTACGGGCTTTGCGCCGGACGGCGGCCCGATTTGCAGCTAAGACGCTCGCGTGCCTGGGTTGGTTGGGCCCTTCTGTCCTAGGCCCTATCACGCTTTAGTACCCTGTGCCCGATTACTTCCTGCGCGAAGTGGCCACGACATCGATAGGAACTTGTGACATATCGTGCATCACATCGACACCGCCCTCCAACTACGCTGCGTGGAACCGTAGCCGGGAAGGCAACGGGTTTGCTGGCGTGGGGGTTGACCCGGCCAGCGAGCCCCGACCTGGACCGGTTCCGGGCGCCAGCGGACTAACCGGAGAGCGCAGAACCGGCCCTAACTACGCGAAGCAGGGTTTAAAGGCCCGATTACTCAAGTCCTGTATGTATCTTGTCGTAGTGGCGGGTTGGCACGGCGCGCACACGGAGAGTCACGGCGCCTGGGTTTCGAACCGGCTCGGGCGTGCTACTAGCGCCGCAACGAAGGAGTACACATGTTTCAACGCAGACGCAAAATAGGCGTCGCGGGGGTCGCTGCGGTAGCCGCGACCGCATTGCTGGCCGCCGGGTGCGGATCCAGCAATTCAGGAGGCAGCCCGAACACGGGCGGCGCGGTCAAGAACGCCGTTGCTACCCTGCCGCTCGTTACTGGCACCGGGGCGAACTGCATCTTCCCGTTCGAGGGCACGCAGTGCTACAGCGTGGCCAACTACGAGGACTTCGAGTACCAGCTGGTGCTGCCGCTGGTCCAGTTCGGTGGCAACAGCAACACCGCCGTCACGGTGAACTGGCCGCTGTCGCCGATCGACGCACCGGTTTACAAGAACGGCGGCAAGCAGGTCGTCATCAACTTCAAGGGCTGGAAGTGGTCGGACGGCCAGACGGTCGGTCCCAAGGACCTGATCTTCTTCCTCAACATGCTCGAGGCGGAGAAGGCTAACTTCGCTGGCTACTCGCCAACCCTGATGCCAGACAACGTGGCGTCGTACTCGCAGACCGGGCCGGCCCAGGTGACGCTGAACCTCAAGCAGGCCTACAGCAGCCTCTGGTTCACCTACAACCAGCTCGCGATCCTGACTCCGATGCCGCAGGCCTGGGACGTCACCAGCACTACCGGCGCTATGAACAGTGGCGGGTGCGAGGCCGACACCGCCGCTGCTGACGGATGGGCCAAGTGCAAGGCCGTGTGGGCCTTCCTCACCGCGCAGAACAAGGACACCTCGACGTTCGACAGCAACCCGCTGTGGAAGGTCGTCGACGGCCCGTACAGCCTGAGCTCGTACAACGTCAACGGCAACATCACGATGACGCCGAACAAGAAGTACTCGGGCTCGCCGAAGCCGTCGGTCACGCTGAAGTTCGTCCCGTACACCAGCGACACGGCCGTCTACACCGGCCTGAAGACCGGTGCGCTGACCACTGATGGCCCGAACATTGGCGTTCCGTCCACCGACCTGGCTCCGGCCGGGGCGGGCTTCGTGCCGCCGTCCAACCCGCTGGCAGCGTCCGGGTACACCCTTGACCCGGCGTACTCGTACGGCATCGGCTACGCGTACATCAACTTCCATAACCCGACGTACGGTCCAGTGTTCAGCCAGCTGTACTTCCGTCAGGCCATGATGGAGCTGAACAACCAGAAGGCAATGTCCTCGACGGTCGGCCGTGGTTACGCTTACCCGACCACCTCTGGCGTCCCGCCGCAGCCGTCCGCTGGTAACCCGTTCGTCTCTGCGGACATGATGGAGAACGGCGGCCAGGGTCCGTACCCGTACGACCCGGCGAAGGCTGAGGCAACGCTCAAGGCACACGGCTGGAAGGTCGTCGGCGGCGTGCTGACTTGCGAGTCGGCCGGCTCGGCTGCGTCTGACTGTGGTGCAGGCATCCCGACGGGCACCCAGGCCAAGTTCCAGATGCTGTACACCTCGGGTGTGTCGACTCAGGCGGACCAGGTAGACATCCTGAAGTCCGGCTTCGCTCAGGCGGGTATCCAGCTCGCCGCGGTGGGTGAGACGTTCGACACCCTGCTGGGCGACACGGTGCCTTGCAAGGCGACCCAGCCGAGCTGCAAGTGGACGTTCCTGTACCTGGGTGGCTGGCTGTTCAACGGTCCTGGCTTCGAGCCGACCGGTGAGCCGCTGTACCAGACTGGTTCACCGAACAACTCGGGTAGCTACAGCAACTCGACGATGGACTCGCTGATCAACGCCACGCACACCAGCAGCAGCTACACCACGTTCCACTCCTACGCCGACTGGACGGCAACTCAGGTGCCGTCACTGTGGCTGCCTTGGCAGACGTCCATTACGGCGGTAAGCAACAAGTTGCACGGTGCTACCTGGAACCCGTTCCTTACCTGGTTCCCGCAGTACTGGACCTGCAGCGACGCAACCTGCGGCGTCACCAGCAGCAGCTGAGCTGAGCAGGTAGCGGGATAACATCCGGCGCCGGTCGCCGCGCTGACGGAAACGTCAGCGCGGCGACCGGACCGGAATCTGGGGTGTTGTGAGTAACAACTGGTCGGAGCACTATGGAGGGAGCCCGATGCAATCGGTCAGCATGCTTGCCAGTGGGGTTCACAGGCGAGCGGGTTGCCCTTCGCGGTCGGTGCCGGGAAACGTCGCTAGCGAGGCCTCATCGGCGAGGCGGCGGCACGGAATGGGGTGCACGCAGTGACCGGATACCTGATCAGGCGGTTCCTCCAGACGATATTCGTCACGCTCATCGTCACGATCATCACATTTAGCCTGTTGCATGCCGTGCCGGGTGGCGAGGTGCGGGCGATCCTCGGCGTCCGGGCGAGCCCGACAGAGATCGCTAACTATTCCCGGCAGTGGGGCTTCGACCAGCCGCTCTACGTCCAGTACGGCAAGTGGCTCTGGCAACTGCTGCATGGCAACTTCGGCTTCGACCTGAAGCTGAACGCGCCGGTATCGACGCTCTTGGCGTTGTACCTGCCGCGGACCATCGTGCTGGCGGTCATCGGCACCGGTGTCGGATTGCTCATCGGCATCCCGCTGGGCATCTTCCAGGCAGTCCGCCGCTACTCAGCCGCCGACAACGTGTTCACCTTTTTCGGATTCATCGGCTACGGGTCGCCCACCTTCTTCGTGGGCCTGCTGCTCGTGCAGTGGTTCGCGGTCGACCTCCATATCTTCCCGGCGTTCGCGCCCCAGGCGACCACGATCCCGGGCATCCTCTCGGATCCGGTCGCGCTGATCCTGCCTGTCGCGACCTACGCGTTCGTCGCGTTCGCGCTCTGGAGCCGGTTCATGCGGTCGTCAGTCATGGACAACATCGTCCAGGACTACGTGCGGACGGCGCGGTCCAAGGGGGCCAGCGAGCGTCGCGTGCTGTGGGGCCACATCTTCCGCAACTCGCTGATCTCGATTGTGACGCTGCTGGGCCTGCAACTGCCAGTGGTTATCGGCGGCTCTATCTTCATCGAGGTCGTGTTCAACTACCCGGGCATGGGGCTGGAGTTCTTCACCGCCGCGCAAAACACTGACATTCAGTTCATGCTGGCGGTCACCGTGCTGACCACGCTGATCACGATCCTGGGCAACCTGCTCGCAGATATTGGCTACGCCATGCTCGACCCGAGGGTGAGGTACGCCTGATGGTGATGATGCCGCATGCAGATCCCAATTTCCCGGGACAGGTGCTTTCACCGCCGGATGAGCCGCTGGCCGGCCCGGTAGCAGGACAGATCCATGCCAAGCCGCGCAGCATGTTCCGCCGCGGCTGGGAGGTCTTCGCGGAGAACAAGCTGGCTCTGGTCGGGCTGGGCTTCATTATCTTCATCCTGCTGTTCTGCTTCGTAGGGCCGCACATCTACGTGACCCCGCAGGTGACCGTGCAGACGCAGGACTATCTGTGCAAGCCCAGCGGCGCGCACTTGCTTGGCTGCGATCAGCTCGGCTACGACGTGGTCGGCCGGCTGATGGTGGGAGGCCAGAATTCCCTCGAGGTGGGCCTGGCGGCCGCCTTCGTAGCGTGCCTGTTCGGGTCGATCTACGGCGCGGTTTCCGGGTTTGCCGGCGGTATCGTGGACGCGTTCATGATGCGCATCGTCGACGCGATGCTGTCGATCCCGTTCATCTTCGTGCTGATCATCCTGGCGGTGCTCATCCGGCCGAGCGCGGTTACGCTCATCGGGTTCATCGCCGTCACTTACTGGCCCGGGCCGGCCCGGCTGGTGCGCGGCGAGACGCTCTCGTTGCGCACCCGGGAGTACGTTTCCGCGGTCAAGGTGGCTGGCGGCGGAAGTGGGCGTGCGGTGCTCCGGCACGTGATGCCGAACGCGATCGGCACGATTATCGTGCAGGCCACATTCGCGGTGGCGGACTCGATTCTGATCCTGTCCGGATTGGGCTTCCTTGGCTTCGGCATCCAGCTACCGTCAACCGACTGGGGCTCGATGCTGTCCAACGGCCTGCAGTTCGTGAACCTCAACTACTGGTGGCTGATCTATCCGGCCGGGCTCACTATCATCGCGACCGTAGTGTCCTTCAACTTCATCGGCGACGCACTCCGCGACGCCTTCGAGACCCGGCTGCAGCGCCGGTAGGAGAAAGGTGACCTAGTGGCGCCGCTACTTGAAGTCAACGACCTTCGCACCCAGATCAAGCTGCGCGAGGGTGTCGTGCATGCCGTCGATGGCGTCTCGTTCCAGCTAGAGCCGGGCGAGACGCTGGGCATCGTGGGTGAGTCCGGCTGCGGCAAGACAATGACTGCCTTGTCGATCATGAATTTGCTTCCGACCGGCGGGCATATCGCTACCGGCAGCATCAAGCTCAACGGCCAGGATCTCACCGGGTTGTCCGACGAGCAGATGCGGAACATCCGCGGCAACGAGATCGGCATGATCTTCCAGGATCCGCTGACTTCGCTGAACCCCACCATGACGGTGGGCAAGCAGATCGCCGAGGCCGTGTCACTGCACCGCGAGGTGTCCAAGGAACAGGCCATGGACCGGGCCGTCGAGGTCCTGGACCTAGTCGGCATCCCGCGCGTCCGGGAGCGGATCAAGGAGTACCCGCACCAGTTTTCCGGCGGCATGCGCCAGCGCGTGATGATCGCCATGGCGCTGGCTTGCGAGCCGAAGCTGCTGATCGCGGACGAGCCCACGACGGCGCTGGACGTGACGATCCAGAAGCAGATCCTGGAGCTCATCGACGACCTGCGCTTGCGCCTGGGCATGTCGGTCATCCTGGTCACGCACGACCTGGGCGTGATCGCCGGCCGCGCTGACCGGGTCGCGGTCATGTACGCAGGCAAGATCTCGGAGACCACCGACACCGAGACGTTGTTCAACCGGCCGCGGCACCCCTACACCGAGGCGCTGTTCCAGGCGCTGCCGGACAAGGCGGCCGAAGCCGGAGAGCGGCTGTACTCCATCCCGGGCCTGCCGCCGGACCTGGTCAACCCGCCGAAGGGCTGCCGGTTCGCTGCGCGCTGCCGGTACGTGGCCGACCGGTGCAAGGAAGAGGAGCCGCAGCTAGTCGGCGAAGTCGCGGGACACGAGTTCCGCTGCTTCTACCCGGTCGGGCCGTCGGAGCGCACCGACACTGGCCGCCTGGCCTCCTACAACGCGGCGCAGGTTGAGAAGCAGCTGGCCGGACCGGGCATCGGCGATGTACTGCTCGAGGTCAATCACCTGGTGAAGGACTACGCGGTCACCAAGGGCGCGGTGCTGCAACGGCGGATCGGCTCGCTGAGCGCAGTTGCGGACGTGAACTTCGCGATCCGCAGCGGCGAGACGTTCGGCCTGGTCGGTGAGTCGGGCTGCGGGAAGAGCACGATCGGCAAGCTGGTCGTCGGCCTCGAGAAGCCCACCGGTGGCTCGATCAACTTCGACGGCAAGGACCTGGCCAAAAGCAACGCGCGGGAGTACCGCAAGGAGCGGCGGAACATCCAGCTGATGTTCCAGGACTCCTACGCTTCTCTCGACCCCCGGATGCGCGCGGGCACGCTGCTGCGCGAGCCGCTGGTGATCCAGCACATCGGCACCAAGAAGGAGCAGGCCGAGAAGGTCGGCGAGATGCTGGACAAGGTCGGCCTGCCACGCACTGCGGCCGACCGTTACCCGCACGAGTTCTCCGGCGGTCAGCGCCAGCGGCTCGGGTTCGCCCGCGCCCTGATGCTCAATCCTGAGCTCATCGTGGCGGACGAGCCGGTCTCCGCGCTCGACGTGTCCATTCAAGCGCAGGTCCTGAACATGATGAAGGAACTGCAGCGTGACCTCGGCCTGACCTACCTGTTCATCTCGCACGACCTCGGAGTGGTCCGCTACCTCTCCGACAAGATCGGCGTTATGTACCTGGGCAAGCTGGTTGAGGTCGGGCCGGCCGAGGACGTGTACCTGCGGCCAGCGCACCCGTACACGAGGGGTTTGCTGGACTCCGCACCGGTCGCCGACCCGGACGCCGAGAAGGCCAAGGTCAGCGAAGGCGTTACCGGTGAGCTGCCGAGTGCGATCCACCCGCCGTCGGGTTGCCGGTTCCGTACCCGCTGCCCGTTCGCGCAGGCCATCTGCGCAGAGGTGGAGCCGCCTATGCAGCGGTTCGCGGGTGAGGGTCACATGGCGGCCTGCCACTTCCCGCTGCAGACCGCGGCCGGTGATGTTGTCGCAGCGGCGGCGCCTGCACTTCCGGAATAGCGCGCTGGCCCCGCGAGGTGACAGCTAGCCCGCCGTTCACCACGAGGCCGCAACTCGCCGGGACGTTCGGCATGGTGGGGTCCACCCACTGGCTCGCCTCGGCGGCCGGGATGGCCGTACTGGAGCAGGGTGGCAACGCCTTCGACGCTGCAGTGGCAGCTGGTTTGGTGCTGCAGGTGGTCGAGCCGCACCTGAATGGCCCGGGTGGCGAGGTGCCGGTCATCGGTTTCAGCGTGGCCGACGGGCTGCCGTTCGTGCTGGACGGCCAGGGGCCAGCTCCAGCTGCTGCCACGCTCGGGCATTTTGCCGGCCTCGGTCTGGACCTCATCCCTGGCACCGGGCTGCTGGCAGCCTGCGTCCCGGCCGCATTCGGGACGTGGATGCTGCTGCTCGAGCGCTACGGCACGCTGCCCCTTCGCTCGGTCATGCAGTACGCCATCGGTTACGCCGAACACGGCTATCCGATGCTGCCTGCCGCGAGCGAAGTCATCGAATCAGTGGCCGGCACATTCGCCGAGCACTGGCCAGGGTCAGCCGAGATCTACCTGTCCGACGGCGTGCCGGCTGCTGGCAGCCGATTCACTAACCGTCCGCTTGCCGCTGTCTACCAGCGCATCCTCGCCGAATCAGGAAAAGCAGGATCAGGCCGGGAACGCCAGATTGAGGCAGCCCGACGTGCTTTCTACGCTGGTTTCGTGGCTGATGCGATCGCTGCCTACCTGGCCGATGCCGAAGTCATGGACATCACAGGCCTCCGCAACCGCGGTCTGCTTACGGGTGACGACCTCGATGGCTGGTCGGCGAGCGTGGAGGCGCCGGTCACCGCTGAGTTCCACGGCCTGACGGTCTGCAAGACCGGACCGTGGGGGCAGGGGCCAGTCTTCCTGCAGCAACTCGCGCTGCTCGACGCTCTCGGTATCTCCGGTCTGCAGCCGGGCAGCGCGGAGTTCATCCACACCGTGGTCGAGGCCAGCAAGCTGGCCTTCGCCGACCGCGAGGCCTGGTACGGTGACCCGCGGCAGTCCGATATCCCGCTTGCAGGACTGCTGTCGCAGCGGTACGCGTCAGCGCGTAGCGAGCTTGTCGGCGAGCAGGCGTCGGGCGAGCTAGTGCCTGGAGCCCCGGATGGCATCGTGCCGCGACTGCCTGCGTTCGCACTAGCAGGCTTCCCGTTGACACACGGCGTCGCCGCAGGCGCTGGCGAACCGACCGTCCTTTTTCCGTCGCTACCGGCAGCAGCGGCATCGGCACCCGAACTAGGCCCCGGTGACACCTGCCATCTCGACGTCGCCGACCGGTTCGGCAACATGGTGTCGGCCACGCCGAGCGGCGGCTGGCTGCAGAGCTCGCCGGTCATCCCAGGTCTCGGCTTCTGCCTCGGCACCAGGGCGCAGATGTTCACGCTCACGCCGGGACTGGCGAGCACGCTGGCCCCGAGGCGCCGGCCGCGCACCACCCTGTCGCCCAGCCTCGCCCTCAGGGACGGTCAGCCGTATCTCGCTTTCGGCACTCCTGGCGGGGACCAGCAGGATCAGTGGTCGCTGGCGTTCTTCCTGAACCACGTGCTGTTCGGGATGAATCTGCAGGAGGCTATCGACGCCCCGGCTTTCCACACTGACCACTTCCCGTCGTCGTTCTTCCCGCGGCAGTCGGTGCCCCGGTCGCTGGCTATCGAATCCAGGGCGGGCCAAACCACCGTGGCCGGCCTGCGGGCCAGGGGCCACGAAGTTAGCGTGCGGCCGCCCTGGTCGCTCGGGCGGATGAGCGCGGTGTCGTCATCGGGCGGGATGCTCTACGCGGCCGCCAACGCGCGAGGCATGCAGGGTTACGCTGCCGGCCGCTAGGCGGCGGCTCAGCTAGGCCCGGACAGCCAGACCGGGACGGTCAGGCCGGCCGCAACGACCGCGATGATCGCCGCGGCGATCCGGACAACAGCTCCGGCAGAGCCGGGAGGGAGCCCGGGTAGCGCAGCCGCGCCGACTGACAGCGCGGTCAGCCCCGCGCCGATGCCGAGCAGCGGTAGCTGCCCGCGCAGCACTCGGGCGCTCGCTCTGGTCTCGGCGAGATGTACGGCGAGGAGGTAGCCGGTCAGTGCGATGCCCAGCACAGCGGTATGCCAGGCGTGGCCGCGGTGCAGCGCCTCAAGGACTGCCACGGCCACGGTCATCAGCTCCGCCCAGGGCAGCGCCTTAACCAGGCCGAAAAGCTGCCGCGTGATCCGTTCCCCGACGGAGAAGCCGGGCAAGGTGTCAGTCTCTCGCGGAGTAATGGCGGCGGCAGCAAGCTGGGCTACGCTCATCACCCCGCCCACGATGGCGACTGCCAGCGCCAGCCGCATGTCGACGCTGCCCGACAGCGGAAACGCCGCCCAGAAGATGACACCGGCCGCCAGCACTGCAGCTGCGGCCAGACCGCTGGCAGGGAACCGCGCGCTGCGCTCGGCCCGCTGCGGAACTGCCGTGGTGCCGCTCACCGGGCGGCCACCAGCACGCGCCGGGTGTACGGGGCCAGCGGCTCGTCCAGGCTGCTAGTACCGTCCCAGTGCACGACCGGCACGCCGATCTGCGTTAGCGAGAACCGGACCGCTTGCTGCTCAAGCCGCCAGGTCCGGGCAGTGAGCCGGGACATTCTGCTCGCGTCGTGAGCCGGCTCCGCGTTGAGCACGTCCACCACGAGCACGCTGAAGCCGCGTTCCCGGAGGTCGCGTAGCGCCTCGATGAGGCGAGGGTCGAGCAGCGGGCTGAAGACAACGATCAGCGCGCCCGGCGGCAGCGCCGCGCGCGGCAACCGGGTCAATCCTGACTTGTGCTCCCAGCCGGCCGGCGCGGAGATCATCAGATCCAGCAGCCGCAGGTAGTGGTGGCGCCCCTGGCTCGGGCCGAGCCAGCTAAGCCGTCCGGCGTAAATGATCAGCCCGACCCGATCGCGCGCCGCCAGGTAGCGCGTCACCACGCCCGCGGCCCCGCGCAGAACCAGATCAAGCGTGCTCGAGCCGGGTGTTCCGAGGTCGGTGGTCTCGTCGGCAATCACAACGACGTTCTGGGTTCGCTCGGCTGCGAAAGTCGTCAGGTGCAGGCTCCCGTGCCGCGTCGTGGCCGCCCAGTTAATCCGGCGCTGCCGGTCTCCTGGCACGAACTCTCGCACGCCTGCGAATTCGCCGCCGTCACCGGCGGTCCTGGCTGGGTGCTCGCCGAGCCGGCTCGGCAGGCGGCTTAGCACCACCGTCCGTTCCAGCCGGGCCGGTTCTGGCAGGCACGTCACGTGCGGCAGTTGTGCGTGCGCCCTGCCCTCGAACAAGCGGTAGCGGTCGGTGAAGGTGATGGCCAGGATGCCGAGCGAGTAACGGCCCCATCGAGTTGGCATCAGCCAGAGGGCCGCGGCCCGGCTCGGCTGGCCGCTCGCCAAAATCATGGCGTCCCCGGCCGTGACTGCTTCGGCAGGCTCGATCAGCAGCTTCGCGTCGTAATCCTGGTGCCCGTGGACCTCGACATGCAGCGTCGCCGGCACGCCTTCGAGCACATTGGTGCTCGACACGCTGGTGCCGACGCTCACCTGGGCGGACCGATCGGATCGCCAGGTCGACAACAGCATCAGCGCCGGCGCGGCCAGCCCGGCGAACTCGGGGCGGCCGGTGACCACGGCGAGGATCATGCCCGTCAGTGCCAGGACAAGCAGTCGGCGAGCGTGCCCGGACAGGCTCCACCGAACTTGAAGCTGTCGCGGTTCTGCGCGCCCGCTCCCGTCAGCCAACGACAGCCGCCGGGTCCGTCTGCGGGACCGGGACACTGGCAAGCAGCCCGGCTACCACGTCGTCAGCCGAGACCTGGCGTACCCACAACTCTGGCCGCAACGTGATCCGGTGCGCCAGCGCCGGAACCGCTATCCGCTTGACGTCATCGGGCACCACGTAGTCCCGGCGCTCTAGCAAGGCCTGCCCCCTCGCCAGCTGCACCAGCGCCAGTCCGCCGCGCGGGCTGGCGCCTACCTGGATCTGTGCGTGGGCACGAGTCGCCTGCACGATCGCGACTACGTAGCTGAGAATGTCCGGCGACACCTCGACCTGCTCCAGCGACTCGCGCATGGCGATCAGCTCGGCGCCGGTCGTTACCGGCCGAAGGAGTGTGGTCTCCTGGCGCCGGTCCAGCCTTCGCTGAAGCATCGCTACCTCGTCCCCGGTCGTGAGGTAGCCAAGGCGCAGGCGGACCAGGAAGCGGTCAAGTTGAGCTTCCGGCAGTTCGTAGGTGCCCTCGTACTCGATCGGGTTGTCGGTAGCCAGCACGACGAAGGGCCGCGGTAGCGGGCGCGTCACTCCGTCCATGCTGACCTGGCCTTCGCCCATCGCCTCAAGCAGCGCGGCCTGGGTCTTCGGTGGCGTTCTGTTGATCTCGTCGGCAAGTAGCAGCTGAGTGAACACCGGTCCCGGCCGGAAGACCATCTGCCCTGTCCGCTGGTCATACAGCGGCGCCCCGACAACGTCGGAGGGAAGGAGGTCCGGGGTGAACTGGATGCGAGCGAACTCCAGCCCGAGCGCGGTCGCGAAAGACCGCGCTATCAGCGTCTTACCCAGTCCGGGCAGATCCTCCAGCAGGACGTGGCCGCCGGTCAGGATGGCGATCAGGACCAGCTCGAGGGTCCGGCGGCGGCCCACCACAGCTCGTTCGATCTCATCCAGCACGGCGTCGCTGCGCTCCGCGGTGAGGCGGGGCGTCCAGTGAGGTTCCGTCATAGTCGCTCCAGTCGGTCGATGATGGTAGCGAGCGTGCGTGCCGGGATTCCGTTCCGGAGCAGATCGGAGCCGGCGGGACGGGCCGGGTCAAGCCAGAACCACAGCGCGTTGTCACGAGGAGCAGGGAGTAGCAGCCGCCGGGCCGTCGCCGGGTCGTGGTACAGGTTCACACCGTGCCGCTCAGCCAGCCTGGCGGCTAGCAGATGCTGGAGTACCGGCCGCAATTCGGCGTCGTAGCTCGCCATCGATGCGGTGGCATCTTGCAGCATCCTGCGCTTGCCCCAGAATCCGAGAAAGCTCGTGTGATGGCGGCCCTGACGCTGCGCTTGCTCGATCAGCGGCTGGGTGCCCGCAGGGACGAGCGCCGACAGCAGGGCGAGGGCGGCTACGGCCCAGCCACAGACTGTGAGAACCGTGGCGCCGAGCCCGGCATAGGCGTAGACCGCGACGCTAGTGCTGAGCACCAGAAACGCGGCGCAGGCCAGCTCGGGCAGGCATGCGAGCCAGCCACGCCCAGTGTTGGCCGATGCCCCCGTGCTGGCCGCTGCCGCCTGGCGGCTGGCCGGGCGCGTCACTTGTCCGCCCGCCTGGTCATCGGACGGTGCTGGGTGGAGTCGGGTTGGCTGGCGGCGGGCTGTTCGGCGTCCGGCTGTCCGTCGGGCGAGCGGGCGGCCCGCTTGCTGCGCAACTCGGCAGAGATCGCATCCAGAGCTTGCCTGGCGTCATTCTTGGCCGCATCGGCAAGCGGATGACTGGAGAACCTGGCCTCATAGAACAATCCGGTCAGCCTGCCCGCGGCCGGGCCGTGGATCAGGCCGGACGCTACTGCCCTCGCGAGCAACTCGTCCGGAGTCTCCGCCGCTGTCCTGGCGGCTCCAGCGCCGGCCAGGCTGCCTTCCATCGCGACGTAACAGGCGATGATTGCCGCTCGCGCGTCATCGACCGCTCGCAGGGCCGTGCGCCCTGACTCGACTGCTTTGTCCAGCTCAGTGCTGTCGTCTTCGGCAACGCCGGCAGCGTAACCGCCGGGTACGCGTGCCTTCATCCGGCTGATCAGGACTGCGCAGATAACCAGCGCAACGAACACGATCAGTGCGATCAGGGCGTAGACGAAGTAGCTGCCATCCGCTGACGGCGCTGCCCCCAGCCGGGGCAGGCGCTTCGGATGGCCGCGCGGCTGCCCGCGACCGCGGAGCGCCTTGAGCCAGTTGCCCTCGGCTTTGACCGATACCAGGTTGACTGCCATGATCGCGATGATCACGACCATCGGAACTGCTGTCAGCCAGTGCAGCATCCTTCGCAGCGTGGCCGCCAGATGCCCGGCCTCAGGCGAGCGCCTGCCGCGGATGGCCAGCACGATCTCAAGCCCGGCGAGCGCGGCCCAAAGACCGATTCCGATGGAGAGCGCATCCTGGCGCCACGGCCCGCGGCCGGCGACGGCCGGGCCCGCCGCGCGGATCCCGGCAACTACCGAAACCAGCAGCAGCGCGATGACCGCTGGCCGGCTGTAGCGGGCATGGCCAGGCGAGCTCACAACACCGGACGATGGCGCCTCGGAGTGTGCGACAACCGCTTCCCCGTTGGCCACCGGATTTCCTCGACAGTCAAAGCCGGCACACCCCAGACCCGGCGCATTGCGCCACCATAATGTCACGAATTCGTGGCCGCGGCAGACCCGAAGCCGCGCCCGGTCAGCCGAAAGGCGAGACGGAATCAGCCTCATGGCTGATGCCGATGTCAGCGGAAGCTGGGAGGGTGGTGCGCGACAAGCGGCGCTTGCCGCGGCCTGATCCTCACGGCGGCGCACGCGGCAGGCCGGGGAACGCTGATCGGAGGGAATGTGATCGCGCAGGCAATGCCGCCGACCGGTGACCGAGGCCGGCACGCTGCTCCGGACGTGGTGATTGCGACGGCCGCGCTGACCAAGCGCTATGGCACCACGGTGACGGCGCTCGACGAGCTGACGGTCGTCGTCGGCGCGGGTATCACCGGCCTGGTCGGGGCGAACGGCGCCGGGAAGTCTACGCTCATCAAGATCCTTCTCGGGCTGCTGGAGCCGACCAGCGGGAGAGCGGCGGTGCTCGGGCGTGACTGCGTCCGCGACGGGCGCGAGATCCGGACGCTGACCGGCTATATGCCCGAGCACGACTGCCTGCCACCGGACGTGACGGCGACTGAACTGGTCACGCACCTCGGCCGGATGTCCGGCCTGCCAGCCAATGCCGCCAGGGAACGAGCCGCGGACTCGCTCCGCCATGTCGGCTTGTACGAGGAGCGCTACCGGCAGATCGGCACCTACTCCACCGGCATGAAGCAGCGGGTCAAGCTGGCGCAAGCCCTGGTCGGTGACCCGCGGCTACTGCTGCTCGACGAGCCGACGAATGGCCTCGACCCAGGCGGCCGGTCGGCGATGCTCGAGCTGATCGCCCGGATCGGCGCAGAGTTCGGCATCTCGATTCTGGTCGCCTCGCATCTGCTCGGCGAGATCGAGCAGATCTGCGATCAGCTAGTCGCCATCGACGGCGGCCGCCTGCTGCGAGCCGACACCATCAGCTCAGTGACGAAGGCCAGTGCGGTCCTGCTTGTCGAGGTAGACGAGGGCATTGAGCTGCTCCAGGCTGAGCTCGCCAGGCGGGGCCTGGCTCCGGTGCCGTTCGAGCGCGGCCTGCTGGTGCAGCTGGCCGGCGACGAAACCTACGACGTGATCCGCGACAGCGTCGCCGACCTCGGATTGCCGCTTACCCGCATGGAGCAGCGCAGGCACCGGGTGGAGGAGCTGTTCCGCGCCGACCCAGTGCTGGCCGGCACGGTACCAGCCACCGCGGGGCTGGCTGCCGAATCTCAGGTCGGCATGCCAGGTTCGGGTGCGATGGGAGTGTCCAGTGCCAGCTGACGCGCAAGCTGCCGCCTCGCAGTTCGGCCCTGCTGAGACAAGCGGAGCCGGGACTAGCGGGGTCATCCACAACATCGGCTACCGCCGGTACGACGACGTGCGGCTCGGCCGCCCGGCGATCGTCAGGGCGCTGATCTGGCACAGCCTGCGGTCCGCGTTCGGGATAGGGCGCGGCGCCAAAGCCAAGGTGTTCCCCGCCCTGCTCTTCGGGCTGATCTGCCTGCCGGCGGCGGTCAACGCGGTGGCACTTGCCACGAATCCTGGTGGCCAGCCGGTCGTCAGTTACGACGGCTACGTCCCGTCGCTGCGCACAGTGGTCATGCTGATATTCGTGGCGGTCGCCGCGCCGAACCTGGTGTCCAGCGACCTTCGGAACCATACGCTGCCGCTGTACTTTGCCAGGCCGATCGGCCGGACTGACTATCCGCTGGCGAAGCTGGTCGCGTTCGTCTTCGCCTGCCTGCTGATGCTCGAGATCCCGCTGCTCATCCTGTATCTCGGCAACGCGTCCCAGGCGCACGGCGCCCACGCGGTTTGGGAGCAGACCCTGCAGCTCGGGCCCGGCCTTCTCTATGCCGGTGCCTGGGCGGTGCTGCTGGCTAGCCTCGGGCTGCTGCTGGCCAGTACTACTGGCAAGCGAGTCTTCGCGATGTGCGCGATCGGCATCCCGTTGTTCTTCTCCTGGATCCTGGCTAACGTCCTGGCGCACGTCGGCGCTCAGGCGTTCGGTCCGGCTGGTTTCGGCCAGCCGTCCGGTCTCACCAGCCTGGCCGGACTAATCAGCCCGTTCACGCTGCTCGGCGGGGTGCTGCGGTGGCTGCAGGGTAACCCGCCCATCGGGCCGGATTATCACCCGCTGCAGGCGACAACGATCGGCAACTACGGGCCTGTTTATGGCGTGCTCTTCGTCGTCGTGACGGTAGCGGCGATCACCGGACTGTTCGCCCGGTACCGGAAAGTTGGTGTGGCGTGACCGAGATCGACCTGCGGGGGGTGTCCCGCTGGTACGGCAACGTGGTGGCGGTCAACGACGTCTCAATGACCATCGGTCCGGGCGTGACCGGGCTGCTCGGCCCGAACGGCGCTGGCAAGACGACCATCCTGAACATGATCGCTGGCTTCCTGATGCCGTCCCGCGGTGAGATCACCGTGGCCGGGCAGAGTAGCTGGCGCAATCCGGCTTTGTTCCGCCAGGTAGGCGTCGTGCCCGAGCGTGATTCGGTGTACGCGTTCCTGACCGGCGCGGAGTTTGTCAAGGTCAGCGCGCGACTGCACGGGCTGGCCGACGCGGAAGCCGCGGCGGACCGAGCCATCGAACTGGTAGAGATGACTGAGGCGCAGGACCGGCGGATCTCGACCTATTCCAAGGGCATGCGGCAGCGCATTAAGGTCGCGGCCGCGCTGGTTCATGATCCTGAGGTATTGCTGCTGGACGAGCCGTTCAACGGCATGGACCCGAGGCAGCGACTGCACATGATGGACCTGCTGCAGGCCCAGGGCAGCCAGGGCAGGGTCATCGTGTTCAGCTCGCACATCCTGGAGGAAGTGGAGCGGTTGTCCGGAGTGATCCAGGTGATCGTCGGTGGACGACTGGCGGCATCCGGTGACTTCCGGGCGATCCGGCGGCTGATGACGAACCGGCCGCACGTGTTCCTGGTGCACTCATCCGATGACCGGGCGCTTGGCGCGGCGTTGATCGGGCGGCCCGCGGTCAGCGCAGTCGAGCTGACCGCTCACGGCCTGCAGGTTCGAGCCTCTGACTACGGGACGTTCACCAGGGAAGTTGCCGGGCTGAGCCGTGATCACGGCATCCGGCTGCGGCAGGTGCTACCCGCCGATGAGTCGCTGGAAAGCGTCTTCACCTACCTGCTGGCGTCATGATGACTCACGTCACGATGGGAGGCCGCCCCGCGATGGACGACACGGCGATGGACAACAAGGCGGCGGGACAGCCGATACCTGGCCTGCTGAACGGCGACATCATCCGGCTGACGTTGCGCGCGACTATGGGCCGCAGACGAGCGCTGCTGTTCGTGTTGCCGGCGATCATCCTGATCGGCATCTCGGCGCTGCTGAAAGCCACGGCGCACAGCCTCGTCTGGCCGCCGGAGATTCTGGGCACGGTCGGCTACCTGATCCTCGCGCTGACTGCGCTGATCGTTGGCGGCAGCGTCCTTGGTGCGGAGATCGACGACGGCAGCATCCTGCACTTGCTGGCCACGCCAGTAAGCAGGCGGGCGGTGATACTCAGCAAGTACCTGGTGGCCGTCCTGCTGACGGTGGCGTTCGCCGCGGTGCCCGAGTACATCGCGGGTGCGATTGCCACTGGCGCTTCGAGCGGCCTGGCCGTGGGCTTGTTCGTCGGAGCGCTGGCGGGCTCAGCAATCTACAACGCGCTGTTCCTCATGCTGACGGCCGTGTTCAGCCCGGGTCAGGCGCTGGCGTTCGGGCTGTTGTACGTGCTGCTATGGGAGGGCCTGCTGGCGAGCCTGGTGCCGGGCGTAAGCCTGCTGTCAGCCGGGCACTACAGCTTGGCGGTGGCGAACTCGATCGCGCATAATGCCGCACTGCACGCTTACCTGAACCTCGGCACCGGGATCGGCATGGGTCTGGTAGTGACCGTCGCGTCGCTGGCGTTCGCATCGATCACGCTGTCCGGGTTCAACGTCGCAGGCGACGTCACCTGAGCTAGCCCCGGGCGAGTTAACGAGGTGTGCTGTCGTCCGGCCTGAAGGCTGGCCCGTGCCCCGGAATGATGACCGTGGCCACTGCCAGGACGCGGGCGCGACTGGCCGCCAGAACCGAAGCGTCTGGTGCGAACGGATCGTCGGCCGGGCCGTCTGACGCCCACCAGGCATGGGTGCACGCGTGCACCCCGTCCGGGGTAGCGGCCAGTGTGGTGATGTCTTCCGCGGTGTGGCCGGGAGTGGCCATCAGCCTGATGGACGGACTCAGCTGGTAGCCATCGGCTGCCCGGCTGATCCAGAGGTCGCCGTCGTAGATCGCCCAGTGGTCGTGGATCCGTGCTGCCGGGAACAACGCCGCGTTGACCGTGTGGTCGGGATGATGATGGCTGAACACGATGTCAGTCACTGTCTCCGGCGCTACGCCGTGCCCGGCAAGCGCAGTCAGCAGGTCCTGGCGCGAGGCGACCATCCCGGGATCAACGATGACGGCGAGGTCCCCGTCCTGGATGAGCGTGACCGTACTCCCGACGTGCTCGCCGTCGTCGGCCTCGACGGCGTACCCGGCCGTGAGCACGTGCACGGCTGCGGATCCAGTGAGCGGGAAGTCAGTCTCGGACATGCGCAGACCTTACCGGCAGGGCCATGCCCGCAGGAGCTGTGGGGGTTAAGACGCGCTGCCGGCTTTGGCGGCGGCTTTGAGTTCCTTCTTGTGCGCCCGGACAGCGGCGAGCGAGGTGTCATCGACGATGTCGGCCACCGAATAGTGCGCGCCTTCCTCGCCGAAGCAGCCGGCCGCTTCTCGCCAGCCGTCCGGCTGGACGCCTAGCTGCTTGCCCAGCAGCGCGGCGAAGATCTGCGCCTTGTTCCCGCCGAAGCCGGGCAGCTCGGCGAGCCTGGCGACCAGTTCTTTTCCGGTTGCGGCGCCAGTCCAGATGGCCGCGGCATCGCCGTCGTAGCGATCGACGATCAGTCTGGTCAGGTCCTGCGTCCTGGCTGCCATAGCTTTCGGGAAACGGTGCAGGGCTGGCCGCTCGGCGAAGACCGCGGCGAGTGCCTCTGGGTCGTATTCGGCCAGTTCCGCCGCAGTCGGCTCGTGCCCGAGGCGCTTGACCAGCTCGTACGGGGAACTGAACGCTTTCTCAAACGGCACCTGCTGATCAAGCAGCATCCCGATAAGCAGTGCGAGCGGATCGCGGGTGAGCAGTTCATTAGCCTCAGCCTGGACCGGCAGGGAAAGCGTCATAGGTGTCATCATCTACCATCGGGCCAGTGCGCTGGAACCGGCTCAGCAGGCCAGCCTCCGGGATGGCACGCCGGTCGGTCAGGCTGGTGCGACCGAAGGCGCTGCACTGGCGCACTCGGCCGGTTAGCACCGCCGTGGCCTGCGCCGCTGCGACCAGGGCGGGGAACTAGGGACCGAGCTGGATAGTTGAGACATCAGGGGAACGAAGTTCCCGGAGGGAGTCCGACATGGCACCGCGCTTCAGGTATGCCCTTATCGGGGTCGTGATCGGGCTGCTGCTAGTCATAATCGGCCATCCGATCATCGGCCTTGTCGTGATCGCAGCCACCGTCGCAATCCCGGCTGCCGCCTACGCCCTGCTCACCCCGGAGCAGCGCCGCAGGCTGCGCCGGGCTCGCGACCGCAAGCAACTCGGCGGCTAACTCCAGGCGCTGCCACCGGGCAGGTGCGGAGGCGGCCGGCTTCGGGAGTGCCCGTTCCGGCCCGATAGTTCTGAAGCGAGTTCAGGGCTGGCTGGGCTGCCAGAACACGGGGAACTCTCGCGGCGCGTCCGGTCCCTCGTAATGCGCTAGTGGCCGGAATATCCGGTTATCACCGATCTGCTCCAGCACGTTAGCCATCCAGCCGATGATCCGGCTGCAGGCGAACGTGGCGGTGAACATTTCTCGCGGAAGCCCCGCGGCCTCGAGCACGACGCCGGCGTAGAACTCGACGTTCGCGTAGAGCTCGCGGCCGGGCTTGAGCTCGGCGAGGAGGTGGACTGCGGTCTTCTCCACGATCTCGGAGAACTCGACGCGCTCGCTGTGCAGCTCTCTGGCCACTTCATGCAGCAGGGCTGAGCGGGGATCGATGGTCTTGTAGATCCGGTGGCCGAAGCCCATGAGCTTGTCGCCGTGCTCGATGGCATTCCGCAGCCATGGCTCGGCGTTGTCCGGCGTGCCGATCGCATCGAGCATGTCGAATACTCGCGCCGGAGCCCCACCATGGAACGGGCCGGATAGCGCTCCGAGCGCTCCGGAGACGACAGCCCCGAGGTCAGCTCCGGACGAGGCGATGACTCGCGAAGTAAAGGTGGAGTTGTTGAACCCGTGGTCGATCGTCAGCATCAGGTACCGCTCGACGGCGTACCTGGCCTGGTCGTCGGGGACCACGCCGTTGATCATGTACAGGTAGTTCTCGCTGTAGCCGAGGTCAGGTCTCGGCTGAACCGGCTCCTGCCCGCTGGCCAGCCGGAACAGCTGCGCGGCTAGCACGGGCATGATCGCCGACAGGCGCTCGGCCTGCGCCGCGGTTTCGGCGTCGCTCTGATCGGTCCATGGCTTGCAGCCCATTGCCTGGGCGGCGACGGAGATCGCCGTGCGCAGCGACGCGAGCGAGCCGGGCGGGCTCAGCCGGGCGATGGCGGGCAGTAGCTCGGCGACGCCGGCGGGCAGTTCACGGAGTTCGGCGGTCTCGCGGGCGAAGCTCGCTCGCTGGTCCGCGGTAGGCAGGTCACCGCGCAGGAGCAGATGCCAGGCATCTTCGACTCGGCCGCGGCGGGCGATGTCGACAGCGTTGTAGCCGCGGTAGTGGTAGAAACCCTGCCGGCCGAGTACGTCGGAAACTTCGGTGCGGGCGACCGACACTCCAGCAAGCCCGGCGGGCGCCTCATAAGGCGCGGTGGCTACGTCTGCTGAGGCGTTCATGCTGCTCCTTAAGGCGTGCGAGCGGGGGTTGATCTAATATTGATCACTACTGCATAGTTGTGTCAATATTGATTATAATCAATGTCCATGCTGTCGGACCTGCGGATAGCGGCTTCGCGGCCTGGCTCTGGGGTTGGCGCGGATAGGAGGGATGCCGGTGACTGACTGGATTGGCGCTGCCGAGGCTGCGCAGCGTCTGGGCATCAAGCAGGCGAGCCTGTACGCCTACGTCAGCCGCGGCGTGCTCAGCCGCCGCCGCGAGGCCGACGGCCGGGCCAGCATGTTCGATGCCGACGAGGTCGACGAGCTTGCCCGCAAGGGCCGGCCGCGACGGGTGAGCGGCAGCAGCCTCGCTGAGCTCGTCATCGAGTCCGCGTTGACCGAGATCACTAGTACTACCCAGCGCTACCGCGGCTACGACGCGACGGACCTCGCGCTTCGGTGCAGTTTCGAGGACGTAGCGATGCTGCTGTGGACAGGAGCACTGCCAGCCGGGGCGTTGCAGGCCGGGGCGCTGCCGGCCGGGGGGTCGGGACGGACGGCGGAACCTGGCTCGGTCACCGCGTCCGGTGGCGGCTGGCAGGCTACCGCCGAGGCGCTTGCCGCGGGCCGCGCTGCTCAGGCTGCTCTGCCGGCCGGAACCCTTCTGCTCGAGCGCCTGCAGGTGATCGTGCCGGCGCTAGCTGCCACCGACCAGTTCCGGCTGCACCTGGACTTGCCCGCCGTCGTCCAGGCAGGCAAGGCGCTGGTCGCCGGCATGACAGGTGCCTTGCCCGATGCGGATACGGCGACTAGGCCGGCTGGCGCCGGTTCGCCTGGGCCTCGGCGGTCTGGTGCTGGGAGGGCTGGTGCAGGGCTGGCTGGTGCAGGGCAGGCTGGGCTCGGCGTGGCTGCCAGGCTCGCGCCGAAGCTGTGCACGGGGCCGATTCGGTCCGGCCTGCTTCGCGTGCTGAACGCCGCCCTTGTTCTGGTCGCCGACCACGAACTGGCGGCCTCGACGCTGGCGGCCAGGGTCGCGGCGTCGATGCGGGCGGACCCGTACGCTGTGGTGGCGACCGGCCTCGGCGCTATGGGCGGTGCGCTGCACGGCGGCGCCGCGCTCGGTGCAGAACTAATACTGAGCTCGGCCAACTCGCCGGCGGACGCGCCACGGGTGGTTGGCGACCTGCTTCGGCGGGGGGAGAAACTCCCCGGCTTCGGCCACTTCGTCTACAAGGACGGCGATCCGCGGGCGAACTTGCTGCTTGGCCTGATCGCCGAGTTCGCGCCCGATGCGCCGCAACTGGCGATCGCTTCCGCAGTCACGGACGAGGCGCGGCGGCGCGCGCTGCCAGAGCCCAATATCGAGTTCGCCCTCGCGGTGCTGGCCCAGGTAGCCGGAATGATCCGCGGCTCGGGGGAGGCGATCTTCGCGACCGGTCGCACTGCAGGCTGGCTGGCCCACGCGCTGGAGGAGTACGAGCGCAATATCCCGATCCGGCCGCGCAGCCTGTACACCGGTCCGGTAGCGCCAGCCTGAGCGCTGGAGCGCGCCGTTTCGAGATCAGGCTTTGCCATTTCGTAATGGCCGGACGCTTCACTGTGCGTTAGGTCCCGAACGGGCCCGGACGTTTGCTGACTGCGCGGCCGGCCCGGGCTCGGTGCTGAACAGCCGCAAGGCCTGATGACCTCGGCGAAGGCGCGCTCGCGAGGAGGACGGGATGGCGCTGACCAGGGCGAAATGTGTTAGCTGGGCCACCATAGCGCTCTGCCTCGCGCTGTCTTCTGTTGCTGGCACACCGGCCGGCGCTAGCACTCTGAGCTCGGGGCCGTTCTGCTGCGCAATGCTCCGCCTTGGCGCGGCGTCGCCGGATTCGGCCCAGGTCGTGACGCCGGTTTCAACGACATCGCCGCGATCAGCCGCAATGACGCCTGGGCGGTGGGCGGCACTGGTCTAGCGGCCCCAGACGGGGTCGCCGTGCACTGGAACGGGAAGCGCTGGCGACCGGTGCCGGTGCCGGTGAAGAACTTCGTTCCGGGCGCAGTGGACCGAGCTCGGTGACTTGCAGTCCACGGTGATCAGCAACGACGACGTCTGGATCACCGGCAACGGGCTGGACAGCCTCAGCAATCCCACCGATGACCTGGCGTGGAACTGGACAGGTTCCGGCTGGATCAGGTATTCGCTGCACGTCTCGGGAGTCCGCTACATCAGCGGATCATCCGGTGGCAACGTCTGGGTCGCCGGGGCCGGCAGTGCCGGCCGGACGTTCGCGCTGCACTGGAACGGAACCAGGTGGCGGCGGATCCACGTCCCGGATCTCACGCAGGCGAGCGTCGTGGCGGACTCTGCGCGCAACGTCTGGCTCGCCGGTTCAGTCATGCGCAACCACACGGCTATCGGTGCTGTCGTGCACTGGAACGGCACCCGCTGGTCGGCCAAGAGCCTGATCCCGTTCGTGCAGATTACTGAATCGCCTGCCTCGACCGACTGGCGCGGCGGTCTGTGGTTCGGGGAATATGCGCACGAGACAGGCGGGACCTGGTACGTCCCGACCGATCTTGTCTTTTGGCGCAGCTGCCAGTTCGACGCCGGGATCGGCGCGGTCGCGGCGATTCCCGGAACGTCGGCCGCCTGGTTCGCGGGTGCCTGCGGCAGGGATCGTTCCGCTCGGTTCATCGCGATGATCGCTATCGACGGCCACCTGTAGCCAGCGACAGGCGCGGGAATGTCACGACCGGGCGCAAGCTTGTTTCAGACAGACCTGAATTGGAGAACCGTGATGGCCGTCCGCCGACTTAACCACGCTGTCCTTTACGTGCGCGACCTTGCCGCAAGCGTCGATTTCTACACCGACACGCTGGGCTTCGAGGTCGCCATGGAGATTCCAGGCCGGGCCGCGTTTCTGCGCGCCGAGGGCACGGCCAACGATCACGACCTGGGCCTGTTCTCGGTGCCCGAAGGTCAGTTGCCGCAGGGCAGCTACCTCGGTCTGTACCACCTGGCCTGGGAGGTGGGCACGCTGGCTGAGCTGGCCGCGGTTCGCGCGCGCCTGGCGGGCAGGAACGCCCTCGTCGGAGCGAGTGACCATAGTGTGTCGAAGTCGCTCTACGCCAAGGACCCGAGCGGCATCGAGTTCGAGGTGATGTGGCGGGTGCCAGCCGAACACTGGGCGGAAGAGACCGCCGACGGCTCGATGATCAAGCCGCTGGACCTGGAGGCGGAGATTGCTCGCTGGGGCGACCGGGTCACCGGCGCCGCAGCTGGTTCGGTCACCTGAGATCCGACATTTCACTGGCTTGCGGTACGCTTATCCGCCGGTTTCGTATGGATATGGGCGGATGGCAACCGTGAAATGTGGAGTCTCCGCCTTACCCGGGCAGTTGGCGACCGTCAGACGGGGCCTGGCCAAGCGAAGCGGACCCGTGCGGTTTCGTGCTGACCTCGATCGTGCCCTTGTAGCCGATGCCGCGGACGTGCACGACGGGTGCATCGGCGGGAAGACGGCTCTCCAGGTCCTCCTCGGCTGACCAGCCCTTGCTCACGCCGAAGCCGTCAAGCTCGACCCGAACGCCGAGCGGCACTAGCACGTCGATTCGCGACTTGTAGGCAACCGCGAACAGCGTGGTCACCGGCGCGGTCAGCTCAGCTGCGCGCAGATCGATGTGACCGTTGCCCTTGTAGACGACCGCCCGGAACTGCTCGGGCACCTGCCAGCGGCCGCCTCGCCTGATGGAGCTCTTGTACGCGATAGCGAAGCGGCCGGGCTTGCGGCCAGCCGTGGCGGCAGCCTCGACCGTCCGGCCCGGTGTCGCGCTCTCCGGCAGGTCACGGGTAAGGATGGCCAGGTCGCTGCTCAGGCGCGCGATCAGCGCAGCCCTGGTGCGCTGGTCGAACTCGTCGTCATCAAGCCTGCCGTCGGCGAAGGCGTCCTGCAGTCGCTGCACGACGGCTTCCCGGTCCCGGTCGCCAGCTCGCATGTCCTGCGGATCCGCGGGCAGGTGCGCGCCCGGCCGGGGATCGGGCTGGCCGGATGACTCCATCTGCGTGCCTCCAAAGTCAAGATGTATCTCAACTTAGCACGATCGAGGATCGGGCTAGCTCCGCGTACAAGTCGGCCGTCTGGGCAGCGATCTTGGTCCAGCTGAACTCGGCTGTTGCCCTGCGCCGGCCGCTGGCACCGAACTCCGCTGCCTTCGCCGGTTCAGCGATGAGCGTGTTGACAGCGGCAGCCAGCGCTGGCTCGTCGCCGGGCGGCACGAGCAGCCCGGTCTGACCATCTGCCACCACCTCGGGGATGCCGCCGACGGCGGACGCGACGACGGCAGCGCCGCAGGCCATCGCCTCCAGGTTGACGATCCCGAGCGGCTCGTATTCCGACGGGCAGACGAACGCGGTGGCATGGCTGAGGATCTGGATTATCTCGGACTTGGCCAGCATTCCCGGCAGCCAGATGATGCCGGAGCGACTCGCGCGCAGGTGCTCGACAAGCCCTGTCACCTCGGCCTGAAGCTCGGCGGTATCAGCCTGACCCGCGCACAGCACCAGCTGCGCCGCGGGATCGATCCACTCGGCCGCCCGCAGCAGCACTGACAGGCCCTTCTGGCGCGTGACGCGCCCGACGAACACCACAGACGGCGCGGCCGGGTCGATGCCGAACCGGTCCAGCACGTCGCGGCCATCATCTGGACGGTATTGCTCCGTGTCGATCCCGTTGTAGATCACGTGCACGCGATCGGCTGGCACCCTCGGGTAGGAAACGAGGATGTCGGCGGCCATCCCTTTGGATACCGCGATGACGGCGGCGGCGGACTCCATGGCGGTTCGCTCGCACCAGCTCGACAAGGCATAGCCGCCGCCGAGTTGCTCGGCCTTCCACGGTCGAAGGGGCTCCAGTGAGTGCGCCGTCATGACGTGCGGCACGCCGTAGAGCAGCGAGCTCAGGTAGCCGGCCAGGTTGGCATACCAGGTGTGGGAGTGAACCAGGTCCGCACCGCCCGACGGCCGCTGTCATGGCGAGATCGGTCGAGATCACCTGGAGCGCGGAATTCGCCGCGGCCAGCTTCTCCCACGGTCGGTGCGCGACTGCGGGCGGTACCGGCGGGTCGCCAGCTGTAGGCAGCGTGGGCGCCGGGCGGTCCGCGCCCTGGCAGTGGACGGTGAGATCGACCAGGCCGGCCAGCGACCTGGCCAGGTACTCCACGTGCACGCCCGCGCCGCCATAGACCTCCGGCGGGTACTCCCTGGTCAGCATGGCCACCCGGAGCGGCCGCGCGGCGACCGGGGCAGTGTCCGTCACGAGCCCGTTCCCGTCATGAATACGACCAGGTCACAGCTGCACTTCCTGGCCCTTGCCGACGACGGTGATACCGCCTTCGGACACCACGAAACCCCTGGCGCGGTCGTGCTCCTTATCGACCCCGATGACGGCGCCTTCGGGAACGTCGACGTTCTTGTCAATGATGGCGTTCTCCATGACGGCGTGGCGTCCGATTTTGGTGTTGTGCAGAATGACCGCGCGCTCAACCCTGGCCCAGCTGTTCACCCGGACGCCGGGCGACAGCACCGCGTCGCGGACGAGTCCGCCGGACACGATCACGCCGTTACTCACCACGCTGTTGATCGCCCTGCCGACGCGGTCGCCGCTGTCGTGCACAAACTTGGCCGGCGGCTGTGACGGCACCTGCGTCAGCAGCGGCCACTTGTCGTTGTACAGGTTGAAGATCGGGTGGACGGCGCACAAGTCCATCTGCGCTTCGAAGTACGAGTCCAGTGTCCCGACGTCGCGCCAGTAACCGATGTCGCGCGGCTCGGCGCCGGGGACCTTGTTTTCGAGGAAGTCGTAGACGTGTGCTCCGCCCGTCTTGACGAGCATCGGGACGATATCGCCGCCCATGTCATGGCGGCTGGCGTCGTCGGCGGCATCCTCGCGGAGCGCGGACACCAGGACGTCCGTGCTGAAGATGTAGATGCCCATCGACGCGTATGCCATCTCGGGCCGGCCGGGCATGCCGGGCGGGTCGGCAGGCTTCTCCAGGAACGCCTCGATCGTCCGCCCGTCTGGCGCCACCCGGATCACCCCGAAGGCGGTCGCCTCAGCCCGCGGCACCGGAATCGCCGCGACTGTAACTCCTGCACCATGCCGGATGTGCTGATCGATCATCTGCTGCGGGTCCATCCGGAACACGTGGTCGGCGCCGAACACGGCGACGATGTCCGGCTGATCGTCGAAGATCAGGTTCAGCGACTGATAAATGGCGTCCGCGGAGCCGGTGTACCAGTGCGGGCCAAGCCGTTGCTGAGCCGGGACGGGCGTCACGTAGTTGCCAAGCAGGCTGCTGAGCCGCCAGGTAGTGGTGATGTGACGGTCCAGGCTGTGGCTCTTGTACTGGGTCAGTACGCAGATGCGTCGCATCCCCGAGTTGACCAGGTTGGACAACGCGAAATCGACCAGCCGGTACAGGCCGCCGAATGGGACCGCCGGCTTGGCCCGGTCCGCGGTGAGCGGGGCCAGTCGCTTGCCTGCGCCGCCGGCCAGGACCATGCCGAGCACCCGGGCCTGTGAGACCTCCATGTAGGCAGCCATCTCCACCTCCTGAACCACTATGCCCCGCAGCCTCGTGCTACAAGTGTGGTCCGCGAACGCGGAGAAAAGTATGCCCGACTGCCATGCCGCGCGAGTGACCGGATCTTGGCTTGCTGGTGCCCGGTTTGCCAGCACTCTGCCCAGTTAGGCGGGCTTGGTCACCCGAATCTTCGACTGCTCGTGCCCGGTCTCTTCCCAGTCCGCCATGTACTCGGCCGACAGCCCATACCGCTTTGCCAGGGCGATCAGAGTCTCGGTGCGGTAGTAGAAGTCCTCGCGCAGCACCTGGTGCTCGGCGCCGTCGGTGCGGTCGAACGTGAAGTCAAAGAAGCCGCCGGGGGCCATGATCCGGCCAACGTGAGCCAGGCACTCCTCGATCACCGACAGCGGCGAATGGGAGAAGACGCTATGCGCGTGCACGACGTCGAAATGGCCGTCTGGCAGGAACTGCAGCCGCAGGTCGTCGACCAGGGTGAGGTAAGGGAGCTTGCGCTGCAGGCCGTACTCGCCGATGGTGCGCTGGGCCGCGAGCAGGATGTCCGGCGAGATGTCTGTGCCGTAGTAATTGCCCGCGTCGAGGTAGTCGATGAACAGTCGCCCGGCCCGGAGGTTGCCGCAGCCGACCTCGAGCATCCGCATGCCGGGTTTGAGCCCGTGGCTAGACAGGTAGTCGAACTGCAACTGGCCAAGCTGCAGCCAGCCTTCGCGAGTCTTGCTGCCGACCGCGGCGTCACTGTTCCGGCTGGTGTCGGAGCGCATCACCGCGCGGTAGTAGCTGACGTGGTCGCGAGTAGTCAGACCGAGCCAGGCGTCGCGGCCGCGGCGGCGCGCGTACCCGGTAATGCGGCCAGGGTTACGTATCGCGTAACCGATTTGGTAGGTCAGGCGAGACCGGTTCTTCCCATGCACGCAGACATGTTAGGGCAACTCGGCCCGCGCACTGCGGCAACTAGCGTCGCGCCTAGAGCTCGCGGGAGATCTAGGCCGACGTCCCGTCTGTACCTGAGGACCGTCGAGCCGTCGCTCGCGTCGCCAGCATCCGCGCCGTGTGCACGCCAGCCCCGAGGACAATGCCCCAGATCAGCGCTTCTCGCAACGCGACCTGCGGGTCCTCCGGGTGCTCTGGCGGCTCCTTGCCAGTGATCTTCGTCCAGCCGAAGGAGAGGATCTTGCGTGCCAGGAAGGCGGCGCCGGCGCCAACCAGTGCGCTTACCAGGCGGCTTCCTCCGCCGCTCTTGCCTGCCATCAGCCCGTCCTCCTTAGCACCTGATCCGCTGTCCCGTGAGTGTCGCTGGCTCTGGGTGATCATGTCATGGCCAGGTCGCCAGGGCTGACCACGGGTCGAGAAGTCTCGATTGCTGCGGCCAGCTCCGCCGGGTGCCGGGTCGCCAGCAGCCAGTACGGGCTGGCCGGATCCGGGCCCTCGACCTCGATGTAGACCGCACACCGCAGGTAGGGCCTGATCAGTGTGTACGCGGACGGGTCGGCCCGCGGCCCGCGCAACGCCCGGGCCTGCGCTTCGCTGAGCGGCCGCACTTCACCGGCCAGTGCCAGCGGCAGGGTCGTATTGCCCGCCCTCAGCTCTCCCGCCGTCACCTCGATGACCGCCCGGCCCCAGTTGAGCAGGAATGCAGCGGTGATCCCGATCAGCGTGCGAAGACCGCGATAGTGATCAGGAGATCAAACCCGGTCCAGACGATCGCGCCGAACGTCAGCATCGTGAGCATCCCGAGCACCCACCACAGCGGTGGCGCGAACAGGCGTTCACGGTAGAAGTGCATGGCACCACCGTAGTTGGTTAGATGTACTGGCATGGCTGGCCGGTCGAAGCAAGACACTAATGAGCAGCAGCGTGCTGCGCGCGCCGGGCAACCCGATGGGCTGCGGGGCGCCGTTCGGCGACTCTGGCGCGCTGCCAGGACTGGCGCTGCGCGGCGTGGGACGGCCGAGCCAGCGGCTGCGCCGAGGCCAGAAGCAACACCGGGGCCAGAAGCATCGCCAAGGCCAGAAGCCGCCGCCGGTGCACGACCAGCGCAGGGCCCGGCACAATCCGTCGCCGATCGGAGTCAGATCAGCCCGGACATGCAGGTGCCGAGGCTGCTGCGGCAGGCCGCCGCGTGGGCCTGGCGTCTGCTACTCACCGGCCTGCTGATCTACCTGACATTCCGGCTCGCGGTGTACTTGCGGCTGGTCGTGCTGCCGTTCATCGGGGCGTTGCTGTTCGCCGCTCTGCTCGAGCCCCTCGCAGGCTGGCTGCGCAGGCGCGGCGCAGGCGCCCTGCTGGCTACCTGGTGCTGCTTCCTGCTCGCCCTGCTGATCATCGGGGGCGCGATCACGCTGGTGGCAACCCAGATCAGCGCTGATTACCCGACGCTGTTCGCGGAGACGCAGCGGACTGCGAGCGAAGTTCAGCGCTCACTGGCAGGGCCGCCGTTCCACCTGAACGAGGCGCGGCTGTCCAGGCTCAGCAATCAGGCGCTGAACTACATCTCGCAGCACAAGTCGGTGGTGGCCGGGACGGTGCTGACCACCGGGAAGTACGCGCTGGAGTTCCTGGCGGGCGTGATCCTGACCTTGTTCATCTCGTTCTTCATGATCAAGGACGGTGACGTGATCTGGGGCTTCGTGAGTCGCGCGGCTCGGGGAGACGCTCGCCGGCGGGTACACAACGCCGGCCATGCAGCCTGGCAAGCACTGGCGCACTACATCCGTGGAACGACCGTTGTGGCCGCCATCCACGCCTTGTTCATCGGGCTGGCGCTGTGGCTGCTCGGGGTCCCGCTCCTGGTTCCGTTCATCGTGCTGATATTCATCGCAGCCTTCGTCCCGATCATCGGCATCCTGGTCGTCGGCGCGCTGGCCATTCTGGTCACGCTCGCGACCAAGGGCTGGGTAGCCGCCGTGATCCTGCTGGGCGTCTTCATCCTGGAGAACCAGATAGAGAGCCACCTGCTGCAGCCGCTTGTCGTCGGCCGGATCATCAAGCTCCATCCGCTGGCGATCATCCTGGCGCTGGCGGTAGGCGGAATCGTGGCTGGCATCCCGGGTGCCATCATCGCCATCCCGTTCGTTGCCGTCATCGTCTACGCCTGGCCGCAGCTGCGGGACGAGTCGCCGGAGGGCTAGCCTTCGGCAGTACGGTCAGTCCGGCCGGAACCACCCCGCGAAGGACGTCAGATGGCATCTGCCTGCAGCGAGCCCGGATCCGTGGAAGTGCTGATCAAGCGGCTCGATCCAGATCTGCCTGTCCCGCAGCGCGCTCACCCCGGCGATGCGGGCAGTGACCTGTACCTGAGTGCGGACGTAGATCTGCAGCCTGGCCAGCGGGTCACTGTCGGCACCGGCATGTGCATCGCGTTGCCAGATGGGTACGCAGGGTTCGTGCATCCTCGCTCTGGACTAGCCGCCCGGCACGGGCTGACGATCGTCAATGCGCCGGGCACTGTCGATGCGGGGTACCGTGGCGAGATCAAGGTGATTCTGCTGAACACCGATGCCGACCATCCGGTTCAGCTCCGGCGTGGTGACCGGATTGCCCAGCTTGTGATTCAGAGGGTGGAACGCCCGCTTTGGCGGGAGGTGGTGACGCTGCCAGGATCGCAGCGCGGCGACGGCGGCCACGGTTCGACCGGCGGCCATGCCATGGGCGGCAATCCTTTGGGTGAGAACTAGATCCCGGCTGGCCCGAGGGCTGGCTGAGAGGTAAGGAGCGTGCTGGGTGTTCCGACGGCGCCGCCGTGGCGGCGAGCAAGCTACCGGCGTCGAGCCCGGCGTCGGTGATTACCCGGTAGCCGACGATGAGCTGGCAGAGCAGGACAACGGCGAGGGGGAGTGGGCCGGACAGGATCTGCCGGACGAGGAGTTGTCGGAAGACGACTGGGTCGAGGTCGAGCAGGTCGCCGACACAGCGGACGAGAATGACTCCGGCGACGAGCGGACCGATGATGGTCCGGACGGCCTGACCGGTACCGGCCCCCAGCGGGCCGACCGGCCAGACCTGGGTGACCCGGCGACCTGGACCCGGCTCCGGGATTCCCAGGTCATCAGCCCTGCCATGACGCGGTCCGCAGGTCCGTGGGACGGAGCTGGCGAGTATCCCGACGCCGAGCGCATCGATTTCGGCAGCTTGCTGGTCCCGGTCCGCGAGGGATTCGACGTGCAGGTATTCGTCTCGGAGGAAGACGGCATCTCGATCGCGGTGGTCAGCGGCGAGAGCGGGTTGCAGCTCCAGCCCTTCGCCGCCCCGCGAAGCTCGGGACTGTGGCACGAGGTTCGGCCGGAGATCGGCCAGGAAGTCGCTAAGGCGGGCGGCCAGAGCGCCGAGCAGGACGGTCCGTTCGGACCCGAGCTCCTCGCCCGGGTGGTGCCCCAGGGCGCCGATGACCACGACATTCCGCCGCAGCTGCTCCGCTTCCTGGGCGCCGACGGCCCGCGCTGGTTCCTGCGCGGGCTTATCAGCGGCCCCGCCGCGGGTGACGCGGAACTAGCTAGTCCGTTCGAGGAGATTTTCGCTGATGTCGTGGTCCTGCGCGGTGAGCATGCGGAGCCGCCGCGCAAGCCGCTCGAAATCCGGCTTCCGGACGAGGCGCGGCAAGTTCTCGAGGGGCAGCTTGCCGCTCAGGAGCAGGACTCGTTCGACCCGTTCGAGCGCGGGCCGGAAATCACCGAAATCCGGTAGCGCAGGCTGACCGTAGCTGGCTAGTGACCGCTGGCCAGCAGCGTCGCAAGCTCTCGCTCCACGTTCTGGCTGGTGACGAATAGCAGCTCGTCTCCGGCCTCGAGCGGGTCGTCCGGGCTCGGAACGATTACCCGTCCGTCCCTCAGGATGGCTACGAGGGCGGTGTCGACCGGCCACTCGATGCTGCCTACTCGCTCACCCGCCAGCGGGGCGTTCGCTGGCATGGTGAGTTCGACGAGGCTGGCCTCGCTCTGCCGGAAGGTCATCAGCCGGACCAGATCGCCAACGCTGACAGCCTCCTCAACCAGGGCGGAGATCAATCGCGGCGTCGAGACGGCAACGTCGATGCCCCACGACTCATTGAACAGCCACTCGTTGTTGGGATGATTGATCCGCGCAACGACGCGGGGCACGCCGTACTCGGTCTTGGCGAGCAGGGACACCACGAGGTTGGCCTTGTCGTCGCCGGTCGCCGCGATCACCACGTTGCAGCGTTCCAGGGCCGCGTCGTCAAGCGCGCTGATCTCGCAGGCGTCGGCCAGCAGCCACTCGGCCCGGGGAACGCTGTGGACCTTGATCGAATTCGGGTTCTTGTCAATGAGCAGGACGTCGTGCCCGTTATCCAGGAGTTCCTTAGCAATGGAGCGGCCGACCGCCCCTGCGCCAGCGATCGCGACCCGCATCAGTGACCTCCCTTGCCGGGCTCCGGCGCTGCGAAAACCCTGGCGATCTCTGCGATGTCCTTCTCCGACGCGATTACGTGCACGACGTCGCCCTCCTGCACCACCAAGTTCGGGCCGGGCACGACGGCCTCGCCGAGCCGGGATATGTAAGCGATCCGAGCGCGGGCCGCCTGTTCCAGATCGCAGACTTTCCGGCCGATCCAGTCATCGGAGTAGGCGACCTCGGCGAGGACCACCGCGCCAGTCGGGTCACGCCACAGCGACTCGGCTCCCTCCGGGATCAGCCTGCGCAGCATCTGGTCGGCAGTCCACGCCACCGTTGCCACAGTCGGGATGCCCAGGCGCTGGTAGACCGACGCCCGGCGCGGGTCGTAGATGCGAGCTACCACCCGGTGCACGCCGAACGACTCCCTGGCTACTCTGGCCGCGATCACATTGGAGTTGTCGCCGCTGCTCACGGCCGCGAACGCGTCGGCCCGCTCGATCCCGGCCTCGATGAGCACGTCCCGGTCGAAGCCGATGCCGGTCACCTTGACGCCCTTGAAGCCAGACCGCAGCTTCCTGAAGGCCTCCGGGTCCTGGTCGATCACTGCGACTGAATGACCGGAGTTCTCAAGGGAATGGGCAACGCTCGAGCCGACCCGCCCGCATCCCATGATCACGATATGCACGTGCTTCCTTCCAGCCAGAGCGGTCAAGTCAAGGTACGTCCTCTGGCGCGATGCTGCCAGCCCGCGGCCGTGGCTGCCAGCCAGTCCGGTACCCAGCCGGGGCGAACTGGTACCGGCAGGGCACGATGTAGCCCGTGACCACCGAGGCTGCCTGCCCGCCGCAAGCCGGAGACGTCCTGGAACTCACGGCCGGCGAGGTCGTCCACGGCGGCTGGTGCGTTTGTCGGCAAGATGATACGGGCCGGGTGATTTTCGTTCGGCATGCCCTGCCGGGCGAGCGCGTGCTCGCTACCGTCACGCAGGCGACGGCCCGCTTTGCCAGAGCCGACGCGACGCAGATCCTGCGGCCGTCGCCGGACCGGGTGACTCCGCCCTGTCGTTATGCCCGGCCGGGCGGCTGTGGCGGGTGCGACTGGCAGCACGCCAGCCTGCCGGCTCAGCGCGCGCTGAAGGCCGCGGTGATCCGTCAGCAGCTCAGCCGCATCGGCGGGATCGACGTTGACGTGGACGTTCAGGCTCTTGATGAACACGACAGGGGCCTCGGCTGGCGGACGGTCGTGTCGTTCGCCGTCGGCGCGTCCGGGCTCGCCGGCCTGCACAAGCACAGGTCACACGAGATCGTTGAGATCGATCGCTGCCTGATCGCGCACGACGACATCACTGCCGTGGACGTGACCGGCAAGCACTGGCCAAAAGTCCAGTCAGTGGAAGTCAGCGTCGCGCCTGGCACGGGTCAGCGGGGCGTGCTCGTGGCCGGCTCCGCGACCGCTGGCGCGCTGCCGGAACTCGCGGCCGACGCGGTCCAGCTAGCACGCAAGTCCGGGGCACGGACCTCAGTTCGCGGCCGCGGCTACCTGACACAGCGAGCAGTGGGGCGGGACTGGCGGGTAGCCCTGGGCAGCTTCTGGCAGGTCCATCCGGCCGCCGCCGACGTGCTCGCGGCGGCGGTACTCTCCGCCGCTGACCCGCAGCCTGGTGACACGGCGCTCGACTTGTACTGCGGCGCGGGCCTGTTCGCTGGCGTGCTGGCGGAGGCAGTCGGGCCGGACGGCGCCGTGATCGCAATCGAGCAAGACCCGGCAGCAGTCCGGGACGCGAGGCATAACCTGCGCGCGTGGCCATGGGCTCAGGTCCACCGGGGAGATGTGGCCGCGGTACTTGATCGCAGCGGCCTCGGCAGTGCTCGTGTCGCGGTGCTCGACCCGCCGCGCACCGGCGCGTCCAGGCAGGTCATCGAGGCGCTCTGCGGTCGCGGCCCGGCTGCCGGGGCTGGCCACCAGCTGCGCCGGATCGCTTACGTCTCATGCGATCCGGCCACGCTGGCGCGCGACCTGCGGCTGCTGCTGGACGCTGGCTGGCAGCTCGCAGGCCTGCAGGGGTATGACGCGTTCCCGATGACTCATCACGTGGAGTGCCTGGCAACCTTGGCGCGTTCCTAGCTAGAGCCACCTTCAGAGCCACCAGGCAGCGTCGCCTACTTATAGCTGAGCTGGACCAACAGGTCGCAGCTAGCTCCCGAGTGTGACTTTTTGAGTGGACCACCCACAGGCAACGGCGGGGCGTACAAGAGGAAGCCGTCGCCGCCCGAGCACGACAACGTTCCAGTGGAGCGTGCCTTGATGGCGATGTAGTCACCCTTGGCGACACGCAAGTTGACCCGGAAGCTCTGGACGACGTAATGGTCGCCGCTCGTACCCCCGCACGGACTCTGGCCGGCGTAGGTGATCTCGGGACCGTTTTTCACGATCTTGGCCTTGCGAGTCCCCGGGTGGGCCTCGGCCAGCTGGAGCCGGAATTTGCCCTTCACACACGACACCAGCTTCACGTGCTTGACGGTTCCCGTCCTCGGGGCCGTGAAATGGCTGCCGTTCTCGAATGCGGTGATGGCCACCCACGTGCAGGTGGAGCCGTGGCGGATTCCGCCGTTTTCATCGCACGACTGGCCGTTCTCAGCGTTGGACGGCTGGCTCTGGGCAGTCAGTCTGGCCCCGAAGAATGTGGGTGCCGTCGCGGTCGCCGCACCCCCCGATGAGGAGGTCAGGCCCACCAGGATGAGAGGCGCCACCAGCACGCTCAGCGCTTTGAGGAAGTACGACGCAAATCTCTTGCTCATGACGTCCGCAGAGCTCTGCTCTTCGTCCGTCTTGTTCCTGGCGCGCGTCATGCTCATCTCCTGTCCGCTTCGGGTGGGCGTCGCCTGGCCGCTGCCAGCGCGATCGCCGAGTTCACCGGGCTTACACTCAGGTAGCGGTCCATTGCGTGCCGTCCCGTTCCACTCCGCGCTCTCGCGCCCGCGCACAACCGGTCGTAACCTCGGCACTGCCACGCGCGTCATCATGACGTGAGAGCAATTGCGGCCGCTGGCGACTGGCCCGGTCCAGTAAGCCAGGCTGGTGAATCACGTCGGGCCGTGCGGCTGCCCGAGCGCCAGCGCGTAGTGCTCGTCCTGCACTACCTGGCTGACCTGCCCGTGGGCCAGATCGCAACCGAACTTCGCTGCCCGGCCGGCAGCGTCAAAGCCTGGCTGTCGCGGGGACGCGATGCCCTGGCAGTTCTGCTCGACTCGGGCGAGATCACGGCTGACCCTAGATCCGCTGGCGGCCGGCTGAGCAATCCGGAGGCGACCGATGCCTGACGACCTACTGGACCGGCTGTTCGGTGAGCTGGCATCCGCCGACCTGCCGGTGCCAGCGCGCTCCCGGGTCATCGCTCGTGGTCGGCAGCGACGCCGGCACGCGCGGGCTTGCGCAGCATCCGCCGTAGCGGTGGCTGTCGCTGTCGCCGCCGGAGTCAGCCAGTTGCCTGGTTCCCGGCCTGGCAGCGAGCCAGTGCAGCACCACCACGGCGCACCAGCGGCAGCGGTATGCCAGGCGGCGCCCGATGCTGCGCTGACGGCAGAGCTGGCGCATGCATCGCCGCTGAGCAGTCAGGCTGGTGTCTGGCCGCTTGGAGTGTCACCCGACGGTGCCGTGCTGTATGCCGAAACCACCGTGCGCGGTTTTCATGGCATCGCCGCTGAGAACCTCGTCACTGGCGCAATCCTGACCAAGATCAAGGCACTGCCAGCCATCTACACCGGCGCGCGCGGTGGCCTCGGGCCGGACGGCGACGTCATCTGGTCCAGCACCTACAGCACGCATGGCGGCCAGGGCAATGCAGGGATGACACCCGTAGAGCTATGGTCGCCCCGGACCGGGCGGACCGCCACGCTAGAGCCGGCCGGGCAGCACGGCGGCGCGCTGAGTGCTCCCGTCATCTTCCCGGCGACGCGCGAATTCGCCGCATGGGAGCAGCAGGACGGCGGCAAGCAGGAGATCGTCGAGGCGGACCTGGCCAGCCGTGCCACCGTGGTGATCGCTACCGGCTACTTCGGGCCGCCGGTCTTCGCTGGCAATGCACTGGTCTGGCCGGTAGCCGATCACAAGGGCGGACCAGCCGCGAGCCTCGCGGCGAGAGACGCGACGTCGTTCCCGGCGCGCCAGCGGATCACCGTGCCGCCGTCGTTGCCGGGCCGCGGCCCGGTCGAGCCTGATGGGATCGAGCGCTGCGGGCTCCTGGTCCGTTCCGGTGCCCCTCATCGCATCCGACGGTCAGGCCACAGCGTTCATTTCGCAGAACCTGACGCAACTGTTCTACTCACCGTCGCCATCGGTGCCGGCACGACTCGTTTTGCAGCTGCGCGGTGGCAACACCTTCGCCGCAGGAGCTCCGGCTGTCGGCCCCGGCTACCTCGGCTGGACGGTCAACGGCGACGCGAGCTATCTCGCCAGCGCCAGCAGCCTCGCAGCGGCCCGGATCACGACGTTCGGCCTGGAGTTCAGCGCTGGCAGCCGCGTCTTTGTCATGGGCTACTCCGGCGTGAAGACACAGCCGGCCCGCAACCCGTTCCACCTGTTCAACGGATCGGTAGTCAGCTCACTGAAGTGCGCAGCGCCAGCGAAGCGCGGCAGTTCGTAGGCCGCTGCCCGGCCGGCTGCACGCAGACGGGCAAGATGGGCTCATGAAACTGCGAATCTTCACTGAGCCACAGCAAGGCGCGAGCTACCAGACACTGCTGCGGGTCGCCAAGGCGACCGAAGACCTCGGCTTCGACGCGTTCTTCAGGTCCGACCACTACCTGAAGATGGGCGATGTCAGCGGCCTCCCCGGCCCGACAGACGCGTGGATCACGCTGGCGGGCCTGGCGCTGCAGACCTCGCGAATCCGGCTTGGCACCCTGATGAGCCCGGCAACATTCCGCTATCCCGGCCCGCTAGCGATCTCAGTAGCCCAGGTCGACCAGATGAGCGAAGGCCGGGTCGAGTTCGGCTTCGGGGCAGGCTGGTTTGACGCTGAGCATGAGGCCTACGCCATCCCGTTCCCGGACCTTGGCGAGCGGTTCGACCGGTACGCCGAACAGCTGGCGATCATCACCGGGCTGTGGGAGACGCCAGTGGGGGAGAAGTTCAACTTCACCGGCAGCTATTACACGGTGACGGACTCACCCGGGCTGCCGAAGCCAGCGCAGCTGCCGCGGCCGCCGGTGCTGATTGGTGGCGCCGGGCCGAAGCGGACGCCGAAGCTGGCGGCACGCTACGCGGACGAGTACAACGTCCCGTTCAGCAGTCTCGGCGACGCGTCGGCTGCGTTCGACCGGGTGCGAGAGGCCTGCGCGGCAGCCGGGCGCGACGAAGACTCGATGGTGTACTCGGTGGCCCAGGTGGTCTGCTGTGGCCGGACGCCGGATGAGATCGCCAAGCGGGCCGCGGCCATCGGCCGCGAAGTGGACGAGCTGCGCGCGAACGGCCTCACCGGAACCCCGCAGGAAGTCGGCGACCGGATTGCGGAGTTCGCCGGCATCGGTGCCACGCGCATGTACCTGCAGGTGCTCGACCTCGACGATCTCGATCACCTGGAACTCCTGGCCGAGCTGATCCCGGCCGTCGGCTGAGCAGAAGGTTTTCAGCGCAACGGCTGAGCGCATGCTGAGCCGGTGCTGTCAGGGTGAGCCAGGCCGGGCGACCAGTCCGGCCTGGCTTGCTTGCGGGAGGAATTGCCATGGCACGACGGCGTCGGCGCCGGCTGGGCTGGTGGCTGCTCGGCGCGCTGGTAGTGCTCATCATCGTGGTCGCCGGGGGGACCTGGCTGTACATCCATGTGATCGAAGGTCCGGCACCGGCGCCGCTTGGCCTTAAGTCCGCGAGTACGCCACCGAAAGGTTCGGCCGGCACGAACCGCCCCCGGCTCTGCCTCAGCCAGCACCTCAGTGTCCGGAACGTGGCGTGTCTCGTCCGGCTCGATCGTCGGCTACCGGGTGAACGAGGTGCTGGCCGGCCAGAACAACGTCGCCGTCGGCCGCACCAGCGACATCACCGGCAGCCTTACTATCCGCGCGGGCACCGTTAGCGTCGCGTCGTTCAGCGTCCCGATGGACACCATCAAGAGCGACCAGAGTGAGCGGGATGTGCAGTTCAACGGGCGGATCATGCAAACCGCGACTTACCCCGCGGGAACGCTCTCGCTTACCTCCCCGATCGCCCTCGGAACACTGCCTTCGGACGGAGTGATCAGGACTTACCATGCCACGGGCGACCTCGCCCTGCACGGTCACACCAGGAAGGTCAGCTTCGCACTGGCGGCGGAGCGAACTGCAGCCGGCATCGAGGTATCGGGTTCGATTCCGATCCTGTTCGCCGACTGGGGCATCAGCAATCCAAGCTTCGCCGGGTTCGTCACGACTCAGAATCACGGTCTGCTGGAGTTCCTGATCAAGTTCAGCCGGTCCTGATGTCCGCCACCTGGCCGAGCCTGACTGCGACCGCCACGATAGCCGCCAGCGGCAGGCTGACGCCGATCCGTTGCAGCGTGGCGGCCCAGCTTCCGTCCGGGTCAGCGTAAAGAGCCGCCAGCAGCGCCGTTGCCGCGACGGCGCGGCGACAAGCGGCGCCGCAGACCCCGCCACCGACGCTCGTGCCTGAATCGCCAGGCCAGCAGCAGTGGCAGCCAGACCGCTGATCTGGGCGGCGGAGAAGGACACGCGGGGCTGGCGGAACGCGGCCGTGATCCAGGCGAGGGTGAAAGCTACCGGGCCGATGATGCCTGCAGCCGCCCCTGCACGGATCCGCGCTCTCGCGGCGATCCGGGATCCGGCAGCGATTCACTTCTGCGGCCGACCGCGCCGGGTCGTGCTGCCGGGACGGTCAGAGTGCCCGGTTCCTGCAGAAATAGCGGCGTTAGCTTCCGGCCGGGCGCCACGGGTCATAGTCGGCCTCAAGGGGCTCTTGCTCGGGACGCTCCGCCTCGGGGATATGCCGGAGGTTGAGGCGGATCCTGGTCCAGGTCGAGGACCGGCCGCGCATCGAGTCGACCAGGATGTCCGCCGGTTCGAGCAGCGCCGCAGCGTCCGGGTGCCGCTGCTTCCAGCGATCCAGGCCGGCCATCGCGTCTGCCTTGCTAGCCGCGCGGGCGATCTCGATCAGCGGCATCGACGAGCGGCGGCGCCCGGTCGGCCCGCTGGTCGAGGCGGCGGCGGGCGGTGCCGCGTCCGCAGCGGGACTGGATGCCGGGCTGGCCGGCGCGCGCCGCTTGCTTGGCTGCACCCGCGGTTGCTCGCCTGCCTGCTTCTCGAAATGCGGCGGCCACGGCGCGTCAGGCAGCCCGGCGGCCTGGTCGGACGCAGCCAGTTCCAGCAGCTTGTCGAGCGACCCGACGGTCGCGTCAATACCGTCGCCCGGATCGCCGATGTCGGCGTACCGCTGCGGCACCGTATCGATAGTGAACGCGGCCGGATCGCAGCCCGGCACCTCGTCCCAGCGCAGTGGTGTCGACACCCGGGCGTCCGGCGTGGGCCGGACCGAGTAGGCCGACGCGACGGTCCGGTCTTTGGCGTTCTGGTTGTAGTCCACGAACACGCCGTGCCGCTCTTCCTTCCACCATCGTGAGGTGGCCTCACCTGGCGCACGGCGCTCGATCTCCCTCGCCAGCGCGACCGCCGCGCGGCGTACCTCCGTGAAGGTCCAGCGCTGCTCGATCCGCGCGTACACGTGCATGCCGCGCGACCCGGAGGTCTTGGGCCAGCCGACCAGACCGAGGTCGCCGAGCACCTGCCTGGCGACCAGCGCGACGTTGACGATCTGCGCCCATTCAATACCGGGAACGGGGTCGAGATCGACCCGCAGTTCGTCTGGATGGTCGAGGTCGTCGGCGCGGATCGGATGCGGGTTCAGGTCGATGCACCCGAGGTTGACGACCCAGGCCAGGCCAGCGGCATCGGAGACGACGATTTCCTCCGCAGTCCGGCCGGACGGGAATCTGAGCACGACACTGTCCAGCCAGCCTGGCCGGTTGGCCGGAGCACGCTTCTGGAAGAACGCCTCGCCCTCGGCGCCGTTGACGAAGCGCTTGAGCACCATCGGGCGATCTGCGACCCCGCGCAGCGCGCCGTCCGCGACGCTCAGGTAGTAACGAACCAGGTCCAGCTTGGTATGGCCGGTCCGGGGGAAGTAGACCTTGTCCGGATTAGAGACCGCCACGGCGCGGCCAGCGACTTCGATGATCTCTTTGCGCTCGGCCATGGTGCCACGATAACCGGATCCCGGCTCAGGTTGCGGCCAGGCTCAGAAGTGCTTCTATTGTGTTTCATGACCATCGATAGCAGTAGCCGGTCGGCCATGGCTCAGCTTGAAGGGCTGATCAGCTCGCTGCCACCGGACTGCAAGCTGCCTTCCTACCGGGACCTGCAGCAGCGCTACCGGCTCAGCCCGGCCACCGTCCAGCGCATGCTCGCCGACCTGGCGCGGCGCGGGCTACTGGTTACCAAGCCGGGAAGCGGCACGTTCACAGCGCCGCGTCGGGCTGCCCGGCCACCTGCGGACCTGTCCTGGCAGACGCTGGCACTCGGCAGCCGGGCCGGGCTCGGGCCCGACCTGGAATGGCTCGTCGACCCGTTGCCGCCGGACACGATCGGGCTGGCAAGCGGGTTCCCGGATGACCGGCTGCAGCCGCTCGGGCTGCTCGCCGCCGCGGCGTCGCGGGCATCCCGGCGGCCGCAGGCCTGGAGCCGGCTGCCCGCGCAAGGGCTGCTGGAGCTACGCAGCTTTCTCGCCGACGAGGCCGGCGGCGGTCTTGGCGCATCGAACGTGCTGGTCACCTCCGGCGGTCAGTCCTCGCTGTCGGCTGTCTTCCGCCATCTGTGCGCACCGGGCGATCCGCTGATCGTGGAGTCGCCGACCTACGTCGGCGCGCTTGCCGCTGCACGGGCAGCGGGCCTCGTCCTGGTCCCGGTACCCGGTGATGCCGACGGCGTGCTGCCGGACGCGCTGGCCGACGCATTCGCCCGGACCGGCGCCCGGCTGGCCTACTTGCAGCCGCGGTACGCCAATCCGGCCGGCTCGCTGCTCGCTCCGGACCGCCGCGAACCGGTGCTGACGGCGGTCGCCCGGGCTGGCGCGTTCCTGCTCGAAGACGACTGGATGCGGGACTTCGACCTGGGCGCGCCGTCGCCTCCGCCACTGATCAGCGACGACGACGACGGACACGTGCTCTACCTGCGCTCGGTGTCCAAGCCCATCGCCGCCGGGCTGCGAGTATCCGGGCTGACAGCGCGCGGGCCGGTGCTCTCCCGGCTGCTGCGCGGCCGGATCAGCGACGACTTGTTCGTTGCGCCGGTCCTGCAACAGATCGCCGTTGACGTGCTGACCGCACCCGGCTGGCCGCGGCACCTGGCGGCCGTCCGCCGGCAGTTGCGGGAGCGCCGGGATGCGCTCGCTGCGGCGGCTGCCGAGCAGTTGCCCTCGTGCCGGGTCGAGCTGATCCCGTCCGGCGGCGTCCACCTGTGGATACGGCTGCCCGACGAGGTCAGCGACGGCGAGGTGACGGAAGCGGCGCTCGCGCGCGGGGTAGCGGTCTATCCGGGGCGGGCCTGCTTCCCCAGTGAAGCGCCGGGACCGTACTTGCGGCTGAGCTACTCCGGCGAGGAGGCGCCTGCACTGCGCCGCGCCGTGCGGATCCTGGCGGACGTCATCGAGCGCCGGTAACCATTAGGACGTAAACAATTGTGCCTGTCAGGCCCAAAAGTTTTCGTGATCACGGGTTGGGCTACCTGGTCAGCAACTCGCCGACAGCAGCGCGCAGCGGCTCCATCAGCCCGGCTGCGGTGGCCCTGGCTGCGGCCAGAGTGCCGCCCGTGACCGGCTCAACGACCTCGAGATAGGCCTTGATCTTGGGCTCGGTGCCGCTTGGCCGGATGACGACCCGGCCACTGGTCAGCCGGTAGGTGAGCACGTCGGCTGGAGGCAGCCCGGTGCTTCCGGCCGGCCAGGTCCGCTACCGAGATGACTGCCTGGCTCGCCAGCGCTCGCGGCGGGTCGGCCCGCAGCCGGGCCATCACCTCTGCCGGTCTCTTCGTGAGCACAGTGACCTGCGCTGTCGCGTGCACGCCGTGCGTCGTTTCCAGCGCATCGTAAACGTCAGTCAGCGACTGGCCGGCCGATCTGGCAACAGCTGCGAGGCCGAGCAGTGCAAGCGCCGCGCCGATGCCATCTTTGTCTCGCACGACGTCGGTGACCGCGTATCCGAGTGCCTCCTCGTAGCCGAACGCGAACCGGAGTCCGTCGCGGGACTCGCCCGCTCGCATGATCCACTTGAAGCCGGTGAGCGTCTCGGCGTACTGCGCGCCGGCTGATGCCGCGATGCGCGATAGCAGCGTGCTTGACACGATCGTCGTCACCACCAGCTGGCCGGCTTGGTCTGCCGCCTGGCGCCCGTAGCGGCCCAGCAGGTAGGCGCCGAGCAAGGCGCCCACCTGGTCACCGGTCAGCCTCCGCCAGCTGCTGCGAGCCTCATCCGCCGGAACGGCGACGGCTAGCCGGTCACCGTCGGGATCGTTGGCGATGACAAGGTCGGCGCCGGTGCGCCGGCCGAGGTCCATGGCGAGGTCGAGCGCGCCGGGTTCTTCGGGGTTAGGGAATGCCACTGTGGGAAACTCCGGGTCCGGCTCTGCCTGGGCAGCGACGATCTCCGGGGCCGGGAATCCTGCCTGCCCGAAGGCCCGTTGTCGCGAGGCCGGCAGCGACGCCGTGCAGCGGGGTGTAGACGAACCGGAGCTCCCTGGCGCTGGCTGGTGCCGGGGAGATTGCGCAGACGGCGGCGAGATATGCCCGGGCCACCGCGTCACCATGGCGGGTTATGAGCGAGCTGTCCGTCTCCGCGACGGGGATCAGGCTGAGCGGGCCGAGCCGGCTGATAGCGGCCTCGATCTCGGTATCTGCGGGCGGCACGATCTGCGCGCCGTCGCTCAGGTAGAGCTTGTAGCCGTTGTCAGCCCGCGGATTATGGCTGGCGGTGATCATCACCCCGGCAGCCGCTTGCAGATGGCGCACGGCGAACGCGAGCAGCGGCGTCGGCTGCTGACGGGGCAGCAGATGCACCCGGACGCCCGCGCCGGCCAGCACGCTGGCGGCCTCGTCGGCGAACACGTCGCTGCGGTGTCGCGCGTCGCATCCGATGACGACGCCCGCCTCGGCGCTGGCCGGATCGCGATCGCGGAGCCAAGCCGCCAGGGCTGCAGTCGTCGCACGGACCACCGCGCGATTCATCCGGTTCGGACCGGCGCCGACCGCGCCGCGCAGTCCGGCCGTGCCGAACTCAAGTCGTCCGGCGAACCGGTCGGCGAGTTCGGCAGCGGCTCTCTCGCTGCCATCGGCAAGCAGCGCGGTGAGCTCGGCGCGGTCAGCCTCGTCTGGATCGTCGGCAATCCACGCGGACACCCTGGCCCGAAGTTCACCGGTTTCCCCGCTGCCGGTCTCCATGCCGGCGGCTTCTGCGTGGCCGGCCGTCTTATCGCCAGTCACCATGTCAGGAGAGCCTGGGCAAGATCTCTGCCAGCAGAGTTCCCATTCGCAGCGCCGCGGACTGGCCGGCGGCGACGACCTCGGCGTGATCAAGCGGCTGGTCGCTCAGCCCGGCAGCGAGGTTGGTGACCAGGGACAGGCCGAGAACCTCCGCGCCAAGGTGGCGGGCAGCGATGGTTTCCAGGGCGGTGGACATGCCGACCAGGTCCGCGCCGGCTGCCATGAGCATCCGGATCTCGGCCGGTGTCTCGTAGTGTGGTCCGACAAGCGCGGCGTACACGCCCTCTTCCAGACTTGGGTCGGCAGCCCTGGCGACGGCGCGCAGCTTCGCTGAGTACGCCTGCGACAGGTCGGTGAACCGCGACGGATAGCCGTCCGGCGGCGGCGCCCCGGCCACCGGAGACTGCCCGGTCAGGTTGATGTGATCGCTGATCAGGACTGGCTGGCCGGGCCGTAGCCCGCGCCTGATCCCGCCCGCTGCGTTGGTGAGCACGATGACCCGGCAGCCAGCGGCTATTGCCGTGCGTACGCCGTGCACCACGGTCGCCGGCTCGTTGCCTTCGTACAGGTGCGCGCGGCCGAGAAAGACCAGGGCGCGCTGACTGCCGGCCCGCACGGAGCGCACGGCTGGCACGTGTCCGGGCACCGTCGGCTCGGGGAAGCCGCCGAGTTCGGCCAGCGGCACTACCGCGTCGGGCGGCCCGATCGCGTCAGCTGCGGGCGCCCAGCCAGAGCCGAGCACGACGGCGATGTCGTGGGAGTCGTGGCCGGTAAGTCTTGCCAGCTGTTCAGCGCTAGCAGCGGCGTTCGTGTACGGATCAGTCAACTGGCCAGCTCCAGCCCTGTTGCCGTCGCGCTAATGCGCTCGAGGACCGGATCTGCGGCCTCCGGCCGCTCCGGCCCGATCGTGATGGCGCCGCGCAACGCCTGCTGCGCGCGCTCGAACTTAGCTGGATCGTCGGCGCGCAGCTCAAGCACAGGCTGGCCGGCCTCGACCCGCTCGCCGGGCTTAGCGAGGCAGATGATCCCGGCCGCGGCCGAGACCGGGTCTTCCTTTCTTGCCCGGCCGGCACCGAGCCGCCAGGCTGCGACGCCCACTGCCCGCGCGTCCATCGCGGTGATCCAGCCCGCAGCCTCCGCAGTGACCGTAGCGGTGTGCTGCGCGGCCGGGAGCACAGCATCCGGATCACCGCCCTGTGCGGCGATCATGGCGCGGTAGGACTCCAGTGCCCGGCCGTCGGACAGCGCGGCCGCCGGATCGGCCTCGATCCCGGCAAGTTGCAGCATCTCGGCCGCCAGCGCCAGCGTGACCGCGACAAGGTCATCCGGACCGCAGCCGCGCAGCGTCGCGACCGCCTCCTCGACCTCGACCGCGTTGCCGACGGCTCGCCCGAGCGGCTCGTCCATCCGGGTGAGCAGCGCGCTGGTGCGCACGCCGTGGGCGTTGCCGAGCTCGACCATGGTCTGCGCGAGCTGGCGGGCCGACGCCAGGTCTGGCATGAAGGCGCCGCTGCCGACCTTGACATCGAGGACGAGCGACCCCGTTCCCTCGGCAATTTTCTTGGACATGATGGAACTGGCGATCAGCGGGATCGATTCCACCGTTCCGGTGACATCCCGTAGCGCATACAGCTTCCGGTCGGCCGGGGCCAGTCCGTCGCCCGCAGCGCAGATGACGCAGCCCGTAGCTGCGGAGCACGGCAAGGATCTCGGGATTGGAAAGCGCCGCGCGCCAGCCAGGAATCGACTCCAGCTTGTCCAGCGTCCCGCCGGTGTGGCCGAGCCCGCGCCCGGACAGCTGCGGTACCGCCGCGCCGCAGCTGGCGACGAGCGGCGCCAGTATCAGCGACACCTTGTCGCCCACTCCGCCGGTGGAGTGCTTATCGACGGTGGGGGCAGTCAGGCCGCCGAGGTCGAGTCGCTCGCCGGAGTTAATCATGGCGTCGGTCCAGACCATGAGCTCGTCAGCAGCAAGGCCGCGGAAGACGATCGCCATCAGCAGCGCTGACATCTGCTCGTCCGCTACCGAGCCGCTGGTGTAGGAGTCGATCAGCCAGCGAATGTCGGCCGCCGACAGCTGACCGCCGTCGCGCTTGGTCCGGATCAGGTCGACGGCGTCAGGCATCGCGGCGGCTCCGGCTCGCCAGATCGGTGTCGGTGAAGGCGCCAGGCAGGAGGTCGCCGAGACGCTGCGGTCCGGCGTCGCCGTCGAGCAGCAACTCCGGGCCGCCGGCCTCCAGGAGCAGCTGACGGCAGCGGCCGCAGGGCATCAGCGGGGCACCGTCGCCCGCCACGACGCTGACTGCTACCAGCGGCCCGGCGCCTGCGGCGTGCCGTGCGCTCACGAGCCCGCACTCCGCGCACAAGGTGAGCCCGTAGGACGCGTTCTCCACGTTGCAGCCGGTGACCATCGTGCCGTCGCGATCGAGCCCCGCCGCGCCGACCTGAAGACCCGAGTACGGCGCATAGGCCCGAGCGGCTGCGGCCGTGGCGGCGGCACGAAGCGCCGCCCAGTCGACTTTCATTCGACGCTTACTCCGGTTCTCAGGACTTGACGTACGGCTGGCCGTCGGCTTTGGGTGCCCGCACCCTGCCCACCAGGCCCGCCACGGCGATGATCGTGGCCACGTAGGGCGCCATGTTCATGATCGGGGCAGGCAGCACCGGGTTGACCGTGGGCAGGACCAGGGCCAGCTCCAGGCTGAAACCGAACAGCAGCGCTGCAGCGAGCGAGCCGAGCGGAGTCCACCGGCCGAAGATCAGCGCCGCTAGGGCGATGTAGCCGAATCCCGAGCTGATGTCCTCGTTGAAGCTGCCAACCGAGCCGATGGTCAGGAACGCCCCGCCGATCCCGGCTAGCAGGCCGCCGAGAATCACGTTGCGATAGCGGATCCACAGAACGCTGATCCCGACGGTGTCGGCTGCGGTCGGATGCTCGCCGACCGCCCGGACCCGCAGTCCCCACCGAGTGTGGAACATGGCCACCTGCACCGCGATGACGGCGATATAGGTGATGTAGAGGAAAATGTTCGAGTCGAAGAAGATCGGACCGATGACCGGGATGTTGGCGAGGCCCGGGATCTTGAGGGCCGCGAAGGTGTTGCCAGTGTTGTAGTTCGGGTTCGTCGACATCAGCCGGTTGTAGAAGTAGTCAGTCATGCCGAGCGCCAGCACGTTGAGCACGACGCCGAGCACGATCTGATCCATCAGGAAGCTGATCGCGAAGACGGCGAGCAGCACGCCGACGAGGCCGCCAGCCAGCGATCCGGCGATGAGCCCGACCCACAGCCCGCCGAACGCGCTGGCCACGATCGCGGCCGTGAATGCGCCGAACAGCAGCTGGCCCTCGATGGCGATGTTGATCACCCCGGACCGCTCGCACAGGCAACCCGCCAGCGCCCCGAGGATGAGCGGGATCGACGCGGCAAAGGTGCCCTGCGCGATGATGATCACGTTAAGCGGGATCGCGCCGGCGTCCGCCCAGCACAGCAGCGCGAGAAGGAAGCACACCAGCACGCCCGCGATCGCTAGCCGCTTGCCAAGGCGCGTGAACGGCACTGTCGCGCGCAGGACGCCCAGCCCGATCGCCACAGCGCCGAGCAGGTAGCACACCGGCGCTGCCGGCACCCTGATCACCGGAATCCTGACACCCGATCCCGCCGCCGACAGCTCGAAGGCGGCGTCGCCTTTGTGCGCGAGCAAGCCGAATACCAGGATGTTGATCAGGCCGAGAACGATGAAGGTGACCGCGGCCACGTTCCGGCGTTCGGCGGTCAGCGGCGCGCGCACCGCCGCGGCGAGCGTGGTCACCCGTTCCATCCCTTCGCGACGGCTTCCATACCGGTGCCTGCGGTGGTCCGCAGCCGGAAGATTGCCCGGATCAGCGCGGGAGCGGCGACGAACAGCACGATGAGTCCTTCGAGTACCTGGACGATGTCGGCCGGGACCTGACCGAGGGTGGCAGCTTCTACGTAGGTGCCGCCCACGTGCAGCGCACCGAACAGCAGCCCGGCGAGCACGACTCCGATCGGCTTAGCCCGCCCGAGCAGCGCGACCGTGATGCCGTCCGGTCCGTAAGTGCCGTAGCTGTTGAAGGTGAGCTGCGTATTCGTGCCCTGGATCACCGTCGCCGCGGATAGTCCGGCCAGCCCGCCTGCCAGCAGCATGACCAGGATCCAGGACCGCTCGACGTTGATGCCTGCCGTGCGGGCGGCGCTCGGGCTGGCACCGACGGTGCGGAACTGGAATCCGGTGGTGGTGCGGGACAACAGCCAGGCGACCGCGAGTGCGGCCGCGACGGCGATCAGGAAACCTATTCCGACCTGCGGAGGCGGCCCGCCCACGTGGGCCAGGTTGGCGTCATTGGCGACGAAAGGTGCGATCTCGTTGGTCTGATGTGGCTGCTGGAGCATGGCCGGATGAGACAGTAGGTACTGCAGCAGGTCGTACATCACGTAGTTGAGCATGATCGTGACGATCACTTCGTGCGCGCCGGTCCTGGCTTTGAGCAGACCGACGAACCAGCCGATGACCGCGCCGCCGACGAACCCGCCGATCACGCACACGATCACGTGAAGGACTGGCGGCAGGCTCACGCCGAAGCCGAGCCAGGTCGCCACGACCGCGCCGCCTACCCACTGGCCGGCGGCACCGATGTTGAACAGGCCCGCCCGGAATGCGATCGCCACCGACAGCCCGGTCAGGATGAGCGGCGTGGCCTGTGCGCAGGTGGCTGAGAGCGGATAGAAGATGGCCGCGATAGAGCCACCATGGGCCGCCGCGCTGACGGTCGACGGATTGAGGATGGATCCTTCGAACATCTGGGAGTAGGCGAAGGAGACTGCGTCCCAGGTCTGTGAGAGCGCGTACCCGGGAGCAGCGAAGAACGAGCTCCAGGCGCGCGAAACCACCGGGTCGCTGAACACGATCAGGACGCCGCCGACCACCAGGGCCAGGAAGATCGCCAGGATCGTCACCACGGCGGAGCTGCCCTGCGTGATGGCCTGGATCAGAACAGTGCCGGCGAGGCGGGCGCGCGACCTGATTGGATCCGGCGACTCGGCCGGCTGGCCCGGCTCGGCGGCGCCAGCCGTTGCCGGTACCGGCTCCGCTGCTGGCACCGGGTCTGGCCCGGCGATCGGAATGTCACTCACTGCCAAGCTCCTCGGCTTGCGGCTCAGGCTTGCCGGCCGGCAGCTCACCCAGCTCCACTAGCTCGTCAGTGCCCGGCTCGCGCGCGCGGCGGGCTGCCGTTGGCGTGCTCGCCGGCGGTTGTGGCGCCGGCCATCAGCAGGCCGAGCTCTTGCTCTGGGATGTCGGGCTGGCAAATCCCGACGATCTTGCCTTCGTACATGACGGCGATCCGGTCAGACAGCGCGTAGATCTCGTCAAGCTCGGAGGAGACGATGACCACGGCCACTCCCCGGTCGCGCTGCTTGACGATCTCGGAGTGCACGAACTCGATCGATCCCACGTCCAGGCCGCGGGTCGGCTGGCTTGCCAGCAGCAGCTTGTTGGGCAGGCTCAGCTCCCTTGCGACGACGACCTTCTGCTGATTGCCGCCAGACAGCGTTCCGGCCGCGGTCAAGACCGACGACGTCCGGACGTCGTACTCATCGACGAGCTGTGTCGCTGCTTTCCGGACGGCATCAGGCTTCATGACGATGCCTGACGCGTATGGCGGACGATCGTAAACATCGAGGATCAGGTTGTCCGCTACCGGGAAGCCACCTACCAGGCCGTCTTCCTGCCGGTCCTCAGGGATATAGCCGATCCCGGCTCGCAGCCGGTCACGGGTGGTCGCGCCGCTGATATCTGTCCCGGCCAGCAGAATCGAACCAGTAGCCGGACGCAAGCCCATCAGCGCCTCGCACAGCTCGGTCTGGCCGTTTCCTTGCACCCCGGCGATGCCCAAGATCTCGCCGCCCCGCACGTCGAAGGAGATCGACCGCACCGCCAGGTCGCCGTGCTCGCCAGGCACACTGAGGTCACGCACATCGAGCACGACCCCAGCAGGGGATGCGGCCTGCTTGCTGACCCGAAGCTGCACAGACCGGCCGACCATGAGAGCGGCAAGCTCGGCGTCGCTGGTGGTCGGCGGGCGCTCGGCGACTACCTTGCCGCGGCGGATGACCGTGATGTCGTCGGCGATCGCCTGTACCTCTTTGAGCTTGTGTGAGATGAAAATGATCGAGTGACCGCTGTCGCGCAACTGGCGCATGATCACGAACAGGTCCTCGGTCTCGCCGGGCGTCAGCACGGCAGTCGGCTCGTCGAGCACCAGGATGCTTGCGTCGCGCAGCAGCGCTTTGATGATCTCGACCCGCTGTTGGACTCCGACCGGCAGATCCTCGACGTAGGCATCCGGGTCGACCCGCAGTCCGAAGCGCTCCGACAGTTCTAGCACCGACGCACGGGCGCGACGCCGGTCCAGCAATCCGAGCGAGGAAAAGCGGACAGGCTCCGCTCCGAGCGTCACGTTCTCCGCGACGGTAAATACCGGGACCAGCATGAAATGTTGATGCACCATGCCCACGCCGGCGTTGATCGCATCCTTGGGTGACCGGATGTGCATCGGCTTGTCATCGATGAGGATCTCGCCCTCATCCGGCTGCATCAGCCCGTAGAGGACGTTCATCAGAGTGGTTTTGCCGGCTCCGTTCTCGCCGAGCAGCGCTCTGATTTCGCCGGGCTGGACGACCATGTCGATGTGGTCGTTGGCTACGAGACTGCCGAAACGCTTGGTAATACCACGCAGTTCAAGCTTCACCGGCTGTCTCCATTGTGAACTTGCCGTCCGGCTGCCTGGCAGGACCAGGCAGCCGAACGGCTTAGCTGACCGTTACTCGCGTTCGATCCGTGATCAGACCGGGCTCTTGGTCGCGGGGTTGATCTTCCCGGACTCGATCTCCGACTCCAGGGTCGTGATCTCGGCCTGCAGCGATGCCGGCACCTGGGATCCCAGCATGTGGTACGGAGACAGGACCGCGCCGCCGTTCGCCAGCGTGCCGACGTAGGTGCCGCCGGCGAATGTGCCGCTCGCCGCCGAGAGCACCGCAGTCTTGACTGCCTCGGTGATGCCCTTGGTCACGCTGGTGAGCATGTACTTGCAGTACTGCGCCGCGCTGATGCAGCCATCGGTGTCAACCCACTCCATCAGCACGTGCTTGCCAGCCGCGTCCGCGGTCTGGACGGCCTTCGCGGTACCCAGGCCGACGCCGCCTGCGACCGGGAAGATGACGTCCGCACCCTCGCCGATGTAGGTGTTGGCCAGCGTCTGACCTGCGCCAAGGTTGGTGAAGTTGCCGATGAAGTCACCCTTCTGAGTCGTCTCGCTCCAGCCGAGTACCGTCACGTGCGCGTGATGCTGCTTGTTGTAGTACTGAACGCCGTCCCAGAAGCCGTCCTCGTAGATGGTGACCGTGCCGAACTTCTCACCGCCGTAGGTAGCTACGACATGCGTCTTGCTCATGCCTGCGGCTAGGTAGCCGCCGAGGAAGCCGTCCTGGACCGTGTTGAACACCAGCTGATCGATGTTGGTTTCCTTGGTGCCGCTCAGGCAGAAGGAGGCGTACGAGCAGTCGACGATCGCGAACTTCTCGCTCGGGTTGGCCTTGGCCGCGGCCTCGGTCGCGTCGGCCATCAGGAAGCCGACTGTGACGATGATCCCGCACTTCCGGCCGACGAACGTGCTGATGTTGGAGGCGTAGTCAGCCGAGGTAGTGGACGGCAGGTAGGTAACCTGGATCTTGCTGTTGGCCGCCGCGGCCGCCTGCATGCCTTGCCACGATGACTGGTTGAACGACTTGTCGTCGATACCGCCGGTGTCGGTGACCATGCAGGCCAGGAACTTGCTGCTGGCCGACGTGCCCGAGGTCGGGCTGCTTGACCCGCCGCTGCCACTAGTTGACGGCGAGCTGCCGCATGCGGCGGCCAGCAGGGCTACCGCGCCGAACGCCACGACGGCCCTCATTGAGACTCTCACGGATACCTCCTCTGCGGGGGCGGCTCGGGGCCGCCCGGAAGGACCGCCGGCTTGTTGTGCGGCCCCAGCCGGCTGGGGTTAAGTCGTCCCGGATGTCCCCCCCGGGATTGCCCGAAGGGTAGTCCTGGCGCCGCCGCCGGGGAAGCGTGAATCCGCAGTACAGACACCGATGTTGCGGAATCGAGACAGTCTGAGACCGTAACTCCTGTTTCGTTTGGGGCAGGCCGGGCCCGTGCCAGAGCAGATCAGGTAACAATGCTGATATGTCGCTCACCATCGAGGAGATTCGCCGCGCACCGAAGGTCCTCCTGCACGATCATCTGGACGGCGGCCTGCGCCCGCAGACGATCGTGGAACTGGCCAGGCAGACCGGATACGGACAGTTGCCTGCCGATGACGCGGCAGGCCTTGCCGCCTGGATGACGACCGCCGCCCAGCGCGGCAACCTTGAGCAGTACCTGGAGGCGTTCCAGCACACGGTCGGCGTGATGCAGACCCGGGAGGCGCTGGTCAGGGTCGCCGCCGAATGCGCCGAGGACCTGGCCGCTGACGGTGTGGTGTACGCCGAGGTCAGGTTCGCCCCGGAACTGCACCTGGAGCGGGACCTCACCCTGGATCAGGTGGTCGAAGCGGTGCTGGAAGGCTTCCGCCGCGGCAGCGCGGGCCGGAAGATCACCATCTACGCTCTGCTGACTGCGATGCGGACGGCGGCCAGGTCACTGGAGATCGCCGAGCTCGCCGTCCGCCATCGGGACGCCGGCGTGGTCGGATTCGACATCGCCGGCGCTGAGGCCGGCAACAGGCCGAGCCGTCATCTGGACGCTTTCCAGTACGTGGAGCGGGAGAACTTCCACATCACGATCCATGCCGGCGAAGGTTTCGGCCTGCCGTCCATCTGGGAGGCCCTGCAGTGGTGCGGCGCTCACCGGCTGGGCCACGGGGTCCGGATCATCGACGACATCGAGGTGCCCGACGAGGGCGAGGGTCACCCGTCGCTGGGCCGCCTGGCGGATTACGTCCGTGATCGGAGGATCCCGCTCGAGATCTGCCCGACGTCGAACGTGCAGACCGGCGCCGCGGCGTCGATCAAGGACCATCCGATCGGCCTGCTGCGGGAGATGCAGTTCCGGGTCACCGTCAACACCGATAACCGGCTGATGAGCGGCGTCACTCTGTCCTCGGAGTTCCACGCCCTGGGCGAGGCATTCGGCTATGGCTGGTCGGATGTCGAGTGGCTGACGATCAACGCGATGAAGAGCGCGTTCGCGCCGTTCGACGAACGACTGTGGATCATCAACACCGTGATCAAGCCTGGCTTCGCCGAACTCCGGCCCGGCCAGAGCGGCTAGCGTTGCGTGCCCTCCTGGGCTGTATTGCCGGAATGCGCACAGGTAGCGTGTGCACGTGGGGATCGAATCGATAACGCGGCCTGCATCGGCGTCAGAGCGCTGGGCCTTCGAGACAGTTGATGTGGCCTCGTCCGACGCGGCGTTGCGCCAGGTACTGCACGGCCTGCCGGGCGTCGACACGGTCGGCGCGGCCGAACGAGCCGCCGGGCTTGCCACTCGCTCGATCAAGAAGGCCGCCAAGCTGCAAGCGCTCGATTTGGCCATCCGGATGGTGGACCTCACGACCCTGGAGGGTGCCGATACACCGGGCAAGGTCCGCGCCATGTGCGCGAAGGCCCGCCAGCCCGACTCGTCCGACCTGTCGGTCCCGCCAGTCGCAGCCGTCTGCGTGTACCCGGACCTCGTGGAGGTCGCCAAACAAGCCGTCAACGGCAGCCGCGTCGCGGTCGCCTCGGTGGCGACCGCGTTTCCGTCGGGCCGGGCATCGCTGCCAGTGAAGCTTGCCGACGTTCAGGACGCGGTCAGCGCGGGCGCCGACGAAGTTGACATGGTGATCGACCGCGGCGCGTTCCTGGCCGGGCGCTACGGCCAGGTGTATGCCGAGATCCGGGCTGTCCGCGAGGTCTGCGGCCCGGCGCACCTGAAGGTGATCCTGGAAACCGGCGAACTAGCCACGCTGGACAACGTGGCGCGAGCGTCGTGGCTGGCCATGATGGCGGGCGCGGATTTCATCAAGACCTCCACCGGCAAGGTAACGCCGGCCGCCACCCCGCCGGTGGCTCTGGTGATGCTCGCGGCCGTGCGGGACTTCGAGCAGGCCACGGGCCGCCGCGTCGGCGTGAAGGTGGCCGGCGGCATCCGGACAGCCAAGGACGCGATCCGCTACCTGGTTCTGGTGAACGAGGTAGCCGGCCCCGCCTGGCTTAGTCCGGAGTTCTTCAGGATCGGCGCCTCGACGCTGCTCAACGACCTGCTCATGCAGCGCAGCAAGCAGCTCACCGGCCAGTACGCCGGCGCCGACTACTTCACGGTCGATTAGGAGAACGATGCCGAAAGCGCACCGCGGCGCCGCGCTGGAGCAGCAGCCCGGCGAACTGGCCGAGCCGCGAGAGCCCGGCGAGCCCGGCGAGCCTGTCTGGGAGTACGCGCCAGCACCGGAGTCACGCGACGTCGTATCGATCGAGCCCGAGTACGGCCTGTACATAGCCGGCGAGTTCAGGCCGGCCGCGGACGGGCGCACGTTCGGCACCATCAACCCGGCGACCGAGGAGCCGCTAGCCCAGGTCGCGGCCGCGGGCCAGGCCGACGTCGACGCTGCCGTCGCTGCCGCCCGCGAAGCCTACGAGCAGGTGTGGCGGCCCATGCCGGGCAGCGAGCGCGCCAAGTACCTGTACCGGATCGCGCGCCAGCTGCAAGAGCGCGCGCGCGAGTTCGCCGTGCTGGAGAGCCTCGACAACGGCAAGCCGATCAAGGAATCCCGCGATGTCGACATCCCGCTGGCGGCCGCGCATTTCTTCTACTATGCCGGCTGGGCGGACAAGCTGGAGTACGCCGGATTCGGGCCGGATCCGCACCCGCTCGGCGTCGCCGGGCAGGTGATCCCGTGGAACTTCCCGCTGCTGATGGCCGCGTGGAAGCTGGCACCGGCACTGGCCGCCGGCAACACCTGCGTGCTCAAGCCCGCAGAGACGACCCCGCTGACAGCGCTATTGCTCGCCGAGGTTTGCCAGCAGGCCGGCCTGCCGCCAGGCGTGGTGAACGTGCTGACCGGCGCCGGTGACACCGGCTCCGCCCTGGTCAGCCACCAAGGCGTGGACAAGGTCGCTTTCACCGGTTCCACCGAGGTCGGCAAGGAGATCGCCGGCGTGGTCGCTGGCTCCGGCAAGAAGCTGACGCTCGAGCTTGGCGGCAAGGCCGCGAACATCGTCTTCGACGACGCCCCGGTCGAGCAGGCCGTCGAGGGCATCGTCAACGGCATCTTCTTCAACCAGGGTCACGTCTGCTGCGCAGGATCGAGGCTGCTGGTACAGGAGTCGGTTGCCGACGCCGTGGTAGAACGGCTGCGGCGCCGGCTGGCCACCCTCCGGCTCGGCGACCCGCTCGACAAGAACACCGATATCGGTGCGATCAACTCGTCCCAGCAGCTAGCCAAGATCGGCGAGCTCGCGCAGGCCGGCGAGGCAGAAGGAGCGCACCGCTGGTCGCCGCCGTGCCAGCTTCCTGACAAGGGCTTCTGGTTCCCGCCGACGATATTCACCGGCGTCAGCCAGTCGCACCGGATCGCCCGAGAGGAGATCTTCGGCCCGGTGCTCTCCGTGCTGACCTTCAGAACCCCCGACGAGGCCGTGACGAAAGCCAACAACACCCCGTACGGGCTGTCGGCCGGCATCTGGACCGACAAGGGCAGCCGGATCCTCTGGCTGGCCAAGAACTTGCGCGCCGGCGTGATCTGGGCCAATACCTACAACCGGTTCGATCCGGCCAGCCCGTTCGGCGGTTACCAGGAGTCCGGGTACGGGCGGGAGGGCGGCCGGCACGGTCTGGCCGCTTACCTCGATGTCTGAGGCACCTGCGCGGCTTGCTGTCCGCAAGACATACAAGCTGTTCATCGGCGGCGCCTTTCCGAGATCGGAGTCCGGCCGGTCCTACCCCGTGCACGGGGGGGACGGGACGCTGCTCGCATACGCGGCGCAGGCATCGCGCAAGGACGCGCGCGAAGCTGTCGTCGCAGCGCGCAAGGCGTTCGCGGGCTGGTCCGGCGCGACCGCCTACAACCGCGGCCAGATCTTGTACCGGGTGGCCGAAATGCTGGAGGGCCGGGCAGCGCAGTTCGCCGCCGAGGTCGCCGCTGCCGAAGGTAGTGCTTCCGGAGGCGGGCGGGGCGCGCGCGCCAAGGCCGAAGTGGCCGCTGCCATCGACCGCTGGGTCTGGTACGCGGGGTGGAGTGACAAGGTCGCCCAGGTGGCCGGCGCCGCTAACCCGGTCGCCGGGCCGTATTTCAACTTCAGCGTGCCAGAGCCGACTGGGGTTGTCGCTGTCGTCGCGCCTGCCACGTCCAGCCTGCTCGGGCTGGTCAGCGTTGTCGCGCCGGTGATCGCGACGGGCAACACCGCGGTCGTGATCGCGAGCGAAAGCCGTCCGCTGCCGGCGATCTCGCTTGCTGAGGTACTGGCAACCTCAGACCTGCCGGCTGGCGTGGTCAACGTGCTGACCGGCCGGACTGCCGAGCTGGCCCCGATCCTGGCCGGGCACATGGACGTGAACGCCATGGACCTGACCGGGGTCGGCGCTTCGGACTGCCAGGCACTGGAGCGGCTGGCTGCTAGCAACGTCAAACGCGTCATTCGTGGAAACGAGGACTGGACGGCTAATCCCGGCCCCAAGAGGCTGATGTCGTTCCTCGAGATCAAGACCGTGTGGCATCCCGCCGGCACCTGACAGCGCCGCGGCGCTGGCGAGTCCGATGATCTGCGTTCTCGGCGACGCGCATCTCGACGTGGTGGTCGCGATGTCCGGACCGCTGAGCGAGGAAACAGATACGCCCGCAACGACGTACTTCGGCGTCGGCGGGCAAGCAGCCAACGTCGCGGCCTGGGTCACCGCGCTGGGCGGGCAGAGCCGGCTGATCGCTGCCCGCGGGACGGACCTCGGCGCGGATCTGGTGAGCGCGGAGCTTGAGCGCCGAGGCGTGGAGCTAGCTGGCCCGATCCTGCCCGGTAACACCGGCGTCGTGGTCTCCCTGTCCAGCGGCGGGCGGCTGCGATCGATGCTGACCGACCGCGGCGTGGGCACGTCGCTGTCAGCGGATGCCATCCGGACTGACTGGCTGGACGGCTGCGAATGGCTGCACCTGAGCGGCTACGCGCTGGCACATAACCCGATGCGCACCGCGGCCCTCGCGGTTGCCGAGGCCGCCATCGGGCGCGGTGCGCGCCTGGCCGTCGACCTGTCATCGACGGCAATGATCGAGTCCTTCGGGGTGGCAAGCTTCCGTACGCTGATCGCGTCGATCGGCGCCGACGTCGTATTCGGGACTGAGGCCGAGGCCGCGCTGCTCGGTCTGGACGGGAGCCATTGCCTGCCCGGCCGTGGACAGCTGATCGTTAAGCTGGGCGCCGAAGGCGTCCGCGTCGACGGGAACCAGTTCCCGGCGGCGCCGACGGTTCCGGTCGACTCAACCGGGGCGGGCGACGCTTTCGCGGCCGGGTACCTGGTCGGCGGAGTCGAGCTTGGCCTGGCCGCTGCGGCACGGGCGGTAGCGAAGATGGGGGCTATGCCGTGACCATGGTGCCGCAGCTGACGGTTGAGATCGCCGATGCGCTCAGGGCCGGCCGTCCGGTCGTGGCTCTGGAGACGACACTGGTGTCGCACGGGTTCTCGGCCGGCCGCGGCCTCGTGGCTGCGCTGGAATCGGAGCGGCGAGTGCGGGCCGCGGGCGCGACTCCGGCCACGGTCGGTGTGCTGGATGGCGTCGTCCGGGTCGGCCTGGATGCCTCCGAGATGGCGCGTTTCGCTGACGCTGGCGAGAGCGCGCGCAAGGTCGGCGCGCGCGATCTTGCGGCCTGCGTTGTCCAGGGCGCGCTGGGCTCCGCGACCGTGGGTGGCACGCTGGCCGTCTGCCGGGCGGCCGGCATCCGGTTCATGGGTACCGGCGGCATCGGCGGCGTGCACCGCGGTTTCGCCGAAACGCTGGATATCTCCGCCGACTTGCCGCAGCTAGCGCGGACCCCGGCGATGGTCGTGTGCTCGGGCGCTAAGTCCATCCTGGACGTCCCGGCGACTGCCGAGCTGCTGGAGACGCTCGGAGTCCCGGTCCTCGGCTGGCAGACACCGACACTGCCGATGTTCTATAGCGCTGACGGCGGCCCGCCGGTTTCCGCGACAGTAGCGCAGGCTGCCGAGGCGGCCCGGATAGCCGCGACGCACTGGGACCTCGTTTCCTCCGGCGGGCTTATTCTCGCTCGCCCGCCGGTAGACGGCCTCGATCTGGAAGCCCTCGTGACAGAAGCGGTCGAGCGGGTCCGGCGCGCGGGCGTGACCGGTCAGGCCATCACGCCTGCGGTACTCGCAGCGGTCGAAGACCTGAGTAATGGCCGCAGCGTCGAGGTGAACCGGCGCCTCATCGCGGACAACGCCGAGCTTGCCGCCCGGGTCGCGGTCGCCTACGCGGGCCTCTAGCCACAGTCCACGATGGCGGCGACCGGCCCGCCGCCGTCGGGTCCCTGATGCGCGGCTGACACCGAGACGAACACGGCGGGGTCTCCGGTCACCGCCGCGGCGACACCGCCGACGCAGGCCTTGATCTGCCGGTGCCAGTGCACGTCGGAGTCGTCGAGCATGGCGTTACGCCGGCCTCGGACCCGCCCGTCCTGGCTGGCCTCGCACTTCAGGAACACGTTGACCAGCCTGCCGTCGAGGTCGCTCGGGTGCGGCCGGTCCGGAAGCGAGAGGCCAGCGTTCCGGATGGCTGCCCAGATGCCGTCGGCATCGAGCGCATCCGTCATGACCGAGTGCCCGATCCGGTACCTTCCGCCGATGCCGCGCACGTTGCCGGCCACGACCACCTGGGCCCTGTCGAGTTCCACGCCGGACGAGCACGAGGCCACCGCGGAGCACAGCGCCCGGTTACGCATCACGTCGGTGTCGGCCGGCATCGCGATCTCGCCGAGCGCGACGGCGATGCCGAGGGCGGCGGTGCCGTTGGACACGTCCATGGATTCGCCGGTGTTCTCAGTCCAGACGGTCTGGCCCCGGCTCGCGGCGTCCCTGATCGTGTGAATAGTGAGCAGCGGCGTCTTCGTCTGCACGTAGTGCACGTCGGCGGGATCGCTGATGCCCGCCTGCGCCATCGCCGCCGTCACGGCTGCCGCCACTTTGGTGATCATGGCGCTCCGGCCGATGTCCTCGGGCAGCAGCGGCTCGCTCATCGCGAAGCCGACCGACAGCCGGGGTTCGCCGCTCACGTCGGCCTTGGCGGGCGGCACGGCCTTACCGGGCGGCACGGTCGCGAAGATCGTGGCGTGCGGGCTGAGCACGCCGTCGGTGCCGCCGGACCACACGATCGGCACCTCCGCGACCGCGCCGGCGCTGCGGCTGCCCTTGGCGACCAGGACTTCCCTGAAGGCGCGATCAGCGAGGATCCGGGTGTAGTCGTTGACGCCGCCGTTGCCTTCGGTTTTGCCGATGACCGCGACGACTCTGTCGGCCTCGAGCACGCCATCGTCGATCAGCTTCGCCAGTTCGCTGGCATCGGACACGTGGTGCAGCGGCACCTTGCGGACCTCGATCGGCTCGGGCACGTCGGTTTCCTTCCTTGATTAGCTAGCTCAAATCCAGTCCACGTCGGCTGCTGATGGTCCGCCCGCAAGCACGGCGTAGCCAGGCCCCCGGTCGAAGAACGGTTGCGCGGCCGGGCGTGCCGCGCGCTGCCTGTCACGCAGGGCGCGCGTTGCCGCTTCGTCGGCCATCGCCTCGTCGTGCCCTGTCTGATCGGTGGATCCGGTCAGCACGACGCCGTAGTCGTCAGCGGCAGCCGCGAGGGAGACCTTGCCCCAGCGAACATCGCGTGCCACCAGCGCCGGGTCGCGCTCGAGCGGGTCTCCCCAGCCGCCTCCGCCGGTGGTTCTGATCCGGATCAGCGTGCCGGCCGGCACGAACTCGCCGTCGGCCAGCGCGTCAACGTCACGCTCGCCAGGCCCGCCGGGATCGACGGTTACCTGGAACGGGCGCCCGGCCCGGCCGCCGTTCAGGCCCCAGCAGGACAGGATCGAGCGGTCGGCGATCGACATGAAGTAGCCGTCGGCGCGCATCCGCAGGACCTTCTCGTAGCCGAGGCCGCCGCGGAACTTGCCCGGCCCGCCGGAGTCCACGGCCAGGCCGAGCCGCTCGACCAGCAGCGGGAAGCGGGCTTCGGTGAACTCGGCGGGCAGGTTCCGCGAGTCGGGCACGACGTGGATGGTGTCCTCGCCGTCGGCGTAGTAACGCCCGCCGGACCCGCCGCCGAGTACCTCGCGCATCAGGTAAGGCTCGCCGTCCGCGGTCTGCCCGTAGACGCCGGTGTAGCGGATCGTCTCCTGGTCAGCGGGCATCTGGCCGCCGACGGCCTTGGCCAGCACGCCAGCGAACACGCCGAGCAGCCGCAGGATGACGAACGTGCGCGCGTTCGTCGGGGCCGGGAACACCGGAGTGAGCAGCGTGCCGGGAGGCGGGAAGCGCATCTCCATCAGCTCGACGATGCCCTCGTTCACGTCCAGCTCGGCCATCCGCTCGGGAGTGTCGGCGAGGTTACGCAGGATCGGAGCGAGCCACTTGGCGAGGAAGTTGCCGTCGGCGTAGTTCGCGCAATGGTTGATCGGTCCCTTGGCCTGCGGGCCGGTCCCGGCGAAGTCGAGGATCAGGCGGGGCCCGCCGGGCTCGTCCGAGGCTGTCCTGGTCAGGGTGATCCGCTGGGCATGCAGCCGCGGCGGGTCGACGCCGTCGTGCTCGGCATAGTCTTCCCAGGTCCACGTGCCGAGCGGGATCTTGGCCAGGATCTCCTGCTGGTAGGTGCGCGTGGTGCTTGCCACGATCTCGTCGAAGCAGGCCTCGACGTCGGCGCGGCCGTAGCGGCGGAAGAGTTCCGCCAGCCGTCGCGCGCCCTGCAGGCAGGCGGAGCATTCGGCGTCCAGGTCGGCGGCGAGCGATTCGGGCATCCGTGAGTTGCGGGTCATGATCGTCAGAGCGGCCCGGTTGGGCACGCCGGCGTCCCAGAGCCGGATCGGCGGCACCATCAGGCCTTCGGAGAAGACACTGGTCGCGTGGCTCGGCATCGATCCGGGGACTGCGCCGCCGATGTCGTCATGGTGGCCGAAGGCCTGCACGAACGCGACTACCTCAGGCTCGCCCTGCCCTTGGCTGTCGGGCCCCTGACCGTCCAGCACCGGCCCGGCGTCGAAGACCGGCACGGTGACGCACAGGTCGGGAAGGTGACCGATGCCGCCCTCCGACAGGTACACGTCGTTGTGGAAGAACACGTCACCGGGCCGCATGGTCGGCAGCGGGAAGTCACGCGCGATCGGGTGGACCAAGGCGCTGTACGAGCGCCCGGTGAGCTTGCGCAGCAAGCGGTCGTGGATCCCGGCGCGGAAGTCGTGCGCGTCCCTGATCATCGGCGACCGCGACGTCCGTCCGATCGCGGTCTCGACTTCCTTCTCGATGGCGGCCAGGCTCCCGGCCACGATCTCCAGCAGCACAGGGTCCACCGGGCCGCGCGCTCCGGCAGTGAGCGTAGCCAGTTTCCTCGGCGTCATGACGGTCCTACCAGCAAGTTGCCGAACCCGTCGACGCGCGCCGCGAACCCCGGATGTACCGGGATCGTGGCGCCATACTCCTCGATGATGGCGGGCCCTGCAACGACGTCTCCCGCCGCCAGCGACGACCGCCAGTAGATCGTGGCATCGACTGGTCCGGCTGCCCCGCCGGAGACCGCTGCCCGGCCGAAGACCACCGGCCGGCTGCCCGTTGCGGCCCTGGCTGCGTCGCCATCGCCGGCTGTGCCGTCGCGGGTTGGCAGCGTGGCCAGCCGCGGCCGCTGGATCGGGCCGATCCCGGTGACCCGCAGGTTCACCCACTCAACCTGCTGAGCGGGATCAGCGCTGAAGTCGTACCCGTACAGCGCGCGGTGCGCCGCGTGGAAGTCCGCCGCGGCCGCGTCCGCCAGTGCCGGGCTCATCAGGCCGGCACCGATCGGCACGCGTACCTCGAAGGCCTGGCCGAAGTACCGCAGGTCGGCACTCCGGATCAGCAGGTGATTCCCGGTCGCGAAGCCCTGCGCGGTCAGGGCCTCGCGCGCCCGCTCGGCGAGCCCGGCGTAGCTTGCCTCCATTCCTGCGTAGTCCAGTTCGGAGTGGCGCGCCACGCTGGTGCGGACATAGTCGGTGCGGACGTCGACAGTCAGCAGGCCGAACGCCGAGACGTTGCCCGGGTTGCACGGCACCAGTACGCCTGCCACGCCGAGTATCTCGATGAGCGGGCAAGCCAGCAATGACCCGGATCCGCCGAATGTGACCAGGGTGAAGTCCCGCACGTCCAGGCCGCGCTTGACGGTGGTCTGGCGTACCGCGTTGGCCTGGTTCCACGCCGAGACCTCCAGGATCCCGGCGGCGCAATCGAGCGGCGGGATGCCGAGCTTCGCCGCAAGGTCGGCCATCCCGGATCGCGCGGCGTCGGCGTCCAGCGGGATCTCTCCGCCGAGCAGATGCGGCGGGATCCGGCCGAGCATCAGGTGAGCGTCCGTGACCGTGACGTCGCGGCCGCCCTTGGCGTAGCACAGCGGCCCCGGATCAGCGCCCGCCGACCGCGGCCCGACCTTGAGCGAGCCCTCCGGGGACACCCACGCCACCGATCCGCCGCCCGCGCCAACGGTCACAACGTCCACCATCGGGATCTTGGACGGGTACGCGCCGACGCTGCCCTCGGTCGTTAGCGCGGGCTCGCCGTCGACGACAACTGCCACGTCCGTGGAGGTGCCGCCGCCGTCGCAGGTCAGGACCGAGGTGATACCTGCGTTCTGGGCAATCATCGCCGCGCCGACGGCGCCTGCGGCCTGCCCGCTCAGCACCGTGGCGATTGGCAGGCCGATCACTTCGGTGGCCGTAGCCACGCCGCCGTTCGATGTCATCACATGCAGCGGCACCGGGTCGGCGCGCAGGCCCGCCAGCCGCTTTCCGATCGCAGCCAGGTACCGCGACACGCGCGGTTTGACCGCAGCATCGATGAGCGTGGTCATCGAGCGCTCGTACTCCCGGTATTCAGGCAGCACCTGCGACGACAGCGAAACCACCGCGCCCGGATGCTCGCGGGCCAGTACCGCTGCCATCCGCTCCTCGTGCTCGGGGTTGGCATAGGAGTGCAGCAAGCACACGCCTAGCGTGTCGATGCCGCGATCGCGGAACCAGCGAGCGGCCGTGATCGCCCGCACCTCGTCGAACGGGCGCAGCTCCGCGCCAGAGTGGTCCAGGCGGCCGGCCACCGTCTTGACCCGGTCAGGAGGCACGATCCGGTCCGGCTTGACCCAGAAGTAGGAGTTGCCGTATCCATCCGGCACCGATTGCCGGGCGATCTCCAGCATGAACTCGAAGCCTTCGCTGGTGATGAAGCCGAGCTCGCCGATGTCGCCCGCCAGCAGCTGGTTGGTCGCGATCGTGGTCCCGTGGCTGACTGACTCGATCTCCGCAGGATCGGCCCCCAGCAATCCGAGGATCTTCGCCAGGCCGGTGATGAAGCCGTCCGCCGGGTCGGCGGGAGTCGACGGCGTCTTCGTCACCGTCAGCTCGCCGGTGACCGCATCCAGCGCTACCACGTCGGTGAACGTGCCGCCGGTGTCGATGCCGATGCGAAGGCGACGCCTTCCCATCATGCAGTCTCGCGGGTACGAGCGAGGCGGAGCTCGAACAGGTCCGATGGCGACAACGGCATGGACCGGATGTCGATGCCCTCGGCATCTTCGATCGCCGAAGCAATGACGGCCGCGCCGGGAATGACGCCTGCCTCGCCTGCGCCCTTGACGCCGAGCGGGTTCAGCGGTGACGGCGTCTCCAGGTGATCGATCTCGATCTGGCGCGGCACCTCGCTCACGTACGGCATGAGGAAGTCCATGAACGAGGCGTTGAGCAGCTGACCGGTCTCGTCATATGCCATCCGCTCGTACAGCGCTCCGCCGACACCTTGCGCAACGCCGCCGTGGATCTGCCCTTCGACGATCTTCGGGTTGATCAGCCGGCCGCAGTCGTGCACAACGCAGTAACGCAGGATCGTGATTTCCGCGGTGTCCGGGTCGGTCTCGACGATCGCGGCGTGCATACCGCTGGCGAACGTCGAGCGCACCGGGGAAAAATAGGCGCGGCCCTCGAGGCCTGGCTCGTCATCGGGCGCTACCGGCGGTTTGGTCATGTCACCGCTGCCGGCAAACTGGGTCGCTGCCTTTGCGGCCTCGTCGAACGCGTACCGCAGCGGATTGGACAGCACGGCCACTGTGCCGAGGCTGATGCCGCTGTCTGGATCGCCCTTCACCTGCACCATGCCGCCGGTGATCTCCAGGTCGTCTGCTGACACCTCAAGGGCAGCGGCGGCGATCCGCAGGGCCTTTTCCTTAGCCTTCCGTGCCGCGAGCGTGACCGCCGAGCCGCTCATCACCGCGGTCCGGGACGCGAACGTGCCCACCGCGTAACCGAAGCGCCGGGTGTCTCCGGTGACGACCTCGACATCGGCCATCGGCACGCCAAGCTCGTCTGCGACGAGCTGCGCCAGCATTGTCTGGTGACCCTGGCCCTGGCTGGTGAGGCCAGTGGCGACCTTGACCTTGCCCGAGGTTTCCACCACGACGTGGCCGCCTTCGTACGGGCCAACGCCGGTGCCCTCGACGTAGCAGGCCAGGCCAATGCCGATCTGCCGGCCTTCGGCTGCTGCCGTCTCCTTCAGTGCGGCGAACTTGTCCCAGCCGACCAGGTCCTTGATCTTGGCGAGCATGGCCGGATAGTCACCGGAGTCATAGATCAGCGGGCGGCCGTCCTGGAAGATGAGGCCCTGGTCGTACGGCATCTCGTCAGGCTGGATGAAGTTGCGCTCGCGCACCACGGCGCGGTCCAGGCCTAGTGCCGCCGCTATCGCGTCCATGGTCCGTTCCATCACGAAGCAGCCATGCGGCCGGCCGGCGCCCCGGTACGGCGTGACGAGCACGGTATTGGTGTAGAGCGAGTCGAACTCCACCCGGTACGCGCCCGGCTTGTACGGCCCGAGCAGCTGGGTCGAGGTGACGATCGGCACGATGAGCCCGTAGGGCACGTAGGCGCCGTTGTCATGCCAGAACCTGACGTCGAGTCCGAGGATTCTGCCTTCGTCGTCATAGCCAACCGTGACGTGATGCTGCTGAGCCCGTTCATGCGCGCTGGCGATGAAGTGCTCGCGCCTGTCCTCGGTGAACTTGACCGGCTTGCCCAGCAGCCGGGCCGCCCAGGGCACGAGTACCTCTTCAGGCCACGGATGCACGATCTTGACGCCGAAGCCACCGCCGACGTCAGGGGTAATGACGTCGACCTGACTGAGGTCCAGGCCAAGTTTCGCCGCCACGGCGGCTCGCACCCCCGTCGAGGTCTGGGTCGACGTCCACATCACCAGCGAGGCCGACTGCTCGTCCCACCTGGCAAGCACTCCGCGGCCTTCCAGCGGGGTGGAAGCCGACCGCTCGATCTCCAGGTCGAGCTCCAGCACGTGGGGTGCCGCCCCGATGGCCGCCGCGGTGTCGCCATGCTCCTGAACCGCGTTAGCGGCCCGGTTGCCAGGGACGTCATCGTGCACGAGGTGCTCGGCTGACCGGGCGGCATCGAGGCCCACCACCGGCGGGAGCGGCTCATAGCTGACATCGATCAGGTCGGCGGCATCCTCGGCGAGATACCGGTCTGCAGCTACCACCATCGCCACTGCCTCGCCGACGTGGTTGACCTCGCCGTTAGCTAGCGGGTACGGCGTCCGGCCGTGGGTGAGCGCGGGATGCGGGATCAGCAGCGGAAGTGGCTCGGTCAGCCGACCGGTAAGGTCCTCGCAGGTGTAGATGGCAACCACGCCGGGCACGTCCAGCGCGGCGCCGACGTCGATGCCGGTGATGCGCGCATGCGCGTACGGGCTGCGTACGAAAGCGGCTGCGAGCGCGTCAGGGCCGAGGTCGTCGAGGTATGCCCCGTGGCCGCGGATCAGCCTGTCGTCCTCGACCCGCTGCACTCGGGCGCCGAACAGCGAACTCTGCCCGGTCCAGCTGCCCGTGCCGGGGGTCGGCTGGCTGCGCGCTGGTTCGATGCTGCCTGGTTCGATGCTGCCCGGGCCGGCCCTGCCTTGGTCAGCACTGCCCGGGTCGCGGGAGATCTCCGCCGCCCGGTGCACCGACGCCAGGATGTTCTGGTATCCGGTGCACCGGCAGAGGTTGCCGCCGATCATCTCGCGTGCTTGCTCATCGTCGGCATCCGGAACTGCCCGTAGCCCCGCAGTGATCGTGGTCAGGAAGCCGGGCGTGCAGAAGCCGCACTGGAGCCCGTGACACTCGGCGAAGGCCTGCTGCACTGGTGACAGCGCGCCGTCCGGCGCCGCGAGGCCCTCGACGGTGGTGATGTCCGCGCCGTCGGCACTGACGGCGAGCAGCAGGCACGAGCGCACTGGCGCTCCGTCGATCAGGATCGTGCAGGCACCGCAAACGCCGTGCTCGCAGCCAACGTGCGTGCCGGTCAGCCGCAGGTCGTGGCGGAGGCAGTCGGACAGCAGCCTGCGGGCCGGCACGTGTGCCGTGCGGGCTGTGCCGTTCACTGTGAGCCGGACCTCGTGCAGCTCCTCGCTGCTCATGCGGCCATCGTCTCGCGCGCGTCGGCGATGGCTTCGGTGAGCGCTCGCTCGGTAAGCACGCCCGCGAGCTGCCGACGGTAACCTGCCGTGGCGTGAATGTCTGAGCCCGGCTGGAGCCGCTTGCGGGCGAGACTGACGGCGGCCGGGAAGGACGTGGCAGCGGCCAGCACGCCCGCGACCGCCTCGGTGAGATCCAGGACCACCGGGGATGGTCCCATCGACAGGTAGGCGACCTTCGCGCCGTCGACGCGACCGTCGGCGCCGAGCCACGCTATCGCGGCGACGCCGCAGACCGCGTAGTCGCCGCGCCGCCGGCTGATCTCGGCGAACCCGGTCCCTGCGGCACGGCCGGGCAGCACCGGGAACCGGACCTCGGTCGCGAGCTCGCCAGGTTGCACGGCCGATTCCAGCGGCCCGAGGAAGAACTCGCTGGCCGGGACCGACCGCTCGGCGGTCGCGCTAGCAACGCGCACGGTGCCGCCTAGCAGTGCCATCACCGCGGGCATCTCGCCGGCCGCGTCGGCATGCACGATGCTGCCCACTGTCGTGCCGCGGTTGCGGATCGCCGGGTGTGCCACGAACCGGAGCGCCTTGCGCAGCAGCGGCTGAGCGGCTGCTGCCACCTCGCTTGCTAGTACCTCGGCGTGGCGCGCGAGTGCGCCGACCCGTACCTGGCCGTCGTTTACGTCGACATAACTGAGCTCGGTGATGCGGTTGATATCCACCAGGAGGTCAGGCGCGGCCAGGCGCATGGACATCAGCGGGACCAGCGACTGGCCGCCGGCCAGCACCTTTGCCTCGATGTCCGGCGCTGCCAGCGCTGCCAGCGCCTCGGCCACGGATTCGGGTCGCGTGTAGCCGAGCGGGCGTGGCTTCACGAAGCCTCCGGCCCAGCCGTTACGGTCATAGCGCGACGGTACGCTGCCGAAGGCGTGACGGAAACGCTCTTCTGCTACATGATGGCGAATGTGCGATGCGCCGCGGCCGCCAGCAGCGCGCTGCGGCAGGTGCTCGCCGGGCCGGCTCGCCCGGCGGCATGGCTCGGCGCGACTCGCGGGGCGCTCTACGTCAAGACCGCCGGGCATCCGGGGACGCTGGTCGTGCTCGCGCACGACGCGGTTCGGCTGCCGTGCGGGCTGGTGCTGCCGACCACGAGTGCGGAACTGCCGCTCACTTCGCTGGCGCCGGCCTCGCTGGCACCGGTCTCGCTCGCACCGGCGGGCCCGTCGGACTGCGTCATGGTCGGCGACGGCGCGGTCCGCTGGACCGGTCGGGCCGGTCCGGTGGTGGTGCAGGCGGTCAGGGAATGGGCGCCGACCAGGCCAGCACAGGGCGAGGTGGCAGCGGACGCGCTAGCTGCGGTCCGGGCCAGGCTCGCCGGTGCCGATTCGGGCAGTGCCCATTCGGGCGAGCCCTGGGAGCAGCTCGCCGATCTTGCCTTCGCCAGCCGCGACGAGGCGGCCAGTCTCGAGACGGTATTGCGCTTGCTTGGCCGCGGCCCGGGCCTCACGCCCAGCGGCGACGACGTGCTGGCCGGTTTCCTGGTGGGCGCCGCGGCATTTGGTCTAGGCGTAGCCCCGCTTCGCGACGCGATCGCGGCCCTGGCGCCGACCCGCACCACGGTCCTGTCGGCAGCGCTGTTGTGGCACGCCGCCCGCGGCGAGTGCATTGACGAACTGGCCGCTGTCGCAGCGGCGCTGACCAGCCTGCGGCGGTCGGACTCGGTGACTGCCGCAGGGGCCGTCAGCCGCCTGCTGTCCGTCGGCCACACCTCCGGTGCGGCTCTCGCGCTGGGCTTGGTGACCGCGGCCGAGACCGCGCAGCAGGCGCATCGCACTCCTCGTCTCGCGCCCCGCTGCCGCCCTGTGCTGGCTGGGACAGCCTCGACTGGCGCGGGACTGGCTCGGATGGGGCTGGGCGGGTGAGCGCTGAGTATGTCGAGGCCAGACCTGGCGCCTACGCGGATTCCGTCACGCTGATGCGGCTCAGCGCGGACGTGCGGCAAGCCGAGGGCGTGCACGCGGCGATGATTGCCATGGCCACCGAGCTCAATCTCGAGCTACTGCCAGGACTGGGCTTCGAGCCGCCGCCGGATGTCAGCCCGAACCACTTGCTGATCGCCGTCCGGGCCAGCGACGACACCACGCTGTCAAAAGCTCTTGCCGTCGTCGACAACGCTCTGCAGGCTCGCCCGCGCGCCGGGCACTCCGCAGCCGGCTACGGTGCGCAGCCGCCGCGCACGACCGCTGCCGCTGTTCGGGCGAACAGGCCTGGCCTCGCCCTGATCTCCGTGCCGGGCCGGTACGCGTTCGCCGAAGCCATGGATGCTTTGCAAGCCGGCTGCGATGTCATGATCTTCTCCGACAATGTGCCAGTCGAGCAGGAGATCGCGCTCAAGGACTTCGCCGCGCAGCGCGACCTCATCGTTATGGGCCCGGACTGCGGTACCGCGATCATCGGCGGCATCGGGCTCGGCTTCTCGCACACGCTCCCGGCTGGCCCGATCGGGCTTGTCGCAGCGTCGGGGACCGGCGCGCAGCAGGTGCTGTGCTTGCTTGACTACGCCGGGGTCGGGGTGAGTGCCGCGCTTGGCGTTGGCGGTCGCGACCTGTCCGCCGCGGTCGGCGGCCGCTCGGCCCGCGCCGCGCTAACCGCGCTGGACGCCGATCCGGCCACCGAGCTGATCGTCGTGGTCTCGAAGCCGCCCGCTGCGGTGGTTGCAGCCGAGTTGCGCGAGTTCGCGGCCGGCCTGGCTACTCCAGTCCAGTTCGCGCTGGTCGCCCCCGGCGAGCCTGACCTCACTGCGGCTACCGAGACCGCCGTGCGCACGCTTGGCCGGCCGGTCCCGGACTGGCCGCGCTGGGCCGGCCCTCGGGCACGTTACCCATGATCGGAGCCGGCCGGCGGGCGTGCTGCGCGGTCTGTTCGCGGGCGGCACGCTCTGCGACGAGGCCATGATCATCGCAACTGACCGGCTGGGCCCGATCCGGTCGAACATCTCGCTGCGGCCCGAGTTGTGGCTGGCGCCGCGCGCGCCCGTGCTTGGAACGCCCGTGCTTGGAACGCCCGTGCTTGAAACAACCGCGACCGGGCACGCCATGATCGACTTCGGCGAGGATGAGCTGACAGCGGGTCGGCCGCATCCGATGATCGACCAGTCGTTGCGGCTGGAGCGGCTGGCGGCCGAGGCTGCCGATCCGGCCGTGAGCGTCATCCTGCTCGACGTCGTCCTCGGCCATGGCGCGCACCCGGATCCGGCTGCCGAGCTTGGCCCGGCGATCGCCGCGGCCCGGGCCAGCGGCCGGCTAGCCGTCGTGGTCTCGCTCATCGGCGCCGCGGCCGATCCCCAAGGCCCGACCCGGCAGGCAGCCATACTCCAGGAGGCAGGGGCAGACGTATTCGCGTCCAATGCAGCGGCCGCCCGGTTCGCATGCGACCTGATCGAAGGCCCCTTATGACTGGCACAGCATGAGCGAGTTGCTCCGGCGGGAGCCGCACATCATCAGCGCCGGACTCGGACTACTCGCGGAGGCGGCGGAGCGGCAGGCCGCCAGGGTAACCCAGGTCGACTGGGCGCCGCCGATGGCTGGCAGTGAGGATTACCTCGTTTCCATAATGAGCGACCCGCGACGGGCGGCTGCTAATTCGCTCGCCGTCGAGCGAATGCTGGCGGTGCGGGCGCATCTGGTCGACGTCGCGCCTGCGGGCGCGATGCTCGGTCTGCAGCCCGGCGATTTCCTGCACGCCGGGCCGCCGGTCAGCTGGGACAGGGCATCGGGCCCGCTGCGCGGGGCGCTGATGGGCGCGGCCGTTTTCGAGGGCCTCGCCGGCTCGCCCGAGCAGGCGGCCGAGCGGGCGAGCCGCGGCGAGTTCGCCCTGGCGCCGTGCCATTCGCGGCACGCGGTGGGCCCGATGGCTGGCGTGATCTCGCCGTCGATGTGGCTGTTCGTGTTGCAGGACCCGGCGACCGGGCAGCGTTCTTACTGCTCGCTCAACGAGGGGCTCGGCAAGGTGCTGCGGTACGGCGCATATTCACCCGAGGTGCTGGAGCGGCTGGCCTGGATGTCCGGGGTGCTCGGCCCGCTGCTGGCGGCGGCGGTGCGCCGGCACGGCCCGGTGGACGTGACAGCGATCCTGGCCCAGATGGTGCAGATGGGCGACGAAGCTCATAACCGGAACCGGACTGGCACTCTCATGCTGCTGCGTGACCTGCTGCCGTCGATGGTCGAGTCCGGATTCGCCTCGGCTGACATCGCGCGGGCCGCGACGTTCATCGGCGGCAACGACCATTTCTTCCTGAACCTAGCCATGCCCGCGTGCAAGCTGGCGCTCGATGCCGCTCGTGACATCCCTGGCTCCACCATGGTCGTGGCGATGGCGCGCAACGGCACCGACTTCGGCATCCAGGTGTCCGGGACTTCCGACGAGTGGTTCACTGCGCCGGCGCTCACGCCGAAAGGGCTGTTCCTCGGCGGTTACGGGCCCGATGACGCCAGTCCGGATATCGGTGACTCGGCCATTACCGAGACGGCCGGGCTCGGCGGCTTCGCGATGGCGGCGGCGCCCGCCATCGCCGCGCTCGTCGGCGGGACGGCAGCCGATGCGCTCGCCACGACGCGGCGCATGTACGAGATCACGCTGGCTGAGCATCCGCTGTATCAGGTGCCGGTCCTTGAGTTCCGCGGCACGCCAGCCGGGATTGACGTCACGCTGGTAGCGCGGACAGGCATCCTGCCGCAGATCAACACCGGCATGGCGGGCAAGGTCCCGGGGACAGGCCAGGTCGGCGCGGGGCTGGTCACGCCGCCGGCTGAGGCCTTCCTGACGGCGCTACGGGCGCTGGCGTCCCTGTCGCCGGTGAGTGCCTGATTTCTGTCACCACGCAGAAGCCCCCGGTGCGGACGAACGCTGTTGTCATCAGGTGGACGCTGACGTACTCGGCCGACCGTCCGTCGGCGCTGTCGTTGATATAAAAGCCCTCGAGCCCCCCGTCGTAGGGCTCGCGGGCAATACCGGTGACGGTTACGACGTGGTTGGGCTGTCCGTCCCCGAGGAAGCGCGAGTCGGTCCACAGCACGCCGGCGTTGACCCCGGCGATCACGCCGTACCCGAGCTGCACTGCGGACGCGAGCTGGTCGGCGGACTGGCCCTGGAGGGCACGGGCTGGCACGCCGTAGTCGCAGAGGATCCGCGCCTGCTCGGAGGGAAGCGTCCAGCCCGACCGCTCCGGATGCCCGGCGACCAGGTGGGCCTCACGACACCGGGTGGCGTGGCGGATCACGTCGGCTTCGGTCAGCCTTAGGCCGAACTGATCCAGGACGTCCGCGCAACTCACGATGCCGCAGTCGCCGTAATCGTGGTCAGGGTTGTCGCCTTGAACGTGGTTAAACACTGCATAGCTACGCACGTTCCCGAGCACGATGACGGGCCGGCCATCGTGCAGACGGCCGACGCTGACCGGAACGCCGATGGTCGCGGCTGCGAGCCAGCCCGTGGTGTCGGCTGTCAGGTCAGGAAAGGCTTCGTCCAGGCTCACTGATCCTCGCACCTGGCCGCGCGCGCCGGCTCTGCTGAGCGGAGGCCACCATGGCGATATCAGATCAGATGATCATAGGCTTCGGCAATAGGGACGTTTCATGACAGTCCGCGCTAACCGGCGGTCCGAGCCTTGTGCCAGGGCGCCTAGGCGAGCAGTTCGTCGGCCGCGTCGGCGAAGGTCGCAGTGTGCCGGTCGACGTCAGCGGCGGTTGTGGCCGGGCACATCAGCGCCATGTTGTGGAACGGGGTCAGCATGACGCCACGGTTGACCAGGTACAGATGCAGGTACTCGTCCAGGTCGGTGTCCGCCGCAGCTGCGGACTCGCCGCCGTTGCGCGGGGGCTGCGGGCAGAAGCGGTACTCAGCGCGAGCGCCTAGCTGAGTGATGGTCCACGGCAGGCCGCGACTGGACAGCACGTCGCGGACGCCTGCGGTGTACTGGTCGGCCATCGCGATCATGCCTTCGAATGCCGCGTCCGTCAGGACGTGCTCGAGCGTTGCCCGCATCGTCGCTACTGACAGGGCATTGCCGGCCAGCGTGCCGCCGACCCCGCCGGTGTCTACGATGTCCGCCGAGTCGTCGGCCAGGATCCGGCCGGCTAGCTCGGCTGACAAACCGTAGGCGCCGGCGGGAATGCCGCCCGCGATGGACTTGCCGACAGTGACCATGTCGGGCGTCAGCCCCCAAGCCCGCGTGCAACCGCCGGGACCGGCGCTGAAGGTGTGCGTTTCGTCGTTGATGAGCAAGGTGCCATGCTCGCGCGTCAGGTCCCGCACCGCGTCCAGGTAACCCGGCTCGGGCAGGACGATGCCGATGTTGGTCAGCGCCGGCTCCATCGAGTACGGCTGCCACGTCACCGTTGGCGAGTTCGCGATCCAGCGCCACAGTGTCGTTGAACTCGACAACCCGCGTGGTCTGGCTGGGATCGACCGGGGCGCCGACGTTGCCTTCGCGCGACCGCGGCCCGTCTGGCGTGGCGAGGATGAACGTCTCGTCCACGCTGCCGTGGTAGCAGTAGCTGTAGACCAGGATCTTCGGCCGTCCGGTGAGCTGCCGTGCGAGCCTGATCGCCCAGCGGTTGGCGTCGGTCGCGGTCAGGGTGAAGCTCCAGTGCGTGGGCCCGAACCGCCGGGTCAGGTCGCTGGCCACCCAGGCGGCGTCCGCTGTCGGCAGCATCGTTGTCGCGCCGCCCAGGTCGCCGAACCTACGCGCGACGGCTTCCTGCACCGCGGCGGGGGAGTGCCCGGCCATGGCGCCGGTGTCGCCCAGGCAGAAGTCGATGAACTCGTTGCCGTCGATGTCGGTGAGCCGGGCGCCGCTGGCCGTCGCCAGGTAAAGCGGGAAGCCACCTGGCCACATCCGCATCCAGGTCATCGGCACTCCGCCGAGCAGGTGCGCGCCAGCCGCGGAGTAGGCCCCGGCTGAGCGCGGATGGCGGTCCCGGTAGGTGTCCTGCTCGCGGCTGATCAGCTCAGTGAGGCGGGCACGGCGGTATGGCAGGCTGGCAGGCTTCTCGTTGCCGGGATGAGCCACGGCTTGCTCCTCACCTTTGAACGACGAGACAGCATAGCCGGGGGCTCCCCGCGCGGTTAGCTCCGCCGGGCGGTTAATCGGGCGGGACGAGGGCTAGCGGCCTGCTTTCGGCTTCGCCGTCTTCGCTGTCTTCGGCTTCGGTGTCTTCGCCGGCATCGCGGACACGAAGGTGAGCGCGCGGGTTACCCAGCCGCCCGCTAGCTCTGGGTCGTCCCGCCAGGCGGCCGGCAGGCTGAGGTAACCGCCCATCGGCCGCTCGGCAGGACCGAACGGGCCGGAACCGTCGACCGCGGCGAGTTCAGTCTGATCATTCTCAGCAAGCCGGACACCAATGGCCGGCCCGAACAGGCCGGCGAACATGTTGCCGTGCACGAACGCCCCGAGGTTGCCGAACATCGGCTTGACCTCCACCTCGGGGTCCTCCGGAAGCACGGACCTGAAGTACTCCTTGTCGGCCTCAGTCGGCTTGGGAATTTCCATCGGCAACGCCTCCGCTTACTGCCGGTACTGCATAACGGAACGGCTGCATGCCAGCCTGCCACTGAGTACCCGCGGCGTCGTGCTAGACAGACAGATCGGGGCGGGCTGGCCTGCGGCTGTCCGTCAGGGAATGCACACGATGGCGGGAGAGGCACGAATGTCGGAAGAGGGACTGACTTTTGATCGCATCAAGGCCGCGGCGGGCCGGCTCGACGGCGTGGCGAACCGGACGCCGCTGCTGACCTCCAGGACGCTTGACCGGCATTGCGCGACCAAGGTGGTGCTCAAGGCCGAGCCGCTCCAGCGCAGCGGCTCGTTCAAGTTCCGCGGCGCTTATAACCGGCTGAGCCTCCTCAGCCCGGCGGCCAAGGAGGCCGGCGTCGTCGCGTTCTCGTCCGGCAACCATGGCGCGGCAGTCTCTCTCGCCGCGCAATTGCTAGGCATTCACGCCGTCATCGTGGTCCCCGCGAGCGGTTCGGCAGCCAAGCTGGCCGCCATCGAAGGATACGGAGCGGAGTTGCGCCGCTACGACCCGGTTACTGAAAGCCGGGAGCAGGTAGCTGAGGAGATTGCTACCCGCCGCTCAATGACGCTGGTCCGGCCGTTCGACGATTACGACATCATGGCCGGCCAGGGCACTGCGGGTCTCGAACTGGCCGAACAGGAACCTGAACTGAAGCGAGTCCTGGTCCCGGTAGGCGGCGGTGGTCTGGCGGCGGGCGTCTCCACGGCCGTGAAAACGCTGATCCCTGGCGTGTCAGTAATCGGGGTGGAACCCGAGGCGGCCGATGACACGAGCCGGTCCCTGCGAGCCGGGCATAAGGTCAGGATCCCCGAACCGGACACCATCGCCGACGGGCTGCGCGCCAGCCAGCCCGGTGACCTGACCTTTGAAGTCAACTCCCGCATGCTCGATGACGTGGTGACGGTGACGGAAGAAGCCATCATCGACGCAATGCGGTTCTGCTTCACCAGACTCAAACTCGTGGTGGAGCCCAGTGGTGCAGTCCCCTTGGCTGCATTGCTTTCCGGCGTCGCGGGCGCGGTCGGGCGCACCGGGGTCGTGCTATCTGGCGGCAACATCGCGCCGGAAGATTTCGCTGCGCTCGTTGCTCGTTAGGGCTTGCCGGTGCCGGCGATCTGCTCGTTTGGCTTAGCGACGCCGGCGATTCGCAGGGCCATGGAGGCATAGCGATCTGTCAGGTCCGCGATGCCCAGCGGGTAGTGCTCCAGCATCCACTGGCTGATATGCACGCACATGTTGGTGATGGCATGGGCGGCGAGGGTCGCGCCCGGCCGGTCGTTTCCGCCGGCGAGGTCGAACGTGCGTTGTTCCGCGCCTGCCATCAGGATCTCGGTGAGCTGGTCGCGTATCCGGCGCCGTATCACCCGGATCTCCTCCCGCCGCGACCCGGTCAGCAAGGTGAAGTCACGGTTGGCGACCCGCGACCGTCTTTTGTACGTGGCGGTGTGAGACACCAGGAACCGCACTGCCGCAGTAAGTTGCTCGGCTGGCTCTGGCCCTGCGCTCGCGATGGCCGAGGCCATTTGCTCGTCGACCGAGAGGTGGACGTCGCGGACGAGCACGTATAGCAGGTAGTCCTTGGACGTGAAGTGGTTATAGAGCGCGCCTGGCGTCAGGTCACAAGCTGCAGTAATTTGACGCACCGTTGTGCCCGGCACTCCCTGCGCGTGAAACAAGTCGATAGCTGCTGCCGCTAGCTTGCACTGGATTGGCGTTCCGCCGATAGGCAGCCGGTCGCCGGGCGGGAGTTCGAAATCAGCGATCATCGTATTTAGGCCATCCGAGTCAAGAATCCCGAGTCATGGTCTAGAGTCATGATTCAGAGTCAGCTATGTCTGTAATCGACGCCTGTCTGGGTCGGTTGGTTGTCATCTGACTCTTGACAACTGATGGCCATCCGGCGTACGACTGTATCGCTGTGTGAACGACCGTTCATGTCGTTGCAGCATGAGGTGCGTCCGCCGTGACGGCCGCGGACGCGTGCCGGAAGGCCCGGGCCGACCCCTCCTCCCGGCCCGGGTCAGGCAACTTTCGCCTAGCTAGCCAAGGTGAAGCGCCTGTATCGGAGGGCCTGGCCTGCGCCGCCAGCTGGCCTCGGGCTGGCAGTTGATTGCGGGTTCTCCGAAACGGCTGAAACTTCGACCGCAATCAGGAACTGATCCCGATGTTGATGATGTAGACGGTTGTCGCCCCATCATCGACCTCGTATAAGACCCGGATATCGCCCGCATGTAACCGGTAGAGGCCGGTGGCACCCCACGGAACCGCACCCTCCGGATACGGCTGATCGGCCAGCAAAGCGAGGACGCGGCGCGTCCTGACGAACAGTTCCTTATCGTCGCTGCGAATGCGGGCTAGATTGCGGAGCGCCGTCTGCCGGAATACGACGGTCAGGCTCACAACCAGCTCTCTGCATCGATCCGATCGAGCGCGGCATCCAGGTCATCGAGGCTAATCCCGTCACGTCCCGCTGCTTTATCAGCCAGGTGCGCCCCGAGGGCCGCCTGGTCCTCAAGGTCCGCGAGATCATCGATGTTGATCAGCGCGGCGACCGGCTTGCCGCCCTCGCTGATGGCGACGGGACGGTGGCTTTGACGAACCTCAGCGACAAGTTCGCTGAGGTGCGTCTGCGCAGCAGGCAACGGATAAGCCATCCATCGACGGTAACACCGCCGCTCCCATCTGACGGAAAGAACACGCGTTGAAGCCAAGCCAGCCAGACCGCAGCCGTACGTCGGACCGCAGCAGCCGGTTGCTAGGGCGGTCAGACCCGCGCGGGTCAGACGGCCGCCTGTTAGACCGCGGCGGCAGGCAGGCCGGCCAGCGCCTCTTCGATCGCCTTGTCAGACAGCTGCAAGTCGCGCAGTTCTCCGGACATGTAGTCGCCGTAAGCAGCCAGATCGAGCAGCCCGTGCCCGCACAGCGCGGTGAGGATGACCTTCTCCTCGCCGGTCTCCTTGCACCGCAGCGCTTCCTCGATGCAGGCCGCGACCGCGTGCGTCGGCTCCGGAGCCGGCACGATGCCTTCGGTCCGAGCGAATCGCATGCCAGCTGCGAAGCACTCTGACTGCGGCTTCGCGACTGCTTCGATCAGCCCGAGTTCGTAGATGTGCGACAGCAGTGGTGACATTCCGTGATAGCGCAGTCCGCCCGCGTGAATGGGATCCGGAATGAACTCGTGTCCGAGCGTGTGCATCTTCAGCAGCGGAGTGAGCCCGGCTGTGTCGCCGAAGTCGTATGCGTAGACCCCGCGAGTGAATGACGGGCAGGCCGCCGGCTCGACTGCGCGGATGACAGGGTTCATCCGGCCGGCCAGCTTCTCCCGGAGGAACGGGAACGCAAGTCCGCCGAAGTTCGAACCGCCACCAGTGCAGCCGACGATCACGTCCGGGGTGTCCCCGGCCTCAGCGAGTTGCTTGATCGCCTCCTCGCCGATGATCGTCTGATGCATGAGCACGTGGTTGAGCACGCTGCCGAGCGCGTACCTGGCGTTGGGGTCGCCCGCGGCGACTTCGACCGCCTCGCTGATGGCGATGCCGAGGCTTCCGGTCGAGTCCGGGTGCTCAGCCAGAATTCCGCGCCCGGCGTTCGTCAGTTCGGACGGGCTGGCGTGCACGGTCGCGCCGTAGGTCTCCATGAGCATCTTGCGGTACGGCTTCTGGTCGTAGGACGCGCGAACCATCCAGACTTCGAGCTCGAGACCGAATAGCGATGAGGCGAATGCCAGCGCACTGCCCCACTGACCGGCGCCGGTTTCGGTTGTCAGCTTGGTCACGCCTTCGGCGGCGTTGTAGTAGGCCTGCGGTACTGCCGTATTCGGCTTGTGCGAGCCCGCAGGGCTCCCGCCCTCGTACTTGTAGTAGATCCTGGCTGGCGTGCCCAAGTCCCGCTCCAGCCGCCGGGCGCGGAACAGCGGCGTCGGCCGCCACAGCCGGTAGACATCGAGAACGTCGTCCGGAATGGCAATGTGCCGCTCTGCGGAAACCTCCTGCGCAATGAGCGCACCGGGGAACAACGGCGCCAGGTCGTCCGGCCCAACTGGCTGGCCGGTGCCGGGATGCAGCGGCGGAGGCGGGGGAGATGGCAGGTCAGCCACTATGTTGTACCAGTGCCGTGGCATCTGCGACTCGGGCAAGAGGTATTTAACTTGTCGGTCCATAGCGCCTCCAGCGACAGGATCTGACCATCGGGAAATGCGACGACAGGCGTAACGGTAGCCGAGATTGTTCTCGTCCAGGAAGAGTGTTCGCCGCCGTGCGGAAAACCCCCTCAACTGCGGGAACGCGCATTTATCCGGTGGCTGGCTGACTCGCGCCGCAGCCGTTACCGGCTAGTGTCCGTGCGGTTGCGTGATTTCACCGGACCTGCAGGCTCGCCGGCGGCATAGCGCAAAATGCCAGGCCAGACAGCACTGCAACGAGTCTGCTGAGGGCGAAAGGCGGGTTGCGGCGGTCAGGCGTGCATGCGACCCTTGGCCGGTAGGTAGGCCGGAGCTTGGCCGCGCATCGGACGGCAGTGCGGGTGCCGGCATGCTTCGTGTGATCGGGTGGAGGTAGCAGTGCGCTGGAGGCGGGACGATCGCCAGCCCCCTGACGATCACCCCGATCTCGCGGCCGAGGATTGGCTGGCCGAGTTCCGTCCAGTCCGGCCTGACGCCCTCACCGCAGCCGACCGGGACGCCGGGCGCCCGACAGCAGCGCCTGGCGCGAAGCGCGGGTCGGCTGACTGGTCCGCCGCCCCGCCGGACCTTCAGGACCGGCAGAGCCGCGGCGCTGCCGGACACTTCCGCGAGGATGCCCGATCCGAGAGGCCAGCTGCTCAGGCTCCTGTGCCGGGCCTTTCTGACTCGCGCGGTGCGGGCGGCCAGCGTGAGCCGGGTACTCAGCGAGGGCCGGGTACTCAGCGCGAGCCGTACGGGGCTGGGCGCGGGCCTGCTGACGGGCGCGAGCCCGGCGACCGGCGCGGGCCAAACGGCTGGGCAGCACCTGGCGACCGCCGCGGCGAGGCTGGCCGGTCCGGACCTGACGGCTCGTACGGGCCTGGTGAGTCGTACGGCCCCAGCGGCTCGTCCGGGCCTAGCGGCGGGCACGGATCAGATGGCCGGTACGGCGCCGGTAGCACGCACGTGGCGAGTGAGGGGCGCGGGGCGAAACGGCCCGGCTCCGATGGCCGGCCTGCGTCCGGTGACGGCCGTGAGCGGGATACCCGGACCGGACCTGGCAGCAGGTACGGAGCTGGTGACGGGCGCGGGCAGGTTGACGGCCGCGGGTCGGATTCCGAGCGCGGATTGGACAGCGGGGCCGGATCCAGCGGCCCCGGGCGGGATAGCTGGCCGGGACAGGCCGGTCGGCGCGGGCCTGGTGGTCGGCGCATGCCGGGCGGGACACCGCCATTCGAGCAATCCGCGCCAGTAGAGCGGCCCCGACCGGTCGAGCGATCCGCGCCGGTAGAGCGATCCGGGCCGGTAGAGCGATCCGGGCCGGTAGAGCGATCCGGGCCAGCGGAGCGATCCCGGCCGGCTAACCCGACTAGGCCGGCAAGCCCGCGCGGGTGGGACGGCGAGGCCACCGATACCGACATCCGGGCTGACTACCGTGGCCTACTCGGCCGCGGCAGTGATGCGACCAGCCGTCGTCCTCAGCAACCGTCCAGCGGCCGAAATCAACCGCATGCGGGCGAGGACGAGTACTTGTACGGCCGGGTTCTGCCACCGAACCGCAATCGGCCCGGTGCCGACGGCCATTGGCACGACGGCCGCGGGCAGTACGACGGCCGCGGGCAGTACGACGGCCGCGGGCAGTACGACGGCCGCGAGGGCTTCGGTCAAGTCGAGTGGCTAGAGCGCCGCGACGCTGAGCGGCTTCGCGAGCAGGGGCCAAGCGACGAATATCGCGGTGGGCCACCACCGGGCGATGGCTATGGACTGCGGCCTGGCGACAATTTCGGGCCTGCTGGTGAGAGCTGGTCCGGGCCGGGCGGTACTGTCGGCTATGCCGCGGACTGGGCCGGCAGATACGAGCGGGAGCCGCACGCTGACTACCGGGGCGCATCGGAAGACGGCCAGTGGCAGGCCGACCGGGCGTTCACGCACGATGAGAGCCGCTCGCGGTGGTCCGACGACGGCCAGCCGTGGTCCGATGACAACTACGCGCCTCGCTCAGGCTACGAGATGCCGTCGGCAGGGTTCGGCCAGTCTTCCGGGCGCAAATACCTCCCGCCGCCGGAAGACCGCTATGCGCCGCGCCCTGAGGTGCTGCAGCCGCTGCCGGAGCTGCCGACGCGGGAGCCGTTCCGGCCTGAACTGCGATCACCGGAGCCACCGCGCCGGGAACTGCCCCGTCCCGCGCTGGAATCGGCCGACGGTCTAAGCCGGGAGTCGCGCCCGGCGGAGCCGCAGCATCCGGAGCCGCAGCATCCGGGCTCGCGTCTACCAGAGTTGCCGCGGACGGACATGCCGCCGTCGGCAGCCGTCAGGTCAGGAAGCGGAACTGCCGGGATGGGACGTGCGGCTGGGGGAGATACCCAGCCCGTTTCCAGCGAAAATCCTGTCGTCGCGAACTCCGCGAACAGCGATGACGACAGCGACGACGACGCAGTGACCACACCGCTGCCGTTGATACTGCCCGGCGCGACCTCGCTGCCCCGCCCTGACGCGATCGAGGAGCCCCGCGGGTTCTTCGAGCCGGCCCGTCCTGCTGGCCCGACGGCAAGGCCGGTGAGCATCACGGGCTCGGTTGAGCCGCCGCCCGCTGAATATGCCACGCCGGTCCCGCCCCGACCGATGCCGCCTGAAGCGGAGGCGAAGCTCGACAAGCTTAAGGATCTGTACCTGACGGCTGAGGCGATCGGCGAAGACGCTCTGGACAAGCACTTCGACAAGGTGAGCGAGCGACAGCGGGAGCTGATCAAGGAGTTTTTCAACCGGTCAGACTCCGGCGGCCCGGCGACTGGCTAGCCGGAGGCGGCAATCTCTGCGCTGCCGTCCTGAGGGAAGACTGACGCGGCGGAAGCGAGCGTTCGCTGCATGAGCAGCGTGTCGATCCACCGGCCGCGCTTGAAGCCGACACCTGTCAGCCGGCCAGCGTCGGTAAATCCGCACGCGCGATGCAACCCGACCGAAGCGGGGTCGCCGGTGTCGGCAATGACGGCGATTACCTGTCGCACGCCGGCATCTGTACAGGCTGTGAGCAGTTCCGTCAGCAGGGCTCGGCCAACGCCAGCGCCCGCCCGGGCGGGCGTGACGAACACGGAGTCTTCTGCCGTTAGCCGGTACGCGGGCTTGCGCCGCCACGGACCCGCATAGGCATATCCGGCGATCTCGCCGTCATCCTCGGCCACCAGGAACGGAAGGCCAAGGTCTGCAAGCTCGGCGGCATGCCGCGACCAGTCGGAGTGCGTCCGTGGCGACTCTTCAAACGTCGCCACGGTGTTGACCGCGTACCAGCCAAAGATCTCGGCAACCTGGCCAAGGTCGGCCGGACAGGCCTGCCGCACGACGTGGCTCAGGTCGCACGCTCCAGCCGAGCCCGGAACGCCTGCGTGAGGTTCTCGGCCTCTTGATCGCTGATCTTGATGAGCTCCGCGTCCAGGTCCCCGTACTCCCACTCAGCGATGGCGGAATCCGGCTGCCAGCTAAGGTCCCGGCCCAGGGTCTCGTCGACCGGCCCTGTCTGGGCGTACCGGCGGCGCGCAAGGCCCGAGGCCGCGCGGCTGCCGTGGCCCGCGATGATGACGTAGTACTGCTCCTGACTGTGCACCGGCTCGCTCGTCAACGCTGCTCCGCCCGGAAGTCGCCGATCTCCGTGCAGCCTGGCGGCGGCACCGCGGTTGCCGAGGCCAGCACCTGCCGGGCGCGCAACAGAGCGCGCTCCGCGGCTGGAGTGGCCGGGTCGGTAATGCGGACGTAGGCGTCGTGGCTCTGCTGCGCCACGGCCCAGCTCGCCACCGTGTGGAATTGCACCTCAAAGCTGATGCCGTGGGCAGGGTCGTGCCAGCGGGTGAAGATGCCCTTGTGCTCGGGACTCTCCCAGCGATTGCGTCGGGCTTCCAGGTCGAAACCCTGCGTCTTGAGCCTGCGGTGCACCAGCCAGGTGCACTCGGTGTAGTCGTCGGCTTCGAAGGCGAACGCATACCGGACTACATCGCTGATGCTGGCGGCCAGTTCCTCCGGCGAGCGGCCCGGATTGCGGGCGATCAGCTTGGCAAGCTTGGCCGCGAACCGGTCAGCTGGCTTGAGGCTGTCCGCCTCGCTATCAGGCGCGAGGCCGCCCGCGGGCAGACCCGCGGCGAGTCGGTGAATGACCGGCGTGATGCCGCTGCTGCCGTAGCTGCCGAACATGTTGCGGCCCTCGGCGGCGAGGCTTTCGGTGAGCGTGCGCTCGACCAGGTCACTCAGGCCGTGGGCATCGGAGACTGCCGTGTTCGGCTGTGATGAGCTGTGCCGCGCTGCGCTTGGTCGGGGCGCGTCCGGTCGGGGCGCGTCCGGTCGGGGCGCATCGCGCGGCTGCGTTTCCGGTCGGCGCCGGTCGGGGCGCGGAGAGCGGTGCTGGACGGTGTCTTGCTGGCGCGGTTCGAGTCGCCTGCTGTCGAGCTCGTCCCGGTCTGCTGGCGGGAGGCTCCGGTCTGGTGGCGGAGGCTCCGGTCGGGCGGCGGGAGGCTGCGGTCGGGCGGCGGGAGGCTGCGGTCGGGCGGCAGGCCGCGCTCCGACAGCGGCCAGCTGGGTTCCTGCGGAACACTCCGGTCTGGCCCGGGTTGACGGGGAAACGAGTCGTCGGGCCGGTGCCGGTCCCGCCTGTCGCGGTCCGACGGGCCGAAGTCTGCCCGGCCGTCCGGTCGGGCTTGCGAGTGGTGGCCGTTGCCATTGGCGCGGCCGTTGGCTGGCCGCCGGCCGCGGCCGGAACTTTCGCCCGTCCAAGGGCGCAGCTCCAGGTTGCCCGCGCCGTCCCAGCTTTCGCGTCCAACGTCGCGCAGCGGTTGGCCGTTGCCGGGCGAGTCGACGGCATACGGATCCTGCCACCGAGGGTCGAGCGGACGGCTGCCGCTGCGCTCGCGGTCGCCATTCTGGCCGACAGCTTCCGGGGCAGCATCGAGGTCGTCAGCTGGTGGTTCCGGCTCGGGCGGCGCGGCCCGCCGCGCACTCGCATCCTCCGCCTGACTAGAAGCAGCGGTTGCGGCCTGGTCGGCAGCCTCGCTGGCGGTCTGGCCGGCGACAGTGTCTGCGGCTATCTCGACGGCACCGTCAGTCGCGCTCTTCGCAGCCGAAGCCGCCGGGCCCTCGCCGCGGGCCAAAACCGCATCCCTCGCCCCGATCTCGCCGAAAGCCTGGACGTCGGCCTGCTCACGGCCGGGAGCGGGCAGGCCGAGCTCAAGATGCTTCAGCCGGGTCGGCAACGGCCGAGCATGCCCGCCGTCCTCATACGGTGAAGACGGATGCCCGGCCGGCAGCCGGGCAAGCCTCGACCTGAGATCGGTAAGCGAGCCAGGTACGGCCCGGCCAGCCGGGGCGTAGCTCGCAGGGGCAGCCCCGGCCTGCATCTCACCGCCGCTAGCGACTGTCGCGGGAGGCGCGGGCGTCCGGCCAGCCGCGACAGTCTCAGCGGCGACAGTCTCAGCGGCGAGAGTGTCAGCGGTGACCGCGTTAGCCGCAACATTGCCGGGCGCGTCAGCGCTCCGGGCGGCAGCGCTCCGGGCGACAGCGCCATCGGTCGCCGGGGTGGGCGCATGTCTGGTCCTCGCAGCCGAGTTCCTCGCTGCGCCCGCATCGGCTGGCTCGACCGCGACCGCCGAGTCGTCCGCGACCGCCGAATCGTCCGCACCCGCCGGTGTGGCCGGATCGGCTAGGGACCGGCCTTGGGCTTGCGGCCCACCATCGGCTTGTGCCCGCGGCTCCGGATGAGCGGCGGAAGGCTCCGCCCCTGTCGAAGGCTCGGCCAGTCCAGCCGACGGCTCCGCCAGCCCGCTCGGAGGCCGGGCCGGGGCAGTCGGCTTCGGTGGCGGCGCTACACCGCGAAAGTAGTCGGCCAGTCCAGCCAGGTCGATGCGCGGGAGGTCCATAGTGTTCTCCCGCGGGTCCTCGGACTGGTCCCACGGCTGCGCTGGCCCCGGCATAGCTGCATTCTCCCGCCTTCGGGCGATTCGTGCATCGTAGTGTCACTTACTGGCTCTTGCTGGCTAGCTGACCATCCCGGCAGCCGGCCGGACCAGGGTGCGACGCCGGCGATACCCGGTCGCCACCGGCGCGGCGACTAGTGGTGCCCTTCGGCTGGCTCAGGGACTGCTGGCAGGATGCAGCCGGTCGCTGACCCGAGCCCGATCTGGGCACCGTACGGACCGGGCGCGACGGCAGTGATCGTGACCTCGTCCCCGTCCGCCAGCCAGGATCGAAAAGAACCATCAGGCAAGGAAACGGGGTTGCTTCCATTCCATGCCAGCTCGATCAGCGAGCCACGCTCGGCGGGCTCAGGACCGCTAACCGTGCCGGACGCGAACAGGTCGCCGCGGCGCGCGCTGGCTCCGTTCACGGTCATGTGGGTGAGCATCTGCGCCGGGCTCCAGAACATGCTGGCGTACGGGGGCCTCGTGATGACGTGCCCGTTCAGCCGGACCTCGAAGTCGATCTCCAGCCCCCAGTCGGCTGTCTCGGTCAGGTATCCGAGAAGCTTCGCATCGCGGGACGGCGTTCTGATGCGGGCCTGATCCAGTGCGGCCAGCGGCAGTACCCAGGGCGAGACCGTGGTGGCGAACGACTTGCCTCCGAACGGCCCGAGCGGCACGTATTCCCAGGCCTGGATGTCCCGCGCGGACCAGTCGTTGACCAGGCAGACGCCGAAGACGTGCTCGGCGAACCGTTCGACCGGTACCGGGTCGCCGAGATGACTGGGCGCGCCGACGACGAAGCCGAGTTCGGCCTCGAAGTCAAGCCGGGCGGAGGGGCCAAATGACGGGTTGCGGGCGCCCGGGGAGCGGGACTGGCCGCACGGCCGGCGGATCGGAGTACCCGAGACGACCACTGTTCCGGCCCGCCCGTGGTAGCCGATGGGCAGGTGCTTCCAGTTCGGAGTCATCGGCTCCGTGCCCGGCCGGAGGATCTGCCCGATGTTGGTGGCGTGATAGGCCGAGGCATAGAAGTCGACATAGTCCGCGACGGTGAACGGCAGCCTGAGGCTTACGTCGGTCACCGGGACCAGCAGGTCTTCGATAGCAGGGCAGCACTGCTCGTCTGTCAGCCACCGGGTGAGCTCGGCTCGCACCTGAGCCCATGCACGCTCTCCTGCGGCCAGGAAGTCATCGAGACTGCCCGAGGCGAACAGGTGCGCGCGGCCGGCCAGCAGCCGGTCCGTTGCCGCCGTGAGGTCGAGTACGTAATCGCCGATGGCGACCCCGACCCGGTACTCCTCGGCATGATGCGCGGCGGTATACGACCCGTAGGGGAGCGCACCCAGCCCGAACAGGTGGTCGGGCGGGATACCGAGCCATGTTTCGGCCTGCGCCATGCCGCTCCTTTGCTGGTCCCCCGGCGACCGGGCGGGCTAGCGGCCGCGGTCGGCGTCGATCAGGCCTAGCGTAACCAGGTCCTGGATCGGCTCGTCGGTGCTGCAGGTACCGAACGAGGTGAACAGGTCACGCACAGCGAGGACTGTGTCGCTGTCTAGCTCGCTGGCCTTGGCCGCGACCCGGCTTGCGGTCGGATCGGCGAGCTCTGCCGTTACTTCCTCGACTGGTTCAGCGGCCAGCGCAGCGGCCACTGCCAGCAGCACGTTCAGGAAGCCATGGTGCTCGAGGCCGGTGTCGGGAGCCGTGTGCCGGACTGCGTGATGCAGGCCGGCAGTGCACTTGAAGGGCAGCCGCTCGGTTGCCAATGCCGCAACGCAAGCTGCCAGCGTCGGCTCGTCCGGGAACGCGCCGGCCGTGGTTCCGCCTGTCCGCACCTTGGCCAGGTACCGGTGATCGGCTACGGCGGCGACCACAGCGGCGGTGAGCTGCCAGGCCGGGATCTCGATGAACACGGACGCGCCGGCCAGCGGGGTCCGGTCCAGCGCGGCGGCCACCTCGGCCACCTCGGATACCGCGGCCACGGTGTCCGCTGAGGCAACGATAGGAATTTCAATCGCGCGCAGCCGCAGCCGCGGATCAGCAAACACGGCGTCCACGGCGGTCTCGAGGCCGGCAGCCCCGCCGGGGAGGACTAGCGCCAGATCAAGCTCGGCGACGCCCTCCGCTGTCATTGCAGCGCTGAGCTCCCGGATCTTGGTGTCGGCGCAAACGAATGGCCCGGACATGTCCCGGTACCAGGCGGCCTGATGGCGCAGATGGCCCTTGACGGCGCCGGACATTGCCAGCGCTGCGGGCGGGAACAGGGACGCATCGTCGAACAGCTGACGGAACAGGTCACCGGACATGCGAGCGCTCCCGAGGCTTCAGTCAGTGTCCAGAGCCAGGCGGACCGCTCCGGCGGCCGCCGCCACCCTCCCGTGGGCTGCGCGGACGGGCTGGGCCGCCCGATGTTGCCGAGTTGCGCGAACTCGATGCATTAGGCGGACTCGCTGCACTAGGGCGGCCGCCTGCGCTGTGCCGACGGCCCGCGCTAGGTCCGTCGCTCGGATTGCGTGCACTGACCCGCCCCGCAGGGGTGACTTGGCTGCGCGGATGGGCAAGCCCGCGCGGGCCCAGCGGACTGCGCGGACCGATTCCGCCAGACCGACGCCATTGGCGCCCGAAGCGGATCGCGCCGGCCAGCACGACCAGAAGGGTGGCAGTGACCATGACCAGGAAGCCGCTGGCGCTCCACTGAGCCGCGTTGATCGCGAGTGCGGTGTGCGAGGTGTCGGCGGCACGGTCGTGGATCAGTCCGGCGACGATCGCGCCGCCCAGGTAAGCGAGCGCCGGTACCGGGATGATCCGGTAGACCGCGCGAGGCTGGACGGCGATCGAAGCGGCGACTGTCCCGACGAGAAGGAAGAAACCGAGCAGGAAGCCGGGATCGCGACCGAACAGGATGGTGAGCGCTGTACCGATCGCCGCCCCGCTAACCACGATCACGATTCCTCGTGCGGGTGGCAATGCTCCCCATCGCGGCGGCGGTCCGGCCGGCGGCACCCTGTCCTCGGCCGGTCCGCGAGCATACGGCGCGCGCTGGCCTGGACGGTTGGCCGGCGCGTCACCGGGTAGCGCGCGGGTTGTCGCCTCGTTCCACCTGGACTCGCTCATTGCTCACAGATGGTAACCCGTCGGGTTGGCGACGCAGTTCATATAGTCTGCGGCGTAGGCAGCGTCCGAGCCGGGGGAGGCGATGGAGACGCGCGCGGGAACCGGGCGTCGGCTGGCCGGCAGTGTCGGGTACTCCCTCACCTGCGTTGCCGCCGCCGTAGTTCTTCTGGTCAGTGGTTTCTCTTATTTCGTCGTCCGGGACGTCGCAAGCATCGGTTCCTCCGATGCGATCCCGAGCGGTCCCTCGACCGGTCCGCAGAACATCCTGCTGATGGGCCTGGAAAGCCGCACGAACTGGGCCGGGGAGATCTTGCCGAACAGGATCCTTAAGGCGCTGCACGCGGGCAGCAGGCAGGCGATCGAGAACGGCACCGGCGGGAACGACACCAACACGCTGATCCTCATCCACATACCAGCCAACGGGAAGAAGGCGGTCGGCTTCTCCATTCCGCGCGATGACTGGGTCAACTTCGCTGGCACCGTAGGTCCGCAGCAGGTCGGGAAGATCGACCAGGCATATGGCCTCAGCATGTTCTACAAGGAGGAGAACCTCCGGGCGAAATACCCCAGCATGGGCCAGGACAGACTCGCGTTCCTGGGTAACGAGGCCGGGCGCACGGCGGCCGTGGACACGGTCGAGAAGCTCACCGGTGTGCACATCGATCACTTCGCCGAGGTAAATCTCGACGGGTTCTACGAGCTCGCCAAAGTTCTCGGCGGCGTCGAAGTGTGCCTCAACCACGCCGTCAGCGACCGTTATTCCGGCGCTCATTTCCGGGCGGGTTACCAGCACCTGGACGCTAAGCAGGCGCTGGCGTTCGTCCGGCAGCGTCATGGCTTGCCCAACGGCGATCTCGACCGCACCCACCGCCAGCAGGCCTTCCTGGATTCGGTGATGCACCAGCTGCGCGCCGACGGAGTGCTCGACGACCTGACTAAGCTGCAGGCCCTGCTCTCGGTTGCCAAGCAGTACGTCATCACAGACGCCGGCTGGAACCTGCTGGACTTCGCGGCGGAGACGCGGGACCTCACCAGTGGCGAGATCGTCTTCCGGACGCTGCCGATCGAGGGGTACTCCACGCTCGACAACCAGGACGTCAACCTCGTCGACCCGACCAGCATCAAGGCCATCGTCCATGCCGCGTTCTACCCGTCGCCTAAACCGCGGGCCGGCAAAGCTAACACGGCGGCGGAGGTCAGGCGGACGACGGTCGACGTGCTCAACGGCGGCAACACCACCGGCCTGGCCGCAAAGGTCTCAGCCGCGCTGGTCAAGGCGGGCTACCGGGCCGGCGAGGTCGGCAACACCAGTTACCGCACCAGCACTGAGGTCCGCTACGGCGCGGGCGCTTCGGCGAGCGCGGGGAGGGTCGCGAGCTTGTTCGGGGTCACTGCTACGCCGAGCACGTCGGTGGCCGCCAATCATGTGGAGATCCTGCTCGGTGCCAGCGCGACCGTCCCGGCCACGAGCAACGTGGCCGCCGTGCATGCGGCCTCGCCATCGCCGTCAACGGTCATCCCGAGCACCGGCCCGCAAGGCGGCGCCGTCCAGGCTAAGGACGGCATACCGTGCGTGAACTGACCCGCCGGCTGGAATCCCGGCCCCGCAGGCGGTGCCGACCAACTATGCGGTAGTAATCACCGGCGTACGCTGTCGGGAGCTGCCAGTTCTGTCTACGATCAACTCATGACTGAACGATCAGACAGGACCGTGGCATCGGACGAGGTCACGGGAAGCAGCGAGCGGCCAGCTGCTGGGATCCCGTCGAGGGCGCAGGTGGTCATCGTCGGCGGCGGCGTGATCGGCTGCAGTATCGCCTACCACCTGGCACACCTGGGCTGGACCGATGTGGTGCTCCTCGAACAGCACGCACTCACTGCAGGGACCACCTGGCACGCGGCTGGCCTGATCACTTCGGCCGGCATGACCGACGAGACATCGCTGTTCTTCAGCAGGTACTCGCGCGACCTGTATGCCCGGCTGGAGGCCGAGACGGGGCACTCCACCGGCTTCCGGCCGGTCGGCCATATCTCAATCGCGACCACGAGGCAACGGCAGGAAGCGCTCCGGCGCGAAGCCGACTGGATGCATGGTTTCGGGGTCGAGGACACCGAGATCTCGGCCGCCGAGATCGCGGCAATGTGGCCGCTGGCCAGGACCGACGACGTGCTGTCCGGCTTCTACGTCGCTGACGAAGGCAGGGCCGACCCGGTAGGCGTGGCTACCTCGCTCGCTAAGGGGGCTCGTCAGCTAGGCGTCCGCATCATCGAAGGCATTGCGGCTACCGGCGTGCAGACGAAAGGCAAGCGGGTCACCGCCGTGCTGACCGAGGCCGGGCCGATCGAGACGGAGCTCGTCGTCAACTCGGCCGGAATGTGGGCCCGTCAGTTCGGCGCGCTGGCCGGCGTGTCCGTGCCGCTGCAGTCCGCCGAGCACTATTACCTGCTGACCGACACCGTGCCGGGGATGGATCCGGATCTGCCGGTGATCGAGGACCCGGATAACTACGGCTACTACCGGCCGGAAGGCGACGGCATGCTGGTCGGTCTCTTCGAGCCGGTCGGTGCGCCGTGGTCGCTCGACGGCGTTCCGCGCGATTTCTCGTTTGGCAAGCTGCCGCCTGACTGGGACCGGCTGGAGCCGTACCTCGGCCCGGCCCTGGCCCGGATCCCGTGCCTGACCGAGACTGGCGTGCGTACCTTCTTCTGCGGCCCCGAGTCGTTTACTGCCGACGTCAAGCCGCTGATCGGGCCCGCACCCGAGCTCGACGGCTACTTCGTCGCCGCCGGGCTCAACTCGCTGGGGATCCTGTCCGGCGGCGGCGTCGGCAGCGTGGTCGGCCATTGGATCGTGGACGGCGTGCCGCCCGTCGACACCGCTCATATCGCCATCGACCGGACCGCGACTTACGAGTCATCCCGCCGGTTCCGCAGGGAGCGAACGGTCGAGCAACTCGGCGTGCTCTTCGGCGACGCGGTCTGGCCCTCCTGGAAACCGGCTACGGCACGCAACATCCGGCGTTCCGTGCTCCATGACCGGCTGGTCAGCCAGGGCGCTCATTTTGGCCAGTCGGCGGGCTGGGAGTTCGCCGAGTGGTTCGCCGGCCCGGGCGAGCATGCGCCGGCAACGCCGGGCTTCAGCCGGCAGGCGTCGCATGACATCGTGGCTCGCGAGCATGAGGCCGTTCGCGGCGCAGTCGGCATCCTCGACATGACGCTGATGGCCAAGTTCATCGTGCAGGGCCCGGATGCGGGTACGGTCCTGAGCCGGTTGTCGGCGAATGACGTAACCGCCGGGCTCGGCCGGATCGTCTACACCCAGTGGCTGAACGACGCCGGCGGCATCATCGCCGATCTGACCGTGACCTGGCTGGAGCCGGAGCGGTTCCTGGTGATCGCCAGTGATGTCATCCACCGCCGGATCGAGCCGCTGATCAGGCGGGAGACCAGGCCAGGCGAGTTTGTCACCGTCACCGACGTCACGTCCGGAACGACGCTGCTGTCCGTACAGGGCCCAAAGGCGCGTGAACTGATCAGCCGGCTAACTGACGCCGACCTGTCAGATAGCGCGTTTCCTTACCTTTGTGTCCGGCAGGTTCACGTCGGGTACGCGCAGGCGCTTGCGGTCCGGGTCACCTACGTGGGGGAGCTTGGCTTCGAGTTGCACGTGCCAGCCGAATACGGCCTCGGCGTCTACGACGATCTGCTGGCTGCGGGCGCTGACCTCGGTGTCCGGCCGGTCGGGCTGGCCGCCATGACGAGCCTGCGGTTGGAGAAGGGCTACCGGGACTTCGGCGTCGATATCGACAACACCGACAACCCCATCGAGGCGGGCCTCGGCTTCGCGGTCGCCTGGGACAAGCCAGGCGGGTTTACCGGCCGGGAGGCGCTGCGGAAGGCCCGTGCCGAGGGCCCGCCCAGGAACCGGGTTGTCGGCTTGCTCGTGCCGGATCCGGCCGCCGACCTGTTCGGCAACGAGCCGGTATTCAGGGATGGCGAGCGGGTCGGCTATGTGCGGGCGGCGGCCTTTGGCCACACCGTCGGCGGCCCGGTTGCTCTCGCGCAGGTGACCTGCCCGGACGGTGTTACTGCCGACTGGCTCGCTGGCGGCGGCTTCACGGTGAGGACCGGCGCTGGCCGTGACCTGACCGCGCGGCTGCAGATCGCACCGTTCTATGACCCGCAGCGGCGGCGGATCCTGGCCTGAGCCGGAGTCCTGATTCGCGTTCTCAGTTGCCCTTCAGGCAGCGCTCCCATCACCTCAAGCCGATTCACAGCCAGTTCACAGCGATCGCGACTGTGCTAGAGGCCGGTCCGCTTGCTATCGCGGCAGGCGGCTGAGCTTTCTGTAGCTCGCACTTCGAGGGAGCTGAGATGAGGTATCGAATTCTGCTGGGGCTGGGCACTGCCGCCGCCCTGGCTGCGATCGCGGCATTCAGTGTCGGCTTGTCCGCTCAAGGGACGGTCTTACGCGGGGCGTCGGTACCGCTGCGCGGGCCAAGCCTGCGGGGCATTCACAAGATCCGGCACATCATCGTGATCATCCAGGAGAACAGGTCGTTCGACTCGTACTTCGGCACCTACCCTGGCGCGGACGGAATCCCGAAGGGCGTCTGCGTGCCAGACCCGCTGCACGGCGGTTGCATCAAGCCTTACGTGGACCACGTTGATCGCAACTCCGGCGGTCCGCACGTTAACGCCAGCAGCATCGCTGACGTCAACGGCGGCAAGATGAACGGCTTCGTCAAGGTAGCCGAGTCAGCGTGCAAGACCGGCAAGCCCTGCGTGACCGACGTGATGGGCCATCACGTGGCCAGCGACATCCCCGATTACTGGGCGTACGCGCGCGACTTCACGCTGGATGACCACATGTTCGAGTCCGACGACTCGTGGAGCCTGCCCGCGCATATGTATGCCGTCTCGGCGTGGTCGGCGAACTGCTCGAACCCAGCCAACCCGATGAGCTGCGTCGGTACCGACATGCCAAGGAACAGGACGGCGGCGCAGCCCCGGCCGTTCGCTTGGACCGACCTAACCTGGCTGCTGCACAAATATCACGTGAGCTGGGGCTATTACCTCGATCACGGCGCTCAGTCAGCAAACAACCCGCTTGGCGTGCCAAAGATCTGGAACCCGCTGCCCGGCTTCACCGACGTCAGGCAAGACCATCAGGAAGCCAACATCCAGCCGCTGACCAATTTCATGAGCCAGGCCAAGGCGGGCAAACTGCCTGCGCTGTCCTGGATCGTGCCCGACGCAGCCGACAGCGAGCACCCGCCTGCCTTGATCAGCCGGGGCCAGGCATACGTCACCAAGATCATCAACGCGGTCATGCGCAGCAAGGACTGGGATTCCAGCGCGATCTTCCTGGCCTGGGATGACTGGGGCGGGTTTTACGACAACGTGACGCCCCCCGCCATCGATGCGCTCGGATATGGGATCCGGGTGCCAGGCCTGGTCATCAGTCCGTACGCAAGGCGCGGTTTCGTCGACCACCAGACGTTGTCATCCGACGCCTACCTGAAGTTCATCGAAGACGACTTCCTGGCAAGCGCCCGGCTCAACCCGCTCACCGATGGACGTCCCGATTCGCGCCCCGACGTCCGGGAGAACCTGGCCGGGAACATCGTCAGGGACTTCAATTTCAACCAGAAGCCACGGCCGCCATTGATCCTGAACCCGTGTCCGGCTTCCACCTTGGTGCCAAGGCCGGTGCACGGCTGCAATGGCACTGTCGCGCTGCGCTTCGATACCTGGGGCGATAGCTGACCTAGTCAGATGGGCTAGCCGGGATCGTCTGGCGCCGGACGGCGGCTGCGGTGCGGAACAGCAGCCGTCCGGCACTCGGACGCGCCGATGAAGGGTGCTTGCCGGGCACGGCAGCTACGCGAATTTTCGGCGCTTTGCGAGTTCTGCGTGCAGCATGCTGCGGGCCGTCCCAGCCACACTGGCCGGGCGCGGCGGGACGCGCGCCCCGCTGGGCAGAGGCCGGTTAGCTTGACGTCGAGATAGTCGCTGATTAGGCTAGGTAAGCAGATAGTTTGATATCGAGATACTTCCTCTTGCGGTCGCTCGCGCCGCCAGGGGCCGGTGGCCCAAACCGGCCAGGGGAAGGGCAAGATGCATGCAGGGCACAACGCAGGGCAGGTCCGCAGGACCGGCAGAATCCGGGAGGCCAGCACGATGACCGGGAACAGCTTCGGCAGCCGCGCCGATCTCGCCGTCGGCGGGACCAGCTATCTGATACACCGGCTCGACGCCGTTGACGGGGCCGGTGACCTGCCGTACAGCCTGAAGATCCTGCTGGAGAACTTGCTGCGGACCGAGGACGGGCTGAACGTCACCGGCGACCATGTCAGTGCCCTGGCGCACTGGGACCCGGCAGCCGAGCCCGACACCGAGATCCAGTTCAGCCCGGCCCGGGTGATCATGCAGGATCTCACCGGCGTTCCCGCCGTGGTGGACCTGGCCGCCATGCGCGAAGCGATGCGGGCGCTCGGCGGCGACGCCGGAAAGATCAACCCGCTGGTGCCTGCCGAGCTAGTCATCGACCACTCAGTCATCGCCGACGTCTTCGGCCGCCCGGACGCCTTCGACCGGAACGTGGAGCTCGAGTTCCGGCGCAACCGCGAACGCTTCGCCTTCCTGCGCTGGGGCCAGGAGGCGCTGCGTCAGTTCAAGGTCGTTCCCCCCGGCACCGGGATCGTGCACCAGGTGAACATCGAGCACCTGGCCCGGGTCGTGATGACCGCGTCGACTGCGGCGAACGGCGAGCACCCCGCGGCCTACCCCGACACCTGCGTCGGCACTGACTCGCACACCACGATGCAGAACGGACTTGGCGTCCTGGGCTGGGGCGTGGGCGGCATCGAGGCCGAGGCGGCCATGCTCGGCCAGCCGGTATCGATGCTGATCCCGAAGGTTGTCGGCTTCCGGCTGACCGGCGAGCTGCCGTCCGGGGCGACGGCTACGGACCTGGTGCTGACGATCACCGAGTTGCTGCGCAAGCGTGGCGTCGTCGGCAAGTTCGTGGAATTCCACGGCGACGGCGTCGGCGCGGTTCCGGTCGCTAACCGGGCCACGATCGGCAACATGAGCCCGGAATTCGGCTCCACCTGCGCGATCTTCCCGATCGACAACGAGACCCTCAGCTACCTGCGGCTCACCGGCCGGCCCGCCGGGCAGGTCGCGCTGGTCGAGGCCTATGCCAAGGAGCAGGGACTGTGGCACGAGCCGGGTACGCACGCCCGGTACTCCGAGGAGCTGGAACTCGACCTCGGCACCGTCGTCCCGTCGCTGGCCGGCCCGAAGCGGCCGCAAGACCGGGTCGCGCTGACCGACGCGCAGACGGCATTCCGCGAGTCGCTCGGCAGCTTCGTCAAGCTGGACAAGCTCGACGACGAAATCGCCGACACGTTCCCGGCCTCTGACCCGTTCGTCGCCCAGCGCGAGAACGGCGGCGGCACCGGGCGGGCCGACACTCCCGCGCACGCCGCAAACAGCAGGCCGTCAAAGCCCGTTTCCGTGACACTGGACGATGGCACCACGACGTCGGTCGACCACGGGTCGGTCGTGATCGCGGCGATTACCTCGTGTACCAACACTTCCAACCCGTCGGTCATGATCGGCGCGGCGCTGCTGGCGAAGAAGGCGGTCGAGGCGGGGCTGGAGCGCAAGCCGTGGGTGAAGACCACGCTCGCGCCTGGTTCGAAGGTCGTCATGGACTACTACGAGCGGGCCGGCCTGACGCCGTACCTGGAGAAGCTCGGCTTCAACCTGGTTGGCTACGGCTGCACCACCTGCATCGGCAACTCCGGGCCGCTGCCGGAGGCGATCAGCGCCGCGGTCGCCGAGAACGACCTCGCGGTCGTGTCGGTCCTGTCCGGGAACCGCAACTTTGAGGGCCGGATCAACCCGGACGTCAAAATGAACTACCTGGCGTCGCCGCCGCTGGTCGTTGCCTACGCGCTTGCGGGCACGATGGATATCGACCTGACTACAGAGCCGATAGGAACGGGCTCGTCTGGCCAGGCCGTTTACCTCAGGGATCTGTGGCCTGCGCCGGCCGAGGTCGAGCACATCGTGGAGACGGCGGTCGCAGCGGAGATGTTCACCCGCGACTACGCCGACGTGTTCAGCGGCGACGAGCGCTGGCAGGATCTGGATGTGCCGCCGGGCGACACGTTCGCCTGGGACCCCGAGTCCACCTACGTGCGCCACCCGCCGTACTTCGAAGGCATGGAAACCACGCCGAGCCCTGTCACCGACATCCACGGCGCGCGGGTGCTGGCGATCCTCGGAGACTCCGTCACGACCGACCACATCTCGCCGGCCGGCGCGATCAAGACCGACAGTCCGGCCGGCAAGTACCTCACCGAGCACGGCGTGCAGCGGTCCGACTTCAACAGCTACGGCTCCCGCCGGGGTAATCACGAAGTGATGATCCGCGGCACGTTCGCCAACATCCGGCTGCGTAACCAGCTGGCGCCGGGCACCGAGGGCGGCGTGACGATAGCGCTGCCGTCGGGCGAGCAGATGTCGATCTACGACGCCTCCCGGCAGTACATCGAGGCCGGAACGCCGCTTGTCGTGCTGGGCGGCAAGGAGTACGGCTCCGGTTCATCACGCGACTGGGCCGCGAAGGGCACCGCGCTGCTCGGCGTCCGGGCCGTGCTGGTGGAGTCGTTCGAGCGGATCCACAGGTCGAACCTGATCGGCATGGGCGTGCTGCCGTTGCAGTTCCGGCCGGGGGAGAGCGCGGCAACGCTCGGGCTGAACGGTCACGAGGTGTTCGACATCTCCGGCATCGAGGCGATGAACTCAGGCGAAATTCCGCGCGAGGTGACAGTCCGCGCGGACGACAAGGAGTTCCGGGCCGTCGTGCGGATCGACACGCCGGGTGAGGCGGATTACTACCGGCACGGCGGCATCATGCAGTACGTACTGCGCTCGCTGCTCGGCAACCGCTGACCCGCTCGTATGCCAGCCCGCTCGGGTCTAGCTTCTGGAGCGCCCGCGCATCGGTTACAACCAGTTGCCTGAGATTGCCTGGCCATCAGCGGTGGCGACGGACACGCGCGCAGGCAGCGGTATCAGCGGGGCCCTAATGGCATCTTGATAGCAGGGCGGCGCCAGCATGCTTTCAGCTAACCGCATGCTGACGTCTGCGCGGGAGCACGTCGGCGTCAGGAGGATTGATTGCAGTGAGGCTTAACCGATTGGGAATCATCGCGGCAGTCGCGGGATTGGCCGCTTCCGGAGTCGTGGCAGGCATTGTCGTGGCGGTAACCCCGGCATCTGCCGGGCCCGCGTCGGCGGCAGCCGCCAAGGTCGTGCTGGTCAACGAGTGCACCGGCAAGGGCCAGGTGCAGCCCAAGAGCTTCGACCCCGGCTGCATGCCGTCGAACTCCTACATCACATCCATGAGCTGGACAAGCTGGGGCAGCGTCGCGTTCGGCCACGCCACCTTCAAGATCAATAACTGCACGCCGTCGTGCGCGCAGGGAAAGTACGTGAGCTACCCGATCCTGACTGTCCTGTGGAGGGCACGGTCGTGGCCAGGGCACACCGGCCGCGAATACTTCACCCGGCTGACCGTCATCTTCACTGGCGCCCATCATCCGCATGGACCGGCCGCTCAGACGCTGCCCCCGCTGAGTTCGTAGGGGCGGCCCGGCAGAGCGGGATCGGGCGGGTAAAACTTCCGGCATATCCCCAGCAATCGGCCCATGAGCCCGCCGGCGCCACTACTGTCGTGCCGGTGAGAGTTTTGTTGCCGCTAAGCAAGCACGAGTGAGAGGCATCGCGACGGCAGCCGCCTCATTGTCCGCTCCGGCACTGTGGCTGACCGGCGTGGAACGCGGCGTGATGTTCGCTGGCCTGGCACTGGCGCTCGGCGGGCTGGCCGGCCAGGGACTATCGAGGCAGTACAAGGGCGAGCGGCCCGGCCCGCTCCCGCCGCCGTGGGCGCTCCGCGGAGCGCTCATCGGTCTGGCCGCTAGCTGCGCGCTCGTAGTGACCGCGGTGATCGGACCTGGCGTGGCGAGGTCCCTCGCCCAGCCCGCCCCGCCCGGGCTGCGATCTGGCGGGACCGCCGAGATAGCTGCTGTCGAGGCGGTGCTGTTCGCGCTCGCAGCGCTTGCGGCCCGTCTACGCCGGCCGGGCTTGGCCTCGGTGCCGCTGATCGGCGTGGTGCTGGCGGAGGGAATCCGGTCGCATCCCGAAGGCGTCGTTCCGGTGGCCGGGGCGCTGGTTACCTACTGCCATCTGCTGCCGGCCGTGCTGTGGGCTGGCATGCTCGCTTACGCGCTGCGGGCCGGCATTGCCTGGCGTGGCAATCCCGTCGCGGCTCAAGGCATCATCCGGCTCTACGCGACCGCTGCGGCGTGGCTGTTCGCGCTCGTCCTGATCACCGGGATCGTCTCTGCTCTCGTACTGGTGCCGCTGAGTTCGTTGCTAACCACGGCCTATGGCGGGTTCCTCATCGCCAAGGCAGTGATTGTCTGCGTGGCGGCAGGACTGGCCATGGCAGGCCGGAGGTGGCTAAGCCGAACGCCCGTGGCTGGCTCCGGCCCTGCCCGGGTGACCAGGCTGGAGATCTGCGCGCTCGCTGCGGTACTGGCCATCACCGGCATCCTGACCGTGCTGACACCACCCGCGAAGCCGAGTTCTGCGTCCTCAACCCCTCCTGGCCAGGCCGCCGCGCCGCCGCATCTGGCCGACCCCTACCGCCTGATCGCGCCCCGGGCCACCGGCCGTTAATCCTTGGACCGCTGCCAGCCGCCCGCCAACAATGGTGGTCATGGCGACAGTCCGGCGAGCTGACATGTTCACCGCAGACGGCAAGCCGTCTGACGACGACCCGCGTGAGAACGGCCCAACGCTGGGCGACGAGCGCACCACGCTTGTCGAAGCCCTGCGCTGTGCGCGGCTCACGCTGGAGATGAAGTGCTCAGGACTCGATTCGAGGGCCATGGCGCGACGTTCCGTCGAGCCGTCGACGATGTCGCTGCTGGGGCTGGTCCGGCACCTGGCCGAGATGGAGCGCAGGACGTTCCGGGAGATGATGGCGGGGCAGCACGTGCCCGGGCTGTTCTGCTCCGACACCGATCGTGACGGTGACTTCGATGGCGCTGTTGCTGATCCCCGGGTGGTTGCCGAGGCTTGGGACGCATGGCGAGCGGAGGCGGACTTCGCAACGCGGTTCGTCGCCGAGGCGCCCAGTCTCGACATCACCGGCGACGATCCGGAGAATCAGCACGGCAGCGGCGGAGGGTCAATATCGCTGCGCGAGGTGCTGGTCGGAATGATCTGGGAGTACGGCCGCCACATAGGCCATGTCGACCTGTTGCGCGAGCGGATCGACGGGCGCATCGGCCAGTAATCCAGCCCGCCGGAGGCGATGACGCCCGGGACTTCGGGCCCGTTCGTCACGCCGTCCCGGCGACGGTTGCCGTCCCGGCGACGGTTGCCGTCCCGGCGACGACGCCGTCCACGTAGGTAACCGTGTTCGCGCCGACGGCCGGGATCCGCGGAGCCGGGCAGCACGATGCCGGTCAGGTTAAGCGGATCGGCAGCGGATATGCGGACGGTCTCGCCGCTGTGTTGCTGCCTGCGTACCGACTTGAGCACGTCGATCGCGTCCGGGTGAGCGTATTGCTCACCGCTGAACCCGGTGACGAACCGGCCGCCGCGCATGGTTCCCCTGGCCTCCATCCGCCGGAATGCCCACAGGACGTCACGCCAGGGCACGGCGAGGCTCTCGCGGGCGGCGATGTCGCGGAATACCACGCCCCACCGGGCGGCCAGTTGCTCGGCAACGGCCTCGGCGAGCTCATCACGGTCCGGGCGATTAGTCGGCTCGGGCAGCAGCGACCAGCGGCCGGATGCCCCTGTCGTACCACGTACGCCGCGCCTGAGCCCGCGGACCGGGGCGTACCGCTCAGGGCTGCCGCGCCGCAACAGCGACCTCACCGCCCGGAAGCCGTCGGCAGTGATCAGCCCGCGAGCAACGCCGTCCCACAGTGCCTCGTCGACCTCGTAAGGCAGCCGGCCGGTGAGTGTCGCCAGGTCGGGCCGGAACAGCGCGCCGTGCTGGCGGAGTGCGTCCAGCACGTCCCTGGTCCGGCCCTCGGCAGGCTCGGCCGGGCTGAGGTCGCCACGGGCGGCCCGCAGCAGCCACGGAAGGTCGTCCCGGATGGCCAGCGTGATGGGCGTGGCACGGGACGGGGTGAGGCCGGAGCGCCGCGGCGTCGCCTCGGGCTCCGCGTCGCGCACCGACAGACGGCCCCAGCAGGCCTGCCCTGACATGCAGAGCTCGTCCAGCCAGTCGCGCCGGTAGCCCTCCACCCGGGCGGCGAGGACTGAGTCCTCCCAGGCCCCGGTCGCGATCTCGAAGCCCTGCAGCTGCTCGATGACGGCGAGGACCCCGAACCTGCCCTCGCGCCTGCTGCCCGCGCTGACATGCTGCCAGCGCAGCAGGAAGCGCATGAAGTCCCGCGCGTTGACCGGCTCGACTTCGCGCCTGCGCCGTTGCCGGGTGTAGAGGTGGATGCGTGCGAGCAGGCGACGTGAGCAGTACTCCGTTGTGCCCGTTCCGGTGAAATTTCCCTGGATCGCGAAACCTTCCGCTTCGAGCCTCGCGAGCGCTCGGATGATCAGTGACTCGCTTAGTGCGGAGGTCGTAGCGAGTTCCGCGACCGTGGCCGGGCCACGGGTCTCCAGGTGGCCGCGGAGCAACTCGGCGGCGGCGGCCTCCTCGTCTGGCGGCTCGGTTGCGACCGGGCAGGGATGCGGGGGGATGACAGGCGCGTCGGGGAACAGCGCCGCGATGGCGGGCAGGCGCTCGACCGCTGCCCACAGCACGCCGGCCGGCGTGCGGATCTCGACCGCCCGCCGCCCGGCGACGAGCGTCTCGAACCATGGCTGCCAGTCGGCTGCGGGCCGCATCGCTACCAGATTCATCAGCAGGTCATGCAGCTCGTGCTGATCACGCGGGTCGGGGCGGACCTGCTCGGCGACGCGCTCGATCGCCGCCTGGTCGAGCGAGTCCAGTTCGTGGGCTTCGACCGGCAGGCCGCGGCGCAGCGGTACTGCCCGGCTGCGGCGCTCCTCCAGCGGCGCGTCGTCCAGGAACGTGAACGGCCGGCCGTTGAGGATCTCGTGTGCCAGGACCGATGGCTCCGTGGTGTCGCGCACGACGACGGTCACGCGGCCGGTTTCGATTCCGGCCACGAGGTCCCGCAGGCCGTCGATGTCCATGGCCTCGCGCAGGCAGTCCTGCAGGGTCTGGCGGACGAGCAGATGGTCGGGGATCTCCAGCGGACCGGGCGCGACGTTCTCCTGGCAGGCCGCGAGCGTCGGGAAAACCGCGGCCATCAGGTCGTCGGCTTCCATCCGCTGGATGGCCGGCGGGTTCTTCCGGCCGCCGCGCATCCGCAGCACCGCCAGCGACGTATTCAGGTTCCATCGCCAGCGGGCGGCGAACATCGGGGAGGTAAGGACGGCCTGCCTGACTACCTCCTCGACGGTGCCGGAGGCGAGGAACTTGGGGACCCGGTCCAGCGGGAAGCTGTGCTGCGGCCCGAGGGACAGCAAGATCGCGTCATCGCTGGCGGCAGCTTGCAGTTCGAAGTCGAACGTCACGCAGAACCGCTTGCGCAGCGCGAGGCCGAGTGCCCGGTTCAGCCGGGCACCGAACGGCGCGTGACCGACGAGCTGCATGCCGCCGGCGTCGTCAAAGAACCGTTCCAGCACGATCGTGTCCATCGTGGGCAGCACGCCGAGCTGTGCCAGGCCAGCGGCGAGGTAAGCCACGATGGTCTCGGCGGCCGCGTCACCGATTCCGCAGTCGCCGGCCAGCCAGGCAACAGCAGCTGCCGTGCCGCCGGCCGCAAGTCGCTCGGCTATCGCGGACCGGAGCGCGCACACTTCCTCCGACAGCTCGGTTGTCCGGCCTGGCGCTTCGCCGAGCCAGAACGGCACCGATGGCGGCGCGCCTTGAGCATCGGCCACCCGGACGACGCCTGGCTCCACCCGGAGTATCCGCCACGATGTAGTGCCGAGCAGGAAGACGTCACCTGCCATGCTCTCGATCGCCCAGTCCTCGTTCACCGTGCCGACCGGGACGTCGTCCGGCTCGGCCAGCACCCGGTAGTCGCCGAGCTCGGGGATCGCGCCGCCTGATGTCAGTGCCGCCAGCCGGGCGCCGCGCCTGCCGCGCAGCTGGCCGCTGACCTGATCGCGGTGCAGGTATGCGGCCCGGCGGCCGCGGCCAGTGCGGATACCCTCCGACACCAGGTCGGCGACATCTTCGAAGTCCGTCGCGGTCACCGAGGCGAATGGCGCGGCGCCGCGGACCAGCTCCAGTAGGTCGCCTGCCACCCATTCGGCGGCTGAGCACTCGGCTACGATCTGCTGGGCCAGGATGTCGAGCGGGCAGGCCGGGATCCGGAGCTGGTCGAGCCTGCCAGACCGGGCGCCGCGCATCAGGGCAGCGCATTCCACCAGCTCGTCGCGCGTCGTCGGGTACAGCAGGCCAGCCGGTACGCCGTTCCTGGAGTGGTTGGACCGTCCGACCCGCTGCAAGAACGTGGCGAAGCTGCGCGGCGAGCCGATCTGGCAGACCAGCTCGACTGGCCCGATGTCGATGCCCAGCTCGAGCGAAGCGGTCGCGACCAGAGCTCGCAGATCACCGTCGCGTAGCCGGGTTTCTACCCGGTGTCTGCGGTCCTTCGACAGGCTCCCGTGATGGGCTGCGACCTGGCCATCGCCCAGCCGCTCACCGAGCTGATGGGCGAGCTGCTCGGCCATCCGGCGGGTGTTCACGAAGATCAGCGTCGTCCGGTGCTCCTGTACGTGGCCAGCGATCAGGTCACAGATCTCGGCCATCTGCTCGGTGGTGCCGACAGCGCCGAGCTCGTCACTGGGTAGCTCCAGCCCTAGGTCAAGCTGGCGCTGGTGGCCGGTGTCCACGATCGCGCAGCGCGGCGAGCCGTCCTCGGCGGACCGGTCGGCGCCAGCGCCCACCAGCAGCCGCGCCACTGCCTGGACCGGACGCTGCGTGGCCGACAGCCCGATCCGCTGTAGCGGCTGCTCCGCTACGTGCCGCAGCCGCTCCAGGGTCAGTGCCAGGTGAGATCCGCGCTTGTTGCCCGCGACAGCGTGAATCTCGTCCACGATGACGGTGTTCGCCGCGCGCAGCATTGCCCGGCTGCGCTCCGCGGTCAGCAGCAGGTAGAGCGACTCTGGCGTGGTGATCAGGAAGTCCGGCGGGCGCTTCAGCATCGCGGCGCGCTCGGCCGGTGCGGTGTCCCCGGTCCGCACCGCCACCCGGATCTCCGGCGCGGTCATCCCGAGCTCTGCCGCCACGGCAGCGATCTCGCCTAGCGGGCGCTCGAGGTTCTGCCAGATGTCGACGGCCAGAGCCTTGAGCGGCGACACGTAGACGACCTGCGGGCCGTTGCCAGGCTCCGCGCCACCCTCGTGAGCGCGGTAAATGCGGTCAATGCAGACCAGGAACGCGGCAAGCGTCTTTCCTGATCCGGTCGGCGCCGCGATCAGCGTGTGCTGGCCAGCCGCGATCTCGGCCCAGCCCTCAGCCTGCGGCGCCGTCGGTCCGGCCGGGAACCGCCGCTGAAACCAGGAACGCACCGCCGGATGGAACGACTCCAGCACTCAGTCACCATAACCGAGCGCTCTGACATCCGGTAACCAGCGCAAACGCCGGCCGCAGCTGGCAGCAGCAAATTCAGTCGTGAGTTGCTCAGACAGGCAAGCGCCCCCGGCGACGCTCGGCGCCGGGGGCACTTGCTGGTGAATCCTAGAAGCGGATCCGCCAGACGCCGCGGCCGTGCGTCGCAGCGTAGATGTAGTTATCCGGGCCGACGGTGAGGTCATCCACCGCCGCATTGGGCAGCCCATCGCCGAGGCGAGACCACAAGGTGTCGCTTCCCTGGCCTGCCTCGGCGGTGAACACGCCGCCATCGGTCGCCAGCGCCAGCTGGTGATGCATGAGCACCAGCGAGTCAGAGGCGATGTCGGGCAGGTTGCCGGAGATGTCCGTCCAGTCTGGCCGCCGTTGGTCGTCTCGAAGACGTGCCCGACACCGCCACCGGGGACCCACCGTCGCGAGTAGCCGTTGAATACGGCGTACGCGTGGGCGGGGTTCCGCGGATCGACAGTGACACCGGCGATGTAGCGGCTCGGCAGTCCGGCCGTGTTCACCTCGTGCCAGGTGCCGCCGTAGTTGGTGGCGATCCCTGAGGCGAACGTCTGGCCCGGGGTTGCCGCCGCCGCCGACCCAGGCGGCGTAGATGACGCTTGCCGTTGTCGGCGGACGACAGCGCGGTCACCGCGTTGCCGTTCCCGGTGTTGTATACCGGCGTCCACGAGCAGGCGGTGTCCGTGCAACTGGTATTCCAGCCCGACGTGGTGACCCACACGTACTGGCCGCCGGTGACCCAGACGTTCGGGTTCTGCTGGTCTGGCACAAGCGGAGTCACGAACCTTGCGGCCGGGTCGCAGTCCGGCCTCGGCGTGACGCCGACCTCTGCCTGGCCGACGCAGGTCGGGCTGACGGTGTCGAAGAACGAGTGGCCACCGTCGGTAGAGGAGTACATCGTGCCGTCGGTGTACTCGCCGACCATGTCGTTGCCGTTACGCGGATCGACGACCACGTCGAAGCCGTCGCCGCCGGCTGCCTCCGACATCTGGGTGCTCTGGTCGCTGACGACCGAAGTGCCGTTGTCTTGCAGGCCGCCGATGACCTGGGTCCCGCCACCTGGCAGCTTCCCGGCCCGCGCGTCGTAGTACTGCCAGGAGCGCAGGGTGGCGTTCAGGTCGGTCCAGTTACCGTCCTCGCTGTCGTCCGACAGTGGCCGGCTGTAGACGCCGCCGTCATTGCCGATGACGATCTTTCCAGCAGTGATCATCATGGCGTGCTGATCCGGGTGGGTGGTGTTGGGGCACGTTCCTGTGGCGTCACAGGCGAACGCGTAGTTCCAGTACGGGCTGGCCGTAATCCAGCTGCTACCGCCGTTGGTGGACTCGAATACTTCCTCAAGACCCGCGTAGACGTGATCCGGATTCGACCGGGTCAACTGCCAGGTCCTGGTTGTACCAGGCCTGGACGCCGACGCCATAGCCCGAGCCGACGCCGAGTGCGGAACCCGAGGCAGCCAGGCTGGCTTCGTTTCCGATCAACGTCCACGGGCCGGTCACGCTCGCCGGGCTGCCCGAGGACACGAAGATGCCCTGCAGGACTGATTCGTCGCCAGCGGCCAGCATGCTGGGCGACTGCACGATCGCGTAGAGCTTCGAGCCGTCGGCCGAGTAAGCGAACGTCGTGCGGCCGATGTCGCTGTCGTTGATGTCGCCCGTGGGGGTCACCTCGCTGAACGTGTGGCCGCCGTCGGTCGACTCGTAGAAGCCGTTGTTCTCGGTGTTGCCCGGACCGTGCCAGCCGATCGCGGCGATGACAACCTGGCCGTGCGAGCCTGGCTGCACTAGCGACGTCCGTGACCTGCTGGTCATAAGGCGGGTTGTCGGTCGGCCCGGCCGGGTCGAGTACCTCGGTCCAGGCGCCGCTGCTGGCCGAGTACCTGAACAGCCCGTTGTCCGTCGCGGCGTAAGCATTGCCATGCTCGTCGAACGCGATGCGGAAGATAGACGTCGATGCCAGCGGGCTGATGCCGCCGACAGCGCCGACCAGATGGAAGCTGTTGCCGTTGTTGTATGACACGTAGACGCCAGTGCCGGCGTACGAGTCCTGAGAGACGTTGGCTTCACCGGTGCCGACCCACAGCGAACCGTCGACCGGGTCGATGGCCAGTGCGCCGATGGACAGCGTCGGCATCGAGTCGAAGACTGGCGTCCAGTGCTGTCCCTTGATCCCGCGACCGCCAGACGCCGCCATCGGCGGTTCCAGCGAACCACGCGCCGTCTGGCGCCGCGACGAGCGCGGTCGTGCGCCCGCCGACCAGTGAGAAGCCCGCGCCCTCGTTTCCCCAGAACGGGTCGGTGTAGTTAGTCGGCTCAGCCTGATACGGCTGGTTAGTGAATTCCTGCCAGTTGCCGTCGGTCTGCGGCAGCTGGCTTGCCTGCTGCTCGGCAGTCGCTAGCGCTGGCCCTTCGATAGCTGCCGCCGGGGCGGTGCGCTCGTAGTCGTACTGCGCGTTCTGATCTGCGAGGTCGTTGTCGTCTGGACGTCTGGTTAGCCGTCGGGGTAGTGTCTGGCGTTGGCGGTCGCATGGGTCGCCAGGTACTGGTGCAGGGCATTTGACGCGCCGCAAAGCCATGCAGACCAGGCTTAGCTCCACGCGCCGATCCAGCTGAAACGCCGGACCCAGCCAGGGAGATAACAGTGCCCACTGCAATGAGCCCACAAGGGCCGCATGCAGCAAGCGCTTTCGATGCCGCATTCCGCCTCCATTCGACGCCGCTGTAGAACAAAGGGACGACCCTGATATTCACACACTTGCCTCAGAACGGACAAGAACCGGCAAAAGATAACGGTAAGGTAACGGCCCGCGGCAGGAGCGTTGAGCCGGGGGCGCCGTCGCTGGACCCTCTCATGGCCCAGGCGCCCTGGCGCACGGTTACCGACCGTGCGCTGCGGCCAGAGAGAGGCACTGCGACCCGCGGGAGGCCGTCAGCGGAAGGCGGCAGCGACCTCCTGCATGAACAAGTCGCAGGTGTCCTTCTTGCGCGCCAGGAGCCAAGAGTGAAGTCGGGGACGATGAGTTCGTCCGCGCCTGCATCCCGGTACCGGGCGACGATGTCGACAACTTCGGCTGGCGTTCCGATGATCGCCGGCTGGTCGCCTGCCGCCTCCCTGCTTGTCTTCCAGCCACTGCTTGTCGGTCGACAGGTACAGCAGCGCTTGGGTGGAGACATGAATCTCGCCCGGATCGCGGCCGAGCTGCTCGCAGTGCTCGCGAAGCACTGACAGCTTGTGCGCGAGGAGCTCGGGCGTAGTCCAGGCATTCCACTCATCCGCGTACTGGGCCGCGACGCGCAGCGTCCGTCGCTCGCCGCCGCCGCCGATGAGCAGCGGCAGCTTGTCCTGGACCGGTGCAGGCTGGCACGGCGCGTCCTGCAGCTGGTAGTACTCGCCCGCGAAAGTTGTGCGCGGCTGGCTGAGCAGTGAGCGCAGGACTTGGACCGCTTCGGTGAACCGGTCCATCCGCTCGCGCACGCTGCCCAGCGGGATGCCGTATACGCGCGTGCTCGTTCAGCTGCCAGCCGGCGCCGACGCCGAGCGTGAGCCGGCCGTGGCTGATCTGGTCGACCGCCGCCGCGATGTTGGCGAGCACCGCGGGGTGCCGGTAAGTGACGCTGGTGACCAGCGGAGCCAGCCGCAGCCGCGGCACTGTCGCAGCAAGCGCCGCGATGACCGACCAGCACTCCAGTATGTCGCCGTCCAGTGGCTCCGGGCCCTCGCTGTTCGGCATGAAGTGATCGGCGAAGTAGACGCCGTCCCAGCCGGTCCGCTCGCAGTGAGCGGTGATCTCGTGAATGTCATCGAAGGACTGGGCCGGCGACGGCCAGATACTGAAGCGCATGCCGGAATCCTAAGCGGCAGCGGCGGAGCGTTTCGTGGCGGGGCGCAGCGATAACACGTAAACATTTGTGCCTGTCAGGCCCAAAAGTCTTCGTGATCATGATTGAGGCAACTGCGTGACAGCTGCATGTATCTGTCCGTGAGGATCGCGTTGCCAGGCAACCGGGCGGGCTACCACGAGCCCCACGGAAGGCTCGGGGCAGGCAGGTCCGGCGGCGTCCGGAAGGCCGGCGGCGCGCCCAGGTCGAGCGCCGCGAGGGGCGCGACTGCCGCGGCATCCCGGCGAGTCAGGGCAGGCAGGTTCCACTTCTCCTCGACCAGCTTGAGCACCGAGGTGTGGTCGAACACCTCCGACAGCACGCAGTCAGGCCGCGCGTAAGGCGACACGATGACGGCGGGCACCCGGAATGCCGTAGGTGTCGTACTGCAGCGGCTCGCAGACGAGATCTTCCGCGTGCCGGACGTAGCCGGGAAACAGCGGCTTCAGCAGGCTGCGCAGCAACGACTGGTGCGCGACCAGGCTGCGGCCCTGAACATCGTCCGGCGGCATCGCAGCCGGGGCGCCACATGGTCGTAATAGCCGCCCGTGCTCGTCGTAGGTCCAGATCAGCAGCGTGTCCGGCCAGCCCTTGCCGTGCATCACCCGGTTGATGATCTCCGCGGCGAAGCTTTCCCCCTTGCGGATGTCCTGCGGGTTCTCCTCCGAGTACTCGTCGAAGTCCGGGTCCACGATGCAGAAGTCAGGCAGTGTGCCCGCATCCGCGTCGGCGAAGAAGTCCTCGATGCTGCGAACGTGCAGCATGTACCTCGCCATGCCGACCGGGTACAGGCTGGCCGTGAACTGCAGGTCTCGCTTCACTTCCGCCGGCACCTGGCTGCAGCGGTCGTCCGAGCGCCCGCAAATGATGCCGGGAACGGCGGCGCTTGTATTCCAGGTAGTGCCGGAAATGGGACTGATCCCCTGCCGCGGGCCGGTAGTCCACCCAGGACCTGCCGTGCCTCGTCAGCATGTCCAGGATGGTGCCGGCCGGCGGGTAATCGAGGAGGTTAACCGGCAGGTCATCGACCAGCCCGTGCGCTGTTCCGGCAAGCAGGAACCGCCGGTTCGGGAAGGTCGGGCCGAGGCATGAGCTGAACCAGTGATCGGCGAGCGGAAACGTGCGAGCCAGGCCGTGGTAGAACGGCAGATCCTGCGTCGGTCCAGTAGCCCATCGCGACCGTCTTGTCGCCGCGCGGTGCCGCCCGCTGGCTCGCGGTCACGAAGCCGTTCATCTTGCCGTCGCCCCACTGCTCGTGCGCGGCACGCCAGCTCTGGCAGGGCACGCCTTGCTGCTGCACGGTCGACGTCAGGTGGTGCGCGCGCACCGGGCTGCCGGAGGCATCGGGATTCTCGGCGTCTGGAAGGCCGTCGGCACCCGCCGGCAAGCCCTCGCCGCGTTCGGCCAAGAGTCCCCAGGTAGTTATCGAAGGAGTGATTCTCCATCATCAGCACGACGATGTGCTTGATCTGAGGGATCCGGTCGGTCCCGGCAGGCAGCGACGGGTCGGGCCGCTGCCCGGGCTGCGAGCGCTCCATCTGCCGGCTGCGCTGCCGCAACCTCTGCCGTTCAACGCCTTGCCACATGACGGTGCTGCGCATGCTCAGCCTGCCTTTCGCCGACCGCTAACTGCCCGGTAGCTGCCGCCGCAAACCGCTGCCCGACCGGGCCGGCGGCAGCTGCGCGTCAGCTGCAGCACGATGTTCACGATCCGGTCCGGGACGATCACCAGCCGCTCGACGCTGGCCCCGGCAATCTGTCGCTGGAAGTCCGGGTGAGCCGTCACGATCTGTTCGACATCCTGCGCTGAGGCGTTTGCCGGTACCTCGATGCGGAACCGGGTCCGCCCGTTGACCTGCACCGGCAGCGTGACTTCGCCGGCCTGCGCCAGCGCAGGATCGGCCTGCGGGAAATCGGCGTATGCCAGCGACGAGGCGTGTCCCAGCCGGGCCCACAGTTCCTCGGCGATGTGGGGTGCCAACGGCGCGACCATCAAAACCAGTCGTTCAGCCAGGAAACGGGGTAGTCCTCCGCCGGCAGCCGAGATCCGCGCCGCGGTAGTGGTCAGCTCCATCAGCCGTGCGATCGCGGTGTTGAACCGCAGCCCGGCGAAGTCATGACGGACCGCCGCGATGGTCGAATGCAGCGCGCGCATTGCGGCGTCGTCCAGAGACTCATCGGACACCGTCAGCGCCCCGGTCTGCTCATCGACGATGGACCGCCACAGCCGCTGCAGGAAGCGGTGCACGCCGACGATGTCGTCGGTCCGCCACGGCTTGTCTGCATCCAGCGGACCCATGGCCATCTCATACAGCCGCAGCGTGTCCGCGCCGTACTGCTCGTACATCTGATCCGGGCTGATGCCGTTCTTCAGGCTCTTGCCCATTTTCCCGGAGCGCTTGGTCACCGGTCTGCCCGTGATAGCTCGGCGATTCGCTGGCGGCGCCGGTCGACCTCGGCGGCGGGCACGTAAATGCCGCGCTCGTCGATGAACGCGTCCGCCTGGATCATGCCCTGGTTCACCAGCCTGCCGAACGGTTCGGGCGTGGACACCAGCCCGCGGTCAAACAGCACCTTGTGCCAGAACCGTGCGTACAGCAGATGCAGCACGGCATGCTCGACGCCGCCGACGTACAGATCGACGCCCGATCGGCTGCATCCAGTACCGCTCCGTGGCCGGATCGACGAACGCCTGGTCATTGTCCGGATCCAGGTAGCGCAGGTAGTACCAGCACGACCCGGCCCACTGCGGCATGGTGTTCAGCTCGCGCCGGTAGGTGCGGGGGCCATCGCCCAGATTCAGCTCTACGTTCGCCCACTCGGTCGCCCGAGATAGCGGCGGCACGGGCTCGCTGTCCTCGCTCGCGTCCGGCTCAGGGCCGGAAATCCGTCATCTCCGGCAGCAGCACCGGCAGCGCGTCCTCCGGTAGCGCGACAGGCTCGTTATCGTCGCCGTAGACGATCGGGAACGGCTCACCCCAGTAGCGCTGCCTGGAGAACAGCCAGTCGCGCAGCCGGTAACGACGTGCCGCGTGGCCGTGGCCAGCCCGTTCCAGCCATGAAATCGTGGCGTCGAAAGCCGCCCCGGCGTCCAGTCCGGCCAGCGCCGGGCCGGGCGCCTTGACGTACTCGCCGGCTGGATCGATGACCTCGCGGACGGCCAGCCCGTACCGGCGGGCGAACTCCAGGTCGCGCTCGTCGTGCGCGGGCACGGCCATGATCGCGCCGGTGCCGTAGCCCATCAGTACGTAGTCGGCGACGAAAACCGGGATTGGCTCGCCGGTCGCCGGGTTAATCACGTAGCCGCCAGTGAACACGCCGGTCTTGGTGCCGCCCTCGGCCATCCGCTGCCGATCGCTCAACCGTGCCGCCGCGATCCGGTAGGCGGTCACGGCCGCGCGCGGCGAGCTCGCCTGCTCTCGCCAGTCAGCCGGAGTCCCGTCTGGCCAGCTGTCCGTGACCAGGCTGTCGACCAGCGGGTGCTCGGGTGCCAGCACTGCGTAGGTCGCCCCGGATAGCGTGTCCGGCCGGGTCGTGAAGACCTCGACCTTGCCACGCGCGGGAGCGGCTAGCGGCAGCCAGATCACGGCACCGTCGCTCGCGCCGATCCAGTTGCGCTGCAGCTGCTTTACGTTCTCCGGCCAGGCCAGCTCATCCAGGTCGTCTCTCAGCCGCTCCGCCATCGCGGTGATGCGCATCATCCACTGGCGCATCGGGCGCCGGTAGACCGGGAAGTTGCCGATGTCGCTGCGGCCGTCGGCGGTGACCTCCTCGTTAGCCAGCACGGTGCCCAGCGCGGGGCACCAGTTGACCGGCTCGGTCGCGATGTAGGCCAGCCTGCGCGCGTCGATCAGCTGCCGCTGTTCCGCGGGCTGCAGGTCGGCCCATCGCTGCCCGCCAGGAACCGGCCGCTGCCCGCTGGCGTACTCTGCCGTCAGCTCCTCGATCGGCCGGGCTTTGCCGGTGCGCTCGTCCACCCAGCTGTTGAATATCTGCAGGAAGATCCACTGGGTCCAGCGGTAGAAGCCCGGATCGGTGGTCTCGACGCTGCGCCGGGTGTCGTAGCCCATGCCCAGACGGCGCAGCTGACGGCGCATGTTGCCGACGTTCTGCCGGGTAGTGACTTGCGGATGCTGGCCGGTGTTCAGCGCGAACTGCTCGGCCAGGCAGCCCGAATGCGTCGAACCCCATGGCGTGCAGCACGTGGTGGCCGGTCATCCGCAGGAACCGGGCGTAGACGTCAGTCGCGATGTAGCCGATCGGGTGTCCGACGTGGATTCCCGTACCGCTGGCGTAAGGGAACATGTCCAGCACGTAGAACTTCGGCCTGCCGGGTACGAATCCGGCGGCCAGCGGGCCGGACGGGTTAGGCGAGTTGAAGGTCCCGGCGGCAGCCCACCGGTCCTGCCAGCGCAGTTCGATCTCGCCTGCGATCGCGGCCGTGTACCGGAACGGCGGCATTGCACTGGTGTTGTCCCCACTGGCGTTGTCCGCAGCCCGCTGCACCGGTGCGGGCGTCGCCTGCGCCGCCACGGCCGACTGCCCGCCTGGCGCTGCTTTCGTCATTTGCTCGCTCATGGCTTCGTTGCCTCTCGAGTGGCCCTTATCCGGGAAATAAAAAAGCCCCTCACCGTGAGCATGAGAGGCGGCCGCGCTGACTTACTGCGTCAGTGCGGCCAGCTGAGAAGGAGGCTGCGGAACGATCTCACGCGATCAGGATACCCCGGCCTGCCGCACGGGCGCGATGTGCTTTCGGCCTGGGCGTCGCTTGGGTCGTGGGTCGTCGTTGAGCGGAGCCCGACGCGGGAGCCACAGCAGTCGCACGAGTGCTGTGGTTCTAGCGACATGAGTTGCACGACTGCTGTGGTTCCGTGGCCGACGTTCGCGCCGCGCGGCCACCAGGGCGACTTAACGTCGATGGCAGCGGCGGCCGGGTGCCGACCCTGGCTCGGTCAGGTCGCAGCGGTTGCCAGCGCTAGCGGCAGGACGGCGACCGCGCCGGCTTCCCGCAGCGCCATGGCGGCCACGGTCATGGTCCAGCCCGTGTCGACGATGTCGTCGACGAGGAGCACAGGCTGAGCCAGCCGGGCAAGCTCGCCGCGGAGGCTGGCAGGGACCTCGAATGCCTGCCAGACAGCACGCAGTCGCTGTGCGCTGTTCTGCTGGCGGCCAGCGTCGGCCGGTGGCGCCGGGTTGTCGGCCGCGTACTCGAGCGACCCGAGATAGGGCAGCCGGCCGATCTCCGCGATCCGGCCGGCCAGGCTGCCGACGAGCGTAGGCCGGGTGCGGGACGGGAGGCTGACCACAGCGGCAGGCCGCTGGTCCCAGGACCACGCGGCGAGCACCTTGACCACCGCGGCAATCATGTCGCCGGGAACGTCGGCGTCCGGTGCGTCTGCCGCAAGCAGGGACCGTAGCCGAGGGCCCCAGCCCAGGTCGGTCAGGCGGCCCAGCGCCCGGCCGGGCTGCGCGGCGAGGTCCTCGCTGATCTTGCCGGACGCGTCGATGCCGAGGTCGCGCATGCCGGTAGGCCACATCTTGCGAGGCGGGAGCTCGGCGCCCGGCCGCAGTAGCTGGTCCCGCGCGGCCGCCGCGGCCGGTTCGGGTACCTCGGCAGGCCACGGCTGCCCCGTGCAGTTGTCGCAGCGGCCGCATGCCGCCTCGCCCGGATCGTCAAGCTCGCGGCGCAGGTAGGCCATGCGGCAACCGGTGGTGGCGAGGTACCCGAGCATCGCTTGCTGTTCGCGGCCGCGTTCGGCGGCGACTCTGGCATAGCGTTCGCCGTCATAAGCCCAGTCCTGGCCAGTCGCGACCCAGCCGCCGGACACCCGGCGCACCGCGCCATCGACGTCCAGGACCTTGAGCATCATCTCCAGCCGGCCGCGGGACAGGTCCACCTGAGTTTCCAGCGCCGCTGTCGACAGCGGCCGGCCGGCAGCGGCTAGCGCCGACAGGGTCCGGCGCACAATCGTCTCCGGCGGGAAGGCCAGCGAGCCGAAGTAGGCCCAGATGTCGGCGTCTTCGCGCCCGGGCAGCAGGATCACTTCGGCCCGCTCCACACCCCGGCCGGCGCTGCCGACCTGCTGGTAGTAGGCGATAGCCGATTGCGGTGCACCCAGATGAATGACAAAGCCAAGATCTGGCTTGTCGAAGCCCATCCCCAGCGCGCTGGTCGCGACAAGCGCCTTGACCTGGTTCGCCAGCAGGGCGTCCTCGGCTGCCAGCCGGTCCGCCGGGTCGTCCTTGCCGGTGTAGGGCAGCACGTTGTGCCCGCGCTCGCGCAGGAAGGCAGCAGTCTCCTGCGCGGCAGCAACGGTGAGCGTGTAGATGATCCCGGAGCCGGGCAGCTGGTCGAGGTAGGACGTCAGCCAGCCGAGGCGCTGCTGTGCGGCTGGCAGAGTGACGACTGCCAGACGCAGGCTGTCGCGGTCCAGCGGGCCGCGCAGCACGAGGGTCTCACCGTCGGATCCGGCCGCGAGCTGCTCGGCGACGTCATGGCTGACCCGCGCGTTGGCCGTAGCCGTGGTCGCCAGGACCGGCACGCCGGGCGGAAGCTCCGTCAGCAGCGTGCGCAGCCGGCGGTAGTCGGGCCTGAAGTCGTGACCCCAGTCGGATATGCAGTGCGCCTCGTCTACCACGAGCAGGCCGGCCGTCGCAGTGAGCTTGGGCAGCACCTGATCCCGGAAGCCGGGATTGTTCAGCCGCTCCGGGCTGACCAGCAGCACGTCAACCTGGCCTGCGGCGACCTCCGTGTAGACGTCCTCCCACTCCTCCGCGTTGGCTGAGTTCACGGTGCGGGCCCGGATGCCTGCCCGGCCCGCCGCCTCGATCTGGTTGCGCATCAGTGCCAGGAGCGGCGAGATGATCACTGATGGCCCGGCGCCACGGGCCCGGAGCAACGCTGTCGCGGTGAAGTAGACAGCGGACTTCCCCCAGCCGGTCCGCTGCACGACCAGCGCCCTGACGTGATCTTCGACGAGTGCACGGATCGCCGTCCACTGGTCGTCGCGCAGCCGGGCATCCGGGCCGGCCAGGGCTCGCAGGCAGTGCTCGGCCTCGGCCCGAAGCGGGTCCGGCGGCATATCGGCGCGCGTCATGTGTTCTTTGCTATCAGGTCACGCTGACAGCCGCATCCGCCGGATATGCGAACCTTAAGCGGGAACGGAGGATGCGGGTGAAGAGCAGGGAACCAGCAGCGCCGGCCCGGCCGGGGCCGTTCAGGCTGGGCGCTGGCAGGCTGGGGCCGGCTGGCCGGCTGCGGTCTGGGCCGGGTGCCGCGCTGCTCATCGCCGGCGTGATCCTGCTCGGCATCAACATGCGGGCGGCAATCACCAGCCTCCCGCCGATCTTCCCCGAGCTGGAATCCGCGCTGCACCTCTCGGCGGCGACCCTGGCGCTGCTGGCTGCGGTTCCGGTGCTGTGTTTCGGCGTCTTTTCCGGTGCCGGCGCTCCGCTGAGCCGCTGGTTCGGGGAAGAGCGGGTCCTTGGCATGGCGGTGGTGCTGCTCACAGCAGGCTTGCTGCTGCGGAGCGCCAGCCCGGCAGCACTGCTGTTTCCCGGCACCGTGGTCGCCGGCGCGGCGATCGCACTGCTGAACGTGCTGCTGCCCAGCCTGGTCAAGCGCCGGATGCCGGAGCGTGCCGGGCTGATCATCGGCCTGTACTTGCTGATGCTGTCGGGCGGTGCGATCGCGGCCTCGGCGCTGGCCGTGCCCGTGTTCAATGCGGCCGGCGACGGGACGAGCGCGGGCAGCGCATCCGTGCGGATCGCGCTCGGCTTGTGGGCCGCCCCGGCGGTGCTGGCAGTCGTGCTGTGGCTGCCTCAGTTGAGGTACCGGACTGTGCCGGCCGATGCAGTGCCCGGGCAGGCGGGCGTGGCAGCCGACGTGCCCGAGGAGGCCGCGGCGCGGCCCTCGGGCGTCCTTGCCATGGGCCGCTCTGCGCTGGCCTGGCAGGTGACGTTCTTCATGGGGCTGCAGAGCCTGTCGTACTACGCCACGCTGTCCTGGTTCCCGACCATGTTCCGGGACCGGGGCGTCAGCGCGGTTCATGCCGGGGATTTGCTCGCACTGATGAATCTCGGCAACGCCGTGACCTGCCTGCTTATCCCGGTCCTTGCGCACCGGGCGACCGACCAGCGGAAACTTGCAGTCGCTGCGGTGGCTGCCACGGCTGCGGGCATCGCTGGCGCGGTGCTGGGGCCGGCCTCGCTCGCGCCCGGGTTCATAGCCCTCCTCGGCCTCGGTCAGGGCGCGACCCTGGGGCTCGCGATCTTTTTCACCATGGCCCGCGCTCCCGACCCGGCAACTGCGGCTTCGCTGTCGGCGTTCGCCCAGGGTGTCGGCTACCTGCTCGCCAGCACCGGCCCGCTGACGATCGGCTTCCTGCACGATGTCACCGGCGGCTGGGCGCTGCCCGCGGTGGTCTTGCTGGCGGTAGGGATAGCGCAGCTGATCACCGGCTGGCTGGCAGGCCGGGCACTGACCCTGCCAGGCGCAGGACGGAGGGTCCGTTCTCCGGGGGTAGCGGAGGCTCAGGGATAGCCGCTGCTCAGGCGGCAGCACGGCAGCAGCAGCGCGGGCTCAGGCGTACTTCAGCGGCTGCCGAAGCAGCCACTGCAGGAAGGTCCGCCGTGGCGGGCGAGCCTTGAAGGATCCGCTAGCTACCTGGCCGGCGACTTGAACCCGCAGGATCACTGGCACATTCCGGCTGCGATGGGTTTTGACGCGAACGCTGCCGCTGCGGACCGCCACGTCATCGGTGTCCACAACGATCCCCGGCCGGGTCACGAGCACCAGGCTGCCGCTGTGCACATCGATGTCCAGCTGAAGCGTCGGGCTGGAGATCACGGCTTCTGTCAGGTCCAGCTTGACGCTGCCGCTGGCGACGTTGACCTCCATCCGCTGCGGCACTAGCCACTGGCCGTCGCGCCGGGCGGCGCCGCTGCCGCAATCGATCTTGGCTAGCTGCTTGGCTCCCTGCGCTAGATCGGCTGCCTGCACCAGGCCGGCCGGCAGCGGCGCCGCTGGCAGATCGGTCGTCAGGACGGCGAGTTCGCTGTAGGTCCGAGCCGTCAGCGCGGCTTCCAGGCGCTCGTCGAGTTCCTCTGCCGTCAGGCGGCCATCGCCCGCGGCGACCCGGAGCATCTCAACGACCCGGTCCCGGTCCATGTGCGAAGCTCGCAGCTCCGCCTGAGCCGGAGGCTCAGCACGACCGTCCAGCGGGGAAACTTCGCCAGTCATGGGACATACTGTAGGGGCCACGCGTGGCACGCGGAACGACTGCGACAGGCGCGACACCGCGACTTCCGGGCGAAGGCGGCGTCGGCGGCAGGCCGGGTCCGGTGCGCCGGCCGGATCGCGCGAAAAATAGACTCACGCTGTATCGTCTCCCAATACGCCAGGTTTGTGCCGGCGCCGGGCCGCTCTCGCGGGCTAGCCGCTGGCCACGGCCGGGTACATAGGGCGGTTAGACAACTCGCAGATGGACAACATGGGCCCGGGTACTGGCAACAACGGGCGGCGGGCCGCCGGCAGCGCCCCAACGTCCGGGCAGCAGGGTCGCGGCCGATCACACGAGGGAGCAGAGCTAGTGAGCTTGCTGGAGCGCATCCGCAGTCCGAGAGACGTCAAGGATCTCAGCGCCGAGGAACTGCCCCAGCTAGCCGCGGAGCTCCGCGATCACCTGATCAAGGTCGTCACCAAGAACGGCGGTCACCTCGGCCCGAACCTTGGCGTAGTGGAGCTTACGATCGCCCTGCACCGGGTCTTCGACTCGCCGGTCGACCGGATCCTGTTCGACACCGGCCACCAGTCTTATGTCCACAAGCTGCTGACTGGCCGGTATCCGGAGTTCGGCACGCTGCGCCAGCGCCACGGCATCACGGGCTACCCAAATCGGGATGAATCGAACCACGATCTCGTCGAGAACTCGCACGCGTCGACCAGCCTGTCTTATGCCGATGGCCTGGCAAAGGCGTATCAGCTACGCGGTGAAACGCACCGCAGCGTGGTGGCGGTCATCGGGGACGGCGCGCTGACCGGCGGAATGTCCTGGGAAGCGCTCAACAACATCGCTGCCGCCAAGGACCGCCGCGTCGTCATCGTCGTCAACGACAACGGCCGTTCCTACCAGCCGACCATCGGCGGCCTTGCCGATCACCTGGCCTCGGTGCGGGTGTCGCAGCGCTACGAACAGGTCCTCGACTACATCAAGACGTCCTTGTCGCACACGCCGCTGGTCGGCGCGCCGTTGTTCGAGACGCTGCACGGGATCAAGAAGGGCCTGAAGGACGTCCTGCAGCCGCAGGTGCTGTTCGAGGACCTCGGCCTCAAATATCTCGGCCCGGTCGACGGTCACGAGGAGTACGCGATTGAGCATGCCCTGCGTCGCGCCCGTGACTTCGGCGGCCCGGTCCTGGTGCACGTCATCACCCGCAAGGGCTTCGGCTACGCGCTTGCCGAGGAGAACGACGAGGACTGCCTGCATCAGGTGTCGCCGGCCCCGGCCGCGAGCCCGGCCAAGGCGGCTGCTAGCAACGGCAAGGCGGGCCGGAAGCCAGCTTCGGGCCGGCCCTGGACGCAGATCTTCGGTGACGAGCTCACCGAGATCGGCGCGGAGCGTCCGGACGTCGTAGCGATCACCGCGGCGATGCTGCATCCGACTGGCCTGGCGAAGTTCGCCAGCGCTTATCCCGGCCGGGTCTTCGACGTTGGCATCGCGGAGCAGCACGCGGTCACTAGCGCCGCCGGCCTTGCGATGGGCGGCATGCACCCGGTGGTCGCCGTCTACTCGACCTTCCTGAACCGGGCCTTCGATCAGGTGCTGATGGACGTCGCGCTGCACCGGCTCCCGGTCACTTTCGTACTGGACCGGGCTGGTGTGACCGGCCCGGACGGCGCCAGCCACCACGGCATGTGGGACGGCTCCATCCTGCAGCTGGTGCCAGGCATGCGGATCGCGGTGCCCAGGGACGGGTTGAGGGTCGCAGAGCTGCTCAGGGAGGCCGTCGCCGTCGACGACGGCCCGACCGCCCTGCGCTTCCCCGGCCGCCTGAGTGTCCCGGAGGTGCCCGCTGTCGGGCAGCTCGGCGGGATGGACGTGCTCCGGCAGGCAGCCGATTCGGCCCCGCGGGACGTCCTGATGCTCGGCGCGGGCCCGATGGCAGGTGTCTGCGCCGAGGCGGCCGACCGGCTAGCCGACCACGGAATCGGCGTCACCGTGCTGGATCCCCGGTGGGTGAAGCCGCTGGACGCGGCCCTGCCCGACGCTGCACGGCAATACGGCCTGGTGGTGACCGTCGAGGACAACGGCAGGGTCGGCGGGTTCGGCGACGCGGTGGCCAGAATGCTTCGTGACAATGACGTGGACACGCCGGTCCGGACCTTCGGTCTCGACCAGAGCTTCCTTGAGCACGGCGAGCGTGCCCAGCTGCTGGACGCGCAGGGCCTGACCGCTCAGCACCTGGCGCGGCGAATCACCGAGCTAGTTGCCCGCCGTTCCCCGGCGCTGGCTGACGAGGGCCAGCGCGCCTGAGCTTGCTGCGCAAGCGGTGCCGGACTGGCGCCGTTAGTGGCCGTGTCCATACCGGTGCCGCCGTTTTGGTGGTCCCGGTGTAGGTGGTGCCGCTTTTGCCGGCGCGGCCTTTGCTTGCGTGCGCTGTCCCGTCCCTGCCCGGAAGAACAGGCTGGAGCGCGGTACCGGAAGGAAGGAACCGAACGGCTGGCCGAGGTCGGCTGAGGAAAACGTGAGCTGCCAGATCTGGCCGGCGTTGGCGCCGAAGACCGAACCCGGACAGTCCTTGCCGCCACCCGCCGCGCGGTAACAGGAGGCGTTGCCGACCATCGGGTGGCTGACCGGCCCGGCCGGGTTGAATTCCGACACGAACCCGGCGAGCTTCGGCGTATAGCCGCCGAACGCGGCGAAGTCGAAGCTGTTGGCTGTCCCGGTCTTGCCGGCCTGCGGCACACCTGTCCGGGTGATGCCATCGCCTTTCGCGGTGCCGGTGGTCAGCACGCCGCGCAAGATGTAGGTGGCGGCTGCGGCCACAGCGGCGGAGAACACCCGGTGGCAGCCAGCGGAGGCGACCGGGAGCTCGCTGAACTGGCCGGGGCTGGAGCCAGCGGCGAGTATCCGGGTGATAGCGACCGGCCGGCAGTAGATGCCGCCAGCCGCGACTGAGGCATAAGCAGCAGCCATCGTCATTGGCGAGACGTCCACTGAGCCGAGCGTGAACGACGGCACGTCATCGGCAGGCGGCTGGTAGCTGGCGGTGCCGGGTGTCCCGGCCGGCTTCAGCAGCGGGCCTCCGTCGGCCCGGTGGTCGCCCATGCTGACCGCGGTGCGGACTACGTTGCACAGGCCCACGCGCTGCTCGAGGTCGGCGTAGAACACGTTGATCGACTCGGTGGTCGCGGTGTAGAGCGAGTAGGTGCCATGCCCGGCACCCTCGGCGTTAGCGACCGGGAACGACCCGGCGGGCTTTCCGGCGCAGTTGCGGAACGGGCGGACGACGGCAGGCGAGGAGACGGTCAGGTGATAGCCGAACGGGATGCCGTGCTTGAGCGCTGTGATCAGCGTGAAGAGCTTGGATGACGATCCGCTCTGCACGCCCAGGCCGCCGTCCTGCGGGCCGTCGACGGCGTAGTCGATGCTGTCCTGCCCGCTGCCGGTGCCGTATGGCCGGTCCACCGCGATTGCCTCAACCGCGCCGGTACCGGGCTGGATGAGCACTTCGGCTGCGGCGTTCCGGCCCGGGTTGTACGACGACGGCGGCGGCGGCAGCATGAAGTTCACTGCGTTCTGCGCCGCCGTCTGATCCTGCTGGTTCAGCGTCGTGTAAATCTTCAGCCCGCCGGTGGTGTTCAGGTCGTGCCAGGCAGCGCTGTAGGCCGGGTTGGTTCGCAGCTCAGCTAGCGCGTAGTCGCAGAACCAGGCGGCCGACGCCGGCTGTGCGCTGGAGCAGCCCTGCAGCAGCGTCTGCGGCCTGAAGTGCACGCCGAGCGGCGCCCGGCTCGCCGACGCGGCGGTGGTCTTGCTGATGTAGCCGAGCTGGGCCATCCGACCGAGAACGACGTTCCGGCGCTGGGTTGCAGCACCAGGTTCGGCGACCGGGTTGTACTTGGCGGGGTTTTGCACCAGACCCGCCAGCGTTGCCGACTCGGGCAGGGTGAGGCTGGCTGCGGTGCGGCCAAAGTAACGCTCGGCGGCTACTTCGATGCCGTAGGCCTCATTGGCGAAGTACGCGACGTTCAGGTAAGCGGCCAGCAGTTCGTCGGGCGTCAGCTGGTGCTCGACGTTGACGGCTATGCGGAGTTCGCGGATCTTGCGGGCTAGATCGTCGGCAATCGCCGCCTGCTGCTCGGCATTGTCGCTGGCAGTCAGCAGCAAGGCGTTCTTGACGTACTGCTGCGCCAGCGTCGAACCGCCCTGGACCTGGCCACCGATCAGGTCAGCGACGATCGCGCGCAGTGTGCCGTGAACGTCGATCGCGCCGTGCTGGTAAAAGCGCGAGTCTTCGATAGCGACGATGGCGTCGCGCATTGACGGCGCGATCTGGCTGTACGCAACAGGCACTCGGTAGATGTGATTCGGGTAGTAATAAGCGATGAGCCTGCCGCGCGCGTCGAGGATTTCGGATCGGGCCGGTAGCTGCGCGAATGTCGGCACTGACAAATTGTCAAAGGTTGCCGCCGCGTTCTTGGTGGCGAATCCCGCGACCCCGGTGACCGTGAGCGCCATGATGCTGACGAGGAGTCCGGACAGGACTGAAAGGACTGCTAGTCCGCCGACAGCGCGCACGATAGTGGTGGCCGACGTCCGGCGTCGGGCAGATTTCACGCAGTGTTCCTACTTCACCTGGCTGCGGCAATTTACGCAGCAAATCCGTGCCAGCTTCAGCTGATCCGGGATTTCTGATACCCGGCGCCAGCTAAAGACAATGCGGACTCAGTGCTAAGGAACGGCAAAGGGAATACAGCCAGCGCATTGGCTGATATCAGTCGCGAAGCAGCCCGGACCGGCCGAGGCGGAAGCGGAAGAGAAGCGATCGGATCAGCTCGCTGACTTCGGTGACCTTGAGGAGCCGGGCAGCCAGCAGATACAGCAAAAGCCCGCCACTGCCGCCGATGGCGACGATGGCTAGCGACGTGATAGTGGTGGCCGGGGTGATCCGGTCGATGATCACAGACACTGCGATCGCGAAGATCATGCCGGGGATAGCCGCGATATGCATCCGCAGCAGAGTCCTGTTGATCCGGCTGGTGTCCAGGCCGCCCACCCGCCTGGACAAGATCCGCCACAACCACACTGCCATCACCAGGCTCGATACGCCGAATCCGACGCCGAGGCCGGCGACGACATATGCGGGCGGCAGAACGAGCAGCGCAGCGAAACCCAGCACAATCCGCACCGCCATCGACACCATGCCGATGAGGGCCGGGGTCCGGCTGTCATGCATGGCGTAGAACGCCCGCAACAGCAGATTGAACAGGGTGTAGGGAAGCAGGCCCAGGCAGAAGACGCCGAAGATGACGCCGAGGTAGCGAGCAGAGGCGGCGGAGGTGCTGCCATGGCCGAAGATGCCCTGTGCCAGCGACGGGCCAAGGACCGCCAGAATCATTGCCGCGGGCACGATGATGACCGAGGACAGCCGGGTCGCGATCGAGAAGTCCCTGGTGAGCAGGCGGTTTGCGCCACCGGCGGCGTGCGCGCTCATTCTCGGCAACATGGCCGTGATCACCGAGACGCCGACGACCGCGTAGGGGAGCTGGAAGAGCTGCCAGGCGTTGCTGAACGCCGCGTACCCGGCACCCGCGCAGGTCTTGCAAACCCGCGCCCCTGCGTCGTTGGACACGATGGTGGTCGTCACGAACGAGAGCTGGGTCGCCAGGATGTAAACGAACATCCAGCCGCTCATGCGGCCGATCTCGGCGACCTCTGCACGCCGGTAGTCAAACCTGGGCCGCCAGCGGAACCCGACCCGGCGCATCGACGGCCACAGCGCCAGGGTTTGCAGCACGATACCGAGTGTCGTCCCGATGCCGAGTAGCTGGATCTCTCCAGCCGAGATGTCCTGCGGGGTGCGGTTGGTCCCCGCCACGGCGATCAGCGCGACACCCGCGAGAATGACGACGACGTTGTTGACCGCCGGCGTCCACATCGGCGATGCGAAGCTGCCGCGCGCGTTCAGGATCGCGCTCGCTAGCGAGCTCACGCCGTAGAAGAAGATCTGCGGCATGAAGAAGTAGGTGAAGATCACCGTCAGGTGATAAGTGGCCGCGTTCGGCATGCCATGGCCGTAAATGGCCGTGATCGGGACCGCGGCTGCCGTCGCGATGACGGTAATGCCGCCGAGCGCGATCACTCCGAGAGTAAAGATCCGCTGGTCATAGGCCTCGCCGCCGTCATGGTTCTTCTTCGCCGCGTTGACCAGCAGAGGCACGACCACACTCGTCAGAATTCCGCCGAGCGCCAGGTTGTAGACGGCATTGGGCAGGTTGTTGGCGACGTTGTAGGCATCGCCCAGGTTCTGCGTGCCGATCGCGTAGAGCAGGACGGCAGTGCGCAGAAATCCGGTGAATCGCGAGGCGATCGTTCCGAGCGCCATGACGCCGCTCGAGCGAGCCAGGCTGGGACCGCGCGCACCTGGCGCGACCTTGGTGTCTGACGCGACTTCTGCGTCTGACGCGACTTGCGCGTCTGATGTGATCTCTTGGCCCGGCGTCGCCTCGTCGTTCTCGCGCTCCGCCGCCGTCATCGACCCGCGCCGGACCGGGCCTTTATGCGGCCGCGCTGCTGAGCGCGCTGCATCGCAGCCACGCGCGCGGCCTCCTCAAGGTCGTCAGCCAGCGCCGGAAGATCCGCGCCCTGGTGGCGCCGCAGAACGGCGGCGCCGATCAGGAAGTCAGCCAGCGCGGGATTCTTCGGCAGGCACGGGCCGCGCAGATTTGTGCCCACTGCGCTGCCGAGAATCACGCCCTCGGTGCTGTCGCCGTTGTTGCCGTGCCCGCTGAGCACCTGGCCGAGCGGCTGCGCCGTCTTGGCGAGGTAGGTGCCACCGCCGTGGTTCTCAAAGCCGACCAGCAACGTGTCTCGCCACCGGACGACCAGTTCGCCAATCGCCCGGTCGGCGCGCGCGTCGGAGATCGAGCCGTAATGACCGGACAGGACGGCGTTCTGCCGGATGGTCCAGGAGTTGAACAATCCCACGCCCGGGAGTTCCGCGCCTCGCTCCGGCTGGCAGAAGCGGCCGAAAAGCTCGTAGCCACCGCCGACGGCAAGCGCGGCAGCGCCCTGCGCGACGGCATCCCTGATGCCCTCGCCCTTGACCCTGCAGAGGTCCCGCGCGACAAGTTGCTGCTGCGACTCACCACCGCCGCCGATCATGATGAGGTCGAGGGTATCCGGCTCGAGCCGGTCGCCCAGTCGCAGTTCGGTGACGTCGACTGTGATGTCGCGCCACTCGCACCGGCGCAGGACTGTCTCGACGTTGCCGCGGTCTCCGTAGGTGGACATGATGTCCGGGTACAGGTAGCCGAGTGTGATCCGCATGCCAGCCATCAGGCTGTTCCGCCGTCCTCGCGCCACAACTCGTCGACGTAACCCTGCTGCACCAGCCAGCGGCGGATCTGCCAGAGGACGACCGAGGTGGAGACGACCCACATCGGCTCACCAGCGGGAGCGCGGGCCAGCGCGGCCTGGAACGCGCGCACCGGATCGGGCTCGATGGCAAGCTCGGTTTCGTGCCCGCGGCCGGCAAAGCCGGCGTACTTGAGCCGGACCGCCAGGTCAACCGCGCGATTTCCGGACAGGACGGGAGCCGGCATTAGTCCGGCCAGCGGCGCGAAGTCAACATCCCAGATCCAGGATGTGTCGGGCTGCTTGCCGGGATGGTCGTTGAGGCCGAGCAGCATGCGCTTGGGCTGGCCGTCCCCGAGCAGCGCGCGAAGCACTTCGGTGTAGCTGTTCGCGTTCTTCGCCAGCGCCAGGCAGACGTCGTGTCCAGCGATCCGCACTTTCTCCATCCGGAAGAAGCCAGCCGTGATCTTCTCCATCGCGGGAAGCGATCGGTCGGGCAACTGGCACGCGCTGGCCGCAGCCGCCGCGGCGAGCGCGTTGTATGCGTTGTACAGGCCTGGCAGCGGGATATCCAGCATTGTCTCTGTCGTTGGCGTGACCACCTGCAGGTGCGCGGAGGCTGGCCCGGTCAGGTCTGCCTTGGTGAGGCGGACCTGCGGCTGCGGCCTGGCTGTGCCGCAGTTGCCGCACGCCCAGTGACCCAGGTGGGCGTAATAAACGCAGGTATAGGTCAGTTCGCCATCGCAGCGCGGGCACCGCGGGAAGTCTGACGTCGGATCGGCTCCGCTTCTGGACAGCTCAGGGTCCTCGATCCCGAAGTACCACCTGGGGTTGCTCAGGTCCGCTGCCACCAGGGCGACCCGCGGATCGTCGGCGTTGAGTACCAGCGCGGTATCTGCAGGCAGGTCCCGCATGGCCCGCTCGACAAGCGCCTTGACGTAGGCGGGCTCCAGGTAGCGATCGAGCTGGTCCCGGAAGATGTTCGTGAAGACGACCGCCTTCGGTCGGCTGACCTGCGGCAAGATCTCCGGGAACGAGCCCTCGTCCACCTCGAACAGCCCGATCGCCAGGGAATCCGGTGTCAGGTGGCCGGTTACCTCCGCCCGCGCGACCATTGTCGTGGCAAGGCCGGCTCGCTGGTTCGCGCCTTCGGCGTTGACTACGGGATGCAACCCAGACGCGCGCATGACCTGAGCCAGCATCCGGCACGTCGTGCCTTTGCCGTTCGAGCCAGTGACGAGCACCGCGCCGCGCGGAATCTCGGCGAGCAGTCCGGCCAGCGCGCCGGGATCGATGGCCAGCGTCACGATGCCGGGCGCGGTCGTGCCGTTCCCCTGGCTAAGCCGGCGCGTGCCGCCCCTGACCGCCTTGCCCGCCGACACCGCCAGGGCCCGGCGAGCCGCCGCGCCTGCGCCCAGGCGAGACCTGCTAGCTGAGGCCCTGGTTGAGGGCACTGTCATGACACCTCCCGAAACACGACCGCGGCTGCAGATTGCAGACGCTCCTGAGCAGGGCGACGCGGCCGGCGCCGGGAGGCCTGCCGGGCGCGGCCCTGCCCCGACTTAGCTTCGCCAGCCAGGTACCGGGCTGGGCCGCGTCCGGACTGGTTAGCGGCGGGCTCCTGCGAGCTGGCGCCGGCCAAGCTGCTCGCGCTCGATCCAGCCGTCGATTACCTTGTCGCTCTCCCACGACGTGATCAGCGCGTACCGTGGCCGCGGGCCAGGGTGCCAGACCACGTGGTACAGCCGCTCGGTGTCGATGACCAGCTGCATGCCGGGATGCAGCCTGATCCGCGTCTCGGTGGACGGGTCGTTCTTGTCCTCGCGCAGTATGAACATGGACTCGCCGGCCATGTCGTCGAGCTCCAGCCAGGACCGGACCACCCACCCAGTGCCATCGGGGTTCAGCCGGTTGTTGTCGTCCATGTGCAGCTGGCGCAGGGCGGTCGCCTCGTCGCTGGGGTTGAGCTTGATGACGCGGACGCGTCCGTAGTTTCCGCCGATCTCCTCGACGTATCCAGCCAGGCTCGGCGCGAGCTGCCGGTTCGTGGTCCAGATCCCGCCTTTGTCGGCCTTGCCGTGATCCCAGAAGCCGCGGCAATCCATCTCGCCGGTAGCTGAGGCAAGCGGCGCGAAGTTAGTGTCGCCGCCGCTCTTCCAGTCCATGTACTCCAAGGACTCCCATTCAGCCGGCGCAATTGTGGGTCCTTGCCGGTCACGTAGTACTACGTAGCCTTTGTCGGCCAGGACGTCGAGCTTGTGATACATGCATTCCCCCGTGTGAGCCTTGGATTTCCCCCCAATCTCGGGTCCTATTTCCCGTTAGCCTGCGGGCTATCCTGCTTCGCCTCACTGGATACCCGGCCGTAATGGCCATTTTGCCAAGCACTTACGTACTCTGGGCCGGAAGCTCTCTCGGTCCTGGCTGCCCTGCGCCTGCAGACGCCGAGCGCCTACCGGGGGTAAATGCCGCCGTCGAGCGAGATGACCTGGTTCGTGAGATATGGATTGCGCAGCACCGCCAGCGCAAGGTCAGCGACCTCGGCGGGTCGCCCCAGCCGGCCGACCGGCACTTGCCGCCGCAACTGCTCCTGGTCGCCAGGCACCATGCCGGTGTCGCTGATCAGGGCTGGCGCGATCGCGTTGACGGTGACGCCCGCGGCGGCGAACCGTGCGGCGAGCGAGTGCGTCAGCCCGTGCAAGCCCGCCTTGGAAGCCGCATAGTGCGGCCCGACGATCCCGCCGGTGAAGGCGGCGACTGAGGAGACGAACAGCACCCGGCCGAAGCCGCGCTCGGCCATCGGCGGTACTAGTCGCTGAGCAAGGAGGAAGGGGGCACGCAGGTTGACGGCTATGGTCTCGTCGAACTCCTCGACCTCGATGCTCTCGAGCTGCCGTCGCTGCCCGGCCCCGGCGTTGCTGACCAGAATGTCCACCGGGCCGAATACGTGCTCGGTGTCCTCAGTCAGCCGCACTACCTCGGCTGCGTACGTGAGGTCGGCGCTGAGCGCCGCGGCGCGGCCACCAGCCGCGGTGATCTGACCGGACAGTTGCTGGGCCGCCGCGTCGCTGGCGCCGTAGCCGATGGCCACGCTCACGCCGGCGCCGGCCAGCGCTAGCGCGATTGCCTGCCCGATTCCGCCGCTGCCGCCGGTGACCAGAGCGACCCGCCCGCTGAGGCCGTCCGGTGCTCGCTCCTCGTGCATGGAAGTCACGCTAGCGGAGCGGCCGCCAGCGCCCGGCGATGGACCGTTCCGGCACGTCGGCCGGCCACGCTCACGCTGTGCCCGCCCTGACCCAGCCAGGTTCCTGCTGCCCGAGCCGGTAGGTCGTAGCTGCCCCGGCCAGCACGATGACCAGGGCTATCAGCAGCGGATAGAAGATCTGGCCGGTCAGCACGAGCGCGGCGCCGACGAGCGCGCCAGCCAGCATGGCGGCTATCGCGACCAGGCGGCGCCCCGCATGCGAACCGCTGCCGCCTGCCGCCGAGCTGTCCGCGGCGATCCCGGTGATTGTCAGAGTCAGCACCGTAGTGGTCAGATCGGGTATCGCTATCTTGCGCGCCGCGGCGTTCTGGATGCCCATCGAGACGCCGAGCGCAACGATGAGCGGGTAGCGGAAGCCGGCCGTTACCGGGTTGCCGCTGACGGCGGCGAGCACGACCGAGGCCGCCAGGAACGCCGCCTGGCAGGCTGCGGCCGAACTGTGCAGCCGGCCGCGGTGATGGGCGTACCGTGCCGCGAGGCGTCCGCCGCCGAACGCGCCGGCGGCGAAAGCCGCGAGGGCAGTCAGCGACGCTGCGATCGAGAATCCGGGCGCCCCGGCAAGCGCGAAGCCGAGAAAAACCACGTTTCCGGTCATATTTGCAACAAAGACATGACCCAAAGTCAGGTAGCTGAAGGCGTCGACCAGCCCGGTTACGACCGTCATGCTCAGCAGGACCGGCGGCAGGGGTCCGTGCTTGCCAGCCGGATCAAGCACGAACAGTCCCCGGACTTCAGCCAGGAAGCTCGTCATCGCGGGCATGAGGGGCTTGTTGGCACGCTAGGTAGCAGCGACAAGGCAGAATCTAGTGGCATGCGGACTCTTCAGGTAGCAGTCGTCGGCTCCGGCCCGGCGGGCCTGTACACGGCCGAGGCGTTGATCAAGCAAGCCGCGGCCCTCGACCCGCCATGCGAGATCCGGGTTGACGTGATCGACCGGCTCCCAACTCCGTACGGGCTGGTCCGTTACGGAGTGGCGCCGGACCATAAGTCGATCAAGTCGATTGCCGAGTACCTGCGCAACGTCCTCGAACATGATGGCGTCGACTTTATCGGTGGCGTTCATCTCGGTGACGACGTGACCCGCGATGATCTGCTCGCCAGTTACGACGGTGTGGTCTACGCCACCGGTGCCATGCGCGACCGGCATCTCGGCATTCCGGGAGAGGATCTGCCGGGTAGCGTGGCGGCTACCGACTTCGTCAACTGGTACTGCGGCCATCCGGACGTCGATCCGGCCGTCTTCAGTCTGGACGCCGAGTCGGTCGCAGTGATCGGGGTCGGGAACGTGGCCGTAGACGTCGCCCGCATCCTGGTCCGCAACCCTGCCGAGCTACGCGAGACGGACGTCTCCCAGCCGGTTCTCGACGCGCTGACCGCCAGCAAGGTGCGCGAAGTGCACATGATTGGTCGCCGCGGCCCGGCGCAGGCCAAGTTCACCACTAAGGAGCTGCGTGAGCTGGGTGAACTTGACGGCGTCGACATAGTAGTCGGCCCAGGGGAGGCTGACCTGGATGCCTTCGATCCGACCGGCGAGAGCCGCAAGCTGGCCGAGGCAGACCGGCACGTCCGCGGTAACTACACGGTGATCTCCGACTGGGCAGGCAGGACGCCGGCCAGCGCCGGCCGCAGGCTGACCGTCCGGTTCTGGCTCCGGCCTGTCGAAATTCTGGGAGGAAACGACGTAGCCGGGCTGACTCTCGAGCGCACCCGACTCGATGAATCGGGGAAACTCATCGGGACGGGTGAGCTGGAAACTCTGGACGTCCAGATGGTGCTGCGCTCGGTGGGGTATCAGAGCGTCCCGCTGGCCGGCGTGCCGTTCGACGAGCGGTCCTCGACGGTCCCGAACGAGGCTGGCCGCGTCCTCGGTCCTGACGGGCAGCCGCTGCCGAGCGAATACGTGGCCGGCTGGCTGAAGCGGGGCCCGACCGGGGTGATCGGCACCAACAAGTCTGACGCGGCGGAGACTGTCAGGTCCCTGCTGGCCGACCTGGCCGGCGGGCCAGGCCCCGATGACGTGCAGCTTCCCCGGGCCGGCCTGCTCCGGATGCCCGCGGCCGCGCAGCCCGGCACGCCGGGGGCCTCGCCATTGCACCATCTGTTTTCGCAGCGCAGCCACCGGCACGTGAGTTATGCGGACTGGCTGAAGATCGAGGAGGCGGAGAAGGAACTCGCCGCCCGGCTTGGTCGCGGCGCCCGGGTGAAGCTGGCTAGTAAGGCGGAGATCCATAAGGCGTGCGGGCTCTCCTAGGCTGGCAATGGCTGCCGGACTATCTCGCGTAAAGAATCACGTGGAGTAGTTGACTGACTCCGTCGCGTTACGCCTTCGCGTCGTTACCATTTCGTCAACTGGGCTTCTGCGGCTGGTTACGACTTGATCAGCAGGCCGGTGACTGGTGCGTGGCGGTTGTATCATCTCGCGGGTACTTACTCATGAAACGTCGGATTTCCAAGCTGTTTCGGCATAACCCGCAACGATCAGCCATGGGTTAGCGCCGCAACGAGAGGTAGCCGGGTGACGTCAGGGCGTTGCGAAGCTGGTCAGGCGGTTGACGCCGGCCCGCTAAGCATGGCAGGACTACTGCGGCCGGACGGCTACATTGTTCGCGTGCGCCGGGTGACCCCGTTCGCACTGAGCCCATTGCCGGTAAGCAGATCCGGCTTCTCGGCCGGGTACTGGCGGTCCGTTCTCGTCGCCGGCCCGGCCAGGAAAGACGCGGAGCAGGCAGAGTACGTATGAGTCAACCCGGCGAGCGTACGGTGATCGTCGAGGAGCCGCCCCCAGCACCAGCGCCCGGAACCCCGGCGCGGGTGTTGCTTGCCCGGATGCTGCGCATCGTCGACGTCGGCCCGCGGCCGTTCTTCCAGGCGGCGCTAGTGTCGCTAGCCGTGACCGCTGGCCTGGCGATCATGATCGCGCTGCAGGTCAGACCGGTCGGCCCGCTGCCTCGGCCGCAGCGAGACATCATCACTATCGGCCTGGTCGCGCTGGGCGTCGTGGGTGTGCTGACGCTGGCGACCGTACTGGTCCCGGCCAGGATCCGGGCGGCTGTGGTGGACCGGCTGGTGGCGCCGCAGCAGCGCGCCGCGATCTGGCTGGCGCTCACTGTCTGGTTCCCGTTGGTCGACGTGATCGCGGACTACCGCGGCGAGTCCACGCTGCCGAGCACGCAGGTCTGGATCGCCTTCGGTTACCAGGACAAACGCTGGCTGGTCGCGGCGTACCTGATCGGCGCGCTGGCGCCGATGGTCCTGCTGGTCGGGGCCGCGCGGGTACTTGAGGCCGGCCGGACGCATCCGGCCAGCTGGGGATCCTGGCTGCGCGAGCTGGCACCGTACCGTCGGCCCGGTACCGTGCAAGGCCGCTGGGCTACAGCGGTCGCAAACACGGGGGCCGCTAGCACAGCAGTCCCGAGCACAGCAGTCGGAAGCACGGGGGCTGCGAGCAATGCGGCCGAGAGCACTGTGGCCGAGAGCACCGTGGCCGAGAGCACAGTGGCCGAGAGCACAGTGGCCGGCAGTTCGGCAGTCGCAAGCACGGGGGCGGGAGACACAGAGGCGGGCGACGCTGACGTGGGCGAGGTCCCGGCCGCTGCCGACTCGCCCGCTGGCGCCACGACCGCTGCTACGGTGACCGGGGCTGCTGCGACCGCTGTCGAGGCGATTGACAGGGCCCGCCGCCGCTTTCCCGGTGCGGCCGTCATCCGGGTCACGGCTGGGCTGCTTACGGCGCTCGGGCTGGCCTATTACTTCTACGGGCCGCCGTGGTACCTGAACCGGACATCAGGCTCGGTCTCGCTCGGCTACCAGGAGGATCTTTACCTCGGCGGCCTCCAGGCCATCTACAAGGGCGCGGTGCCCTACATCGGGCCGGCTGCGATTCAGTATGGCCCTGGCTCGCAATGGTTCTCCTACGAGTACATGCGGCATTTCGCAACGTTCTCGGTGGTCGGTTTCCGCGAGTCGTGGGCGATGTTCGAATGGGTCGGCGCATCGCTGTTGTTCGTGGTGTTCTTCCTCGCGCTCGGGTATTTCCGCGGACTGATTGCGGCGCTGATGTCGGCGCTGATCTACCCGGCGCTGCAGCTGATGTCGTTCGTGCCGCGCGACGCCTATACCGGGTTCTTCGGATGGGCTAATCCGCTGCGCTACGCGGGCGCGGTCGCGCTGCTGCTGTTGCTGCCGGCCGCGATCCGCCGGGCCCCGGCCTGGCGCGGGTTGATCTCTGCCTTCGTGCTCGGCCTGATCTGGGGACTGCTGTCGTACGTCGCGCAGGAGAACCTGGCCGCCGGCGCGGTCGGCGCGGTCGTTCTGTGCGCGCTGCTACTGCTGAGCGGCAGCGCTTCGGTGCGGTCGGTGCTGACATCGCTGCTGGCCGTGCTCGGCGGGTTCGTGGTCAGCTGGGCGCCGGTGGTCGCCTTCTATGCTTCTAAGGGCGTGCTTAGCCGGTTCTTCTACCTGTACTTCATGATCACTAGGGCGGTGGCCGAGGGGTACAGCAACACTCCGTACGGCTGGCCGCGGGCCGGGCAACCGCCAGTCCCGGCACAGATCGCGATCTCGGCGCCGTGGGCGCACATGTATTACGTCCTGCCGTTCGTGCTGGCTGCGCTCGCCCTGCTGGCAGTGCTCAAGTTCGGGCCATTCCAGATCGCGCTGGGCTGGTCGGCGGACCGGGTCATGCTGGTCTCGCTGCTGGTGACGTCGATCTTGCTGTATCAGGGCGCGATGCTGCGCGCGGATGCTGATCATCTGACCGGAACGCTGCTGGCGGTGCCGTTCCTGGTGGTCACCGTGGCGACCGTGCTGCCGCGGCAGCTCGGCATACGGCGGTGGCCGGTCCTCGCGCTGGCGGGCGTGGTGCTGTTCGCTGCGTCGTTCCTGCTGCTCCCGTTCCAGTCGTACAAGTTCTCCACGATCGGCGCTCAGGCTGAAGCGCCGATGCTCGACCGGCAACAGCTGGCGGCGGAGCAGGACCCGCCGACCCCGCCGACCCTGGCGGCCCAGCGGGTGGGACCCGGCGTCTCCGACCGGGTGGCTTGCTGCCAGCGTTTCAGCGAGCCCATGAGCAGCTTCATCGCGCTGGCTAACCAGATTCACGCGATCATCGGCAACCGGGCGACCTACGTCGACGACTTCCAGTCCGGCTATCCGGGGATCTTCTACTTCCTCGCTGATCTCCGGCCAGCGCCGTTCCCGCTCGACCAGCACACGATGGTCTTCACGAAGCAGCAAAACAACCGCTATCTGTGGCAATTCCGCCGCAACGTGGTGCCTCAGACGCAAGCGCTGGTCACTGACGACATCTGGACTGGCGAAGCCAGAGCCTTTATCCAGCACTACAAGCACTACCAGCAGATCGAGTTGCGGTACCGCGGCAGCAAGCCGTTCTGGGTTCTGCTGAGCTCACCGGAGCCGCTCAGCAAGCTCAGCCAGCTCAGCAAGCTGGGCAAGCTAGCCGTGAGCTGAGCAGCCGCCCAGATTCACCCGCCACGGGTGGTCGCGGATCGGAACGCCTCGGGTACGGACGTGTTCACAACCGGGCGGAAGGACGGCTGTGATGTCCGCCGTGAAGACCACGCTGGCCGGCCGAGCAGTCCGGCTGCATCCCGCGCGAGCCCGGCCGACTGGCCGGCGGCAGGGAGCCTGGCGGCTCCGGCGCAGCGAGCGAGCTTCGGCAAGGCCATCAGGGGAGTGGTGCCACGCGAGGGCCACGCCGCCCTGGAGCTTCCATTCGACCGCCCCGATCCGGTAGAGCTGCTGGAAATGCAGGGGCGCACGCGCCTGCCTGACCTGGTCCCGGTCCGCTACGGCCGGATGCTGGTATCGCAATTCGCGTACTTCCGCGGCGCCGCGCTGCCGATGGCCGGTGACCTGGCTGGCACGCCGGCCACTGGCCTGACCGTCCAGGCCTGCGGTGACGCCCACCTGGCGAACTTCGGTGTCTTCGGCTCCGGCGAGCGCCGGGGTGTTTTCGACAGCAACGACTTCGACGAGACGCTGCCTGCCCCCTGGGAGTGGGACGTGAAGCGGCTTGCCGCCAGCGTCGAAATCGTCGGCCGGGAGAACGGGTTCGCCCCTAAGCAGCGCAGAAAGCTCGTGCTCGCCGCTATCTGCCGCTACCGGCAAGCCATGCTGGCCTTCGCGCGCATGACTGCGCTAGACGTCTCGTACGCGCGGCTTGACCTCGACGGCATCCGGTCAGAGCTCAAGACCGCCCGGACCGGCAGCCTGGCCAAGGCCGCAGGCCACGGCATGATCAGAGCCCGCACCAGGGACAGTCTGCAGGCTCTGGCGAAGCTGACGGCAGTGGTGGACGGCCGCCGTCAGATTGTCGCTGATCCGCCGCTGATAGTCCCCGTTGGCGATGCACCGGCCAGCGAAGGCAGCACGGACGACCTCGAACCGGATATCTGCGACCTGCTCACCGCCTACCGGCGGAGCCTGCCTGAGGACAGCGCACAGCTGCTGGCCAGGTACGAGCTTGGCACGCTGGCCAGAAAGGTCGTCGGGGTGGCCAGCGTCGGAACCCGGTGCTGGATCTTGCTGATGCTGGGCAGCGACGGCGGCGATCCGCTGTTCCTTCAGGTCAAGGAAGCCGAGCGATCGGTACTCAGCGAGTTCGCTGGTCCTAGCCAGTACGACAACCAGGCCCAGCGCGTGGTGGTCGGGCAGCGACTGACGCAAGCCGCACCGGACGTCTTCCTCGGCTGGGTGCGTGCAGCGGCCGGACACGACGGCCGCCGCCGCGATTATTACCTGCGGCAGTTGCGCGACTGGAAACTGTCGGCGGACCTCGCCGGAGTTTCAGCTAGCTGGCTGCGCCGGTGGGTCGGCTACTGCGGCTGGACGCTGGCCCGAGCACACGCCAGGACCGGCGACCGGTTCGCGATCGCCGGCTACCTCGGCTCCTCCGCGGTCTTCGACGAAGCGATCGCTGATTTCGCCGCGAGCTACGCGAATCAGAACGAGCGGGATTACGCGGAACTCAGCCGCGCCGCGAAGTCGGGCCGGATCACGGTTAAGAAAGGGCTGTAACCGCTTCCGTGGACGGTGGATGCCGGTCTGCTGGGTTCTCTGGCCCACTAGGCGGCACTCACGAGACAGGCCGGCTAGCGGCGGACTCGACTGCCTCGCTGAGCCGGCTCGCGAGCGAGCGCATCCGCCCGACCAGCTCGGGCGGCTCAAGCACGGTGAAGCGCAAGCCCATCATCACGATGTGAAAGGCGATCGCATCGAGCGAATCTGATCCGCTAGTGAGCAGGCAACTGCTCGGTCCCGCCGCCTCCAGCACGCCGGCATTCGGCGGCACTATTTCCGCGACAGTCGCGACTGGCGCATGCAGCAGGATCCGGGCCTGGTACCGGTACGGCGCAGTTGTCACAGCCTGCGCGACGAACGCGGCTGCATCCGGCGGATCCAGCGGCACGAACCGGATACCGGTGGGCCGCGGGTCCTGGATCCGGTCTGCGCGGAACGTCCGCCATTCTGCTCGCGCTAGATCACGAGCGACCAGATACCAGCGGTAACCGGCCTGCACCAGCCGGTGCGGCTCAGCCTGCCGCGCGGACAGCACGCCATCGTGATTGCGATAGCTGAATTCGATGCGCTCGCGGCGGCGGCAGGCCTGTGCGACCACCACCAGAGTCTCCGCGGGGACTGTTGGCCCCGGTCCGGCAAGCGGGACGGTGACCTGGCTGATCGCAGCGGCCCGCTCACGCAGCCGGGCCGGCAGTACCTGGTCAAGCTTCGCCAGCGCGCGAACGGACGCTTCGCCGACGCCGGTCACTGAATGCGTCGCTGCGGACCGCAGGCTAAGCGCGACTGCTACTGCCTCGTCGTCGTCGAGCAGCAACGGCGGCAGCGCTGCTCCTGCGCCGAGCCGGTAGCCGCCGGCCACGCCCGGCGTCGCAGCTACGGGGTAACCAAGGCTGCGCAGCTTGGCGACGTCCCGCCGCAGTGTCCGCGGGGTGATCTCCAGACGCGCGGCCAGGTCTGCTCCGGACCACTCGGGCCGGGCCTGCAGCACGGATAGCAAGCGCAGCAGCCGGGCTGACGTTTCCAGCACGAATCCCAGTCTGACAGCAATCGAGGACAGTTCTTGACCGCAACGGCCGATACCGTCAGGCCATGGAAACCGAGCGCTACATAGACCTGGACTGGAACAGCGAGCTGGTCGAGCAACTCGAGTGGCACTGGGAGAATCAGCTCCGGCCGCGGCTGGACGGGCTGACCGATGCTGAATACTTCTGGGAGCCCGTTCCCGGCTGCTGGAGCATCCGCCGCCGCGCCGAGGCGACGACGCCGCTGGCTATGGGGCCGGGCGATCTGGTCATCGACTTCGCTATGCCAGCGCCGCAGCCGGAGCCAGTGACTACGATCGCCTGGCGGCTCGCGCACATCACCGCCGGGTGCTTCGGCTCGCGCATCGCCTCGCACTTCGGCGGGCCGCCGGTGGACTGGGCGACCTGGGAGTACGCGGGCACCGCGGCGGAGGCATTGCGACAGGTGGACGAGCAGCACGCCGCCTGGATCAAAGGCGTGCGCAGTCTTGGCGCGTCCGGGCTGGCCCACCCGGTCGGTCCGGCCGAGGGGCCGTTCGCCGAGTCCTCGATGGCCGGCCTGGTGCTGCACATCCACCGCGAGGTCCTGCATCACGGCGCGGAGATTTCGCTGCTACGCGACCTGTACCGCTGGAAGGATCAGCGCGGCGAGCCCGAATCGGGTTGACCGCCATGATCAGGTTCTCCGATGCCTTCCGCGCATCAGCGCGGGATGGCTACCATTCCGGGAGTGGGCATCTCGGTACCAGCGCGTCAGATGGCCGTAGATCAGGCCAAAGTGCTTCGCATGCTGGGTACGCCGGAGCTTGCCTGGGTTGTTTCCCGGATCCGGACCAGGCTCGAACGCGGCGAGCCCATCGACGGCACTCTCAGCCTTCTCGGCGCCACCCCGGCGCAGCGACGGGCAGCTGCCAGGCTGCTTGGCCGCACCGCCGGCCGGGGCACTTCGCTGAGCGTGCCGCTGCCAGAAGTCGCCGAGCAGCTCTGGCGGGCCGCCGCCGCGCCGAACCTGGTCGCGGCGGTCGAGGTCATCGGCGGCCCGGTCCGTAACCTTGCCGCCGAGCGCGCAGCTGACTTGCAGCGCTGGAGCGATGCGCTCAACCCGGCCCGTTCCAGCTGTCTATCGCAGCTGTCCTGGTACCGCGATTGGCTGGACTCCATCAGCCGCGACGGCACCGTCACCAGGCTGATCCGGCAAGGTCATGCGGACGTCATTGGCCAGGCGAGTGCTGTCCTGGAACTGCTGCCGAACTCCGCCGACGGAGCCAGCACCGTGCTGTCAGACCTGGCCGCCGAAGCGACAGATGACGAGCGGGCGCTTGCCGAGGGCCCGCTGGCCGGCCTGGTGCTGCGTGCCCTGGCGGCCCGCGAGGGAGTTCAGGCGCCGGCCGGCCGGGACGCCGAGCAGGCGTTGTGGAGCGCCGCTGGTGTCGTGGCGGATGACCTGGCGAGCCAGGTGCTAGTGCTGAACGTGCGAGCGGCAGGAGACCCCGTCGGCCGCTGGCTGACGGAGGCGGCCGATGCGGGTGAGCCGTTCCGGCTGACGCTTCGTCAGCTCGCAGCGGTAACCGTGCTGCCGTGGGCACTTGAGATCTATGTCTGCGCCAGCTCGGCCCTGGTCCGGGCAGCCGCGGAGCAGCTCGGCACCCGATGCCCCGCGCTGGTCTGCACCGAAGGCGAACCGTCGGTCGCGTGCGCCCGGTTGCTGCAGGCCGCGGTCGGCAGCGGATCGGCGCTGCACTGGCACGGCGAGTTCAGCTGGCCGGGTCTGCGCGGGACAGCGACCGCGATCCGGCGGCTGCAGGCGCGGCCATGGCTGATGTCGGCCACCGACTACCGCGCGGCGCTGAGCGCCACCCGTCCGCCGGGCGGCGCGTTCCCGCTCAAGGGCCGGCCAGAGCCAAGCCCCTGGGATCCCCGGCTTGCCGAGGCGATGCGGCTGACCGGTCGCGGCATCAGCGAGGAACTCGTCTTGCCGGGTCTGCTCGAGACACTGACCGCCCGAGCGGACGAGTTCAGGCCGGGCTGACGCCATCGGTCACGAGCTGTGCCGTCACCCCGCTGCGCACGCACCCGCCGGTGCGATCACCCGCCCGTGCGATCACCCGCTGGACCGTCGATTGTGCTGGCCAGCGAGCGTGCGCAGGAGCGCCCTGGTCCGCGGCCCGTCAGCTCCGCGCGCGTACTCAGCCGCGACGAAATCGGTGACCCCGGCGTCGGCGAGCGCGCTGATCTGCCCGGCTACCGAATCCTCGGTGCCGACGATCGTGACGTCGCCCGGTCCCGCAGCGCCTTCCTTGTCCAGCATCGCCCGGTAGGACGGCAGCTGGCCGTAGATCGCGAAGGCCTTCTCCGCGTCCGCGCGTGCCTCCGCCGGGTCGTCAGTCACGCACACCGGCAGCGCGCACACCACCCGCGGGGCCGGCCGGCTGGCGTCGGCAGCAGCCGTCTTGATCGACGGGACCACGTAGTCGCGCACGGTTACCGGCCCGGTCATCCATAGCACCGTTCCGTCGGCCACACTGCCAGCCAGCTTCAGCATCTGCGGCGCGAGCGCGGCCAGGAGCAAGGGCACCTTCCGATCGGAACGGGGCACTGAAAGCCCGATCCGCGCCTGCATCGTCTCGCCTTCAAAGGCGACATTTTCCCCCGCCAGCAGCGGCTGGAGGACCGCGAGGTACTCGCGCATGTGCCGGGCCGGACGGTCGAAGTTGTAGCCGTACATGTCCTGGATGACGATCTGGTGCGAGAGCCCGATGCCCAGCGTCAGCCTGCCGCCGAGGGCAAGATCAGCGGTGAGCGCCTGCTGCGCGAGCACAGCCGGGTGCCGGGGATAGGTCGGGATGACCGCGGTGCCAAGCTCGATGCCCGGCACAGCGCTGCCAGCGACCGCGAGCGAGATCAGCGCCTCCAGGCCGAAGATGTTCGACATCCACGCCGATGCAAAACCGTCGTCGGCAGCGGCCCGAAGCTGCTCGGTGAGCTTTGTCAGGGCGTCCGGGCTACTGGGTTCAGCGACCATAGTGCCGATCCGCATTGCATGCTCCATCTGGCGAGTAGTGCCCGTTTCCTGGCATGAAGGTTTTCATAGCGGCCAGGCCACGTCTGATCCTGCAGGCCTAGCAAGGTCCGCGCAAGGCTTGCGCCGACGAGAAGAAAAGGACATATACCCAGGAAACGAGCACGTGTCCGCCGGCGGCTCCGGAAAAGATGCCGAGATGTGCGATCGCGGTACCTTGGTTCTTTTGGTAGCGGCTCTTGCGGGGACAATAGGGACATGGAATCGACTTCCCCTCGTCGCCTCACGCCTGCGGATCGTTCTGCGGCGGTGGAGCGCGAGCGGGACGCTGTCCGCGATCGGGCGATGAAGCACGAGCAGGCGGCCACCCGGGCGCGGGCAAGGTCGGCGGCGCGCGAGCGGCAGGCAGCCGAGCGCGCGAGCAAGGCTCTGCAGCCGGCCGTGAACCGGCAGGCTGCCGACGGGCTGCCGGCCGACCGCTATCTCGACCGCGAGGAGAGCTGGCTGCGGTTCAGCCAGCGCGTCCTTGAGCTCACCGAGGACCCGAATGTCCCGTTGCTGGAGCGGGTCCGGTTCTCCGCAATCTTCGCCAGCGGCCTCGACGAGTTCTTTGGCGTCCGGATCGCCGGGCGGATCAGGCGGATGGCCACCGGGCTGCCCGTTGAGACGGCTTCGGGTCAGTCTCCGGCCCAGATCCTGGAGAACGCGCTCGAGCTAGCCCGGGAGCTATCGGTGCGGCACGCGCGCGGTTTCAGCGAAGAGCTTCAGCCGCAGCTGGCCAGCCAAGGGATCGAGATCCTGCGCTGGAAGGAGCTGATTCCGGACGAGCAGCTGCGGCTCGAGCACTTGTTCAAAGAGCGGATCTACCCCGTGCTCACGCCGCTGGCAGTCGACCCATCGCACCCGTTCCCGTTCATCTCCGGGGGATCGCTCAGCCTCGCGCTGATGATCGCGGACCCGAAGACCGGGGCCACCATGTTCGCCAGGGTGAAAGTGCCGCCGCTGCTGCCGCGCTTCCTGACTGCCGCGCCGAACAGGTTCGTCCCGCTGGAGGACGTCATCGCCGCGCATCTGGGCGAGCTGTTCGTCGGCATGGAGATCCTCGAGCACCATGCCTTCCGGGTCACCAGGATTACCGACCTGGAGGTCGACGAAGACGTGACCGAGGACCTGCTGAAGTCGCTGGAGCGCGAGCTGATGCGGCGCAGGTTCGAGCCGGCTGTCCGGCTGGAGGTGGAGGAGTCCATCTCTGAGGAAGTGCTGGACAGACTGGTCACCGAACTCGATGTGGCCGATCGTGCTGTCTACCGGCTGCCAGGTCCGCTCGATCTGTCCGGCCTGACGTCGATCGCCGACCTGGACTTCCGGAACCTGAAGTACCCGACGTTCGTGCCGGCTGAGACGGCGCTGGTCAGCGACAGCAGCGTGTTCAGTCAACTGGCTGAGCGCGACGTGCTCGTGCACCATCCCTACGACTCGTTCACCGGCAGCGTGCAGCGTTTTCTGGTGTCGGCGGCGACCGATCCCAGAGTGCAGGCAATCAAGCAGACGCTCTACCGGACCAGTGGTGACTCAGAGATCGTCGACGCGCTGATCGACGCGGCCGAAGCGGGCAAGCAGGTCGTGGTCGTCGTCGAGATCAAGGCGCGCGGCGACGAGCGAGCCAACATCGCCTGGGTGCGCAAGCTGGAGCAAGCTGGCTGCCACGTCGTGTACGGCATGCTCGGCCTGAAGACGCACTGCAAGCTGGCGCTGGTCGTTCGGGAGGAAGCGGACGGTTCGATCCGCCGGTTCTGCCATCTCGGGACCGGCAACTACCATCCGACGACCGCGCGGCTGTATGAGGACTTCGGTCTGCTGACGGCGGACCGCGCCGTCGGTGAGGACGTCACCGACCTGTTCAACCATCTGACCGGGTACAGCCGGAAGACTGATTACAGCCGGCTGCTCGTCGCCCCGGCTGGCATCCGGAGCGGCCTGATCGAGCGGATCGAGGAGCAGGCCAGGCTGCATCGCGCCGGACGGCCCGCCAAGATCCAGATGAAGTGCAACGCGATCATCGACGAATTGACGATCGACGCGCTGTACCGGGCCTCGATGGCGGGCGTGCCGATCGACTTGTGGATTCGCGGGATCTGCGCGATCAAGCCGGGTGTGCCGGGCCTGTCGGAGACCATCCGGGTGCGGAGCGTTGTCGGTCGTTTCCTTGAGCATTCGCGCATCTACGCGTTCGGCACCGGCGCCGAGGAGTCGCCGGGCGAGGTCTGGATGGGCAGCGCCGACTTGATGCACCGGAATCTGGACCGGAGGGTGGAATCGCTCGTCCGGGTGACTGATCCGGGCCAGCGCGCCGAGCTTCGCCAGCTGATTGATCTGGCGATGAATCCCCGGATCTCGTCCTGGTGGCTGTCGGGCGACGGGACCTGGGCGCGGCATCACCTCGACGAATCGGGCGCGCCGCTGACTGATGTACAGGAACTGCTGATCAGGACCCGGCGCGTCCGGGGTGGCGATGGCTGATCAGCCGCCGGCCGAAGAGGTACGGGCCGCCGGAGCGGTGCTGTGGCGGCCTGCCGGGGCCGGCGCCCAGGTGGCGCTTGTGCACCGGCCTAAATATGACGACTGGAGTTTCCCAAAGGGCAAGCTCGAGCCCGGTGAGCATTTCCTGCTGGCAGCGGTTCGCGAGGTAGCTGAAGAGACGGGGCTGCCGGTGAAGCTCGGCCGCCGGCTGCCTCCGGTCCGCTATCCAAGCGGCGTCGGGCTGCGCAAACGGGTCGACTACTGGGCGGCGACGGTCGAGGCTGCCGCCGCCCCCTTCGTGCCGAACAGCGAGGTTGACGCGGTGGCCTGGGCGCCGGCTAGCAGGGCTGCCTCGAGGCTTAGTTATCAGCGGGATGCCGAGACGCTCACGGCGTTCCGGGCTGGTCCGCTGCGGACGGTCCCGCTGATCCTGCTCAGGCACGCATCGGCTGGCCACAAGTCGGACTGGCCGAAGGACGACCGATCCAGGCCGCTCGATGCCCGCGGCGAGAAGGACGCCGCGGCGCTGGCTGACTTGCTGCGCTGCTTCGGCACGGCCCGGGTGATCAGCTCCCCGGCGGTGCGCTGCGCGGCCACGGTCCGGCCGTACGGGGCGCGCGCGGGCGTCGAGGTGGAGACCGAGGCCGCCCTGGAAGTGAGCAAGAAGGGCACAGCCGACGACCCTGAGGCTGCCAAAACCGTGGCCCAGCTGGCTGCCGCCGACCAGCCCGTCGTGATCTGCGCGCACCGCGAGAATCTGCCGTTGCTGCTTGACGCAGTCGGTGCCGAGCTCGGCGCCGATTGCTCCGGTGTCAGCCCGCTGGGCAAGGGCGAGTTCCTGGTGCTGCACCGCGCGGACGGAAAACTTGCTGCGCTTGAGCGGTACGACGTGGGCGAGCCCAGCAGCTGAGGTGCCGCTCACAGGTCCATGGGCTGCCAGTCGAGCGTCGGCGGAAGTGAGCCTTCGAGAATGAGCAGCCACCGCTTCACCTCTATGCCCGTTCCGCCGCTGTATCCGCCGAGGCCGTCGCTGGCCACGACGCGGTGGCACGGGACGATGACAGGGATCGGGTTGGAGCCCATGATCTGGCCGACGACTCTCGCCGGGAGCGTGCCATTGTCTGCTGCCAGTCCTGCGCGACTAGCCAGGGTGCCATAGGTGATGCTCTGGCCGTAGCTGACGGAGCGATCCAGCACCTGCAACACCTCGCGCTTCGGACCTGCCGTGCAGGACCAGTCAACAGGCAGGTCGAAGGCCGTGCGCTGACCGCGGAAGTACTCGGTGAGTTGCCGTAGCGCCGCGTCGGCGAGCTTTGCGCCCGGCGCGCCGGCGGCGGCTGTGTCGCCAGGAAGAAGGCTAGCTGGAGGGCCGTACCGGACCTGGGCTACGCCGTCCGCGCTGCAGCCGACCGATACCTCGCCGACCGGGGTGCTGAGCCACGCCCAGGAAAGCGCTGTCACCAGATCATTCTCCCGAACGCAGCGCGCAGCTCGCCAGCCGCGCGGCGGCAACACGCGTCCGGAAAATGTCGGAGGCCGGCGATAGAACAGCTACGTAAGCCGACCACAGCTACCGGCCACGGGCCGGCGCTCCTATCAAGACGAAGGAGTAGCGATGACTGAGAGCATTGCCGACACGGTCGAAGCTGAGCTCGTGGCGCTATCGGACGTGCTAACCGAGCCGGCCGAGCGGGAGTGCCTGCGCTGTTTCCTGCTGCGGATGCTCAACGAGTTCGGCTGCGATGGCACGCACCGGTGGACGAACCGGTGGCGCCAGCTTGGAGCGCCGAAGGCAGGCAAGCTGACCAGGAGGCTGCGGGAGCTAGGTGGTTGCTGCGACTGCGAAGTCGTCCTGAACGTCTTCCCGTACTACCCGGAGGGTGGCGGACTTCTGCCGTGTGCGGGGCAGCCGCAGCCGGGGTCAGCCGTTCCGTGTGACTTGCGCGCGCTGCGCCGGACGGCGTGAGGCGTCGGACAGAGCGCTTGTCCGGGTCACTCCGAGCCTTTTTCCAGGATGCGGAGCAGTGCTCGGGCGAGCGGCAGTGCAGCGAGCTCAACTTGCCAAGGCCGGGCACCGTAGCTGGCCAGATCGGCACCGACCGACACCGGACTGATCTCGGCGGGCGGCTGCCAGGAGAGCCGGCGGACGGCGTCGGGCGGGAGCAGGTTCTCGGCCGGCATGTTGTGGGAGTCGGCAAGCGCGGCGACGACCGCACGGGCGGCCGTGAGACGCTTGGCGGCTTCCGGGTCACGCTCCTGCCACCGGTGCGCCGGCGGCGGACCGTCTCCTGGCGGAGCTGAGGCCGCCGGCAGCGCCCGTTCGGCCACGGCTCTGGCACGCGCGATCGCCCGCAGCCACTCAGGCTGGTGACGGCGCGCGTTACGGCCGGAGAAGCCAGCGATGGCGCCGAGCTCTTCCGGCCCGGTGGGCATAGCCCTGGCCGCCTCGATGATGGCGGCGTCCAGCAAGACCTTGGTTGGGGAGAGATCACGACGCTGAGCGATCTTGTCGCGTTCCAGCCACAGCTCCCGGACGACCGCGAGCGCCCGGCGGGTGCGCACGCGGTGGATCCCCGACGTCCGCCGCCACGGGTCAGCACGCGGCGGCGCCGGTCCGGCAGCGAGCTCGGCGGCGAACTCCTGTCGCGCCCATTCGATCTTGCCCTGCTCGGTGAGCTGGTTGGCCAGCACGTCGCGCAGCTCTACCAGGACCTCGACGTCGAGCGCCGCGTACCGCAGCCACTCCAGCGGCAGCGGCCTGGTCGACCAGTCGGCCGCCGAGTGAGTCTTCTCCAGGCCGAGGCCCAGCATCGACTCGACCATGGTCGCCAGCCCGACTCTCGGGCATCCGAGCAGCGGCCGGCCGTTTCCGTGTCGAACAGCTTCCGCGGCCGGTAGCCGAGCTCGGCCAGGCACGGCAGGTCTTGCGACGCCGCGTGCAGCACTGCTTCGGTATCGGCGAGCACGGCGTCAAGCGCGGACAGGTCCGGGCAAGCGACCGGGTCGATGAGCACCGTGCCCGCACCCTGCCGGCGGAACTGCACCAGGAACGCCCGGTGACCATATCTGAATCCGGAAGCCCGCTCGGCGTCGACAGCGACCGGGCCGATACCGCCCGCCAGTGAAGTGATCGCCGCCTTCAGCGCTTCCGCGCTCGCGACCAGCGGCGGCAGCCCCTCCCGTGGCTCCAGCAGTGGCTCAACCTGTCGCTCTGGCGCTTCCGCAACCTGCTGTGCTGCCGTCATCGCCCCGGCGTCGGCGAGGTCGGCGTGTGAATGGCCCCGGTGTTGCCCGTTTCCAGAAAATTCTGGCTCTTCTTGACCGGGCTGGCTTTCAGCGTGCTCGCCAGCTGCACCGCCAGTCATTGCCGGGGCCTGCGGCGCTGCGACCGCAGCGCGGCAATTCCGGGCGTCAGTTGCGGCAGACCGGAGGCTGCGCAGAGCAGGTCACACCAGGCCGCAACGTGTCCGTCTAGTTCGGCCGAGCCGTCGTCGGCGATGACAGGAGACCAGGACGCGCGCAGCTCGAACTCTGTGGAGGTGGCTTCGTCCTGCTTACTGCCGAAACCTTGCGTCACGACGATGGTCACGGTCCCGCTGATCTTCCTGTAGCCCGAGCAGTGGACATCCAGCGCCTCAGTGAGCCAGCTCCAGCCGACCGCATTGACCAGCGGGTCAGCGGCCATCTCCGGCTCTAGCTCGGCCCTGACGTAGCCGATTATCCGGTACCTTCCATCCCAGCCCAGCTGGCCGGCCCCGTCAAACAGCAGCACGAACTTGCCCGAGCCGAGCTCTGCGTCGGCGCCGGTGCCAGCGGGAACGGTCGCGGCGACGGCATGCGCGAACGGAGCTAGCCGCCGCGGCGGCGGTTCTGGATCGAAGGCCAGCTCCGGCCGCAACTCGCGCTGGGTGGCCAGCCCGGATTCCAGTTGCACGACCGCCTGACGGAACTCGTCTTCGCCTGGCTGGCTGGTCACAGGCTCTCCAGCCGGCCAGAACCTGAGCTCGGGGCACGGTCTGCGGCACTGGCTAGGGACCGTCATGCCACTCGGTCACGGATGACAGACTGACCGCTGGCCGCAGGCACCCCGACCGATCTGCGGCGGGCAGGGATGCGGCTGGCCGGGATATCGCCGATCAGCAGGGCCGCCCCGCATTCCTGGCAATACCACTCCGGGCAGTACAGGTCCGCGGTATCGGGGCACCAGCCAGCGATGCCGTGATGCTGCCCGAGAGTGTGGTCGCTGCCGCAGTCAGGACAGTGCCGGATGATGTCCGTCATTTCCGACCCTCCTCAGCTCTCGGCTCACTAGCGATGCTGACACGGCATCGGCTCCTAGCTGAGGACCTGAGACGGCGTGTCCTGTCTTTTGCAGGTGGCAGGCCCGCGGAGCCGGGAGGCCAGCACCGGACGCCAGTCGCCGACCGGCAGATATGCGATCATCCTGGTGTGACTCTGCCAGTGCAAGCATCCCCGTTCCTGCTCGCGTGCCGCCGGCAGCCCGTCCCTTATACGCCGGTCTGGTACATGCGCCAGGCGGGCCGGGCGCTACCGGAGTACCGCGCCCTGCGGATCGGCATGGGCATGCTCGACGCGTGCTCGACCCCCGACCTGGTCACCGAGATCACGCTGCAGCCCGTCCGCCGCTACGGCGTGGACGCGGCGATCTTCTTTAGCGACATCGTGGTTCCGCTACGCGCCATTGGCGTCGGGATCGACATCAAGCCGGGTGTGGGCCCGGTCGTGGATCATCCCATCAGGTCGGCGACGGACCTGGCCGTGCTGCGGCCGCTGGATCCCGGCGACGTGCCGTACGTCACAGAGTCAGTCGCGAGCCTCATCACCGAACTCGGCAGCACGCCGCTGATCGGCTTTGCCGGCGGTCCGTTCACGCTGGCCAGCTATCTCGTGGACGGCGGCCCGTCAAAGAACTTCGAGATCACTAAGTCGCTCATGTACGGCCAGCCGGAGCTATGGGCCGACCTGATGGGCAGGCTTACCGACATCACCATCGGCTTCCTGCAGGTACAGGTGGCGGCCGGGGCCAGCGCGGTGCAGTTGTTCGACTCGTGGGCCGGGTCGCTCAGCGCCGACGACTACCGCAGTTGCGTGCTGCCGCACAGCCAGCGCATTTTCGATGCGATGGCGGCCAGCGGCGTGCCGCGGATCCATTTCGGCGTCAATACCGGCGAGCTGCTCGGTCCGATGGGCGAGGCAGGGGCTGACGTTGTCGGTGTCGACTGGCGGGTGCCGCTTGATGAGGCGGTCAGCCGGGTCGAGCCGGGCAAGGCCCTGCAGGGCAACCTGGACCCTGCGATCCTGATGGCGCCGTGGGAGGTCATCGAGCAGCGGGCGATGCAGGTGCTCGACCGCGGCAGGACTGCTGAGGGTCACGTGTTCAACCTCGGACACGGCGTGCTGCCGCAGACCGATCCGGACGTGCTGGCCCGGCTGACCGAGCTGGTTCACACCGCCTCAGCCCGCTGAAAGCCGAGCCGGCACTAGCCGGGCGGGTGAAGGCCGAGCCGGTGGCTAGCCGGGCGAGTGAAGGCCGGGCGGGTGAAGGCCGGGCGGGTGAAGGCCGGCCAGTGGCAGCCGGCCCGGCGACAGTTGCTGGAGTCAATCGGCGGCCGATGGTCCGGCAGGTGTCGGCCCGGTCCGGCGGTGGAAGAACCGCCGTCGGCCCGCATAGCCGATGCCTCCAAGCACCGCTATCACGATCAGGAACGGCAGCGCCGCTCCGAACGCCGTGAGCACCCACGCGGTCGCGTGCCGCAGCGCCCGCCAGCCTGCTGCCAGGCCAGCCAGGAAGCCGTGGCGCGTCGGCGGCTTCTTGTGGTGTGGCGCCGCACGCGCCGGGCTCAGCAGGGTCATGCTCACGGTTCCGTAGCTGGTCTCGTGGTCGAGCGCTCGCTGCTGCGCGAGCAGCGAGTTCAGCGCGGACTCATCGCCGCTTATCTGCCGCTGCACCTGGAGCAGTCCGGAAACCGACCCCGCGTGCTTAAGCAGGCCCTGCAGCGCTGCGATGGCGTCCTCTTCTGATGTGACGAGACTGTTCACGTCGGCAACCTGTGCAGTGACGTCGGTCGCCTGCTGCTGCATCGAAAGCTGCTTGCCGATGGCGGGCGAGGAAAGCTGCGCTAGTACTTGCTGATAAACGGAAACGGGCACTTTCAGCGTGAGGCTTATCGTCCGGTAGGCCTGTCCAGGGGTAGCTGACGTCACTTGCTCGTCTGCGGTGTAGCCGCCGGCAGCCACGACAATGCCGATGGCGCGCTTAGCTGCCGCGGAAACGTTAGCCGAACGCGCGGTCAGGCTGGCGGTGTAGATGATGCTCTGGTTGGCGGCAGCGAGCTCGGCCGTCTGGACCGCGGCCTTGCCCCCAGCGACGGATGGCGCCAGCCCCGCGGCCGCGCCGTAGCCAGCTGATGAGCTTGCGGCTTGCTGGTTCGCTGCCGGGGCGTGGCCGAGCAGCCCGCGGGCTGATGCGGACGAGGCTCCGCCGCTGCTAGCGCTGCCGCCGCACGCGGCGACGAGCAGGCAGCCTGAGATCAAAACGGCGCCGGTGAGCGCCCCTCGCCGGGCGAGGACGATACGGTTCATGCCCCTCGGACGCGCCGGTGGCAGGCGCGGTTCCGGCGCTAGCGATAATCGGTGTCGTGACAATTCTGGAAACCGGATTGCGGTCGGCCGCGGCGGCGGAAGCGCGGTGACCGAAAACGGCTCCGGCCGGCGCTCGGTGGTAGTCGTCGGCGGTGGTGTGTCAGGCCTGTCGGCTGCTTTCTTGCTCAGAAATGCCGGGCTCGACGTCACCGTGCTGGAAGGTTCACCGCGGCTGGGCGGCAAGCTCGCGGTGTCGGAGGTCGGCGGTATCGCGGTCGACTCGGGCGCCGAGGCGCTGCTCGCGCGCCGCCCGGAAGGCACCGGTTTGATCGGCGAGCTCGGCCTTTCCGGCGAGCTGGAGGTGCCTGGCACCACTTCGGCGGGCATCTGGACCCGCGGCAGCATCCGGCCGCTGCCCCGCCGCCAGTTCATGGGCGTGCCAGCCGACATCGGGGAGCTGGCCGCTACCGGGATCCTGTCTGAGCCTGGCGTCGCCAGGGCTGCAGTTGAGGAGTCCCTGCCCGAGGACAACCCGGCCGCGGACGAGTCAGTGACTAGCAGGGTGGGCGGCCGGTTCGGCACTGAACTGGTAGACCGGCTAGTGGAGCCGCTGCTTGGCGGGGTGTACGCGGGTCGGTGCGAAGACCTTTCGTTCGATGCGACGCTGCCGGCGCTGGCGCAGGCGGCTCGCGCGCGGGTCTCGCTGACGGAGGCGGCGGCGTCCCTGCTCCCGCCACCGGCCGGTGACGGCCTGCAGGCGGATCTGCCCGCGCCTTCGGTCAAGCCGTCGCCGGTGTTCACCACGCTGGTCGGCGGACTGGGTATTTTGCCTGACGCTCTCGCGGCGGCGTCGGGCGCGCGCGTCCGCACCGGCGCCATGGTTCGCGGGCTGGCGCGCACCCCGACGGGCTGGCGGCTGACCGTCGGTTCCGCGCATGAGCCCGAGGCGCTCGATGCTGACGCGGTGATTCTCGCCGTTCCGGCCATCCCGGCGAGCAGGCTGCTGCCTGGCGTCACAGACTCGGCGGCGTCGGCACTTGGCGAGATCAAGTACGCCAGCATGGCGATCATCACGTTCGCCTATCCGGTGGCGGCTTTTCCCGAAGCGGTCTCTGGCAGTGGTTTCCTGGTCCCGGCTGTGGACGGGAGGGCCATCAAGGCCGTGACGTTCAGCACGGTCAAGTGGCCGCATCTGCGTGCGGCGCAGCCGGATCTGCACATCGTGCGGTGCTCGGTCGGCCGGCTGGGGGAGGACGCGATACTGCAGCGCAGCGATGCCGAACTCGCCGCGCTGGCGGCCGCGGATCTTGCTGAGGCGACCGGCGTTCGCGGCGAGCCGGTCGATGTGCGTGTCAGCCGGTGGGGTGGCGGGCTGCCGCAGTACAGCGTGGGTCATCTGGACCGGGTCGCCACGATCAGGACAGGGATAGCGTCGCAGCCGGGGCTTGCTGTCTGCGGTGCGGCCTACGACGGTGTCGGCATCCCGGCCTGCATAGCGACCGCACGGCTAGCAGTGGAACAGGTCCTGGCCTACTTTGACAGCCAGGACAAGCCTGCCTGACGACGGGAGACCGCAGTGATCGAGCTTGACCAGGACGGCAATGTTTTCGTGCTGCGGATGCGCAGTGGTGAGAACCGCTTTGGCCTGGAATGGCTAGACGGGGTGAACGATGCGCTTGACCGGGTCGAGGCAACGGCGGGCGCGTGCGCGCTGGTCACTACAGGCGAGGGCAAGTTCTACAGCAACGGCATGGATCTCGACTGGCTGGCCACCGTGCCCGAGCGGGCTGCGGACTACCTCCGTGCCATTTACCGGCTGCTAGGGCGGGTGCTCAGCTTTCCGGCGATCACGGTGGCTGCCGTCAACGGCCATGCGTTCGGTGCTGGCGCGCTGCTGACGGTGGCCCACGACTTCGCGGTCATGCGAGCGGACCGGGGTTTCTGGTGCATGCCGGAGGCGGACCTGGGACTCCCGCTCACCGCCGAGTACGTGAGCCTGCTCAAGGCGAAGCTGCCTGGCCGCACCACGCACGAGGCTCTGGTCACCGGACGCCGGTACGGCGGCCCGGAAGCGCTGGCTGCCGGGGTCGTTCGCCAGGTGGCCAGCGAAGAGGACGTGCTGGCCGAGGCGGTCAAGATCGCCGCCGACCTTGCCGGGAAGGATCGCAAGACGCTGGCCGTGCACAAGCGCCTGCTTTACGGCGATGCGATCGCGGCGCTCGCTGGCTGACGCTCGCGCGCCTGTCACGTACCGGCGCTGCGCCGGGTCAATGAGGTGAGAGCCCCGTAGACCCTGGCAAGGAGATGACCGTGGAAGCCCGCCTCAATTTCATGGACAGCCCGCTGGCGATGAAGCTCGTCAACCACATCAACACGGCGAGCGCCGTCGTGACCGGCTCGACGCTGCCAAGGGCGACGCAGGAGCTGGTGAAGATTCGGGCCAGCCAGATCAACGGCTGTGCCGGCTGCCTCGACATGCACACGAAAGAAGCCGCTCACGCCGGGGAAAGTTCGGTGCGGCTCAATCTCGTCGCGGCGTGGCGGGAGGCAACGGTTTTCACCGAGGCTGAGCGGGCTGCGCTGGAGCTCACCGAGCAGGGCACGCGAATCGCCGATGCCGCCGATGGCGTCAGTGACGAGGCGTGGGAACGTGCAGCCAAGCATTACGACAACGAACAGCTTGTGGCGCTGGTCGTGCTGATCGCCCTGATTAACAGTTACAACCGGTTCAATGTCATCACCCGGCAGCCTGCTGGTGACTACGAACCGGGCCGGTGGGGGTAACAGCCGGTCAACATCACGGGCGCTCGCTTAGACCTGCAGTCCGTCCCAAGACCAGCGCGGAATGGTCATGTCCTCGGGAACGTCGTGGTCCGACTCGTGGTAGCGCGCCATAGTGGTCGTGGTCGCCCAGGCGAAGTAGTCGTGCAGCACTTTTCCGACTTCGCCGGACGGATCGAGCCCGATATCGGCCATGGCCCGGTCGAAACAGGCGATGGCCCTGCGGTCCATTTCCGCGTGCTCGCCGTTGCCGCTGTGGATGCGGACGACTGCGGTCTCATCTCCGTAGCCGTCGGAGTACGCGGCCGGACCGCCTAGGGCCTCGGCCCAGTACGCGGCGAGCCGCTCGCTGTGGTCGGGCCGGAATCCGTGGCTGAACGCATGGCTGACGATCTCGTCGGCCAGCACCCGCTCGTGCCACACCTCGGCCAGGCGCAACAGGCCCTCGTTACCGCCCGCCGCCTCGTACACGCTCTGCATGCCCTCACAATGCCACGCCCGCATGCGTGGTCGGCCCAGTTGCGGTGCAGGGGTGATTGCCGGCCCGTTTTCCGCCGCACCAGACTCGGATGATCTTGAATGAATGTGACTTGGCTGTTGCTATAGCAACAGCCAAGTCACATTCATTTGTGAGAGTTCGGGCAATGGCTCGGCTTGGGCTCTAATCGTGCCGGACGCCGGCGAGGATCTGCAGCGCGCGGACGAACTGCTGGCCGAGCTTGTCGCCGAGCGGCGCGAGGAACTCGCGCTCGACCTCGTTTCGCGCTCTGCCTGCCCCGTCCAGGCTTCGCTCGCCCGCTTCGGTGAGCTGCAGGATGTTCTTTCGGCGGTCATCCGGGCTGCGGTGCCGCTCGACGAGCCCTTTCGCTTCGAGTTCGTCGACCAGCGCGACCATCGTGGTCCGGTCGACCCCGAGCCGTTCGGCTGCCTCCTGCTGAGAAAGCGGATAATCCGCGGCCAGCACAGTCAGGACTGCAAGGCCGCGGCCGTCAATCCCGTACTCCGCCATGGCGGGTGCTGCGGCGAGTACCAGCTGCTGCTGCGCGTGCTTGAGCAGGTAACCCAGGCGGGAGGCGAGTGCCTCGGATGGTCCGGCGGTCATGGAGCAACTGTACCTCCGCGCTGATTGTCAGTTATGCTGATAATCAGCTAGCCTGATGAATATGACTTCAGCGAGAGGCGGCGCGGTATGGCGGACGTAGCCAGCACAGCGGCGACAAGTCCAGAGGACGGCACGGCCCGGGTCGCCACCCGGCTGAGCTTCGGTCTCAAGACATCGCCAATGCACACGACTTATCAGGCCGTGCTGCGAGCCTGGCAGCAGGCCGACGAGGTGCCAGAGATCGAGCATGCCTGGCTCTGGGATCACATGCTGCCGCTGAGCGGGCCCAAGGACGGCCCGTGTTACGAGGGCTGGACACTGCTGAGTGCGCTAGCTGCCCAGACCCAGCAGTTGCGGCTCGGCCTGCTGGTGACGAACAACCAGATCCGGCAGCCCGCCGTGCTCGGCAAGATGGCCAGCACGCTCGATGTGATCTCCGGCGGGCGACTCGTGCTCGGTCTGGGTGCGGGCGGCACGATCCCTGCAGGGACTGCGCCGACGCCGGACCAGCACCCCGGCCTCACCGAGTACCTCGCTTACGGGCTTCCGGTCACCACCCCGGCCGAGGGCCTCGAACGGCTGGCGGAAACCATCACGATTGTCCGCCGGATGTTTTCCGAGGACGTATTCGATTTTGACGGCCGGTATTACACCCTTGAATCGAATAGAAACGTGCCCAAGCCAGTACAGCCCGGCGGCCCGCCAGTGCTCGTCGGGGGGACTGGGACCAGGCTGCTGCGGCTGGTAGCGGAGCACGCCGACATCTGGAACGTACCGGGGCCGCCGCATGGCAGCCTTGAGTTCATCGCCGAACGCAATCACGTGCTCGATCAGCACTGCGCTGCCATCGGCCGTGATCCGCGCGACGTGATCAGGTCGGTTCAGCTGATCTTGCAGGCAGACGATCCGGCGGCTGCCCGGCAGACGGTGGCCGCCGTCATCGCGGCCGGATTCAGCCATGTGGTGCTGGCGGTCCGGCCGCCATCGCCCGACAACGTCGCTCGCTGGCTCGCCAGCGAGATCATCGCTCCTGTTCGCGAAGGCCTGCCAGTGGGGTAGCAGGCCCGTGCTTCGATGAGAGCATGGCCCGTGTGACGGGCAGCAGGGTCCTCGGCGCTGACGCCTGTCGCGCGGGCTGGGTCGGCATCGCGCTTTCTGACGAGGGCGTCGCTGCCTACGTGCATGCCGAGATCGCCGGGCTCGTCGCGCTTGCCGCAGCAGCGGAGCCGCTGGCGATGGTCGGGATTGACATCCCGATCGGCCTTGCTGATGCCGGGCTGCGGCAGGCTGATCTGCTGGCCAGGAAAGCGGCCGGACCACGCTGGGCGTCGGTATTCGTGACTCCGGTTCGCGCCGCGGTAGAGCTAGATGACTATCAGCAGGCCTGCGATGTCAATCGGCAGCTGGCGGGCTGCGGGATTTCGCGGCAGGCATTCAACCTGCGCGAGAAGATCATCCAGGTCGATCGCTGGCTGCAACAGGCACCGTTCCGGGTAGTCGAAGTTCATCCCGAGCTGTGTTTCGGCGAACTAGCGGGCGCGCCGTTGGCCGACGCGAAGTCGACCTGGGCAGGCGCGACGGGGCGACGCGAGTTGCTCGCCGCGGAAGGCATCGTGCTAACCGGCGACCTGGGCCTCGCTGGCCGGCAGGTCGGAGTCGATGACGTACTCGACGCCGCAGCGGTCGCCTGGACCGCGCGCCGGGTAGCCGCCGGCATTGCCCGGCGCCTGCCCGCCGAGCCAGAGCGGTTCAGCGACGGGGTTGACTGCGCGATCTGGACGTGACACTGCTGCACGCGCGCCCGCAATTTGGCTTGCTGTGAACACGCGCTCGACCGACGGCTTATGGCCCGGTTAGAGGCCGGCTCCGGGTGCCAGCGCGACCGCCTCGACCTCGACCAGCTGACCCGGATAGCCAAGCACCGCCACGCCCAGAAGTGTGCTTGGGGCGTCGTGCTCGCCAAAAGCCTCGTGCACGACCTCCCATACTGAGAGGAGGTCGGCCCGGTCGGCCGAGGCGACGTACACCGTGCTCTTGAGCACGTCACCTAGGTTGGCGCCGGCCGCCTCGAGCGCTACGCGCAGGTTCTCGATCACCTGCCGGGCCTGTGCCGCATAGTCGCCGGGCGCGGTGACCTTGCCGGTCTGATCGATCGGGCAGGCGCCGGCGGTGAAGATCAGGCTGCCGGGCGGCGCCACCGCAGCGTAGGCGTACGGGGCACCTGGATACAGGTGACCGGCGCGGATCAACTGAGCAGGCATGCGGGCGATCCTCCCAGCCGCGCCCGCGGTCGGCAACCGGATAACAGCCGCTAGTCGAACATGATGCTGAACGCAGTCAGCGGCCGGGCTGGGCTTGCCATCTGCGCGGCGCACTGGCACAGCTCTACGGCATATGCCGCCTGGGCACGGGCCACACAACCTCGTCCGCGGACCTGATCGCCGGGATGCAGCGCGCCCCCGACAGGAAGGGTGCCCGCTAGCGGCAAACGCGCGCTCCGTGGCCCGTCGCCTCACCGACGAAGATGCCCAGGTGGGAGACACGCAGCCAGTCGCCATCGCGTCCGTCGCCTGTCGCGGTCAGCCGCACCAGCGGGAACCGCGACGCAGCCGGGACGCCTCCCACGGGGCCAGGCACTGCGGCAGACGAGCCCGGAGGACCATGAACGGACAAAACGGGCGCTTCGTGGGGCCGAAAACTCAAATAAACGTGACGGCTAGTCGCATGCACCAGCCGGCAACCGCCTGCCCGGCGATCAGAGCCTGCCCGGTGCCTGCCTGCCTGCCCGGCTGGTGATCCTGTCAGCTAGAAGGCCGGTCGGACATGCGTCCGCTGCCAGGCTGCCGACGAACTTGCTCACGCGGTCGGTGACGTCCTCCACGCAGTTCGCGATCAGCGCCACGCGGCCGCCCTGGCCGAAGACTGGCGCGTTCACAGGGCACCAGTACCGCCGGGCGAACACGCCCGGACTGCCCGGTACCTCCACGTCAAACCTCTGCAGCGCCAGCTCGTCGGGCTCGCCTGTGGCCAGGACCCGGCCAAACGACGCGCTCAGGTTGCGCACCCCCGTCGCGCCGGGATCCGACGGGTTGTCAGGAAAGGCATCGAACACGTGGCAGCCCAGCAGATCCCCCCGCGTGCGGCCCGTCACCCGAAGGTAGGCCTCGTTCATGTCAGCCATCACGAGTTCCGGCGTCAGCAGCAGCACCGGAACCGGGAGATGCCAGTACACAGCCAGGTAGTCGATCCGAGGTCCGGTCATCGGCATCACCCCCCGTAATACCGCCGTTACTCCTAGTCTTACCTCGCTCGCATGGCCTGGTGCCAGTGCGGGGTCCTGAAACGGGCAAAACGGGCGCCCACGCCCACTAAGGCCATAAGCACGCGGGCGCCGAACGAGCCGGCATCCAGATCCGCGCACAGCATGTCGAGTGCTGTGCGCACATTGCCGGAATAACGAGATGCTGAGACTGCCGCAGCCTTGGCGCAGGGATCGCCGAGCGTCCAGCCCCTGCTGCCGGCGGCGCGCTGATTGTCGTCGTGCTGCTCGGCCGGGGACTGGAGCCGGCCAGAGCGGTCCAGCCAGCCCACGGCTGCAAGCTGAGACAAGCATCGGCTGTGGCTATCGGCAGCGCCACGGCGCGGACCTGGTTGCCTCGTTGCCATATGCACCTTCTCCGGCGGCCGATCATGCGGATGCGAGTGATCGACCGCGACGGCTCTAGCGCGTAGGGCTCCAGGCTTTGTGCACGAACTCCAGGCGGCTGCCATCAAAGTCGGCGACGTTGGCGGCGTAGTAACCGGGTGCGAAATATGTCCGGTCGGCCGGCTTGCCCTGGTCGATGCCGCCGGAGCTGATTGCGGCCGCGTAGGCGGCATCAACGGCTTCGTTGCTCTCGCACGCGATGCCGAGGTACAGGCCCGTCTCGCCGGGCGCGCGCTGGCGCAGCCAGAGGCTCGATCCGGCTCTGGTGCCGGAGAGGTATGCGGGGTCGCCGAGGCCGTAAAGGTCCGGGACGCCGGCGGGGCCAGCGCCAGCGTCGTAGTTCCCGAGTTCGCGCCAGCCCAGGGGCTTCAGTGCCGCAAGGTAAAAGGCCAGCGATTTGCCGATGTCGGTGACGGAGATGTACACGTGATCGATCATTTCGAGGTCCTCGCTCCACGCTGCAGCATTCCTACGGGCGAAGTCGCGGAACGTCCGCGGTAGTCGGCCGGTGATCCGCTCGAGCGTGCCATTGGTGCGCGCCCCGTTGCCGGACGCGACCGCATCGGTCAGTTGACGAAGCACCACCCCGGACTCGGCGGGAATCCGGTTCGCGATCCAGGCGTCGCGGTCCAGATCGAGATGCCCGATGCTCTGATGACCAGCATAGTCACGCTGCTGCCCGCCAACCGAGGCACCGGACCACCGCGCCGGATGCAGCGAGCATAAGTCGCCTGAGCGCGGCCAGCACCACCTACCGCCGCGGCATCCGCGCTACCCGTTGGAGGTATTGCATCGCGGACCTCAGTTTGGTAAAGCCAACGCAAAGGCGCAGCAGTAAGGTTGCTCAACCTTCCACGTCCGGAGGTCACGCTCATGCTTCGTCGAGGTCTCAGGCTGGCCGGCCGCCCAGCGCTCGCAATCGCCGCCGTGGCCGGTGGGTTCGTCCTGGCGCTGGGGATAACCGCGGCTGCCGCCGCCCCCATCGGTCAGCGGGACCCATACCTTCAGTTTCAAGCTGGTGCGCTCGCCCGGCGGGCTCCCTGTACGACACCCTGAAGGTCTCGGTGCACGGCATGCCTGTGCGCGCGGCGTTCGACCTGTTTGTGATCCAGATGCCCAAAAAGCCTTTCGGCATCTCGTGGTATCAGACCGGCATCCGTACCGGCCGCACCGGCACAGGATCGGCGACGGTGCGCGGGTTGTTCGACTCACAGACATTCTCGGTGTCGCCGGGCGGGACCACAACGTTCGCGCCGACCCACCAGTACCACCTCGGCCTGTGGTTCAACAATGCGACAACGCCGTTCCTCATAGGCTGCGAGCCAACCGCAACCACGCCGATCGTCACTCCATTCAACGGCGACCATGACGCTGGCATTCAAGTGCTCAACACTGCGAACTTCCCGCTCGCGAAGGGCCCGCTTGCGCACGTGCATCGTTAGCGCGAACGCGTCGGCCTTCGGGACCGCCCGGCTACGGTTACCAGAGCGGGCCGCGCTAGGCGCGCCCGCTCTCGGGCTGACCGGCTCGAACGTGTTCGAAGTCACCGTGCCGTGGCCTAGTCACGACCGCTCGCCCGGAGGAGACTTGAACACGTTCAAGAACACTAGCTCTCGGGAGCGGCCATGAGCATCGTCGTTACCTACCTCATCTATCTCCTTGTGAGCGCCGGCCTTACCGTCGTCGTCGGCCAGGTCTTGTCGCGCAGCGGCCGCCTGTTCTTAGTCGACGCGCTCGGCGGCAGTGAGAGCGCCGCCAGAGGAATCAGCAACCTGATCGTGGTCTGCTTTTACCTGATCAGCCTGGGGTTCGTCGCGCTGACCATGCGGACGTCAGGTGACAGTGTCACTGCCAGGCAGGCGATTCAGTTGCTGGCGACGAAGATCGGGGAAGTCCTGCTGCTGCTGGCCGTGCTGTACCTGGCGGGCATCGCTAGTCTCACCAGGCTGCGTCGACGCCTCAGGGCCCAGGCTCTGCCCGGCATGGCGGACCGTGCCGGAGCCGACAACGACACCGACAGCGACGTCGAAAGCGGCTCTGCCGACCGGGCTATCGGGGCCGCAGTCCCTGTGGCGGCCCGGCTTGAAGAGGTCCGTTCAATGACCCAGCCGGCGGAGCCGAGACTGACGCCAAGAGCCGAGCAGACCAGGGCCGCCATCGTCGAGGCGGCCCTGCGGCTGTTCCGCGAGCGCGGTTACGAGGCCGCGACCATGCGCGCGATAGCACGCGAGGCGGCTGTCTCGATTGGCAATGCGTATTACTACTTCGGTTCCAAAGAAGAGCTGATCCAGGAGTTCTACCTGCGCAGCCACGCTGAGCATGCGGCGGCATGCCGAGGCATGCTCGACACTGAGGCTGACTTCGCCCGCCGGCTGCGCGGCACACTCACGGCCTTGGTCCGGGTACTGGACCCCTACCACGAGTTCGCCGCCACGTTCTACAAGAGCGCCGCCGAGCCCACTAGCCCGCTGAGCCCGTTCAGCAAGGAGTCCAGCCCGGCCAGGGAGGCATCGATCGCGTTGTACCGCGAGGTCGCAGACGGGTCGTCGGCCAGGATCGACCGTGAACTGCGCGCCGAACTGCCGGAGCTTCTCTGGCTGTATTCGATGGGCATCGTGTTGTTCTGGGTCTACGACACCTCGCCGGGGCGCGCGAAGACGTACCGCCTGATCGATACGACAGTCCCGCTAGCCGACCGGCTCATCTCAATGGCCCGGATGCCAGTGCTGCGCGGCGCGACGCGCGAGCTCATCGCAATCATCGGCGATATCCGCAAGTAACCCAGCCGCAACGCCACACCCACCCGGCCGATCGGGCGTCGGCCAGGCACCCCCGCACCCCGTTTCCTCGACGATTTGCCTTTTTTAGCTGGCTGCGGCAACCTTTCGCGACGGCCAGCCAGTCCTCAGGGCAGGATCGGCTCATGGCCCACCCGGTCCGGGCAGGAGCGAATGTGTTCGAGGACTTCGTCGCCGGGCGCGGCCAGGCGCTGCAGCGCTTCGGTTACGCGCTGACCGGAGACTGGGCGCTAGCCGAGGACCTGCTGCAGACCGCGCTGGCCAGGGCGTATTCGCGCTGGCCAAGAGTTCAGCGGGACGATCCTGAGGCCTACGTTCGCAAGATCATGCTGAACACCTGGTCGTCCTGGTGGCGTCGGCGGTGGCGCGGCGAGCTCCCCACCGAGCAGTTGCCCGAGGTCGCAGGCCCGGACAGCTTCGCGGCGGTCGACAGCAGGGAGGCGTTGCGCTCGGCGCTAGGGAAGCTGCCGCCACGGCAGCGGGCTGTCGTCGTGCTCCGCTACCACCAGGACTTGTCTGAGGCGCAGGTAGCCGACCTGCTCGGAGTCTCAGTAGGCACCGTGAAGAGCCAGGCCGCCAGGGCACTAGCGGCACTCAGGTCGCAGGCGGCGCTCGCGCCATACCGAACCGACAATCCGGCCGCCAGCAGTCATGTAGCCGCGGGAGGCGAGTGAGATGGCCAACGTCGACGAAGAGCTGACGATCCGCAGGATGCTGACAGACCTGACCGCGGACCAGCCGGCTGCGCCGCCGAGCCGGTATGCCGCGGTACGCCGGCAGGCGACCGTGCACCGGCGCCGCCAGTTTGCTGGCGCGGCCGCCGCGGTGGCGATTCTGGCATTGGTTGCCATCGCGATCCCGCTTGGCCTGGTACACATCGGCCGGACGCCGCCCACCGCGCCGTCCCGGCACTACCACGTTTCGCAGCAGCAACCAGGGCACAACGCGAAGGGTGGCCTAATCGCGACTGGCACCGCTGCAGGTCGGCGCTGGAAGCTGTCCGTGCAGCAAACTAGTGGCGAGATCTGCGAGGTCGAGCAGTTTCCGCCTAGTTCCGGCACCGCCCGTGGCTGCACAGCAGGCCCGCCGACAGCCGCGAGCCGGTCTGGTGACCCGGTGTCGCTCGCGGGCGCCGACGGATCGCGCTGGCAACTTGACTACGGCACCGTTCGCAGCGATGTGACCTACCTGACGGTCAGCTATAACAACGGCCAGGTGATACCGGTGTACCCGGTCGCGGTGTTCTCTGCCAGGTACGCGCGGTACTTTGCGTTCGCGGCGCCCTACAACGCCGCGGTTACCCAGATCACCGCCTTCTCCGGGTCAGGGTCCGGATCAAGCGTGCTGGCTTATGCGATCCCGTTCACCGGCGGCGGCAGCATCCAGACGGTGCGGTGGCTACAGCCAGGCCAGCCTGCCGTGCCGAGGCCCGCACGAGCCATGGTCGGCTCCGGCCGCGTACACGGCAAGGCCTGGCATGGGTACGTGAGCGTAGGTCCGTGGGGCACCTGCTTCACCGGTGTCGGCTATGCCACCGCGTGCTCACCGCGGATCGCCTGGCCACAGCACGAGACGACCAGCGTCGACCAGATCTCCAGTTCAGGGGCAGGTTATGGATTCAGCGTGGTGTTCGGCGAGACGAGCCCGGCTGTCTCCTACCTGATCTTGACCACGACTACGGGTCTCACCGCCAAGGTCTTCGTCGTCTCCGTGGCCGGCCGGAAGTTCTTCAGCTACGCAACCGCAATTCGGGACCCGGTGGTCCAGTGGAGTGCCTATAACGCCGACGGCCAGCAAGTCGGCTCCGGGCGGCCGCTGCACTGACTCCCGCTCAGTCAACCTTAAGGAAACCTCATGGCCGATGAAGGCTTCACCGAACTGGCCGGGCGGCGCGTGACATTGCGCCGGTTTCACCTGGACGACCTGACCACGTTCGTGGCGTATCGCTCGTCGGAGCAGGTGGCCCGCTTCCAGAGCTGGGATGCGCCGTACCCGCGGGAAGAGGGCGAGCGCTTCATCCAGGACATGGCGCGGCGACATCCGGATATGCCAGCGGAATGGTTCCAGTTCGCGGTGGAACTGCGTTCTACCGGACAACTGATAGGCGACTGTGCCGTCATGCCGCATGCCGATGACCCACGTCAATGCGACATGGGCTTCACGATCTCCACTGAGCATCAGGGTCACGGCTACGCCACCGAGGCTGGGCGCCTGCTCCTGAACTACCTATTCGCCAAACGGGACAAGCACCGGATCTCCGCTTACTGCGACCCGCGGAACGAGGCATCAGTGGCGCTGCTGGAACGGCTTGGGATGCGGCGCGAAGGTCACCTACGCGAGAGCACCTGGGCCCACGGCGAATGGACCGATGACCTGGTGTATGCCCTGCTGCGCGATGAATGGCAGTCCGGGTCCTGGTGAACCCGCCGGAGTCTTCGACCGCTCGGGTCCGCGCGTGCCGCGATTGGCTCGGCATTCTGCTGGTCTTGGCGCCGCCGCGACACCAAGGCGGGCGACCGTAAGGTGGCGTGCGTGGCGAACATCGTGTCGGCAGTGACCATCGACTGCACGGACCCGCAACGGGTCGCGCGCTTCTGGAGCGCCCTACTTGGTCGCGAGCCGGGACCGTCGCACGACGGCTGGGTCTACCTGGGCCATCGCGGCGATCCCCAGCCGCGGCTAGTCTTCCAGCCGGTTCCCGAGCGGAAGGCGGGGAAGGTCCGCATCCATCTCGACGTGACCGTCGACGACGTCGCGGAGGCCATCGAGCTCGTTACCAGCCTGGGCGGACGGACCACCGGCGAACGACACGACTACGACGAGGGCGCAGTCGTGGTCATGGCCGATCCCGAGGGCCACGAGTTCTGTCTTGTGCAGTACTACTGAGAGGCGTCCTCTCTTGCTGCTTGTGCGCTTGAGCATGCTTCGCGTAGTGCGAGCCAGGCACTGTGGCCTTTTCGTTACCTTGCATCTCAACCGGAGCCGGGAGCTCTGTCGTGTATAAGCAGATCTCGCGCATGCCAGTGCTGCGAGTAGCTGCCGGAGGTGCGAATGGAGGCGGACGGTCCTCTCCCTAGGTACGAGGAGTTCGTCGAGTTCTACCAGGGGTGTTACTCACGGGTCGTCACTCTTGCGGCCGTTCTGCTCGGCGATCAGCACGAGGCTCAGGATGTTGCGCAGGAGGCATTCGCGCGGGCACTTGGCCGCTGGCCGTGGCTACGGACTTTTGACGTCCCGGAAGCCTGGGTCCGCAAGGTCGCTTTCCGGCTAGCCGTCGACGCCGGCAGGCGGAACCGGCGGCAGCGGCAATTGTCGCAGCGGCTGGCGGGCGCTCGCCCCCGCGATGGTCAGGTCACCCGACCGCCAGGCGAGCAGCTGCAGTACTCCGAGGTCGCTGCCGCACTCGCCGGGCTGCCGATGAATCTGCGCGAGGTCATCGTCCTGCACTACGTGGCCGACCTGCCGGTGGAGCAGATAGCGCGCGAGTGCGGCATCTCGTCAGGAACTGTCAAATCTCGGCTCGTCGCCGGCCGGCGCCGGCTTGAGGCTGCGTTGAAAGAGGTGGCTGGAATTGGATGACACAGAGGTCAGGCGCCGGCTGGTGCGCTACTCGGACCAGTTCAGAGCCGCCGCTGCTCCGCCTGCGGAGGCAATCCGGCGACGGATGCGCCGCCGTCGGATCAGGCTGGCTGCTGCGGCCGGAAGCGCGGCAGCCATGCTCACGGCCGGCGCGGTCGTCGCCGTAGCCGCGATACTGCCGGCCGGTCATCTGGCCAGGCCGTCGGCCGCCCAGCACCGGGCAGCCCCATCTCCGCTGGGCTGGGTCCCCGCCGGGCCGCAGCTGCCAGCCAGCTCCAGCCCGCAGGCATGGCCGTTTGTGGTCTGGCTGCCAGGCCAGGGAAAAGACCACGGCGTGCACGCCGACGTGAGCGACTGGGTAACCGGTGCCTCCCTCGGCCAGATCAGTCCGCCCGGCGGAAGGTGCTTCGAGCAGGTCATGGGCGCGATGGATGACCGCACCTTTATGCTCGCCGCGTATAACTGCAATCTGGCCGGCGGGACGTGGTTCTACGAGCTGCGGCTGACGGCGGCGGGTCAACCGACACCGCTGATCCCGATCAGCCTGCCGCGGTCGGTCAGATCGTCGTCCGCGTGGCTCGCGCTGGCCCCGGACGGAGGGCAACTGGCCTACGTTCCGGCGGCGACGCGGCGGCCGAACCAGGCGGCAATCACCGTGATTGACCTGATGACTGGTAAGAAACGGACCTGGTCCGGGCCGGGCCGGGTGACGACTCTTGGCTGGGCGGGCAGCTCCACCCTGGACTTCGGCCTTGCCTGGAACAGCGCCACCAAGCCGACGTTCCAGCCCGCCGTGCGGGCGCTGGACACGACCGCTGCGGGCAGCAGCCTCCTGGCCTCGCAGGTGCTGCCTGCGTTCACCGACGTCCATCCCGCTAACACCACCAGTCCGCTTCCTGGCGCCAACGGCCTCAGCTACGGGGTTACCGGCCTCCTCGTCGACCACGGCCACCGGTTGTGGAATGAAATCGGCCGGTACTCGGCCGTGGCAGCCAAGCCGACCGACATCTTCAGGCCGTGGCTACTGATCGGGCACAACTATGCCTGGTGTGATCCGCTGTGGACCGACGCGTCCGGCATGCACGCGCTAGCAGTCTGCGGTACGCCCAACTACGGCCTGCAGATCGACGGCGATCACATGCACGTGGTCGCGCTGCACTTCGCGGTTGGAGACGGCGCAACGCCAGCGGGCAACGTCTTCTACTTCGCGTTCTAGGCGTCATGTCCGTGCCTGCGCGGCAGCCTGGCCGTGCAGGCAGGGTCGTTGCCAGACGCGGATCGGGCCACTAATCCCCGCCCGGAGCCAGCGGAACGGCGGTCGAACGCCCGCATCTGCCCCGACGGAGGGGATGGTTTTAGCGACCGGGAGTCTCCAGGTGCACTGGGCAAGCTGCGTTGTAGTGCTTGAGGGTCAGCTTCCCGTGCGAATACGCCCACGAGCACGTGCAGAGGTTGGGTACACGGTCGGAAGTTATGACCTCGGCAGGTACGCCGCTGCGGCGCTCTGCGCGACCGGGCTGGTAGGGCAGGGGCTGCCCGATGACGGTAAGGGACGGTCCTTCGGTTCTGACTTCCTGCACGACGCCGTCGGCTCGTGCCAGCCACTCCCTGGGCGGGGCATCTGTTGAGGACCGGGCTGGGGGTCGTCGTCTCAGGCGCACCTTGGCTCCGGGGAGCTTGTCACTGGCCCGGATGTCCATGTCATTCATCGTATTCACTGGCCGCAGCCCGTGGCCTGTCCATCGAAGGCGGCCTTAGATCAGCTCTCTCGCAGTGCCGAGGGCGACCTCTTCCGGCGTACCAGGAGAAACATGTCCTCGACGTGCTATGCGCCGACTTTCCGGGCCGGCGTTTTATCGTGCCGCTGTCGTAGTCAGTGCAGGTGGGTAGTGCCGCAAGACCGCTGGGCGGGCGAAAGCAGTGTGCCTGGGGTCAGACGCGGGCTCTTACGGACCAAGCTGAAGCGGAGAGGCGGAACGGGGCCGGGGGCAGGAGTTGCGCGCACCGGCTTCGCAGAGCTTCGCGCTGCGCCTGGCCTAGCTGGCTGACGTAGGCGCCGGCTGGCCCGACGCCAAAAGTGAACGGCTCCCACCAGTCGGTGAAGGTCGCGAACTGGATTTGGATGGTCAGCGACGCAGGCTCAATATGCCGTAGGCCAGCCGCTGCGCACAACTCCGCTAGCTGCCCCTCGCGAGCGCCGGGTAGCGCAGCTTCATCACGCGCGCCGGGGTCAAGGTCGTGCACTGCCTGCCAGAACGCGGCGAGGGGACCAGCACCCCCAGCGTGATCCCACACGCAGGCGGCGACCGTTCCGCCGGGGCGGGTGACCCGGCCCATCTCCGCGAGCCCGTACACGGCATCAGTCATGAAATGCACAACAAGCTGGGCCAGCGCGGCGTCGAATGTCCGGTCAGCAAACGGAAGCTGCTCGGCAACCCCGCGTACGACGCCGACCCCCGGCAAGCCGTCGCGGACGGCCGAAAGGAGGGAAGCGGATGGATCAATCGCGCAGACGGCACCGCTACCGAGCCGCTGCAGGAGTTGTGCCGTCAGCGCCCCGGGCCCGCAGCCGACGTCCAGAACCCTCTGACCAGCCTGCACACCGGCCAACTGAGCGAACTGCACAGCCAGCGGCTCGGAGAAACGACCCATGAACCGGGCGTACGAATCTGGTCCGACGTCAAATACCACCGCGCCAGATTACGGGTAGCCTCGACCCGCAGCCCGGCCGTCCGCCACGCGCGGCGTACTCCATCGTGGCCGGGCGCCGCTTTGCACAGCGTTTAGCGCGGGCACTACCCCAGCTGGTCGCGGCGGCGTGTCAGGTACGCGGTCTCGGCGGTGTTGCCCGCCAGTTCGATGGCTTTGTCGTACGCAGCGTGCGACTTCTGACTCCGGCCCAGCCGGCGCAGCAGGTCGGCGCGGGCCGCATGGTAGGCGTGATAACCGGCCAGCTTGTCCTCCAGCCGGTCGACGGCCGCCAGTGCCACCTCCGGGCCATCAAGCTCGGCGACCGCGATGGCACGGTTCAGGGCGATGATGGGGGAGGGGTCGATGTGGACGAGCTGGTCGTAGAGGGCGAGGACCTGCGACCAGTCGGTGTCGCGTATGTCGCGGGCGGAGGTATGGACAGCGTTGATCGCTGCGAGGATCTGGTAGCGACCGGGAGCCACCCCGGCGGCCAGGCGCTCGCGTACCAGTTGGTGACCCTCGGCGACCAGCGCCGTGTCCCAGGCGCCGCGGTCCTGCTCGTCCAGGGTGACCAGCTCGCCGCTCGCCGAGAGCCGGGCAGTGCGGCGCGCCTCGACGAGGAGCATCAGTGCGAGCAGACCAGCCACCTCACCGTCCTCGGGCATGAGGCCACGGATCAGGCGAGTGAGCCGGATCGCCTCGGCGGTCAGCTCGTTACGGACGGGCTCGGTGCCGGGGCCAGTCGCCAGGTAGCCCTCGTTGAAGACGAGGAAGAGGACGGCGAGTACGCCGGAGACGCGTGCCGGGAGATCGTCGGCCGACGGCACCCGATAAGGGATGCGAGCTACCTTGATCTTGTCTTTCGCCCGGGTGATTCGGCGCCCCATGGCGGTTTCCTGCACCAGGAAGGCACGGGCGATCTCGGGCACCGTCAGACCGCCGACCATGCGCAGTGTCAGCGCTACCCGGGTCTCCATCGCGAGCGCCGGGTGACAGCAGGTGAAGATCAGCCGGAGTCGGTCGTCCTCAATGGCGCCTAGAGGCTCGGGCGGGTCGTCGTAGTCCAGCATCTGGGCCTCCTTCTGCTTGTCGTCCCGCCTGCCCTCGCGCCGGATCCGGTCGATGGCCTTGCGGCTGGCGGTGGTGGTCAGCCAGGCGCCGGGGTTGGGCGGTACGCCGTCGCCCGGCCACCGCTCGACGGCGGTCGCGAACGCCTCGGCTGCCGCTTCCTCGGCGATGTCGAGGTCACCGAAACGCCGGGTCAGGGACGCGACCACCCGCGCCCACTCGTCACAGTGGGCCTGAGTGATCGCCTCCCGCGCATCGGTCCGGCTTACAGGAACGGCCGCACCTCGACCTTCCGGTTGCACGCCTTCGACCCCTCGGACGCGAGCTTGAGCGCGACGTCGAGGTCGGGGGCCTCGATGACCCAGAAGCCACCGAGGTACTCCTTCGACTCCACGAAGGGCCCGTCGGTCACCAGGCCCGCCCCGTCCCGGTTGTCGATCACGGTGGCCGTGCTGGGCCCCCCGAGGCCGCCGGCGAAGACCCAGTGGCCCTCGGCCTGAAGCCGCTCGTTGAACGCGTCGATCGCCGCATCCTCGTCCGCATTGGCGGAACCGCCGTGCGCCGGTCGGGAGCTGTCGATCACGGAAAACAGGTACATCATCTCGGATCATCTCCTGTGGTTCGGGCCGCCCCGCGCGGGCGGCCACTCACCATCGCTACGAACACCTCTGCCCCGATCCGACACCGCCTCCCTGACTTCTTTCAAAGACTTCTGGCAGGCCGCCCAGCTGCCGACCGCCGGCCTGCTAGCAACTGCTCACCGCGATGACTTCGGTGACCCCGGTGAATTCGCGACTTTGACTTGTCGGGCCGCAAGTGACGTGACCGTGGTGAACGACCATCACGTCGACAGGTACGGGCGCGACGGTTCCCGCGATGACCGCCACGATCGCTAGCACAGCGATGAGTCCCGCGGCGATCACGCCCGTGGTCCTAGATGCATGCAGGTAGACGCGTCGGCGGTCGGCGGTCGCCAGCGTCCTGTCCTTGTGTTTCTTCCAAAGAGGATCTGCCGGTTCCGCGCGTTCCTCTCCGCCGCCGCGCTGGAAGGTAAGCCATCCAGCCAGGTTGAACCACAATTGGAGCCACCAGGGTTTTCGGTCGGCGATTCCTTTTCTTGCGTTCGGCCGGGTGGCGACGAGTTGATCGCCGCCAGGATCACGCGCGTCTATCTGCGCTACGTCTCCCAGACCGCCCCAGGTTGCTTGACCGCCGAAAATAATCGCCAGCACTGTAACGCCCAAGACCAAGCCCACTAGGACAATGAGCACTACCTGGAGCACTCCGCTCGAAGTCACTCCGGTAACCAGGTCGCCGCCCTTGAACAGCACTACCGAGCCGAGAAGGCCGAGGAGCGAGGTCAGCACGCCAAGCCAGACCCGAGCGGATGCCTGCGTCCGCTTCAGCCGGGTGAGCTGCGACTTCTCAAGATCCCGGCTCCACAGTTTCATCTCCGACATCGTTTCGGGGGCTCGTTCGTCATCGCCCCGAGCGGACAGTCGCGGGCCATCGTCAAGATCCGGCACTTTCCCGCCCTCCATGCAGTTCACTGCATAATCCAGCGGCAAGGTCCCGATCATCAAGCCGCTTCGGATACCGCGGGCTGCCACTGCGATAGCGTGGGCCTGGTGAGCAGGGTGCACGACATGGGCGGGCAGACCGGATTCGGACCTGTTCCCGTCGAGGATGAGGGGCAGTTTTTTCACGCTGACTGGGAAGCACGGGTGTATGCGATCATCCGGGTGCTGCAGCGGCGCGGGGTGATCAACGCCGCGTTCGATGATCTGCGCGACGCTATCGAGCGGATCCCTCCGGCCGACTACCTGAGCCTTTCCTACTACGAGCGCTGGCTGCGGGCGGCCGAGATGTTGCTGGCCGAGCGGAAGCTGCTGGCCGATGACTAGGTTCGCCGCTGGCAGCCTGGTGCGAGTAGCGGCGGCAGATCCTGACGGTCACACCAGGCTGCCGCGATATGCCCGCGGCCATACTGGCGAGGTCCTCGAGGTCCGGGCGACCTGGCAGCTGCCAGACGAGGCGGTGCGCGGCGTGTCCCGCGCCGAGCCGGTCTATGCCGTCCGCTTCGATGCGGCTGAGCTGTGGGGTTCGGGGTCGCACTCAGTCGTCCTCGACATGTGGGAGTCCTACCTGCAGGAGGCGCCGTGAGCGGCGAGCACGGCGAGCTTCCCGTGGCGGCCAGAGTCCGCAGGCTAGAAGAGCGGCTGATCGCGGCCGGGCTGGCGACAGACGCGGAGCTCGACGACATCCTCGAGCGGGTGTTTACCTCGGCCTCGCCGGTCAATGGTGCCCGGATTGTCGCTCGGGCCTGGAAGGATCCGGGCTACCGTGATCGCCTGCTGGCCGACGGCAACGCGGCGGCCGCCGAACTCGGCTTCGGCGCCGGCGCCCAGGGGTACCTGCTGAAGGCGGTTGAGAATACGCCGGCCATGCACAACATGATCGTGTGCACGCTCTGCTCGTGCTACCCGACCGCGCTGCTGGGGCCATCGCCGAGCTGGTACAAGAGCTTCGCCTACCGGTCGCGGGCGGTGCGCGAGCCGCGCGCCGTGCTGGCCGAGTTCGGGCTCGAGTTGCCCGAAACCACCGAGATCCGGGTCTGGGACGCTAATTCCGAGACCCGCTTCCTGGTGCTGCCGCTGCCTGCAGAGGGGGCTGACGAGATGGACGAGAGCGAACTGGCGTCACTCGTCACTAGGAACGGGCTCATCGGCACCGCCGTCCGGTAACCATCTGACCGCGTCCGCTAGCTGAGTCCTCCGAGTCCGGGTGGCTCACCGGGTGCCGGTGACGTCGTACAGGTGATGGACCGGGTCGTGGATGAAGTACCGCCCGAAGGACTCGATGGTGAAGTCCGCTCCGTCGCTGCGACTGCCGGTGCGCAGCCATTGGCCAGGGGCAATGTCGTCGAAGCGCGCTGCGATCACCTCGGCCGCGGTGGCCAGCTCCCCGGCCACCACGACGGGATCCTGCTCGCCGTAGCGGTCCTCCACCGCCGTGGCGTCCTGATCCCAGTTCGGGAACTGCGGCCCGTCCTGGGTGAGCATCAAAGTGAGCCGTTGCTCAAACAGCCGCAGCACATCACGGACATGGCAGCCATACTCCAGGGCAGACCACTTCGCCGGTGATGGGCGCAGGCGCGGATCACCGGGGCTGGTCAGCACGCGCTGCCACGCTGCGGCGTTGGCGCGGGTCATCCCGCCGATCTCGTCGCGGGAGAAACTCTGGGTGTCCAAGCCACATTCCGGGCAGGACCGCCGCAGCACCCAGGTCCAGTCCTTGGCGTCAGGCTCGATGGTCATAGCCCGAACAGTACCGATCACACGGTCATGCCGCCTTGGACGCGCGCAGCCGAGTGGCCTGCGAGCGCCGGCTGGAGCGTGCCTTCGCTACTTGCGCTTGATGCCGAGGAGTGACTTGGCTTTGGCCCAGGTCAGGACGACGTCAGTCGGGGCATGCCCGCACACGCCCGCGAACAACTCGGTCCGGCTTTTGGTGCTGGCCGCGTATCCGGCACCCATGGCCAGGGCGCTGGCACCGCCGCCGCACGCGGCCTTGCTGCTGAACGTGCCGAGGATGTTGTCGCGATGCCCCCAGCAGCCAGAGTGGTCCTGCTTGGTGCAGTCCTCGTTCGGGCTGTTCAGGCCATCGTCATACATCCAGCCGTAGTCGGCGCCAAGGGCGTTAGGCCAGCCTCCCGCCCAGTTGCCGCCGAGGCCCACGACCTGCCCGCCGCCGCGAAGACGGGCCGGAACCCGGCTTAGCGGCGGGTCCTCATCGCGGCGCGCCCCGAGCTGGGCGACCTTGTCAAGTGACTTGCTCAGCACCGTGGCCGGCGGGAGCCCGCGTTCAGTCCGTTCAAGATCAGCAGTGACGAACAACTGCTCCGCAGGCGTGAGCTTCAAGTAAGCCGTCAGGGAGAACGACATGCCGCCCATCTTCTCCAGCACCTTCCGCGCATGCGCGATCGCTTTGAGCACCTCACGATTGCACGCACGGCCGTTGCTTCTGCTGGCGCAGCTGCCTGGCCCGGTGAAATCCGGGCTCGGCGGCAAGCTCCGCGACGGGTTCTTCGGCGGGACGATACCTGCCTGCGCCGCCGCGGGACGGCTCGCGGCGCCATCGGCGCCAGCTGGGCCGCTCCACCACATCGTGACGACGGCAATCGCCGCGAGCACCGCTAGCGAGGGAAGCGAGCGGGAAAACCTGCGACCGGGTGCAGTAGCAACCTTCGCCGAGTCAGCTATTTGCATACCGCGCATCGTAGACACGGCTGAGCGAATCGGCGGCTGAAGGTCAAAACCCCCAACAGCGGCAGTCCTATGACCAGCGAAGTTCGCGATCTTGGCAGCCCACTCCAGCTCCCGTCGGCGTCTTATGCGTGCACCGGGGGATGCCGGTCCGCCCAAGGCGCAGCTTGCTCAAGCTGTGCCGCGACCCTGACCAGCAGGTCCTCCCGGCCGTAGGCGGCGACAAGCTGCACGCCAACGGGCAGTCCGGCCGGCGTCCGGTGCAGCGGCAGGCTGACGGCCGGCTGGCCGGTCATGTTGAACTGCGCCGTGTACGGGATGAAGCCCACGACCCGCTGACCCTCCGACTCGGCGCCTTCGGCGGTGAACCAGCCGAGTTCTGGCGGAGGCGCGCCGACGGTGGGCGTGACGAGCAGGTCATACCCCGTCCACCAGTCCGCCATCTGCCTGGCCCAGGAGCCAAGCCATGCCCGGCTCTGCAGGTAGGTGACTACCCCCAGTCCCCGGCCGGCCGCGCGATAGGCCGCATTACGCGGCTCGATCTCGTCGTCGTTGATCGGCCTGCCTAGTGCGGCCTCGTACGCGCGCATCGAAGTCTCGGTATCCGCCGCGATGATGAGCGTGAAGTGCCGGATGAACTCGGGGTCGAACATCCCGGCCGGCCCCGACTCCTCGACGCCGTGGCCAAGCGATTCCAGCAGCGTTCCGGCGCCTGCTACCGCGGCGCGGCACTCCGGGTGGTCAATGAAGCCCTCTCCGCCAGGCCGATCGAGAAGTCCGATGCGCAGCCGGCCCGGGTCCGCCCCGACCTCGCGCGCCAGCGGACCAGGCCACGGCGGCGCGTAGTAGGGCTCGCCTGGCAACCGGGCGCTGATCGCGTCCAGCACAGCGGCGGCGTCCCTGACCGAGCGAGTCACCGCGCCATCGATCGTCGCGCCTGCCCAGCCTTCTCCTACCTCCGGCCCTTGACTGACCCGGCCGCGGGTTGGCTTAAGGCCGACGAGCCCGCATTCGCTTGCCGGGATGCGGATGGATCCGCCGCCGTCGTTGGCATGCGCGACCGGGACCATCCCGCTAGCGACCGCGGCCGCCGAGCCGCCGGACGAGCCGCCGGTCGAATGGCCGGTGTGCCAGGGGTTGCGGGCGGGCGGGAAGCTGCGCGGCTCGGTTGTCACCGTTGTGCCGAGCTCGGGCACGTTAGTGCGGCCCAGATGAATGAAGCCAGCAGCGCGGAATAGCTCGGCAAGATATGACGTCACCGGCCAGGTCAGGTCGCGCAACGGCCCCAGACCGAATGCCGTCGGCTCGCCGGCCACCGTGCAGCCAATGTCTTTCAGCAACATCGGCACGCCGCGGAACGGACCATCGGGCAGCTCGCCGGCTGCCTCGGCGCGCGCCTCGTCAAACCGGGTGCGCAGCACCGCATCCAGCTGCGGATTCACGGCTTCGATCCGGGCGATGGCCGCCTCGACGAGGTCCTTCGGGGTCAATTCGCCCCGGCGAACAAGGTCAGCCTGCGCGGTTGCATCCAGCCAGGTCGTATCGATCACATCGGTCATGCCCAGGACGGTACCGCTCTCCGCTAGATGCATGCCAGATGTCAGCCGGCCAGCAGCACGCCGGGGAACAACGCGGCATGATCTGCCCGGCTACCCGCACCGTCGCAGCGAGAACGTGCAGGAACAGCCGGATCGTGTCCCAGCTGACGCCCAGCATGCCCGGCTAGCCGGACTCGTTATCGGACTCCGAGCCGGCTGAAGTCCGGCTGCCGGCGGGCCGGCCGGGCCTGCGCATCTGCCGGGCATGACTGGGCAGCCGGCCCGCCTCCGCCAGTGCGCGCCGCAGCAGGAACTCGATCTGGGCGTTCGTGCTCCGCAACTCGTCCGACGCCCATCGGGCCAGTGCGTCATGCACGGCGGGATCAAGGCGGAGCAAGATGCCCTTGCGCTCACTCACGCCGTGCCCGATCCCGCCGTGTTCACAGCACTCGCTCCTGACCCAGCGATCACGAGTACAGCGAGCCGGTGTTGACGACCTGCTGAGTCGCTTGCTCGCTGCACAGGACTACCAGCAGGTTCGACACCATCGCGGCCTTCCGCTCCTCATCCAGCTCGACAACGCCCTCGTCCTGAAGGCGCTCAAGAGCCAGCTTGACCATGCCGACGGCACCTTCGACGATGCGCTGCCGCGCGCCTACTACAGCGCTTGCCTGCTGCTGGCGCAGCATGGCCTGGGCGATCTCGGGAGCGTAGGACAGCCTGGTCAGCCGCGTCTCGATCACGTGCACCCCGGCCGACTTGACCCGGGTGGTTAGCTCAGCCGACAGCCGCTCGGTGATCTCGTCCGCGTTGTCCCGAAGTGACAGCGCTCCGCTGCCGCGGTTGTCGTACGGATAGCTACTAGCGATATGCCGCACCGCGGTCTCGGTCTGGATAGCCACGAATTTGTGGTAGTCGTCGACCGAGTAGATCGCGTTGGCGGTGTCCCGCACCTCCCAGACCACAACGGCGGCGATCTCGATCGGGTTGCCGTCGGCGTCGTTAACCTTCGCCTGAGCCGACTCCAGGTTCCGGATCCTGGTGGAGACCTCGATGCGTTCGGTGAACGGGTTCACCCACTGAAGGCCAGCGTCACGGATAGTGCCGCGATACCTGCCAAACAGCTGCACGACACGCGCCCGGCCTGGCACGACAGCCGTCAGCCCGCGGAAGATCGTCCCACCTGTGAGGAAGAGCAGCACGGCAAGCACAACAAGCACCGCGCGAAGCGCTGTGTTTCCCGGCCGAGTTCCCAGCACCACCAGCGCTATCCCGACGAGTACCAGAACGATGCCGAGCACCAGCATCTGCAAGCCGGACGTGAAGCGGGCCGGATACTCGCTGACTGGCTGGCTCGGGGGCTGGTTACCTTCTGCTTCGACAACTTGGGCTGCCATCTGGCCCACCTCCACTTGACTTGCTTGATACCACGCTTCTAGCATAATGATATCAAATTCCGATGGCAATAGGGCCAGGCGGCTACCGGGAAGCCGGGCTAGTATCCGCCCGCCGACAGCTCAAGAGCTGCGGGACTGCGGCGCCGTCCTGGCGACACGGTAACGCCCGACAGGCTGGGTTACACGGTGCCGCGCGGCGAGGCAGGCTGAAGGCCCGGCAAGCGCTCAGATCGGCTGGCAGGCCGCTCTGGTAGACATAGAGCTATGGCTGGAACGCAGGAGTCCGGGCAGCCCGCCGGCCGCCCGAAGGCACGTGACCTTAACGAGCTGATCAGGTACGTCATGTGGTCGGTGTTCCGGGTCAGCGGACCGGAAGCGATCGACGCGGCAGCCATTAACAGCGGCCGGGCTGGCCTGGCGGCCGAGGTCTTGGACCTGTGCCAGCAGGCGGCCGGCAAGGGCGTGCTCACCCGCGGCTGCTACGACATCCAGGGCATGCGCGCCGACGCCGACTACATGTTCTGGTGGGTCGCGCCGACGGCGGATGACCTGCAGGAGATGTACGCGCGCTTCCGCCGGACCGGCCTAGGCCGGGCGAGTGACCCGGTCTGGTCCGCGATGGCCCTGCACCGGCCCGCCGAGTTCAACAAGAGCCACGTTCCGGCCTTCCTGGCCGGCGAGGACCCGAAGAACTACGTCAGCGTGTACCCGTTCGTCCGGTCGCTGGAGTGGTACCTGCTCGACGACGCCGAGCGCCGCGAGTTGCTGGCCGAGCACGGCAAGATGGCACGCGAGTACCCGGACGTCAGAGCCAACACAGTCGCCTGCTTCTCGCTCAACGACTACGAGTGGATGCTCGCGTTCGAGGCCGACGAGCTGCACCGGATCGTAGACCTGATGCGCCACCTTCGCGGCGCCAGGGCCCCGCCGGCACACCAGGGTTGAGATTCCGTTCTACACCGGCCGCCGCAAGCCCGTCGACGAGCTGATCGCCGCGCTCCCGTGACGGCATGAAAGTCCTGTTCGGGCGGGAGCAAATCAGCGCAGACCTCTCCTTCGATCACCTCGCCGGGCGTCTGCCGGGCTGGGAGATCGCCAGCTGCCCGCCCAACAAGGTTGCTGACCACCTCGACGGCGTCGACGTAATCTGTCCGTTCGGTGCCAGGATCGAGGCGCCGGTCATCTCGAGCGGCTCGTTCGGGCTGGTGCATCAGTTTGGTGTCGGTCTCGAGAACGTCGACATCGAGACGGCAACGCGGCTGGGCGTCCTGGTCGCACGGGTGCCCGGCGACATCGGCGGTAACGCCGACAGCTGTGCAGAACTCGCGGTGCTGCTACTGCTAGCGCTCTCCCGGCGGCTCGACGCGTCCAGGACGGTGCTGGCCGAGCGACGCTGGCCGGAGCGGCCGATTGGCCGATCGCTGCTCGACGCGACCGTGCTGATCGTGGGTCTGGGCGCCATCGGGACCGCGGTCGCCCGCCGCCTCGCGCCGTTCGGATCTCGCCTGCTCGCGATCCGGGCCAGGCCCGAGCTTGGCGGTCCAGCCGGGCTTGAGCTTGTGGCAGGCCCTGATCACTTGGCGGAGCAGCTAGCCCTGGCAGACGCGGTGATATGTTGCGCTGTTCTTCATGATGGAAACGAGGGATTGTTCGGCGCGGCCGAATTTGCTGCAATGCGGCCGGGAGCGCTGTTCATCAATGTCGCCAGGGGCGGTCTGGTCGACGAAGCCGCGCTGCTATCTGCGCTGGAATCCGGCCAAGTCGGCGGAGCAGGCCTGGACGTGTTCAGGCGCGAGCCCGCCGACCCGCAGTCGCCGCTGGTACAGCACCCGAATGTCATCGCCACGCCGCACATTGGCTGGCACACCGGATTCATGTTCGCTCAGACCAGCGAGGCGTTCGCGGCGAACCTGATGCGCTATAGCCGCGGGGAGCCACCGCTCTGGACCGTGAACTCGGTGTCCGTCCACCGCGCCTGATATCCGCACCACGTGGTAGCTGCCTACCGCAAATGCGACTGGCAGTTACAGATCGTCACCGTTCCTGTCGAATGCGTAGCAGTCGCGGATTTGCCGTGCTTGGCTGAGCCCAGGACCTGGGGAGTTTCTGGACTGGGGGCATGGCATGTTTGACGCAATCGAGCACACGCAGCCGATGGGGTCGCTGGGCGCAGATCAGCTACCTCCTTTGACAGCCGAGGCAGCCCGGCAGCTGGCGGCACTGCTGGCGCCGCACTTGCTGGCGATGCGGGCGGTGACGGCAGGCACGCGATACGGGGCATCGGAGAGCATCGACGGCGGCGGCGAAGGCGAAGGCGACGGCGACGGCGACGCTGCGGCTGCGCAGGCTCCGGCCGCGTCCGCGGCTACCCGGATCTTCATCGCGGGCATGCTCGAGCGCATCTCGGCCTGACTGGATCGGTTCCTTGCCAGCCGGCCCCGGGCGTGGTCGACTTTCACCTGCCGCAAGCGTGCAGCGGCCGGCGGCCGGTGACTCACGCTGCGCCGGGGAGTAGCTGATGACCGTCGAGCAGACGACAGACGAGCACGCGCTGGTGCTAGGCGGCGGCGGTGTCGCGGGCCTTGCCTGGATGATCGGGTTGCTCACCGGCCTGGCCGAAGCGGGCGACGACGTGACCGGGGCAGACCTGATCATCGGCACGTCAGCGGGCGCGAACGTGGCCGCGCTGCTGGGAAGCGGTCTGCCGTTGCCTGAGCTCTACGCCCGGCAGGCAGATCCGGCCCGGCAGTCGGCCGAGATCATGGCCGAGCTTGACATCGCGAAGTTCGCCGCCGAGCTCGGCGGATATCTGGCCGGGGTCATTTCCCCGGCGGAGAGGCTGCGGCGGATCGGCGCCTACGCACTGGCAGCCGAGACGGTTCCGGAGTCGGTCCGCCGCGGTGTCATCGAAGGCCGGCTGCCCGCACATGACTGGCCTGCTCGTCGCATCCAGCTGACCGCCGTCGACGCGGCAACGGGTAAGCTCCGGGTATTCGACTCTGCCGCAGGCGCAAGCCTGGTTGACGCAGTAGCCGCAAGCTCGGCGGTGCCAGGCATCTGGCCACCCGTCACCATCGGGGACAGCCGGTATGTAGACGGCGGCGTCCGGTCCGCCGACAACGCCGACCTGGCCGCCGGCTTCGCGCGCATCACGGTGATCTCGCCGGTCGGCTTCGACTCGCTGATCCCGTCGTCGCAGCCGTTGCGCGAGGTGATCGCCAAGCTGCGCGCGGAGCGTTCTGACGTCACGGTTATCGTGCCGGACGCGGCGTCGGCCGCGATCATCCACGGCAATCCGCTGGATCCCGCGACTAAGACGCCAGCGGCCAAAGCCGGCCTCGCGCAGGGTGAGGCTGGCCTCTCGGCAAACTCCGCCGGGTGAGCGGGCCTGCCGCGTCAAACGCGAGCTACCGGTTCTTATTCAGGAACTCCCTGAGCCGGTGTAGCGGCCAGGTAGTGATCACGTCCTCGGCGGTGAGCCAGCCGCGTTGCGCGGTCGCGACGCCGTACTGGAGGTAACCCAGGTCGCGCAGTGAGTGCGCGTCGGTGTCGACAGCGAACTTCACGCCCGCGTCGCGAGCTGCCCTGATGTGCGCGGACGGCAGGTCGAGACGGGCCGGGTGCGAGTTGACCTCCAGCGCGGTGCCAGTGCGTGCGCAGGCACGGAACAGCTCGGGCAGGTCCACGTCGACCGGCGGCCGGCGGCCGATCTTGCGGGTCAGCGGATGACCGATGACGTTGACGTGCGGGTTCTCGCAAGCAGTAATGAAGCGTCTGGTCATTTCCTTGCGCGGCAGGTCGAAGTGCGAGTGCACGGACGCGACGCAGATGTCGAAGCCGCCCAGGAAATCGGCTGGCCAGTCGACGCCGCCATCAGGCGCGATGTTCAGCTCGGTGCCGTGCAGCAGCGCCAGGCCGGGACTGGTGCCATCGGCTGCGGCTGTCTGCGCGAGCCGGGCGCCGAGTGCGCGGACCTGCTCGCGCTGGGCGAGCATCTTCTCGTCGGTCATCCGCTGCATGACGAGGTTCGGCGCGTGGTCGGTGATCGCGTAATACTCGTAGCCGCGCGCCTGCGCTGCGCCGACCATTTCCTCGAGGGAGGCGATGCCATCGGTCAGGTTGGTGTGAGTGTGCAGGTCACCGTTGATGTCCGTCTCGGCGATCAGGACCGGCAGTTCGCCGCGGCTGGCGGCAGCGACCTCGCCGGTATCCTCGCGCAGCACCGGTGGGATCCAGGCGAGCCCGAGGCGCTCGTAGACCTCGTCCTCGGTGCGCGACACGATCAGCTCGCCAGACTCCGCGTCGAACAGTCCGTACTCGGACAGCTTGAGCTTCCTGCGTACCGCGAGCTCCCGGATCCGCACGTTGTGGTGCTGCGAGCCGGTGAAGTACTGCAACGCCGCGCCCCAGCAGTCCAGCGGCACCACCCGGAGGTCGACCTGCAATCCGGTGCGGGTCCGGACCGACGTCTTGCTCGGACCGGAGGCGATCACTTCGGCCGACTCAGGCATCGCCGTCAGTGCCGCCATGAGCGGCGCGGAGTCGACCGCGGCGGCGAGCACGTCGACGTCACCGACGGACTCGGCGGCGCGGCGCAGCGACCCGGCCGCCCCGATCCGCAGGCAGCCGGGCGCGGCCCCGACCGCTTTGATGACCGCTGCGGCAGTCTCGGCGGCGACGTTCAGCAGGACGCGGCTGCCGGCGCTCTCGAGCAGTTCGATGCCATGCAGCAGCTTGTCGGCGCTCTTGGGTCCGAAGCCCTTGATGTCATTGAGCCGGCCCTCGGTGATCGCTGTCTTCAGCTGTTCTGGTGTGCTGATCTGCAGCTCGCGGTAAAGCTGCAGGGCCCGTCGCGGGCCGAGCGCCGGGATCTGGGTGAGCTGCCGGACGCCGTCCGGGATATCCGCTCGCAGCTCTTCAAGCTCGGCAAAGCTACCGGTATCGACGATCTCGGTGACCTTGCCTGCGATGGACTTGCCCACGCCCGGTATCCGAAGCAGGTCCGCGGTCGACAGTTCTGCTACGTCCTGCGGGTGTGCTGCGATCGCACGGGCGGCTTTGCCGTAGACGCGCGCCCGGAACGGGTCCCCGCCGGTCATGACCGTCAGCTCGGCGTATTCGTCCAAGAGCGCCGCAGCGGTGTCATTGACCTTGGGCATGGGGCAATTGTGCCCGCTGTTCCGGCCGTCAGGCTCGTTGCGGTGAGACGGCGCCGCCGCAAGTCTTATAGTCGGGCCCATGTATGTACCGTTTCTGCGGCGTGCCCTGATAAGCACTGGAATAGCCGTGCTGCTTGCAGGCGTTGGGGCGGTCCCGGCAGCGCAGGCCACGCCGTCGCCGGGCTGGCGCATCGTCAGGATCCTCAGGCACTGCGGGAATGACAGCATGTCGGGCATCACGGCAACGGGCCCGCGCGACGCCTGGGCGGCGGGCATGCCCCCTTGGAGCGGACCTGCTTGTGGCGCGGACGTCGAGCGCTGGGACTGAACGGGTTGGCTCCGGGTGCCGCTTCCGCGCGACATAGTCGTCGGCGAGGGCGGCTCGGTGAGCGTGCCGTTGCCCGTCGCCGCTAGCTCGGCTACGGATGCGTGGATCTTCCCGGACCAGCTGAGCAGCCTGCCGATGTCGCCCTATGACTACGCGCTGCACTGGAAAGGCGTGAAGTGGCGCAGATCAGCGTTCCCGGCCCACCTGACTGTCGCGTACGCGGCCGCATTGGGCTCGGCGAACGTGTGGGCCTTCGGCGGAATCGATCGCGCGACTGGCACCGTGGTTTCCTATGCCGCCCGGTACAACGGCCACGGGCGCGGTAGCAGCGGTCGGGCCCGACAACATCTGGTGGGCCTACCAGGTAACGGGCGCGGAACCCTCGGCGACTGGCTTGCTGCACTGGTACGGCGGGCACTGGCACGCCATTAAGCTGCCGGTCGCGGTCGCGGGCGTCGACGCCATTACCCAGGACGGACACGGCGGAGCCTGGCTGGTAGCCGACGCCGGGACGGCGTTCTCCAACCTGGCCCAGTACTTGTACCACTACAACCACGGCAAGTGGAGCCGGCAGCTTGTGCCGTCGCCGCGCAGATACAACAACTCACTGTTCGGAATGGCCTGGATACCCGGGACCACCTCGGTGTGGGCGGCAGGCGAAGGCGACCTGAACAGCGGGACCGGGACTGTCGGCGTGATCCTCAGATACCGGCGCTGAGCCTGCACTTGTAGGTTGGCCGAGACGCACCGGGACCGCCAGGAAGGGCAGCGCGCTCGTGAGCCAGCAGCTGGAGAGCTATCAGGACGAGATCTACCTGACCGGAATGACCGGCAGCGTGCCCGAGTTCCCGACCGACCTGGGTCGGCTGGCAGAGGCAGCCCGCGCGGTCATGACGCCCGAGGCTTACGACTACGTAGCGGGCTCGGCGGGTGGCGAGGACACCGCCAGGGAGAACCTGGAGGCCTTCCGCCGCTGGCGGATCGTGCCGCGGATGCTGACAGACGTGAGCACGCCGTCGTATGCCTCGACGGTGCTCGGTGCCGAACTGACTGTCCCGTTCATGCTCGCACCGGTCGGCGTGCTGGCGATCGCGCACAAGGATGCTGAGCTCGCAGTCGCCAGGGCGGCGGCGGCGCTGCGGGTGCCGATGGTCCTGAGCACCGCGGCATCGACAGCGATGGAGGACGTCGCCGCCGCTAATGGCGCCGGTCAGCGCTGGTATCAGCTGTACTGGCCGAAGGACCGGACGGTCGCGGCGAGCCTGCTGGGACGGGCGCAGGCGGCCGGATATAGCGTGCTAGTCGTCACGCTGGACACCCGGATACTTGCCTGGCGGCCGCGCGATCTCGCTCACGCATACCTGCCGTTCCTGCGCGGGGTCGGTATCCAGAACTACGTGTCGGACCCGGCATTCCAGGCGAGCCTGTCCGGCGTGGCGGGCGGGGGAGGGGCGGAGGCGGCCGTCTTGCGGTGGACGCAGATCTTCGGTGACAGCTCGCTGACCTGGGACGATCTGCCGTTTCTCCGGCAGCACTGGAACGGCCCGATCGTTCTCAAGGGCATTCTGTCCGCGTCCGACGCGCTGCGTGCTGCTGCGGCCGGGCTGGACGGCATCATCGTTTCCAACCATGGCGGCCGTCAGGTCGACGGCGCAATCGGGGCACTGGACGCCTTGCCGGCTATCGCCGAGGCGGTCGGCTCGCGGCTCGCGGTGCTGTTTGACAGCGGTATCCGCGGCGGCGCCGACATCGTCAAGGCGCTGGCACTCGGCGCGCAAGCAGTAATGATCGGTCGCCCGTACGTGTATGGCCTGGCACTCGGCGGCGAGGCGGGCGTCCGGCACGTGCTGCGCGCGTTCCGCCAGGACTTCGAGCTCACCATGCGGCTGTCGGGGTTGCCGGGACTCAGCGACGCGGGCCCGGACTGCCTGCAGTGCCAGCCAGGGGCGGGCCTGGCACTAGCCGGCGCGGCAGCGAGCGCCAGCGATGGAGTTGCAGCAGATCGGGCTGAGGCATCCGGCCGCCGACCTGATCAGGGATGTTCACGGTAACCGCACCGGTATTCCGCGGCGCAGCTTCGTGGGCGAAGGCCTGTACGAGATCAACATGGTGCTCGCTACCAACATCCGGGTCGAGGTGTTCCTGTGGTGCCCGGAAGCCGCGTACTCGGACGAGTCGGCGAAGCGAGCTCGCGAGCTGACCGAGCGCGCCCGCAGGTCGTACCAGATCTCGGCGAAGACGCTAGACCGGCTCGCCGAGCGGCCGAATCCGGACGGCCTGATCTGCGTCGCCCAGCTACCGGACTGGCAGCCGGAGGACATCCGGCTCGGCCACGACGCGCTCGTCCTCGTCGCGGACGCAATGGAGATACCGGGCAACCTCGGCACCCTCATCAGGACGCTGGACGCGTGCGCGGCTGACTGCCTGGTACTGACAAGCAAGCGCACCAGGCTGACTCACCCCAAGGTGCTGCGCAGCAGCCAGGGCATGAGCATGAAAGTGCCGTCGCTGGAGTTCGCCGAGATCAGCGCTGCCATCGGCTGGCTGGCGAGCAACAACTTCACGGTGTACCTCGCGGACACCGACGACAGCATCAGTTACCGGCAAGCGGACTTCCTCGGGCGCACCGCGATAGTCGTCGGCAGCGAGCGGTACGGCATCTCACCGCCCTGGTATGAGGAGGACTTCCAGCGGATCGGCGTCCCCATGCTCGGTTCGGCGGACTCGCTGAATGTCTCGGTCTCGGCTTCCGTGCTGCTGTATGAAGCACGAGCACGCAAGAACGGCTGGTGACCAGTCACGGGCGCGACAATCACGGGCCGTAGGACGGCGGCGCGTCCGCGGCGCGCCGCGCCCAGCCGCGGGCCGGGGAGCTGCCGAGACGGAAGTCCAGCGTTCCGCCGTCCGTGATCGCTGCTGCCGGAGCGTAGGCACGACTCCAGGTCGCACCGTTCCAGGTAGCGGACCGCACGTATGCCCGGCCCGCGCTCGCGTCGGTGCCGACGATGCCCAGAGTGCGGCCGGCCCCGAGGTCGATGACCGCGCGGCGGAACAGCGGGGAGCCGAGCGCCAGCGTCGCGGTTCCCGGCGTCATCGGGTACATGCCGAGGGCCGACCAGACATACCAGGCGCTCATCGCGCCGAGATCGTCGTTGCCGGGGATGCCGCCGGCTGAGTCGCTCCACAGCCGGTTCTGGATGCTCCGGACCGCGCGCTGCGTCGCGTACGGCTTGCCGACGTAGTCGTACTCCCACGGCAACTCGATGCTGGGTTCGTTGCCCATGTTCGCGGTCGTCCCGTTGCCGCCGGAGCTGAAGCCGGACAGTACCTGGTTCAGGTACCGGGTCAGCACCGCCTTGCCGCCCATCGCCGCGGCGAGGCCTGCGAGATCGAATGGGACCATGCCGGTGTACTGCCAGGAATCACCCTCGACGAACCCGGTCCCTGATGTCGGGCTGAAACCCGGCCGCCAGCTGCCGTCAGCGAGCCGCGGCTGCATCAGCGCGGAGTTCGGATTCAGCAGGCTGGCCCAGTCGTGCGCGCGCTTGCGGAAGGCGGTTCCTGAGGTGTCGCCGAGCGCGTTGGCGAGTGCGGAGATCGCGAAGTCGTCGGTGTCGTACTCCAGCGTGGTGGCAACCGGGCCGTGGTAGTTGCAGCACCCGTAGCTGCCGTCTTCGGGCAGGTAGCCAAGGTTGTCGAGGTAGTCCAGACCAGGCCTGATATTGCCCGGCGTGGTCGCCTGGCTGATCATCGCGGCGAGGGCGGTATGGAAGTCAAATCCGCGCGCTCCGAACGCGTAGTAGTCGGCGAGAAGAGCGTCGGCCGGATCGCCCACCATCACGTAGGACTCCCGGCCGTAGGCCTGCCAGCGCGGCAGCATTCCGGTCTGCTCGTAGGAGTTGACGAGCGACTGCGCGGCGCCGCTGGCCGCCGACGGGTCTAGCAGTGCCTCGAGTTGCGCCTGCGCGCGGTAGGTGTCCCAGCCGGAGACATTGGTGTACTCCGCAGTCTGCCCGGCAGTGAGTTCCTGCACGTGGCCGCCGGCGCCGGTGTACTGGCCGTTGTCGTCGCTGTACACGCTCGGCGCGAGCAGCGAGTGATAGAGCGCGGTGTAGAAGACGACCCGCTGTGCGAGTGAGCCACCGGTGATGGCGATCTTGCCGAGCAGCGCGTTCCACTGCGACTGGGCCGAAGTCTGCGTGCTCACGAAGCTCCAGCCGGGATCTTCGGCTGCGAGGTTGGCCGCCGCGTTCGCGACCGAGACATACGAGATGCCGACCTTGGCCAGGACCGGCGCACCAGCCGGGAAGGTCACGTAGGCGCCGGCCGGGCCGGACAGGCTCGGCCTTACGCCCGAGCCCGCGGGCAGCTTGCCGTGGTAGGCGGGCGCACCGTCCGGGTCTGGCGCTCGGGCTGGCACCGTAGGCGGCAGGCGCAGCGGTCCGCGGGCCCGTTCCGTCAGGGAGCTTGCCTGCGGGTGCAGAACTGCGGCCGGCCGGCCCGCTGAGGTTCGCGAGCGGGCTGCGGCGGTGAAGGTGCCATGGCCGCTAGCCGGGCGGCTGAACTGCATCTCGAAGTACAGCGTGTACGGCTCGGGGTCACCACAACCCGCGTTACGGGAGGTGACCGACCCCTGCACGACGGTGGCACTGACACGGTTGAACGTCACCGCGCTGTCGCCGTTCTGACTGCCGTTCAGCTTGAAGATCAGGTTGCCACGCGGCCAGCCGGAAAGCTGAATTGCGCGAGCCCGGTCCGGGTGGTGGCGGTGAGGCGAACGCCGGTCCCGTCAGCCAGGTGGACGGAGTAGTAGCCGGCCTGCGCTTGCTGCCGGGAACGACGGAAGAAATCATTCGCTGCCGGCCGCACCGCGCCGAGCTCGGGCAGGACCGGCACGTCGCCGCCGTACCGGCAGCCTGGTCCGGACATATGGACCAGGCTGAAGCCGGTGATCTCTGATGACCTGGCCGAATACCCGCCGCCGTCCGGCCTGATCGCGGTGTCGGGGCTCCACTGCAGCATACCGAACGGCGTATCGGCGCCGGGGAAGACGTCGCCGCTATCCGAGGTGCCGATGAACGGGTTGACCAGGGCAGCCAGGTCGGGCGCGGAAGAGGTAACCGCCTGGTCAGTGGCGGTGTGTGCGGTTGCCGCCGGACTCGCGGAGGCGGGGACTGCGGTGAAGACTGCTGCGATCAAAGCGGCGGCTGCCGCCCCGCACGCCCCCGTCACCGGTCGCATCGACATGGACCCCCATGTTAAAGCTCGTCCAGGTTGACGACTATTGCTTCTTGCGTAGACCTGGCGATGACAACGACCGCGGCAGTGTCGGCGGACGGGTTTTCTTCCCGGTGCGGGACGTGCGGCGGCACCCAGACGTAGTCACCTGGCTGGGTCTCCAGCCGGACCAGCTCGCCGGTGACCGCATCTCGGAAGACGAAAGCGGGCGAGCCGGCGACTACGTAGATGCCGGTTTCTGACGCGCCGTGATGGTGATTGCCCGACCGGGTTCCTGGCTCCAGCTCGGTGCGGCCCATCCAGAGGGAGAGCGCGCCGGTCAGGTCGCCGGAAATCGCCGCCGACCTGAGCATGCCGCCGGTCTGGGCGGTGGCCGCGGACAGCTCCCCAGCGCGGATCAGCCGCAGCCGGGCAGGCTGACCGGCGCCAACCTCCGCGGCGGTCATTCCTCCTCGAGCGTCAGGGACACCGAGTTGATGCACCACCGCTGGTCAGTGGGCACGTCGTAGCCTTCGCCCTCGAACACGTGACCGAGGTGGCCGTTGCATGACGCGCACCTGACCTCGGTGCGGACCCGTCCGAGAGAGCGGTCTTCAATCAGGATCACGGCGTCATCTTCGGTGGGCTGGTAGAAGCTTGGCCAGCCGCAGCCGGAATGGAACTTCGCGTTGGACCTGAACAGCTCGGCGCCGCAGGCCCGGCAGCGATAGACGCCCTTCGTCTCGGTATCGGTGTACTCACCGGTGAATGGCGCCTCGGTGCCCGCTTCGCGCAGTACGTGATACTCCTCAGGGGACAGTCTGTCCCGCCATTCCTGTTCTGACAGCTGTACCTTGCTCATGCTGGTGAGACTACCCGCCGGGCAGGCAGCAGTCGCCAGCCGGCGGCTTGCTCGCCCCGAGGCTGGTCAGCCTGCTGGCTGGTCAGCCGGCCCAGTTCCACGCAGAACACGTTGCCCTCGGGATCCCGCATGATCGTGTGGCTGTCGAACCGCTCCGCGACGGTCGCTCCGGCCGCCTGGAGCCGTTCGACCTCGCTATCCATGGTGTGCGGTGCCCGCAAGTCGAAGTGCATTCGGTTTTTCGCGGTTTGCGGCTCAGGCACGGCGACGAACCACATGTTCGGGCCGCCCCATCCGGGTGCCTCGACATATACCCGGTCGGCGGTGGCGTCCTCATCCACGTCGGTGCCGAGCGCGGTGGCCCAGAACCGGGCCAGGGTGAGCGCGTTCACGCTGTCGAATGTCACGGACTTGATGACCGATGCCATGGCTACGCACCCTACGGCGACGCCCTGGCATCCCTCTACTGGTTTGCGTCCGCGCCCGCGGCTGGCCGGGTGGTTGTTAACTGAGTGCGTATTTTCCTCGCCCTGAGCGCATCCGTGGTCTGACTGGTCGCGGCCCGTCAACCTTGCTGGACGTTGGCTACCAGTCAGCGGATAGGAGGGGAGGGGCGGGGCTTACTGCACCACGACGTCGTGGACGGGCTCCGCCCCATCCGTTGCCCGCAGTTCGATCGCCGCCACCCGGCCAGCCGATCTGACGTCGGCACCGGCTGCGGCTAGTGCATCGACGCGTTGCTGTCCGGCCGTCAGGATCAGCAACGGCACCGGGTTTTTCATCGGCAACCGCGCTTCCGACTTCGCTTTCCTGATCGCGGCGATCGCCGCTGATGCAGCCGCGAGCACCGCTTCGTCGCCCGGTCCTGCCTGCTCGCGCAGCCGGGCGCCGACTGGCCAGGCAGCCCGGTGCACGGATCCGTCCTGCCACCAGGACCAGACTTCCTCGGTTACGAACGGCACGAACGGCGCGAGCAGCCGGAGCACAACCGACAGCGCCAGCCGGAGTGTCGCGACCGCGGACGACGTACCCGCTGCTCCGTGCTCGCCGTAGGCTCGTGCTTTCACCAGCTCGAGGTAGTCGTCGCAGAAGAACCAGAAGAACCGCTCGGCCTGCTCGAGCGCAGTCGCGTGATCGTAAGCGTCCAGCGCGCTGGTGCACTGATCGACCACGGTGGCAAGCCGGCGTAGCAGGGCACGGTCGATCGGCTCGGTGATCTGCTCGCTGGCGGTCTGGTCACTGGCGGCCGGGGGGTCGAAGCCCAGCACGAACTTGCCCGCGTTGAGGATCTTGATAGCCAGCCGCCGGCCGACCTTGATCTGGGCCAGGTCGAAGGCGGTATCCACGCCGAGGCGCGCGCTGGTGGCCCAGTACCGGACTGCGTCGGTGCCGTTTTCCCGCAGCAACTCCATCGGGGTCACCGCGTTGCCTTTGGACTTGGACATCTTCTTCCGGTCCGGGTCCAGGATCCAGCCGGAGATGGCCGCGTGCTGCCAGGGCAGCACGTCGTACTCCAGCTGCGAGCGCAGGACCGTATAGAACAGCCAGGTCCTGATGATCTCGTGGGCCTGAGGCCGCAGGTCCATCGGGAACACTCGGCGCATCAGGTCCTCATCGTGCGGCCAGCCGCCGGCGATCTGGGGTGTCAGCGAGGACGTCGCCCAGGTGTCCATCACATCCGGGTCGGCCGCGAATCCGCCAGGCTGATCGCGCTGCTCTGGCCGGTAACCCGGCGGGGCGTCCGCCGCTGGATCGACGGGCAGGTCAGCCTCGGCCGGCCGGATCGGCTTGTCGTGGTCGACCCGCCCGGTCGCGTCGATCGGGTACCAGACCGGGATCGGGACTCCGTTGTAGCGCTGGCGGCTGATCAGCCAGTCGCCGGTCAGGCCCTCCACCCAGTGCTCGTACCTGGTTCGCATGTACTCGGGATGCCACTGCAGTTCGCGCCCTCTGGCGATGAGCGTGGTTGCCAGGTCCTTGGCTCTGCTGCCGTTACGCAGGTACCACTGGCGGGTGGTAATGATCTCTAGCGGCGCCTGGCCGTATTCGTAGTACTTCACCGCATGCCGGACCGGCTCGGGCTCGCCGCGCACTGCGCCGGCCGCGTGCAGCAGGTCGGTGATGACCTGGCGGGCGGCTTTCGCGGTGCGGCCCGCGAGTTGCGCATAGGCAGCCCGCCCCGGCTGGCTGGTGATCCCGCCAGGCGGACCGGGCAGGAGCCGGCCGTCTTTGCCGAGGACCGGCCGCGTTTCCAGCTGAAGGTCGCGCCACCAGGTCACGTCGGTCATGTCGCCGAACGTGCACACCATGACCAGGCCGGTGCCCTTAGCCGGATCGGCGAGCCGGTGGGCGAGTATTGGCACGGTGGCGCCGAACAGTGGCGTGGTCGCGGTCGAGCCGAAGAGGTCCGCGTACCGCTCATCGCTTGGGTGGGCAACGAGCGCGACGCAGGCAGGCAGCAGCTCAGGCCGGGTGGTTGCGATCACCACCTCCGCGCGGGACGAGGGTGACTGGCTGGAATGAGCCCGTTTCCTGCCATCAGATTCAGTTGCGGTGCCGGCTGGGAGCGCGAACGCCAGCCGGAGGAACGTCCCCGGTGTTTCGCGGTCTTCGATCTCGGCCTGGGCGACGGCGGTGCCGAACGTGACGTCCCACAGGGCCGGGGCCTCGGCCTGGAATGCCTCGCCTCTGGCCAGGTTGCGAAGGAACGCCAGCTGGGAGACAGCCTGCACCCTCTCGTCGATGGTGCCGTAGCTGATGTCGGTGTCCATCGACAGGCCGAGGCGGCGCCACGCCTCCGCGTAGGCGCTCTCGTCCCGCCCGGTGAGCTCGCGGCACAGCGCCACGAAGTTGCGCCGAGAGACAGGGAGCTGATCAGCGGGGTTGGCCGCGTGCCCGTTGCCCACGGCCGGCGGCGTGAAGTCCGGCTGGTAGGGCAGCGAGGGATCGCAGCGCACGCCGTAGTAGTTCTGCACGCGGCGCTCGGTGGCAAGGCCGTTGTCGTCCCAGCCGACCGGGTAGAAGACTTCCTTGCCGCGCATGCGCTGGAAGCGCGCGATCACGTCGGTCTGGCTGTAGGAGAACGCGTGCCCGAGATGGAGCGAGCCGCTGGCAGTTAGCGGGGGAGTGTCAATCGCGTAGACGTCGCTGCGGCTGGCCGAGCGGTCAAACTTGTACTACACGCTCCTTGGCCCACCGCTGCGTCCACTTGTCCTCAAGGCCATCCAGCGTCGGCTTGGCCGGGATACGGAAGCTGTCGGTGCTCATGCCGGACAGGATAGCGGCTGGCGCGGCCGGCGCGCACGCGTGTTTCGGGCCGCGGCCGCGCGGCCGGACCGGCTAGCCAGCTGAGCTGGCCGCTTCGTCACAGCGACGGACGGCGTGATGCTTCGTCCAGCCAGGGGAACCGGGCCTCATGCGCGGCCGCGACCCGGAACGCGGTCACGTCGTCGTAGGTCCGGCCAACCACGGACAAGCCCGTCGGCACGCCATCACGCGACAGCCCGGATGGCACGCTCAGGACCGGGCAGCGGCTGGCGATGTTGAACGGGATCGTCATCAGCACGTCCATCCAGTCCGAGCAGGGCTGGCCGTTGACCGAGAGCGGGTCGGCGACGTCGTACTCGGCGGTCAGAGCCGGGACGGCGAACGTCGGGCAGACAAGCGCGTCGTACTCCTCCAGGAGCGCGCCCAGCGGCGCGTAGATCCGGCCCTCGAGCTCCAGCCCCGCTACGAAGTCGTCCTTCGAGATCTTGTCGGAGTCGGCAACGAATCGGAGCGCATACGAGGTGAGCTCGTCCGCGTGCTGATCGTAAAGTTCCCGCACGGACGGCCCGAAGATCATCCCGAAGTGGATGCTCGCGGCCCGGTTGATGTCCTCGAGCCGCCACGGCAGGCTCACTTCCTCGACGACGGCACCGGCCTCGCGCAGGCGGTCAGCGGCGGCGCGGGCGTTCGCCGCCACGTCCGCATCGACGTTGTAGCAGCCGAGGTCAGGGCTGAACGCGATACGCAGGCCGGCTACGCCGCCCAGGTCAGCGGGGATCTCCAGCTTGGGCCGGAGCGACGTGACGTCGCTGGGATGCGGTCCGGCGATCACGTTCTCCAGCAGCGCACAGTCAGCGACCGTGCGGGCCATCGGGCCTTCGTGGCAGTAGTGATCGAGGTTGAAGATCTCGACCTCGGGCACCCGGCCGTACGGCGGCTTGAACCCGACCACGCCGCTGAACGCGGCTGGAATCCGGATCGAGCCGCCGATGTCCGAGCCTGTCGCCAGGGTCGTCGTCCCGGCCGCGAGCGATGCGGCCGACCCGCCGCTCGAGCCGCCAGGCGAGTAATCCCGGTGCCAGGGGTTCCTGGTGACACCCCAGAGCCTGGTCCAGGTGACCGGAGCGCAGGAGAACTCGGGTGTCGTCGTGCGGGCATGCACGATCCCGCCGGCGTCGAGGATGCGCTGGACGAATGCCGCCGTCTGGTCGGCGACTACGTCGCGCAGCGGCAGCGATCCGAGCGTGTTGCGCTGACCGGCGATCGGTGCTTCTTCCTTGACCGCGACCAGCAGGCCTTCCAGCGGCCGCGGCGGTTCGCCGGCGCCTGCGTAGCGGGACTCGGCCGCTTTGGCCTGATCCAGCGCCTGCTCGTAGAAGGTCTCGGCGAACGCGTTGATGCCAGGCTCCACGCTCTCCGCCCTGGCGATCACTGCCTCGGTCAGCTCCACCGGCGACAGGTGCCGGGCGCGGAACAACCGCAGTGCCTCGGTCGCAGGGAGGTAGCACAGGTCGGTCCCTGTGCTTGTACTGGGTACCGGGCTCGCGTCAGTCAACGGGTTCGCCTTTCTGCTCTGCTTGGTTCTCCGCCTCGGCTGGACCCGCCGGGACCAGCTGGCGCCGGCTCGGTTTCCAGCCGGGTCTTGGCACGCTGGCGCGCAGCCGCTGGGTGTAAGGGTGCTTCGGGTCGTCCAGCACCTGCGCGGTAAGCCCGCGTTCGACCAGCTTCCCGCGGTGCATCACGATCGCGTCGTCGGTGAGCTGCCGGACGACCGCGAGGTCGTGGCTGATCAGGATGTAGGAAACCGTGGTCTCATCGCGGATGTCGGCAAGCAGGTTCAGCACCTGGGCCTGGATCGAGACGTCGAGCGCCGCCACCGACTCATCGAGGATGAGGATCTGCGGTTCGGCCGCCAGCGCCCTGGCGATGGCGACCCGCTGCCGCTGCCCGCCGGACAGCGCCCGCGGCAGGGCCCTGGCCTGCCGGGAGTCCAGTCCGACAAGCTCGGTGAGCTGCTCGATCCTGGCCTGTCGCCGGTCGGCGTCCCAGCCGTGATGAAGCCGGAGGATCTCATCGACAGCGCGCTCGGCGGTCTGCCGCGGGTCGAGGCTGGTGTAGGGATCCTGGAAGACGATCTGGATCTCCCGCCCGCGCCGCCGCCGGTCCCGCGTTGACCGCGCTGGCCTGGACCTGTCCCGGCCGCACGCGGTGATCGCGCCGCGCGTCGGCCGTTCCAGGCCGACGAGCATGCGCGCGATCGTAGTCTTCCCCGAACCAGACTCGCCGACGATGGCCAGAGACCGGCCAGGCGCGATCGTGAACGTGGCGTCATCCACCGCGACCAGGCTGCCGAATTCCTTCCGGAGGCCCGACACCGCCAGCACCGGAGGCTGCGAACTGTCGTCAGCGGCTGCTGGGCTTCCCTGCTGCGCGACGCTGTTGTCGTCAGGCATGCGCCGCCTCCAGCTGTCCGCGCAGTTCGGCGACGCGCAGGCAGCGGGACAGGCCGCCGTCCAGCTCGATCAGGGGCGGCACCGCATTGCGGCAGGCATCTTGCGCGTACGGGCACCGCGGCGCGAACGCGCACTCCTCCGAAGGCGCTTCGAACGCCGACAGCGGCCGTCCGGGGATAGCCCGCAGCCGCGCGGCTTTGCTCGCGATGTCGGGCCTGGCGGCGGCGAGCGCGGCCGTGTAGGGATGCAGCGGATCGCTGTGCAAAAGCTCCGACCGTCGGACCTCGACGACCTGGCCTGCGTACATCACGATGGTCCGGTCGCAGATCGCGGCGGCAAGCTCCAGGTCGTGCGTAATAAACAGCATCGCCAGGCCGTACTGATGGCGGAGCTCATCCATGATGGCCATGACCTCGGCCTGTGTGGTCACGTCCAGTGCGGTAGTCGGTTCGTCGGCCAGCAGCAGAGCAGGCTCGGTCAGCAGCGCGGCGGCAATCATGACCCGCTGCAGCATGCCGCCAGATAGCTCGTGCGGGTACTGATGCAGCCGGCGCTCCGCGTCCTCGATACCCACCTGAGCGAGCATGTCCGCGGCACGGCGCGCGGCGTCGGCAGGGGAGACGCCGAGGTTGGTGCGCAACGCTTCAGTCATGAAATCGCCGATCCGGCGGACCGGATTCACGTGCGCGCGCGGATCCTGGAAGATCATCGCGACCTGGTTCCGGTAGGAGCGCAACTGGCCGCCCGTCAGCGCGGTGACATCGCTGCCGCGCAGTTGGATCTCGCCGTGGACCTGCGCGCCCGTGGGCAGCAGCCGGTCGATTGCACGCGCGGTCATCGACTTGCCGGAACCTGACTCACCTACCAGGCCGACAGCCTCACCTGCGCGGATGTCGAGGCTGACGTCGCGCAGGACGGGGCGCTGCTCGCCTTCGACCGGAAGCAGCACGGTCAGATCGCTGACGGACAGCAACGGCTCGGCGCTCATCGCTTCGCCCCCTGCGCCTGCTCGAACAGGCGCTCTCCGAGAACGTTGAACGCGATGACGACACCGACGATGCACAGGCCAGCCGCGAGGGCCGGCAATGGATAGCCTTGCAGGATCCCTGGCTCGTTCTCGGAGATCATCACGCCCCAGTTGGGCGTCGGCGGCTGCACGCCGAGGCCGAGGAACGAAATCGCAGCCAGGTCGACCATTGCCCAGCCGAACATGATCGTCGCCTGCGCAACAATCAGTGGCAGCATGTTCGGGATGATGTGGCGCACGCATATCGACGTGCCGGAAGCGCCCTGCACTTCGAGCGCGGCGACGTACGGCTGACCACGTTCCCGCAACGCCGCGCCGCGCAGCACCCTGGCGACGTACGGCATGTAGGCGATCGCGAGGGCGATTGATGCGGCAGTGAGCCCGGCGCCGAAGATCGCGGCGGCCAGGACCGCGAGCAGGATGCCAGGGAACGCGAACAGGATGTCCAGGCCGGAGGAGATGACCGTATCGACCGGCCCCTGGCGCCAGGCGGCGATCACGGCGATCAAAGTGCCGAGCACCATCGCACCGACGACGACCGCGAGCGGGCCGACCATCGAGGACTGCGTGCCGGCAAGCAACCGGGACAGCACGTCCCGGCCCTCGAAGTCGTAGCCGAGAATGTGGCCGCCAGACGGGCCGATGAATGCCTGCCCGAGGCTCGGCAGTTCCGGGTTGTAGGGGGCGACGAGGGGCCCGAACACTGCGAGCAGCGTGGCAATCGCAATGACCACTGCCGACGCGATGCCGGCGATCCCGGTCGAGCGGAGCATGCTGAGCGAGCCGCCGCGGGTTTTTACCTGCACACGACTTGAGGAAACGCCCACTGCGGTGCTCAATCCAGGCTCCTCACTGCTCGCCTCATTGGGCCCGGCTTCCGAGCGCGACCCGCGGATCCAGGACGGCGTAGAGCACGTCGACCACGGCATTGATCACCACGAACGCCGTGACCAGGACCAGCGAGATGCCCTGGACGACGGCGAGATCCTTGGACTCGGCCGCCTGGACCAGGTAAGCCCCGAGTCCGTTCAAGCTGAACGCGGTCTCAACTACGGCAGCCACGGCGATGAGCGACGCGATCGTGATGCCGGACACCGTGGTAATCGGGATCGCCGCGTTCCGCAGAATGTGCCGGCGCACGATCTGGCGCATCGGGATGCCCCGGCTGATCGCGGTCTGCACGTGCTCACGGTCGGCTTCCTCGCGGACCGCGGCCCTGGTTACCCGCGCGACGATCGCCAGCGAGGAGATCGCCAGCGCGATGGCAGGCAGCGTGAAGTGCTGCACGCTCGACCACAAGCCGGTGCCGTTGCCCAGCGCAGGGAACCAGCCGAGCTTCACCGAGAACACCGTGATCAGCACGATTGCCGCGACGAACGACGGCAGTGCGGCCGAGATAGAGGTGGACACCAGCACGCTGGTGTCAGCGAATCCCGGCCGCAGCGCCGCGATGACACCGCTGCCGATGCCGAATACCAGGATGATCAGCGAGGCGAACAGGACCAGTCCGCCGGTCGTCCACATCCGCGCCGCGATCACCGACGACACGTTCTCCTGCAGCGTGATCGAGATGCCGAGGTTGCCGTGCAGCGCGTTCTCCAGCCAGTACCAGTACTGGGCGAGGAACGGCTGGTTCAGGTGGTACCGCGCCTCGAGGACCCGCAGGCTGGCAGGCGGCAGGGCGCGGCCGCCTGACAGCGCGGTGATCGGGTTGCCCGGAGCCAGGTAAAGCGCTCCGAAGATCACGAAGCTCGCGACCAGCAGGCTTACTACCAGCATCAGCAACCTGCGGGCAAGGAACCGCCAGCGCATCGGCGATCACGTTCCCCCGAGGTTGTCGGCCCAGGGCGCGAACATGTACGAGAACGAGGCGGTCGCGCCGGTGAGGCCCTTGCTCAGCATGAGCACGTTGGTCGGCTGGACGTTGGGGATCCAGGGCAGCAGCTTGGCCGCGAGTTCCTCAGCCTTGGCGACCAGGGCCGCCCGCTGATCTGGGTTCGCAGTGCCTTCGGCCTGGTTCATCAGCGCAGTCATCTGCGGGTTGCTGAAGTTGTCGTAGTTCTGATCGCCGCCCGGCATTGCGAGCGTGGCGAGTAGCGCGGCAGGGTCGGCGTAGTCGCCGTAGTTAACCGTGATGAACCCGTCGATGCCCTTGCGCGCCACGACACTGGTGAAGAAGTTGATGTAGTCGGCCGCCGACACCGACTTCAGTACGACCTTCAGCCCGATTGCCTCGGCCGCCTGCTGGTAAGCGCCCGTTTCGGCGGAAATACTGGCGAGCTCGCTGCTCGTGCCGATCGTGATCGTCTGGCCAGCTACGCCTGTTTGCTTGATGAGGTTTCGCGCTTCGGCGAGATTCTGGGTGAGCACCGGGGACTTGTCGTACGCGGCCGTGAACACCGACTTCCCGTAGCCGAACGTGCCGGGGTTGGCCAGCCATCGCGGCATCATCGCGGCGCCGTCGTAGACCTGGTCGATGATCGCCTGCCGGCCAAGGGCGAGGGAGATCGCCTGCCGCACCTTGACGTTGGCCAGCGGGCCGGTCGTCGCGGACACGATGAAGGCGTCCGTCGCCTGGCCAGGTCCCTGGAAGACGTGCACCGTGCTGCTGCTTTCAAGCTGCTTCAGGTTGGACAGGCCGAAGTAGTACGAGCCCTGGATCGCGCCGGTCAGCATGCCGGAGGTGAAGGATGCCGCGGACGGCACGCCCTTGATCACGATCTGGCCGACCTTCGGCTTGACTGCGGCGTCCCAGTAGTGCGCGTCCGCCGCAGCGGTGACGCCGCCGCCTGCTGTCCAGGACTTGAACATGTACGGGCCGGTGCACATTATCCCGCCAGCCGGCGTGCCGTAGTTCTTGCCCTGCTTCTCCGCGTAGCTCTTCTGGATGATGATGCCGGGCATCGACGACATCTCGCCTTCAAGCCAGTAGTCCGGCTCCTTGAGGATGATCGTCACCTGGTTCGCGCCGGTGGCCGCGATCGACTTGACCCGGTTGAAGACCTGGCCGTAGAAGCCGCCATAGGACGGCAGCATTTGCCGGTCCAGGCTGTACACGACGTCGGCCGGAGTGACCGCGTCGCCGTCCCAGAACTTCACGCCTGGCCGCAGCGTGAACACCATCGTGGTCGGGTTCGGGGTCGCCACCGTGGCCAGGCCAGGTCCGACGCTCCCGTCCGGAGCCTGGTGCAAGAGCGACTCGCACATCAGCGAGATGGCGGTGTTCTCCGGGTAGTCGAACGCGAAGATCGGGTCGAGGGAGTTCACCGGCCGGTACACGGCCCAGGTAACCGACGAGACCGGCTTAGTGCCTGCCGGGGTGGTTGTGACCAGTCCGTGTGTTGGTGAGACCAGGTCAGAGCTTGAGTTGCCGCCGGTGGCGGACCGGCCGCACGCTGCGGCGAGGAGCGCGCAGGCTGCCAGCGTGGCCGCAGCTGCTGACATCCGCTGTCTTTGGCCCATCTGTCCTCCAAGATGCTGTGCTCCGTCCGCTGCACGGGCGGGGTCGGTCTGGTTGTGGCTGGTCTGGTTGCTAGCGGTCTAGTTGGTGGTCCCTTTCGGGTCGGATGGATCGCTGCGCCCGGCCGGCTACAGCCCTTGCTGCCGGGCGAGTTCGCCGCGGATCCAGGTCTGCGTGACGGTGGCCTGTCCGATCTCATGGCCGCTGACGTGGCGCAGGTCGGTGTCCACGACTGCGAAGTCGGCGTCCAGCCCTGGCTGGATCGCGCCGGCTGATGCCTCGACGCCGTTGATCCGGGCGCTGCCGGATGTGTACGCGGCGAGGAAGGTGCGCAGGTCGAGCCGCTCCTCGGGCAGGAACGGCTCATGTCCATCGGTGCTGCTGCCGCCTGCGCGTTCGCGGGCACCGGGCGGCACTATGCGGTTGACCGCGACGTGCGCTGCCCACAGCGGATTGGGGCTGCTGACCGGCCAGTCGCTGCCCGCGCACAGGTTCGCGCCTGCTTCTGCTAGCGAGCGGAACGGGTACTGCCACCCGGAGCGGCGCTCTCCCAGGAACGGAATCGTGAGCTCGTCCATCTGCGGTTCGTGGGCCGCCCAGAGGGCTTGGATGTTCGCGGTCGCCTGGATCTCGGCAAACCGGCCAATGTCTTCCGGATGCACGACTTGCAAGTGCGCAAGGTGGTGACGCTGGCCCGTGCTGCCGCTCGCCCGCCGGGCAGCTTCGATCGCGTCGAGCGCGTTGCGAACAGCCCGGTCGCCGAGTGCGTGGAAGTGCACCTGGAAGCCCGCGCGGTCAAGGTCGGTGACGTAACCAGGCAGCAGTTCAGGGTCGATGAAGTCCAGGCCGCTAGCGTCAGTCGAGCAGCCATGACCGTCCAGGTAAGGCTCGAGCATCGCCGCGGTGTGGTTTTCCGCGACGCCATCGAGCATCATCTTGACGGTGGTGGCGCGGAATCGTTCGGGGAATTCGCGCGCTGCTTCGCTGCGCCGCTCAATGAAATCCGCCAGCTGATCCAAGCCCCGTTCCCGGTTCCACCAAAGGGCACCTACCACGGTCACCTTGAGGGTCCCGGCCCGCGCGGCGCGCAGGTATGCAGCCATCGGATCGCCTGCACCGGGGCGATCACCGATGATGGCGTCTTGCCAGCCGGTGATGCCGAGGCTGAGCAGGTACGCCTGGGCCGCTCGCAGGCCCTCGTCCCAGTCGTCCTCGGTCGCCGCCGGGATCAATCGCGAGACCAGCCCGGCGGCCCCCTCCTGAAGCATGCCGGCCGGGCGGCCCCGCTCGTCTCGCTCGATCCGGCCGTCTGCCGGGTCTGGTGTCGTCTCGTCGATACCCGCGAGCTGGAGTGCTCTGGTGTTGACCCAGACGCCGTGACCGTCTCGGTTCCGCAGGCACACCGGACGGTCGGCGACGACGGCGTCGAGTGGCGCGGCGGTCGGAACGCCAGCCGGGAACGCTTCCATCGACCAGCCGCCGCCGGTAATCCACTCCGTGTCCGGGTGCTCGCGCGCGTAGCGGCCGATGATCTCGAGGTACTCGCTCTGCGTTAGCGCGCCGCTGAGATCGCAGCGCCGAAGCTGGTCGCCGGCGAAGACCGGGTGCACGTGCGCGTCGATGAAGCCTGGCAGCAGCGTTCCGCCACGAAGGTCGACGATCGTGGCCCGGCCTGCGGGGGAGGCCGGGACCTGGCCGTTCCCGGCATGCCCGCCGAGCCGTCCGGGTTCGGCCTCGAGACTGGTGATCCGGCCGCCGCGGACACGCACCGCGGTACCTGACGGCAGGAACCGGTAGCCGTCAAAAACCGTGCCGTTGCAGAAGAGTTGCTCCGCGTCCGCTGACACCGGGCCTCCGTTCCATTGCTGGATTGCCCGGAACTCAAGCAGTTGCCAGAGTCATTGTCAATGCCTTTGACAAACTCGAAACGTTGATAAGCTGCCGCTGTCTGCACGTAGTCGTGCGGAGGGAGGGGAGGCCGAGTGACTGCTGCCCCGCAAGCGCGCGCGGAGTCGCCTGGGCAACGCCGGGGCCACCGCGCGACCGCTGCGCCGCAAGCGCGCACAGAGCTGCCCGGGCAACGGCGAGGCCTCCGGCGCGGGACCCTTACCAAGGAGATCATCGTCAGAGAAAGCCTGCGGCTGCTCGACGAGGGCGGCATCGACGGGTTCAGCCTGCCGAAGCTCGGGCGCGCGCTAGGCGCAGACCAGACGGCTGTGTACCGGCACTTCGCCAGCAAGGATGCTCTCGTGCTGGCCATTGCCGACCGCCTCATCGATGAGGCGATAGGCGGCCTAGAGTCGCACGATTGCTGGGTCGACACGCTGACCGAGATGTGCCGGAGGCTGCGGGAGACCTACCTGGCCCATCCCGCGGCAGCGTCGATGTCGGCGTACCGCACCACCCAGGGCCCGGCGGAGATCCAAGCGGTCGACATCATCATCGGCGCCATGTTCGGGGCCGGTTTCGAGGGCAGCGACGCGGCCAGGATGTACCGGGCTATCGGTGACTTCTCGCTGGCGTGGGCCGGCACCGAGGCTTCGTTCCTCGCCCTGGATCGGCATGCGCAGCAGCGCGACCGAGCTGCATGGACGCAGGCCTATCTGTCAGTCAGCCGCGCTGAGCATCCGAACGTCTGGCAAGTCCGGACCGAGCTGCCCGAGGTCAGCGATAACGACATCTTCGAGACCCTCCTCGCCGTGGTGATGGCTGGCCTTCGCCAGCAAGCGCCCCGGCCGTGCGCCTGTCACGCCCCCGCGACGTAAACCTGCTGTCAACCGGATGGTGGACAGCAGAAGCAGCCGGTCTACCGGCGCGCGCGACGCACTCTGGCCGCCAGGCTGGACGGCATGAACACCCAGACGGCGATCCACGTGCACGGGCTACGCAAGAGTTATGGCAGCACGCTCGCTGCCGACGGCATCGACCTGGATATCAGCCGGGGCGAGGTGTTCGCGCTGCTAGGGCCGAACGGAGCCGGCAAGACCACGACAGTGGAGATTCTCGAGGGCTACCGCCACCGGGACGGCGGCACGGTGGCGGTACTCGGCCAGGATCCCGCCAAAGCCGACCGGAACTGGCGCGCCAGGATCGGCGTCGTCCTGCAACTTACCGCTGAGCCGGAGCTCACCGTGGCCGAGATGGTCGGCATGTTCGCGGAGTTTTACCCGCGCCCACGGGATCCTGGCGAGGTGATTGAGCTCGTCGGCCTCAGCGGTCTCGCCGCCCGCCGGGGACGTCAGCTCTCCGGCGGGCAGCGCCGCCGGCTCGACGTTGCCCTGGGCATCGTTGGCCGTCCTGAGGTGCTTTTCCTCGACGAGCCGACGACCGGGTTCGACCCGGAAGCACGGCGTCAGTTCTGGGAGCTGATCAAGCACCTGGCGGCAGACGGCACGACGATCCTGCTGACCACGCACTATCTGCCCGAGGCCGAGGCGCTGGCCGACCGGGTAGGCGTGCTGGCGAACGGCCGGGTGGTGGCGCTTGGCGAGCCGGCCACGCTCGGCGGGCGGGTAACCCAGGACGCTCAGGTGAGCTGGGAAGCGGCGGACGGCCGGCGAACGCTGCAGACCGCGACGCCAACCAAGGTAGTGACCGGGCTGGCAGCCCAGTACGGCGGCGAAATACCCGGCCTCGCGATCACCCGGCCAAGCCTGGAAGACGTGTACCTGGAGCTGATCGGAGCAGACCGGTGACCGCAACCTCAGTAAGCCGCCACGGCGCGCCATCCGCGGACGCAGGACTGCCGCGCTTGCCGAGCGCATTGCGCACCGGCCTGGTCAGGGGCCGGCTTGAGGTTCGGGCATTCTTCCGGGAGCGGCAGACAGTCGTCTTCGTTTTCGGGATGCCAGCCATCCTGCTGATCTTGCTCGGCTCGATCTTCGGGCACGACGCGGCCGCGCACCATGTCACGGTCGGTCAGCTATTCACGGCCGGCATGATCGCCGGCGGGATCGCGGCAACGAGCTTCCAGAATCTCGGGCTAGCCATCGCCGCCGAGCGTGAGCGCGGGACACTGAAACGACTGCGCGGTACGCCGATGGCACCCGCCGCTTATTTCGTCGGAAAGATCATTCAAGTCTTCGTCTGCACGGTGGCCGAAGTGGTCGTGCTGATCGCGGTAGGAATGGCTTTCTACCACCTGCACCTGCCGACGACGGCGGCCAGGTGGTGGACGCTCGCCTGGGTTTTCGTCCTCGGCACAGTCGCCTGCTCGCTGGTCGGCATCGGCATCAGCAGCCTGGGAAGATCCGCGACGAACTCATTCCCGGTGATCACGCTGCCGTTCCTGGTGCTCCAGTTCATCTCCGGCGTGTACGTGCCGTTCAACGAGGTGCCGCCGTGGCTGCAGCACATCGCGGCTATCTTCCCGCTGAAGTGGATGGGGCAGGGCTTGCGCTCGGTCTTCCTGCCGCCTCAGGCGGCTATCCTCGAGCCCGGTCACGCCTGGGAGCACAGTCAGACCGCGCTGGTGCTCACGGCCTGGATTGCCGGAGGATTGGTGCTGTGCCTGACGACGTTCCGCTGGCGCCCGACCGGGGACGGGTGAGCATGTCGTCGTGCGCAGACCCGCAGCGCACTGCGTTCGCGTCGCCAGCCGCCGGGCCCGCCAAGCCCGCAGCGCTCACCGAGCCCGCGGGGGTCGCCGCTGATCGGACCGCCGGGAACGCATGGGAAACGGGCCTGCGCCGCTGGGAGCTGCTCTACTGCTTGGTCTTCGTGGCGGACGTGATCGTGGTGGCATTCTCCGCGGCGCCGGGCCGCCGAGTGCTCGCGCTCACGGCCCTAGCCGCGATGGTGCCCTGGTACGTGCTAGTCGGGCGTCCGCAATTGGCGAGGGCAGATGACAGGGTTTCCAGGCGTGCGGTGATCTACATGGCAGGCGTGGTCCTGCTGTTCGCGGTTGCTGTCCTGCAGGCGCCCAACACCTGGTTCCTGTGCGTCGCACTGCTGCCGCTCTGCTATTCCTTGCTCCCCGAGCGGGTGGCGCTGATTGCCGCGCTGGCGATGAACGCCGTCGGCGCTGCCTCGATAGCGTACTGGTCCGGGACGCTCGACGGCGTTGCGACCGCGGCCGGGCTGGGGATCGCGATCTCCGCTTTCACCGTCGTGTTTGGCAACTACATCGGCCGAATCATCACCCAGAGTGACGAGCGCGCGACGCTGATCGCGCAACTCGAGACCACCCGTGCGGAGCTGGCGGAGGTGAGCCGGCAAGCAGGTGTCATGGCCGAACGCCAGCGCCTGGCCGGCGAGATCCACGACACCCTGGCGCAGGGCTTCTCGAGCATTCTGATGCTGATCCAGGCTGCCGATGCGCAGCTGGAGCTGTCCCTGGCAACCGCCCGCCGCCAGCTCGACCTCGCCGCGCAGACCGCGCGGGAGAATCTGGCCGAGGCGCGCACGCTCGTCGGCGGCCTCGCTTCAGCCCAGCTCCAGGCCGGCACCCTCGAGGACGCGCTGCGACGGATCACCGAGCGGGCGAGCGCGGAACTCGGCCTGCAGGCCAGCTTCGCGACTGACGGAACCAGCCGCAGGCTTCCCGCCGCCACCGAAGTCGTGCTGCTGCGCACCGGCCAGGAGGCACTGGCCAATGTCCGCAAGCACGCCGCGGCGCGTACGGTCGCGGTCCGGCTCTGCTTCGCCAGCGACTGCGTCCGGCTGGAAGTCACCGACGACGGCGCCGGCTTCGATCCTGCGCTGGTCAACGGCGGCTACGGACTGCGCGGCATGCGCGCCAGAGTCGACGAAGCGGGCGGCACGATCGCCGTGCGCAGCGCCCCGGCCGAAGGCACATCCGTGCAGGTTGAGGTACCCGCGTGACAGCCGACCCGCCAGTCCTCGTGACTGTGCTGATCGCCGATGATCACCCGGTTGTGCGCGAAGGCCTGCGTGGCATGCTCGCAGCCGAGCCGGCTATCACCGTCGTCGGCGAGGCCGGGTCCGGCGACGAGGCTGTCGCAATGGCCAGGATGCACCGACCCGACGTGGTGCTGATGGACCTGCGGATGCCGGGCGGTGACGGGGTCCAGGCGACGTCCGGCATCCTCGCAATCGAGCCGGAAACCCGGGTCGTCGTGCTGACGACTTACGAGACTGACGCCGATATCGTCCGGGCCGTCGAAGCCGGGGCGGCCGGCTACCTGCTGAAGGACACGCCGCGGCAAGACCTGGTCGCCGCGATCCGGGCCGCGGCCCGCGGCGAGACTGTGCTCGGGCCGACCGTCGCGGGCCGCCTGGTCTCGCAGCTGCGCCGCCCGGCCGCCGAGCCGTTGTCGGCGCGAGAAACCGAAGTGCTCGCCCTGGTCGCTCGCGGCAGCACCAACGCGGAGATCGGCCGGGTTCTGCACATCAGCGAAGCGACAGTGAAGACGCATTTGCTGCGCGCGTTCGGCAAGCTCGGCGTGTCGGACCGGACAGCCGCGGTCACGACAGCAATCGAGCTCGGCATGCTGCCCGCGCCGGGCAGTCGCCGACCCTAGCGAGCGCGAGCATCTGAGCCTCGTTAACCGAGCTCGAATCTTGCAGCTGGCCCGGCATAGGGTTGCCGCATGAGCATGCGCACCCTTGGATCCACCGGCGTTCAGGTCAGCCCGCTCTGTCTGGGCGCGATGATGTTCGGCGGCTGGGGCAACCCCGACCACGACGAGTCCGTCCGGATCATTCACCGGGCCCTCGACTCGGGGATCAACTTCATCGATACCGCTGACGTGTACTCAGCCGGTGAGTCGGAGCTCATCGTGGGCAAGGCGCTGGCCGGCGGCCGCCGGGCCAATGTCGTGCTCGCCACCAAGGCGCACGGTGCGATGGGCGCGGACGTTAACGAGCGCGGCAACTCCCGTCGCTGGCTGATCAGGGAGTGCGAGAACAGCTTGCGCCGGCTCGGCGCCGACTACATCGACCTGTACCAGATCCACCGCCCGGACCCCGCGACCGACATCGACGAAACCCTCGGCGCGCTGTCCGATCTGATCCGCGCCGGGAAGATTTGCTACGCCGGCCATTCCACGTTCCCGGCCGATGCAATCGTCGAAGCTCAGTGGACGGCGCAGCGCCGCGGGCGGGAACGCTTTGTCTGCGAGCAGCCGCCGTATTCGATCCTGGTTCGCGGCATCGAGGCGGACGTGCTGCCCGCCTGCAGGCGCTATCAGCTCGGTGTCATCAGCTGGGGCCCGCTGGCCAGCGGCTGGCTGTCCGGCCGGTACCGGCTCGGCGCGGACCTGCCTGCCAGCCGGCGGTCGCAGCGGCTGCCGCACCGGTTCGACATGAGCTTGCCTGGCAACCAGCTGAAACTAGAGGCGGCCGACCAGCTGGCGGGGCTTGCCGCCGAGGCAGGCATGTCGCTGATTCACCTGGCGCTCGGTTTCGTGCTGAGCCACTCCGCTGTCACCTCGGCGATTATCGGCCCGCGCACCATGGAGCACCTGGACAGCCAGCTTGGCGCACCGGCTGACGGCCTGCCCGCGGACTTGCTCGACCGGATCGACGAGATCGTGCCGCCGGGCGTGAACCTCAACCTGGCCGACCGCGGCTACGAACCGCCCGCTTTGACCGATTCCGCCTTGCGCCGACGCGGCCGCTGAGGGCACGCAACCCCGCTCCCTGCCGGTTTGGTGAGCTTGCCGGGTCCATTTGCCGGTTATGTGCCTACCAAACCAGCAGGATGTCGAAATGCGGATGCCAGTGTCCGGCGCTCGCCGGCCTGCGGCGCATCTGTGGCTGACGGTCAGCCGCTGTGCGGCTGCCACTCCACGGCGCTCGCCCAGTCGCTCGCGGCGGCGACAACGACGTCGACCACCGGGTCCTTGATGTCGGTGTAGCGCTCCAGGCCGCCAACCTCAGCGGCGAGCACCTGCTTGAACCGCCCGTACCCCGCGACCGCGAGTGGATGAGCGCGCAAGTAATCGCGGAACAACAAGGCCAGACGTTCGTTCGGCGAGCCGACGACGCGCACATGCAAGTTGACGTCACCGGCCGGATGGTTGCGACGGCGCCAGAACCGCTTCAACCACAAGTTCGGGTCGCTGTCGTCGCCGGCCGGCACGTGGTCGCGCTCGTAGGGGAGACGTACGTAACCGAGCCCGGCCAGCGGGCCGTCGAAAGCCGCCGCAGCCTCCGGCAGATCCCAGACTGACAGCTGCAGGTCGAGGACGGGCTTGGCAGGCATCTGCGGGATCGCGGTGCTGCCGATATGCGCGGCATGCAAGACCAGGTCGCCGAGTGCCGCGGTCAGCGCGGCCAGTTCGGCCGCAGCCCACCGCGGCCAGGCGTCGTCATAAGGGACGACCCGCACAGGCGGGCCGGCCGGCATGTCGGTCACGCTGCGTCCGGGGCCAATGCCAGCATGATCTGCTCGGCCCGCTCGGTCGCAGCACCCGCATCCACGTCTGGCGACCCGATCTGCGGATCCCAGTTGAGGTCGTAAAACACCTCAGTCACCCCGGCAGCAGCCAGCCGCTGCGTGTCGGCGCGGATCTGGTCGTAGTCGCCGGAGAGCAGGATTCGCTGCCCGTCCGGGCCGGCCACCTGCTCGACCCGCCCGCACCACGCCGCGGCAGATGAACCGCAGCGCCTCGGGATCACGTCCCGCTGCGACGGCCGATTCCTTGACGATCGTGATCAGTTCATCGACCTTGGACAAGTCGGTGCGGCTAGAGGTAATCCAGCCGTCTGCGATCCGGCCGATCCGCTCGAGCGCCGGCCGCGCGAGACCGCCCAGCAGCACGGGCGGGCCGCCAGGCTGAACCGGCGCTGGCTCCTGCTTGCCCGCCGGCACCTGGTAGAACGATCCCTCAAAGGAGCTGCCGTCGGCCGGCCCACAGCGTCCGCAGCACCTGCACGTACTCGGCCGCCCGTGCGCCGCGCCTGGCCATGTCAGCGCCGGTCAGCGCGAACTCCTGCGGCATCCAGCCGATGCCGATGCCGAGGTCGTGCCGCCCGCCGGACAGCACGTCTACTGACGCGGCCTGCTTGGCCAGATATCCGGGCGACACGAACGGCAGGTTGATGATCGCGACACCGAGCCGGATGGAGCTCGTGACCGCGGCCGCGAACGACAAGGCGGCCATCGGGTCGAGCACGCTCTGGTAGACCGGGTCCATGCCGGAGCCGGCCGGGATAAGCAATCGCTGGAAGCTCCACAACGACCGGTACCCGCCGCGTTCAGCTCCCACTGCGAAGGCCGCTAGATTCTGCGGTGTAGCCCATGCGCCCGACACCGGGGCGCCGAATCCGATATCCATCCTGCCCACCTTAGCGGCGACGGACAGACTGCTGAGATACTGAACGAGCTCGTTTCGTAATTAGGGAGGCAAGTAGTGAGCGACGACCCCCGCACCTGGATAGCGACGCTACGCGAGTCGCACGACCGGCTTGAAGGACTGGTCCAGCCGATGGGTCCGGACCAAGTTCGCGCGCAGTCCTACGACCGGGACTGGAGCAACGCGCAGGTGCTGTCCCATCTCGGCAGCGGAGCGGAGATCTCGCTGCTCGGGCTGCCCGGCGCGCTCGGTCAGGGCGAGCCTGTGGGCCGCGACGCGTTTCAGCCGGTTTGGGACGTGTGGAACGCGAAGACGCCCGACTCGCAGGCAGCTGACGCAATCGAGGCGGACGAGCGACACGTCTTGACGCTGGAAGCGCTCTCCGACGCCGAGCTGGCCGCTATGCGGACGGAGTTCTTCGGCATGCAACTCGACGCGGTCGGCATCATTCGGATGCGGCTCGGCGAGCACGTTCTGCACACCTGGGACCTGGCAGTAATGCAGGACCCGGATGCGACCGTTCAGGCCAACGCGGTTGCCTTGCTGATCGACAACGTGCCGCAGTTCCTCGCGCCGCGGCTCGGCAAGCCGCTGCCGGAGCCCTTCGCGGTGCGCATCACCACCACGGACCCGGCCCGCGACTACCTGCTGACCTCCGGCGAGTCCGTCAGCATGACGGACTGGCCAGGAGATCTGTCCGAGGCAGACGCCGACGGGGTGCCGCATGTGACGATGCCTGCCGAGGCGCTGCTGCGGCTGTCCTACGGGCGGCTGGACTCCGAGCACACGCCTGCATCGGTGCAGGGTGACGCGGACACGCTGGATCAGCTCCGCGCGATCTTCCCCGGCTTCTGACCTGGCTTCATGATCCGGGAGACTTATGCGCGTCCCGGCGTGCATAAGCCTCCCGGATCATGGCGAAAGGCTGGCGAGCGCGAGTTCGGCCGCGTCCTCGGCGCAGCCCCAGGACAGTGTCACCCCGGCGCCGCCGTGCCCGTAGTTATGCACGATCGTGACGTCACCGCTGCGCTGCGCCTCCAGCCGGACGCGCGACCGGGCTGGCCGCAGCCCGACCCGGTGCTCAAGCACCTTCGCCTCGCGCAAGGCTGGCTTGACCGCGGCGCACGCTGCGACAATGCGCGCCGCCGTGGCCGGGTCAGGGTCCAGGCTCCAGTCGCCACGTTGCTCGGTGCCGCCCAGCACGATGACGTCACCGTGCGGGAGCAGGTACGTCAGGTCGGCGGGATCGCTGCCGGTGCCGACGAAGAACTCAGTGATTCCCGGATTGGCGGCCACCACTACCTGTCCGCGCACCGGCTCTACGTCGGGGTCGGGCACTAGGTCGCGAGCGCCGCAGCCGGTGCAGTTCACGATGACACGGGCTGACGGGGCGAGCCGGCGCGCGTCACTGAGGGCAGCGATTTTTTCTGGAAACGTGCTCGTGCCGCCAGCGCGGCCGAATCGAGCAGCGAGGTAGTCGAGGTAACCGGGCATCGCCACCATCGTCGCTGTCAGCCGCCACGCGGCTCCGTAGCCAGCCGGAACCTCGCCCGGCGCGCACCGCGACAGGCTGCCCGCCGTGGCAGCAAACTCCGGCGGGGCGGCCTGGCCATCGCGGCTCGCGGCGACTCCGGCCGCAATGTGCACGACGCCGGCCAGTTCGTTGGCGCCCAGTTCCGGATGACTGAGCTCGGTCAGCCGGTCCAGAGTGAGTCCGGCCCACCGCTCGACCCGGTCGTCCATTCCGACGAGATGAGGTCCCCAGATAGCTCCTGCCGCCACCGAGGTGGTCCGCCGGGGCGGATCCGCCGCGGCGACCGTTACGCTCAGCCCGGCTTCCGCCAGGCAGATGGCGGTACTCAGGCCGATCACTCCGGCGCCGAGCACGAGGACGTCTGGGTCGAGGTCGGTCACATGCAGACCTTAGCGATCCCGGTTGCAGCGCTGTCCTGTGCGTGCCGTGCGGTCCTCAGATGCCGCGAGCGCGCAGCCATTCCCGGTTGGCGGCCTGGTCGGCGGCAGCCCGGAAGGGCGGCTCGGTCGGGTCGGGGAAGATGTCCTGCTCGACGATCACCCAGCCGGAGTAGCCGATGTCGGTGATCGCCGACAGCACATCGTCCATACCGACGTCGCCCCGGCCGAGGGCGCAGAATGCGCGGCGCCGCCAGATCTCCTCTACCGGTGCGGCGTCGGCCACGATGCCGGCCACGATGTCGCGGCGAGCGTCCTTCAAGTGCACGTGGTTGATCCGCTCGGCCCAGTCCCGCAAGCCTTTGGCAGGCTCGCCGCCACCGACGAGCAGGTGACCGGTGTCCAGGCACAGGTTCACGTCGGTCAGCTCGAGTAGCCGCTCGATCTCGGCGACGCCTTCGATGTAGGTGCCGGTGTGGTGATGAAACGCGGGCTCGTAACCGCGCTCCCGGCAGCGCTCGGTCGCGCGGGCGACGCCATCGGCGAAGTGCTGCCAGCCGGTCGCATCGAGGCTCAGGCTCGGGTCATACCCGCCGCCGCCGGGAGCGGCCCGGCGTGCCGGGGAGCCAGAGTCGGCCAGGGTCGGCCGGGGCGGCGGCCCGTCCGGCGCGGCGTCGAAGATGTCGAGCAGCGCGTCGAGATAGCCGATCTCGTCGGCAAGGGCGGCGGGATCGCTGAATGGCAGCGGCACGTACCCGCCGGCCAGCACCAGCCCGCGGGCGGCGAGCCGGTCATGCAGCACGCTGCCGGTGCCCAGGTAACCGACCGGACCAAGGTCGATGCCTGTGTACCCGGCTGCCGAGACCTGATCGAGCAGCGTGACGCCGTCGGGCACGTTCGGGTCGATCCCGACCGTGATCTCGAACGCGCCGTAGCTGCACGGGGCGTTGGCCACGGAGATTGTCATCGCTGCTCCGTTTCGGCAGTAGCAGTCTCGTTGTCGCTAGCGGCCCACTGCGGCAGTGCGCTAGGCAGGTCGACCGGCTTGCCGGTGATGTGCGACATTGCGATGGCGTGGCACAGCGCGACGTCGTGCAGACCACCGATCACGTCGGTACGCGGGGCGCGGCCGGCCTCGATGGCAGCGGCAAACTCAACCAGCTCGCGCTTGAACGCTTCCTCGTACGAGACAACCTCGACCGTGCGAGCCGCGAACGGAGTGCCTTCCCGCCTGGCCTCGATCGTCAGCAGGCTCGGCATGTTGCGCAGGTAGGGCGATGGCAGCGTCAGCGTGACGCGGCGGTCGAGCGCGTAAAACGCGAGCTCCTGTTTGTACTGCGCCATGCCCGGCAAGTCGACCCACGACAGGTGGACCTCGGCGCCGCCGAAACCGAGACTGATGTCGCAGACCGTGCGGCCGAGCCGGGCCTGATGAACCCGGTCCGGCTCGCCGAGCACGCCGCGCAGCATATTCAGCTCATGCACCAGGTTGTCCAGCAGCATCCAGCGATAGCAGTACCTGGCCTCGGCGTCACCCTCCGGCAGGGCGGCGGCAAGGCGTTCCTCGTCGTCGGCGCGCAGTTCGGCCAGCACGTCGGCTGGCGGCGCCACCTTCGGCACCATCGGGTATGCCTCGACGTATGGCTCAAACGGAGACTCGAGCGTCGTGACGGCGACAAGACGGAGATCCTCGAGCGGCATCAGCTGCTGCAGCCGCTGGTAGGCGGGGTCGTAGCGCTTCATGTTGCCGACCATTAGCCGCACGTCGGCGTCCGTGGCGGCCTCGAACATCTGCCGGCCTTCGGCAAGGCTCAGGCACATGGGCTTTTCGACGAACACGTGCGAGCCCGCTTGCGCGGCGGCGACCGCGATCGGCGCGTGACTGCCGGAAGTCAGCACCATCACGACGTCGAGCCGCTCAGCGACGAGATCCTGCCACCGCGTGTGCACGGTCTTGACGCGGTAGCGGTCCGCGCAAGCGGCGGCGACCGGCTCGCTGACGTCACACAGCGCGGCGATCTCGTAGTTGCCGGTCAGCTCGGCCAGATGCGGCAGGTGCATGACCTGGGCGATCAGGCCGCAACCCACAACCCCGACTCTCAGCGGCAATGCCATGTACGTGCCGTCCTTCCAAGCTCCGGCCGGGTGATTTGCCAGCAGGCGCGGCCCGCGCGTGCCGAGATCAGAGTAACGATTGCGCAACCGTTTCCTCGGACCTGTGCGGATGCTCGCATGATGGCACCCAACACGTCAATGGCCGCTGGTCAGCGGGCCGTTGGCAGCCATCTTCTGTAGCCGCGCCGGCTATTGACAGCGGTGTGTGCTGCTGAGAGCATTCGCACAAGCAGGAACCGTTTGCGCAATCGTTACCGGCGCTGTCAGCGGAGCCGTTCGGCGGCGTAGCTGCCAACAGCCACACTGACGTGCCGGCCGGTCTGCGCAGGCCGGCTGGCGCGTCCGGGTGACTCGTCAGCCTCGCCGTCCAGGATCACCAGGAACATGCGGAGCCGGCGAAGCGGAGCTCGCAAGGTTCTGCCAGGTTGCGAATTCCGTCATCGAAGGGAGATGCGGATGTTAAGAAGGCGCAGCAGGCTGATCGGCGGACTAAGCGTGATCGCGGCGGCCGGGCTTGCCCTTGCCGCGTGCGGCAACTCCTCGTCCTCGGGATCGTCGGGGTCGAAGATCACGCTGACGTTCTGGGAGAACTACGGCACCCAGCTCAGCCTGCTCAACACTGCGAAGAACCTGATCCACGCGTACGAGAAGCTGCACCCGAACGTCACCATCAAGATGGTCAGCCAGCCGGCGAACAACTACTTCGCGTTGCTGCAGGCCTCGGCGATCTCACACACCGGGCCCGACCTGGCGGTGATGTGGACAGGGCTGTACCTGCCGCCGTACGCAGACATCCTGGCCAACCTTCGGCCGTACATCTCGCAGTCCACGTTCAACAACATCGAGGAACTGCAGTGGGGCGCTCAGAACTTCGACTCATCGAAGGCCATCCTGGCTATGCCCGTCGACGCGCAGTTCTACATGGGCTTCTACAACAAGAAGGACTTCGCCAAGGCCGGCATCAAGCAGGTACCGCAGGACTGGAACCAGCTCTACGCCGCGTGCACCGCGCTGAAGAAGGTCGGCGTCACGCCGATCGTCTATGGCAGCGCGAGCGCGTCCTACACCGGCGAGTTCAATCCCTGGTACGACTTCAGCTACCTGATGATCGGTGCTCTCCAGCCATCACAGTGGGAGGACCTGTACAACGGCAAGATCGGATGGACCTCGCCGATCGTGCAGGACCAGCTGGCGCGCTGGCACCAGCTGTTCGTCAAGGGCTGCGTGAACACTGACGCGCTCACCGACGCCAACAACCTCGGCCAGTTCATCTCCGGCAAGGCCGCGATGACGACAGACGACGGCAGTTGGGACGTGGGCCAGTTCACCCAGGAGATGAAGGGCAACGTCGGGGCGATGCCACCACCGTTCTCGGTCGCGCCTCAGCACGGTGTCGTTTACTTCCCGGGTGACGCGATCTCGGTGATGAAGGAGTCCCAGAACATCCCGGCGGCCGCCAAGTTCCTGGCCTTCATGGACTCACCGGCCGGCGCGGCGCAGATCGCCGCCGCCGGGCTGATCCCCGACATCAAGAACTACCGGTCGTCCAACGCGCTGAACTCGCAGATGCTCGGGTTCGTCAAGTCCGGCTACACGGTCTACCCGATGCTGGACAACGTGACGCAGCCGCAGATCGTCAACGTCGGCTATCAGGTTCTCCCGGCTCTGATGGTCGGCCAGACCAGCGTGGCGTCTGCGGTCAACGCCATGTACGTCAAGCACAACGAACTGCCGGTAGCGCAGCGTAGTTCCTACGCGGCATACTTCGGCGGATGAGTGGCAGCGGGCGGGCCGGGCGCATGCCCGCAAGTCTGAGCATGCGTCCGGCCTCCCCGTTCCGCCTGTCGGACGGTGGTAGCAGTAAGTGGAGCCGCAGCCAGCGCGGCGCCGCCAGGGCAGGCTGGGTGCTCTCGCTGCCCGCGCTCGCTGGAGTCGCCGCACTCCTCGTGCTGCCGATCGGGCAGGCCTTTTACTACAGCATGACCACCTGGAACGGCATCACCAGCACCTGGGTAGGTCCGAATGCCTACCTGCAGCTGTTCGAGGATCCGACGTTCCTGCGAGTCCTGGAGAACAACGGGCTGCTGCTACTGGCCATGCCGGTCGTCATCGCGATCCCGCTCGGCATCGCGTTCCTGTTGCACGAGCAGATCGCTGGCTGGAAGTTCTTCCGGTCAGCGGTGTTCCTTCCCACGGCGATCTCCTGGGTGGTGATCGGCGTGATCGCGGTGCGGTTCTACGCGCTGCACGGGGTGCTGAACTCTATGCTGTCGGCGGTCGGTCTCGGGTTCATCAAGACCAACATGCTCGGCAGCACGCACGAAGCACTGGCCGCTCTGGCGATCACGCTGATCTGGTCGCAGCTGGGCACTAACACGATCATCTTCATCACCGGCCTCGCGGCGCTGGACCCGAGTCTCGCGGAGGCGGCACGAGTCGATGGTGCCGGGCCGGTCACTGTTTACCGGCGGATCATCATCCCGCAGATGATCAGGTTTATTCAGTTCGCCTTCATCATTACGGTGCTCACCGCATTTACCGCGATCTTCAGCCTCATCTTCGTGATGACCGGCGGCGGGCCAGACTACGGCTCGACGACGCTGGAGTTCTACGTCTACCAGCAGGCTTTCAGTGAGAGCGCGTTCGGCACCGGAGCCCTGCTCGGCGTGCTGTTGTTCGTGATCGTGGCAGGCATCAGCGTCGTGCAGGTCCGGGTGCTGCGAGCGCGGATATGAGCCAGCAAGCCGAGGAGACCAGGCCGCCGGCAGCCCGGAGCAGCCGGGCGGTGCTGGCCCGGCAAGCCCGGCTATCGGGGCGAGCACGGCTATCGAGGTAAGCACGGCCAACGAGGTAAGCACGGCCGGCCGGCCGCGACCTTGGCCGGCCAGGCGAAGCCGAATCCGGCCGGCCCGGATCGTGATGTTCCTGACGATGGTCGTGGTGGCGATCATCATGCTGTACCCGCTGCTCTACATCGCGATGACGTCGTTCAAAAGCCAGCTGCAGTACGAGCTTGGCGGCGGATTCTCGCTGGCGAGCTGGCGGATCCTGTTCAGTAGTCAGCCGATCCTGCACGAGCTGCTCAACTCGCTGATCGTGTCGTCGTGCGCGGTGGCACTGATCGTGGTCATCAGCACAGCGGCCGGCTTCGCGTTCGCCAAGATCCGCTATCGCGGGCGGACGCTGGTGTTCGTGCTTGTGGTCGCGTGCATGTTCGTGCCGCTCCCCTCGATCGTGATCCCGGAGTACATCAACGTCAGCCGGTTCGGCGTACTCGATACCTACTGGGGAGCGATCGCCGTTTACGCCGCGCTCGGCATCCCGTTCTCGATCTTCCTTATGAGCACGTACTTCCGCGGCTTGTCCGACGACCTGATCGAAGCCGCGTCCATCGACGGCGTCTCGATGTGGAAGATGTGGTGGCGGCTCGGCGTGCCGCTAGCCCGACCTGCCATGTTCACGGTGGCAGTCCTGCAGTTCATCCAGATCTGGAACGACCTCCTGGTCGGGTTGCTGTTCCTGCAGAACACGAGCGACCGGACCGTGACAGTCGGGCTCGCGCTGCTGTCTTCCGGGCGGGTGACCAGCATCCCGGTCCTGATGGCAGGCTCGGTGATGAGCGTGATCCCGCCGATCATCGTCTACCTGATCTTCCAGCGGCACCTGGTGCGAGGTATCACGATGGGCATGGGCAAGTAGCGCGCGAGATCCGCCACCGATCAGGTTGTCCAGACAGCGTCGGCTAGATCGAGTTCTGCCCGGATGTCAGAAACCAGGGTCGTCATGTCCTGGCCACGCTGCCTCAGCCGGTCCTGAATGCTGGCAAGCCCGGCCCGGTCGACGATCCGTTTCTCGTTGAGCACCCATTCGCCGGCAGCCGCGAGGCGGCCCTGGGCTGTTGCCAGCACGGCCTGACATATATTCGCCAGGCAGCAGACGGGGTCGTCGCGGCCGGCGTAGATGTCTGCGAAGTGCAGCGCTCCCGATGCGATCGTGAACCAGGCAGCCGGCGCGGTCTCTCGTAGCCGTTGCGGGAATCGCGGGCGAGGCAGCTCGCCTGACAGCACCCTGGCCAGAGCTAGCTCGCCAGCCACGATGTACGTAGCTATTCCGGCTATATAGCCAACCTCCCGCTGAATCTCGAATCGGCCGTCCTCCGCGGCCCTGGTCCAGCGCAGTACCTCGTCGAGGTCGCGGTAGATGAGGTCCACCTTGGTGCCGTCGATCGTCAGCCAGGCCCCTCCGTTCACGATCCGGCCCCAGTCGCCGGGAGCGAAGACGCGGCCCGGCCAGCCGAGCGCCACAATGTCGGCCGGATCGAGCGACCCCCGGTAGTAGAGGCCGAAGTCCCAGTCAGAATCCGGGGCAGCGGTGTTCGTTGCCCGCGAACCGCCCAGAGTGACAGCCACGACGCCGGGGATCGCGGCCAGCTGGTCAGCGATGAACTCCACGGCAGAAGTATTCCGCACTGCTTAGCCAGGCTGACAAACTCGTTTTCGTGACTGGAGTTGAAGGACGGTGGGCGGGCCGGGCGCGAGTGCCCAGCGGGCTGAGTCCCGAGCCGGTTGGCGTGCTGCGGGCGGTGCTGATTGTCGCACCCGCCAGAATCGAGCTGCGCGTGCCGCCGGTCGTGCGAACGCTGCTGTTGATGGAAGACCTGAACGTGGTGCCTGGCGACGCTGCGGTAATCTTCCCTGCTCATCAGACCGGATCGCTGGGACCGCGCGGCATCGCCATCGAGGTAACTCACTTCTCGTCGCGTTACTGGCAGCGGCGGTGGGGTCGGCTTGGGGCACGGATGCCTGCGTACTACTTCTGGACCTCTCGGCGTGAGCAGGTGCTGACTGCTGCCGCTGCGGCCGGCTTTGAGGTCTCCGACGAGGAGCAATCGATAGAGCCGCGCACTACCGGGGACTAATTTCGAGCACCAAGGCCAGCCCGTCAGCGATGAACTCGATAGAACTGGGTTTACAGCCGGGTCGCGGCGCGGACCAGCCCGGCGAGCGCCAGAGACCGGCTGTGCGGCGGCCACGCGATCACCGTAGTCACCGCTGGCGCGTCCACTACCGGCACGGCGGCGAGGTCGCGGCGGAGATGGACCTGGCACGACTCAGGCAGCACCGCTGACGCCCGGCCGAGCGCTATCAGCTGGTACAGCTGCGCATTCTGGTGAACCTCCGGGCCGGGACCGTCCGGGTAGCTGCCGTCGGGTCCGGGCCAGCGCGGCATCGGCAGGCCTGGCAGCGCAGCGACGTCAGCCATCCGCAGCTGAGCATGGCTGGTGAGCGGGTGCCCGGCGGGCAGGATCACGACCTGCCCCTCGGTGGACAGCTCCTCGGTGTCGAACCCGACTGTCGAGTCGAACGGCCGGTGCAGCAGGGCCACGTCCGCCCGTCCGTCGCGCAGCAGTCGTTCCTGCTCAGCGACACCGCACAAGAGCACGTCGACGGTGACCGCGCCGGGCTCGGCGGCGTAGGCCTCGAGCAGCTTCGCCAGCAGCTCGCTGGACGCGCCGGCTTTCGTGGCGAGCACCAGGCCGGGATGGCCTGCCGCGGCAAGCCCGGCCCGGCGAGTCCGGCGGTCGGCGGCGTCGACCGCGTGGAGCGCCGCCCGGCCCTCGCGCAGCAGCACTGATCCGGCCTCGGTTAGCGTGACGGCACGGCTGGAGCGTTCCAGGAGCGCTACCCCGAGGCGTCGTTCTAGCTGGCTGATCGCGCGGGACAGCGGTGGCTGCGCGATCCCGAGCCGTTGAGCAGCCCGGCCGAAATGCAGCTCTTCGGCGACGGCGACGAAGTATCGCAACTCCCGCGTCTCCATGAAGCTACGTTACCCGCAGGACAGCCCGCGGTGCAGATACCGTGCGCTCGCCGGAGCTCGCGGCCGGCCAGGCGGCGCGGGCGACCGAACTAGAGCTGGTCCTTATTGACCCGTAACCAGAGTGAGCTGGTCTTCTACGTTGCGCTGAACTCGCGTCAGGCTGGTAGGCGGGAGCGGGAGTCAAGCTCGGCCGCGCGTACCTGCAGGTCGCTCAAGGCCGCTGCGGCATAGAACGGGAACGGTTCGTCATTGTCCGCATCCATCCAGCGCTCAACGGCGATTGTGAAGGCGAGCATCCCCACTTCCGCCCCCAGTCGGGCGGTCAGCTCGTCTGCGCCTCGTTCGCCCAGGGCGGCGGTGATCGACCTGGCGATCCGGGCGTGCTTGAGCAGGGCCCGCTCCTGCAGTTCGCTATTCGCCGCGACCACCAGGACGCGCTGGGCGGCCTTAGCCCGCCGCCGCGAGGTCATCGCAACCTCGGCTGCCGCGTACGCCGCCTGCAGGCACTCGGTGAGCGTCGCATCCGGGGAGGCAGCACGGATGGCGTCGGCGAACAACCCGGCCAGCACGTCTTCACCGCCGAACAGAACCTCCCGCTTATCGGCGAAGTGCCGGAAGAACGTGGCGCGGTTCAGGCCGGCGCGATCCGCGATCTGCGCGACGGTCGTCTCGTCGTACCCGTTCTCCACGAACAGGTCCAGCGCGGCGGTCTCAAGGCGGTCACGCGCGTTCGGTGCCCATCTGCTCACCGTCACAGCCTAAGCGATGCGACCGGGTCGTATCACCTGGGAGTGTGATGCGACTTAGTCGCATAGTTGTGTTAGAGTTGATGCGACCGGATCGCATCGCCTTTCCGGCCGCGGCGTCTGCGCCGCGCATCTTCATCACCTGAAGCACGACCAAGGAGACTTTCCATGCGCATCTTCGTCACCGGCGCTTCCGGCTGGATCGGCTCGGCTGTCGTCCCCGAACTCATCAGTGTCGGCCACCAGGTCCTCGCGCTAGCCCGCTCGGACGCCTCCGCCAAAGCAGTGGCCGTCATGGGCGCCGAGGTGCTGCGCGGTGACCTGGCCGACACCGGCACGCTGCGCTCCGGGGCCGTCGACAGCGACGGTGTCATCCACCTGGCCTTCGAGGGCGGCAGGAACCACTACGAGGCCGCTGCGCAGACCGATGCCAAGGCGATCGAGACGTTCGCCATCAGCCTCGCCGGCTTCGGTAAGCCCCTGGTGATCTCTGGCGCAACGCTCGTCACGCCCGGCCGACCCGCGACCGAACGCGACGAACTCATCGCCGCCGGGCCTATCGCGGCCCGCATCACCAACATGCAGGCCGCTCTCGCGGCCGCAGACAGGGGCGTCCGCTCCTGCCTGGTCATGCTGCCCCGCTCGGTGCACGGGCAGGGCGAACGTCACGGCTTCGTCCCCCAGCTCATCGCCATGGCCCGGGCGAAAGGCGTCTCCGGCTACATCGGCGACGGGGCCAGCCGCTGGCCCGCCGTCCATGTGAAGGACGCCGCCAGCCTCTACCGGCTGGCCATCGAGCAGGCCCCAGCCGGCGCAGTGCTCAACGCCGTCGGCGACGAAGGCGTGCCCATCCGCGAGATCGCCGAGGCCATCGGCCGGCACCTGAACCTGCCCGCCCGGTCCCTGCCCGCCGAAGAATACGGCGGCATGCTCGTGCCTCTGCTCAGCACCGACATGCCCGCCTCCAGCACCATCACCCGGGAACTCCTGGGCTGGAAGCCCACCCACCCCGGCCTCATCGAGGACATCGAACAGGGCCACTACTTTACCTGACCCAGTCAGCCTGGATCGATACCTGCAAGGTATCGCCGCCCACCCAACCGGTGTTGGACGTCCGCGGCTGGCTCGGACAGGATCGAATGCATGAGCGAACAGACTATTGCGCTGGTCACAGGCGCGAACAAGGGAATCGGGTACGAGATCGCGGCGGGCCTGGGCGCCCTCGGCTGGAGCGTGGGCGTCGGCGCCAGGGACTCCGAGCGCCGGGAAGCGGCCGTGGCGAAGCTGCGAGCGGCCGGCGCCGACGCGTTCGGGGTGCCGCTCGACGTGACCGACGACGCGAGCGTGGCCAGCGCTGCCGAGTTGCTCGACAAGCGGGCCGGCCATCTCGATGTGCTCGTCAACAACGCCGGCGTCACGGGCGGCGTGCCGCAGCAGCCGACTACGGTCGATCTCGCGACCGTGCGGACGGCTGTGGAAACCAACGTGATCGGCGTCATCCGGGTCACCAATGCGATGCTGCCGCTGCTGCGCCGGTCAGCCTCGCCGCGCATCGTGAACGTGTCCAGCAGCGTCGGCTCCCTCACCCGGCAGACAACGCCCGGCGCCGAGACGGGCCCGATCTCCGCTGCGTACGCGCCGTCCAAGACGTTCCTGAACGCCGTCACTGTCCAGTACGCCAAGGAACTCCGCGACACCGGCATCCTGATCAACGCCGGATGCCCCGGCTACACCGCGACCGACCTCAACAACTTCCGCGGCTTCCGTACCCCCGAGCAGGGCGCGGCGATCGGGATCCGGCTCGCGACGCTGCCCGACGACGGCCCGACCGGCGAGTTCTTCGAGGACGCCGGGGTGGTGCCCTGGTGAACCGTTGGCTGGCGCCCGGAGCTGACCCGCGTGGGTTGACTACCGCTAGCGGCGTGAGAGCCTGCCGATTTATGCACCGCTCGCGTGGTCCTGTGAGCCTTGTCTCGTCGTCGCGGTGAGTGCCGGCTGTCATGGAGCAAAGGCCTGCCGGAGCCGCACCGCGATCAGCTTCTCCACCAGTGCTGCCGGAAGCGGCTCATCAATACTGAAGCGCAGAGCACCTGACGAGGTTTCGTAGCCCTTGAGCTCATCTTGCAGCTGGCCAAACACCGAGCCGCTGTGCGGCAGGTAGCTCAGGTGGTTCTTAAACGCGGCGAACCCCGCGACGGTCTTGCCCCGGACTTTGAAGGCCGGGACACCGTAGGAGATCCCCTGGTCAGCGTCGGGCAGAAAATCCAGGATCGTCTTGCGCAGCCGCGCCAGAGTGGTGCGCTTGGGCTCCTCCAGAGCATCGATATACCGGTCGATTTCCAGCGCCGACACGACTCTATTGTGCTGATCGATCAGCGCCACTAGCTCAGCGGGGTGCCGCAGGCGTCACAGCGCGCATTTATTAGGATCCAGGGACGTGAATCAGCCAAGCAAGCCGTCGGTAGCTGGCATTTTGCAGTGCGTGGTTCTGGATTGCGCCGACGCCGGGGAACTCGCGGGGTTCTACCAGTCGCTGCTGGGCGGTGAGATCAACCGCTGTGATCCCCGATGGGCGACTGGCGAGGACTTCTCGACTTTGCACACCCCCTGGCTAGTTCTCGGTTTTCAGCGCGTCGCGCGCTTCCGGCCGCCGCAGTGGCCCGACGACACGCATCCGCAACAGGTCCACTTCGACGTCGAGGTCCCTGACCTCGACCAGGCAGACAGGCTAGTTGTCGTCGCCGGAGCGACATTTCTGCGCGCCGACCCTCGCGGCTGGCGAATCTACGCCGATCCCGCCGGGCATCCCTTCTGCATGCTCGCGCGCTGAACCAGCTGCCTGGCCGGAAACCTCATCGAGCAGGCCTAGAGGCAAGACGGGGCTGACAACAGGTCTGGCTGCTGTGGCAACATGCGGGCATGGCACCTACCATCTCTGAGATACCGTGCCCGGGCTGCGGGACGTCGAGCGAGTCGTCCGACCCATCCGGGACGGGCTGGCGGTGCCCGCAGTGCTCTCGCGGGTATTCGCTGCGCCTGTGCTCGGCATGCCAGGCCGTGAGCCTCGTCAGCGCGCACCAGCAGCAGGGCCAGCCGTGGGCGTGCGTGGTGCGAGGCGCGGAACAGCGGATTCAAGATCCGCGGCGATCCGGCTGCCGCGACGCAGGCCGAGCTCGCGGAAAACATCGTCACGCGTCACTTGGCGCTCGGCGGGATCTCGGGGCAGCAAGTCACCAGTGATACCCAGCCTGTCCTCATCGTGACGACGAACGAGATCCCCGGATACCGGATTACCGAGGTTCACGGTGACGTGTTCGGGCTTGTGGTGCGGGCCCGCAACATCTTCAGCAACATGGGCGCGCAGCTCAGGACGGTGGCAGGCGGCGAGGTCAGCGGCTACACCAAGTTGCTGACCGACAGCCGCAATCAGGCGCGCTACCGGATGTGGCGCGAGGCCAGGTCACGAGGGGCGAACGCCGTTGTGGCGATGCGCTTCGACTGCAACGAGATCGGCGACATCATGTCTGAGGTCGCGGCGTACGGAACGGCAGTGACTGTCGAACGGGCCGACCACTCATCGCAGTAATACCGCGAAAGCTCGCCGCGCGGACGAGCTAGCCGCCGATCCGAGCAGGCCGACACCCGCGTGAGCCGTGCCGGACTCGGCGAGCATACGGCTGGAAAACGGAGGATCATGGTGAACCAGGAGCCGCTAGGCCCGCTTGGGCCGGACGTTGCCGTCACGCACATCCTGGTCGTCACCGACCCGGCGCGGTCGCGGGATTTCTGGGTCGACGTTCTGGGCGCCGTGCTGTACCGCGAGTACGGAGGAACCAGCGTGGTGCTGGATTTGGCTGGCAGCTGGCTGCTGCTGGTCAGCGGCGGCGGTCCGACCGCAGACAAGCCCACGGTCGCCTTCCAGCCGCCTGCCAACGCCGACCTGGTCAGTCACGCGATTACGCTTCGCGTGGCTGACTGCCAGGCAACCTACGCGGCGCTGCGGACCAGGGGCGCCGCGTTCCTTACCCCGCCGCACGACTGGGGCTCGGAAATCCGCTGCTTCTTTCAAGACCCAGACGGCCACCTGATAGAGATCAGCCAGTCAAAAGTGAGCTGACCGCGGCACGAGCGGACGCTGAGATAGGTCATGTTCGGTCGGCTTCTGCGGCGCCCCAGTGCTGGTTAGAAGGCACCCTCAGGACTAGCTGAGGCCAGATTCCTGAGGGTGCCCGCAGTGCGTCTCCAGGATTGCTAGAGAGCAACCCTTGGAGGCGTCTGACGATGAGCGAACATCGCGGGCACCTCCTTCCTGATACAGAGGACATTTCTTGCCGCGCGGCGCGGCCACTGTAGGACCGCACCCCGGCAGGCGGCAACGCATTTACCGGTGGCCAAGATCGTCACGTGCTCGTCGGTGCCCGTTTTGCTTATCTGAAGAATGACAACTACAGGGCAATGAACCGCGGGCGTGGCAGCCCCGAGATCATCACCGCGGTGCGCATACAAGCTCACCGGGCCGCATGTCCGGTACCGTTCCCATGTCGGCCAGGTCGCAGGGTGCCCGCGCCGCCGAGTGGACAGACGGGATTGACGAGGAGGTCACGGTTACCGGGTCCAGGGAAACAGGCCGCAGGTCCGTCGCCTCGAATAGGAGGGCCCGGCATGACTACACGATTCTCAGGACGTACGAGGCCGGGATAGTCCTGGTCGGTGACGAAGTGAAGTCCCTGCGCGCCGGCCACGCGTCGCTGGCCGGAGCGTTCGTTCAGGAACACGACGGCGAGCTGATGCTCCACGGCCTGCACATCCCCGAGCACGCGTACGGCCGCCACGGCACCCGCGTCCTCGACCAGCCCCGGCGGACCCGCAAGCTGCTCATGCACCGCAACGAGATCGACAAGATCATCGCGAGGCTAGGCGACGCTGGCGTCACCCTCGTGCCGCTCTCGCTGTACTTCCAGGACGGCTGGGCGAAGGTGGAGATCGCCCTGGCGCGCGGTCGGCGGTCCTTCGACAAGCGGCAGGCAATCGCCCAGCGGGACGCCGACCGGCAGATCGCCCGTGAGCTCAGCGATCGGCTACGCGGAAGGCGACGACGGACCCGCGGGCCAAGCTGAGACGCCGATAGGACGGGCAAGCGCCCGACCGGCGAGGACAACACATCAACGACCCGGCAAGGCAGTTCAGTCCTGCGATGCGAGGCAGCCGGAAGCCGACTCGCGGGCAAACCACTTCACCGAGAGGATCGCTTACCGAAACACACCATGGGGCAGATGCGGACGGGACCTGCAGCTTGGTGCAGCGGCCTGGCAGACTTCCTGGGTGGGCGAGCGTATTGATCCGCTGATGAGCCAGATAACCAGCCCGGAGCAGGTCACCCCTGGCCTGAGACGGGAACTTATCGACTGCTGGATCCTGGTCAGCAACGCCGGAGGGGCGGTCGGGTTCCCATTTCTTCCTGTCGATGTCACCCACGTCGCACCGGTCGCCGACAAGCTCTTCGCTGGCCTCAGCGCTGAATGCAGCCGGCTCCTCATCGCGCGGACCGGCGATACCCTGGCCGGCTGGGTGCACATCCACCGCAATCCCAGCCCGGTCATCGCTCATTGGGGCACCATCAGCCATCTCCAGAGCCTTCCTTCTTCACGCGGCCAGGGAATCGGAAGCGCCCTGATGGTGCACGCCAGGCAGGTCGCGCGATCAGATATGGGCCTGGAGCAACTTCGCCTCGCCCTACGCGGCGGGACCGGGCTGGAGCACTTCTACGCCGGGCTCGGCTGGACGGTGACTGGCCGTTGGCCCGGCGCGCTCCGGCTTGCCCCAGGTGACGACCGCGATGAGATACTCATGGTCCTCACGCCACTGTGACACGCGCTATGGCACGCGCCTCGCGGCACGGGCGGGCGTTTGCCGCGCCATGGTGGACAGGCGTGGCAGGCGTTCAGGACAATGCCATCTCGCGCTTGCACGAACGGACTCGCGTGCGCCAGTGGTCCCCGGCGCTGGGTGAGGAGAGGCGATGGCAACCTTCACTGGCTCTGACGACCTACAGGGAGCGGAGTTCCTCGACACGAACTTGCGTGGTGCCCGGTTCCGCAGGGCTGACCTTTCCGGCGTCGTAATGCGCGCGGTCGAGGTGCGGGACGCAGACATCGACGCCCCATGGCTGTCCGACGGCGAGAGCTTCTTGCGCGTCAACGGCGTGGATGTGATCCCGCTGGTCGAGGCCGAGCTCAACCGCCGCTTTCCCGGCCGCGCAGGCCGGCGCGCCACAGATCCCGACGGCCTGCGCGCGGCCTGGGCTGCGCTCGAGCGAACATGGGCGGCCACCCTCGAGCGGGTCGCGGCGATGCCGGCTGGCACGGTCGATCTTTCGGTCGGCGGCGAGTGGTCGTTCGCGCAGACGCTGCGGCACCTGGTCATGGCCACCGACGCCTGGCTGGGCCGGGCGATCCTGGAGATCGAGCAGCCGTTCCACCCCATCGGGGAACCCAACGCCGAGTACGAGACCGACGGCAACGACATGTCAATCTTCACCACGGTCACACCGCCCTACCCTGACGTGCTGGAGGTCCGGGCGGGCCGCGTCGCCATGGTGCGCAACTTCCTCGCCACCGTCACCTCAGACGACCTGGCAGTGACCCGCAAGAACCCGTGGGCTCCCGAATACCCCGAGACCATCTTGTCCTGCCTGCACGTGATCCTCGGGGAGGAGTGGGAGCACCACCGCTACGCCGTCCGCGATCTCGACTCGGTTGAGTCGACGTCAGACGCATGAGCCCGTGATCTGTTCAGTACGCGCACCTGTCCGCGGTGCGTAGCTCCGGCGCGCGCCTACGTGGCAGCCAGGCCGTTACCCCTGTCACGCGCCAGGCGCCGCGGTCACCAACCGCTCGAGCCTTGCGAACCAGACGGGCTCCGGTTTGGCGGCCTGAGAGCGGCTGAAAATACCGTAGCCACCCCCTGCGTGAACTAGCGATAAGGCTTGACTGCACGGTCGCGCACGGCGAGCAGCACGAGAGGGCATTTACACGGGAACGCGCCGTGGCCAAACGCCACCGAAAGGACCGATCCGTCAGCGGTGGAAGAGTGAGGGTTCGCGGGCGAGACCGTCGTGTCGCTAGCAAACTGTCAGCATGCCTGTACGCCTTCACCACATCGTGATCGACGCCCACGATCTTCATGCGCTAGCCGGGTTCTGGACCGAGGCGCTTGGCTGGAAGGTCCTGTCTGAGCGCGAGCGCGAGATCGTCATCGGAACTGACGACAACGCACCCGTCGGGATCTGCTTCATGCCCGTCACCGACCCAAAGACGGTCAAGAACCGCGTGCACGTCGATCTGACAACCAGCGCCGAGGACCGCGATCAAGAGATCGACCGTCTTCTCGCGCTCGGAGCATGCCGCGTTGACATCGGCCAGACCGGTGATGAGTCGTGGACTGTACTTGCCGATCCCGAGGAAAACGAGTTCTGCGTGGTGCGCCCGAAGCAAACGCTCACCCGTTAATCGGACTATCGTCGGCACCTGCGAGCTTCCGTCTGCGGATGCCCGGTGGCCTGGTTGTCGGCAGACTGGCCAGGTGGAGATTCGTCTGGATGGGGGCAATACTGGCGGTGCGGTGAGGGTGGGGGATACCGTCCGCCGGGCCGCCGGGCCGTGGACGCCGGCGGTGCACGCGCTGCTGGCGCACCTGGCCGGCAGGGGCTTTGCCGACAGCCCGCGGCCGCTGGGAGTTGATGATCAGGGGCGGGAGATGCTGACCTTCCTGGCGGGCGAGACGGTGGGCAGCGCCCGGCCGTGGCCGGGGTGGGTGTATGCCGAGGACACCCTGGTGCAGGTCGCCCGCTGGGTGCGCGGCTTTCACATCGCGGTCGCGGATTTCGTCCCGTCGGCTGAGGCGGTGTGGCGGATGGGCGGCCAGTGGGCTCCGGGGCTGATCATCGGGCACAACGACGCCGCTCCCTATAACGCTGCCTGGCGTGACGGCAAGCTGGCCGGGTTCTTCGACTGGGATATGGCCGGGCCGGTGCCCGCGATGTGGGATGCCGCGTTCGCCGCGTTCAGCTGGGTGCCGCTGCACGCCCGCCACGTCGTCGCCCGGGAGGGCTTCACCGACTTCACGGGCCGGCCACGCCGGCTGCAGCTGTTCCTGGCCGAGTACGGCTGGACCGGCTCGGCGTCGGCGTTTGTCGAGGTCGTCGCAGCCCGGATCCGGGCCCACGTCACCAGCCTGCGCGACCTGGCGGCTCACGACCCGCTGTTCGCCCGGATAGTGGCGCAAGGCGGAGCAGATGACCTCGAGGCAGCCTTGGCCGAACTCGCGCACCTCATATAGGGCCCACTGCGGCAAATGAGGAAGTTCACGGCGGGCCGCAGCTCCGCCCGCGAGACCCTGCACGGGCCGGTCAGCAGGTGTAACTCCCGGCTAGCGCGATGCGTCTGCCGGTAAGGATTTCCCGAGGAACTCGAGAACCGCTGCTGTGAACTCCGGGGCGCCGAGGGCCGTGATGTGGTCGCCGGGCACCAAGACAAGCTGCCCGTAAGGCAGCAGGGCAGCGAGCGAGCCCGCTGACGTGCCGCGGCTGTCCCGCTCGCCGACGACGACCAGCGTGGGCGTGGAAACCGGTCCCAGAGCGTCGGCGTCCGTCGCCACGAATGTGCCGAGGACGAGCCCGACGGCCCGCGCGTCAACCCCGCTCTGCCTGATCCAGTCTGCGGTGGCCTTCTCGGGCGACCCGGCTGGCAATGCGGCTCCGTCGGCGACGGCGGCCAGTATCCGGCGGTGCCCGTTAGTCCGCTCGCTCTCGGCATCGAGCGCGTCGAGGCCCTGCCCGCCCACGACCGCATGAGCCGGTCGGGCGCCACGGGCGAGCAACCGCACCACGAGCTTGCCGCCCATGGAATAGCCGCCCAGGTCGTAGTCGTCGAGGCCCAGGTGCCCGATGAGCGCGAGCATGTCATCGGCGAGAATATCGGGCGGGTAGCAGGCGGGATCGTGCGGTCGTCCGCTGTCCCCGTGCCCGCGCAGGTCCGGCAGAATGACCCGGTAGCCGCGCTCGGCAAGCGCACCGACCAGGCCCTCACCGGCCAGCAGCGCCCCGCTGCCCATGAGTCCGTGCAACAGGACGAAGGGCCGCCCCGACCCGACCTCCCGCCACGCCAGTTCTACGCCATCCAGACGAGAGAATAGATGCACCGGCAGGTCCGTCATGAGCACTGGTCTACCACGCCCTAGAACCGTAGCGGCGCCTGCACCGCGGGCGCTGTCGGCGCAGAAGCGAGCTGCACTGCGCCCGTCGTCGGGCTGTTGCAATGGTGGTGCTACGCACAACTTGCGCCAAATGAGGATGTCGAACGACTTGTACGAGTGAAACCTTGTACGACGGAACCGCGATCGGGCCGCAAGGCCGCTGGCTCGGCCCGCGGCACCTGGGCGCGTCAGCTGGCGGGCTCGCCGTTGCTGTGACCGTGGGCAGGAGCCGCGGGCTCGAAGGCCAGCGCGCAGGAGTTGATGCAATAGCGCTGACCGGTCGGTGCCGGCCCGTCGCTGAAGACATGGCCCAGGTGGCCGCCGCACCGGCGGCATATCACCTCGGTGCGGCGCATGAGCAAGCTGTAATCAGCGCGCAACTCAACGGCCTGGGCTACGGCCGGCTCGTAGAAGCTCGGCCAGCCCGTTCCGGATTCGAACTTGGCGTCCGAGCGGAACAGCACATTACCGCAGCCCGCGCAGCAATAGCTGCCGTTCTGCTTCGCATGGACGTACTCACCGGTGAAGGCGGCCTCTGTGCGGCCCCGGCGCAGCACGTCGTACTGCTGGGGATTCAGTTCTTGCCGCCACTGCTCGTCGGGCTTGCTTACCTCGGCCGCTGCAGTGGCCCTTGTGGCCTTCGTTCGGCGCATCGGTGACCTCCTTGCCTGCGGCTTTCTGAATGCCGGACTTCCCGCCGGCCGACTCGGCTTCCACATCGTCTTGCCCGGCTAGGCCGTCCAGGCGCGACCAGCCAACCGAATCCGGCATCACCCGGTCGAACAAGCGGACGAACGGTGTCATTCCAGCATCCCGGACGGCGGCACGACGTAGCAACGCCGGTGCAGGACCGCATCCGCCGAGGCGAGGCCATCAGGTGCCGTCCGACTAAGCCGCGCAACACCGGCGCCGCGCTCGTCGCGGCAGGAGCACCGTAACGCGGCGTGTGTCAAGTCGGGCGGGTGCTCCGCCGTCTCCTCGTGCTCTGCCTAGCTTTCAATCGGGTTGTTCCCGACAGCGTGAATCGAGCTGGGTGAGGAGACGGGCGGGGCTGCCCATGCTCTTGCGCGAGGTGGGTTCCTCGAGGGACGTTCGGGCTCGCCCCGCCCGGGCTGTGACCGCCGTAGCGGAAGTGGTCAGTGCGCGGCGTTCATGCGGCCTGCTGCAGCGGCGTGCTCCTGGCGGCGATGGCCGGGTCCCAGGCCACGCGCCGGGTGATGACGACGTGGATCCAGCGCAGCAGCGCGGCGGCGCACGCGGTGCGGGCTTGCTGGCGGGCGAGCCGGTTGTCGTCGCGGGTGGTCAGGCGGGGTGAACTTCGCGGCCATCACGTCGTTGTTCGGCATCGCCGCCCACACTGCCCGCCAGGCCGCCACTCGCAGGCCGGGCCGTCCGCGGCCGGAGATCGGCGTCTTGCCCTGGAACTCGCCGGAGGCGTTGTCGCGCGGGCACAGCCCGGCGATCGTGGTGACCAGGCCGGTCAGGCCGAGATCGTCCAGCACCGCGACCATGCGCTGCTCGGTGCCGGCCAGCCGCTCTCGGGTGTCGTGCCAGTCGGCCATGGCCAGGCCGGCCCGCTCCAGGGCACCGGGGCGGTGCGCCGCCACGCCTGACGGGTCGGCCGTGGCAGACCAGACGGCGCGCACGATCCGCAGGCACGGCCGGGTCGCGCCCCACTGCGGCAGCTCGCGGCGGACCGCGGCCTCGAACCGGGCCGGGCCGAGCCGGTGCACCCGGGCCAGGTCACCGCAGCTGCGGTCCAGCGCCACGCTTACCGCAGCGCACCACGGCGCGGACCGGAACGGCGCGCCGGACGCGTCCAGGACCGCCGGCCAGCCGCATTCCAGCAGGTCCCGGACCTGATTCACCTGCCCCGTCGCATCCGTGCTCAGCTGCAGGCGGCGAGCGCCCAGGTGCCGCAGCCGGGCCCAGACCGCGCTGGCGCGCTCGGGCTCATAGCAGTGCAGGCTCGCCGCGAGCCGGGCGATGATCACCGCGTCTTTCGGGTCGGACTTGTCCCGGGTCAGGTCCTCGCCCTCGCGGGCCCGGTAGACCAGCAGCGGCTGCACGCACACCAGCGCCAGGCCCCGCTCCGCGGCGAGCTGATCCAGCACCCGCCACCGGTGCCCGGTCGGCTCGCACGCCACCGTCACCGACGCAAACCCCGCTGCCCTCGCCCTGTCCAGTGCCCAGTCCAGCAGCCCGCCGAGCTCCCACGCCCTGGCTGTCACCCGCCGCCGCGCGATCACCCGCGAGTCATGATCGGTCACGACCGCAGCCTGCTTCCTGTCGGCCAGGTCGATCCCGACGATCGCGTTCTCCCGGCAGCAGCAGCTGCCGCAGCCGCGCGAGCCTGTCGTTGCGGTTGCGATCACCCCGGGACAAGCCGGTACGGTCGGTCATGGACGTCCTCCTCGATGCGCTGGGATAGCAAGCCCGACAACCGCATCAGGAGGACGTCTCCACATCCAGCACCGACGCGCTTCGAGGAGTTACTAGCGCGCATTCGCGCTCAGCGCGGCGATGCATAAACATACGGCATGGAGGCCTGCCTGCTCGGCCGTGGCCGGGATTGCCAACGGTACTGATAGCTCTTGATAACCGCGCGCCGAGCCGTCGTTCGGTGTGCTGAGGGCAAGCGCCGTTCGGCTGCTTAGGGCCGCCCATAAAAGGTCAATCTGTGCGACGTGCCATAACATCCCGAACGGCTCGGGGATGAGCGTCGCCGCCTCGCGGTTCCTGTAGCCGCGCACAGGCCGGCAGGCCGCAGTCTAGGGATGAGTTGAGACCACGAGTTAGGGCGGACCGGCATCGCGATTCCGGCTGCGCGCGGCTAACGGACCCAGAGCTGGTCGATGAGCAGGTTCCAGTACGGGTGGAACTGGTAGTTGCCCACACGCGCGGACAGAACGTTTAGGTCGCGCGGGTTGTACAGCGGGACCCACGGAGCCATGTTCACGAGCACCCGGTCAATGGCAGCCCATCGGCCCGCGGCGATTGCTGGCTCACGTTGCTCAAGCGCGAGCGCTTGCTTAACCTGTGCGTCGATCAGGGGGTCGCAGAACTCTGCCGCATTGATGTTGTTCGGATTGTCCGCAATGAAGGAGCCGCAGGTGAACAGAGGGTCGATGAAGTCCGATGGCGCCGGGTAGTCCTGGTACCAGCTGAAGAACCCGGCCTGCACGCTGTCGCGGGAATCGCCCAGCACGCCGAAGTACGTTTCCGGGCCGACCGTTCGCAGCGAAGCCCGGTACCCGATGTCGTTCAGGACTGACACGACGTAGCGGCCGGTCGCAGCAGAGGGGAAAGACATACCTTCGCTGCCGTACAGTACCGTCACTCGGTCTCCGCGAGTCCCGGAAGCCTGGACTAGCTGCTCCGCCAGCGCGAGATTGGGCGCTGTCCAGGCGCCGCCTTGGTCCGGCAGGATCGTGTAAGGGCAGTATGGGCGGTAGCCAGGCATGGCCGGCGGCAGGATCTGGCAGGTCGCCTGCACTGTCAGCGGCCCGCCGTTGAGCGCGATCACCGTGTTCCTGTCAATCGCGTAGTTCAGCGCCATCCGCGCGGCGAGCTTGTCAAAGGGCGCAATGCGAGTATTCAGCGCGAGCGCGATAGTTGCCGCGAGCGGACCGCTGTGCAGCTGGCTGGTGTAATGCGTCGCGAGCTGGCTGACGCTGTCGGGCGGCGGGGACAGCAGCACGTCAGCACGCCCGTGCTCGACGTCGGCAACTGCCTGGCTAGGCCCGACGTCGAGCCGGAGGACGATCCGGTCCGGGTAGCCGTCCGGCTGCGCCTGCTGCGACCACTGTCGGAACCGCGGGTTGCGCACGAGAACCCACGTGCGGCCTGGCACCAGAGACTCGGTCATGTAGGGACCGGTGGCGGGCAGCTGCGCGGCGCTGATCTCGTGGTCTGGCGTGCCGAGAGGGACTGCGTAGGCCCACGGGAACGCCAGCTTGTAGAGGAACTCGGGATCGGGTGCCGTGAGGTGAAAGGTGACCGTGTTAGCGGCGTCGTCTGCGACGATTCCGCTGGCGAGGCTACATGGGCCGCGACTTCGCTCGCACCGGGCGGCGCCGACGATCCCCGCATAGAAGGGTGGAACGGCCGAATTCGCCTGTTTGTCTATGTTGAAGACCCGCTCGATGGCCCGGCGGAAGTCCGCCGGCCTGACCAGGTTCCCGGTTGAGTACCTGACTCCGGCGCGGAGCCGGAACGTGTAGACCCTGCCGCCGTCGGCCGGCGCGGGCAGAGCGACCGCGAGGTCGGGGACGAGCTGGTCGCCGGCCAGGCCGCCGACACGCCGGTAGCCGACGAGCCCGTCGTTGGTCATGCTCAGCATCTGCCATGCCCACAGGTAATACGCGACCGCAGGGTCGGTCGGCGGCCGGGCTCCCTCGTCCGGTGCCAGCCGAGCGATGACAGTGAGCGTGCCGCCGCGGTGGCTCGCCAGCGACGGGAGCACCGTTGCCCAGATCTGGTTGCCAGCGGCGGCGAGATCCGTCGGCTCGTTACCGAGACGGACGAGCTGCGACCCGCCAGTCGCGGGATCGATCCTGGACACAGCACCGCTGACGCTGTTCGCGACCCAGACGGCGCCGCGGGAGTACACGACGCCGACGGGCGCGCCACCGACCTTGATCGTTCGCACTGTCCCGGTCCGCGGATCGAAGCGCGTGAGTGTGCCGCCGGTGTCAGCGACCCAGACGCTGCCCGCGCCGACGGCCACCCCGTCCGGGTCCTGGCCGATCGCGAACGTCTGGGACAGCCGGTCGTCACCTGGATCGACGCGCAGCAGTTCGCCGGTCTCCTGGCTGAGCAGCCAGACCGCGCCGGCGCCGACCGCGACACCGGCCGGCGCGCTGTCCAGAGGAATGGTCGACACCATCTCACCGGTGGCTGCGTCGATCCTGGACAGCGTGTCGCTGGTCTCGTTGGCGACCCAGACCGACCCGTACCCGGACGCGATCGCGTCCGGGCCGATCCCGACCGGGATCGTCGCGACTTGCGTTCCGGCGCCGGGATTGACCTCAGAAACGGTGCCGTCGAGCTCGTTCGCGACCCAGACCTCGCCATCGCCGACCGTCACGCCAGCCGGTCCGCGGCCGACCGCAATGCGGTCGATAACCTGACCGGCCGAGTCGACCCGGAGCAGGAGGTCATCCGCGCTGTCGGTGACCCAGACGGCTCCGGCTCCGGAGACGATCCCATTCGGCCGCCCGACCCCGGTAACGACAGCGCTGAGGCCGAGGTTTCCGCCATCGATCACCCCGATGGTGTTCGGGCCTGCGGCCAGATGGGCCTGCCCGCGACCAGCCACGACCGCGAGCAGCGCAACCGCCACCGCCAATGCCCCGGCGATAGCGAGCTGCCGCTTCCCTCCGATCCAGGCCGATCGGCGAGGACTGCCTCGCTCCGCTATTGAGTCAAACACGCGAGCACTCACGGCAGCCGGATGTCTGGGCCTGCGACCGTCAGCCAGGTTTAGCTCCTGACTACTTCTGGTACTCGGCGGGGGCTCCAGCGAGGGATCCTGCTCCAGGATCGCGCGCTCCAGCCGCCGCAGAGGCTCGCCCGGCTCGATCCCGAGCTCCTCGACCAGCATCCTGCGCGCAGCCCGATAGGCCTCCAGCGCCTCCGCCTGACGCCCGCACCGATACAGCGCGATCATCAGCTGCTGATACGGCCGCTCGCGTAGCGGATGCGCGGCGACGAGCGCCTCCAGCTCGCTGACAACGCGCGCATGACGTCCCAGTGCGAGATCCGCGTCGATCCGATCATCAACTACCTCGGCCCGAAGTTCCTCCAGCCGGACAATCTCTGCATGTGCGAACGGCTCATGCCTTAAATCGGCAAGCGGCGCCCCCCGCCACAGCGCCAGCGCTTCGCCAAGATCAGCTGCCGCGCGACCAGGGTCCTCCGCCGCCAGCGCGCGCCGCCCGGCTTCGGCCAGGCGCTCGAACCGCGCCACGTCGACCTGCTCCTGGCCGACCTGGAGGAGGTAGCCACCCGGCTGCGTCAGCACGCACTGACGTCCCGCGGCCGGCTCCAGGGTCTTGCGCAGCCGCCAGATGTACACGTCCACAGCATGCTCGGCGCCTGCCGGGGGATGGTCGCCCCATATCAGATCAATAAGCACATCACGACGAACTAGCTGGTTCGCGTGCAGCAGCAGGATCGCTAGCAGGGCCCGCTGCTTGGGCCCGCCGACGTCAACGTCATGCCCGTCGAAGACAACTTCGAACGGCCCGAGAAGGCGATAGTCGACCATTTCCCACTCCCGAGCACAGTGAAGCACGTCCGGGCGGACAGTGCTCGCTGCGCTCTGACCAGGCATGTGAGCAATCTGTGAGGCCCGGCGCTTAGGACTGTGCTGACGGTTCGGCAGCCGTGCCGCAAGCCACGAATCGAAGCCATTGCCAGGAGCAGACCATGACCTTCCACGAATACCTGACGAAGGCCGTCCAGGACGACGCGCAGCGCCGCGGCGAACGGGACCGCCTGCTCCTCGAAGCGCGGCGCGCCCGCGCGGCGCGGCTCCAGCGTGCCGGTCATATCGGTCCGGCGGGCCGGTTGGCCCGACTGCTGTTCCGCCGGGCACCGCATAAGACCTTCGGCCCCTTGCGGTGGACAAGCGCAGGGTCGCGGGATCCGTTACAGGCTACGCGCGTACGGCGTGAAGTTCCGGCGGACGATGAAGCAGGCGCGATGCAAACCTCACTTCCACCCGTACCGAACCAGGCAATCTGAGCGCCTCTGGCGCTGCGGCCACCGACAGCCCGGCCGCAGATATATTCGGCGATCTGCGATCGCCCATGAGGGCACCGACCACGCCGGGCAACGCGCCTCGGCGAGTTAATGCCGACTCTCAATACATGCGTGAACATGCAGGTTAACGCATAGAAATTAGCGTTGCTCAACGCACTATTTTCGGCATGTGTGTGCTTGGGCAATCACTATGACCTGATCCAGTTTCATGATGACCTACGGGTCGCGACTAAGGCCCACGGCTAGGTGAGCCGCTGGTCCCGCGTAGCGGCTGGGTCCCCGCTCAAGTTCCAAGCCAGCGGATTCGCACAGACAACCGGTCAGGTGGCCGGCCGATCGTCAGCCTCCAGCGACCGGAGTGCGTCGAACTCGCAGCCGCAGGACCGCCGCGGCACTAGCTGGACGCCGACCCTGACTTCGGCGTAGCTGGCCTGCTCGGTCTCGATCGCCTCGATCAGCAGCGCGGCGCTGCGCGCCCCCATCGCTGGAGAGTCGTAACTGATGACGGTCAGGGCCGGCTCGAGCAAAGGCGCGAAGTAAGTGTCGTCGAATGACGCGAGTGCCAGGTCCTCGGGCAGCCGCAGCGGATGACTGCGCGCCGCGGCGAGCGCGCCGAGCGCAAGCTCGGCGCTGGCGGCGACGATCGCGCTCGGCCGGGGCTGAGCCCGCAGCAGCTCGCGCGTGTGCTCGATGCCGCTGCGCAGACTCCACTCGCAAGTGCGGATCAGTTCCGGCGCGTCGTTGAGGCCGAGCTCGGCTACCGTCGCCAGGAAGCCCTCCCGGCGCTCGCGCCCGTCGGTGTTGTCACGTGGCCCGCTCAGGAACGCGATGCGCCGGTGACCGTGCCCGGCCAGGTGCCGGACCAGCTGGCCAACGCCTTCCCTGTTCTCCAGCGTGACGCTTCCGGCGCCGACGCCTTCGACGGTCTCGTCGATGAACACGCTCGGCGTGCCGTGCAGCAACTCGCGGAACCGGTCGGCCGTGAACGGTGTGGTGGAAATGAGAATTCCGTCCACCCAGTGATCCAGCAGCGTGTTGATGGCCTCCGCAACGCTGTCCGGATCCTCGCCGGAGTCGACCAGGATGAGCCGGTAGCCGATGTCGCGCAGATAGGACTGCGCACCCTGGAAGACCGAGGCGTAGAACGGGTGCGCGATGTGTGGCACGATCAGGCCTATAGTGCGGGAACGGCGGGTCCGCAACGACTGCGCGAACGGCGACGGGCGGAAGCCGAGCTGTGCGGCGGCTTCCAGAACCGCGGCCCTGGTGCCGTCGGTCAGCTCGCCGCGGCCGTTGAGCGCGCGCGACGCAGTAGTCGTCGAGACGCCCGCCATCTCGGCGACATCGGCCAGGCGGACCCGGGAGGCACGTGGCTTCATGGTTGCTGAATTCTCCCGAAATAACGGTTGCGCAAACGTTACCACAGGTAGTATCTGGTAACCATGAGCTCAGCTCTTGCCAGCTTGCGCTGCCGCGCATGACCGGGCCGCGGGCAGGCCTCCCCGGGCCTTTTGAACTCATCACTATGGGCCGCGCCGGAGTAGACATCTACCCGCTGCAGATCGGCGTCGGGCTGGCCGAGGTCGCCACTTTCGGCAAGTATCTCGGCGGCAGCCCGGCCAATGTCGCCGTCGCTGCCGCCCGCTTCGGCCGGCGGGCTGCGGTGATCACCAGGACCGGCGCTGATCCGTTCGGCGAGTTCGTGCACAAGGCGCTGCGCGGCTACGGCGTCGACGACAGTTTCGTGACCCCGGTGCCGGCGCTGCCGACGCCTGTGACGTTCTGCGAGATCTTCCCGCCAGACAACTTCCCGCTGTACTTCTACCGGTTCCCGAAGGCGCCCGACCTGGAGATCTATCCAGACGAGCTGGACTACGCAGCGATCGGCGACGCCGGAGTGTTCTGGGCAACAGTCACCGGCTTGTCGGTGGAACCCAGCCGCGCAGCCACGCTGGCGGCACTGGCCAGCCGGCGGCACATGCACCCGACGATCCTCGACCTGGATTACCGGCCGATGTTCTGGAAATCCGCTGCCCAGGCCAGGCGATGGAGCCGGAAGGCTATCGAGTCGGCCACGGTCGTCGTCGGCAACCAGGACGAATGCGAGGTCGCGGTCGGCTCCAGGGACCCGGCCCGGATCGCGCCCGCCCTCCTCGACCTTGGCCCGCAGCTCGCCATCGTTAAGCTCGGACCGGAGGGCGTGCTGGCCGCGGACCGCGACCATCAGGTCCGCGTGCCGCCGGTACGCGTCGACGTGGTGAACGGCCTCGGGGCCGGCGACGCTTTCGGCGGCGCCCTCTGCCATGGCCTGCTGGCAGGCTGGGACCTGGCAACGGCCATCGGATTCGCTAACGCCGCGGGAGCCATCGTCGCCTCCCGGATCGCCTGCTCGGACGCGATGCCGACTGCGGCCGAGGTGCAGGCCCTACTGGGAGAGGAAAAAGAGGAAGCACATGCGTGACGAACTGCGGCACCGGCTGATCGAGGCGCGCGCGCACGACCCGGGCGCGATCGCCGCGGCTGCGGCTAGTCGCCCCCGTCGCCCGCTCCTCGGCGAGACCGGGCGACTGATGATCATCGCCGCGGACCATACCGCGCGTGGCATTCTCGGCGTCGGCCGCGATCTGATGGCGATGGAGAACCGGTTCGACCTGCTGGACCGCCTCACGGTGGCCCTGAGCCTGCCGGGCGTGGATGGCGTGCTCGGTACTGCCGACATCATCGAGGACCTGCTGCTGCTCGGCGCGCTGGACAACAAGATCGCGGTCGGCTCGATGAACCGCGGCGGACTGGTGGGATCCGCGTTCGAGATGGACGACAGGTTCACCGGTTACTCGGCGGCAGGCATCGCGGCCGCCAACCTGGACGCCGGGAAGATGCTGCTCCGCATCGATCCGGACGACCCGGCTACCGTCCGCACCCTCGAAGCGTGCAGCGATGCGGTGAGCCAGCTGGCCGCCGCGCAGTTGCCGGTGATGATCGAGCCGTTCATGGTGACCAGCGATGGCGGCAGGCGGCGCAACGACCTGACTCCCGCCGCGGTCATCCGGTCGGTGGCGATCTCGGCGGGCCTCGGCAACACTTCCAGCTACACCTGGCTCAAGCTGCCGGTCGTGGCGGAGATGGACCGCGTCGCCGAAGCCTCGACGCTGCCGGTGCTGCTGCTCGGCGGCGATCCGGGCAGCGATCAGGACGCGATGTTCGCCAGCTGGAAACAGGCGCTGTCGCTACCGACAGTACGTGGCCTCGTCGTCGGCCGGAGCCTGCTGTATCCATCGTTCGGTGACGTGGCGACGGCCGTCGACACTGCAGTGAGCCTGCTGTGACCGCCCGGCACTACTGGGCCGCTGGCAGCTGCGGAGCGGGCCGCTTCGAGCTGGAGATAACGCCGGCCTCCGCGGGCTGGACCTATAGTTCGCTGCGCGTGCTGAGCCTGCCGCCGGGCGAGCGGGTCAGCTTCGCGACCGGGCCGGAAGAGATGATCGTGCTGCCGCTATCGGGTGGCTGCACGGTGAGTGCTCAAGGGACCGAGCTGGAGCTGGCCGGGCGGAACAGTGTCTTCAGCCAGGTCTCCGACTTCGGGTACGTGCCGCGCGACTCGGTTGTGACGATCGAGAGCGCCGCGGGCGGCAGGTTCGCGCTTCCCGGCGCGGTGGCTTCCCGTCAGCTCCCGGTCCGCTACGGAGCAGCCGGTGACGTGCCGGTTGAGCTTCGCGGCGCGGGCCAGGCGAGCCGCCAGGTCAACAATTTCTGCCGGCCGGACGCCTTCGAGTGCGACAAGCTGGTCGCCGTCGAGGTACTGACGCCGGCCGGGAACTGGTCGTCCTACCCGCCGCACAAGCACGACGAGCCTCGCCCAGGCGAGGCGGTGCTCGAGGAGATCTACTACTTCGAGGTCGCCGAGGCGCGGCGTGGCAGCGGCATGGCTTACCAGCGGGTGTACTCATCCGGGCCGGACCGGCAGATTGACGTCCTGGCCGAAGTCCGCAGCGGCGACGTCGTGCTAGTGCCCTACGGCTATCACGGGCCCTCGATGTCCGCGCCAGGCCATCACCTGTATTACCTGAACGTGCTGGCGGGGCCGGCCGCCGAGCGGTCGATGGCGTTCTGCGACGACCCGGCGCATGCCTGGATCCGCGGAACGTGGGAGTCGGAGCAGGTAGACCCGCGGCTGCCGCTGACCGCGCCAGGAGGTCCGGCGTGAGGCTGACTGTGGCGCAGGCGCTGGTCCGGTTCCTGACGGTTCAGTACGCCGAGCGCGACGGAGTGTCCCGGCGGTTCTTCGCCGGCTGCTTTGGCATCTTCGGGCACGGGAACATCGCGGGGCTCGGCGCAGCGCTGCTGGAGGCCGGCGATGACCTGCGGTACTACCAGGCTCGTAACGAGCAAGCGATGGTGCACACTGCAGCCGGGTACGCGCGGGCCCGGCACCGGCTGGAGACGTTCGCATGCACGTCCTCGGTTGGCCCTGGCGCGACCAACATGGTCACCGGCGCGGCGCTGGCGACCGTGAACCGGCTCCCGGTGCTGCTGCTTCCAGGCGACGTGTTCGCAACCCGCCCAGCCAGCCCGGTGCTGCAGGAACTCGAGGATCCGCGGTCGGCCGACGTCTCGGTGAACGACTGCTTCCGGCCTGTCTCCCGGTACTTCGACCGGATCTGGCGGCCCGAGCAGCTTCCGGCCGCGCTGCTGCGTGCGATGCGGGTGCTTACCGACCCGGCCGAAACCGGCGCGGTGACACTCGCGCTTCCGCAGGACACCGCGACCGAGGCGTACGACTGGCCGGACGAGCTGCTGCGCCGGCGGGTGTGGCACGTGCCGCGACCGCGCCCCGAGCCTGAGTTGCTGCGGGAGGCGGCCGCCGCCATCAGAGCATGCAAGCGGCCGCTGCTGGTAGCCGGGCGGCGGAGTGCGCTACAGCGAAGCGACGGCCGCCCTGGCCAGCTTCGCGACCCAGACCGGGATCCCGGTCGCCGAGACGCAGGCGGGCAAGGGCTCGCTGGACTTCGGTCAGCCGGGTGCCGTCGGCGCCATCGGTGCCACCGGCACGACCGCCGCCAACGCGCTGGCCGCCGAAGCCGACCTGGTGATCGGCGTCGGCACCCGGTGGAGCGACTTCACGACTTCGTCGTCAAGCGCCTTCGGGGCCGCAGCCCGGTTCATCAATCTCAATATCGCCGGCTTCGACGCGGCCAAGCAGTCAGCGATCCCGCTGGTGGCCGACGCGCGGGCCGGCCTTGACGAGCTGGCTGACGCGATCAGCGGGTGGCAGACCGACGGCGCCTACCAGGCCCTGGCAGCATCCCTCACCGCTGACTGGAACGCCGAGGTAGACCGGGCCTACCACCTGGGCCACGGGCCGCGGCCGGCCCAGTCAGAGGTCATCGGTGCGGTCAACGAGGCCTGCGAGCCGGGTGACGTCGTCGTCTGCGCGGCAGGGAGCATGCCGGGCGACTTGCACAAGCTCTGGCGGCCGCGCGGCGCCGACGGGTACCACGTCGAGTACGGCTACTCGTGCATGGGATACGAGATCGCCGGCGGCCTCGGCGTCAAGATGGCCACGCCCGACGCCGAGGTGTTCGTGATGGTCGGCGACGGGTCGTACCTCATGCTGAGCGCCGACCTGGTGACGGCCGTGCAGGAGCGGATCAAGCTCATCGTCGTGCTGGTGCAAAACCAGGGCTTCCAGTCGATCGGCGCGCTGTCGGAGACAGTGGGCACTGACCGGTTTGGCACCTGGTACCGGTATCGCGGGCAGGACTCCGGGCGGCTGGACGGCGACGTGCTGCCGGTCGACCTGGCCGCCAACGCGGAGAGTCTCGGCGCTCGGGTACTGCGGGCCGGATCGGTCCAGGATCTGCGCGACGCGCTCAAATTCGCCCGGCAGTCTGCCACCACCACGGTGATCTACATCGAGACCGACCCGCTCGTCGCCGCGCCTGACTCGGCTGGCTGGTGGGACGTGCCGGTGGCGCAGACGGCCGAGCTGCAGTCGATAAAGATGGCGCGCGAGCGTTACGAGAAGACCCGGCCGCCGCAGTATCCGGTGCGGAGCCCGTCACATTAGGGCTGAGTCACATGCAGGCTGAGTACATCCAGGCTGGCCGGCCTTGCGCGGCATGAGCGAGCCGCGAGACGGTTGTTCACTATGAAGGCCGTTTCGGAACTTGAGCTGGCGCAGCTCGACCTGACCGCCGGAGACCTGACGGGCGACACCTACCACGAGCGCCTCGCCAAGGTCACTGGTCACGGCGAGCTCAGCTGGCTGGCTTCCTCGCCGCTCGCGTTCATCGTGCTAGACCGGGAGTCCGCAGAGTTCTTCCTGCGATCGCGTGCTACCGCGTTTCCTGGCCGTGAGATTGCCGATTTGTTCGGCGTCACGTCGGGGCGCCTGCGCGAGCAGATCGACGCGAACATCCTGAACCAGCGCGGGGCGCAGCACCGTCGGCTGCGGTCGCTGGTCGGCGGCGCGTTCACGCCGCGGGCGGCCGATCGCTGGCGGCCTGCCATGCGGGCCTTCATCGGCCGGCTCTGGTCTGCGATCGAGCCCGACGGGAGCTGCGATTTCGTCGCCGCGATCGCGCGGCCGTACCCGGCGCTGACCATCGCGGCCGTGCTCGGCGCCCCGGAGGCCGACGCGTCCCGGCTGCAGGAATGGTCGAGCCTCATCCAGCGCCAGTTCGACATCCAGGCCCTCGGAACCCAGGTACCCGAGCTGGAACGTGCCGCGACCGAGGTCTATGACTACGTAGAGGCCCTGCTCCACCAGCGCCAGGCCGACCCCGGCGATGACCTGCTGACGGCGCTGCTGACCGCCGCGGAGGAAGGCGACCGGCTGTCGCACCCCGAGTGCGTCAATCTCGTGCTGAACGTGATCGCCGGGGGAGTCGACACCACCCAGGCCCAGCTGTCCCACGCGTTCCGGCTGTTCGCGGCGCACCCCGATCAGTGGGCGGCGATCCGGCAGCGGCCCGAGCTCGTCGGGGCTGCCGTCGAAGAGGTGCTGCGCTCCGAGCCGATCACCCCGTTCACCGCGCGGATCTGCCTGGAGGACATTGAGTACCGCGGCGTCCTGTTCCCGGCCGGCACGATCGTCGCGGTGAGCGCCGAGCGAGGCAACCGCGAGCAACCCGGCGGCGAGGAATTCGACATCTCAGCGCCGCGGGACGGGCGGCTGCTGACCTTCGGCGCAGGAGCGCACTTCTGCCTCGGCGCAAACCTGGCCAGAGCCGAACTGGAAGAGGCCATCGCGTTCCTGGCGCCGCGGATGCCCGGCCTTGAAGCCGCCGGGCCGGTCGTGCTCGGCGGCATCGAAGGCATCTACGGGGTGGAGTCGCTGCCGTTGGCGTGGAGCTCGACGTCCGCTGAGTAGGCCAGCCGGCAGCGGCCTCTCACAGGCGCGTGCCGTCAGGGCTGGTACGAGCCTGGCAGCCAGGCGCGGGTGCTGACCCCGATCCCGTTCCAGGCGTTGATGGTCACGATGAGGCTGATCAGCGCGCCAAGCTCGGCCTCCGAGAACTGGCCGGCCGCCTCGGCGAAGTCGGCGTCCGGCACATGCGTCTGCGGCATCAGCGTGACGGACTCTGCCAGCGCGAGCGCGGCCCGTTCCCGGTCGGTAAAGAATGGCGTCTCCCGCCAGGCCGGCAGCGCGTAGATCCGCTGCTCGCTCTCCCCGGCTGCCCGCGCGTCCTTAGTATGCATGTCGATGCAGTACGCGCACCCGTTGAGCTGCGACGCGCGGATGCGGATCAGTTCGCGCAGCAGCACGTCGATTCCGGCGTTGTCGAGGTCCTTGGTCGTGGCCTGGTCGAGGTGAGCCATCGCGCGGTAGAAGCCCGCGGCGTGCGCCTCGAAGTCGATCCTGGGCTGAACGGTTGTCATCGGATTCCTCCTCGTCGTGGCTCCTGATGCCATCACGTTACCGAGCAAGAGGATCAGATTTAAGATCCAGTTCTATGCAGGAAACGTGGGCCACTTCGCCTGGTCTCGACCTCCACATCGAGTTGTCCGGCACCCGGCCGAGGGCCGCGCTTGAGTCCGCGCTGCGTGACGCGGTACGCAGCGGCAGGCTGGCGGCAGGGACAGCGCTGCCCTCGTCGCGGGCGCTTGCGGCCGATCTCGGCCTGGCACGCAACACCGTTGCCGACGCCTACGGTCAGCTTGTCGCCGAGGGCTGGCTCGCGGCCAGGCACGGCAGCGGGACCTGGGTCGCCGAGAACGCTGCGCAAGTGCCGCAGGCGGAGTCGGCGCACGCGGGCGGTTCCTCCGACGGCGGTCGGTACAGCCTCCGGCCTGGCCTGCCGGATGTCTCGGCGTTCCCGCGCGCGGCGTGGCTGGCAGCTGCGCGCCGGGCGCTGGCCGGCGCGCCGTCGCACTCGCTGATCGGTTACGGTGACCCGCGCGGCCTGCTGGTTCTGCGTGCAGCCCTGGCCGAGTACCTAGCGCGCGCTCGCGGGGTTAGCGTGACGCCGGAGCGGATCATCGTGTGCGCCGGGTTCTCGCAGGGCCTTGATTTGATGTGTGACCTGCTGAGAAGCAGCGGAGAGGGCACGCTGGCGATCGAGGCGTACGGCCACCCGGCTCACCGGCAGGTTGCGACGTCGGCCGGGATACAGCTGGCGCCCGTGCCCGTCGACGACCGCGGTGCGCTGGCCGACGGTGTGCCGCAGCCCGGTGCCAGCGCCTTGCTGCTGACGCCGGCGCACCAGTACCCGCTCGGTGTCGCGCTCGCGCCGGAGCGCCGTCGGCTCGCGGTCGACTGGGCAACGGCCGGCCACGGGCTGATCATCGAAGACGACTACGACGGTGAGTTCCGGTACGACCGGCAGGCGGTCGGTGCGCTGCAGTCGCTGGCCCCAGATCATGTCGTCTACGCCGGAACGGCCAGCAAGAGCCTCGCTCCCGGTCTGCGCCTCGGCTGGCTCGCTGTCCCGGACCGGCTGGTCGGCGAGATCACCGAGATCAAACACGCGACGAGCCGCCTGAGCAGCAGCCTTGACCAGCTCACGCTGGCCGAGTTCATCACCTCGGGTGGCTATGACCGGCAGGTGCGCCGTGCCAGGCTGGCCTACCGCAAGCGGCGGGACCGGCTGGTCAGCGAGTTGCAGCGGCAGGTGCCGGGCGTTGCTGTCAGCGGCATTGCCGCCGGACTGCACGTGCTGGTGCAACTGCCCGCCGGGGTGTCCGAGGAGGACGTCATCGCGGGCGCGGCGGCCCGCGGGCTGGCGCTGGAGGGGCTGGCGAGCTGCCGGGCTGGCGGCGAGGAACGCGGGCCGGCCTTGATCGTCGGGTACGCGACGCCGCCGGGGCACGCGTTCAGTACGTGTGTCGCGCGGCTGTGCGCTGCGCTGGCTCGCTGCCTTAAGGCGTAAATATTTGTGCCTGTCAGGCCCAAAAGTTTTCGTGATCAAGGCCAATACTATGACGTTAAAGGGTTAGACATCGACTGATCGAGGTAGCCTGGCCCTATGCGACCCGCTCACACGCCGATCGGCCTGTATCTGACACACGCGTCCAGGGCCATCAGGCGTGCGTTCGACGACGCGCTCGCCGCCGCTGGCGGGTCGCTACCGGTGTGGCTGGTGCTGGTCAACCTCAAGATGCGCAGCGTGGCGAGTCAGCGCGACCTCGCCGAGGCCATGGGCATCAAAGAAGCCACGCTGACGCATCACCTGAACGCGATGGAGACTGCCGGGCTGATCACCCGGCGGCGTGATCCAGCGAACCGCCGGATCCACGTGGTAGAGCTCACGCCAGCGGGGGAGTTGTCCTTCGGCCGGCTGCGCGGAGCAGCCCTCGCCTTCGATGCCCGGCTCCGTCAGAACGTGACCAACGAAGAGATAGCGACGCTGGAGAGTCTGCTCGGCCGGCTCGCCGCGAATGTCACGCCGCCGGATGCGCAGCCGTTGTGGGCCGGGCTCGCCGAGGACAAGCCGTGACCCAAGGAGTGAATGCTATGCCCGAGTCCTCCCGACCACCGCTCAGCCGTCGGCTACAGGCACGTGCGTTTCGGATTATCAACGTCCCGATGCGCGGACTGCTCGGACTCCCTGTCGCTACGCCACTGGGCGGCAGTCTGATGCTGGCGTTCATCGTCGGACGGAAGAGCGGAAAGACCTACCGGCAGCCGATCAGCTACGTGCGTGACGGCCAGGTGCTGCTCACGCCGGGCGGTGGCAAGTGGAAGCTCAACCTGAAAGCCGGAGTCCCGGTCCGGATCAGGCTGCGCGGTAAGGATCTCTCCGCGACACCCGAACTGGTCAGCGACGTCGACGAGATCGGCAAGCTGCTGGTCGTGATGGCCTCTGCCAACCCGCGGTCCGCGTCGTTCATCGGTATTCCGCGTGACCCGGATGGCCAGTTCGACCGGGGCGGGCTGGAGGATGCCGTGCGCTACGGCTTCCGCATCGTGCGCTGGCATCCGGCGCCGGGCCGATCGCCGTCGCGGGCCTAGCGGCCAGATTAACAGCAACCGCGCGGCCAGATTAACAGCAACCGAGCGGCCAGATTAACAGCGGGTGGGCGGCTAAACTAACTCTGGACTGGCATAATGAATTTATGGGTCACGCTCCTCGATCGCCGCTAGGCCGCATTCTTCCGCGGCACGCCGCACATGCGATCGAGTCGGCTCTCGCGGACACGCGGGTGGTGTTGGTCAACGGCGCCCGGCAATCCGGCAAAAGCACACTGGTCGCGGAGATAGCCCGGACGCGTGAAACCGAGTGGCGCAACCTGGATCAGGCGGCAACACGGCAGGCAGCAGAGTTCGACCCAGCGGAGTTCGTGGCAGACGCGGACCTGATGGTGATCGATGAAGTGCAACGCGTGCCGGAGCTTTTCCTGGCGATCAAGGCAGCAGTTGACTCGGACCCTCGTCCTGGCCGGTTCTTGCTCACCGGATCTGCCCGCGTTCTCGGTATGCGCGGACTGCCGGACGCCTTGCCGGGACGGATGGAGACGATCGGTCTGTGGCCGCTATCGCAGGGTGAGATCGACGAAGCGCCTGACGGGTTCATCGACGCCGTTTTTGAGCTCGGCTCCGATCTGGTTCATAGCTCGACCGAGAACCGCCCGAGGTATATCGAGCGGGTCGTCCGGGGTGGCTTTCCGGAGGCAGTCGCTCGCCAAACTAACCGCCGGGAACGTTTTCTCGACTCGTATGTCGCCGACATCGTTAATCGGGACGTCATCCAGTTGTCAGAGATAGAACGCGGCGCAGAGATGCGGGCGCTCACCGGTCTGGTCGCAGCGAGGTCCGGGCAGCTCCTGGTTCCAGGTGCGCTCGCTAACCAGCTCGGACTGGCTCAGCCCACGGTCAAGCGCTACCTGAGTCTCCTGGAAGAAGTCTTCCTCATTAAGCGAATCCCTGCCTGGTCGCGCAATCTCAGCACCAGGTCTGTCGGAACCGCGAAGGTTGCCATGGTCGACTCTGGAGTCGCCGCTAACCTGCTAGACCTCGACGCGGACAGTCTCCGGCAGCCGACCAGTCCGCTGGGACCGCTTCTCGAGGGCTTCGTTGCCATGGAGCTAGCGCGCCAGCTCAGCTGGTCGCGGCAACGTGCTGACCTCTACCACTACCGCACCAAGGATCAGATCGAGGTCGATCTCGTAATCGAGAACCGGCGCAGACAGGTCGTAGCTATCGACGTCAAAGCGGCGTCGACAGTGCGTGCCGAGGACTTCCGCGGGCTTGAGCACCTGGCTGCCCGGCTCGGCGACGACCTGATCGTTGGCCTCGTGCTCTATACCGGGCAGCAGACGCTGCCCTTCGGGCCGCGATTCCGGGCGATGCCGATTAGCGCGCTGTGGGAGACCGGCGGCTAGACCGCGCTCGGGATCCGCTAGCTGCATTACCCAAGCCGTCCTGGCTGAACGCGCACCCTGCACGAACCGAGCCAGTATGGCCTTCCAGGACGGCCTGCTGCTAGCTCGGGACGCGGATGGCGCGGGCCCAGTCCGGAGCATCGGGCGCGTCGTCGCCTAGCAGGCCGACAACGACCTTGCTGCCGCGTGGCGGGCCGTGGGGCCAGGGCGTGTAGCCGTCGGTGAGCACCACGATGACTGACGGCCGGGGACGCAGCCCGGCGGCGGCAGCAATGCCGGCGCCCATGTCCGTGCCGCCTCCGCCAACTAGTTCCACTTGCCGGGCCGATGTCACGCGCCGGGCCGGCCCGACTGCTGTGTCGCAGGCGAGCACGCGTAGCTGACGGGCAAGGCCAAGCGCACCGAGCAGGCCCTCGACCTCGGCGAGGCTGGCCGCTAGCAGGTCGTCCGACATGCTGCCCGAGGTGTCGCACACGACGGCGACCTCGGGAACCGGACGACGCAGGGCTGGCAGGACGACATTGCCGACGGCGGCAGCGCGCCGGGATGGCCGGCGGTAGCTGTAGTCGACCGCGCCGGCCGTGTCGGCAACGGCTTTGCGCAACTCGGCCGACAGCGCACGACGCCAGTCGACTTTGGGAGTCAGTACGTCATCGGCCCAGCGCAGCAGGCCGGCGGCACGTCGCCGGCTTCTTTGCCCGCGAGCACCTGCTGGGCGACGAGGCGTTGTAGCAGACGGGCCTGCCAGGGCGGCAGCACTGCCGGCTGGTCCGCTTGCCAGGGGCGGCCAAAGCCGTCCGCGCCGCTGCCGCAATCGAGTTCGCTGTCCCTGCCGCCAGGCTGTCCATCGTCGCCGTCACCAGGCTGTCCGTTACCGTCGTTCGCCGCTGGCGTGCCCGGTCCGGCTGCTACGCCGCAGCTCGCGGCGAAGTACTGCTCGGCGAGCAGACCGGGCTGGCAGCCCAGATGGCGGGGCAGCACCGGATCGCCAGGCAGCGTCAGCCCGGCCGGGACGAGATCGTCGTTGATTTCCGCATCGGCGCTGCGAATCCAGGTCCTGGCTTCGTCCGGCCGCACCCCGGCTAGCCCGGCTCGCGAACCATGCTCGCGAAGCAGGTGACAGACGTGATGCACGAGCACGCTGCCGAGTTCCGCGGCCGTCCAGTTGGCGGTCAGTTCCGGGTCGGCCCACAACCGCCAGCCCGGGTCAACCGCGACAGTGCCGATGCCGGGCGCGGCGACGACTCTGGCACCGAAAATCCCGCTGGCCAGATACGGGTACCTGGCGGCCGCCCACAGCCGGGCGGCAGCGAGCCCGGCGATCGCGCTGCTCGCGTCCGGCGTTGTCATCCTCCGGCTCCTTGCTGTCGCCCGCTACCGACGCCGATCAAATGGTCAGCCGCGCAACAGTCCGGCGTCGCGCAGCACTGGCGCGAACAGCCGGACTTCGGCGGGCAGTGGCACGCCGTCCGGCCGGCACCGGGCAAGTACTCGCGCTGCCACGGCTGCGACGTCCGGTGCGGCATTCGCCGCCTGCCCGAGGACTTGCCAGCCGGCCCGCCAGCGGTCAGGCGTGGGGTCAGCCTCGACTACCGCGGCAACGGCCGCGACCGCGGCGTATGCGCGGTCGGCTCGCTTAGGCAGCCGGAACGATGACGGGTCTGCGAGTACCGCCTCGGGATCCGGCAAGTCCATCTCCATCAGCCAGGCCAGGAACTCCGCACCCGCTCCGTCCCCGACCGCGCCGACGACGAGTGCCGAGCGTGCCTCGCCGGACACGCCTGCGGCGCCGCTGGCGGCCCAGAGCCTTGCGGCCATCTCCCAGGTCCGCGGGCTCGGCCAGCCTCGGCCCGCGCTGGTGGCGTCGGTGGGCGGCGCCGAGGCAAGTGCAGGCCGGGCGTGCAGGAACGCGGCGACCAGAACCAGTGCCAGGTGCTGCTCGGCCTCCCAGCCGTCCGGCAGGACCGGCACCTGCGGCGCCGGGAATCCGGCCGCGAGCCCGTCGGCGACGGCCAGCGGATCGATATCCCAGGGCAGGTGGCACAGCCGGTTGGCGAGCGGGGCGGACAAGTCCCAGCCGTCGGCGGCTTGCTCCGGCGGGTTCGCAGCGGCCACGACGGCCACGCCCGGCGGCAGTTCGAGGTCGCCGACGACTCGCTCGAGCACCACGCGGAGCAACGCCGCTTGCACCGCGGGCGGCGCCGTGGAAAGTTCGTCGAGGAACAGCAGGCCGTGGCCGGATTCAGCCAGCCGCCGGGCCCATGCCGGGGGAGCGAACCGAACGTCCTGGCCGATGACAACCGGCAGGCCGGCGAAATCCGACGGCTCCCGGATCGAGGCGATCACCGTTTCGCACGGCCAGCCCATCTTCTGCGCCATAGCGCGGATCGCCGACGTCTTCCCGGTGCCGGGCGCTCCCCACAGCAGTACCGGTACCCGCGCGGCGACGGCAACGCCTAGCGCGTCAGCCGCTGCGCGCTGACGCGCGGCCCGTCCGCTTTCAGCCATGTTCGCTCTCCGTCTCCAGTAGTCGAGCGGGCGCGCCTCGCGCTACTGCGAGGTCACGGCCCAGTGTCCTTGGTCTTGCCGGATGCTCAGCTCTGCCGGTTCCCCGCCAGGGGACCGGACCGCGAGCACGCGGGCCGTCGGCCAGTCAGCGTCCAGCACACCGACGACCAGGTGCTGATCGACAATCGCGAAGCCCGGTGCCCACACCGAGGCCAGCCAGCTGAGAGGCAGCCGCGCTTGCAATCGGCCGGTCTTCGTCAGCGTGAGCTCGCCCCAGCGGTCGGCGTCGTGCACGCTCACCTCGACGTCCGCTGGATCAATGGTTAGCCAATGCGCCGCCGCAGGCGCCAGCCGGCCTGCCAGCGCGGCGGTCAGGGCTGGCCGGGCTCGGCTCGCCCGGCTAGCCTGCGCTCCGTCAGCGGACCAGGCGTGCGCGACTGCCGCTGACAGCCGGAACTGGAACGGCGACCCGAGCGCGAGCAGCCTGATCAGCTCGTGTCTGGCCTCGTCGACTGGCGCGGACCAGCCAGCGTTGCCGTGCCAGCTAGTCACGAGCGCGAACCCGGTATGTCCCTGGAGCATGCGCGCGCGTCGCATTGCCACGGCGCGGGCTGCAACCGGCGGCGGAACGCGCCGGCGAAACCGGCTGGAATGGCCGGTGTAGGTCACTGCGCTGCTCACTGGCCCCCGTCTGATGAACCCGCCGCCGGACGAGCGGAGTTGCGCTGCCGGGTTACCGAGACCGTGGTAGGTCTGGCTGGCCGCATTGACGTCGTCCAGAAGCGTGGCCGGGATCGTCAGCTTGTCGTCGGCCGAGCGCGGACCGACTGTCAGCACGGTGAGGTCGTCGCAGTGCTTGCCCCAGGCCATGACAAGGTCGAGGCACGGGCTGGTGTCCCCGCCGAGCGCGCTGAGCACAAGCTCACCTTCGGCATCCGGGTGATCGAGGGCCTGCAGCGTGGCGTCCGCCCAGCGCAGCCGGTGCTCAGAGCTGCCGCATTGCACTGAGCAATCGGCGGGTCCGAACGCGGCCCACCATGCCGGGCTCACAGTCCCTCCCGCCAGTCGAGCGGGACGGTAACGGTGACCTGCCTGGTAATGCCGGTCACGATGATGTCGAGAGCCCGGGCCTTCGGATCGATAGCCGGGCAAAGCTGGAACTCCAGTTCTGCGTGGCCGTTGCCGTAGCTCGAGCTGCATTCCCCCCAGACATACCAGCCGCCCAGGTCGTCGCGTGCACTCCAGCGGAATCGCTCGACCGACACCATGCCGTTCAGCCGTGGCTCGGGCCAGCCAGCGCACTGGACATGCAGGGTCGTGCCGTCCGCTCCGGAGAACAAGTCTGCGATCACGCACTGAGCGCCGTCGACTTCCGGCAGTACTGCCGCGACAGCAATGACGCCGTCAGGACCGGCCGTGCGGTCCGCCGCAGCGAGCAGGCTGAGCCAGTCGGGCGGCAGCGCTTCCGGCTTAATCAAGCCGAGCTGAACAGGGAGCTGCTCGCCAACCTCGGCCGCGACCGCGGCTAGCCTGCGCAACGACGGACTCTCAGCGGTCAGCACGCCGGCGGCGCGCAGGTGCCGCACGAGCCAGAACAGCGTTGGCCCGGCGTCCTCGCTCTCGGCAGCAGCCCAGGCCCTGCGCGTCTCCCGGGAGCGGAGCAACTCCAGAGTCTGGGCATCCAGGAAGCGGTCAGTCGCGCTAGTCGTGACCGGCTCAGTCGTGATCTGCAGAGGCTGTGGCAGGGCGTCCAGCCCGACCCGGACCGCCAGGCGCTCCGGGCAGCATCACGTCCAGCCAGCGCACGCCGGGCTGCGGAGCGGGCATCAGGTGGAACTGGCCGTCCCACTCGCCTGAGCCGCCTCCGCCGCTGAAGTGCGCCTGATAAGTGCTGCCGCGGTCGTCGACGGCGCTGGTTTCGCTGAGCGCCTCGTACACCGGATTGATCTGGTGGTGGTCCCGCTCTTCTAGCTCGGCCGGGAACCTGGTGCGTGCCGTGAGCGTGACCGAATGCTGGCCAACGACGAGAACACCGAGGTAGAAGCGGACTCCGGCGCCCCCGATGATCCCGCTCGCAGAAATGCCGACCGGCACCGCGCGCGGCGGGCCAGCCGGAGCCGCCGGTGACGGCACGCGCCGCCGCCTCGGGCGACCGGCAAACATGTGGTAACTCAGCATGGCGTCTGGCTCAATGCGGCTGCGCGCAGCTAGAGCGGCTCGCAGGCTTTCCACGACTCCTTCGCCGGTCTCGGTGGTGATCGCCCCGGCCGCGCCGAGCGCTTCGGCCAGCGTCTCCAGACGCGTGAGGCAGGCGTCGGCGGCTGGTGCCTGATATCGGCGATGCCGGTGAATCCGCCGCCGGAGCTGCCGGCGCACTGGCCAGGTGACGCTCCGCGCGCCGCCGCTGAGCTGATACCTAGTCCTGGTAACCGCGCGCAGCAGAGCAGCCGCAGGCGGGGCGGCTACCCTGCGTGCCCTGGTCAGTGAATCCGTCACCGTCCGGATAGCCGGCAAGGAGGTAATCGCCCGCGTCCTGGACTGGTCCGTGCGCCCGCTTCGGCTGCCTGCCTGCTGGCTGGCAGTCTGCCGCCGCGTGACGCGATCCAGGATGGCCCGACGGCGGCGCATGCGGCGCGACTGCACGAACATCCGGGCGATTCGAGTCGGCATGGGGTCGGGGGGCGGCTTGTATTCGGGCATGGCGAGCGCGCGCCGCAGTTCGGCTTCGGCCTGAAGCCGGAGATAGGTTTCAGCGCGCTCGCGGTCAGGCGCGTTGTGTTCGCTCGCGGCTGTCACACCGACCCCCGATTTGCCGCCATAAACCAAGCAAGACGATATGACGCGAACCAGTCAACTGCAAAGCGGATATGTCCGTGCCGGGCAACGACCGCACCGAAGCACCGCGCGTGGCGCCTCGACGTCGGCGAAACTTGCGCGACACGCCGACCCAACATGTGGTACCGCCAAATGTCAGACCTCCTACATATGGTGTCCGCATAGGGAGTTGCAGTTAGCGGCCGTCCGGAGGAGCACAGATGCCAGCGACCATGCAGGTGCGCAAGCGCAACGGCGATACCGAGCCTGTCGATGTCAGCAAGATCGTGCGTGCGGTGCAGCGCTGGGCGGGCGACCTGGATGACGTGGATCCCATGCGGGTCGCGACGAAGACCATCAGCGGCCTGTACGACGGCGCGACGACGGCCGAGCTGGACCGGTTGTCTATCCAGACGGCCGCGGACATGATCGCCACCGAGCCGCAGTACTCCCGTCTCGCGGCGCGGCTGCTGTCCGGCTACATCGCCAAGGAAGTGCGCGGCCAGGGCATCGCGTCGTTCAGCCAGTCGGTCGCTCTCGGCCACGCCGAAGGCCTGATCGGCGACGACACTGCGAAGCTGGTCAAGGACAACGCCCGCAAGCTCGACTTCGCCGTCGACGACGACGCGGACTTGCAATTCGAGTACTTCGGCATCAAGACCGTGTACGACCGCTACCTGCTGCGGCACCCGTCGAGCCGGCTGGTGCTCGAGACCCCGCAGTACTTCCTGCTCCGTGTCGCATGCGGCCTCGCCAGGGCTCCGGCCGAGGCGATCAGCTTCTACCGGCTGATGTCGGCGCTGGATTACCTGCCGAGTTCGCCGACGCTGTTCAACTCGGGCACGAAGCACGCTCAGATGTCGTCCTGCTTCCTGGTCGACTCGCCGCGCGACGAGCTGGACTCGATCTACGCCCGGTACGCGCAAGTCGCGCGCCTGAGCAAGTTCTCCGGCGGGATCGGGATCGCCTGGTCGCGGATCCGGTCCCGGGGCGCGCTGATCCGCGGCACGAACGGGCAGTCCAACGGCATCGTGCCCTGGCTGCGCACGCTTGACTCGTCGGTCGCGGCTGTCAACCAGGGCGGTCGCCGCAAGGGCGCCGCGTGCGTCTACCTCGAGCCGTGGCACCCGGATGTCGAGGAATTCCTTGAACTGCGCGACAACACCGGAGAAGACGCGCGCCGCACCCACAACCTGAACCTCGCCAACTGGATCCCGGACGAGTTCATGCGCCGGGTCGAAGCCGACGAGATGTGGTCGCTCATCGACCCGGATGTCGTGCCCGAGCTCCCTGACCTGTGGGGCGATGCATTCGATCAGGCCTACCGCCAGGCCGAGGCGGACGGGCGGTATGTACGCCAGGTGCGAGCCCGCGACTTGTACGCGCGGATGATGCGGACGCTTGCCGAAACCGGCAACGGCTGGATGACGTTCAAGGACAGCTCCAACGCCAGGTGCAATCAGACCGCGCAGGCCGGCCACGTTGTGCACGCGTCGAACCTCTGCACCGAAATTATCGAGGTAACGAGCGATTGCGAGACCGCGGTCTGCAACCTCGGCTCGGTCAACCTGGCCCGGCACCTGACGGCGGGCCAGGGCGGGGAGCGCGCAGTCGACTGGGCGAAGCTGCGGCAGACCGTGCGGACGGCGCTGCCGTTCCTGGACCGGGTGATCGACATTGGCTATTACCCGAGCGAGCAGGCGGCCGCGTCGAACCCGCGCTGGCGACCGGTCGGGCTCGGCGTGATGGGCCTTCAGGACGTGCTGTTCGCGCTCCGGCTGCCGTTCGACTCCGGCGCCGCGAGGGAGCTCGCCGCGCAGATTGCCGAAGAGATCTACCTAACCGCCCTCGAGACATCGGCTGACCTGGCCGAGAGGTACGGCCCGCAGCCGATGTTCGGCCAGACGCGTACCGCGTCCGGCCAGCTGCAGCACGACCTGTGGGGTGTCACCGGCACGCAGCAAGAACGGTGGACCGCGCTACGGGCACGCATCGCGGCGACGGGCCTCCGGAACTCGCTGCTGATCGCCATCGCGCCGACTGCGACGATCGCCTCGATTGCCGGGTGCTACGAGTGCATCGAGCCTCAGGTGTCCAACCTGTTCAAGCGCGAGACGCTGTCCGGCGAGTTCATTCAGGTCAACAACGCGCTGGTGACCGAGCTGAAAGCGCACGGGCTGTGGACGGACGTCATCCGGGATGCGATCAAGCGAGCCGACGGATCCGTGCAGGGCATCGCCGCGCTGCCGGCGGAGTCCCGCGAGCTGTTCCGCACTGCCTGGGAGCTGCCCCAGCGGGCGCTGATCGACATGGCTGCGGCGCGGGCGCCGTTTGTCGACCAGAGCCAGTCGCTGAACCTTTTCCTGGCGGCACCATCCATCGGCAAGCTGTCGTCGATGTACCTGCACGCGTGGAAGGCGGGGCTGAAGACGACCTATTACCTGCGGTCACGGCCCGCCACCCGGATAGCGCAGGCGACTGTCGCACCGGAGGTGCCCGAGCAAGCGCAATCGGGTCAGCAGGCGGTGGCGTGCTCACTGGAGAACCCGGAGAGCTGCGAGGCGTGCCAGTGAGCGCCGAATCGCCGGTGGCCGCCGAGACGCCAGTGACCGCGCAGCGGCCGGCTGCCGCGCCGCGCGGCAACCGCGGGATGCTGCTCGATCCTGGCATGGACCTGACGTTGCGACCGATGCGCTATCCGTCGTTTTACGACCGCTTCAGGGACGCGATCAGGAACACCTGGACAGTCGAGGAAGTGGACTTGCACTCAGACCTCACCGACCTGAGGAAGCTGACACCGGCCGAGCGCCACCTCGTTTCCCGGCTGGTCGCGTTCTTTGCTACCGGCGATTCGATAGTGGCGAACAATCTGGTGCTGAACCTGTACCAGCACGTCAACTCGCCTGAAGGCCGCCTCTATCTATCCCGGCAGCTGTTCGAAGAGGCCGTGCACGTTCAGTTCTACCTGACGCTGCTCGACACTTACGTCCCTGATCCGGTTGAGCGGACGCAGGCGTTCGCCGCGGTGGAGAACATCCCGTCGATCAAGCGCAAGGCTGAGTTCTGCTTCCGGTGGATCGACTCGGTCTATGAGCTGCGTGAGTTGCGGACCGCTGCCGACCGGCGCTCGTTCCTGCTCAACTTGATCTGCTTCGCAGCCTGCATCGAGGGCCTGTTCTTCTATGGCGCGTTCGCGTACGTGTACTTCCTGCGCTCACGCGGTCTGCTCAACGGGCTGGCGTCAGGCACGAACTGGGTGTTCCGCGATGAGTCGATGCACATGGCGTTCGCGTTTGATGTGGTGGACATCGTCAGGTCGGAGGAGCCCGAGCTCTTTGATTCCGGGCTAGCGGGGCAGGTGCGCGACATGCTCGCCGAGGCGGTGGAGTGCGAGGTGCAGTTCGCCGCTGACTTGCTGGGCCAGGGCCTGCCCGGCCTCTCGCTGGCCAGCATGCGCGAATACATCCAGCATGTGGCTGACCGGCGGCTGGCCCGGCTGGGCCTCGGACCGCTATACGGTTCGACGAACCCGCTCGCTTTCATGGAGTTGCAGGACGTTCAGGAGCTGTCGAACTTCTTCGAGCGGCGGGTGTCGGCCTACCAGGTCGGCGTGACCGGCACGGTCGCGTTCGACCAGGACTTCTGAGCGAAGGTCGGGCCGTAGCCCCAGCCGAACCGCTTCGGCCCGAACCACGGGCGCTTGTCGGGACCGCCCAGGAACGGGCTGCCGATGCCGGAGCCATCGGAGTTATCGGAACTCCAGTCCGGGCCGGATTGCTGATTGCTGCGCATAACCGTCTGCTCCTTTAGCGCTCGTCCGAGCTTATTGCTCAGCTGCAGGCCGGATGAACACGCCGACAACCTTGCCGTCGCCGTCGAAGGTCACCTGCCCGGTAGCCTCACCCGCCTCGAAGTGCAGCGGGATGTCGACGATCGTGTGTTCACCGAGTGCGTGCGCGAACGGCTCGCCCACGCCTTCGTAGCGGCCGATCAGGCCGGCCATCTGCGCCCAGCCGTCAGCGAGCCGGTCGGCGCTCACGGCCTCGAGCATCTTCGGGCCGAAGTCTGCGCGCGCTGCTTGCCACTCGCCGGCGGCGATGTCGGTGAAGATCGCGATGGTCCGCTCCGCTGCGCCGGGCAGCACGTTCCTGGTCATCGGCTCGCCGGTCCGCGGGTCCACCGGCCGGCCGAATCGCTGGAACGCCGCCTGCCTGCTTGTCTCGAGGACATCGCCGATCTCCTTCCAGCTGTGCCCGGCCGCGCGGGCGCGGTCCACGGCTTCCTGCAGCGCCACGTTCGCCAGCGCAGTGAGATCGCGGGCGGACCTCATCGCGGCCAGCGATGACCCAGCCCCTGTCTGGGTCAGCGCGGCCGCCAGCTGGCCGGTCACCGAGGCGAGCCGGCTCGCAATCTGCTGGGCCTGGCCTTCGGCCGTACTCACCTCGTCAACATAATCCTGACGTGAGGGCGATGTCAAAGTTGTATTGACGGGACTGCCTACGCCGGTCTCCGCCCGCGTGCGCAGGCGACGTGCGGCGCTTCGGCAGGTTGCGTTGCAGTAGCGCTTTGGCCTGCCTCTTCCTGTATTGACCGCTAGCAAGCGGCCGCACGCTTCGCAGGCAGCTGTGGTCTCGGGATCCGTCATCGGTCCGCTTCCTCGAATTACGTGCTGCCCAGTGTACTGCTGCCGGGATTAAATCGTGCTGTGTGACGACACGAAATTCGTGTCAGCTGGACAGCAGCACGCCACGCGCGGACAGGTCGGCGATCGCGGCGGGTTCCAGCCCGAGCCAGTCGCCGATGGCGTCGGCGTTGTGCTCGCCGAGCCGTGCGACGCCGCGCGGGACACTGGCCGAAGCAGCCGAGAAGTCGTATGGCATGGCCACTACGCGACGGTCGGTGCCCGCCACGGGCGCCGTGTGCGCGCCGCCAGCGAACACCTCCGCGCTGTCGGCCAGGTCAGCCCAGGCGACGCCAGCGCTCTCAAGCTCGGCGATGAGCGCCTTGCGATCGGCGAATGACGTCATCCAGTCCTGGATTGCCTGCTGGCGCAGCGCCGCCTTCAGCTGCAGGTCGCTGCCGGGTGCCGCCGGGTCGGAGATCAGACCGCGCCGGGACAGCATGACCCACGCGTGCTTGGGCGGCGCGGCGATCAGGATAGGCCCGCCCGGCGCCCGCCAGATGGTGCCTCGCGAGCTGTACGACTCGGTGCTGCCGTCAATCGCCGCGTGGGCATGATCGTCGCTTGCTGCGACCGCCCCGAGCATGCTCAGGCCGACATGCTGGCCTTGGCCGGTGACTGCTCGCTGGTGCAAGGCGGTGAGGATGGCGATGGCCGCGTGCAGCCCGGTGAACGTGTCGGCAAGGGCCAGCGGCAGGTCGGCAGGGGCCCGGTCATCGAGCTCGGCCTGCCTGGCCAATAGTCCGGACTCGGCGTGGATGACAGGCGCCAGCGCGCGCCGGCCCGCGTCCGGCCCGGTCGCGCCGAACCCGGACACCGAGACCATGATCAGCAGCGGGTTGGCCGCTGACAGCCGCTCGTAACCGAGGCCAAGCCTGTCCATCACGCCAGGCCGGAAGTTCTCGATCAGCACGTCGGCCCGCCTGGCGAGTTCGCGGACCAGGTCGGCTGCGCCAGCCACGGCCAGGTCAACGCCGATGTTCCGCTTGCCCGCGTTCATCTGGGCGTACATGCCGGCCCGGCCGTCGATGACCGCACCGAACAAGTCGGTGACGTCGGTACGTGGCCCTTCGACGCGAACGACGTCCGCGCCCAGGTCGCTGAGGATCCGCGCCGCGTACGGGCCGGATATCGCCTGCGACATGTCCAGCACCCGCCAGGCGGGCAGCGGGCGGGGTGGCGCTTGCTGCGTCATCGGTCTGCTCCTCCTGCCGCGTGGCGCGAACTGCCCGCGATCGCCAGACTAGCTACGGGAGCGGGGCTGCTGCTAACCCAAGAGTGCGGCGACGAACTCTCGATGCCCGGACTGGAGCCTGGCCAGGTCGGCTGGCGACAGGCCCCAATCGGCCATCCGCCCGGCATGCCGAAGCGCGGCGTAGAGGTCCCAGTGCCGCAAGGCCGTCATGTCCGCGGCCGGCCTGAGCTCGCTGTATCGCTGAGTGAAAGCGTCCGCCGCAGCCATGCCGAACGCCATGCAGATCTCCATCCGGGCGACGCTGACATCGGCCAGCGGATCGCCGAGCACTGCATCCTCCCAGTCGATCACGCAGACAAGCTGGTTATCGCGCCACAGGGTGTTGCCTGGCCAGTAGTCACCATGCAGCAGGACCGGCTGGTTGACCTCCGGCGGCGGCCAGCATCTGGTCAGTGCTGCGCGGACCTCGGACTCGCGGAGCGACTCGTCGAGCCGCGAGGGCCGTGTCCCTACCGCCCGCGCTGAGATATCGCGGATGTCGGCGAGGAACGGTAGGTCGGCCAGCGTGAAGGCTGCCTCATGCAGCCCGGTCAGGGCGCCTGCGAGCTTGCCGGTGAAGGCTGTCAGCGGCTGCCTGACCTCTGCCGGCCCGGTCAATGCCGCGCCGTCGACATAGTCGATGACGAGGTACGGGACAGGCAGTATCAGGCTTGACTCGTCGGCGATTCGCGGGCGCGGCACTGGCAGGTCAGCCGCGTGCAGGAGGCTGAGCAACGCGTATTCATGCGCGGCGACGCGGCTGTCGCTGCGCAGGTTAGCCGTGCCGTACTGCCGCAAGACAAGCCGCTCGACCTGGCCATCCGGCCGCCCTGCTTCGATTGCTGTCAGCTGTGCTGACGCGCCACCGGCCAGCGGCCGCCTGGTCAAGAGCCGGAGGCCGGGATCGACCGCGCGGAGCACTTCGCCAACAGCGGCCAGGCTTGGCTGGCGCGGCTTGGTCACTGGCTGATCTTGCCAGCGCTCGGTCTACCCGGGCCAGCTATTACTTCTAGACTGTGCCGGTATGGGCACCGGTGAGGTCGCATGACCGCCGCCGACAAGGAATCTTCCTCGTCGTTCGAGCTCGGCACGGACGGCCCGTCCGTAATCCTCGTCGCCGTCGACGACTCGACCACCGCCAGCCGGGCGGGCTGGTACGCGGCTGGCCTGGCCCGGCGGCAGCGAGCCAGGATTGTCGCTGTCTTCGTGGCACCTATCGGAGGGTTCGTCGCCGCCGGCTCCGCCGGAGCAGCGCTGCTGGTCGCGAAGGACGAGGCATTCCGCGAAGCTGCTCGCGAGATGGATCGGCGGGCCCGGGAGATCGCGGCTGAGCTGGGCATATCGATCACGTTCATGGCAGCCCGCGGAGACCCCTACTCCGAGATCGTCCGCATCGCGGGTGAGGTGCGAGCCGACGCCATCGTGGTCGGCGCGTCCGCGCACGCCGGGCACCGGTTCGTCGGGTCGCTCGCCATCCGGCTGGTGCGAGCCGGAAAGTGGCCGGTCACCGTCGTCCCGTGAGCTCCAGATCCATGAGCTCGGCGCTCACTTCGCTGGCCTGCCGAAGCCGGAGTTAGCGGGCTGGCGGCAGACATCAGCGCGCCGACGATCGCCGGGACGGCCGCGCCGATCGGCTCGCTGATGACAGCGGCTGCCAGCGAGTCGTAAGGCGTCGGATCGCGGTTGATGATGATCAGGCGGGCGCCGGCTCGTACCGCAACAGCGCACAGCGAAGCGGCCGGCTCGACCGTCAGGGTGCTGCCGACTGCCATGAAGAGATCAGCGGTCTCGGCGGCTGCGACGGCGCGAGCGAGCACGGCTGCATCGAGTTGCTGGCCGAACATGACTGTCGCTGATTTGAGGATGCCGCCGCAGTCGGCACAGGCCGGGTCGGCCTCTCCGGCCCGCACCCGGCTCAGGACCTCGGCCATCTCGCTGCGGTGCGTGCAATTGACGCAGACGACCTGGTACATCGTGCCGTGCAGTTCGAGAACGCGATCGGCTGGAGTTCCGGCCCGCTGATGCAGGCCGTCGATGTTCTGCGTGATGACCGTAGTGTCGACGGGACTGAGCGCCAGGTTGGCCAGTGCCAGGTGCGCGACGTTCGGCTGGGCCGTCCAGGCCGGGTGAGAGAGCCGTGCCTGCCAGGATCGCTGTCTGACTGCAGGGTCGGCGACATAGACCTGGTAGGTCGCCATTTTCTCGGCGGCCGGGTCCTTGGTCCAGATCCCGGAGGGGCCGCGGAAGTCCGGGATCCCCGAGTCCGTCGAGATCCCCGCTCCGGTCAGCACGGCGACGCGGCGGATACTGGCAGCCCAGCTGGCGACGTCAAGCCGATCGGCAGCGCTCACCCTGCCATCTTGGCCAGCAGCCCCGGTCACTGCAAACGGGCCGCCGGTTCACGATCCGGGAGACTTCTGCCCGCTCCCGGGATGCATACCTCTCCCCGCTCACGGCAACGAGCGCTCAGTTCAGGCTGGCGGCTGGTCCTGACGGCGGCCAGCCAGCTTCCAGGCCGCCGGCAGCAGCCCGGCCGCGATCGCAGCCTTAATGGCGTCGCCGATCACGAACGGCGTGAAGCCATCTTTCAAGCGTCGCGCCCGCGCCGAGGTGCAGATCGATCGCGAGCCAGGCACAGCCGAAGGCGTAGATCAGGATCTCGCCGACGAGCATGACGGGCACTGACTTCAGCACGGAACGATCCGCGCCGCGCTCGGCGAGGTACCCGCATGCGGTCGCGGCGAAGACGAACCCGACGATGTAGCCGAAGGACGCGCTGGCGTACCCGGAAGTGTGCCCGGCGAACCAGGGAACGCCCGCCACGCCGGCGACCGCATACAGTGCCATCGCGGCAGCCGCCCGGCGCCAGCCGAGCGCAGTGCCTGCCAGCAGCACGCCGAGCGTCTGGCCAGTGATCGGTACCGGCGTGAACGACAGGTGGATCGACAGCTGAGCCAGCGCCCCGACCAGGCCGGCCGCGCCGACGACGAGGAGTACATCGCGCACCGCCTGGGCGGTTCGGTCGCCGCTGCGGGCGATCAGGTCGCCGAGCACCAGAGGCTGCGGCCGGGCAATCGCGACTGACGACATGTAGATGCCTTTCGGGGGGCGGGCCACCAGGCGGGCCTGACGACGACGGACCATACCATGCCGGTCCGGCGCGACATCCTGCCCGCCAGGTATCGGTGCGGCCGTGGGCGTCGATGAGACCGGGCTGCCGCAGAGCGAGCCTGTCTGCCCGCACTCGCCTGACGCTGGCGGCGCGGACGGCGGCCGGATCATCGAGTTCCTGGACGGCGACTGGGAGGTCGAGCGCCGGATTAGCGATCGCCGCTCGGGCCAGGACGGCGTGTTCAGCGGTACGGCCTGGTTCCGCCCGGCTGGTGACAGCCAGGTGCTCGAGTACGCCGAAGACGGTGAACTGCGGTTCGGCGGCCACCGCGGCCCGGCCCGGCGGTCGCTCATCTATCGTGGCCGCGAGGACGGCGGGGCCGACGTGCGGTTCGCTGACGGGCGCGAGTTCTACCGGCTTGACCTGCGTTCGGGAACCTGCGACGCAGACCATCCGTGCCGGGCTGACCACTATCACGTGACAGTGACCCGGCTCAGCGCGAACTGCTTCACCGAGACCTGGCAGGTGGCAGGCCCGGACAAGGACTATGAGCTAGAGACGACGTATCGGCGGGTCGGTACCGGCGTTCTGGGCACTGGCCCCGAAGGCTGCGACACGACCGCGACCAGACAGCCGGACGGACCGCGGTGAACCGGACCACGGTAAGCCGGGCCGAGTACACCGGCACGATCCCGCGGCTGCTCGCGGCGGCGGCCGACCGGAACTCAGCGCGGCAGCTGGCTGCGCAGTGACGCGGGCTCGCTGACGTTCGGCGGCGCGATCGCTGCAGTCAGCCAGACGGCTGCGGCCCTGCAGGCGGCTGGGGTCGGCAAGGGCGATCTGGTCATGCTGACCGCCAGCACGTCGCCGCCGTACCTGCTGAGCTGGCTTGCGCTGACCTCGCTCGGCGCGGTCGCGGTCGCGGTCAACCCGCGCAGCACGCCGGCCGAGCTGGCCGGACTGATCAGCTCAGGTCCAGCCGCGGCTGCTTGATCACCGACGCCAGACTGGCCGATGTCGTCTCGGCGGCACGCACGCAGACAGCCATGAGCGGGACCGGCGAGACCGGGACTAGCGAGGCTAAGACTGACCGTGCCGAGGCGGGCCGGATCGGGACTGGCCAGACCGGGACTGGCCGGGGAGCTGGCGGCGCGCCCAGGCCGGCCACGTTTCCTCGCGAATTTGATGTGTACTCGCTGGTACGCGCTGACTGGTCGGACCCGGCGGCGATGGCGTCGGCGGCCCGGCACGCGCGCCTGCCGGACGCTGGCAGTGCGGCCGGACGACGTTGCGGTGCTCATCCCAACGTCGGGCACCACCGGCCGGTCCAAGCTCGTGATGCAGACGCACCGGGCGTACGCGATGGCTGGCGAGGGCTTCGGCTTCTGGATGGAGCTGACCGCCGCTGACCGGATGCTGACCACGCTGCCGCTGTTCCACGTCAACGCGCCTGCTTATTCGGTGATGGGGTCGCTGGCCTGCGGCGCCGGGCTGGTGCTGGCCGAGCGGTTCTCGGCCAGCACGTTCCTGGACACGGCGCGGCGGCACGGCGCGACCGAGTTCAATGCGATCGGCGCCATGCTGGAGATCCTGATGCGCCAGCCCGAGCGTCCCGAGGACGCGGACACCCCGTTGCGGCTGTGCTACACCGGGCCGGCCCCCGAGCGGGACCGGCAGCTTGCCATCGAGCGGCGCTTCGGGCTGCGGATCGTGGTCGGGTACGCGCTGTCCGAGTCGCCGTACGGGCTGATCTGGGCACGCGGAACCCGGCCGTTCGGCACGCTCGGCTCGGTGCGGCAGCACCCGGTGCTTGGCACCATCAATCACGCCCGGGTCATCGACAAGTCGGGGTCGGTGGCCGGCCCGGGCGGGACAGGCGAGCTTGAGCTGCGCAACCCGGTGCTGACTCCGGGTTACTGGGGCATGCCAGCAGAGACAGCCGCGCTGATGCATGACGGCTGGCTGCGAACCGGCGACCTGGTGACCGTCGGTGCGGACGGCACCTACACGTTCATCTCCAGGGTCAAGGAAGTGATCAGGCGCCGCGGGGAGAACCTGTCGCCGCTCGAGGTCGAAGACGTCCTGCTGGCGCACCCGGCGGTCCTGGAGTGCGCGGTAGTCGGCGTCCCGTCAGAGTTGTCGGAAGAGGACGTCAAGGCGTTCATCGTGCCGGCGGCTAGCGTGCAGCAGCTTGACTTTGCCGAGCTGCGGTCCTTCGCAGCAGCCCGGCTCGCAGCTTTCAAGGTGCCGCGGTACTGGCAGCAGATTCGCCGAGCTACCGCACACGCCCACGGCGCGGGTCGCCAAGCATCAGCTGCCCGCGGGCCATCCGGATGACGAGTACGACGCCGAGTCGGCCCAGCTAAGCCCGCAACAGTCGAGCCAGCAACAGTCGAGCCAGCAACAGTCGAGCCAGCAAGCGGCGAGCCAGCAACAGTCGAGCCAGCAAGCGGCGAGAAGCTACCAAGGAGAGCTGTGACTGAGTACCCGACCTCGATCGGCACCGCTGACGCCACCACGATTACCGTCCTCGGCCAGAACCTTGCCGAGGACCTGATGGGGCAGATCAGCTTCGGCGAGCTGGCGTTCTGGCTGGCCGCGCTCCGGCGGCCGGCTCCAGGTGAGCTGAAGCTGTTCGAGTCAGTGCTTGTCGCGCTGGCCGATCACGGCTTCACCCCGTCGGTAATCGCGGCTCGGCTCACCCTGACTGGCGCGCCGGAGTCCGTGCAGGGCGCGCTAGCGGCAGGTTTGCTCGGCGGCGGCTCACGGTACCTGGGCGTGACCGAGGACTGCGGCCGGTTCCTGGCCGCCGCGCTGGCCGCGCACAACGGTCCGCTGCCGGACACCGATGCGGGCTGGGATGAGCTGGCGACGACGGCTGTCCGGGCGCAGCGGGCGGCGGGAAAACTTGTTCCCGGACTCGGGCATCCAGTGCACAAGGACGGTGACCCGCGCACGCCGGTCATCTTCCGGATCGCCGAGGAGTCCGGGGTGCCGGGCCCGCACCTGCTGCTGTTCGCCGCGGTCGGCCGGGTGCATCCGGCGATCATCGGCCGGACGCTGCCGCTGAACGGTGCCGGGGTGTGCGGGGCCGCGCTCGCTGACCTTGGTTTCCCGCCGGACCTGCTGCGCGGGTTCGCGCTGCTGGCGCGGACCGCAGGGCTGCTCGGTCATCTGGCCGAGGAGATGCGAAACCCGGCCGGGAACTCCATCTACCGGGAGGTCGACGAGGCAGTCCGGTACGTGCCGCCGGGAGAGGCGTAGCCGGGCGGGGCACGATCTTCGCCGCGGTCATCCCGGACGAAGTGCGGTCGCGAGTATCAGGCGCGTTCCAGGCAGTGAACTACGGCACGCGCCCGGTCGGCGCGCTGCTCGGCGGGGTGCTGGGCACGCTGATCGGCTTGCGGCCCGCGCTGTGGATGGCTAGTGCCGGCGGCGTCATCGGGTTCCTGCTGCTCCTTACGTCTCCGCTTCCGGCATACCGCATGCCGTCAGCGGCAACCACCGAGCCCGCAACCGTCGAGCCCGCAATTGTCGAGCCTGGTGGCTGACACCGGCGCGAAAGAGCCCGTTCCCTCAGGAAGTGTGGTTTTAGCCGCAGAGGTCCGGTGCCGTTCCGCGCAAGCTAATGGTTGGTCCGCTGCGCGAGGGGCACTGGACGGAACTACTGCCCGGCGCAAGCCTGGTAATCGGCTCGCGCGGATCACCGCAGCAAGTTGCGTCGGGCCGCAGAGCGATGCAGATCAGAAGGAGGCGACCAGATGGCCAGGGTGATCGGCTGGCTCGTCGTCGCGTTAGTCGTCTACTACTTACTTACCGACCCGGAGGGTGCGGCCGCGCTGGTCCACCGCATCTTTGACGACCTGCACACGTTCGCGGGCTCATTGTCGACGTTTGTCAGTCACCTGTAACGAGAAGCCTGCCACCACCGCAGCGCTAACAACAGCAGTCCCTCTCTTAAGTTAGGTCACGTCAGCATCTCGCCCGGTGCTAACGATGAGCGGACGCCGGCGCACGGCGGGACGGGCCGGTGGCGTGTCAGCGTCGTGGAGCGTGCAGGGTTTCTCATCGTCGCGGTCATGTCTTCGTGGTGCGGGCCGCGGGCGGACCGGATTGGAGCATGGCCGCGGCACCGGAACCTGGGCCGGGTTGGGGATTGGGCGCCGGGTGGTCCGGGGTTCGCCAGATGAGCCGGTGCACGGGGATGAGCCGGGGGATGTCGCGTAGTCCGGGGATGAACGGGACAAGCAGCAGCAAGATCGTGGCCAGGCCGGTCATGTAGATGGCGATCATGTCGATGTTGGCGGAGTTGGTCCATCCCGGTACCTGGTACCAGAGTGTGTAAAGCCAGAGCCAGGGCTGGCCGGGGTAGCTGCCGGTCTCGTTCATGACGCCCCACTGGCTGCCGGTCAGGCCGAGCGCGGTGGCCTTGTTGGCGAAGTAGGCGCCGTCTTCGATGAACAGCAGCGGCTTGGTGAAGTTGGTGCCGTAGAGCGGCTGCTGGGAGAGCAGGTCGGTGTCCAGCGCGCCGCTGCGCGCCAGGGTGAGCTCGCCTGTCATCAGCGCCGGGACCGGCCCGTCGTTAGCTGTGGGGACGACAGGGCGGCCGTCGGCGAATCTCACTTTCGTGACCGCGGTAGCGTACGCGCTGGCCCATTTCAGCTGCTGCGCGGCTGAGGCGGCCTTGTATGCGGCGAGCGGGGCGGCGATGGCCGGGTCGGTCGGCGCGAGCGTGGCCAGCGGCCCGGTGACGAAGTCCTGCGCGGCGTTGACCGGCTGCCGCACGCCGGCAATGGTGGCGGGAGAGAACAGCAGCCGCTGGGCGCTGGCGGTCTGGTTGTTGTAGGGCGGTCCGTAGGTGGCGGTCTCGCTGGTGCCGTTAAGCTCGCTGGCGGCGGTGGCCAGGAAGTCAGCGGGAGCCAGCCGTGCCCAGGTGGCGATGGTGACCGGCGGGACGTCCGGTGAGGACAGCAGGCGCGGCCGCGTGGGGCTAGCCGATCCGCCGCGATTGTCCCTCCTTGAGGATGTGTAGCGGCGGTGGGCCGCGCCAGGGCGGCGTCGGCTGCGGCGACGGCCCCCCGTCCCCTTTCCCCGTCACCTCGGCGGCATGCGCGTCGATCGGGTGCGCGACGCCGCGCATCCGGACGAGCAGGACGTGCGCGCCGACGATGGCGATCAGCACGATCGGGATCAGGACGATGTGCCACATCAGCATCTGGCCGAAGTTCATCACGTTGAAGAACACGCCGACGCCGACGGAGTTGAATGCGTCCTTGCCGCTGGTGGAGATCCACTGGGAGTCGAAGTTCTGCTGGGACAGATCGCCGGTGAAGCACTCGATGACCGAGGCTGCGAACGCGACCACGCCGGTGATCCACGTCAGGCTCCGGCGTCCGCGCCAGGCGGCCATCCAGAGCTTGCCCCACAGGTGGATGACCAGCAGTGCCATAAACAGCTCGACGCTCCACAGGTGCAGGCTGTTGAAGAAGTGCCCGACCAGGTTGTAGTGCCACCAGTCAGGGCCGCCGAGGGCCAGGGCGAACCCGGACACGATCGCCACCCCGAGCGCGGCCAGGGAGCCGACGCCGAACACCTAGATCCAGGACGCGACGTAGGCGGGCTGCCGGTCCGGCAGCAGCTTGCCGGGTGGCAACGCCCGAAGGGCGCGGCGCCGGACTCGGGCGGTCCACATCCCGGCGGTGCGGTCATCAGCAGGGTCACCTGCCGCGGCCGTGCTGTCATCCGTGGCGCTGCCGGAAACTGTGGCGGGCTCGCTGCGGTGTCTCTGCGGGAACGGGAGCAGCAGCGCGGCGCCGAAGATGACGACCATTACCGCGATCAGGACCAGATTCGCGACTGACACGTCGAAGATCGACCAGTGGACAAACGAGCCGGGCTGATTCACGCTGATCGCCGGCGGGCCGCGTGCAGACGAACGATGCGTTCATGGCGTGCTCCCATAGTCAGGTAGTGAGAGTGTCAGTGCGCTGAGTTATCCGGGCCGGACTACCCGCCACCGCGCCTCGCAGCACGAGTAGATCCCGAAGATCGCAAGTCCTAGCGCCACGGCGACCAGCAGCCACGGGCCCAGCGGTGTCGTGGCGATCTTGCGCAGGGACCCGTCGAGGCCCTGAGCCTTTTTTGGCTCGAAGCTGACGGCGGCAATGACGAGCAACACGCCCGCGACGCCGAACACGACCCCGCGGGCAGCGTTGCCGGTCATGCCGAGGACCTCGACTTCCTTGCGGGTGCGCGCGCTTGCCTGTGCCAGGGCCAGATGCCGGCCGAATTTCCTGCGGAGACCGTAGGCGGCCAGGCCGACGCCCGCCGTGAGCAGGCCGACGCCGATCAACGCGACCAGCCACCGGCCCCCGGCATGGGCCATTAACCGCGCGGTGAGATCCTTAGCCTGGGTGTTGCCGGAGCGCTGCCTGCTGGTGCCCAGGACGAAGCCGACGATGCCGGCGCAGGTGAAGCCATAGAAGATCCCGAGTCCTAGCGACTGCAGCCGCTTGCCTGGCGCGTGGCCTCGCCGCCCCGGCTGCCCGTAGGCAGCCTCGGCCAGCCGCCACATGGCCAGCCCGGCAAAGCCAGCAGCCAGCAGCCACAAGACGGCGATGCCGCCGCGCTGGCTGGCGACTTCGTGCAGCGCTCCGGCGCTGTCGGCCTGCGTTCCCTTCGCGCCGAGTGCGATCTGCACGGCCAGCAGGCCGACCAGCATGTAGTTGATGCCGCGTGCAATCAGGCCGCCGCGCGCCAGCCATTGCAGCCACCGGCTCGACGCCGCTTCTCGTCCCGCGGTCCTGGCGGCATGCCGCGCGGTCCTGACCGTCATGACGTTCGCTCTGGTGTAACCACCATGGTCTTTACCTCGATCTGGGAATGAGCTGGCAGATTCCGGACGTCTCGCACTTAGACGGTGTAGTCAGCGGCGCCGTCCGCGGCTGGGCAACTTCCAGCCAGTGCCCACGCCCGCCAGGTGCAGCGCAAGGCAGGCGAGCCCGACCAGCAGCAGGCTGGTCGGCGCGAACACGGCGCTGCTGGCCGTGCTCGTCGCGTTCAGCAAGAACGCGATAACGAATAGCGCGGCCGCGATTATTGCGAGCATCAAGGATCCATTCCGGGTGTCATGTGAGAGAGGTTTGCGCTGGGCTGGGTTACGTGCTGGGCTTCGGTGCCGGGCAGGAGATCTTCGGGTTCACGCCGATATAGTTCAGGGGACCGGCAATGACAGTGACCGCGATGGTGCCCGCCTTGGCGCAGGTCGTCTTGGATTCGTTGTAGTAGTGGCGCTGGCCGCCTGCGATGGCGCCAATGATCAGCCACACGATGAGGATTACCGTTCCGATGCGCATTACGGCCTCCGGGGCCTATGCCCGCCATGGCGGGGTGTGAGGATTACTGTCTCGCGATCGGTCACGTTCAGATTCCTGTCCGATCTGTCACGCATGACCCCATGTAGCCGCGGGCTGCCCGCGGTCTACGGGCCCGGCCCGCGCATTGCCTGGGCAGCGGGGAGGGAGCGGTCATCGGGACTGCTTAGCCGGCACGGGCCTTGCGCAGGCCGCGTCGCGTGATCTGGCGCAGCCGGGTGATCCGGGCGGGTCCGGCGGCGACCGTCAGCAGCGAGCCGGCGATGGCGGCCAGGAGCAGGGCCCCGGCCAGGGGCAGCACGAGGTGGACTCCCAGGAAGCTGATGTTCGCGGCGTGGACGTTCTGGATGATGAAGATCACGGCCACGGTGAGGGCCGCCGAGCCCGCGATCAGGGTGGTGCGCATCCTGGTCAGCCGGGTCTGCAGTGGTGTGCGCTGAGCCGCCGGCGGTGCAGGCGGGGACCGGGTGCCGTTGGCTGAGGGGGGCGGCAGCGTGCTCGTTGTGCGGTGCGGTGCCATTGGCTCGGTCATGGCGTTACTTCCTTCCACGGGTCAGGCGGGCTCGGTGGTGCGGCGAACCGGAGGATGTGCTGGCCGTGATGACAAAGAGAGGTGCCTGCACTGTGCTGATCGCGTGCCTGCCCGCCTGGCCGGGTACCGGGAACGCTGTCCCGGCCCGGCCAGGGCTCGTTAGGTCAGCGGTGCGCGTACCGGCGGCCGGACCGGGATCCGCCGGATTGGCGGGTGGCCAGGTGGTAGGCGAGCAGCAGGATGGCTGCGCCGGCGATGGCGGTGAGCCAGGTTGAGGCGTTGAAGAATCCGTGCAGGGTGTGGATGTGGAATATCTTGGTGGCGGCCCAGCCGCCGCCGAGGGCTCCGGCGATGCCGATGAGGCAGGTGATGATGAGGCCTTGCTGTCTTTTGCCGGGGATCAGCATGTTGGCGAGCAGGCCTGCGCCTAGTCCGAGAACGATCCAGCCGATGATGCCCATGATTGACTCCTTTGTCCGTGACGTGCGTGGGGTTGCGCATGAGTTAGTAGCCGGCGGTGCCGGGCAAGGCGCGGCACGAAGCAAGCTCGTGTTCCAGGCGCGCATGGTCGTGGATATTTGCCGGACGTTGTCGTGGCTTGTGTCAGCCGGCCCGCGGCTTGCGACGGTCGCGGCGCATGATGCGCCGCAGCTGGGTGATCCGGGCGGTGCCCGCGGCGGCCATGATCAGCGCGCCGGCGATGGCGGCTAGGAACAGCGCCACGGCGAGCGACAGGCGCAGGTGCGCGCCGAGGAAGCTGATGTTCACGGCGTGCGGGTTCTGGATGATGAAGATCATCACCACGATCAGGCCGGCGACGCCGGCGATCAGCCCGGTCCGCATGCCGCTGATCCGCGTATGCATCCGTCCGGCCTTAGCCGGACTGGGCGAGGCTGGCAACTGGGGTGACGTGCCGTTGGCGGACTGCGGCGGCAGGGTGGTGGTCGCGCCCTGGGGTAGCGGTTGCTCGGTCATGGCGCTGTTTTCCTTTGCCAGTGAGGGCGGGTCGCTGAAGGCGGGCCGGGCATCTCACTGAGTGACCCGGTCTTGCTGCGGCCGTCGGCTGCTTGACTGTCCGGGTCTGATCTCAGCGTACGCATGAAGTCAGAAACGCGCAATCTATTTCTAGAATTGCGTGGTAGGTTTCTGAGGGTGGAGAGCTGGACCTTCCTCACCAACCACGCCAGGGTGCTGCTGTGCATCGCTCGCGACCCCGGCGTGCGGCTGCGCGACGCCGCGGCCAGCATCGGCATCACCGAGCGCAGCGCCCACGCGATCGTCGCCGACCTGACCGCAGCCGGGTACGTCGTCAAGCACAAAAACGGCCGCCGCAACCGCTACCAGATCCAAGCCCACCTGCCGCTCCCCGAACCCGCCAGCCAGGAACCCGCCATCGGCGACGTCCTCGCCCTGCTGGCCGGCGACAGCGCAGCGCAGAAACTCCGGGTCACAGCGACCGGTCACGACCATGCCGACATCAACCATGGTGATCGGGACGAGCTACCGGGAATGTCATAGCAGCGCGACGGGGCCGGCCGCGAACTTTCTCCCAGGCCCGCTCGACGAATCCTTGAGCGGTGTCTCTTAGACCGCTCATCTCCAGCCGCGATGAAGTTCCGGCTTTGCTGGCATGCCGGCTGCCGCCCTACTGGACGGTCGACGTCGACGCCGACACCGGGGGACGCGTTGTTGGTGATCGCGCGGAGCGCGTCCCAGGTGGCCACAGACAACTCCATGCTGCCCTTCCGGCAGATGAAAGTCCCGACGCTCTCAGTCATCGGGCACTCGCACGGTGGGCGATGCACGGTCGAACCCTAGCCCGCTGGCGCTCGGCACTCGCCACATCTGCCATGCGGCGCGAGCACCGTAACGCGTCGTGTGTCAAGTGGGGCGGGTGCTCCGCCGTCTCCTCGGGTTCTGCCCAGCTTTCAATCGGGTTGTTGCCGACAGCGAGTCCCCATGGTCCACACCTGTGCCGTCGATCAGCCAGTCCGCCGCGCCACGGGCGAGACGCGCGCCCGTGCACCACGCGAGACCTGATCGGGCCGACCCATAAGCAGAGGCTAGCGCCAACGTCACTCCCAGCTACCGGCGCACGCTGAGGCCGGGCGTTCACAATCAGCTGCTTACGCACCGTTTCATGGACCCCCAGCGGCGAGCACGCAACCGCCTAATCTGGGCGGCTGCGACAGCCGGTTGATGGTCAGTGGCGTTGGCGCAGATCTGGGTGTTCTGCAACGCGCGATGGCGATGAGGCAGGGCAGCCTGCCATTTACCAGCGCAGGATGAGCTAGAGCGCAGGCCGTTTGGCGTGACGGTGGTAGCTGGCGCAGCGGCGGAACCTGAGCCAGCGTTAGCAGCCGGCCTGGGCAGCCGATTGCATGTGATCGCTTCAGACGTGCGGCGTCCCCTCGGCGCAGGTTGATGATCTGTGTCGGCTCCCTATCTTCGGGCCCGGCCGCGGCGTAGTGTCGGTGTGTTGCTCCGGACCCCGGCAGCTACAGCAGCGACAAGTCGCGACTGTGGAAAGGGCCCGGAGTTTCTTTTTGCCTGACCGCCTGCACACGCGGGCCATTGTTTCGGGCGGGAGCCCAATGACAGACGTCGCCTACCTGTGCCATAACTGCGGCAGCCTGCATGAGGTGGAGTCGATCCGGGCGAACCTGATTCTCGACCTGCGCGCGGCTGCCAGCTACGAGCTGCCCGGGCAGCGTGGCATCCTGGATCCCCGCGCGCGCTTCCGGCGCTGGCGGATGACACGGGGCTTGGCCCAGGCCCTCTGGCCCGAGTATTTGCATCATCCATACCGCGCGTGGGGCCGTCGGCTGGTGCTGGGGCCGCCTGCGCCGGTATCTGATCGCCCTGTCCCGGCTGGGCAGCAGCCAGCGGCAGCGATGCGGGCGCGGGTAACCCGGCTTTAACTCGGCGATGCCAACGCGGTCTAACCACCGCAGGAGGTCGGCCTGAAGCGAGTAGCGCTGGCGCTGACCGGGGAGCGACCGCTGACTGATGAGCACGAGTTCCGGCCCGCCCCTTTCAATCCCCGTGCGGCATGCTCATCTGCCGCGAACCGATTGCCCGCTCACTAACCGCTGGTGTGCAGAACCGGGCAATCTCAGCGCGGTCAACAGCGGAACTGCGATGCTCAGCATCGGCGCGTAATCGTTGTTAGGCGCAGCCTGAAGAGGCGGCAGCACCGGGCGGCTGTTCACCGCCGGTATCGACGGCCTGGCTTTCAACGGGATGGGGCCAGCCAGGTGCCGCCCCTGGTTGTCGGTCGTAGCGTTCAGGTGCACGCCGCTGGCTGGCCAGGAGCCGAGACTTTCACGAGATGTACGACGATCTCTACCGGGCGGGGGAGCAGGTGCCCAGCTGGTCGATTGTGCGCACGGGCGGCAGCGGATGGCGCCGCTGCGCTTGGTCCCGCGCGGACGCTCGTGGAGCTGAAATCTAGGACTGGCTTAATCAAGCTATCGATCTAGCGTTTGCAGCCTTCCGCGCTATCTGCGGAAAACTGCAAACGCTGAGCGCCGTAGTCAGTCCGGTCAGATCCGGAAGAACAGGTTCAGGAACCGGTTGGCCAGTGCCGTGTCGCCGCTTGCCGTGCCGCCGTTGATCCGGCCGAACGCGGTCAGCACCATGCTGCCCGGGTCGAATTCCAGGATGGCAGGCAAGTCGTCGATGTCGCCGGGCTCGTAGCTCATGCCGCCTTCGCCGATCGACACCCGGGTGTTGCCGGCGTTCCGCCCGCTGACCCGGATCCCGATGCTGAACGGCGTCAGGTCGGCGTCTGGCCGGATCGTCGACTGCCAGATGATGAACATGAACGGCACGAGCAGGTCGGCCGCATCCGCCGACAGCGCGTGCGCCTGGCCGCCGCCCTGCTTGATGTCCCAGGTGTGCACGCCGTAGTCCATGAGCTGGCCGCCCGCATACACGAACGCGGGCACCGGGCCCATGTAGGCATGCGGGACCATCAAGCCGGTCCACTCATCCGCGGTCAGCGGCTCCAGGATGCCCATCATCTTGTCCAGGTCGGCGCGAGCGCGGGAGAGCAACTCCGGCTGTGACTCCGCGCCGAGTTCCTGGCCGCCTCGCCCGGCGAGTTCGTGCATGACAACGAGCCCATGCGGCGCAGGCGCCTCAGCCCCGGCCCTGGCAGTGTCGAAGGCCCGGAAATAGCCCTCCGTCGTATCGACGACGTGCCCGACGACGTCCCTGACTTTCCAGCTTTCGCACGCCGTCGGGGCGTCCCACGCACCGGGCGCCCCCGCCAGCGTGAACATCTCGTCGGCCTCTCGGCGGACGACGCGCAGGATTGTGTCCTTGCCCTCGTAGGTCATGGCGTTCCACTGACTCATGTCCGACCTCTTCTCGGCCTTAGGTTCGGAATGTGAACTGCTGTGCGGTCCACAGTTGGTAAGCCCAGCGCACAACGGGACGCCGTGTCAACGAAACCTTTTAATACCGGGAACGGGCAGTTGCCATCCGCAGCAGCTTGCCCGGCCGCGGATGGACGCCGGCAGCCGGAGCGTTAGCCGCGGACGCCGGAGTGTCAGCCGGTCAGGCTGAGACTGGCCAGCGCCGCGCCGTAGCGGATCGCTACGAGCTGACCGATGGCCTGATGCGCACCCAGAGTTGGAGCGCACGGCGCGCCGAGTGCCGCGCTCAGGTCTTCGAGCACAGAGGCGTTGGTCTCCGGCCCGATCAGGCAGGGCGCCAGCACCGGCCTTGCGGCGCCGGACTCGCTAAGCCGGTTGACTGCGTCGACGATGCTTGCCGGGTCGCCGAGCGAGGCCGGCACCACCGGCACCGAGAGCCGGGAAGCCAGCAAGACCGCGGCAACCCCGGCAGCGCTCGCGGCTTGTTCGCCGACATCCGCGAGAACGACAATGCCCCTGCTGTCAGCCGAGATGCTCAGCCCGGTTGAGCGGGCCGGCCTGGCGAGGCCTGCGTCGGCGAGGCGAGCGTGCAGCGCTTCGGCGACGAGTGGATGCGGTCCGAGGTGCCCGGCGACGACCGCGGCTATGGCTGGCGTTACCGCGAGCTGTCGCAGCCTGGCGTCGATGTTGGCGTTCGGGCTCAGCAGCAGCGGGACGATCACGCTGGGGAACTGATCGTGGTTCTCCGAATCCGGCCCGTCCGGCAGCAAGCACTCCGAGAGCGGCAGTTCGTCGCCGTCGAGGTAACCGACCCGGATGTCGACTCCAGGGCAAGAGCGCCCGGCGATTTCGGCAACTCGTGAGCCGATGTCGGCGGAATCAGCCTCGGCCCGGCCGGGAACGGCGAGCACGAGCGCAGGCGCATCCGACGCAACCGACAGCCGGTGCGGACTGCGATGACGGCCCGCTGGGCGCGTCCTGGTGGTCCGTCTGGGCAGAGCGCCAGCGCCGTCCTGCGCCGCGTCACGCTGCGGAAGCGCGCCCCCGCCGCGTTGGGGCAAAGCACCCGCGTCGCGCTGCGGGAGTGTGCCCTGGAGAAGTGCGCCGGAGTCGCGCTGGGGGAGTGCGCCGGAGTCCCGCCGGGGCAAAGCACCCGCGTCGCGCTGCGGGAGTGTGCCCTGGGGAAATGCGCCGGAGTCGCGCTGGGGGAGTGCGCCGGAGTCCCGCTGGGGCAAAGCACCCGCGTCGCGCTGCGGGAGTGTGCCCTGGGGAAATGCGCCGGAGTCGCGCTGGGGGAGTGCGCCGGAGTCCCGCTGGGGCAAAGCACCCGCGTCGCGCTGCGGCAAGGCGCCGGTGTCATGCTGCGGCAGTTGCCCGCCCGGCTGGGAGAAGCCGCCGCGCCGGGGCAGCGAATCGTCGCCCGGAGCTGACTCACGCGGCAGCCGACCAGTAGCACCTGACTGAACTCGGGTCTGGCCCGCGCCAGTTGACCCTGCACCCGGTGAAGCCGTCTCCCAGAAGAACCGCCGCTGCTGCATTTCGTCCGCAGGCGGTGGCGAGAGCGAAGAGAGTGACTCTGCGCGCTCGAAGAATGACCCCGTGCTTGCGGGCGGTGTGTCGCCCGCTGGCTTGCGCTGTGGCAGTTCGCCGCCGTCAGGAGACAGCGCGTCTGCTGGCTGCAGCTCTGCTGGCTGGCTTGGGTCCGTCACCTGTCAGATCGTAATAGCCCTGCAGAGTGGTTGGCGCGCCTTCCAGGATCTTCACGACAAACCTGCTGCAGGGCCCGAGCGGCCTTATTCGGCAGGCAGCATGCTCCGTACCACGGCGATCAGCGCGGTCTTCTGGTCCTCGCTGAGCCGGGACTCGGCCCGGATTGCAGCCTCGATGCTGGGCGGCGCGGCCTGGCTCGTTGCCTCGCTGCTGCTGTCCTTATGCAGCAGGCCCGCCTGCGCTAGCAGCGTCTCGGCCGACACGTTCAGGGCGTCGGAGATCAGCCTGATGACCCGGACCGAAGGCTGGTGCAGCCCGCGCTCGATCTGACTGAGATAAGGATTAGAGAGCTTCGTTCGCTCAGCAAGCTGCCGCAACGACAAGTTGGCCATCTTGCGCTTGTCCCGGATGAAGGCGCCGAGCGCCTGCATCTGGGAGTCCCACGATTCGGCCATCTCGTCTCTCGTCCGTACGCGGAATCGGGTGCTTGACTCGTCACGCGGCGGGTGGTCATGCGGCGTCGGGCTCTCCGCAGCAGTTAGCGACGCGGCAGTTAGCGGCGCGGCAGTTAGCGACGCGGCCGCCGCCCGGTAGCCCTGCCAGCCGCGGGTGCGGCTTGCAGGGCTGCCGTCGGCAGGTGGTTCCGCTACCTCTTCGTACTGCATTACTTGGTGCTGCGCGACTTGCCGCTGGCTGACCTCGAAGTGCTAGCCCGGCCGGTCGTGCTGGCGCGCTTCGTCGAACTGGCCCGCCCTGTCGTGCTAGTCCGGCCGGTGGTGCTGGCCCGCTTTGAGGTGCCCGCTGACCTGGTGGTGCTAGCGGACTTGCTAGTGCTAGCCGACTTTGCGGTGCTGACCCGCTTGGCGGTGCCGCGCGCCTTGGTCGTGGCCGTGCCCGCGGCCTTCGTCGCCTTCGCCGTGCTGGCCGGCTTGGTGCTTGGCCGGGCAGCCCGCGGCTTGCGTGCCCTGGCCGGCCTGGTGGTCGCAGCCTCCACTGCATCAACGTCAGCGACGCGCAGCGGGGTGACGTTACTTTCCGCAGCGGCAAGGTCAGCCGAAGTGGCCAGCCGCTCTGCCCGCACGGCGCTTCTGGTGCCGTTTTCCGGCTGTGCGAGCCTCCGGACACCCGGAAGCCCCTCGACCACCTGGGTCAACTTGGCAACACGCTGCGCGACCACGGGGCCGGCGGTCTGCAGTGCTCTACCAGCAAGCTCGCGCTGCCGAGCGACAACTTGGTCAGCGAACTGCCGTTGGTTTGCGACCGCCCGGTCAGCGAGCTGCCGCTGGCTGGCGATGGCCCGGTCAGCAAAGTGCCGCTGGCTGGCCAGAAACTGGTCGGCCAGCTCCTGGGACCTAGCCCGGAGTTTGGCCGGGTCGCTGAGCGTGCCCAGCGACGGGATGCGAACCGGCATGTTCGACCGGACGGCCTTGGCCCGCTCGTTGCCAGTGCGGATCGCGTCGGCTACTGCCTCGCGGCTCTTGCGAACCTGGTTATGGCTCTTACGAACCTGATCCTGGCCGCGGTGCACGACGGCGACCAGCTGGTCCTGGACTTCTTGCGCGATTGCGCGGGTATCAATCATCAGCGCCTCCTCTTAAGGTCACGTGCATACTATATCAAGCGCTGCGCGCAATATGTCAAGCGCTGGGTCACGCTTCGTGACGAGGGCAGGCCGCTGCGTTGCATTTCCAGGTTAGCGCCGGCCCGTGCGGAGGTGCGTGCTGAGCGGCCGAGCGGTTGTGCACCCTTTGCCGGGCTATCCATTGCCCCCGGCCGACGGCTCAAACAACAGCAGTGGTTCTGCCGCTGTGTCGTGTGCCACAGCGGCAGGACCACTGCTGTTTACCGCCGAGCTCGTTAGGGCTGCTGCACGACTACCAGGCCGTTGCCGTCCTGATCCCGGAAGCTGAACATCGCCGGGACGCCGGGCCAGCGCAATACCTCGCCGACATCGACGCCGCGGGTGAGCAAGGCCTCGTGATCAGCGTCGGCATTGGCCGTCGTCAGCCGGATCCCGGTCTCGACGCCAGCTCGAACCTCACCGTGCTCTTGCACTAGCGCAATCGACGGTCCGGTGCTGGAGGGACTGACCTCGATCCAGCGCGTTTCCTGCCGTATGGCTACGTCCAGACGCTTGGTGAAGCCAAGGACGGATGTGTAGAACTCCAGGGCTTTGTCCTGGTCGCGAACCGGCACGCCGATCGTGCGCACGCCGGTGATATGGGTGGTCGGGGTACTTGTGCCTGGCATCGTCGCCTCCCCTTCGGTCGCTTCGAGCGGATCAGCCGAGGCCGCTGTACATCAGCGAGCCGGGGGTGGTCAGCAGCTCGCCGGTCTCCAGCCAGGTCTTCAGGCCCGACAGGATCATCGGCCAGCCGCCGTAGAGCTGGTCATTGGCGCCCTCGCGCAGCTGGTCATGGGTAACGATCAGCCGGCAGGAGTCTGCGACCTGCTCGATTTCCCAGGTGACCCGGCTCGGTCCCTCGCTCTTGACGTCCTCGCCCCACAGCGCGGTGAGGGTGTGAACCAGCTTGCGCGGAGGGTCGACCTCGAGGACCTCCCCTTCCCCGAGGAGTCCGGTCCCGCCGGGATGCCCCATCTCCAGCCGCGCTCCCGGCGTCCAGTCCGACGTCACTCCGGCGCCGAAGTTGTACTTGCTCCTGATCTGCGGATCAACGATCGCCTGCCAGAGGCGCTCGGGCGTCGTGCGGATGTAGATCTCGAAGACCTTTTCCATCGTCTTCTCCAGATTCTGTTTCAGGTCGCTAAGGGCAGCGGCCCAGGGCTCTGCGTACTTGCTGACCCACCGGTCATGGACAAGGCGGATTGGCACCGGATTGAGGAAGTGGAGCTTCTCCCGGCCGCGCCGCCTCGTCACGATCAGGCCGGCGTCCTCGAGCTGCCGCAGGTGCTTCATGACGCCGAAGCGCGTCATCGGGAACCGCTCCTCCAGCGCGCTGAGCGTCTGCCCGTCCGCCCGGAAGAGCTCATCGAGCAGCTCGCGCCGGGTCGGGTCGGCCAGGGCCTTGAACACCTCGTCCACGACCCCGAGAATAGGTGACCGATTGGTCACATGTCAACTAACCCACGCCCGGCCGGGTCGCGTGCGGGAATCAGCGGGCCACCAACTAGCGTGCAGCTATGACTGATGCCTGGCCGGCCGCGTCCTATGAGCAGTGGACCGCGACCTGCGACACCCTGCACGCGCACACGCAGGTACTCGGCAAGTTCGCGGTGGCACTGGCCCCGCCCGAGCCCCAACTGCAGCACGCAGCACTGCGGCTGACCGCGCGCGGCTGGGAGACGGCCCCGCTGCCCGCTCCGGACGGATCGGGCCGCTTTGTCGTGTTGCTCGACCTGCATAGCCACGAGGCGGTCGCCGAGCACAGCGACGGCCGGGTCGAGCGCGTACCGCTGACGCCAGACCGGCCTGTCGGCGTTGTTACCCGCGAACTGCTGGCCGGAGTCCGCAGGCTGGCGGGTGACGTGCAGATCGACCCGACGCCGCAAGAGGTGCCGTGGACCGTGCCGCTTGATGCCGACGATGAGCACGCCACGTATGACCGCCAGCAGGTGACTGATTACTTTGTCGCTGCCGGCCGGGCTGCCGAGGTCCTGACGGAGTTCCGGGCGCCGTACCGCGGCCGGTCAACTCCGGTCAATGCGTGGTGGGGATCGTTCGACCTGGCAGTCAGCATGTTCTCGGGCCAGCCGGCCGAGCCGCCGTCGTCTGACTTCATCATGCGGAACGCGATGGACGCGCAAGAGGTGGCAGTCGGCTGGTGGCCCGGAGATCCGCGGCATCCGGTCGCGGCGTTCTACGCCTACACCCACCCTGCACCTGCGGCATTCGCCGATGGAGATGGATCGATCGGGCCGGCTGCCGCGCACTGGGATGGCGGCCTCGGCGAGTACATCCTGAACTGGGACGACGTACGGGCCAGTGCGGATCCGCACGCTTCCGCGCTGGACTTCGTCAGGTCCGTGTTCAATCACGCGTGCGCAGTATGCCGGTGGGATGGTGCGCTCGTTGCCAGCGCGCACGGCTCACCGCCGCCTGTGCACTAGCTGCGGTCGCCCGGCCCGGACTGGCATGCTGTCCGGGTGAACCCAGAGTCGGCATCGTCGCAAACCCGCCGGTCCCGTCTGTGGCGCGCGGCAGAAGTGCGCAAGGTGCCGTTGCGCGCGATCTTCGTGACTGTTGCCGTCGTGGTGATCGTCTACCTGAGTGGCAAGATCATCGACCGGCTGCGCGGCGTGATCCTGCTGCTCGTCGTCGCTGGCTTCATCGCCCTGCTGCTTAATCCGCTGGTCGTGACCCTTCAGCGGCGGGTTCGCCGGCGCGGCATCGCGGTGACCGTGGTGACGTTGCTGGCGGTGTGCGCGTTTGGCGGGCTGGCTGTGGCCTTCGGCTATCCGCTGGTCGACGGCATCAGCCACCTTGCGGACAACCTGCCGACTTATGTCAGCAACGCCCAGCACGGCCAGGGCTGGATCGGCCGCGCGGTCACCAAGTACCACTTGGAGACGTGGGTGGAGAAGAACGCGCCGAAGCTGGCAAGTTACGGCCGCGATCTGGCGCATCCGGCGCTGAGCCTCGGCAAGGGCGCGGTGTCCCTGGTCTTCTCGCTCTTCACCATCTTCGTCCTCGTCGTTCTCGTGCTGCTGGAAGCGCCGAAGCTGCGGGTCGGGCTCCTCGGCCTGATGACAGCGGAGCGGGCGGACCGGTACGGCAAGATCGCCCGCGAGGTCAACGCTTCGGTCACCGGCTACATGCTGGGGAACTTCGCCACGTCGGTGATCGCAGGCGTGGTGGTCTTTGCCACGCTGTTTGTGCTCAGGGTGCCGTTCCCGTTCTTGTGGGCGCTTTGGGTAGCGCTGGTTGATTTCCTGCCGATGATCGGCGGTGCCCTGGCCGGGATCCCGGTGGTGCTGTTCGCGCTCACGCAGTCGTTCTCGGCGGGCGTGGTGACGCTGGTGGTGTTCTTGATCTACACGCAGGTCGAGAACCACGTGCTCAACCCGATCATCATGAGCCGGACGGTGCGGATCAACCCGCTGCTTGTGCTGGTGTCAATCCTCGTCGGCGCCTCGCTCGGCAGCTGGATCGGCGGATTCTTCGGCGGGTTCGTGGCAGCGCTGCTGGCGATCCCGGCGGCCGGAGCGACCCAAGTAATCATCAAGGCGATCTGGCAGGCGACGGGGGCCGCGCCGCCGCAGGCTGCGGCGGCTGGGCGGGCCAGCCCGCTGGCCGCTGAGTTCGAGCCCGGCGGGGCTGCAGCCGGCCCGCGACCCGTCGGCGCCGAGTGAGGCTCGCTCGGCCTTAACCCGAGACCGGCGCGCCCGGTAGCAGCGGCAAGCGGGAAGGCGGCTTAATCTCCTCGAGCCGCAAGTAGGTCACCAGTCGCTGGCCGCCCCGCGCGGCGAGGGTGGCAAGTACGTGCTGAAGCTCGGCGACGTTCCTGGCCACCACGGTGAGCAGATAGTCCATTTCGCCGGTGACGTTGTCCGCGGCGATGATCTGCGGCAGCGCCCTCACGTGGTCTTCGAACGCGCGAGTTGCTCGCGGGTCGTGGCGGCCCAGCGTGGCCGCGACGTACATCTGGAGCGGGAACCCGACGGCCGCTGGGTCCAGCCGCGCGCTGATCACCTTGATCACCCCCGACGCCTTCAGCCGGCGGACCCGGTTCAGTGTGGCGGCGGGCGACAATCCGACCATCCTGGACAGCTCGACGTTCGTTCGGTCGGCGTCCGCCTGCAGCTCGGAGAGCAGCTGCAAGTCAACTTCGTCAAGTAGAACGGCCATGACCCCAAATAATATCTTGTTGTCAGCTTGAGAGCCCGAATTGTGCCCGTTAGCCGGTGAAGCTGAATCATGACCAGCAGCCGTCGATTGATCTTCCCGGCCCTGATAGCCGCAGGCGTTCTGTGGGGTACTACCGTCCCGCTATCCAAGCTCGCTCTCGGCTGGATGCCGCCTGCATGGCTGGCCTTCGTCAGATTCGCGCTGGCTGCCGCCTTCCTGATGGTGGCGAGCCGCTTCCGGCTACGCGGTGCTTGCAGTCCGGCAATCCTGATCAGCGGCGGCCTCGGCTACGGGGGCTCGGTGCTGCTGCAGAACTTCGGTATCCAGCGCACCAGCGTGACCCACGCGGCGCTGCTGATCGGCGCCACCCCGGTGCTAGTCGCGATCATTGCCGCCGCGCTGCGGCACAGCGTCGCGCCGCCAGTTGCCTGGGCCGGATTCGGCCTGTCGCTCGCGGGCGTTGGGTTCATCGCGAGCGGCCAGGGTTCAGGATCGACCCTCGGCGGCGATGGGCTGGTACTCGCCGCGCAACTTGTCTCGGCCGGTTTCACCGTCTCGCAAGCTCGCCTGTTGCGCGGCCGCGACCCCATCGCGGTGACGGGGCTGCAACTGCTGTCTGCAGCCGTCTTCGTGCTCCCGGTTGCGCTGACCACGGAGCATCATCTGGCGGGGCCTATGAGCGCGGCGGCGCTGGTCGCCACTGTCGGCCTGGTTCTGGCTGGCACCGTGGGCCCGACAGCGCTGTTCGCCTTCGGCCAGAGCAAGGTCTCGGCCGACGTCGCGGGCGCATTCCTGAACATCGAACCGCTGGTCGGCGCCCTCATGGGCATGGCGCTGTTCGCCGATCCCCTCGGGCCGGTCCAGGTCGCCGGCGGCCTGGCCATCATGGCTGGCATCGGGCTGAGCAGCTATCAGGTGGCGCGCGGCGAACGCCTGCGCAGCGCCGGGCTGGCCACGGCGAGCGAGGCTGCGGTGCGTCGCGCGGGCCCGGCCGCCGTTCGCGTCGGCGTGGCTGCCGCGTCCGGGTCGCTGCGGGGGCCCGGCGAAGCGCCGAGCGTAGTGCGGCACACCCGGTTCGCGCGGCTACGCCGCGATGGTGCTGCCAGGCTCGCCAGCCGCGTCCGGCCTGCCGGGCACGCCAGCCGGCGCGCCACGGCAGGCGGCACCATGTCCGGTACCGGGCGGCGCTCGGGCGACGGGCGCGGGCCGGCTCGCAACCGCCGGCCCGGCATAGGGCGCCGCACGGGCACTGGCCGCAACTTAGGACACGGGAACGGGCTCAGGCCGGCCAGTCCAGTCTTCACCGGCGCGGCTTGGCAGGTAACGGTTGCGCTCAGGTGCTCCGATCCAGCAGGCTCGCGGAGTGATCTCGCTGAAGTCAGTAGGAGTAGTCGGCGCGGGAATCCTCGGCCTCGCCGTCGCGCGGGAGCTGACCATCCGGTTTCCCGGCGTGTCCGTGACGGTCTTCGAGAAAGAAGGCCACGTCGCAGCGCATCAGAGCGGGCACAACAGCGGCGTCGTGCACGCAGGGGTGTACTACCCGCCGGGCAGCCTGAAGGCGTTGCTGTGCCGTCGCGGCGCGGCTATGACGCGCGAGTTCTGCCAGGAGCACGGGGTGCAGTTGCGTGAACTCGGCAAGCTGATCGTGGCCGTGTCCGAGCAGGAGCTCCCCGGCCTCGCGGAGATCGAGCGCCGCTCCACGCTGAACCAGGTGCCCGGCATCCGCCGCCTGAGCCAGGCGCAGATCGCCGAGATAGAGCCGCACATCCGTGGGCTGGCGGCGCTGCACTCGCCGTCGACGGCGGCTGTCGACTACATAGCGATGTGCGAGGAACTCGCTAGTGCCGTCAAGTCCTCTGGCGGCGAGGTTCTGCTCAGCACACCGGTCACCGGGGTCCGGGAGACAGCGTCTGGCGTGCGGGTGAGTTCGGCCGCCGCTGCCTGGGACTTCGACTACCTGATCGTCTGCGCCGGGCTCAGCAGCGACTACTTCGCGGCGAACCTGGGGCGGTCCGGTGACCTGCGCATCGTCCCGTTCAGAGGCGAGTATTACGAACTGCGGCCGCAGGTGCGAGACCGCGTCCGCGGCATGGTCTACCCGGTACCCGACCCTCGTTACCCGTTCCTCGGCGTTCACCTGACCCGGCACGTCGACGACACCGTCAACGTCGGGCCGAATGCGGTCCTGGCCCTCGCCTTCGAGGGCTACCGGTGGACGAATGTCAGCCTGCGCGACATGGCACGGGTCGCGCGGTGGCCAGGTACCTGGCAGCTGGCCCGCAAGCACTGGCGCAGCGGGGTCAGGGAAATCAGCGGCTCGTTGTCCAAGCGTCGTTACCTGGCGAACGTGCGCGCTTACCTGCCCGATCTGGAACTGCCCGACCTGGTCAAGTCGAAGTCCGGGGTTCGTGCCCAGGCGGTGCGCCGCGACGGCAGCCTCGAGGACGACTTCGTGCTACAGGCGGACGGGCGGGTGCTTCTCGTCCGCAATGCGCCGTCGCCTGCTGCCACTGCCAGCCTGGCGATTGCCGAGCACGTCGTGTCGACCGTGGACGCGTAGCAGCTAGTCGCGGCCAAATCGTGACCGGCCGTTAATAGCCGGGTCGGCTCCGGGCGGCTCTACTAGCTCGTGAGCTGCCGTCGCCAGTACGGAGGGCCGCAGGTGAGCATCCGACCAGCCGCAGCGGCACTGGCCGCCTGCGCGTTTGTGCTCTGCCTGGCCGGCTGTACCAGTGCACCGGCGGGCCAGCCGAAGCGTGTCGCCGCTCATGCCAGTGCCGTCGCGGCGCAGGCCGTCAGGCCGGTCGGGCCGCCGGCAGGCAGCCGCGCAGAGGCTAACAAGTTTGCCCAGCGGCTACTGTCAGCTGTCAGCGTGCCGCATGGGGCCCGGAGGCTGGCGCAGCGACAGCAGCCCGCGTTCTTGCGCATAAATGCGGGTGATGTGGTGGAGGCCGCGGCGAGCGTTACCCCGTTCCGGCTGTACCGGGTACCGATGCCGATGTCGGCCGTCATCGCGTTCGTCCAGGCTCACCTCGCGGCTGACGTGGGTAATCAGGGCTGGGGCAAGATGCTCGGCGGCCCGCCTACCGGGTCCGAAGCCAGCGCCCCCACCGCCGAGGAGTACGTCGACGCGCAGGTCCGGCGGGTTCCGGTCGGCATAGCGGCTGGCGAACTGCTGTACGCTGCCGTGCCGGGACGCGGCGGCACGTCATTCCTGCAGGTAAACGCGCAGGTGATCTGGTACCCGATGCGGCCGCCAGCTGAGGACTTCAGCGCGGCGACCTTCCGTGCGGTGAAGCTGACTGGCTACGCGAGCCACGGTCGCACGGTCACCAGGACCTTCACTTCACGGCAGCTCATCCAGCGAGTAGTAAGCCTGCTCGACAGCTTGCACGTCAGCACCACGCCGGCCAGCGCGTGCAGCCTGCTCGGTCCGGACGGTACCGGGCTCGAGCTATTGCCGGCGCGCGCTGGCCAGGCGTCGGTGTTTGCCCAATACGCTCGCTGTCCTGGCTACCTGATCTACCTGGGCGCCAGGGCGGAGCCGACGCTGCAGCCGCGGTTCCCTCGGGATCCGCTGTCAGCGCTGATCACTCGGCTGCTCGGGTTGCCCAGCTGACCAGGTCAGAGCGGCTATCGGTCAGGCACTGACCTGGACAGCGGCGGACAGGCGCAGATCCCGAGAAGACCTGCCGATGTGGACGGTGTACTCGCCCTCAGCGAATATCCAGGCAGCCAGCTCCTCGCTGTAGCGGGCAAACAGCCTGGCCGGGATCGTCAGGTGAACCCGCGCTGACTCACCGGGAGCAGCTCGGATCGTGGCGAATCCGGCGAGGACCCGGACTGGCAGGCGGGCCCTGGCTGGCCCGGCTGGCGCTGCCAGGTACGCCTGAACGACTTCCTTGCCCGGCCTGGTGCCGGTATTAGTGACGCTGATACTCAGCTCCAGGTCCTGGCCTGCGTCCAGCTCATTCGGGCAGCTGATCGACTCGAAGCTCCAGTCCGTGTAGCCGAGGCCGTGGCCGAACGGGTACCCCGGCGTGATGCTCGCGGCGTCGTACCCGCGGTAGCCAATCAGCGACCCCTCGGAGTAACTGAGCGTGTCGTCGGCCGCGGGGATCGCGTGCAAGACCGGACTGTCGGACTCGGTCGCCGGCAGGGTTACCGGTAGCCTCCCGCCAGGCTCGGAACGCCCGAGCAGCACGTCGGCCAGAGCAGTGCCGAAGGCCTGTCCGGGCAGCCAGGCAAACAAGACAGCGGCCGCTCGCGCGGCCCACGGCATCAGAACGGGCGTGCCCGAGTTCACCACGACGATCGTGTTGCTGTTGACCGCGGTGACCTTGCTGACAAGCTCGTCCTGGCGGCCGGGCAAGGCCAGCGTCGACCGGTCGAAGCCCTCGCTCTCGGTCAGTTCCGCGGAGCCAACGACGACGATCGCGACGTCCGCGGAGCTAGCTGCCGCGACCGCCTCCGCCAGCAGTTCGTCGTCGTCAACTGCCGGGACTATGCCGAGCCGGACGGCGAGCGGGCCCGCTCCGTCTGCGGCCGGCCTGAACTCCAGGCGCAGCCGCGTGTCGCTGCCTGCCTCCAGCCACAGTGCAGCCCTCAGCTCGCCTGGCCGGGTCATCGCCTCAACCGGATCATCCGGGACTTCGGTCTCACCGTCGATGACGGTGACTCCGTCCGCCACGACGTGCAGGCCGCCTACTCCGGCGGCGCTGAACAGGTGATTACCGGAAGCACTCGGCCCGGAATTCAGCCGTCAGGGCTATCCGCCCTGGCTCCCCCCATCCGATGCCCGGCGGGACCCCGTCCCACCAGGCCAGGTTCGTCGACGTGCGGTGCTCGGCAGCGATCACCGTGCCGTGGCTGTCAATGAACTCCAGCCGGACGCCCGGCTCACCGGTGACCGGGTCACGCAAGGAGTCTGGCGGGTGGCTCGGGCACCGAGTGCCAGGTCTGGCAGCCAGCAGCCGTGCGAACCTCGACCTCGCCAGGCAGGGCGGCGCGGATAGCTTGCGCTGGAGCCGCTACGGACGCGGGTAGTACACCCGCACTGCCGCCACCCTGGATGACCGGATAGAGCGCGTTCGGGCCGATGATGGCCACGCTGGTGGCTGCGCGGCTGTCGAGAGGAAGGAGGTTGCCACTGTTGCGCAGCAGCACGAACGACGCAGCGGCAGCGTCGCGCAGCAGGCCTTCATCGACGAACGCCGGGGCAGCGTGGTTGGCGTGGGTTGGCCCGCCACCGTGGCCGCCGCGGACTAGTGACGGGGCAGCCAGCCGGTCGCCCGGCTCGCCGAGCGCGCCGACGCGGCGGGCCAGCCGAAGCAGCCTGACCACCTTGTCGTCGACCACTTCCTCGCTGACCGATCCGTCTGCGACTGCGCGAGTGAGCAGATCGCCCCACGGCCCGTCCGGGCCGGGCATCGACAGGTCGAGAGTCGCAGAGCGCGGTCGCTTCCGTGCTGCGAGCGGCGTGCCAGTCCGAAGTGACAACGCCGTCGAAGCCCCAGTCGTTCTTGAGCACGTCCCGCAGCAGGCGCACGTTTTCGGTCATGCGCGTGCCGTTCACCTTGTTGTACGCGGCCATCACAAGCCATGCTCCGCCCTCGCGAACGCAGGCCTCGAACGGCATCAGATAGAGCTCATGCAGCACGCTCTCGCTGATCCGGGCGTCATAGGTCCATCGCCCGGTCTCGGTGTCATTGGCCACGAAGTGCTTGACGGTGGCGGCGACACCCGCCGACTGGACGCCGCGCACATAACTGACCGCTAGTACCGCAGTGAGGACCGGATCTTCGGCGAAGAACTCGAAACCGCGGCCGCCGAGTGGCGAGCGCATGAGGTTCACCGTGGGCGCGAGCAGCACATCCACGCCCTTGCTCCTGGCCTCGGCACCGAGCGCCGCGGCCAGCTGATAGCACGAGGTCAGGGTCCCAGGTCGCGCCGAGCGCGGACGGGCATGGCAGGCATGCTGACGGGCTTCGCTCGTCCTTTGTGGTACCGCGCACGCCCGCCGGCCCGTCTGAGGTGACCATCGAGCGGAGCCCGATGGCCGGGCACTCGTGGGTCCGCCAGCTGTCGGCTCCGGTGAGCAGCCGTACCTTCTCCGCAAGTGTCAGCCGTGCCACCAGACTGCGCGCGCTCCCGCCGTCAGCGAGCGGTAGCAGGTCGGACAGTCTTGGCGTCGCTGAATTCGCCGGTCGTCATTGGCTGGCCGGTCATGGCGCATCCGGCCCGTCGCTGAACGCTTTTTCCGGGCGCGTGCTGCCTGCCCGGCCGGTAACCCGGCCGGGCAGGCAGCGCCCGTGAGCTGATGTCGTCACGGTCCGTGCAGTCCTCAGGAAACGGGCTTGAGCTGCTGGATCACGGCGAGCATCTCCGGGATGTTGGGTCCCGGGTCCATGTAGGGGTTGGCCTTGAGTCGGCCAGCCGGTGTAGTCGCGGCCGGAGAATTCCGCCCACGACGCGCCCTGCAGCAGTGGCGCCACCGGGACCTGGGTGGCCTCGATGTTCGCGAGCGTCGCGATCGCCGCGTTGAGCGCTGACGGGCGTGGTCGCGGCCTGGTAGGCGTTGAGCGCGGCCTGCGCTGCCGGGTCGTCGAACCGGCCGTAGTCAGACGCCAGCGGTCTTGCCGAGCGGTGCCGCCAGTCGTGTAGTTCATCCAGTTGTTGTAGGTGAAGTACGGAGTCAGCCCCTGAGCCCCCCAGTGGATGGCGGAGCTGAAGTTGCCGTCGTTGAGGTCCTCGCCCCAGATGGTCCGGCCGTTGCTGCCGGGGTCGCCCTTGACCGATGGCGTTGAAGCCCTGCGCGTTGAGCTGCTTCACGAGCAGCTGCGCGTCGGTGTAGTAGTCGGTGTAGATGACCGGCACTTCGATGTCGAACGTGATCTGCTTCCCGTTCTTCGTCCACTTGCCGCCGGCCTGCTTGTACCCGTCTGCGGTCAGAATCGAGCTGACCTTGGCCGAGTCGCCGGTGTTCGGGATGTTGCTGGCCAGCGACGCCGGCAGATAGCTCTGCTGGGCGGGCAGGATCATCCCGGCCGTGGTGGTCTCTGGCGGCTCGTTGTTGGACTCCCCGTCGGTCGACAGCTGCTGCCGGTTGATCGCATAGCTGATCGCCTGGCGCACGGCCGGGTCGTTCAGCGGTGCCTTAGTGACGTTGAACCACAGGCCGACGACGTTGTTGTCGCTGAAGTACGGCGCCGCGGTGGTCCAGGTCTTGTTGTCCGTGCTCTTGGCCAGATAGTTCTGCGGAACGCCAATGACCGAGATCCCGCACCAGTCGATCGTGCCGTCTGAGCAGGGCGGCAGCAGGTTGGCGTTGCTGGCGTACGCGGGGAAGCTCAGCTCCGGCACGCGCACGCTGGACTTCGCGTAGTAGTCCGGGTTGATCTTCATGGTGTAGCCCGTCGAGCTGAAGTGGTCGAGCACGTACGGGCCGGTGCCGACGGGGTTGGCGTCGGTGTAGGTAACCGGGTTGGTTACGTTCTTCCAGATGTGCTCCGGAACGATAGGCGTCTGCAGGATGTAGAACGCGCTTGCTAGCTCCGCCTGCGAGAACGTCACCACCGTGGTGGTGGCGTTCGGCGCCGTTGCGCTGACCGGGACCGGAATCGTCCAGTTGGCGTTCAGCGCTGAGTTGCTCTTGATCAGGTTGAAGGTGTACGCGACGTCGCTCGCGCTGAACGGCTTGCCGTCGCTCCACTTGCACTCCGGACCTTGTGGTGATCGTGAGCGTCTTACCGCCGTTCGACCACACGGCGCCGGTGGCGAGCTCGTGCACCGGCTGCTCTGCCGTGTTCTGCGTGTTGTAGACCATCAGCGGCATGTCGTACAGGTTGACGGAATGCGTCACGTACCCGATCGAGGTAGGCAGGAACGGGTTGAAGTTGTCGGTCATCGGCGATATCGCCGTCGTGACGATCGTCAGCGGCTTGCCCGAACTGGAAGTGCTTGGCGAGGAGCCACAGGCTGCGATCCCCATAGCGAGGATCGCAGCCGCAGCCACGCTGCCTGCGATTTTGCGATTCATTGCCTCTAGACTCCAAAGAGTGCCCGGTCGGCTGTGCGCCGGCCTGTCGTGATGTGACCGTGTCGGGGTCTGTTCTCGTCGCGGCGCCGGTCGGCCGGGTCGGTCGGTGTTCGCCTGGGGGATGCTCCCCCGGGAACCCCGAAGCGCTGTGGTCGGGTGCGCCGGTAATGTCTGCGATTGTCTTCTTTCAGTGCTCATAGTTCCTCGGTACTCATCACCTCTCCTCGCCCGTTGTCAGGCGTGTCCTGACCGGCGCCAGGGCCGGCTGACCGCCGGCCAGGCATTGCCGGAAAGCGGGAAGCCGCCTCGCCGCGAGCCGTTGTCGCGGGATCTGGCGTCGTGCTCTGGCTGAGCGCGGCGGGCTCGTGGTCTCCGTTAAGGAGCCAGCACGCGCTGAGGTGCCCGTCGCCGGCGGTGAAGGCCAGGGGCGTTCTGCTCGGCACAGATCGCCATCGCGTGGGGGCACCGCAGCCGGAACCGGCAGCCCGATGGCGGCGCCAGCGCACTCGGTGGGGCGCCCGCGCCGCGGAGCGTGACTGGCGTGACCCGCGCGGGGTCCGGCGCCGCGCTCAGCAGGAGCTGCGTATAGGGATGCGCGGGCGAGTCGGTGACCTGGACGGCTGGTCCCGACTCGACCACCTGGCCTGCGTACATGACGACGATCGCGTCGGCCAGATACCTGGCGGAGGCGATGTCGTGGGTGATGTACAGGATGGCGAGCTCGTCGCGATCCCGCAGGTCGGCCAGCAGGTTGAGGACCCCGAGACGGATCGATACGTCGAGCATCGAGACCGGCTCGTCGGCCACCAGCACGCGCGGCTGCACGGCCAGTGCCCGGGCGATCGCGACTCGCTGCCGCTGTCCGCCGGACAGCTCGTGCGGGTACTTGTGCATGAACGCATCGGCGGGGTCAGGGAGACCCGCTCGAGTACGGCCGCGATCCTGCCATCCAGGTCAGCCCCGGAGCCAGCCAGGCCGTGTACCTTGAACGGGCGGCTCAGGTGGTAGTGCACATCGTGGATCGGGTTCAGCGACGCGAACGGGTCTTGCAGCACCATCTGCACGGCCTTGGCGTAGTCGAGCCGGCGCCGCTGGGTGCGTGGCACCGCGCGGCCGTGCAGCAGCAACTCACCGGTAGTCGGCGTGATCAGCCGGGCAAGGAGCCGGGCCAGCGTCGACTTGCCTGATCCGCTCTCACCAACCACCGCGGTGACTGCCCCGGCGCGGAGCGCGAGCGATACGTCATCGACCGCGTGCACCACCGCAGCAGGCCGGCCGCGGCCGGACCAGGCGCCGGCCGACGTCGGGCACATGGCCGTGCACCGCGAAGTGCTTGGTGAGGCTGCGTGCTTCCAGCACGGCCGTGGCCGTGTCGGGCGCTGCCAGCATCGGCGCAGTCATGCCGTGCTCCCTTGCTGAACCGGCTCTTCGGAGCCGGTCGCCTGCTCCGAGACGTCGGCCGCGTGGCGCAGGCAGGCCCGCTCCGACTCTCGCTGGCTCCCGTTCGAGATCGAGGCCGACGTCTCGCTGAGGTCCGGCTCATCTGCTGCTAGCTCGGCCGGAACGGGTGTGTCGCCATGCTGCAGCCAGCACGCGGCGAGGCGTCCGGTGCGGTCGTCAACCGCCTCCAGTGGCGGGGTCTGGACAGCGCACCGGTCGAAGGCGAATCTGCAGCGCGGATGGAACACGCAACCAGACGGCAGCATCCGCAGGTCGGGAGGTGAGCCGGGGATCCCGGTCATCGGTGCCCGTGGACCGTGCAGTGGCGGGAACGAGCTGAGCAATCCCAGCGTGTACGGATGCCGCGGCGCGCGGAACAGCGCGTTCGCCGGGGCCCGTTCGACGAGCCGGCCCGCGTACATCACCGCAATGGAGTCCGCGATCTCGATGAGCAGGGACAGGTCGTGCGTGATGAACAAGACGGCGAACCCGAACTGGTCGCGCAGGTCCTTCAGTTCCTCGAGGATTTCCCGCTGGGTGACCACGTCGAGCGCGGTCGTCGGCTCGTCCATGATCACTACTTGCGGCTGCAGCGCCAGCGCCATGGCGATCATGACTCGCTGCCGCATGCCGCCGGAGAGCTCGTGCGGATGGCTGGTGAGCCGGTCGCTGCTGATGCCGACCATTTCCAGCAGTTCCACGGCGCGGGACTGCCGCGCTTTACGAGGCAAATGCGCCTGGTGCGCGGCGAGCGCGTCAGTGAGCTGGGTGCGAATCGTCATCACCGGGTTGAGCGCATTCATGGCGCTCTGCAGCACGAGGGATACCTGGGACCAGCGCAGCACCCGCAAGGCCGCATAGTCGGCCGCCAGCAGGTCCGTCGCCGGCTTGTCGGCAGGGTAGAAACGCACCTCGCCGCGGGTGATGACACCCGGCGACCGCAGCAGCCGGGTGGCCGCCATCGCCAGGGTGGACTTGCCGCTGCCGCTCTCGCCCGCCAGGCCGAGCACCTCGCCGCGGTGCAGGACCAGGTCAGCGTCCGTCACCGCATGCACGGCACCGGGTCCCTGGCCGTAGTCCACGCACAAGTCGCGGATTTCCAGCAGCCTGTCGCCGTTCACGCTTGTGCCCCCTCAGGCCGGGTTTCAGGAGTCCGGACCACCGGGGTCAGCGCGAACTGCTGGCTGCGCAGCGCGCGAGCCTGCCGGCGACCGGATCGCCGGGAGAGCCCTGCCGCCCGCAATCGCGGGTTGATGAACTCGTCGATGCCGAAGTTCAGCAGCACAAGCGCGGTACCGAGAAGGGCGACGGCCAGCCCGGGCGGGATGTACCACCACCAGTACCCGGTCAGCTCCGCGTTAGCGCCCTGGGCGTAGTACAGCATTCCGCCCCAGCTCCAGTTCGGGTTGACCAGGCCGAGGAACGCCATCGCGGTGTATGTCCCGACCGCGTACAGCACGGTGAACAGGAACGAGCTAGCGACGATAGGAGTGAGATTCGGCAGCACCTCGGCAAAGATGATGCGTCGCCGGGACTCACCGATGATCTTGGCTGAGTCGATGTAGTCCCGGTTTCGCAGCGAGAGCGTCTGCGCGCGCAGCACGCGGGCACCCCAGGCCCAGCCCGTTACCGAAATGATGAAGCCGATGAGGAAAAGGTCGTTGCTGCCGCTCTTGCCGAGGAACCCGAACAGGATCACCAGCAGCGGCAGCGCGGGCATTACCAGAAAGATGTTCGCCAGCATGGACAGCAGGTCGTCGGCTAGCCCGCCCAGGTAGCCAGCGGTCACGCCGACGACCACCGACAGCGCGGTGGCGATCACTCCGGCGATGAACGACACGAGCAGCATGTCGCCTCCGCCGACCAGCAGCTGGGAGAAGACGTCCTGCTGCAGGTTAGTGGTGCCGAGCCAGTGTGCTCCCGACGGCGGCAGGGGCACCGGCGAGTTGGCGAAGATCTGGTCCGGGCCGTACGGCGCGACGAGCGGCCCGACGACCGACAAGAGCACGAAGAACACCAGCATGGCCAGACCTGCGATGATCTTCGGCGATCGGGGCAGCCGCAACGAGCGCTGCCGACGGCCCGCCGGGCCAGGCAGCGTCATGTCCGACCCTGGCACGCTGCCCGTGACCTGCTCAGTACCGATGCCCACCGCCATTGGCTCAGGCCTCCTGTCGGGTTCGCGGGTCGAGGAACACGTAGACGAAGTCGGCCATCAGGTTGGCGGCCAGCACCGCGAAGGTGATGATCAGGAATAGGCCCTGCATCAGCGAGTAGTCGTTATTCGAGACCGCCTGCAGCAGCAGCGAGCCGAGTCCCGGGTAACTGAACACGATCTCGGTGAGCAGCGCTCCGGATACGATGAAGCCGATCGCCAGCGCGAAGCCAGAGACACTAGGCAAGATCGCGTTGCGGGCCGCGTACCAGATCACCCGGCCCTTGTGCAGGCCTTTAGCGGCCGCGATCAGCACATAGTCCTCGTCCATCGTGGTGAGCATCACGTTGCGCATGCTCACGATCCAGCCGGCTGCCGAGGCGATCACTATGGTCAGCGCCGGCAGTACCGCATGGTCGAGTACGTCGCTGAAGTAAGTCCAGGTGAACGCGGGGAAGTCGGTGGCCTGGGCAGCCCGGCTCGACGGGAACCAGCCGAGCCTGATGGCGAAAAGGTCGATGGCCAGGAACGCTAGGAAGAAATACGGCGCTGCCTGAAAGAACGTGACTACCGGCAGCAGGTTGTCCAGCCAGCTGCCGCGCTTCCAGGCGACGAGTGCGCCGATCACTGTGCCGACCACGAAGCTGATCACGGTAGCGACGCCGATCAGCCCGATTGTGTACGGCAGTGCTTGCCGAATCACCGTGCTGACCGGCTCGAAGCCGTTACCGGACGACAGGCCGAGGTTGCCGTGCAGGACGTCGTTCCAGTAGTGGACGTACTGACCCCACAGGCTCGCGCTCGTCTTGACACCGAACTGCAGATCTAGGGCATGGATGATGGCTGGCGTGATTGTCACGCCCTGCATGCGCGCCAGGATCGCGTCAACGGGGTTGCCGGGGATCATTCTCGGAATCACGAAGTCCAGGCTGATCGCGACGGCCGCCGTCACCAGGTAGAAGAACAGTCGCCGGGATATCACCAGCATCGAACCGGCCTCCTATGCGTTGCGCGGCGTCACGGACTGCGGTCGCAGCCGCAACTCTGGCGGCGAACGAGCTGGGTCGGCAGGGCGATGTCCTGGCCGCGGGCAGCGGAGCCGGCTCCGCTGATCATGGAGTACAGCGTTTCGAACGCGGTGGCGCCGAGGTCCTGTATCGACTGCCGGACGCTGGTGAGCTGCGGGCGCAAGTGCCGTGCCACGGGCATGTCGTCGAATCCGGTGACGGCAACTTCGTCGGGAACCGCGATGCCGTGCTGGGCCAGCGCGTGCAGCACGCCGATCGCGGACTGGTCGTTCGCGCAGACGATGGCCCGGGGCATCGCGGTGCCGGCCGCGATCAGGCGCTCGATGGCGGCTGCCCCGCCTGCAGCCTGATAGCTGCCCCGCCACGCCTCGCCTTCCAGCGGCGTCACGCCTGCGGCGCGAGCTTCGTCGGCGAGGGCGCGGCCGCGGGTGATGCTGTCCGGGCTGCCGGCGTGGCCTGCCACGTAGGCGAGCGTGCGGTAGCCGTGGTCGTGGATGAGGTGCCTCGCCACTGCCCGCATGCCGCTTTCGTTGTCACCGTGGACGTTCGCCGTCGAGGATGTCGGCAGGCCCGCGAGCGTGACGACTGGAAGCTGCCGCGCGAGGCGGTCAAGCTGATCCGGGTCGAGCACCCGGTCGTGCAGGATGATCCCGTCGCTCTTCCTGGCCAGTGCGAAGATCCGGCTGCCCGCGTCCGGCTCGTCCAGGTCGACCGACCTGATCAGCAGGTCGAAGCCGTGCCGCTGGGCAACGATCTCCATTCCGCGGTTGATCATGTCGGGGAACTGGAGGTTCTCGTCCTCGTCGGTGAACATGCTGGCGTCATGCCATTGCGGACGGCGGACGACGACCCCGACGACTTCCTTCAGCCTGGCGCTCAGGGCCCTGGCCGCGCCGTCCGGCACGAAGCCAAGCTCGGCCACCGCCTGCAGCACCCGCTCCCTGGTGTCGGCGCGCGGGTTGCCCTGGTCGTTGAGTACGCGTGAGACGGAGGCAATCGAGACTCCGGCTGCCCTGGCCACGTCATAGATCGTGGGCGGCTGGCTTCCGGGGCTGACCGCTGTGCTCACTCGTACTCCGCCTCCTTGAAATCCCCGTCGCGATACCGCCAGGTCGAAGTAAGCGCTTACCGCTCGTGCCTTTAATTGCCCCGGCGACCAAGCCGCCGGGGCCGTCAGCACCGAAGAAAGCGCTTACTTGAACAACTGCCAGGAGAGTATGGCGATCTGCTGAGGGCCACAAGGCCCAAAGGTAACCGTTACATTAACGTGACATTCAAGTTGATTCCATGTTTCGCGACAGCCGTAATCGACCTGGTGAACCCACCATTATTTAGGCTGGTTTACGACGATATTGGCCGGCCGGGACACGACACGGTGCTGGTCGAGGAGCCAGACCAGGGCAAACCCTGAGGTCAACGTGACGTTAACGGTCGAGTGGTGCAGCCGGCGAAGAAGCTGACCTTCCGTGCGCACGCCGCGCCACGACGCGCCCGCCACGACGGGCCACGCCACGCCACGCCACGCCACGACGCGGCGCGGCGCGCCGACGCCACGACGGGCCACGCCACGCCACGCCACGCCACGCTGCGAGCGAAACGACTTCAGACCGCTGCCAGTTCTCCCGCGGCCCGCAGCGCGAAGCCCTCGTATCCGTTTGCCGCGACCTCGTCACACTTCTGCCGGTACAGGCCCACGCCTCCGACATAGGGCAGGAACACCCGCGGCTTGCCCGGCACGTTCGCGCCCATGTACCAGGAGTTGGCTCTGGGGAACAGGGTGAGCGACCCGACCTCGGCCACGTGCTGCACCCACTCGTCTTGCGCCGCCTCGGTGGCCTCGATCGCCGCGTAGCCGTGCGACCGCAGGTAGCTGACGCAGTCGGCGATCCACTCGACGTGCTGCTCGATCGACACGACCATATTGCTCAGCACCGACGGACTGCCCGGCCCGGTGACCGTGAACAGGTTGGGGAAACCGGCCATCGCGACCCCCAGGTACGTCCGCGGCCCGGCGGTCCACTGCGTGGCGAGTGAAAGCCCGTTTCGTCCCAGGATCTCAATGGAGGTCAACGCTCCGGTCATCGCATCGAAGCCGGTGGCGAAGACGATCGCATCGAATTCATAGTCCTTCTCGGACGTCCGCAGGCCTGCCTGCGTGAACTCGACCAGCGGTGTCTTGCGCAGGTCGACCAGGTGCACGTTCGGCCGGTTGAACGTCGCGTAGTAGCCGCTGTCCAGGCACGGCCGCTTGGTCCCGAACGGGAAACTGCGCGGCGACAACGTCTCGGCAACCTCCGGGTCGTGCACCGCCGCGCGGATCTTGGACCGGATGAACTCTGCTGCGGTCTCGTTGGCTGCCGGGTCGAGCAGGATGTCGACATAGCAGCCGCCGAGCGAGACCAGGTCGCCCTTCTCCCAGGCTGCCTGGAAACTGGCGGCGCGCTCGTCGGCGGATGCCGCGAGCGCGAACTCGGTTGGCTCCGGAGCCGGGATGCCCGCCCGCGAGGTCCGTTGCAGCTCCCGCCAGGCGCGGTAGTTGGCCTTCATCTCGGCCGACCTCGCCCGCCGAGAGCGGGCGGTTACCGGCCGGCATGGAGAAGTTTGGCGTGCGCTGGAAGACCGTCAGGTCGGCGGCCTGCTCGGCGATGATCGGGATCGACTGGATGCCCGAGGACCCGGTGCCGATCACGCCGACCCGGAGGCCGTCGAAGCGGACCTCGTCCTTGCCCCAGCGCGCGGTGTGATGCGTCCTGCCGCCGTACCGCTCCAGGCCCTCGATCTCAGGGAGCTTGGACGCCGACAAGCAGCCGGTCGCCATGATGAGGAACTGGGCGCTGATCTGCTCGCCGGCACCCGTCGCCACTGTCCAGCGAGCCGCCTCATCGTCGTAATGCGCGCTGGCCACCCGCGTGCTGAACAGGATGTCCGGACGCAAGCCGAACCGGTCGGCAACGTGATTGACGTAGCGCAGGATCTCCGGCTGAGTCGGGTACTTCTCGGTCCACTCCCACTCCTGCTCGAGCTCGGGGGAGAAGGAGTAGGAGTACGACAGGCTCTGCACGTCACAGCGTGCGCCGGGGTAGCGGTTCCAGTACCACGTGCCACCGACGTCATCCCCGGCCTCGATGACCAGGGCACGCAGGCCCAGTTCGCGCAACCGGTACAGCTGATACAGGCCGGCCAGGCCGGCCCCGACGATGATGGCGTCGAGGTTCTCGCGGTCCGGCATTTGCGTCACGCCCCGGCCTGCTCTCGCAGCTGCCGGCCCAGCTCCTCGGTCACGTAATCGATGGCATCCGCGCTGCCCGGCAGCAAGCCGACCATGGTGAAGAACCCGTGCATCTGACCGGGGAACCTGCGCAGCTCGACCGGCACGCCCGCATCCCGCAGCCGCTCGGCGTAGGCCTCGCCTTCGGCGCGCAGCGGGTCGTGCTCGGCGGTCAGCACGATTGCCGGGGCGAGGCCGGACAGGTCGGCAGTGCGGTTCGGCGAGGCGCCGGGGTTGAGCCGGCTGGCCGGGTCAGGCGCGTAATGATCCCAGAACCAGACCATCGAATCGCGCGTGAGCAGCAGCTGGTTCTCCGGGTCGGTGTAGGTGTCGTTGTCCAGGTCGGCGTCGGTGACCGGGTAGACGAGCACCTGGCTCGCGATCTCAGGGCCGCCGGCGTCCCTGGCCTTCTGCGCGACGACGGCCGAAAGGTTGCCGCCGGCGCTGTCACCCATTACTACGAGGGAAACGGGGCTCCCGGCGATCTCAGTCATATGCTCGTTCGCCCATTGCAGCGCCGTCCAGGCGTCGTCCGCCGCTGCCGGGTAGTGATGCTCGGGCGCCAGCCGGTAATCCACGTTGACCACCGCGGCATGCAGCGCATTCGCCAGCTTCCTGGTGAGGTGGTCGGACTCCTCGATGTTGCCGATCACCCAGCCGCCGCCGTGGTAGTACACCACGAGTGCCTGGATCTCGCCCTCGGGGACCAGCACGCGTACCGTGATCTGGCCGCCGTCGGGGGTTGCGACCTGCTCGTCGTAGGCCTTCCGTACATCAGGGCCGGGTCCGAACAAGTCGCGTAGCGCCGCGGTGAATCCGCGGGCTTCCTCCGGTGTCATCTCATGCAGCGGCTTGGCGCCGCTCTCGGCTAGCTGGCTGAGGAAACCTGCCGTTGCTTCATCGATCGCCATCGCTGCCTCCGCGGCTCGTCGCCCCCGCCGCCCGCGACGCTACTACGCGGTAGTAGCGGCAGCAATAGGCCTGTACCTGACGGGGAAACTGGTCACGAACCATCCCGCACAGTGGGAAGGCGGGATGTATCCGTGCTCAATCCTGCCAACGTTTCAATGGACGCCGCATTCGTGGCAGTGACGCCAGTTACCACCCGCGGGAGGATCGTCCATGCCTGAGCCACTGTCTACCCGACCCTGCCGGGCAGCAGACGTTCCGTCCTTCGATCTTGAGGCTGACGTTGTCGTCGTCGGCTTCAGCATGTCGGGCGCCTCGGCTGCGCTCGGCGCGCTCGAAGTGACCGGTGACGTGCTCGCGGTAGAACGTGGCGGCGGACCCGAGGGAACCTGCGGCGGCATCATCTACCTGGGCGGCGGCACGCCCATGCAGAAGGCCATGGGGTTCGACGACACCACGGAGGAGATGTACACGTTCCTGCTCGCGGCGCTGGGCCCGGGAGTGGATGAGGAAAAGCTGCGGGTCTACTGCGACGAGAGCCTGCTCCATTTTGACTGGCTGGTCCAGCAGGGCGTGCCGATGGTAACCGGCCCCGACGAGCCCGGCTCGATGCTCGCGTCGCCGGAAGATGACGGCTTCATCAACGTCGGCGGGCAGGAGTACGCCGGCGGCGGCCTGGTATGGACGGGCGGTGAGCAGGCATATCCGTTCAGCTCGCAAGTGCGCGCAGCTCCGCGGGGACACATCCCCAGGGACCCGGACAGCGACGAGGACCTCTTCGAGGGAGCGGTGCTGAAGTGCCTGGTCCGCGCGGCCGAGCAGGCTGGCGTCCGGACCGAGTACAACCTCGGCGTCCAACGGCTGGTGGTTGACGACGACGGCGATGTCGTGGGCGTCGAGGCACGCCGGCTCGGTTCGCTGGTGCGGATCCGTGCCCGCCGGGGCGTGGTCCTGACCACGGGCGGCTTCATCTATAACGACCAGATGCTCGCGCAGCACAGCCCGGCGATGCTAGCGGTCAGCAAGCTCGGTCACGGCGGTCAGGACGGCCAGGGAATCCAGCTGGCGCAAGCGGCAGGGGCGGACGCGATCCACATGGATACCGCGGACATCACGCTCGTGCTGACGCCGCCGATGTCGTATGCGCGCGGGATCCTGGTGAACGCGCTGGGGCAGCGGTTCATCAACGAGGACACCTATTACGGGCGGCTTGGCGCGGAGGCTGCCTTCCGGCAGGGCACGATCGCTTACGTGATCCTTGACGAGTCGACGTTCCTGGAGACGGGCTGGCGCCGGCCGTCGTGGGCGGCGGATTCGCTCGCTGAGCTCGAGCAGGAGATGGAGCTGCCGGACGGTGCCCTGCAGCAGACGGTGGCGTACTACAACCGGCACGCGGCGCACGGCGAGGACCCGCTGTTCCACAAGGGCCAGCGGTGGCTGCAGCCGCTGGCACCGCCCTACGCCGTGCTCGACCTGCGCCAGCAGGCCTTCCCGATGTCCGCGTTCACCATGGGCGGGCTCCGCACGACGGTGGCCGGCGAGGTGCTGCGGCCCGACGGCTCGCCGATCGGCGGGCTGTTCGCGGCCGGGAGGGCAACTTCGGGGCTCGCGGTTTCCGGCTACTGCAGCGGCATCTCGCTGGGCGACTGCAGCTTCTTCGGCCGCCGGGCCGGCCAGTCGGCGGCAACAACGCGATAGGCAGGCTGACGGGCGTCAGATGATCTTGGCTGGGCTGGCGCCGGCCGGCTCTAGAGCGCTATCTGACGGACGAGGCGTCGGCGGAACCACAGCAGTTGCACTACTGCTGTTGCTAGTGGGGCTGTTTCAGAATAGGCAGGGACGGCTCGGCGTGGCTTTCCTCCGGGTTAATAGTTGTTTGAGATGATCAGGTTATGGCGAAGGGATACCGTCCGGTGGCCCGTGACCAGGGTTTTCTGCTGCCGCCGGACATGGCTGACTGGCTCGGCGCTGATCACCCGGTGTGGCTGGTGATCGAGGTCGCCGCCCGGCACCTGGATACCTCGGCGGTGCATGCCGGGCGGCGGACCGGCGGGCCGGGCGCGGCCGGGTATGACCCGGACATGCTGGTGGCCCTGCTGACGTGGGCGTATGCGAACCGGGTCACCTCCTCGCGGCGGATCGAGCAGCTGTGCCGCACCGATATCGGCTTCCGGGTGATCTGCGGCGGCGGCGCCGGGCCCGATCACGTGACCATCGCCCGGTTCCGGTCCGGGCTGGGCGCCGCGGCCGCGGACATTTTCGCCGGGGTGCTGGCGCTGTGCGCCCGGCTGGGCATGGGCCAGCTCGGCATGGTCGCGCTGGACGGCACGAAGATCAAGGCGTCGGCGTCGGCGCAGGCCAACCGGACCGAGGACCAGCTGCGGAAGCTGGCCGAGGAGATGATCGCCGCGCACCAGGCCGCCGACGCTGCCGAGGATGCGCTGTTCGGGCCCGGGGTCCGCGGCGATGAGCTGCCATCGGAGCTGGCTGACCCGCGCACCCGGCGGGAGCGGATCACCGCCGCGCTGCGCTCGCTGCGCGAGGAGCGGGAAGCCGCCGAGGCGAGCAAAGACGCGCAGGCGGGCGCTTACCTGGCGAAGGCGCAGACGGGCGCGCCCGGCCGGGGCTCGCGGCCTGCGGCCGCTGACGTGGCCGCCGCGCAGCTGCGGCTCGAGCAAGCCATCGCCGCGCAGCAGGCCAAGATCGCCGACTGGGAACGGCGCACCGCCGGGAAAATCGCCGTGACCGGCACCGGGGTGCCCTCGGCCCGCCCGCCGCTGCCGCCGCTCGACCACAACCGGGTCCGGGCGGTCGCCGCCAAGCTGGACAAGGCCCGCCAGCGCGCCGCCGCCCGGGAACAAGCAGCCGCGCAGAAACAGGCCAGCCGCACCGGACCCGGCCCGGTGCGCAACCTCACCGACCCGCACTCACGGCTGATGCCGGTGCGCGGCGGCGGGTTCATCCAGGGCTACAACGCCCAGCTGGTCACCAGCTCCGACGGCCTGATCATCACCACCGCGCTCACCCGGGACAT
>CAWFHE010000008.1:0-83654 GCA_963815575.1 uncultured Actinomycetota bacterium | reverse complement strand
ACACGGCTGTCCTGGTCGTCGTCGCTGTGGCCATCGTCTTCATCCCGGTGACGTTTCCGGCCGGAATCCGGGGCGCGGTCCTCGCGGCGATACCGCTCCTCCTCGATGTTCTCTTCGTCGCTCGACTCGGCGTCGCCAATGCCGCCAGTCCGTCCGGCGCGCATCGCCTCGCTCCGCTCTCGCAGCCCGTCGCTCAGCGAGTCGATCTTGCTGCCGACAGCAGCAACAGCGGCTGCCTTGCCAGCCTCCACGAGACGGCCTTTCATCTCGTCGGTCAGCCTGGCGAATTCGGGGGAAGAAGTGACGGCCTTCGCGCCTTGCTGCAGCAAGCCGCCCGGTCCGCTGGGCAGTCGTCCGCGGCCAGCGAGAGCCGCGACGGCTAGCGCCCACTTCATCTTGTGAAATCTGCCCAGGAAGTACCCGGCGGTGACGGCGAGGCCTAGGCGGGCTCCGGTATTCATCGCATCCCCCCATGACGCGAGGGCACGCATAGATAGGAACCGGCGTCTCCACCTGGCACACCGCCGGCCCCCGACTACGGTGCGGCGTACCACCAGCGGGTTACCCAATTACCTCGGGTGCAAACAAGACCCAAACGCCCCAGCGTCCACTACTGCAACGGGCTGCCAGGATGAGGCAAACGCCAGTTCAACGCGTCCCGCTCAGGGCATTCCGGCAAGGCAACCTGTGCACCTCTGATGGCGATACTTCCCGTATGGGGTCAGGCGCGCTCGGGCCCGCACCGCATATGCACGCGCACAGTCGTGCCATCGGCATCGCTGTGGATTTCAACTCGATCGCAAACTTGATGCACGAGCCAGAGCCCGCGCCCGCCGCCCGGCGCATCGGGGGCAGGCCGGGTCTTTCCTGCCAGCGGATCGCTGATCTGGCCCTGATCCTGAACCTGGCACACGACCTCGTCGTGCGTTATCCAGCAGGTAACTGAACCTGGCCCGCCTGCGTGGGCCAGGGTGTTCGCGGCCAGTTCCGAGATCGCGATGACTAGGTCTCGGACTCGGTTCGGGGGCAATCCGCCCCGGCGTGCCTGAGCTGCCGTGAACGTCCGGACACCGCTCACATCGCTCTCATACCGAAATATTTCGGCCCATATAGGCGGAGAGCTCAGCGGTTGACCTGCCCACGGCCCTGGCGGTGTTGACCGCACCGACTCCTCCGTATCTGACCTAGGCAGATCTCACGCTAGTTCCACGTGATGGCTAGGCTTCTGTCCATTACAGATCGTTCCATTCAGCGCCCGAGCGTGACGGCAGGCCTGATCGTCAGAAAAGTTCTGCGCGGCTGGCAGTTGTCAGCCGAGGGAGGCTACCGTGCAGGTAGGAGGCACCGAGGCGGCAGCGCCGGGGAGTCACGCTGCACTGGAAGACCGGCTGCGGGGCATCCAGTCGATCACCGATGCCGCGCTGTCTCAGCTTGATGATCAGGAAATGCTCACCGAGCTGCTCGAGCGCACGAGGTCCATCTTGCAGGCTGATACCGCCGCGGTGTTGCTTCTCGACTATGCATCAGGACAGCTCATTGCTACTGCGGCTGCCGGCCTGGAGGAAGAAGTGCGGCAGGGCGTGCGTATCCCGGTGGGCCGGGGGTTCGCTGGCCGGATCGCCGCTGAGCATAAGCCAGTGGTGCTCACTCGGGTCGACCACTCGACCGTGCTAAACCCGATCCTTCTGGATAAGGGCATCCGGGCGCTCATGGGAGTCCCACTGATCGCCAGCGGCAAGGTGATCGGCGTCCTTCACATCGGTTCGCTGACGCACCGCCAGTTCACTTCCGAAGAGCTTGACCTGCTGGAGCTAGCTGCGCAGCGCGCTGCCACCGCAGTGGCATCGCAGCTGGCCCGTGAGGACCGCACCGCGGCCGCGGCCTTGCAGCGCAGCCTCCTTCCGTCAGCGCTTCCAGCAGCAGTCCCGGCAGAGATGGCCGTCCGTTACGTCCCAGGCGAAGGGAAGGTCGGTGGCGATTGGTACGACGTGTTCTGCGCGCCTTCGGGCCACCTGTGGGCCGTCATCGGCGATGTGACCGGCGCCGGCCTTCCCGGCGGCAGTGATCATGGGGCGGATGCGCAGCGCGCTGCGCGCCTACGCGCTGGAGACCGCCGACCCGGCCGATGTGCTGGACCGGCTGGATCGCAAGATGCAGCACTTCGAGCCCGGTGCCCTGGCTACCGTGCTGTGTGCGGTCTTCGAACCTGGCCTGGATCGGGTGCGCCTGTGCTCAGCGGGCCACTATCCGCCGGTCATCGCCTCACCTGGGCGCGCCGGGGAACTTGCGGAGATCCCGCCAGGTTTGCTGATTGGCGCTTCCCGCGGCGCCCGGCGCCAGGCGGCCACGCTCGAGGTCGCGCCGGAATCTGTTTTCTTCTTCTACACCGACGGCCTGATCGAGCGCCGAGGCCAGCTCATTGACGAGGGTCTCGCCCGGCTTTGCCAGCTGGTCACGGCGGGGCCGCCGGAGGCCGTTGTCGCTACGGTGATGGCCGGGCTGGTGGGCAGCGTGGCGGCCAGGGACGATATTGCCGTGCTCATGATCCGATGCCAGCCAACGGCCGTGCAGTCATGATCGCCGCAGACGATCGATTTCGGTGGGAGGGCGAGCGGGCCGTTGTCAGGATGCCCGCTGAGATCGACCTGACCAATGCCGACGAGGTCCGCCAGGCTCTGCGCGCTGCCGTCCGCCAAGGCGCGACGGTGCTGATCGTCGATATGAGCGAGACGACGTTCTGTGACTCGGCCGGTGTGCAAGCGATCATCGATGTTCACAACCTGATCGAGGCCCGCAACCAGACCGGCGCGACGAGTATGCGCGTCCTGCTCGTAGCCAACGCAGTGGGCCGCATCATCACGCTGACCGGAGTCGACCAGCTGATGCCCGTGTACTCGACCCTGGACGCGGCGCTAGCCGGGCCCTCTGGCGAGCACACTGGCAGTCAGGACGATCCGCTCTGAACACTGACGGGTACGCCGCGACGGCTCTCGCCCGAGCAGAGCCGTACTCGGACACTGAATATTTCGCGATGGTGCTGGAAGCCGCGATGCAGGCGCAGGACGCCGGCGACTACGGCATCGCCGCAGCGCTGCTGATCCGCGATGGCAACACCGAATTGATCAGCTTCGGCCGCAATGCCGTTCTGTCATCTCGCGATCCGCTGGGTCATGCTGAGATCAATGCGATCCGCGGGATCCACTTCGCGTCTCCTGACAGGACGGAGATTCCTGCCGAGTTGGCGGAGCGCCTGGGTTCTGCCTTTCGCGCCACGAAGGAAGCTCGCGACGCTGACGTATCGCGGGGAGTGCTCCTGCATGACGACATCGCGGCCGTTATGGCCGGACTCGTGGCGCGACGGGCGCCCGGCTAACGCCGAAGCTGCGGAGCCGGAGACGCACGTTTGCCCGACACCACGAAGGCAGCTTTCCGCCATGTGCGAGCCAGGAGCGGTAGGCGGGTGCCCGATCTGAGCGAGGGTCCGGGCGACAGGCCGCGGCGTCGGCGCGGGCAGGCTCGGGGCATGGCTGGTCTGGTGGGGCCCGCTGCTGGGGACACCTGGATCGTGTTCGGTGCGCTCGCGCCGACACTCATCAGCCGGCAGCCCCCTCGCAGTGCATTCTGCGAGGTGCCGGTTCAGTTCGGGGAGCAGACCCCCGGCGGGGAGGCTGCGCCGGGGTCTGCTGGTCGGCGCCGAGTCGCTAGCGCCGAACACCTACGTGATAGGACGAGGCCGCAGACCCCGCCGAGACGCAGGCGTATGCCAATGCAACTGACAGGTCGGCCGAGAAGATCGCGGCCGGCGCGCCGAGTCGCAGTTTCGATAGGGGTAGTCGCGCGGGCCGGGAGTGGCGCGCGGCTCACGCTGGGGTCGACCCGGAGACCGGAGAGCGCGCACCCAAGACAGACAGCCCAGGCTGGCCCGACGGCACTGACTGAACTGGCCGTCAGTGCGCACGGGTGCGACGCGCCGCTCTGCGGCGATTAGCCAGACAAGCGGCCATGAGGCCGGCAGCAACGGCTGCCAAGCGCGTCAGCCATGAGCGGCTCAGCACCCGGCCGGCCACGCGCGCGCGTTCTTCGATCTCCTCGCGTGCGTGCTGGTCGGCCACAGCCGAGGCGGCCGGGTTGCCGGGTACTGAAGCTGTGGTATTTGGCTCGTTCATCATGAGCTATGCAGTACCCCTAGGGCCGCACTGAAACAGGGGCAGAAAGGGTAGCTAGCGCGACCATGCCCGCTCGGCTAGTCGCCCGTCGCTCAAGTCCGCTCGTAACTCGTTTTGTAGCGCGATATCCGCCAGCGCTACCTTGACTACGCCATCGACAGTCATCAGGCGCATGGCATCTGGGGCGGCACTACCGAGGAAGAGCGCCACGTGATCGCCGCCCAGCGGCGGCGCTACCTGGTACGGGTGTCGGCCTGACTGGCTGCTAGCCGGGGGTAGCCTGATCGGGCTCGTCAGCCGCGGATTTGGCGCCCGCGGGATTGTCGCTGAAGGTCACCTCGACGTGCTGCTCACGCCGCCGCTGGTTTTGCAGCGCCTGGAGCGCAATCGATGTACGGTCGGCCTCGGTCAGCGGCGGCTGCACCATTGCACGCGGCCATAGCTTGTGCACCAGCACCACGTTGATCTCGGCCGCGTAGACGGCAGCCTCGGCCGAGAAGTAAATCCAGGCCACCAGGCCGAGGACGGTGGCAAAGATGCCGTAGACGGAGTCGCTGCGCAGGTAGTGGTGCACCAGGTAAGCCCCGAAGGCCTGCAGCGCGGTCCAGAACAAGCCGCCCGCGATGGCGCCCGGAACGAGCTCGCGCGAGTGAACAGCTTTAGGGGTCAGGGCCCGGAAGCCCAGGTAGTAGAGGCAGACGTTGGCGAAGGCAGCCAGGACTTGCGCGAGCCCCCGGATGACGAACGTGTGCTGCCCGTACGTGACAAGGCCGGCCAGAAGCGTGCTGATGATGACGCCCAGGACAAGGATCGCGAGGAATGCCACGCTACGGCCAAGCCTCGGGAGATAGCCCGACCTTTGTGGTCCGGGCAGGTTCCACACTTGCTCCATCGTGAACAACCCGGCCTGCGCTAGCTTCGTCACACCCCATACCAGCAGCAGCAAGCCGACCGTCAGGCTGGCAGCGGTGGCCCGCTTCAGCCCGTGAATGTTGCTGGCCAGCTGCTTGCCGATCAGCGGGAACTGCGTCGTCGCGCCGCGGATGACCTGATTGCGCAGTGACGGATCGCCTGCCGCGACGTTCACCAGCACGGTGACGAGAATGAGCAGCAACGGGAACACCGACACGAATCCGGTGTAGGCGAGGTTCGATACCAGCGCGCCGCCGTTGTCGTCGCCGAATTTTTTGACGACACCAAAGAGAAACGCGGTCGAGGTGTGGCGCTGCTGAGCGGCATCTGCGCGGCGTATCGCCTTCTCGACCGGGTTCATAGGCTCACCGCGAATGTGTGTCGTTTGTTTCGGGCCGCGAAGCTACCCGCATGTCAGCTCGTTATTCACGGCTCGCTGGAGGCGCCGGACTCCAAACCGTTCCGTTGATCCCGCGTTGCCGGCGGGCACTGACCACCGGCCAGCGCGGACCGCGTCTCTGACAGCGGAGTTCAGTGCCGCGCACAAGATGTGAATCGCTGCCAGGTGGACTTCCTCGACTGTGGTCGTTATGGCAGCGTCCACACAGACGGCCTCCGTGCAGGCCGCCGCCACAGCGTTCGGAGCCGAGCCAGTGAGCGCCCAGGTTCTCGCTCCCAGCTCGCCGGCTCTCGCTGCGATGGCGGTAACTCCCGCGTCTGGCTCGGCGGCCGAGAAGCAGAGCACAACGTCTTCTGGCTGGCAGCAGTTCCGCGCATCCGACGAGCTCGACAGCATCAGGACAGGCAGGGGCGGACGGTCATCTTCCCTGCCAGCGAGTTCTGATACCAGGTGCCCGGCTTGCTGTGCGCTAGCACCAGAGCCGCATGCGAACAGCCGTCCTCCGGCTGCTAGTGCTGATGCTGCCGCCCGTCCCCACATCTGCAGTCTCGGCACGTCATCATCGATGTGCTGCAGTGCTACTGCCAGATTGATCAGATGCCGGTCGATCACTGCCGTGTCCTCCTTGGAACTTGCATTGCACCCAACGGCTACCCGCAAAGCGGCAGCTAAACGTGGCATCGGGCGGTTTGGCACCCGATAGCGGGGTATCTGGCTCGGCCACTGCCAGCGCTGCCGACGACTCCGCCGGAGGGCGGGCGCGCAGGCCCGCTGGTAAAGATCCACCGGAAGGAGCAGGCAAGTGACTGAAGCTGGCTTCGTGGCCAAGAGGGTTAAGGGTGTGCCCGTCATAGTTGCACCGGCCGAGGTAGACATAGCGAACGCCAGCTTGATGCGGAGTGCATTGCTCCATGCCGCCGTAGCCGGTCGCGGGACGATCATCGTGGACATGACTGGTACCGAGTTTTGCGATTCGGCTGGCCTGAGCGTCCTGATTCGCGGGCACCGGCGGGCTGTTGCGGAAGGTGGCAGTTTCCGCGTCGTAACGGCAACACCCCAGCTCATCCGGATGCTTGATGTGACCGGGCTGGACCGGCTGCTCGAGCACTTCCGGACTCTCGAGGAGGCGCTCGAGCCGCTGGCCCAGATTAGCCGGACGACTGGCACGGCTCGGCCTTAGCAGGCGTGCCTGAACGATCGGCTTGGACCTGTTCATCGCATCGTTTGCGATGAGGGTAGGAGGAACCGGCGGCGGCGTAGTCAATCGGAGGCGGAAGTGGCCAGCGAATGTCCCGTGACCTCGGTAGGGGCCGCCAGCTATGTGATCCCGACTGATCAGCCTGAGGCTGACGGCACGCTGCGCTGGAGTGAAACTGCAATGGTCGTCGTGAGAGTAATGGCAGCCGGTCAGACCGGGCTGGGCTGGACCTATGCCAGCCCGGCGGCGCAGTCAGTCGTGACCGGAATGCTGGCCGGCGTCATCATGGGTCGCGACGCAATGGACGTTCCAGCCTGCTACGAGGCGATGTGCCGGGCGGTCCGCAACATCGGCCGTGAGGGCATAGCCGCCACGGCGATCTCGGCCGTCGACATTGCGCTGTGGGACCTGAAGGCAAGAATCCTGAATCGCTCGCTGGTGGCGCTGATAGGCAGGGTCAGCGAATCGGTGCCGGTCTATGGGAGCGGCGGTTTCACCAGCTACGACGACCGTCGGCTGCGCCAGCAGCTCGCTGGCTGGGTGGACGGCCTTGGCATCGCTCGCGCAAAGATCAAGATTGGCGAGTCGTGGGGTGCGCGGCAGGACCGCGACTTGCAGCGGGTAGCGCTAGCCCGCGAAGTGATCGGGCCCGATGCCGACCTCTATGTCGACGCTAATGGCGGCTATACATCGGGACAGGCGGTCCGGATCGCAGTGGCCCTAGCGGACTCCAACGTCACGTGGTTTGAAGAGCCGGTGTCCTCGCAAGACGCCACGGGACTGGCAGCTATTCGCCGGCAAGTTCTGCCGGACGTGGCAGCGGGGGAGTACAGCTGGACTCCCGAAGATTCGGCACGGCTGCTGAACGCCAACGCAGTGGACTGCCTTCAGGCCGACGTTACCCGGTGCGGCGGTGTTACCGGGTTTCTGCAGGCTGCGGCCCTGGCTGCAGTGCGCAACGTAGATATTTCCGGGCATTGCGCGCCCAACCTGCACGCACACGTGGCAGCCTGTGTGCCCAACCTGCGGCATGTTGAGTATTTTCACGACCATCAACGCATTGAGCAGATGCTGTTCGACGGAACGCTTAGCCCGCGAGGCGGAACGATGACACCAGACCTGAATCGGCCGGGACTGGGCATGACGCTGCGGGCCTCAGACGCGCAGGCTTACCGGCGAGGCTGAAGCTTACCGGCGAGGCCGGCCATTAGCTGAACGCAAGTGCGGCCGGCTTTTCACTGGCCACAGCGATCAGGACCGAGCGGACCGCATCCGTCACCGGGATGAGCGGCACGTCGGCCGGCAGTCCCGGCGCAGCGGGACGGTCAGACATCTGCTCGATCATGTGAGCGACGCCGCCGAGTGCCGCACTGAGCTGGCGGACAGCGTCAGGAGTGGGCGACGGAGCTCCGCCCTCGATCGCCACACCCGTCGCAGCGACCGCGTCCACTACCTCCTCCAGCCCTACTAGTGCAGGCCACCACGCCGCGACCTGACGGCCAACCGGGCCTGGCTCCGACATAGTGCGCTGGAACTCCGCCCGCAGGTCTGACAGCGCTCGGTAGGCATTGCGGCGCAGCCGGGGTTTCGAGGCAAGGCCAGACACGACCTGCGGCTCCCGGCCGACTGCAGCGAAGTCCCCGCCTTCACCGTCCTGAGCCTGCGGACCCGCGTGCCCGGTAACGAGCGCCTCATCCAGGTACCTGCAGACATCGCGGATCGTACGGGCGAACTGGCCCGGCAGGTGGGCATGCCAGCTCGCCGGCCACGGGGCGTATCCCACCGCCAGGACGACCGCGCAGCCGAGCACTGTGTCCAGCAGCCGGTCCAAGGCCAGGTGCCAGCCCGCTGGGGCAAGCAAGTCGATGAGCAACACGACCAGCGGGGTGAGGAACGTGGCGAAGAGCCCGTAGTTGCGCGCCTGCCCGTACGGGAGTAGCGCGGCGAGGATCGCGAATGGGATCAGCAACCAGAACCCGTAGGGCACTGCGGCAAGGATAACGGCGCCAAGGACAGCTCCCAGAATTGTCCCGAGCCCTCGCTGAACCGCCCGCGAGAACACCGAGCCGAAGTCAGGCTTGAGCACAATCGCGACGGTGAGCACGACCCAGTAGGAGCGCTGCAGAGGAAGCAGCTCAGTCATCGCGCCGGCGACCCCGACGCTGGCCATCAACCGCAGCGCGAACGTCGCGCTGAACCGCCCGATCACCCGGCCCCGCCAGGAGTCCAGGCGGTCTCGCCACGCGCGCAGCCGGGCCCTCACCGGCTCCTCAGCCCCGCGGGCGGGCGATGGCGGGCTCACGTTCGCTGATGTCAGCCGGACGACCTCGGCAAGGGCGTCTTGCAGGGCAACGGCGCCCGTGCTAGCTCCCCAGGGCCGCGCTTCGATCTGGACTTTGTGGCCGGCTGTGATCGCGCTCGCGATCCGCTTGACCATGTCGATGACGCGCTGCGGCGGCCGGTTCCGTTCCTTAGCAAGAGCCATCGCCCCCTCGGCTACCAAGTTGGCCTGGTTCAGCAGGGCCATCAGGCGGGTCAGCAGCCGCTCCGGCCCGTGGGCCGCAGCCCGCGCGGTTAGCAGGATGTCGTAGGCAGAGTTGAACGCGGCCGTGACGCCGCGCCTCGCCTCGGCAAAGCGCGAAGTGCCGGTTGCGTCCAGCTGGGCGGCGATCGCGCTATATACCGCCGCCACGCTGCGCTGCTCGGCCGACCGCGGGGACAGCAGCCAGCCGGGCAAGGTCAGCAGAAGCGCCCACAGCGTGCCGAGTATGAAGCCGAGCGCCGTATGCCACCACGGGCTCAGTGCGCCCAGCGGACCCACGCCAAGCGCAGCGTAGACCAGCAGTTGCAGACCGGTTACCGACCCGATCTCGCCGAAGGCGGTCAGCACTGCTGAGGCTCCCGCGACGAGGACTAGCGCCAGAACAGCGATCCAGCCGCGGCCATGGATTGCCGAACCGATAGCCAGGCCGGCAGCTCCGCCGAATATCGCAGCGGAGGCCACGCGCTTCACTCTGTAGGAGTACGGCCCGCCCTTGTCGACGACTGTGCCGAGGAGGCCGCCCATGGCGATCAGCAGGCCAACCAATCGGTCTCCCGCCGCCAGCCCGATCGTAAGCGGCAGACAGATGGCAACTGTCGCTCGAATCATGTCCGCCCACGGGACCGGCACCTGCCGAAGCCGCACGGTCTCCGCTAGCCAGCCGGGCACTATCTCGCGCAGCCCGGTAGCCTGCCGCGGATGCTGACTCGCGCTCACCCGTCCGTCGCGTCCCGTTTGCCCGTGACCACTGCAGAAGTGATGGAGGCAGCGATATCGCGCAGCTTGACGTTCCGGTCGTTGGACATTCTGCGGAGAACGGCGAACGCCTCCTCCGCGCCGCAGGCACGCCGGGCCATGATGATGCCGATCGCCTGGTCGATGACGGACCGGGAGCCAAGAGCGGCATTGAGCTGGGAAATGAGCTCAGTCTGGCTCAGCTGTCGTAGTACCCCGCTGAGGATCAGGGCCGCGGGGTCGACGAACTGCTTGGCTATGAGCTGAACTGACTCCGGGAAGAGGTCACGCTCGTGCGCGTACAGGTTCAGTACGCCTACCACTTGGCCGGCCACTTCGAGCGGGTAGGCGAGCACGCCATGGGCTCCGGCAGCAAGCGCGACCGGCGGGAAGCCGCTCCATCGTGTCTGGTCCTCCAGAGAGAGATCTTGGACAGTTACCGGAACTCCGGTCCGCAGGGCCTCCAGGCATGGCCCGTCGCCCCGCTGATATTGGGCTTCGTCCACAGATGCCGGTACCGCGCCGGAGTAGACGACAGTTCTGAACCGTCCGTCCTCGGAGACTGTGATTCCGCAGCTGGGTCCGTCAGGGACTACCACCACGGCCATGCGTGCCAGATGATGGAGTGCTTCATCCGCACTCTCTGCCGACAGCAACAGCGCAGCCAGTTCAGTCAGGCCGGTAGTGGCTCCGCTCACGTCCGCGGGCTGGTCAGTCAAGGCGTCCCCGTGAATCTTGTCGCGTAAGCGTGCATTACGGGTAAACTCCGTGATGCTGCCCGGTCCGGTCGCCCGTAATCCATCGGGTGGGCTGGGGATTACAGCCCGCATATTAGTGGCAGGCCAGTCAAGCAAGCGGCTCCTGCGCCTCGGTGTACCCGAGCGATACCAGGAGGCTCTGCTAGTGGAACTGGCCATCGTCGTAGATATGCCGCGAGGCGGCACAATTGTCATGCTGAGCGGTGAGCTCGACGTTGCGAGCGCGCCCGAGCTGCGGGAACAATTGCTCGTCATTCTGGACCGCCAGGCGCCGGGTCGCCTCATCCTTGACCTGTCGGCGCTGTCCTTCATCGATTCCAGCGGCATCGCTGTCTTCGTGAATACCGAGAGGCGCGCCAGGTTGCTCGGCTGCACGTTCGAATTGGTCGCGCCTCAAGCCGCCGTTCGGAGAGTTCTCGAAGTGTGCGGGCTGCTGCACCATTTCCTGATTTCCGACAGCATCAGGGCGCCCGGCGAAGGACTGGTGACCGGAAGCGGGTGCGCTGGCCCCTAGGCCAGATGGCACCGCTTCTAGACTGGGCGGCCATGGCCTTGCTTGACGGGAAACGGGCACTTATCACCGGCGGCACCACCGGCCTCGGACTGGGAATCGCCGAGCGGTTCCTGGGCGAGGGAGCGCGGGTGGTGATCACCGGCCGGAACGCCGAGCTCGGCGCGCAAGCTGAGCAAGCGCTGGGCCGGAATGCGCATTTCCTGGTTGCGGATGCTGCTGACCCGGGCGCGGTCGGGTCGTCGGTGAGCACCGCCGCAGGGCATCTTGGCGGCCTGGATGTGCTGGTGAACAACGCAGGCGTCGGCGTGACCGCCCGCCTGATCGACACACCGCTGAGCGACTATGACCGGGTGATGGATGTCAACGTCCGTGCCTATCTGCTGTACGCACAGCACGCTTATCCGTATCTGGCGCGCAGCCGGGGTTGCATGATCCACATCGCATCGGACGCCGGTGTCTGGGGAGAGAACGGCATCGGCCTTTACTCCGTCAGCAAGGCCGCGGTGATCATGCTGGGGAAGATGCTTGCGCTGGACGGGGGACCGGACGGCGTGCGGTCGAACGTGCTGTGTCCGGGTGATACCTGGCCCGGCATGCGGCACATGGCGCCGCCAGGCGGCGAAGACACCGGCGAGGACGGCGACTGGCCGCTGCCTCCGATCGGGCGGATCGGCCAAGCGCGTGATGTCGCAGCCGCGGCGGTGTTCTACGCCAGCCATGAATCCGACTTCATAACGGGAACGGCGCTACTTGTCGACGGCGGCATGACTGCCGGCTATCTCCAGCGCGAGCGAAACTAGCTGCCAGTCGCCGCCTGCCTGCGAAGCCACGTTTCAGACTGGCCCGAGGCTGCTGCGATCTGGCGCCAGGTCCAGCCCCGGGCGCGCTTGCTGTTCACGAACTCGGTAACGGATTCGACCCCGAGATCTGCTGCTACCTCGGCAGCGCGATGCTGCGCGCTGCGCCGTTCAGCAGCGTCGACGAGATCGCCGCCGTCGCCAACGACAGCGACTACGGCCTCGGGGCCGGCATCTGGACCCGCGACATCTCGAAGGCACACGCGCTGGCGAAGAAGATCCGGGCCGGCACGGTCCGGATCAACTGCTACAACGTCTTTGACGCCTCGCTGCCGTTCGGCGGCTACAAGCAGTCCGGCTGGGGCCGCGAGATGGGCTGGGAAGTCCTGAACAACTACACCGAGGTGAAGGCGGTCACCACGCTGCTGTAACCCACGATCAGCCGATGCGAGGCCGGGTTGATATCGACCCGGCCTCGTCTCGTTATTAGCGGACGCGGACGCCGTCGATGATGACGGCTGCGGGCGCCGAGAGCACGGACAGATCCTCGCGAGGATCCGCATCGTACGTCACCAGCGTCGTCGGCTGCCCTGTCTCGGCATAGTTCTCGCCGAGGAACCGGTAGCCATCTGTCGTCGCCGCGCGCAGCGCTGCTGCGGGATCGAGCCCGTACTTAGCGAGCAAGCCGATCTCGCCGGCGACCGTCCCGGCCGAGTCGGTGCCGGTCAGGATCGGCACGCCGAGCCGCTGCGCGAGCGGAAGCAGTTCGCGCAGCCGTTCGGAGTAGGCATCGGCTCGCTGCCGGGCCTCCTGCGACGCCGCGGCAGAGCTTCGCATCACCGCCGATAGCGTAGGGGTCCAGGCCGCACCGCTGTCCGCCATCAGCTGCAGCGCGGCTTCGTCGAGTCCGGTCCCGTGCTCCACCGAATCGACGCCGGCCCGGACGAGGTCACCGACGTAGTCCGTCGTCGTGTGCGCGGCGACCTTTCCGCCCGCAGCATGCACCGCTGTGATCATCGCTTCGATTGCGCCCAGCGAGTATGTCGGACCGGCAGGACCGGCGGGCATCCCGTCGACGATAGGCGGGAAGTCGGCGACCAGCTTCACCCAGTGGCTGCCGCGCGCGAGTTCGGCCAGCGCGAGTTCGGTCAGCTGATCCTCCGGGACCTCGTCTGGCAGCAGGCCGGGGAAGTAACGCCCGGCAGGAGCCAGGAACCGGCCCGCTGCCTGCAGCCTGGGAAGGCCGGCCGCGAGGTCGAGCTGAAGGACCGACCCGCCCGGCGATCCGGTGTCCCGGACCAGGCATACGCCACTGGCTGCCCACTGGGCCAGCAGCTCCAGCGCATCGGCCGGAGCGACCGGGGCAGGCCCGCTTTCGGTCCTCGTCGCGGTCGGATGAGCGTGCGCGTCGACGAGACCGGGCGCAACGAACCGGCCCGGCAGCGGCTCGGCACCGGCGACCGGCTCAGCGGCAAGCCGGCCGGCTTGATCTACCCACAAGTCGACGGGTTCGTCGCCATCCGGCAACTGGATGGCATGCACAGACCATGTCACCGGTTCAGTATCCAGGAAAGTCGTGATCTGCTTGACGGCAGCGGCCGGAAAGCCAAGGAGCGTGCATGGATCTGACCGGACAAGCGGTGATCGTCACCGGGTCGTCGAGCGGGATCGGGGCGGCGATCGCGCGCAGCCTGTCGGGCCTGGGTGCCGGGATCGTAGTCAACTCGGCCAGGTCAGCGGATGCCGGCCAGCGCCTCGCAGCCGAACTCGCCGACGCCGTGTACGTGCAGGGCGATATCGGTGATCCGGGTACGGGAGCTGCGCTCGTCGCCGCGGCGGAAGAGCGCTGGGGCCGGCTCGACGGGCTGGTAAACAACGCTGGCCGCACGATCGACGTCCCGCTGCACGACCTCGATGGCGTCACCGCGGATCACTGGGACCAGGTCCTGCGCACGAATGTCGTCGGGACGTTCCTGGTCAGCCAGGCCGCGTTGCCGCTGCTGCGCGAGGCGGGCGACGGCTGGATCGTCAACATAACGTCTCTCGCCGGTGTCCGGCAGACCGGCAGCTCGCTGCCCTACGCCGTCTCCAAAGCGGCGCTCAACCACCTCACCGCGATCATGGCCAAGTTCGCCGGTAACGGCGTCCGCATCAACGCGGTCGCACCGGGACTGGTCGCCACGCCCTGGAGCGCGGACTGGCACGACCGCAAAGCCGGCGTGGAACGGCTGGCGCCCCTGCATCGTGTCGCGACGGCCGAAGACATCGCGGCGGCCTGCCTCGCACTGATCAGCACGCCGTACGCCACCGGGCAAACGCTCGTCGTCGATGGCGGGCTCGGTCTGATGATGTAAAAAAAAAGTCCATCCGGCCGGGAACGGGCACTGGCTGGCTAGATCTCTTGGCCAGCGCACGGCCGATCTACGGCAAGTTGACAGCCGCCACCAGCGCGTCCAGCGCACTGGCCTGGCTTGACGGCGTAACGCCAGCAATCGGCCCGGCCCAGTACACGCCGAACTGATCCTGGGCTGTGATGTCGTGTGTCTCGATGGACCGGGCTTGCGCTTTGAAGAATCCGTTGAACTGGTTCGTGTGAGCAGTCACTGCCAGGACTTTAAGGTCGCGGACGAAGATGCCCTTGAACGATTGCGCAGAAGTACCGAACCGGTCAGCGCATGCGTCAGTCTTGCACGGCTCGTTCAGTACGCCGCCGGCTGCGAGATGGCCGACCGCGGCCGCGGCGAGGTTCTCGGCCTCGGTCAGCAGCGCGCGGTTCCCGGTCGCCTGATACAGCTGGGCGAGCCCGGCCAGGATCACTCCCTGGTTGTAGGTCCAGGTGGGCTGGCCGTTGTTCATGCAGTTGTTGTCGAGGCCGTCATTGATCAGATCGTCTTTGTTGATCATCCCGCTGCCGTCGAACCAGGACCACTCAGCCTGCGCCCAGGCAAGGTACTTGGTGTCTGTGCGAATGCTGTTGTGCAGCCAGGCGGTCAGTTCCAGAAACAGCTCGTTGGAAATCGCGTTCTTGTATGACCGCGGGTCGCGCTGCCACCACACCCCGCCGCCGCACGTGCTGTCCCAGTCCTCGTGGATGTAGTTGGCGTCGGTCTCAGCCATCGACAGGTACGACTGGTCGCGGGTCATGTCGTAGGCCTGCAGCCAGGCCAGCCCCCACCAGGCGGTGTCATCGTCAGAGCTGTTCTCGAACTTGCCGCCGGAGTTGAGCGCGAAAGCCTGCGTTACCGCGGCGTGAAAGCTCGTGTCCCCGGTGGTCTGCTCGTAGGTTTCCACGGTCGACAGTGCTACCGCGGACTGCCACCAGGTGCTGCCGATCAGGCCGTTGGCCACGCCGTAGGAGCTGAACAGCTCGGCCATAGCGGCCTTCAGGGGGCTCTGCTTGCCGGCCATCGCCGATGCCGTGATGGCGGCGAGCACAGTAGCGGCGACAGCGAGCGCGACGGCCGTGATGGCGCCGACTCGGATACGTGCCTGTGGCCGGGGAACCGGGCCGGCTGCCGCCGTCAATCGTGGCAGCGCGGACAAAAGCCTGCTCTCTCTAGATCTTTGTTACTAGCAGCACAGGGAGCGATTACTGCTGCTTTACTTAGCGACCTAGAGAGTAACCCGGACACCCGCACCACTGCGGGCGAAACTGGTCAATTTCTCGCGGACCCGGCGGGGGCAGTCGTCAGGCGAGGCAGGGCGTAGTCAGGCCGGCGGCCCGGCAAGTGGTCGGCCGGCCTGACCAGCCTGGATCAGCTCAGGTCGAACCGATCGAGGTTCATGACCTTGCCCCACGCGGCCACGAAGTCGTGCACGAACTTCTCCTTCGCGTCGTCGCTCGCGTAGACCTCGGCGAGCGCCCGCAGCTCGGAGTTCGAGCCGAAGACGAGGTCGACGCGGCTGCCGGTCCACTTGAGCTCGCCCGATGCGACGTCGCGGCCCTCGAAGGTCTGCGCGTCCGCGGACGCCGGCGTCCACGTGGTGCCCATGTCGAGCAGGTTCACGAAGAAGTCGTTGGTCAGCGCCTCCGGGGTAGCGGTGAGCACGCCCAGCGGGGAGTGCTGGAAGTTCGCGCCTAGCACGCGCAGCCCGCCGACGAGCACAGTCAGCTCCGGTGCGCTCAGGCTCAGCAGGTTCGCACGGTCGAGCAGCAGGTACTCGGCAGGCAGCCGGTGGCCCTTGCCGAGATAGTTGCGGAACCCGTCCGCTGTCGGCTCGAGCACCGCGAAGGACTCCACGTCGGTCTGCTCCTGCAGCGCGTCGGCGCGGCCGGCGTGAAACGGCACCTCGATGTCGTAGCCGGAACTCCTGGCGGCCTGCTCGACAGCCGCGCCGCCGCCGAGAACGATCAGGTCGGCGAGTGAGACCCGCTTGCCCCCAGTCTGGGCGGCGTTGAAGGCCTCCTGGACCCCGGTCAGGGTCCCCAGCACAGTCGCCAGCTCGTCCGGGTTATTGACCTCCCAGCCGCTCTGCGGCTCGAGGCGGATTCGCGCCCCGTTAGCCCCGCCGCGCTTGTCGCTGCCGCGGAACGTAGCGGCCGATGCCCAGGCGGTGGAGACCAGCTGGCTGACCGACAGCCCGGAGGCGAGGATCTGGCTCTTGAGCTCGGCGACGTCCGCCGGGTCGATGAGCTCGTGCGTGACCGCCGGCAGCGGGTCCTGCCAGAGGAGCACCTCGGTCGGGACCTCGGGGCCCAGGTAACGGACGACCGGACCCATGTCACGGTGCGTCAGCTTGTACCAGGCGCGGGCGAACGCGTCGGCGAACTCATCCGGGTGCTCCAGGAAGCGCCGTGAAATCTGCTCGTAGATCGGGTCGAGACGGAGCGACAGGTCCGTCGTGAGCATGGTCGGCTTGCGACGCAGCGCCGGGTTCTCCGGCTCTTCAGGGTCCGGGATGATCGCCTCGGCGTCCTTGGCCACCCACTGATGCGCGCCTGCCGGGCTGGTGTCGGGCTCCCACTCATTGCCGAACAGGATCTCCAGGAAGCTGTTGCTCCACTTGGTCGGCGTCGGGCTCCAGGTGACCTCGATGCCGCTGGTGATCGCGTCCCTGCCCTTGCCGCTGCGGTAGCTGTTCTTCCAGCCCAGGCCCTGCTCCTCAAGCGGCGCGCCCTCGGGCTCGGCACTGACGTAGGGCTCCGGGTTGGCTGCGCCATGGGTCTTGCCGAAGGTGTGCCCGCCCGCGATCAGCGCGACGGTCTCCTCGTCGTTCATCGCCATGCGGCGGAACGTCTCGCGGATGTCCCTGGCGGCGGCCAGCGGGTCCGGGTTGCCGTTCGGGCCCTCCGGGTTCACGTAGATGAGGCCCATCTGAACTGCAGCCAGCGGGTTCTCTAGCTCACGGTCGCCGGTGTAGCGCTCGTCTCCGAGCCAGCTGTCCTCGGGACCCCAGTAGACGTCCTCGTCAGGCTCCCAGACATCCTCCCGGCCGCCGGCAAAACCGAAGGTCTTGAAGCCCATCGACTCGAGGGCAACGTTGCCGGTCAGGATCATCAGGTCAGCCCAGGACAGCCTGCTGCCGTACTTCTTCTTGACCGGCCAGAGCAGCCTGCGTGCCTTGTCAAGGTTCCCGTTGTCCGGCCAGCTGTTGAGCGGCGCGAAGCGCTGCTGCCCGGCTCCGGCGCCGCCCCGGCCGTCACTGATGCGGTAGGTGCCGGCGCTATGCCACGCCATCCGGATCATGAACGGGCCGTAGTGGCCGAAGTCGGCCGGCCACCAGTCCTGAGAGGTGGTGAGCACCTCCTCGATGTCCCTCTTCACGGCGGCCGAGATCGAGGGTCTTGAACCCCTCGGCGTAATTGAACGTCCCGCCCAGGGGATTAGCCACGTCGGGGTTCTTGGCGAGGATCTTCAGGTTCAGCCGGTTCGGCCACCAGACGCGGTTCCCCGCGCTCTCAGTCGGGTGGTTGGGGCGCGCGGCCGCGACCGGGCACGCTCCGCTTTCCTCGTTCATCTCGCCAACGACGGCGTCGGGACTGTCAGACACGGGAATCCTTCCAGAATCGCAGGGTGTGCTCAGGAACTCGCTGCTGTCGAGCACTCGGGGCAGGTGCCCCAGTAGATGACCTCGGCCTCGTCGATCGCGTAACCGCTGTCGTCGGACGCGGTCAGGCAGGGCGTGTCTCCCACGGCGCAGTCCGCGTCGACGATCGCACCGCACGTCCTGCACACGATGTGGTGATGGTTGTCCGCGACCCGCGACTCGTAACGCGCCACCGAGCCCGACGGCTGGATTCGCCGGATCAGGCCCGCGACGGTCAGTGCGCGGAGCACGTCGTAGACCGCCTGGTGGGACACCTCACTGAGATCCTCACGCACGACGCTGATGATCGAGTCAGTGTCGGCGTGCGGATGGTCGTATACCGCGGCCAGCACCGCGACCCGCGGACGCGTCACTCGCAAGGCGGCCCCGCGCAGCAGGCGCTCGAAGTCCGACGGGCTGGGCACGGTGTGAAGTCTCGCCCATTTTTTAGAATGAATCAAGTCTAGCCGGTCCGCGGCGTGAGAGGCGGGCGCGCTGGCCCGAGCGGGCCCGGGGATTGGCTGCATGCCGGGCGGGCATGGGATGAGCGCCAGCCTGCCGGCCCCTGGCGAGCAGGGCAAGATGGTACTAATCGCCAGCTACTGCCCGATCAGCGCGGGCCAGTTCTTCCATCCCGGTGCGAGGAGCAAGCCATGGAGACGCTAGCGGCATACATCACTGAGCTGGGGCCGCCCGACCGCATCGAGGTCGGCGAGCTGCCAGTCCCCGCACTCGGCCCGACCGATGTCCTGGTGCAGACAGAAGCGCTAGCAGTCGATAACGTGGACACGTTGATCCGGTCGGGCGCGTACCGGACGCCGATCCAGTTTCCGTTCGTGATCGGCCGTGACATGGTCGGGATGGTGGCGCAGGCCAGTCCGGGTGCCGCTGCTTTCGCCGATGGCGACCGGGTCTGGTGCAACAGCATGGGCCAGGCTGGCCGGCAGGGCTCATTCGCGCAGCACGTTGTAGTCGACGCCGAGCGCCTGTACCAGCTGCCGGACGGCGTCGATCCGTTGCAGGCGGTAGCGGTGCTGCATACGGCGGGCACTGCCTGGCTCGGCTTGTTCCGCGAGGCGCGCGTCCGCCAGGGCGAGACAGTCATCATCGGCGGAGCCGCAGGAGGGGTCGGCAGCGCCGCCGTCCAGCTCGCCGCTGCGTCCGGCGCGCATGTCATCGCCACAGCGGCCGAAGCGGACGCTGGCTGGTGCCGGGAGAGCGGCGCCCGCGAGGTATTCGACTATCGCGATAGCGACTTGCTGACCAAGCTCGCTGACGCAGTGCCGACCGGAGCCGACGTCTACTGGGATACCTCGGGGCACCAGGACCTCGCTGCGATCTTCCCGCTTCTGGCGGTAGGCGCCCGGGTCATCGTTACGGCCGCTCATGATCGCTGGCAGCGTCTTCCCGGCGCGGGACTACTACCGGCGCGACATCAGCCTGCACGGCTTCTCGATCACCGAACGCATCGGCGAGCGACCTGGCGGCCGCAGCCCGAACGATCAACTCTGCGCTGGCCGAGCAGACTCTCCGGCCTCGCATCGGCGCGCGGCTGCCGCTGACTGCCGCGGCGGACGCGCACCGCATGACGGAAACAGGACAGACCGCTGGCCGGATCGTCGTCCAGCCCTGATCAGTCGTCAGTTCCCGTCCCGGCGCACGGTCCCGGGTTCAGCCCTGGCTGATGAGCAAACACCGCGGTGGCATAGCGGCTGGCTCCGGCATTATCAGCGGCTGGGCGCCAGGCTGGATCGAGCCGAGAATCGCCGGGTGCCGCGCGCCAGTCGCCGCGGTGACGGAACCGGGCAGGCCGTTCCAGCTCAGGAACCCGAGTACGGCGAAGGCGACGGCTTCCTTGGCTTGCGCAGGGATGCCGAGATCGCTGGTGGTCAATACGGCTGCGCCCGGCACGGCAGCACGCAGCCAGCGCATCGTCGTCGGGTTGGCGCTGCCGCCGCCTGACAAGATGAGCTCGGTCAGCCCGTGCTTTTCCGCGGCACCGGCCAGCAGCTCGACCAGCAGCCTGGTAACGGTCGCTGACATATCTTCGGGCGCCGGCTCCGGCGAATGCCGTCGAGCATGGCGCGCAGGTACGGGGCATTGAACAGCTCGCGGCCCGTGCTGCGCGGTGGTGGCAGCAGGTAATACGGCTCAGCCCTCAACCGGGCAAGCAGCTCCGGGTTCACGGTTCCCCGCGCGGCGATCGCACCGCCGACGTCGAACTGCTGCGCGCCGCCGGTCGCCCACGACGCGGCCGGATCCATCAGCGCGCCAGCCGGGCCGACGTCGTAGGCGATGAGCACCCGGCCGTCTTCGCACCACGGTCAGGTTCGCGATGCCGCCGAGGTTCACCGCGGCGCTTGGCCCTGGCCGCCCGGCCAGCAGCAGCTGGTCGAACATGGCGACCATCGGCGCCGCCTGACCGCCCGCGACCAGGTCGCGGCTGCGCAAGTCGGAGATCACCGGCAGGCCCGTCCGTTCTGCGACTTCGGCGGAGTTGCCGAGCTGCAAGCGTGCCGAGGGCGCGGCCGGCGTCGTCTACCCAGTGAAAGAACGTCTGGCCGTGCAGCACGGCGATGTCGGCCTGTCCGGCACAGCTCGCCTGCGGCTGCCGCGAAGGCATCGGCGTACGCGCTGCCGAGCTCGGCGTGCAGCTGGCACAGCTCGCCCGCGCCGGGCTGGCCTGGGGGCAGCGCCGCCACGATCCGCTCGCGAAGTGCGCCGTCGAACGGGATGCTTAGCACGCCCAGGTAGTCGAGGCTGAGCTCATCGCCATCGAGCTCGAGGTCTACGCACGCGACATCGATGCCATCGACCGAGGTCCCTGACATGCAACCGAGCACCCGGGCCCGGCGGGGATGTGAATATGCAACTAGTCTGGAACTCACGACGGAAAACAGTAACATGGGCCGTCGCCCCTGAGTAACGGATTGAGGAGAGCGGCGGTGCCCGCAGAATCGCAGACAGAGCAGCCAGCAGCCGCGTCCTGGCCACTGCTGCCGAGAACCGAGATGCGTAACGAACGCACCACGGAGATCGACACCGTGGGGACCCTGGAAGTGCTGCAACTGCTGAACGCCGAGGACTGCATGGTGGCCGGAGCGGTGGCGGCTGTCCTTCCGGTACTCGCCGAGGTCGTCGATATCACTGTGAGCCGTCTCCGGGACGGCGGCCATGTGCACTACTTCGGGGCCGGATCGTCGGGGCGGATCGGCGTGCTGGACGCCGCTGAGGTCGTCCCGACCTTCGGCGTCGATCCTGGCATGTTCGTCGCCCACCACGCGGGCGGCGAGGCCGCCGTGGCGCAAGCTATCGAGGGTGCCGAGGACCGTCACTCGCTAGGGGAAAGGGCGGCCGCCGGGCTGACTGGCGCCGACGTGGCGATCGGCTTGTCGGCGAGCGGCCAGACCCCGTACGTGGCCGGCGCCCTGCGCCGGGCGCGCGCGGCCGGCGCAGTCAGCGTCCTCGTCAGCAGCAACCCGTCCGCCCCGCTGGCCGCGCTGGCGGACTACAGCCTGCTGGCTGACACCGGTCCTGAGGCAATTGCCGGATCGACGAGGCTCAAGGCTGGCACCGCCGAGAAACTGATCCTTAACTCGCTGTCCACGGCCGTTATGATCAAGCTGGGCCGGACCTACTCGAACCTCATGGTCTCGCTGCTGGGCACGAACGAGAAGCTGCGCCTGCGCCAGGTGCTCATACTGACGGAGATATCGGGCGCCAGCGAGGCCGCCTGCCGCGCCGAGCTCGATCGTTGTGAGGGCGATCTGCGGCTCGCGATGCTGTGCCTGCTGGCCGGGCTAACGCCGGAATCGGCCGCCGAAGTACTGGCCGCAGCCGGCGGTAGCGTCCGGGCGGCACTTGCCGCTGCGGCGGCAGATGGCGTGACACGATAGTCGGCCGACAGGCCGGTGACCGGGGAGGCGGCGGTGACCGAAGCCGGCCAGACGCTGGATCGCGTGAGTGTGCAAGAAACCAGGCGGCATCCCGGATCCGGCGAGCCATCAGCCCCGGACGCGGGCGACGACATCCTCGTCACCGTGCGGGCGCTGCTACCGAACCTCGCGCCGGTGGAGCAGCGGGTGGCGCGCCAGGTCCTAGCCGATCCGTACGGCACAGCGATGCAGGCGATCTCAGAACTGGCGGCACTATGCGACACGTCGGCCACTACGGTCGTCCGGTTCTGCCGTGCCGTCGGCCTGCGTGGCTATCCGGAGCTGCGGATAGCCCTCGCAGCTGCGGCTGCCCACGCCGACCGTGGCGCTGGCCTGGAACCATCACACGACATCGCGCCCGACGATGACGCTGCGACGATTGCGGCTAAGATCGCGCGCGCGGATGCCAGGGCCGTCACCGACACCGCCAGGCACCTGGACATCGACACGCTCGTCCAGGTCGTGGACGTGCTAGCCAGCGCCCGCAGGATCGACATCTACGGCGTGGGTGCCAGCGGCTACGTGGCCCTGGACCTGCAGCAGAAGCTTCAGCGCATCGGCAAGCCCGCATTCGCCTGGCCAGATCCGCACATGGCAATCACTTCCGCGGCGCTGCTAGGTGCTGACGACGTCGTCGTGGCGCTGTCGCATACCGGCACAACCGCCGACACGATCGATGCCATGCGCGAGGCAGGCGGCCACGGCGCCCGGACTGTCGCGATCACCAACTTCCCGCGCTCGCCGATCACGACGACGGCGGACTTTGTGCTGCTGACGGCGGCACGCGAGACGGCGTTCCGCTCGGGTGCCATGACCAGCCGGATCGCGCAGCTCACCGTGGTGGACTGCCTGTTCGTCGTGCTTGCACAGCACGACTTGCCGGCCAGCCGGAGCGCCCTGGAACGAACCTACGAGGCAGCCCAGGCGAAGCGGACGAGGCGAGGACGGCGGCACCCGGCCAGCTAGCCTCGGCCGGGTCAGAAGTACCGGGCCAGAAACACCGGGCCCCCGGTCATCATGTTGCTTGTTGACATCTAGAACATCTCACTCGTAACATCCTTACAACCAACGAGCCGGGCGCTCGGGCGCCCTGCCCGGTCCGGACCCACTTAAGACCCGCTGGACCGCTTTCCCGGGCCCCGGGTTCCCCAATATGGCGCAGCATGCGCCGCCGCCCCTGGAGGGACTATGCCCTTCGCTTCACTGCCGCGGCGGGGCGCTCCTGCCGCGGTGCTGCTCGCAGCAGCTCTCGGTCTGGCCGCCTGCAGCTCAGGCACGCCCAGCTCGGGATCTGGCAGCCAGGCTGCCAGCACGCCCTTCGTCGTCGCGAACACTCAGAGTGTCCAGAAGCTGGACCCGCAGGTCGCCACGAACTTCCTCGACCTGCAGGCGCTTGGTCTGGTGTATCAGCCGCTGGTGACTCTTGACGCCAACCTCAAGGTAGTGCCGGACCTCGCGACAAGCTGGTCGTTCAGCAGCGACAGCAAGAGCGTGACCTTCACGCTGCGCAAGGGCGTCAAGTTCGACGATGGCAGCGCGCTGACTTCGGCCGACGTCAAGGCCTCGCTGGAGCGAGTGCTGAACCCCAAGACCGGCGCCGCGGCGGCCTCCAACATCGGCACCGTGACAACGATCACAACGCCCACGCCGGACACGGTCACGCTGCAGCTATCGCACCCGGACTTCTCCATCCTGTACGGGCTCACGACGACCAACCTGGCGATCCTGTCGTCCAAGGCCATCGCAGCCGGGACGGTCGCGTCGAAGCCAGACGGCACCGGGCCGTTCAAGTTCGTCTCCTGGTCGCCCAATAACTCGCTGACCCTGGCAGCCAACCCCGGCTACTGGGGCGGTGCGCCGAAGATCAAGCAGCTCATCTTCCGCACCATCCCGGACGAGCAGTCAATCGCATCGGCCTTGCAGGCCGGGACCGTCCAGATGGGCATGCTCACGGAGCCGCAGGTCGTCAAGACGCTGACCGGCACTAGCCTGCAGGTCGACAAGGAGCTCGACCTCAACTACCGGGCGCTGATGTTGCAGTCGCGCACCGGCCCGCTGGCCAACACTGACGCCCGCTTGGCCATCCAGTGCGCGCTCAACCGCACTGACATCCTGGCCAACGCCGCGCTCGGCGAAGGCAAGGTCGTCGGCCCGGTGCCGCTCGGCCCGTACGCGCCGAGCCCGGCCGCTGGCATCTGCGGGACGCAGAACCTGACGCTGGCCAAGCACTACCTGGCGGCGGCCGGGATGAGCAAGGGCTTCAGCTTCACCGCGATGATCGCGGACTCGCTTGACGCGACGAGCGAGGCGCAGGCCGTGACCGCGCAGGGTGACCTGGCCAAGGTCGGGATCCATATGACCATCCAGAACGTCGGCGAGGACGACTACATCCAGCGCTGGCTGAAGGGCGACTTCCAGGCCGCGTTCGCCGAGAACGGCGCGAACCCCGATCCGTACATCATGTACGGGCGGTACTTCGGGCCGGGCGCCAATCTAGGCGTGCCATCGGGCTACTCGTCTTCAACGCTGGCGAGCATGCTCACCAACGCCGACCAGAATCCGTCGGCGGCCACCAGGGCCAGCCTGTACTCGCAGATCACCAGCTATCTAGTGGATCACGCGGTCTGGATCTGGCTGTTCGATAGCTACGATTACACGGTACTTGCGAACAATGTGCACGGCTATACGCCGCTGCCCAACGAGCAGCTGACCGCACTGGCGACGACCACGGTCTCCTGAGATCGGCAGCAAACTGCCGGAGAGTTCTAGTTCATGACAGTTGAGCAAGCAGGCGCCCGGCCCATGGCCGGGCGCCTGCCCACTGGTTCCGCCCGCAGGCGCGGCTGGGCGCTGGCGCTGCGAATCGCCGCCCGTATCGGCAAGGCCGCGCTAACTCTCGTCGGCGTGGCGATCATCGTCTTCCTCGTGCTGCGGCTCCTGCCCGGCAACCAGATCACCGCCAGCCTCGGCGTCAACGCCGGCCTGCTCACCAAGGCCCAGTACGCGGACCTGGCGCACTTCTACGGAATCGGCAAGCCGCTACCCCAGCAGTTCGCGCAGTGGGCTGGTGCCCTGCTGCACGGAAACATGGGGGTATCCGACCAGAGCGGCCGGACCGTTACCTCCCTGATCGCCGCTGCGCTGCCGGTCACCCTGGAGCTGGCCGTCGCGGCGATGCTGATCGGCCTTGTGGTCGGCGTCGGGGCCGGGGCGATCGCTGCGGCGCTTGCCGGGCCGGCCTGCGGACCGAGCAGCCAGGGCGGTGGCGCTGGCCGGCCTTGGCATACCTAGCTTCGTGATCGGCAGCGGCCTGGTTGCCCTGCTCGCGGCGGTGTTTCACTACTTCCCGTCATCGGAGGGATTCGCCAGCCTGGCATCCAACCCGTGGCTCAACATCCAGCAGATCTTCTGGCCCGCTCTCACGCTCGGCCTGGGCATCGGCGCCGCCATCCTGCGGACGACCAGGGGAGCGATGCTCGACGTGGCCAAGCAGGGCTTTGTCAGGGCCGCCCGTGGCAGGGGCCTGCAGCCGCGCCTGGTGATCATTAAACATGTCTTGCGCAACGCGATGATCCCGATCCTGACGATGTCCGGGATCCAGTTCGGCTACCTGCTGGGCGGTACCGTCGTCGTGGAGCAGATCTTCGTGCTGCCGGGCCTCGGCCGCCTGCTCCTGACATCGGTTACCGAAGCCGACTACGCAGTGGCCCAGGGCGTCACGCTGGTCTTTGCGCTCGGCTTCATCCTCGTCAATCTGCTGACTGACGTGTTGTATGCGGTCGTCGACCCCCGGTTGCGGGCCTGATGGCGCAGCTAGCAGCAGCCGAACCGGTGGCGGTGACCCGGCCTGTGGCCGGCCGCCGCGGTCTGGGCGCGCGCCTGTGGCGTCAGCCCAGCGGCCGCGCTGGATTGATCATTCTCGCCGTCATGGTCCTGGCCGGGCTGGCGTCACTCGCAGGCCTCGTGCCCGATAGCCCGGACGCGCAGAACCCGGCTGCGACGCTGCGCGGGCCCTCGGCTGGGCATCTGTTCGGCACCGACCAGTACGGCCGCGACGTTCTCAGCCGGGTCATGGCCGGCACTGTGCTGTCGCTGCAGACAGCCTTGCTCGCGGTTGCCATCTGCGCGGTATTCGGCACGCTCGGTGGCGTGGCCGCCGGCGTACTTCGGCGGCGTGATCTCCAGCGTCGTGACAAGCATCGCTGACCTGATCTTCGCGATCCCGTCGATCTTGCTGGCGCTCGCGATCGTCAGCGGGCTCGGAGCCGGCTGGCAGAACACCGCCATCGCGGTCGGTGTCAGCTACACGCCGATCTTCATCCGGGTAGTGCGCGGACCTGTGCTGGCCATCCGCAACGCGGACTACGTCAAGGCGGCCCAGGTCCTCGGGTTCTCCCGGATGCGGATCTTGTTCCGGCACGTTCTGCCCGGCGTCGGCGGGATTCTCGCAGTTCAGGTGACGCTGGCCCTTGGCTGGGCCGTGCTCATCGAAGCCAGCCTCGACTTCCTTGGCCTCGGCCCGCCGCCGCCGGCCGCGACGCTCGGGCTCATGGTCAGCGACGGCACCAACATCGCCGGGATTGCCTGGTGGAATCTTGCGTTCCCGGCGATTGCAGTGGTGCTGCTGGTACTCGGCTTCACGCTGACAGGCGACGGGCTCAGGGACGCACTCGACCCTTCGACGGCGAACAACTGATGGACACGACCTTGATGACGGACCGCGACGTCACGTCCGCGGAACCGGTGCTGGCGATCCGCGACCTGTCCGTCGGCCTGCAGACCCGGTCGGGGGTGACGGAGCTGGTGCGCGGCGTCAGCCTGGACATCCGGCCGGGGGAGCGAGTCGGCCTGGTCGGCGAGAGCGGCTCGGGCAAGTCGCTGACCATGCTCGCGGTGATGGGCTTGCTTGCCAGCCCGGTGGCGGTCACGGGCGGTTCGGTCACCCTCGGCGGCACGCAGCTTGTCGGCGCACCGGACCGCAAGCTGCGCGCATTGCGCGGCAGCGAGATCGCTATGGTCTACCAGGACCCGATGACGTCCCTCGATCCGCTCCAGCGAGTCGGCGAGCAGATAGCCGAGGGCCTGCGGGCGCACGGGGTGCACCGTCGCGAGGCTGACCAGCGCACCGTGGCCGCGCTTGCCGAGGTGCAGCTTCCCGACCCGGCCCGGCTGGCCAGGTCATACCCGCATGAGCTGTCCGGTGGCATGCGCCAGCGGGTAATGATCGCCGGGGCCCTCGCGGGTAATCCCCGGCTGCTGCTCGCGGACGAGCCGACCACCGCGCTGGACGTGACCATTCAGCGGCAGATCCTGGCGCTGGTCGCCCGGATACAGCGGGCCAGGAACCTCGCGGTGCTGTGGGTCACGCACGATCTCGGCGTTGCCGCGCAGTTCGTACAGCGACTAGCCGTCATGTACGCGGGGCGTGTCGTGGAGGTCGGCCCGACAGCTGCTATCTTCAGCGCCCCGCAGCATCCGTACACAGCCGCGCTGCTGGACGCTGTCCCGTCGACGACCGGCGAGCGCGCTGTCCTCGGCCAGATCCCCGGCTCGCCGCCCGAGCCCGGCAGCTTCCCTGCTGGCTGCTCGTTTGCATCCCGGTGCCGGCAGGCGCTGACCGGTTGCACGCAGGCCGAGCCGGTCCTGCAAGAGCGGCCGTCCGGCGTCGAGGCGGCCTGCTTCGTGCCTCCGGCGGAGTGGCGGCCATGAGCGCCCCCGCGCAGCCGCCAGCGACGCCAAATGCGGCAGCTGCCCCGGTATTGTCAGCAGCTGGCCTCGTCAAGGTCTACCCGCCAGCCAGCCGCGCGGGCCAGCAGAGTACCGCGCTCGCAGGAGTCTCTCTGGACCTGGCCGAAGGCAGCTGCCTGGGCGTCGTCGGCGAGAGCGGATGCGGGAAGTCGACGCTCGCCCGGCTGCTCGTGGGCCTGGAACGACCGACGGCCGGCACAGTGCTGCTCCAGGGACAGCCAGTGACGAGCTTCGGGCGCCCAGAGCGAGCGCGCCGCCTGCAACTGGTCTCGCAGGACCCGTTCTCCTCGCTGAACCCCCGGCTGACGGTCTCCAGCGCGCTCACCGAGGTCTTGCTCGTGCACCGCCGGGTGCCGGGCAAGAAGCAGGCAGTGGCGAAGGTCGCCGAGCTGCTCGACATGGTGTCCCTCGGGCCGCAGTTCGCCAGCCGGCTTCCGCACGAGATGTCCGGCGGGCAGGCGCAGCGAGTGGCGATTGCCCGGGCCCTCGCCGCGGAGCCGCAGATACTCGTCCTGGATGAGCCAACGTCAGCGCTTGACGTCTCGGTCCGAGCCGGCATCGTGAACCTGCTCGCCAGGCTGCGTCAGGACCTGGCCCTGTCGTATCTGTTCATCAGCCACGATATGGCGGTGATCCGGCAACTCAGCGACCAGATCGGGGTCATGTACGCGGGCCGGTTCGTGGAGCGCGGACCGTGGCAGCCGGTCATGTCCGAGCCTCTGCATCCGTACACGCGGGCGTTGCTGACGGCCGTGCCCGAACCGCATCCTGACGGCAGTCTGCTCGGCGGCCTGGAAGATAGCGCCGACGTGAGCACCGACCGCCCGCTGGATCCCGGCGAGAACCTGGTGGCGGCCAGCGCGCGGACCGGCTGCCCGTACGCTCCGCGCTGCCCGATCAGGATCGACAGATGCCTGACCGAGGAGCCGCCGCTCGAGATAGTGACCGGCGCGCATGAGGCGGCGTGCTATCGGGCCGGGCTGCCGCTGGAACCGGTCCTGCCCGCCGAGACCGGCAGTGTGCCGGCCGAGACTGGCGGCGTGCCGGGTGAGCGTGCATGACTCAGCCAGCAGACCAGTCGCCTCAGCCAGCGCGGCCGGTGATCCGGCCAGCGGTGCCCGGCGATGCCGCGGCGATGGCTGAGGTATTCATTCGCGCGTGGCGGCAGGCCTATCCGGGCGTCGTGCCCGACTCAGTTCTCGCGGGCCTCGATCACGACAAGACCGCTCGCTGGCTTGCCGAGCTGATTGAGCGTCGAGCCCAGGGCGCCACCGACGTCGGTGAGCGGGCGGGTCGGGTGATCGGCTTCGTCAGGTACGGAACGTCGCCCGATGAAAAGGCGGGCGGCTACGTCTTCGGGCTCTACGTCGATCCTGGGGCGGCGGGCCAGGGCGCCGGGCAGGCGCTGCTCCGGCACGCGGAGCAGCGGCTGGCGGACGACGGCTACAGTACGGTCGCTCTGCACGTCTTCGAGGCCAACGAGCGCGCCCGCCGCTTCTACGCGCGGGCCGGCTTCGAGCCCGACGGCAGTAGCCGGGTCGAGCCGGAGTACCAGGCGAACGAGGTGCGCTTGGTCAAGGCCGTGGCACCCGGCTGGCAAGTACCGCCGCCGCGGCTAGCCGTGACCTATCAGGGACTGCCGGGCCGGCCAGCCGACGGCTACCCGGCCGTATCGCAGCTGTTGCTGCGCAACCTCATCGCCGGCTTTCCGCCTGGCCTGGCCATGCAGGTGCGCACATCGGCGGCAATCGCCTACCAGGCAGCCGGGGGCTGGGCAAAGCTGACGCGGGCCACTGCCGGAGAAAGCCAGGCCCCCGTCCCGGCCGAGTCCGGCACGCTGTTCGACCTCGCCTCGCTGACCAAAGTGGTCGCCACGCTCCCGCTCGTGCTGCTATTGCACCAGCGCGGCAAGTGGAGCATCGACGACCGATCACCCGCTGGCTGCCCGGAGCGCCGGCGTCTCCGGTGACGATCAGCGACTGCCTGCTGCACATCGCAGGGCTAGTGCCGTTCCGCCAGTATTACCTGACGTGCGCCAGCCCGGCCGAGATCAGGCAGGCTGTCATCGCCGAGCTCGCTGATGCTGCCGTCGGGCCGGTGAGCTACAGCGACGTCGGCTTCATGCTGCTCGGCTGGGCGATCGAGTCATGCGCAGGAGAGCCGCTGGCCGAGCTGTTCGCCCGCGAGATCGCCGGGCCGCTTGCTATGACGTCGACCGGTTACCTGCCGCGTGCCCCGCTGGAGCAGATCGCGGCGACCGAGGCGGACGGAGACCAGCGCACCAGGCCTGGCACTGGCGTGGGGCGCGGTGCACGACGGCAACGCGTTCGCCCTCGGTGGCGTCACCGGTCACGCCGGGCTATTCGGCACGGCTGACGACCTCGGCAGATACGCCGGCGCCCTGCTGCGGCCGGAACGTCACCCGGTCTTGTCCGCGCAGACGATCGCGCTTATGACAAGCCGGCAGGCGGGCACCGACCCGGAGGCCCGGGTACTCGGCTGGCGGGTGCGCCCGGACCAGTGGGGGAGCTGGCCGGACGGAACCCTCTGGCATACCGGATTCACCGGCACTTCCATGCTCATCGCCCCTGCGCTCGACGCCGCCGTAGTCGTGCTTGCCAATGCCGTGCACCCGAAGCGGCAGCTTCCCGAGACAGGGCAGTTCCGCGCGGCGGCGCACCGGGCCGTCCTCGCAGCCCTGTAGACAGGCGGACGGTAACAAGTCGGCATCGGCACTGATTCCTGGTGACTGGATCTTGACACCAGCTGGGGGCGAGAGTGATCCGGCACACGGACTGCATCGTTGTCAGGTTCCGCGGGCGCACCGGGAGGGAACCGCCATCGAGATTGAGGTGCCAGTCGTAGCCGGCTGGTCAGTTTTGCGCCTGCGCCGGGCCCCAAGCGCACGTTTCCTGCGGTAATAGGTTTCTAGACCGAAGCATGGCAGGTGCGAACTACCCGATTCTTATACCCTACCAGGGTATTGTATCGTCTGCAGTGCCGGGAGTCGGCCGCTCAGGGTCCGGGCATGACGAAGGCAGCCGATGGGGGAGTGATGAGGATCCTGGATGCGCTGGGCCATGCGCTATCTGTCGCGGGGACGATGACCTGGGAGATTACCTGGTCGCTGATTCTCGGCTTCGGCCTGTCGGCGGTAGTCCAGGCACTGGTGCGGCGGCAGACCATCACCCGGCTGCTCGGCGACGACAGGCCCAGGACGCTGGCGCTGGCGACGGGTTTCGGAGCGGCATCCTCCTCATGCTCGTACGCGGCTGTCGCACTGGCCCGGTCGCTGTTCCGCAAGGGCGCTAGCTTCACCTCCGCGATGGTGTTCCAGATCGCAAGCACCAACCTGGTTATCGAGCTCGGGATCATTCTGGCGTTGCTGATCTCCTGGCAGTTCACGCTGGCGGAGTACGCGGGCGGCATCGTGATGATCGTGGCGGTCGCGGTAGCGTTCCGGCTGTACGTCCGGCCGCAGCTAGTCGACGCTGCCCGCAGGCAGGCTGAGCACGGGCTGGCCGGGTCGATGGAGGGCCACGCCGCCATGGACATGAGCATCACCGCCGACGGGAGTTTCCGGCGGCGACTGGTCAGCCCTGGCGGCTTCACTTCGGTGAGCCACATTTTCGTCATGGAATGGGCCGCCGTGATCCGGGACGTGGTCGGGGGCTTGCTGATCGCCGGCGCGGTCGGCGCCTGGGTACCGGACAGCTTCTGGCGGCACCTGTTCCTGACCGGTCACCCGCTGGCCGCCAAGCTCTGGGGTCCGCTGATCGGCCCGGTCATTTCGATGCTGAGCTTCGTCTGCTCCATCGGCAACGTCCCGCTCGCCGGAGTGCTGTGGAATGGCGGGATTAGCTTCGGCGGCGTGACCGCGTTCATCTTCGCCGATCTGATCATCATCCCGATCCTGATCATTTACCGGAAGTACTACGGGACCAGATGATGCTGGCCATCCTCGGGATCTTCTACGCGGCCATGGTCCTCGCTGGCTACATCATCGAGTTCCTGTTCGGCGCGCTTGGCTTGATCCCGCAGGCACGTGCTGCCCACGTCACCGAGCACGCTATTCAGTGGAACTACACGACCGTCCTCAACATCATCTTCCTGCTCGTGGCCGCGGCGTTGCTCGTCCGCTTCTTCCGGACCGGCGGCGGGCCGATGCTGAAGATGATGGATGGCAGCCCCGACGGTCACGAGCATGATCATCATCTACACCACGACCAGCAGCACGGCAGCGCCGGAGCCTGCCAGGCTCGCAGCGCTTGATGCGGGCTGGCAACATCCCGCCTGCGCGCAGACCGCCAGCGGCCGGCGGTATCGAGACTCCCTGCCGGTTTGTTGAGGACATAAGCCATAAATGTCTCGCAGGAAGCCAGGAAACCAGGAGGGAGTGAGTGAGCGGCAGGCGCCTGACGCTCGCTGGCCGCCCGATGGTCAGCGACCGGCGGTTACGGCCTGCAGCTCGACCAAGGACTCTCGGATCAGCCGCGGCAAGCCGCCCGAGTCGCTGTCGCTGACCCAGCGCGCGAAGGCGACCCTGAAGACCGCGATCCCTGCCTCGGCGGTCAGTGTCGCAGCCGGATCAGCGACGCCACGCCGGCGCAACGCGGCCGCGAGTGCAGTGGCGAGTGAGGCCAGCTTGATCAGTTCGCGTTCGCGCAGCTCAGCGTTGGCGTCGATCACCAGCTGACGCTGCCGCGCGCCGTCGCGGCGCTCCTCGAATAGCGGGCCGGTGGCCTCGAGTGCGGCGGCGATCGTGTCAATCGGCGCGGCGGACTCCGGAGCGGCTTCGACAGCGCTGACGAGCAACGCCTCCAGCGTCGCTGCCCCCCAGAACAGGACCTCGCGCTTGTCGGCGAAGTGCCGGAAGAAGGTCCGCTCGGTCAGGCCAGCTCGCGCGGCGATCTCCGCGACCGTGGTGTTCTCGTACCCTCGCTCCGCGTAGAGCGCGAGCGCCGCCTGCTCCAGCCGGCCCCGGCTGTCCGGCTCCCAACGCCCCATGGCCTGAATCGTACTAGCTGAGGGACGACAGTGACTGACATTGGGTGTTAGACTGATGTCAGTCACTGACATTAGCCGCGTCCTCAAGCCCTGAGGACCGTCGAGGCACGGAGGTCCTTCACATGCGTTACTTCATCACCGGCGCGTCCGGCTGGATCGGGTCTGCTGTCGTTTCCGAGCTTCTTAACGCTGGCCATCAGGTCGTCGGGCTGGCTCGCTCGGATGCCTCCGCCGCTGCCCTCACCGAAGCCGGGGCACAGGTACAGCACGGCACGCTGGACGACGTCGACGTCCTCCGGGACGCAGCCGCGGCCTCGGATGGCGTGATTCACCTGGCGTTCAAGCATGACATCGCGTTCTCAGGCGGCTTCGAGTCCGCCGCTGACGCCGACCGCCGCGCCGTTGAGGTATTCGGCGACGCGCTTGCCGGGTCTGACCGGCCGCTAGTCATCGCTTCCGGGACGCTCGCGGTCTCACCAGGACGCCTCGCGACCGAACAGGACGGACACGAGCTCGGCCCGGCCGGGAACGCTATGCCCGCAGGACCGCTCACCCGGTGGGGCACCGCGGAGCTAACGCTCTCGCTGGCCGATCGCGGCGTCCGCTCGTCGGTCGTGCGACTTCCCCCGACGAACCACGGCGACGGCGACAACGGCTTTATGGCGACGCTTGTCAGCATCGCTCGCGACAAGGGCGTCGCCGGCTACATCGGTGACGGAGCCAACCGGTGGCCCGCGGTGCACCGGCTCGACTCCGCGCATCTGTTCCGCCTCGCGGTGGAGAACGCCCCCGCCGGATCGACACTGCACGCCGTCGCGGACGAGGGCGTGCCGATCCGCGACATCGCCGAAGTCATCGGGCGGCACCTGAACGTGCCGCTGTCGAGCGTGGCTCCCGAAGACGCCGCTGCGCACTTCACCTGGATGGCCGGCTTCATCGGCCTCGACAGCCCGGCTTCCAGCGCGCTGACTCGCGAGCTGATGGACTGGCAGCCCACGCAGCCCGGACTCATCGAGGACCTCGACAAGGGCCACTACTTCCGCGACTAGTCCGCGCGCGGACACCGGCCGCCGGGCGCTGCGACGAGGTCAGCGCCCGGCGGCGCCAGTCGTAATAGCTGAGCTGCTAGCGGTCTGGTGATCTACAGTGACGCAAAACGTCGTGTTCGCGGCAGAGCGACGCCGACGCGCCGGTGCAGAAAGGCTCACGGGATCATGAGCGATCGCGCCCAGTACTTCGCCCTCGTCAAAGCGCATCCGGAGCTGTTCCGGAACCCAGACGGTGCTGGTTTTCGGATCCTGCTCGAGGAAGCCGAGATAGCCGAGGCGGAGCGCACGGTCGCTGATCAGCTGGCGAAACACGGAGCGCCTGCCGCATGGGCTGAGGTCGGCGTGGCGTTCCAAGACCAGTACCTGCTGCTGCTCCGCGACGCCGTCCGGTTTACTGACGGGTCGCTCGGCACGTACATCCGCATGGTAGATCCCGACGGCAGTTTTCCCGGTGTCGTGATCATGCCCGTCTGGCAAGGCCAGGTGCTCCTGATCCGGCACTTCCGGCACGCGACGCGCCAATGGCACTTGGAGATACCGCGCGGGTTCGGGATGGACGCCGATGCTGAGGTGAGCGCGCGTCGCGAACTGGCCGAGGAGATCAGCGCCTCCGGGATACGACTTGTGGAACTCGGCAATATGTACCCGGACGCCGGCGCGGAGAGCTCGGTGGTGGCCCTGTTCTTCGCTGAGGTGCAGTCATACGGCACCGCAGATAGCCACGAAGGCATAACCGACATTCTCCCGACCCCGCTCGCAGCCTTCGAGCAAATGATCGCTGATGGCGACCTGACGGACGGATACCTGCTAGCTGCTTACGCGCGAGCTAAGGCAAAACATCTGATATAGGCCTGAACCAGCAGATCTGTCACCCGCATCGCGGCTAATACAGATTGGCTGGACTAGGCTGCTCCGAAGTGGGACAGTTTTGGCCTGAATGGACCGAACAGGTCGGCACCGCAGGGGCGTGACCAAATGAGCCAAGAATGGCAAGACATCGAGAAACGTCGCGACGGTAATGTCGACTTCTTTGCCGCTTCGCCGCACCATCTGAAGCGTATTGTCAGTTCGCCTCAGGTCTTTGACAATCAGTGGGTCCCGCAGAACCTGCTGACAGACATGCTCGGCAACCGGCCGCCAAGCGATGCACAGGTGGAGCGTCGGCGGCAGCGGCACGTCCGGGCCGAGTACATCCGTGCCCTGGTCAACACAGAGCAGGTTGTGATCAACCGCGCTTACCTCTACAACAATCCAGCTATCTACAGCGACTACGCCCGCCGGGGCAGCAGGCGCGACGACTTCAAGACCTTGCTTACCTCTCGCGTGGTGCTCCCGTATCTGTACGGCGAACCGTCGCCGGCGACGGAGCCGAAGTTCGCCAAGCGCGACCGTGGCTGGAAAGGATGGACGCAGGTTCTGCAGGAGTGCGCCCCGACATGCTTGCGCCTGTCCTGGGAGGACGAGGAGAACGCCACTCAGACCAGGCGCCTGCTCACGAACGCGTTCGGGCAGTTCCTCAAGCTCTCCGACGACCTTGAGATCCCGCTGCTCGCTGACGAATTTGGTCACCAGGGCGCGGACTCCGAAGGGTTGCGCGAACAGTTGCAACGCCTGGCTTCCTGGGCGCAGAAACGCTCGCGGGATGGGGAGAGACTTAACCGGGAGGACGTGTACAAGGAGTTCGTGGTTTACCCCGGCAGCGATCCAGACGACCGCCGGTACGATCCGGCTAAGCCGTTCGCGAGCGAGATTAAACAGCTGGCCGATCTGCGTTACAACGCCAATTTGCCGGATGCGCTTGGGTCGTACCTGCTCACCCCCGGCGACTCGTTGCGGCGCCGTGCGCTGCAGGAATGGCGAGCTCTCCCGGACACTGGGCTTGCCGACTCCGACCAGCTTATCCAGGCCGTTTCGAACCTGAACTTTGATCAGGTCGCAGCAGTCCTTAGTGCCCCGGCCGCATTCGAGAGGCTCACGCTCGGGAGCATCATCAAGCTGCGGTCCACGGAGGAGTGGGGTAACTATCGTGCGGTCCTGGACAAGTTCCTGACTCATCCCACGCTCGAGGTGTTCGGCGATGGTGACCACGGCGCTGAGGCCGTCGCCCTGGCCTATCGCGAGGTGATCAAGCAAGCCGGGGCGATCGGAGCCAGCCAGCTAACGGACGCCGCGCAGGAGCACTGGGACCCGGTCATCGAGATAACGGTCGAGTTCGCGGGAGCTGTCTTGTCCATCTTCTACAACCCGGCGGGCAACGCCTTCCGGCTTGCTCGCGGCATAGCACCAGGGGTCAGCACGCGCGCAGCCAAGGCGATCTTCCACCTCGTCATCGGCCGAGCTACCCGGTCCAGGGCGCGATCGCGGGTCGACAACAGCCTGCGCGTGCTCGATGTGAGGCTGGAACATGCTGAGCAGGACTGGGAAGGGTTTGTTAAGGGGCTTAAGCAGCACGGGTTCCGAGATCTTGATACAGATCCCGGCCGGGCCGATCGGCGCGGGTCGACCGAGAAGGCGATGGCCTGACGGTAGGGGAAAGTCGCGGGACTAGTGTTGTGGCAAGCCGGCTTGGCCGGGCGTGCCGGCTCGCACGGATGCGCCAGTCCGGTTCGCTTCATCGACGTCGCCGGCGACGCGCTGCATCCGCGCGATCTCAGCGGCGGTCATATTCGGATCCGTAGCCTTCCACTCGACTAGGTCGCGGAGAGCCGCTGCAGACGGAACGCTGACCCCGGCCAGGAAGCTGCTGACTAGCCTCGCCCGCGCGTAAGCCGTGAGCGGTCGCTTCCAGCGGGCCGCCGGAACTTCCCCGGCAGCCATGAGCACCCACGCGATGCCTACGTCCAGGGCCGGGTCACCGCTGGCTGCGCCGCTCCAGTCGATCACTACCGGCCCGTCGGGACCGATGAGGACGTTGAGCGGGTGCAGGTCAAGATGCAACAGCCTGTCGCCCTCGCCGATCGGCGCCGCCGGGACGAAATCAGGCGCGGGGATGTCATGCAGCCGGCGGTGCAGGGCGGCTAGCAGCGATCCCAGCCGGCGCACAGTCCAGGGCCGGCGCTCTATCGCGCCGACCATCGACGGGCCGTCGATTCGCTGCATTACCAGCTCTGTGCCGTCCGCCGAGACATGGTCGACGGCTGGGACCGGGTAGCCGTGCCGCCGGGCGTACTCCATGATGCGAGCCTCCGGCTCCAGCGTCCGGCCGAGCCGGGACCGGCGCAGGACTAGGCCGGGACCGTAAGCAAAGATGTCGCAGTCGCGGCCGGACGCCAGCAGCGGGCGGGGCGGCCCGACGTCGCCTGTACTGGTCACGTCGGTGCTCGTCATTTCTCGTCCGGTTGCGGCAGGAGGGCGTTGCATAGGAACTCCACTACGGTCTGTCGGGTGGCGTCGTCGTCAAAGCGCCTGGCGTCGCGACCTTCGTGCCGCTTCCACGCGAACCAGGCAACGGTCTCGGTCACGATCTGCGCCGCGACGGCCATGTCGGGAAGCGACCTCAGCTGCCCTGTCGCGGCGCGTCGCTCCAGGTAGTCGCGCAGCAGGTCGATCCGGCCCCGTCTGCGGCGGCCGAAGTACAACTCCTCCAGCTGCGGCAAGTCAGCTGCGCACGCCTCGATGACCGAAAGCACGCCCCGAAGCCGCTCCACCGTCGAGTACTGCTCGCCAACCACGGCGGCGAGTTCCGCCCTGATGTCGGCCGGCGACTCGGTCGCCAAGGCCGACTTCAGTAGCGGCGTCGTTCCCTGACGTATCAAGCCGCGTCCGACCAGCTCGACGGTGACGTCAATGGCAGGCGCGCTCAATGGCAGCGCAGAGAAGTCCTCGGCGGTCGCGCCCAGACCCGATGCGAGCACGAGATGCAGCAGCGCTTCCTTGCTTTCCACGTAGGTATAGATGGCCCCGGTGGACAGCCCGGCCGCGGCTGCCACCTCCGCCATCCGCGTCCTGCGATAACCCAGCCGGGCTAAGCAGCGCGCGCCGGCCAGCGCGATGTCCTGTAGCCGGGACTCTGCGGTGGGTCTTGCCATGACAGTAAGTATTGACTGAATGAACCATTCAGTCAATTCGCTGCGCGGGAGTTCTTCTTGACCGGCTTCGACGCACCTCGGCCGGCATGCCCTGCGCCCGGCGTCTCTGATTCGAGTTCGATCCGTGCGCGGGCAAGCTCCCGCGCAGCGGCAGGATCCGGGACAGGGTATTGCGGGTTTATCTCGATCAGCGTCTGGGCGAGCACCGCCGCCGCGCAGATCCGGGTGAACCACTTATGGTCGGCAGGCAGCACGTACCACGGAGCCCATTCGGTACTGGAGTGGCTAAGCATCTCTGAGTACGCCTGCTGGTAGTCATCCCAGTACTGCCGCTCGCGCACGTCGCTAGCGGAGAACTTCCAGTTCTTCTCCTGCTGGTCGATCCGCTGCAGGAAGCGAGTTCGCTGCCTGTCCTTCGACACGTTGAGAAAGAGCTTGACCACCCGGATGCCGTTATCGGCCAGGTAGTGCTCCCAGTCGTTAATCTCGCGGTAGCGGCGCTTCCAGACATCTTTGCCGACGGCATCCGGCGGCAGCATCTCGCGGGCCAGGTTGTCCGGATGCACCCGCACGACGAGTACCTCCTCGTAGTGCGACCGGTTGAAGATGGCGATCTCCCCGCGCGCGGGCAGCCGCTGAGCGTGCCGCCAGAGATAGTCGTGGTCGAGTTCCTCCGCCGACGGCGCCTTGAAGCTCGACACGTGCACGCCCTGCGGGTTCAGGCCGCTCATCACGTGCCGGATCGTGCCGTCCTTGCCGGCTGCGTCGAGTGCTTGCAAGACGACGAGAACGCCGTAGGTGCGCTGCGCGGCCAGCCGGTCCTGGTATTCCGCCAGCAGTTCGATGCCTTGCCGCAGCAGGCGCTCGGCATCCTCACCCTTGTGCACGCCGAAGCGCTGGCCGGGATCGAAATCCTCGGCGAGGGAGACCTTCGCACCTGGCTCGACCCGCAACGAGCGGACGAAGCCGGCAGGCCAGCCCGCCACCAGATCGGTCATTCCGCCCTCCCTGCCCGCCGACGCTCGCGTGTTGCTAAGTCTTCCCCGTTGGCTGCAAGTTCTGCCAAGCCGCCGCCACGGTCGTCCCGGACAGGCGACCACAGCGCCCCGGTCCCGTCGCCCGGACAGCGGCTCAGCATGGAAACGACGACAACTGCGAAACTGTCAAACCGTCATTTGACAGTTCCTGGCGTAGCGTGGAGCCGTGGACCCGGGACCTGATCTTTCCGCCGTCGCTAGCCTGATGGCCGACCGCCATCGCGCGCAGATCCTGCTGAGCCTGCTGGGGGGCAAGCCGCAGTCCGGCTCAGCGCTGGCAGAGGCCGTTGGCATCTCCAGGGCGCTGGCCAGCGCACACCTCAAAAAGCTTGTGGCCGGCGGGCTTGTCCGCGCTCAGGCCGCCGGCCGCCAGCAGCTGTACTCCATCGCGTCGGCCCAGGTCGCGGATGCGCTCGAGACCCTCATCCTGCTCTCTCCGGCCGGCGAAGTCCGCTCACTCAAAGGCTCGGCCCGCGCTAAGAACCTGCGATGGGCGCGGATGTGCTACGACCACCTGGCCGGCGCTGTCGGGGTCGCGGTCGCCGAAGCTCTGACCAACCGGGACCTGATACGCCAGCATGACGGCGGATACGCGCTTGCTCCAAGTGGCGCAGCGGAGTTCGGCGCGTTCGGTGTCGACGTCGGCGAATTGCGGCGGCGCAGCCGGCCGCTCATGCGTCCGTGCGTGGACTGGAGCGAGCGCCGGAACCACCTTGCCGGAAGTCTGGGCGCGGCAGTTACCTCTGCGATGCTGAGCCGGGACTGGCTGCGCAGGGGCGAGGGCGCCAGGATCGTGTCCGTAACTGAAACCGGCGAAGCCGGGTTGCGTGACTGGCTAGACCTCGACCTCACCTCGCTGCGGGCGGAAGGTCAGCCCTTGGTGAAGAAGGTGTAGCTGTCGCCGTGGGTCAGGTAATGAAACGCAGTGTCCGTCGTCGACTGCGCGGCAGCCTGCCGGAAGTCGTCCAGCCCTGACATAAACACCGAATAGTCGTTGTAGTGGATCGGAATGGCCGTATCCGGCCTCACGATCTCCACGGCCCGGACAGCTTGCTCGCCCGTCATGGTCACCACGGTCACGAACAACGTCGTGCCGCCAGTGTGAAAGAGTCCGAGGTCGATATCCGGGTAAGCCCTGGGGATTTCAGCCAGCTCGTCGGTCAGCATGGTGTCCCCGCTGATGTAGATCCGGTAGAGCTGCTGGTCGCCGTGACTGAACTCGAGCATGTGCCCGTTGACCGGCATCAACAGCGCTGCGATGGCGTCGTCGGTGGCATGCTTGGCCGGCATGGCCGTGATCTGCAGCCGTGCCTCGCCCTTCTCCACATGCGCAGACTGCCAGGTATCGAGCGGGTAGCCGCGGTGGAAGCCGAGAGGCGCAAGCTTGCCAACGGCGTCGGCGGTTGTGAGGATCGGCAGTTCCTGATCCAGGTCGCGCACTGCGGCCTCGTCGAAATGATCGCCGTGATAGTGCGACAACAAGAGCAGGTCGATCGGCGGCAGGTCGGCCGCCTGGCATGCGGGCTCGACCTCCCGGCGGGCCCAGATGCCATGACCCAGGTACGTGTGGGTGCCCCGGTGCATGAAGGCCGGATCGGTCAGGATCGTGATCCCGCCGAACCGGATAAGGGTCGTGGCATTGCCGATGAAGTACACCTCACCCTGGGTGAAGTCGGTCGGCTGGTCTTCCGGAAACCGCAAAACGGTCATCGCGCACCCCCGTGCCGTCTGCCTACCGGATGCCGCTAACTTCCGGCAACAGGTCTTCAGCGCTGCGAATAGCCCGACTTCTACAGGATCCCACGGCGAATTGCCGAGGCTTTCCGCCGGGGGAGCCCGGCCCTTGGCGCGAGCAAAGCCGCTTAGGCTTGCGGGGCCAATCCGGGCTGAAGTGGTTCGTCCCCCTCGCGAGGCACTGCTACCGCTGCCAGTTGCTGGTCCCTCCGCCGGGCGTATACCAGCAAGGCCGCAATCACGCCCAGGCCGCCAAGTCCGGCCAGCACGTACAGGTCACCGAGCAACTGCTCGGGTGCGGTCATGACGTAGCCCTGCACCGCAGTCGCCGGAACGCCCCACACCACGCCAGAGAAGACCAGTGTCATTGCCGCCAGGCCAAACCAGCAGGCTCGCCGCCAGCGCGCAGCCACCGTGAGCGAAGGCGGCCGGGTCGAGAAGTCCGCCAGCACCGCCAGCATCGGCGCGATCCACACCCAGTGGTGCGTCCACGACACCGGCGACACCAGCAGGCCGGTGAGCGCGCACACCAGGACGCCGACGATCTCCTGCCCGCGATGTGAGGCCCAGGCGGCAAGCGCCAGCCCCGTCACCCCGATCACCACATCGGCGAGCAGCTGGTAAGGCCGCGCAGCCGCAGCGGTGACGAGTAGCCGCAACGCCGCCCCGTAAAGCGACTGGTTGCCCACGTAGTGCACGTTTCCGAGACGAGTTCGGGTTCAGGAAGAGCCCTTGGATCCAGTAATGATGAGCCGCCGTCGGCATCAGCACGAACGAGATCCCGATAGTCACGGCAAAAGTCCCGGCTGACACGGCTGCGGCCCGGAAGCGCCGGGTCAGCAGCAGGTAGGGGATGAAGATCAGGGGCGTGAGCTTGAAGCCTGCCGCAAGGCCGACGCCGACACCCTTCCACCAGCGAGTGTCCGGCAGGCACAGGTCCGCCACGATGAGGAGCATCAGCACCAGGTTGACCTGTCCGAAGGACAACGTCTGCCGGACCGGCTCGATCCATAGCGCCACCGCAGCAACAAGCAGCGTCGCGCCGAGTCGGGCCGACGAGCGCTCGCGCCCCAGTGCGCCCCAGGTCAGCCACAGGACTCCCACCAGCGATCCGACACTTGCCGCCACGACGAGCACCTTCACCAGCGGCAGGTTCAGGGCGGTCAGCAGCGCGAAGATGCCCGCCGCCATCGGCGTATAGGTGAAGTGCAGGCTATGCGGCAGGTAGGTGTGCAGGTACGGATCCTGTGAGTGCCGGACAGCCGTGCCGCCCCACAGGTAAATCCGCAGGTCAAGCATGGACCACGGATGCTGGGGGAAGACCTGGAAGACGATCAGGAACATCCCCAGCGAGGCGGCGAACAAGACGGCGCCAAGGGTGGCCGTGCTCGTCCGTGCTGGCGCGGACTGGTCGTCGCCGCCAGGCCGGGGCCAGCCGGGGTTGCCGGCCGGGCCAGAGGGAAAGGTTCCGCGCCGCTCTAGCGCGGTCGCCTGTCGTCATCGAGTTGCGTCCTCTCCCGTTTGGCCGCCGCCCACCGGGTTAGACGCGTGCCGGGTCCTGATTGAGTTCATGATCACGGTGATACCGAGCGCCCCGGCCGGCACCAGGGTGACCAGTGCCGGCAGCTGGTACCGCCAGGAGAATACGAACAAATCGGATACCAGGATCACCCACACCGCCGCGGCGAAGAACAGCAGGCAGGCAAGTGCTGGCCCGCGAATCGCGTCGGCAAGCCCGCCGGCGCAGCGCGAAGGCCGAGCCCGATCAGGCCAGTCACGGTGCAGAGCAGCAGCAGGGGACCCGGCGTGTAGCCGCCGTCGAGCTGGTAGGAGCGGAGGAATGCCGCGGCGGGCCGCCAGACCGCGGGCAACCCGCCGCCGAACCGCTCGACGGCAGCCCTGACGATCGCCGGGGTGGCATGCGAGGAGAAGTACGGGAACGAGGTCTGGAACTGCCAGCGCGAGATCGGCGCGTCGCCGGGGGCGCTGACGCGCACCACGGCATAGACCTTCACCACGTCGCGCAGATAAGCGTCGAGCACCCGCATCGGCTGCTGCTTCACCACGCTGTGGCTGAAATTCGTTACCAGTGAGTCGACTTCGCCCCGTGGCAGCGTGTTGTAGTAGTGCTGCACCGGCGCGTATGTCCCGTACTCGAGCCAGTCGTCGCCTCTGGCCTGCTGAATACGCGTCGGGCAGAGCCCGCGCTCGGACTGTGGCAGCTTGATGGTGGCGCAGTCGGCAGCAGAGGCAGTCGCGTCCGTAGAGCGATGTCACGCCCGAGTGGGACAGGAAGAAGTTCCCGGTGAGCAGGTATGAACCGGTGCAGTAGAGCCAGGATGGGCATAACGCAGGCCACGCACAGTACGGCGGCCTTGCCGATGGCCTGTCGCCAGCCGCCACCCGCCGCGACCAGGACGAAGATCGCCGCAGCAGGGATAAGCGCCTCGCCTACCTGAGCGACGGTAGCCGACGTTCCGAGCACGAGGCCGGCCAGCATCACCCGCCGCCAGCTACGCCCGGGCTTCCACAGCAAGATCGCGATGCCCGCGACGATCAGAGCCTCGAACCAGGTGCCCGGCATGATCGCCTGCTCGTTCTGCAGCTGGTAGGCGTCCAGCAGGATCGGCGCCATAGCCAGTGCCGCGAGCCAGCGAGGCACCCCGCGGCGCAGCAGCAGGACGTAGATGACCACGGCCATCGCGAGCCCGAGCAGGTGCTGGACCACGACGACCACGTCGAGGTTGGAGACCGCGGCGATGGCCCGCAGCGGCGCTTTGTAACCCTCGGGATCGTTGCCGGCGGCGTCGTAGAGGTACTTCACCGAGTCGATGTAGAACAGCGCCGGGCGATAGGCCAGCTGGGCAAGCACCCGGAGCACCAGGCCAGCGGTCAGCAACGCCGCGGCTAGCCAGTGCTGCCGGAGAGCACCGGTAACGGCTGCAGCCCGGCTGACTGCCTCGTCACCGCGGGGTCCAGAGTAAGCCCTGGCCGCACCGGCCCTGCGGTCGGCAGTGGCCGAGGTCGTACCGCCGTTTCCCGGCTTATCAGGTGCCTCGCTTACCGGGAACGCACGCGCGGCGACGGCGTGACCCGGCGGGATGCTGCCTGTCTGGTCGTGGGTCACACTTGCCCCGGGTTCGGCCATCCTTGTCCGCCGCCGGAATGCCAGCAAGCGAGCAAGACCGTGACGATCGTCAGCCACCGGGTCATGCGGTTGCGCGGAACCTGGGTCAGCGCAACCCAGGCGATCGCCGTGTACCAGGGAAACACCCACGGGGCTGACCAGGATCCAGGCGAATGCCAGGGCGAACGGCGCCACGACCTCGGCCGGCTGGTCAGAGGAGATCCGCTGGTAGATCAGCCAGGCCACGACGATCATCGCGATTGGCCACAGGCAGCCGATCACGATGGCGATGGTGTCCGTGCTGAAGTGCAGCGCATCGCCGATCATCTGCACGAATCGCCAGGGCGAGGGGAGTATGACGAGCTTTGCGCCCTCGAACAGCGGTTTCAGCGCCACGAGACCGTAGGAGCTGTATTGCAGGGCGACGACCACCAGCGACACCAGCGCGATGCGGGTGACGCGGAGCCACTCGTGCTGTCGCAGCATCGGCCAGGCCAGGCCTAGCGCGACCAGTGCGGCCGTGACCTTAATCCCGATACCGAGGCCGAGCAGGACTCCGATCAGCAGGTCGCCCCGGTTGCCGGAAACCCGGCGCGCTACCTGGATGGCGCAGATCGCCGCCGCGGCCACGAAAGTGTCGAGGTGGCCACCGCTGACCAGTTGCTGGATGATAACCGGGTTGGCGGTCCAGAACAGCGTCGCCCTGACCGGATCGTCGGATGTCTTCAGCAGCAGCCAGCCGACCCCGAGGAACACCGCGCCGTTAAGGATCATCAAGATCCAGATGGTGGTCGCGGCGTCCGCCCCGCCGATCGATGCTGCGAACCTCTGGATCGCCGTGGCGAACGGCCCGTAGACCGACGCCACGTGCGTCCAGGACCCGCCGATCAGGCGGTAATACCCCTTGCCACCGGGATGATGGAGCAGCCAGCCAGCGGGGGTGGACACATACGGATTGCCGCCCTGCGCCGCTATCCGGCCGTAAGCGGCATAGCTGGCGGTATCTGACGAACCGACCGGCGTGAGGCTGACCATGACCGCCACGACGGCGGCGCTGACCAGGAACAGGTGACGTGGCTGAGGCCGCCAGCCCTGGCTGTGCGCCCAGAGCATCCCGGCCAGGCCGAGGCATGCGAGGACGTCTCCGGTGTAGAGCAACACCATCGTGAAGACGGGGTCGCCCCTGAGCGACGGCAGCAATGAGAGCGGCAGCGTGGTCGGCAACGTCGCGGTGTTCGGCGCCGTGGCGCCGACGACCATGCCGAGAAGCAGGCCGATCCCGGCGACGGTGATGGCGACTCTGGGATCGGAGAGCCTGCTCCAGGCCAGCTTCCGGATGACCGTGCTCATCAGCCGGTCGATCGGACCGGTAGGGGGCTGACTGCCGACCGGAACGCCCGCGCCTGACCGGTCGGCCGGCGTCACCGCTCCTGGCGGGCCAGGCGGCTGGGTGGGTGCCTGCGTCAACTCGGCCATGCCTCCATGAGCGGTCCTGCACTTGCTCGTGCCGTCGCAGGTAACGCCGCGCGGTCCGGTATTACGCTACTCGCTGGCTGACCCCGTCAAGCCTCGGCTGGCCCTGCTGGCAAGCTTGCAGCTCAGCGTGGGGCGACATTTGACGGTACCACGCCACATTCGCGCCTATTGCACCAGTCGTCAAACTGCCTACGATAGGCGACGCTCTGCGGACTTTGCGTAGTGGAACGCATGTCGGCGAGGCGCCTGAGCGGCCGGCCTGATTCCATTACAAGCAGGAGCACACCGGACTGCCGCAAGCCCCCTGGAGGCACCATGCTGCACGTGCTAGCCCTGTCCCGCTCGGCTGTCACCGTGCGGCACTGGTTCGAGATCAACCTCAACGACGCGTCGATGGAGCATGGCGCCCGGATCGAAGTGCGGGAGCTGCGTGAGCAGCCGCACCGCGGCAGCGAGTCGGCGTCGCAGGTAGTCACTGCGGACCGGACGATGTGGCGCGCTGATCTATTCGACCGGCTGAGCGATGGCGCGGGGACTTTCGGTGTGGCGCACTACCATCCGGAGTTCAGCGATAACGAGCCCTGCACGAGAGCATGGGATGCCGCGCTTACTGCTGACCCATGGGGATGGCTCGGTGATCAGGTGGCAACCCTCGGCGCTGCCGGCGGGGGTGCTGCCTGGCGCGTTGACCCGGCTGACGCCGACGAACTGCGTAGCCTGGCCGGCACCGTGGTGGTGCTCGCCCGGCAGTTCTCACCTACCGTGTGCAGCTCTGCGGCCGAGTGCTACCGGCTAACCCGCGACGTCAAGGACGCAGTGCGGATGATGGTCGACGAGTTGCGCGCGCCGGGCTCGCTGGACTCGGGCTGGGTCGCGCCATGGCTCGCGTAACGCAAAGCACCATCAGGGCGTCCACCTGCCCAGTGTGAGGGTGGGTCCCCAGAGGCCGAGCGGCCAGAAGAGCACCGAGATGAAGTACTGGGCCCAGCTGTGGAGTGCCGAAAAGCTAGTCGGGGTGTGCGGCAGATGGGGGGCAGCGGTATTCACGAAGATGCCGATGAGTATGTAGATCACGATGAGCAGGCCGGTGGGGCTGAAAAGGGCCTTAATGAAAGCCACCTCAACCTCCCGGCCTGGCAACGCAGACATAACATGGCACTTCCGTCAGGCTAGTTGATGCCTGGTTTTCCCGGAGTTTGACACTCCGAGCAGCCATAACTAAAGGCGCGGGGCGCTACCACCAGACCGATGATGTGCAGGCGCCGGGCGGGCCGCTATCTTAAAGGCGCCGTTATGACGACCAGATTCGGAGAGTCGGCCTATGGCGACGCAGTCGGGAGCTGACCTGATGACCGGGGTGGGCCGGATCGGGCGGCACTTCGGCCTGCTGCTGGTCTTCGGCGTGCTCACGGTGGCGCTCGGGCTCTGTGCCGTGGTGTGGCCAGGCATCACGTTGCTCGCTGCGGCGATTGTCTTCGGCGTTCAGCTGATCATCGCTGGCGTGTACCGCCTCGTGGCGGCGTTTGCCTCGCCGGACGCGACCGGCGGCAGCCGGGTGCTGCTGGCGCTGCTTGGCGTGCTGTCGCTGATCGTCGGCCTGTATGCGGTGCGGCACGTCTTGCTCACCATCGTCGCGCTCGCCCTGCTGCTTGGCATCTTCTGGGTCGTCAACGGCGTCATCGAGATCTTCACCGCGGCATCGCACCAGGAGATGCACGGCCGCGGCTGGCGAGTGGCGATGGGCATCCTGAGCATCCTTGCCGGCATAGTGGTGCTCGCGACTCCCGCCATCTCGCTCGTGGTGCTGGTCGTCGTGCTCAGCGTCTGGCTCATCATGTTCGGCCTGCTGGAAATATCGCTGGGCCTCCGGATCCGCGCAGCTGAGCGAGCTGCACTGCCGTGATCCGTGGCTGTCGGCAGGCTCCTGACAGCTACCCGGCGGGCCATCCCGCCGCACCGGCCGACTGTCGCTGACTGGCTGGCCGATGCGGTACCGGAGTGGCTAGCAGCTGCCGCCCGGCCGCAGCCGGCGCCTGTCCCGTGGCCGGACATGATCCGGGCGGTTCTCGCGATCTGCTTGCCGATAGGGACCGGCATCGCCATCGGCCAGCAGGAGCCCGGCCTGCTGGTGGCACTCGGCGGACTGCTCGGGGTCATGGTCGACAACGGCGGACCGATCGACGCCCGGCTGCGCAGAGTGGGCTCAGCGACCGCCGGCGGCGCGCTCGGCCTCGTGCTGGGCTCGCTGCTGCATGGCCACGGCTGGATGGCAGTAATTGCGCTGGTCGCAATCGCAGGCGTCTCGGCGCCGCTTAGCGCAATCGGCGGCAACGGCTCGGTCGCCGGACTCGAGCTGCTGGTGTAGCGGCTGACCCAGTTGATGGCGCTGCTGAACCAGGCAAACCTCATTGGCGAGGCCAGGACGGCGCTCAGTATCGAAGGTACCCGGCCGCCACGGGAGGTCAGCGATACCCTGGGCGCGCTCGCGGACACCATCCGGTCCGGAGCGCCGCCGCGGAGGATGCCCCGACTCACAGCGTCGACCCCGGCATGCGGGCGCTGCGGGATGAGCTGGAGGGTGTCGCCAGAGTCCTGTCCGGCAAGCTGGTGTACCGGGGTGAGCTGATCGAGCCCCGGCCCGGTTGCGCAAGCGGCTGAGCGGAGTCGCCGACCGGCTGACCGGCAAGTCTGCACTGATCTTTGCCGCGCGCCTGATGGCCTGCGTTGGGGTAGCTGGCGTGATCACTGAGGTGCTGCCGCTGTCGCGGTCTTACTGGGTGGTGCTGACCGTCGTGATCGTGCTGAAACCAGACTTCGGCTCGGTCTTCGTCCGGGCGCTGCAGCGCGGCATCGGCACGGTGCTCGGCGCTGTCCTCGGCGCAGTGATCCTCGTCGTGGTTCCGTAGGGCCCGTGGCTGCTGGTGCCGTTCGCCATCCTCGCGGCGCTCTTGCCGTACGGGCGCAGCCGTAACTTCGGGCTGCTCTCGATCTTTCTCACGCCGCTAGTAGTACTGCTGATCGACCTGCTCGCGCCGGCCGGGTGGCACCTTGCCCTGGACCGGCTCGTGGACACGCTGCTTGGCTGTGCGATCGTGCTGCTGGCCGGCTATGCGCCATGGCCGTCGAGCTGGCACGCCGACCTGCCACGCCGCTTCGCCGCAGCGGTCTACGAGGTGTGCTGGTACGTAGAAGCCGCGCTGTGCGATGCCGCGCAGGCCGGGCGACGGGCAGGCCGTCCGATGCATCGCTAGCACGGCGGCAGGCTTACCGTGCGCTGACCGATCTGCGCACCGACTTCGACCGCACGATGTCAGAGCCAGCGGCCATCAGCCGCCAGGCCGCCGCTTGGTGGCCGGCCCTGGTGGCGCTGGAGGAAGTCGTTGATGCCGTCACGGCCGTTGCCGTCGCCATCAGGCACGGCGCCCCGGCACCGGATGCGGCGGCTGTGCATCAGCTGAACGCTGCACTTGACTCAGTAGCCGACGGGGTAAAGGCAGGGAATCCGCCGACGGCCGGCTGAATTGCCGTCCGATACGGAACTGAAGCCGGTCACCGACGCGGTGCGAGCTGTGCTCGCGATCCTGGCCGGCCCGCCTGCCGAGCGCCAGCTAGCGCGTGGCTACCAGGCGTAAATCCGGGTCGGCAGCTTGCCGGGAAACGCCTGGATGCCGGCGCCATGCAAGATCATGACTGGCACGTCGTCCGGATCCCGCCCCTCAACCACGTCGCGCCTCATCTTTGCGCGTCTCACGGTAGGCGGAGTTCCGCCGTAGTATCTCGGCCCGGCGATCGAGATCGTCCTTGCTCGAGGCGGTCCAGCACAGGTACTGGACACCGATAGAGCCGAGCGGATGCGGCGCGTTGTTGCCGAACTGGCGCAGCACCAGCTGGGACCCCCCTGCCGACGTCAGCAACGCAGCGGTAGTGCTGCGATCGACGACCTCCAGCCTCAGCAGCTCACGATAAAAATTTACGGATTTCTCTAGGTTCCGCACGAACACGACGGCTGCGCTCAGCCGGACTTCCTCGGCCATTCGCTGACCTCCGCTCGGGGCACCCGCATCTCGCGAAGGGCGCGGATGCCGGTGTCGTCTGGCTTACCATCCTCTACCCCCCGTAGGCTTGACTGTGTGCTCGGGCTTCCAGACAGCCGTCCGCGGCTGTCTGTTCGACCTGGACGGCGTGATCACTAAGACCGCTAAGGTGCACGACGCCGCATGGACCGAGATGTTCGACAGTTTCCTGCACGAATGGTCTTCGGCGACTGGCGCGCCGTTCGTGCCATTCGACTCGGTCAACGACTACGAGCAGTACATCGACGGCAAGCCGCGCTTCGAGGGAACACGCTCGTTCCTGGCCTCGCGCGGCATCGACTTGCCGGAGGGCAACGAAAACGACCCGCCTGGCACCCACACTGTCGACGGGCTCAGCAATCGCAAGAACCAGATCTTCCTGGCCAAGATCCGGTCGGATGGTGTGGACGTCTACGAAGGCTCTGTCCGCTACGTCCGCGCAGTCCGCGGATGCCGGCCTGCCGCGGGCGGTGGTTTCCTCTAGCGCGAACTGCCGCGACATCCTCGCCGCCGCGCAGATCGAGGACCTGTTCGAGGCGCGCATCGACGGCATCGTCGCCAAGCAGCAGCACCTGCGCGGCAAGCCCGCACCAGACACGTTCCTGGCGGGCGCTCGGGCGCTCGGGCTGCAGCCGGACGAGGCAGTTGTGTTCGAGGATGCGCTGGCCGGGGTCGCCGCCGGGCAGGCCGGCCAGTTCGGCTATGTCGTCGGGGTCGACCGCCTCGGCCAGGCGGCCGCGCTGCGCGAGCACGGCGCGGACATCGTCGTCACTGACCTGAGCGAGTTGCTGGAGCAATCGTGATCAAACAACCGGAGTTCAGCGAAGAACCGTGGTCCCTGCGCGAGACCGGCCTGGACTTTGACCAGCTGGCGCAGACCGAGTCGGTGTTCGCGCTGTCCAACGGCCACGTTGGCTGGCGCGGCAACCTGGACGAGGGCGAGCCGCACGGGCTGCCGGGCACCTACCTCAACGGCGTCTATGAGGTCCGGCCGCTGCCGGTCGGGGAGTCCGCTTACGGCCGGCGGAGTCGACGCAGACGGTTATCAACGTCACAAACGGCAGGTCGATCCGGCTCTTCGTGGACGACGAGCCGCTCGATGTCCGGTACGGGAAGCTGCTGTCGCACGAGCGCGTGCTCGACTTCCGGGCTGGCACGCTTACGCAGGGACGCCGAGTGGACGTCACCGGTCGGGGGATCGGTCCGCGTGCACTCGACGCGGCTGGTCTCATTCACCCAGCGCGCGATCGCGGCTGTCTGCTACGAGGTCGAGCCCATCGACGCGGGCCTGCAGATCGCCGTGCAATCCGAATTGATCGCCAACGAGCAACTACCGACAGCGATGACCGCGGACAGTCGCGCCGGGGCCGTCCTGGAGCACCCGCTCGTGGGGGAGTACTGGAACTCGCATGAGAACGCTGTTGTCCTGGTGCACAAGACGCGGGACAGCGGGCTGCGGGTCGGTGCCGCGATGGATCACCTCATCGACGCACCCGCGGCGATGCGAACCGAGACCCAGATTTATGCTGACGGCGGACTGGTCACCACCTCGGTACACCTGGAACCCGGCCAGCGCCTCAGGCTGATCAAGCTCGTCGCTTACGGCTGGTCGGGCCAGCGGTCCCTGAACGCCGTCAGGGACCAGGTGTGGGCGGCGCTGACGAGCGCACGGCAGGTGGGCTGGGACGGCCTGGTCGCCGCCCAGCGCACCTACCTCGACGACTTCTGGAGCCGTGCTGATGTCGAGGTGCACGGTGATGTCGAGATCCAGCAGGCAGTCCGCTTCGGCCTGTTCCATGTGCTGCAGGCAGGAGCGCGCGGCGAGGAGCGCCCGATCCCGGCGAAGGGCCTGACCGGGCCCGGCTATGACGGCCACGCCTTCTGGGACACCGAGACGTATGTGCTGCCGGTACTGACGCTGACTGCGCCGGACGCCGCCGCGAGCGCGCTGCGCTGGCGGCGTTCGACCCTGCCCGCCGCCCTGCAGCGGGCCGCGGAACTAGGACTGGGCGGAGCCGCGTTCCCGTGGCGGACGATCGCGGGTCAGGAGTGCTCGGGTTACTGGCCGGCCGGCACAGCCGCGTTTCATGTCAACGCCGCCATCGCGATGGCCGCGACGCGATACGTCGACGCCACGGACGATAAGGACTTCGCTCAGGCCGAGGGCATGGAACTGCTGGTCCACACCGCGCGGCTGTGGCGCTCGCTCGGCCATCACGACGGCCTGGGCCACTTCCACATCGACGGGGTAACCGGGCCAGACGAGTACAGCGCAATCGCCGACGACAACGTCTACACGAACCTGATGGCGCGGCATAACCTGCTTGCCGCAGCGAACGCGACCGAAGCGTACCCGGACCAGGCGCGCGACCTCGGGGTGGATCCGGAGGAAACGGCAGCGTGGCGAGATGCGGCGCACGCGATGTTCGTGCCCTTCGACGAAACGCTCGGCGTGCACCCGCAGGCGACAGCTTTCACCGGGCACCAGCTGTGGGATTTCGCCAGCACGCCGCCTGAGAACTACCCGCTGCTGCTGCACTACCCGTACTTCGACCTGTACCGCAAGCAGGTGGTCAAGCAAGCCGACCTGGTGCTCGCGATGCACCTTCACGGGGGGATGTTCACCGCGGAGCAGAAGCGGCGGAACTTCGACTACTACGAGGCGGTGACGGTGCGCGACTCGTCGTTGTCCGCGTGCACGCAAGCAGTGATGGCTGCCGAGGTAGGCCACGTGAGCCTGGCCTATGACTATCTGGGCGAGGCGGCCCTGATGGATCTCGAGGACCTCGAGCACAACACGCGCGACGGCGTGCACATTGCCTCCCTAGCTGGCGCCTGGATTGCGCTGGTCTGCGGATTCGGCGGCTTGCGGCACTTCGACGGGAAGGTGTTGTTCATTCCAAGGCTGCCCGATGGCATCACGCGGCTGGCTTACACCATCCTGATCCGCGGCCGGCGGCTGCACGTCGAGGTCACTCACTCGGTGGCGCGTTACCTGCTGGCCGAGGGGGATCCGCTGGACATCGAACATCACGGTCAGCGCGTCAGCCTGTCCGCTGGCGCGGCCGAGGAGCGACCGATCCCGGAGATCGCCGCGCTATCGCGACCGAGCCAGCCGCCTGGCCGAGAGCCAGCGCGCCGCCGGGTCACCGCCAAGCAGGCCTAGCGCGCAGTACCGGCCGCCTCGGGCCCGGCGGGCTAGGACGCGGCCGGGACAAGTTCGAGCGCGGCCAGGTAGCCAGCCAGCATGGCCGCAGCGACATCGCTCGATCGCGCCGTCGGCTGGCAGGAACTCCGCGTGGTGCAGCGCGACCTCGGTGCCGCTGCCGGTAAACAACATGACCGACGGCACTCCGATACCCGGTCCGGACGCCCCCTGAAATGCTGAGCCGTAGTAGGCGAAGTCATCAGCGCCGCAGGACCGGAATTCAGTCTCGACCGCGAAACCGGCCTGCCGCAGCAGCGGCTGGCATGCCGCGGCCAGCAGGGCGTCGTTCGTCAGGGCCGGTTCAGCGGGATAATGGTGACAGCGCCCTCGCAGCCGTGTGCCTGGCAGACAGCCGGCCACCGTCTCGCCGATGGCGGTGCGCAGGAACTGCCGGTCCCGCTGATCTAGCGTCCTGATGGTGCCGCTGCGCGGTGGCTGACGCCGGGATGACGTTCGGCGCGTGACCTGCCTGCAGCGTCCCTACCGATATCACCGCGGCATGGGTTGGATCGATCCGGCGGCTGATGAGCTGCTGAAGCGTGACTACGGCAGGCACAGCGCGAGTACCGGATCAGCAGCCAGCTGAGGATACCCGGCGTGGCCGCCGTGGCCGGTAACGGTTATCTCGAAATCGTCGGTCGCCGCGTTGATGACCCCGGCCGATGCCGACACCGTCCCGGCGGGCAGCAGCGTGCTGCAGGTGCACGCCGATCACCGCCGCGGGCTGCTGAGCCACGAAGCTGGCCGACGTCGCGATGTCCAGCGCCCCCGATGGAGCTGCTTCCTCGCGCGGCTGGAGGACTGCCAGCAGCGCCACCGGCAGTTCGGCGTGGCGGGCGGCCCGGCCCAGCGCGCTGAGCGCAGCCAGGTGGACATCGTGCCCGCAGGCGTGCATCGCGCCGTTGGCCGACGCGAACGCGCGCCGGTCTGCTCCGGAACCGGCAACCCGTCCAGTTCGGCCCGGACGGCTATGCACGGCCCGTCCGGCGGGCCGACCCGGACGAGCCTGCCGGTTCCCGCGATGCCGGCGCGTCGGGAGCAGCCGATCGCTGCCGCGACGGCAGCCGCGGTGGCCGCCTCGGCGCCGGACAGTCCGGATCGCCGGTGCAGCTCGCGGCGTAGCTCGACGGCGGCGGGCAGCTCGGCGGTCAGCAGCTCGGTCAGGGTCAGCAGCAGGTGCTCGACGTCTGCCGAGCGCAACGCCAGGAGCGGTCACCGATCGCCCAGCCGGTAGACGCGCTCGGCGTTGCCCGCAGCCGATCATCTCGCTGACCCTGGCCGCGTCGGCTGCCGACCAGGCGCCGTCGGCGACGCAGCTCGCCGGTGACTCGTGCCAGGTCCCGACGGAACCCGATGGCGCCGAGATAGTGCAGTTCCGGCAGGCCGAAGGCGTCAGATGAGTACAGCATCTTGTAGAACGGCGTCAGCTCCAGCGCCTCGGCGAGTACCACGGCAGACCGCGCGCCGACGTGGTTCAGCGCGACCCCGACGTCCATGTAGACGTGCGGGAACAGCGCGGCGAGCGCTCCCGGCCTGCCGGTGATAGGGGTAGCAGTGCAGCAGCATGACGCACGCGCCGGAATCCTGGCTTGCCAGCAGGAAATCGTGCAGCAGTGCCGGGTCGGCGCGATGCAGCCGGGATTCGGTATCGCCGTACCCGGTGTGCAGCTGCAGCGGCAGTCCGGTATCGAGCGCGGACCAGATGCCATGCCGGATGAGCACCTGATTCTCCAGCCGGGCCGGCCCGCCAGACTCCAGCTGCTGCAGCCACCGGCCAGCGGCCGTCTGGACGTCGGCTGGCTCCTGGCCGGGCCGGGTCGAAGTCAAGCCCGCCGCGGTAGGCAACCATGGACTTGAACCCGATCGCGGTCGCAGCGGCCTGGTGCACGGCCGCGGTGAACTCGTCGGCGAACCGGCCCGCGCCGCCCGCATGAGCCGGCTAGTCGCTCCGCGATGGACTCGATCCGAGCGACCTCCAGCGCGGGCGTACCGCTGAGCTCAGCAAGCTCGCCGTACCGTGGTGAGCGCATCACTCTGATATCCGGTGTCGACCAGCCAGGTACCGACCTCGGCCGCGGTGAGCAGCCGGCGGCTTGCCTCGGTGCTGCCGAGCTCGAGGCGCCGCCGGACATACTCGGAGGCGGGCACGAGCGGGTCGAGGTCGAGCACCGGAGCGCACCACCGGCGAACCACGAAGCCGAGCTGACTGTCGAACGTCGCTCGTTCCCGCAGGCGCCGGCGATGACGACTCGCTAAGCAGCCCCTCAATGCCATCCTGATCAAGCTCGCCGGTCACTACCCCGTGGACGTGGTGATCCACCAGCCGCAGGCCGGCCTCGCTGTCGCTGACCGCCGTCATACTCACCCACCGGGCGCGCGCCATGACAACCTCGTCGGGCTGACCAGCGGCCAGGTCGATCTCTGCCCGCCTGGATGTCGCGAACGTGCTGATGAGCTGATCGCCAGCCGCCTTGCGCAGGTCGTCGCTCGACTCCAGGGCCGCAACTGCCACCGGCCAGGCTGCCGGGCAGCCGGACGGCGCGGCCGCCCAGCGGGTGACCGGGTGCCGCCGGATCACCGGTGACCTCGTCTGGCAAGCGGGCATGGCGGTCAGCGCTGGCCAGCGCGACTGCCATCACGGCGCCGGTCAGCAGGTACGGGTTCGCGCTGAGGTCGAAGCACTTCAGCTCGACATTCGCGGTGCCTGGATCCAGCGGGTTCGCCTCGATGAACCGCACGGCCGCCTCCCGGTTCTCGGCGCCCCAGACCTGATAGACCCCTGCCCACCGGGACGGCTGGAGCCGCAGGTAAGAAGCAGGCGACGGCGCGCCGATGGCCAGCAGGGCCGGCAGGGCATCGAGCAGCCCGGCGATGATCGACTCGCCGGTGTCGGTGAGGCCGTGCCTGCCCTTCCCGCCGCTGAACAGGCTGTGCCCGTCGCGGGCAAAGCTAGCGTGCAGATGCCCGCCGTTTCCGACGTTGTCAGCGAACACCGCGGGCGCGAACGACGCGCGCAACCCGTGCCGGGCGGTCACCGCACCGATCACGAACTTGACCAGCACGCAGGTGTCCGCCGCAGAGACCGGATCCTGCGCGGCCACTGACACTTCGAACTGGGCCGGACCGTACTCCGGGTGAATCTGCTCCACCCGAACGCCCGCCGCTTCCAGCGCGCCGAGCACGTCGCGCAGGTAATCAGCGGACGTCGGTGACGCGGCTCAGCCCGTACCCGGTCCCGCCGAAGGCGGGCTCGAAGTCAGCGCTGTCCCGGCCGACCATCCACTCGACCTCGAACGCCATCAGCGCACTGATGCCCTTGCTGAGCCCAGCCGCCACCTGCGCACGAGCGAACGAGCGCTGGCAGCACGCGTAGACAGTGCCGTCCTGGTGGAACCGGTCGCCTGGCACCATCGCCCAGCCCTGGCGGCTCGGCCAGGACGGCGAGCCGGTCCAGGTCGGGCACCAGCCGCAGGTCACCGTCCGGCCGGTCGAGCGGGGATGCCGGGTCGATGCTGCCGTCGCTGATGAACGCGTCGATGACCGGCGAGAACCCCATGCCGGACCGTGCCGCCCTGGACAGGGCGCTCAGCGGCATGACCTTCACCCGGGCGGCACCGCTGTGGTCGACGAACGTCGTCGCGATCGCCGACGCTCGGCCCGCTAGCTGCCGGGCGACGACCTCGGCCCGCTGGGCGTCGGCCGTGCGCTCCTGCTCGCCGCGGTGGTGGCTGAACGGTCGGGGCAAGCTCATCATTCCTTTCGGTTACCAGATCGCCTGAAGCGCCCGGTAGACGTTGCCGCCGAGAACGGCGCGGATCTCATCATCGCTGCAGCCGTAACGGACCAGCCAGTCGCAGATGTTGGCGAAGTTCTCCGTCGGATTCTCCAGCCCGTCGACGTAGCTGACCGGATCGAAACTCGGTCCCGCGCATCGCGGACAGGCTGAGCAGGTGCGCGAAGATCCGGTGCAGCGCGACGTGGTCTCCGTACAGAGTGTCCGGGCCGAACGCGACGTGCTCGATGCCGACGAGGTCCGCGCAGTAGCGGAAGTGGTCCATGACCGACTCGATGTTGTGCCGCGGGTGTGCCGCGGACAGCGTGGTGTGCGGCGCCGCCGACATTCCGATGACGCCGCCGGTTGCCGCGACCGCTCGCAGCACCTCGTCCGGTTTCATCCGCGCGGTGTTCCAGACGGCCCGCGCCCCGGCGTGCGTGATGAGCACCGGCTTCGCGCTCGCCTCGCAGGTATCCAGCGCCGTCCGGTCCGAGGAGTGGGACAAGTCGATGGCCAGCCCGAGCTGGTTCATCCTGGTCACCGCCCGGCGGCCGAAGGCGGTCAGCCCGCCGTCGCTCGGCTCGCTCAGGCCGCTGCCGAGCGCGTTGGCGTCGGAATAGGCGATGCCGATCTGCCGGATTCCCGAGGCCGTAGAGCACGTCAAGCCGGTCGATCTCGTTCTCGATCGGCGTCGCCGCCTCGAGCCCGAACACCAGGCCGACCGTGCCGGCCTCCGGTGTGCCGCGTCGATGTCGGCGACCGTCCTGATCACCGTGAAGCCCGTCGGCATGCGCCAGGTCAGCCTGCCGCATGCCGAGATCGGTGATGATGTCGTTCCAGCGCCACGGCGCGTTACCGGTGACGCACGCGGTGCCGTCCATCAGGTTGTCGAAGACCACTGTCAGGCCGGAGGCCCGCATCCCCGCGTAGGCGGCGTGCTGCCGGCCGGTGCGGTTGTAGGCCGGCGTCTCGCCCATGTCTGCCGGGAACCGGACCGGGTGGTCGTGCAAGCTGATGACCAGGCTGTCGCGCAGCAGCGCGGCCGAGCGGGCTGCCTGCTCGGCGGTCAGGCCCGCGTCCGCCGTAGGCAGGCACCCGGCCGAACTCCGGCGTGAGCTCGAAGCCGGGAAGCGTGCCGGCTGGCAGGTAGGAGTAGGCCGCATAGCTCGGCGGTGCCAGTTCAGCCATCAGTGCTCCTCATCGAGGCGGTGCGGGCCGGCGGCCAGCAGCCGCCAGCAGTGCCTCAGTGGCGCGCATGCCCTCGCGCAGCCGCGCGATACGCAGGAACTCGTTCGGGGCATGCAGGTTCTCGTCGGCAGTCGAGAACGAGAAGAACAGCGTCTTGGCGCCGAGCTCCCGCTCGAACAAGTCAGCCGCGGGCAGCGTCCCGCCGATCTTCGCCAGCAGTACCGGCTGACCGGGATAGACCGCCTGAGCGCGGCCGTCGCCGCGCCGGATCGCCGGGTGGTCTGGCGGCGATCGTGTAGGCCGGCACCCGCGCGTCGTCTGCCTGCACCCGGGCCCGCACACCCGGCGCCTGTTGCCGGCTGACGTGGGCGGCAACGTGCCCGATGACCGCGTCAGGATTCTGGCCGGGAACGAGGCGGCATGACACGCTGGCTACCGCGACGTGCGGTATGACCGTGTACTTGCCGCCGCCGCTGACGCCGTTGATCTCCAGCGTCGGCCGTTCCCACAGCCGCTCCAGCGTGCTATAGCCGGGCTCGCCGTGCGCCTCGCTGAGGCCGAGGCCGCGAAGGTAGCTGGCTTCGTCGAACGGATACGGCTGCGATCTCGCGCCGGCGCTCGGCAGTCAGCGGCGGGATGCCGTCGTAGAAGCCGGCCACGGCGACCCGGCCGTCCTGGTCATGCAAGCTGGCCAGGATCTGGCTGAGCGCGTGCAGCGGATTGGCGACCGTGCCGCCGTACCGGCCGGAATGCAGGTCGGTGGCGGCGCCCTCGACGATGATGTCCATCGACACCAGGCCCTTGGAGCCGATCGAGAGCGACGGTTCGGCGGGCCGCCACATCGCACCGTCTGCCGAGATCACCAGGTCGGCCGCCAGGGCGGCGGCGTTCGCCTGGAGGTAGCCGGCAAGGTGCGGGCTGCCGATCTCCTCCTCGCCCTCCAGCAGGAACTTCACGTTCAGCGGCAGGCGTCCCTCCTGCTCGAAGAACGCCTGGGCGGTCTTGACCACCAGGAAGACCGGGCCCTTGTCGTCGCTGACTCCGCGGCCGCGGACGACGTCACCGTCAGCCGTCGAGCTCGAACGGCGGGGTGGCCCACTCGGCCAGGTCACCAGTCGGCTGCACGTCGTAATGCCCGTACACGAGGACCGTCGGTGCACCGGGAGCGCCCAGCCAGTCAGCCCGCACCACCGGGTGGCCGCCGGTCTGCTCCACCCGGCCGCCGGCGAAGGACAGCCGCGCGGCCAGCCAGCTGGCCGCCGCGAGCATGGTGGCCTGATCAGCATCCCGGCTGACGCTGGGTACCGCGACGAACTCGGCCAGCTCTCGCAAGGTAGTCGTCATCGCTGTCAGCGAGCGCGAGCGTTCCCTGCTGCCCTGTCGCTCGAGAGCCCGTCACTGGAACGCACTGCCGCCGTCGATGGCGATGACCTGACCGGTGATCCAGCCAGACCGCGCCGAGGCGAAGAACTGGACGCCGTTGGCGATGTCGCCCGGTTCCCCGAGCCTTCGTGTCGCGATCCCGCGGATCAGTTCGCTCTGGCCGTCCGGGCCGTAGCCCTGCCATTGCAGCTCGGTTGTCGGATTCGACAGGATGAAGCCCGGAGCGATGCAGTTCACGGTGATGCCGAGCGGTCCTAGCTCGTGCGCCATCTGGCGGGTGAACCCGATCATGCCCGCCTTCGCGCTCGCATAGGCCTGGATGCCGGTCTTGCTGACGGTGAGCCCCGCGGCCGAGGAGATGTTGATGATCCGGCCCCAGCCGCGCTCCTTCATGCCAGCCGCGACGGCCCGGGTGCAGTGGAATGCCGTGGTCAGGTTGGCGTTCACGACCGCGTGCCAGTCCTCGTCGGGCACTTCCTCGAGCGGGTGGCCGACCTGACCGCATACCCCGCCAGCGTTGTTGACCAGGATGTCGACGCGGCCGAACCGGCGAAGAATTCGGTAACCGCTGCGGAGTCGGTCAGGTCCACTGTCTCCTCGCCAGAGCCGTGCAAGTCAGCACCGTAAACGTCGGCACCATCAGCGCGCAGCGCGGCGGCGATCGCGCTGCCGATGCCATGTGCGGTGCCGGTTACAACCGCGACCTTGCCTGCCAGTTCAGTGGACATCGGGCTCCTCGCTCGCTCGGGGTCTCGGCACGTCATGAAACCGGCCCGGCGGCGGGCCGACCGAGGCACGCGCCACCAGCGCCATTGGCTCGCGGACCAGTACGTCGGCAGCCGGCCCGCCGTCGATTCTGGCCACCAGAGCGTCGACAGCCGCGCAGCCAAGTTCCTCCAGCGGCATGTTCACGCTGGTGACCGGGACGTCGAGGAAAGCGAGGCACTCGTCCTCGTCGAAACTGACGACCGACACCTCGCCCGGCACTGCCACCCCGGCTTCCCGGAAGGCAGCCAGCACGCCGAACAGCTGGTTGATGCTGCCAACACCGCACGCGGTCGGCACCGGCCCGACCGCGAGCATGCGCCTCGCGGTGTCCCAGCCGCCCTCCTCAGTAGCCGGCGCATGCCTGATCACGACCTCGATTCCGCGCTCGGCGCAGTACCGGCGCGCTGCGTTCACCCGCCGGTGGACGGTGTCCACGTCCTCCGGGCCATCGATGAGCACCACGCTGCGGTGACCCAGGTCTGCCACATGCTCGACGAACAGCCGCACTGCGCCGGCCTCGTCCATCACGACGTCGTTGCCGCCATCGGGACCGCGGCGGTTGACGTAGACGTGCGGAACACCGCGCACGACCGCATCGGGTCCGGCGAGCCGCAGCGCCGTGGCGAGCAACAGGCCATCGACCCGGCTCTCCTCGACGAGATAGCGGTACGCGCTCGGCGGCTTCGGATCCTCCGTCGGCTCTTCCAGCATCATGACCACGTAGCCGCGCGCGCCCGCCCGCTGGAGAGCGCCGCGCTGCAGCCGGACCCAGATCGGGTTGCGGAGCAGCGGCACGACAAAAGCGAAGGCACCAGTTCGGTCCCGCTTGAGCGCGCGCGCTGCCGCATTCGGCCGGTAGCCCTGCGCCCGTGCCGCAGCGAGGATCCGCTCGATCGTCTCAGGCCTGATGGACAGCCCTGGATCTCCGTTCAGCACCCGCGACACTGTGGACACGTGCACGCCAGCCGCGCTGGCGATGTCGACCAGCCGGGTGGCTCGGCGCGAGCCTGACCGCGAGGTGCCCGCGGCGGGTGCGGTAGCTGCCGCCGGGCCTGCCTCCTCATCAGCGCGGCTCATCCCGGCCCCCCGCGTTCACGCTGTCATCACCGGCCAGGCTGACCTGATTGCTCAAGCTGTACCGCCGCCGTCGACCATCACGACAGCCCCGTGCATGTAGCTGCCACCCGTGGCGAGGAACGCGATGACGTCTGCAACCTCGCTGGCCAGGCCGATGCGCCGGGCGGGAAGCGTGCCCGCCCACCGGGTCAGCGCATCGGGGTCAGACCGGATCCAGTCCGCCATCGAGGTGTCGATCAGCCCCGGGCACACGCAGTTGACGCGGACGCCATCCGGTGCGTGATCAATCGCCAGGCTGCGGGTCAGTTGCACCAGCCCGCCCTTCGATGCGGTGTACGCCGCGCGCTGCCGGCCGCCGCGCACGCCTGCCGTCGAGGCGACGTTCACGATGCAGCCGTCCCTCGCGCTGATCATGTCGGGCAGGAACTCCCGGCACGTCAGGAACGGTCCTTTGAGGTTGGTGTCGATAATCCGGTCCCACTCGGCTTCGTCCAGGTCCGGGAGCCGCTGGATGCTGAACACGCCGGCAACGTTCACCAGCAGCCAAGGTGTGCCGAGCTCAGCGCGGATCCGGGCACCGGCGCGACGGACCGACGCAGCGTCCCTGACGTCCACTGCCAGTCCGAGCGCGTGCGGCAGGTCGGCGGCCAGCTTCGTGACTTCCGCTTCGCTGATGTCCAGGCACGCGACCTTGAACCCGTCAGTTGCGAGGCGCCGGCAGACCGCCTCGCCGATGCCGCCGGACGCGCCGGTAACGACGGCGACTCTGGCGGGGTCCGGTAGCTGAGTCGCCGTCACACCATCTCCGCGACCGAGCGAGTGAGCAGGATCGCCGCGCAGAACGCTCGGTAGGTGGCCAGCCGGTTCTCGCCGTGTATCCGCAGTTCCCGCGGACCGGTCTGGTCGACGCCGCGCACCCAGCTGGCCGCCTCGGCGATGTCGGTAGTGCGCACCGACACCTCGAGCACGCCCGGATCCAGCGGCGGCCCCGCGGCGGTCGCAGCTGCCGCCACCGCGGCGCGGGCCCGCTCGCGGATCAGCTCGCAGGCGAGCTCGGGGTGCATGCTGTGCGCCGCGAGGCGGCTGACGTGCTCCTTCACCACTGCCTGATGCACGCCAGGAATGAGGGCTGCCGTCTCCTCGCACGCGCACCGGTCGCCGGTGACCAGCACGACCGGGACGCCGTAGTGTGCCGCGACCAGGGCATTGATTCCCGCCTCGCCGGTCACTGCGCCGTCGATACGCGCCTCGACCACGGCACGCGGGTTGTAGGTGTGGGATAGGCCAGCTGGCGCGCCGACCGAGCCGTGGTAGGAGACGAACATGACGGCGTCGAAGCTGTCGTCAAGCCCCTGCATCATGTAGAGCGGCTTGTGACTGCCGGATAGATACGACGCCTGGCCAGCAAGTTTGTCCGCGGGCAGGTTGCGCATGGTCGAGTGCGAGTCGTTCACCACGACCTGGGTCGCGCCCCCGGCGATGGCACCCTCGATCGCCGCGTTCACCTCCGCCAGGAGCAGCTTACGGCCCGCCTCAGCCTCCGGGCCGTCGCCGACGCACTGCTGCCAGTCGACAACTCCGGCCGTTCCCTCCATGTCCGAGGACAAGAAGACCTTCATGACCTCGCTCCTTCGTCGCTTGCCTCGCCTGCCGCGACTGTCTCGACCGCCTCCGGCGCACGGGGCGGTGGCACGGAAGTAAACGCGAAATGGCATGCTGCCCGGTGCGACGGATCGCTGCCGGATGCGGTGAGCGCCGGATCTTGCTCCTCGCAGATCGGCTGGGCGATCGGGCAGCGAGTGCGGAACCGGCAGCCGGTCGGAATCCGCAGCGGGCTCGGCGGGTCGCCCCGGACGGCGGGCGCGTCGCCTTCAGGGCGCGAATGTCATCCGCGGGATCGCGGCCAGCAGGCCCTGCGGTGTAGGGATGCCGCGGGCTGGCGAACAGCGTCTCGGTCGGCGCCTCCTCGATGATCCGGCCGAGGTACATGACCGCGACCCGGTCGCACAGGTGCCGGACGACGGCCAGGTTGTGCGAGATCAGCAGCAGGGTCAGGCCGAGCTCGGCGCGGCAGGTCCTGCAGCAGGTTGAGTATGGTCGCCTGCACGCTGACGTCCAGCGCGGAGACCGGCTCGTCGGCAACGAGCAGTTCGGGCCGCAGCGCGAGCGCCCGGGCGATGGCCACCCGCTGGCGCTGCCCGCCGGAGAACTGCCGCGGGTAGGCGTGCACGGCCTCCTCGCTGAGGCCGACGAGGCCGAGCAGTTCCCTGGTGTAGGACTCCACCTCTTTGCGCGGGCACCACGTGGTGCACCCGCAGCAGCTCGTGCAGCATGCCGCCGACGGTCAGCCGCGGGTTGAGCGAGGAGTACGGGTCCTGGAAGACCATCTGGATCTTGCGCTGGTCGGCACGCGATCGCCGGGCCGGCAGGACCTTGCCGTCCAGCCGGATCTGGCCCCGGTCGGGCCGCTGCAGCCCGGCCAGCGCCCGCGCCAGCGTCGACTTGCCCGAGCCCGACTCGCCGACCAGCGCGAGCGCCTCGCCCCGCGCGGATCGTCAGGTCGACCCCGTCGACCGCGTGCAAGACGTGTGCTTCTTGCCGCATCCGGGCGACCAAGCGCCGAGCCGAGCGAGAAGCTCACTGCCAGATCCGTGGCGTCGAGCAGCGGTCCGTCGGAGGCGGCAGCACGGCTGGCCCGGCGCTGCTGGTGACTTGCGGACCGCTGGGGAGCGTGGTCATCGGTCGGCTCCTTCGGCTCGCAGCTCGTCCAGGCAGCGTTCGTAGTGCAGGCACGCGGTCGCGTGGCCGCCCTCGATCAGCCGCAGCGGCGGCTCGATCACCTTGCAGTCCTCCTCGGCGAACTTGCACCGCGGATGGAACCGGCAGCCGGCCGGTGGGCTGACCAGGCTGGGCGGCGCAGCCGGGGATGGCAGCCAGCGACGAGCGCGGGATGATCCACATCGGGGGCCGACCTGAGCAGGCCCAGCGTGTAGGGGTGACACGGCTGGGTGAGGACCTCTTCAACGGTGCCGCGTTCGACGATCTGGCCGGCGTACATGACGGCGAGCTGGTGACAGACCTGCGCGACAACGGGCAGGTCGTGGGTGACGAAGATCAGGCTCGTGCCCGGACTCCCGGCACAGCCGCGCGAGCAGCCGCAGGATCTGGTCCTGGATCGTCACGTCGAGGGCGGTGGTTGGCTCGTCGCAGAGGATCAGCGCTGGCTCGCAGGACAGCGCGATCGCGATCATGACGCGCTGCCGCATGCCGCCGGAGAATTCATGCGGGAACGAGCGGTACCGGCGCTCGGGATCGGGGATGCCGACCCGGCGCATGAGCTCCAGGGCGCGTTCAGCGGCCTGCGCGCCTGTTCAGGCCCAGGTGGACCTGCGGGCCCTCGGCGATCTGGGTTCCGACCCGCATGACCGGGTTGAGCGCGCTCATCGGCTCCTGGAAGATCATCGCGATCTTAGGTCCGCGGATCTGGTTGAGCCGCCTGTTGTCGAGCTGCGCGAGGTCGACGCCGTCGAGGAGAACCTGGCCCGAGGTCACCTGTGCCTCGGGCGGTAGCAGGCCGAGGATCGACGCGCAGCGTCATGCTCTTACCCGAGCCGGACTCGCCGACCAGGCCGACGGCCTCGCCCGCGGGCACCTCCAGCGAGACCCCGTCGACCGCCCGGACGATGCCACGGCGGCTGGCTATCTCCACGTGCAGGTCGCTGACTTGCAGCAAGGCCTGGTTCACGCTGCCCCCGCCGCTCACTGGCCCGGCCGTAGCAGGTCGGCCAGACCGTCACCGAACAGCGACAGCCCGAGGCCGGTGATCACCACGGCCAGGCCGGGGATGGTGGTCAGCTGCCAGTGGGTGGTGAGGAAGTTCTGCCCGTCGGCGATCATGGTCCCCCAGTCGGGTGTCGGCGGCTGAATGCCGAGGCCGAGATAGCTCAGCGTGACGATGGCGAGGATGTCCTGCACGATGTCGGACATCGCGTAGATGATCGCCTGCGTGATCACGTTCGGCAGCAGGTGCCTGCCGATGATCCGCAGGCTCGACAGGCCGCCGGACTGCGCGGCCAGCACGTACTCCTGTCGCTTGGCGACGAGGATCTCGCCGCGGATGATCCGCGCGTAGGACACCCAGCCGACCGAGCGTGATGGCGATGTAGATGCTGCGCGCACCCGGGCCGAGGACGAAGACCAGCGCGATGATCAGCACGAAGAACGGGAACGCGACGACGATGTCGACCAGCGCATGATGATGCTGTCGACCCAGCCGCCGAAGTAGCCGGCCACGCTGCCGAGGATCGTGCCGAGGATGAACGGGAACAGCACCGCGATGAACGGCGACCCGCAGATCGACCCGGCCGCCGTACAGCAGCCGGCTGAAGGTGTCGCGCCCCTCCTGGTCGGTGCCGAGGAGATGGCTGCGCGCTGAAGCCCTGCAGCGTCGCGTTGAGGTTCTGGGTGTCGGGATTGTAAGAGGTAAGCAGCGGCGCGGCGATGCACGCGAGCAGGATCAGCCCGATGATCACCAGGCCCGTCATCAGCGCGGGCTGGCGGTACCAGCGGTGCCGCCGCGGCTGCGCCCGCTCGGCCGCGGCGGCCTGCGGCGGGGACTCTGGCGAGCCCGCGCCTGCAGGCAGTGAGATCGCGCTCACCTGTCGAACCTCACTCTCGGGTCGAGCGACGCGTAGGCCACGTCGGTGAGCAGGTTGACCAGCACCACCATGATCGCCGTAGACGCAGGGCGATCCGCCTGCACGACGGGAAGTCGCGCTCGAAGATCGAGTTGATCATCAGGGCTGCCGATGCCGGGAAGGGCGAAGACCTGCTCCACGATCAGCGTGCCGCCGATCAGGAAGCCGATGTTGATGCCCAGCACGGTGACCGCGGGGATGACGGCGTTGCGCAGCACGTGCCGGACGAACAGCGCGGCCGCCCGGCACGCCCTTGGCGCGCGCGGTGGTGACGTAGTCGGCGCCGAGCACGTTCAGCATGCTCGCCCGCAGGCTGCGGATGACCACCGGGCACAGCGCGACCGCCACGGTCAGGGCCGGCAGGAACATCGAGTGCAGGTGGCCGCCGAATGCCCGCGCCGTAGCCGGTCACCGGGAACAGCCGGAACTTGACCGCGAACTCGGTCTGCAGGATCAGGCGCGAGCCAGAAGGCCGGCATGCCCAGGCCGAGCAGCGGGACCGCGCGGACGATGTGGTCGCGGATCCGCGTCCTTGCGGCTGGCCGCGAGCATCGCCAGCGGCACGCTGATGACGACGGCAAGCACGGCCGCGTAGCACGATCAGCCACAGCGTCGGCGGGCAGGTGGCTGGTGATCAGGCCCCACACCGGCACGTTGTAGTACAGGCTGATGCCGAGGTTGCCGTGCACCAGCCGGTCCATGAACAGCCAGTACTGACTGACGAGCGGCCGGTTCAGGCCCCACTCGCGGTGCAGGATGGCGATCGCGCGCGGAGTTGGCGTGGATGCCGAGTATGGTCCGGGCCGGGTCGCCGGGGATCAGGTGGATCATGAAGAACGTGATGATCGTGACGCCCACGCGCCGTCGGCACCAGCAGCAGCAGCCGCCGGAACACGAAGGTCATCCGGCCCATGAGAACCTCGCTTCAGCTGGGAGGTCGGGCGGCCGTGCCGGGCGCCCGCGAGCGGGCGCCCGGCACGCTGACCGTGGGTGATCACGGTGCGGATGCCGGTCAGCTTGACTCGAGCTCAGCCAGACGTCCTGCATGTGGTAGTTGCCGAGCGGCGTGACGAAGAAGCCGTGCACGTTCGACGCGGTGACGTACGGGTACGGCGAGTAGTACAGGAACGCCATGAACGCGTCCTGCGCCGCGTCGCGTCTGGACGGTGTTGTAGAGCGCCTGCCGCGCGGCCGGGATCGTCGATCTGCTCGGCCGCGTGCACGTCCTTGACCACGGTCGGGTTGTCATAGCTGGTGAAGAACGACTTCGGCCCGGACGTTCGGGTCGAGGCCGAAGGTGGCCAGTTCGTCCGGGTCGGGGATGTCCATCGTCCAGAGCGTCGAGGCTCATGTCGTACTTCTCGCTCTGGAAGTTCGCGTTCGCGCGTGTTCGGGTCGAGCGTCTGGATATTGATCTTGATGCCGAGCGGCTTGAGCTCGGCCTGCAGGATCGTGGCGATCGTGGCGTAGTCGGAGTTGCCCGACGGGCAGCAGGATCGTGGTGGTGAACCCGTGCGGCACGCTCGACTTGGCCATCTGCTGCTTGGCCTGCGTCAGGTTGTACTGGCAGCCCGGCGCTGGTCGGGTCGTAGTACGGCACCTGCGGCGGGAAGAGCGAGTTGGCCGGCTCGCCGTTGCCGAACAGCACCGCCTTGACGATCGCGCTGCGGTCGATCGCGCAGCGAGATCGCCCGCCGCACGTGCACGTCCTGGAACGGCTTGACGTTCTCGTTGAAGGCCAGGTAGTTCGTCTCCGTGGACGGGAACAGGTTCATGGTCACGCCCGGGGTGGACTTCAGCGAGCTGACCGTGGACCACGACGGGAACTGGTCGATCTGCGCCTGGCCGCCCTTGACCTGGAGTTCCCTGGTGTTGTCGTTGGGCACGTCGGTCCAGGTCACGCTGTTCAGGTAGGGCTTGCCCGGCTGCCAGTAGTAGGTGTTCTTCACCAGCTTGAGCGCGCTGGCCCTTGTGCCAGTAGTCCCACTTGAACGGGCCGGTGCCGATCGGCGCGGCGTAGAACTGCGGCCGCGGTCTTGCCGCCGTAGTTGTCCGGCACGATGCCGTTGGCGAACAGCGACAGGTCGGCGAGCAGCGGCGCCCACGTGTACTTCAGGTTGATCACGACGGTCGACGGCGACGGGGCCTCCACCGACTTGATGGCGGAGTCGATGTAGCCCCAGCCCTGGCGAGGCGGCCATCGTCTGCTGCAGGCGAGAACTTCACGTCCGCGGACGTCATGGGCGTGCCGTCGGAGAACTTCACGCCCGGCCGCAGGTTGAAGGTGTAGGTCAGCTGGTCCGTCGACTCGGTGTAGCCGGTCGCCAGCCACGGCATGACGCCCTTGCCGTTCGTTGGTGACCGTGTACAGCGGCTGGGTGATCTGCTCGAGGATCCAGATCGAGTTGTTGTCGAAGACAGTGGACTCGTCCATCGACTGGGCATCCTGCGGGTTGGCGAAGACGAGGTTGCCGCCGTGTACCGGCGTCCCGTTGCTGCCGGCTGCCGGACGAGTTGCCGGACGATGACGAGGTCGACCCGCAGCCGGCGACCACCGCCAGGGCAGAGCCGACAATCAGGGCCTTGAGTAGAGCGGATCGGTGTCTCACAAGCAGCTCCCGGGGTATGCGGGGCGGCGGCACTGCCGCCGCTATAGTGCTGTACGAAATTGGCCGGTTTGAGGGCTTCCGGCCCGGAATGACACGTCAGCTGTGCCGCACTCAAGACTCGCACGCAAACCTTTGCCTAACCCAATGTGCGGTACGGGTGAGCCGGTTGTAAATAGTCCGCTCTCGCTCTTTACATGGCGTTACGGTGTTGTAACGTTCACGCCGTGCGATACCTCGTTCTCGGTTGCGGCGCGATCGGCGGGACCGTAGCGGCCGGCCTGGCCCGTGACGGACACGATGTGCTCGTCTGCGACGCGGATCCCGGCGGTCGTCAGCGCGGTCAACGCGGCACGGCATCCGGATCGAGGGGCCGGTCGAGCAGTTCACCGCGCCAGTGCGGGCGGTGGCACCTGCCGACCTGCCGGACCAGATCGGCTGCCCGGTGCTCGTGGCGGTCAAGGCGCATCACACGCCGGCGGCCGCGGCGCTGCTGGCCGGGCGCCTGGACGGCGACGGCTTCGCCGTGTCGCTCCAGAACGGGCTCACCGCGGCGGTGCTGTCCGCCGTCATCGGACCGGACAAGGTCGTGCCAGGCCGTGGTCAACTTCGGCGCGGACGTGCTTGAGCCCGGCGTCGTGCATGCGCGGCAACCGGGCCACGTTCATGATCGGTGAGCTGGACGGCCGGCTCAGCGACCGGGTGTCGGCGCTAGTCGGCCGACATCGCCGATGCGCAGGCGACGACCAGCATCCTCGGCTACACCTGGGCCAAGGAAGCCTACGGCGCGACGCTGTTCGCCACGCGCGGTCAGCGACCTGCCCATCCACGCAGTGTTTGCCGACCCCGCCTACCGCCGGCTGCTGATCGCGGTCGCCGCCGAGGTGCTCGCTCAGGCGCCGGTCCCGGCCCTGCCGCTGGACGGCTTCGACCCGGCCGACCTGGCGGGCTCGCTGGACCGGCTGGCCGAGTTCAACCGGCAGTCGGCCAAGACGCACTCGGGCATCTACCGCGACCTCGCGATCCGCCACCGCAAGACCGAGGTCGACGCGATACTCGGCCCGCTCGACGGCTTCCTGCTGCGCCGGATCGCAGGATCTGATCCGCGGCGATCGAGCGCGGCGAGCGCACCTGCTGCGCGAGCAAACCTGGACCTGCTTGCCGCGTTCGAGCGGCTGGACCGGCTGGGCAGGCCGCTGAATGCAGTCGTGTCGGTGGCGGGCGCGCCGTCCCGTGCGCCGCGCAGGGCCGCTGGCCGGACGGCCGGTCGCGATCAAGGACATCATCGCCGTGGCCGGGCTTGCCGACGCGGTGCGGCAGCCCGGCCAGCGATCCGGCGCCTGCAAAGGCCGACGCCGAACTGGTGGCACGGCTGCGCGCCGCGGGGCAGAGGTATTCGCCACCTCGCAGTGCCTGGAGTACGCGGCCGGGTTCGCGCACCCGGAGATCGGCGACACTCGCAACCCGCGCGATCCGTCGCGCACTTCCGGCGGCTCGTCGGGCGGCTCCGCCGCACTAGTCGCGGCAGGCGTCTGCGACCTGGCGATCGGCACCGACACCGGCGGATCGATCCGGATCCCGGCTGCCTACTGCGGGATCGTCGGCCTCAAGCCGACCTATGGCCTGGTCCCGGTTGAGGGCATAGTTCCCGCTATCACCGAGCTGTGATCATGCCGGGACGCTCACGGCGACCGCGGCCGACGGTGCTGCGCTGCTCGCCGTTGTCGCCGGCCTGACCCCGCCGCCTGCACAGCCCGGGCCTGCCGCTTCCGGCGCCACGATCGGCGTGCTGGCGGCCCAGCTCGCCGATCAGTCGGTGACCGCGGAGGTCCGCGGCGCCCTTGACCGGGCGCTCGCCGCGCTCGGCGCGGCCGGCTTCGGCCTGCGCGAGATCCGCGCGCGCTGGCTTGATGAGCTGCCACGGTTCGAGCACGCTCTAGCCGCCATCGTCGGCTACGAGGCCTGCCGGGTTCATGAACATCGCGACACCAGCAAGTACGCCGACGGAACCAGGGCGCTCCTGGACTTCGGCCGGTCGGTCACAGCCGCCCAGTACGCCGATGCGCGCGCGGTCCGGGCCGACCTACTCGCCGCAGTCGACGCAAGCCTGGACGGCGTCGACGTGCTCGCCGGGCCAACGGTCGGGTACTGCGCACCGAGCGAGGATCCGCCGTTCGGCGTCGGTGACGATAACGCCGAAGGCCGGTTCACTGGCCCCTACAACCTCACCGGGCATCCGGCAGTCTCCCTGCCAGTGCCCGTTTCCGGCCTTCCAGTTGGTTTGCAGCTGGCCGGCCGGCGGGGGAGCGACCTGGCCCTGCTCGCGATCGCATCGGCCGCCGAACGCGTGCTGGCCGCCCCAGCATGAACAGAAACAGTGTGCACCGGAACAGTGTGAACCGTTTGCCCCAAGCGAAGGAGTAGTAATGCCACCGACCGTAACGCGCCGCAGTCTTGAGCTGGCCGGGCTGACGGTGCCGCTCGTCGAGGTGACCGGCTCGCAGGACGGTCCGCTGCTGACAGTCATTTCTGGCGTGCACGGCTGCGAGTACGCGTCGATGGACGGAGTCCGGCACTGGCTGCGCGGGCTGGCGACGAGGGATATCGGGGGGCGGGTCCGGGCCGTACCGGTGCTGAACGTGACGGCGTTCGCCGCGCGCACGCCGTTCGTCGTGCCGGAGGACGGCAAGAACCTGAATCGATGCTTCCCCGGCGATCCCGCGGGCACGCTCGCTGACCGGCTGGCCTACGACGCCTTCACGCAACTGATCACCGGCTCGGACGCCTACATCGACGCGCATTGCGGTGACATGGTCGAAGCACTGCAGCCGTTCGCCCTTTACGAGTCCGGTCAGGCGGAGGACCGTGCCCATCAGCTGGCCACTGCTTACCGGCTGCCATACGTCATCCGGCAGGTCGCCGGGCCGGACCGGGCTGTGTCTGGTACGAGCAGCGGCGCGGCTGCGGCGGCCGGCATCCCGGCGATCACCGCCGAGGCGGGCCAGTGCGGACTCGTGCAGAAGGACGCGGTGGCGATGCATGTGGCCGGCCTGAACAGCGTGCTCGAATCCCTCGGCATGACCGACGCAGTCCCCGGCGCGGTCGCGTCCGGGCCAGAGCAGACGCAGCTTAGCCGGTTTCTGTGGCTGAGCTGCCGGGACGCGGGCTGGTGGGAGCCGACGGTTGGAGCCGGTGACGCGGTCACAGCCGGCCAGGTCATCGGCACCGTGAGCACGCTCGACGGGTCCGGAGTGCTGGAGGAGATCGTCGCGCCGGCCGACGGCGTGATCATCTTCCTGACCAGCTCGCCGGCCGTCGCGGCCGACGGGCTCCTGCTCGGCCTCGGGGCTAGCTGACGTTGCGCGCCGGCTGACGCCGGGGCGAAGTCACAGTGCTCGCCCGGTCACCTTCTCCACGGCAATCCGGACGATTATCCGGACCGCGCCGGGACGGTCTGGCGCCGGATCGCGGCCGTCGTACTTCCAGGACAGCTGGGTGTCCATCTGACGGCCGACGTCGGGCGTGATGGCCGACACCCGGCCCCGCAGCTCGGCGTAGTATTCCGCGTCCGCCGAGTCGATCACGGTAATGCTCACGCGCGGGTCGCGCACCATGTTGCGGTGCTTCACCCGCCCGGCAACGGTGGTGAACAGCACGCCGTTGTCGTCGCGGCCGATCCAGATCACCGAGGTCTGCGGGCTGCCGTCCGCGTTCACCGTGGCCAGGACCGCGTAGTTCTTGCCATCGATCAAAGCAAGCGTTGGCTGCGTGAGCGGGATCGTCATGGCCGAACGCTAGCAGTGGACGCCCGCCGGGCGTCTCATGCTTCGCAGACCATGCGACTATTGAAGCGCGTGCTCCAGAGATGCAACGTCGGCAGCCGCGGCGCGCGGGTTGACCAGCATTCCTGCTTCGGCGCGCGAAGGAGCTCGGAGGGGATCTAGTGACTCAAGCTTTGCCGTCGCCGTTGTTCGACCCGTTCGCGCCTGGCTTCACCGATGACCCCTATCCGCAGTACGCGGCGCTGCGGGCGCAGGCGCCGGTATACCAGCACCCGTTCGGGTTCTGGCTGCTCACCCGCTACGAAGACGTGTCGTGGCTGTTGCGCGCCGGGCTCTCGGTAGATGACCGCAATGTTGCCGACGGCCCTTTCCGGCAGCTGAGGGACCAGATGTATGGCGACCAGCTGCCCGGTGCTGACCGGCTGTCCATGCTCGACCGGGACCCGCCCGACCACACGCGGCTGCGACGGCTGGTGTCGAAAGCGTTCACGCCGCGTGCCATTCAGGCCCTGCGACCGCGCATCACCAGGCTGGTCGACGACATGCTGGATGCTGCGGCCGGACAGGACCGGGTCGACCTAGTCGATGCCTTGGCGTTTCCGCTGCCATTCGCCGTTATCGCCGAGATGCTCGGAACCCCGCCGGCCGATCACGTCCGCATCAGGCAGCTGAGCGGCACGGTGGTCCGCTCCCTGGAGCCGGTGGCCGACCCTGCTCTGGCGGCGGCGATCGCGGCCGCCGACGCTGAGCTCACCGCGATAGCGGCCGAAATGATCGCCTGGAAGCGCAGTAACCCTGCTGACGACCTGCTGACCGGGCTCATCGCCGCTGAGGATGACGGCGACATGCTCAGCGACGAGGAGCTGATCGCGCAGACCCTGCTGCTGTACATCGCAGGGCACGAGACGACGGTCAATCTCATCGCTGGCGGCACTCTGGCGCTGCTGCGCAACCCCGAGCAACTCGCGCTGCTGACGAGCAACCCAGCTCTCGCCGAAAGCGCCGTCGAGGAACTGCTGCGCTACGACAGCCCCGTTCAGGCCAGCAGGAGAATCACCGTCGAGCCAGTCACCATCAACGGCACCACCATCCCAACCGGGACTTTCGTCATGGCCAGCCTCGGCTCGGCCAACCGCGACGAGTTCTTCTGGGGCGCCGACGCCGCGGAGGTCAGGCTCAGCCGCGACAACGCGCACCGGCACGTGTCCTTCGGGGCCGGGCCGCATCACTGCCTGGGCGCGTCCCTGGCTCGCCTGGAAGCCTCGATCGCGTTCGCGCGGCTCGCTACGCGCTTCCCTGGACTGACCCTTGATGGCGAAGTGGTCTGGAACGGCCGGATCAACCTGCGCGGACCCGCGCAGCTCCCGGTGTCACTCGGCTAGCATGCTGGCGCCCGTGCTGGGCAACCGTGCAGGCCAACCGTGCAGGGCGACCGCTGTTACTGGCCGACGCGGCCGTCGATGCGTTCCCGTAGCAGGTCGGCGTGGCCGCAGTGGCGGGCGTACTCCTCGATCATGTGGACCAGGACCGAGCGCAGCGCGACGGCAGTGCCGTCCCGGTTGAAGCCCTCTACGCCTAGGTCGGGGGAAGCGGCGACGAACCTCTCGGCGAAGGCGGCCTCGTCGCGCCAGGCCCGCCAGGCGTCGTCCACGACCGCCGGGTCGGCAACCGCGCCGAGCCAGTCAATATCGGGCCTGTCATCCGACCAGTACAGCGGGGGCGCATCGGCCTGCGCCATCACCCGCCGGAACCAGTGGCGTTCCACGTCGGCCATGTGACGGATCAGGCCGAGCAAGGACATCGTGGAGGGCGGTACCGACCGGCTGGCGAGCTGCGCCGCGTCGAGGTCAGCGCACTTCATCTCCATCGTCAGCCGGTATGCGCGCAGGTATTCAAGGAGCGTCGCACGCTCGCCCTCAGGTTCGGTTCCCGTCTCGAACCTCGGGTCCACCGTTATGTCCATCCACATGGCGGAATCGGTCCCGACGGCATTCCACCGTTCCGGTACGGTCTCGTGCCCGCTCTCGCTAGCCATGTCGGCCACCCTGGCACAATCCCGTCGACCTGGGCAAACGCCTTTCGGGCACCGAGGTGCAAGACTGGCCCGTGCTCGTATCCAGTTACATCAGCGCCAAAGCGCGCAAGGGTGCCGCAAGCGCGATCGAAGGCCGTGGCCTGGTCGCCGTGGCGCCGATCTCCGCGGGCGAGCTCGTCGCGATCAAGGGCGGTCACATTGTCACGTCCGCGGCGTTGCGGTCCCTTCCGGAACGCCTGCAGAACTCGGAGATCCAGATAGCGGACGGCTTCCACCTGGTCGCGCTGGAGGAGGCCGAGTATGAGCCGGTGATGCTGTTCATCAACCACTCTTGCGAGCCCAACGTGGGCTTCGCGGGCAACATCGTCCTGGTCGCTATGCGCGGCATCAGCGCGGGTGAAGAGCTCACCACTGACTATGCGCTGTTCGACGACTACGAGGGCCAGATGGACTGCCGGTGCGGGGCTTCATCATGCAGAGGCACGATCGACGGCCAGGACTGGCGGCGCCCGGACTTGCAACACAAGTACGGCAGTTACTTCTCCGCCTACCTCCTCAGCCGAATGACCCGCCCGCCAGATCGCTGACCCGGCCATCCCGCGGAGCCGAGAGGCTAACGGTAGGACTCAGTTGAGAAGCGCAGGGTCTTGGCCTGGTTCCGGTCGTGGCCGTAGATCATCGAAGCGCTCTCACGGTCGGCCCTGTCGCGCAAAGCCAGGGCACTGGCGCGGGCAGTGTCCGGGTCGGCCTGACCGTTCCATGCGTCATGGTCGTAGTTCTCCTGGCAGTAGACAGCATCACCGCAGATGATCATGTTGCCGGTCTCGGGAAGCCGCAGCAGTACCGACTGGTGGCCTGGTGCGTGACCGGGCGTCGGGATCACTTCGACACCGGGGAACAGCGTGGTCTGGCCGTCCAGGAGTTCATAGCTGAGGGCCGGCAGGTTCCAGTACTGGTTGGGGAAGGATGGATTGTCCTTGGCGTACTCGTAATGCTCGCGCTGCACGAAGAACGTCGCGTCCTTCAGCAGGTCATTGTTGCCAGCGTGATCGAAATGCAGATGCGTGTTGATGACGTAGTTGATGTCGGCGGGCGCGATGTCCAGCTCGGCCAGGCGCCACAGCAAGCTGTCCTCGCGTCGCATGTCCGGCACCAGCAGATCGGCGAGCGGCGTACCACGCCAGGTGAGATCGGGATCAGCGATGTGCAGGCGGCTCATCCCGGTGTCGATGAGCGCGAGAGAACCATCATCGAGACGGATCAAGAACGAGGGCACCGGGATATGGATGCGCTTGCCGTCGGCGACGCCTGGCGCGATGACCTCGTAGTTACAGCAACAGCCGCCAAGCGGCAGCAGGTACAACTGCATCACGCATCTCCCGCGCTGTGCACAGTGACCGGTGCGACGGACTGCATGAATATACGTCTCTGCCTGGCACCGGCAATGCCATTCTGCCGCTTCTAGTGCGAAGGGCCGCGACCAGCAAGCGTCCCTGGTCGCGGCCCGCGCTTACCCAGCGGGACGCTCTTCCACGGGCAGTCCCAGCCCGCGAAGCAACTCGCCGAGGTTCCCGAAACGCGCCTCGTCCGGCAGCGATGACACCAGGTCGATGAGTCGCTGCCCGGATTCCTGCTGGTCAAGGACTTCGAGCAGGTGTGACCGGGTCGCCGGGAACGCGGTCCGGTTCAGCCGCCGCGCCAAGTCGCTGCGCAACTCGATGGCCTGCCAGTCCTCGAGCGGTCGCGGGCCGGCGAACCGGCCCTCCGGAGCCCAGACCGCGCCCCCCTCCGACTCCGCTGACTCCCGGTCCGGCCATTCGTCGCCGCGGGCCTGCAACTCGCTGCGGTCCTGGCGCTTGATCGCATCATCCTCGACTGGTCCGTGCTTCGCGCTCACCTGTTCGCTCATCGGCATACCCTCGCTTACCTGGACAACCCGGACGGAAGCCCGGGCCGGCTTTGCGGCTAGCCAACGGCTGATCCCCGCTGGCGGCCCGCAGAAACGTCCCGGCTCCGCTACCTCACCCTCAGGCGAGGCGAGCGGCCAGCAGCCGGTACAAGCGCGGGAAGCCAGCTTTCACCCGCGCCGGAAGCGTCAGCCATGGCGGTACAACGACGTCGTCACGACCGCGGCAAATGGCGTCAACGATCGCCTGCGCCGCCGCCTCCGCGGTCATCAGCTTCGGGTGCCGGCGCTGGTATGGCTCGTTACGCCGCTCGAAGTACGCGGTGTCGACGACACCGGGGCTCACCAGGGTCACTCCGACACCGGCCGGCCGCAGCTCCGCGCGCAGCGCGTCGGCCAGGCACGACAGGCCGGCCTTGGTAGCCGAGTACCACGCCTCGCCCGGCACCCCCACCAGCCCGGCGACGGACCCGATGAAAACCAGCCGACCGCGACCGGACTGCATGTGCGGTATCGCGGCGCGCGCCAGCTGAGCCGCCGCGCGCAAGTTGACATCAAGTAGCGCGTCGATCTCGTCCTCGGTCATGGACGCAAACGGGCCTGCCCAGCCGATGCCGGCGTTGGACACCAGCAAGTCCAGCCCGCCGAGACTGGAGGCAGCAGCGTCAATAGTCCGTCGCGCGCACCCAGGCTCACGCAAGTCGCCAGGCAGGCACACCGCATTCGTGGCCGCGGCAACTTGCTCAAGTGCGGCGACGTTGCGGCCAGCGATCGCCACCCGGCTGCCACGAACCGCGAACGCCCTGGCGGTGGCGGCCCCGATGCCACTCGATCCGCCGGTGATGACCGCTCGCAGCCCGGCAAGGGCTCGCACTCCTGTCACCGGTCATCACCTCCGTGACAGCGGGAGATGGACGTACAACTCTGTCCGGTCCGGCGTCGTCACTGCGCTGCCTTCACTGGGCCGCCGGCGCATGACCGCGCCGACCCAGGAAGCGAACGAATTCGACACCCTCTCGCAGCCTCCGGCCAGCCATGCTGGGCTGGCGGACCATCTCCGCCGACATTTCGGCGAGCTTGGAAGCGCGGAAGTAGAACCGCTTGTAAAAGTCATCGACCGAATGAAGGATCTCGGTACGCCCGAGATGCGGATAGGAGAGCGCCGCGAGCTGCGTGCCTGCCTCGCTGACCAGGGCGCTGTCGTCGTCCTCGGGCAGCCACCCGTTGTCCTTGGCGCGCTGATAGAGCTCGGTGCCGGGGTACGGAGCCGCCACCGAGACCTGAATGGTGTGCGGGTTGACCTCACGCGCGAAGCGGATCGTCTCCTGGATCGTCTCCTTCGTCTCGCCAGGCAAGCCGAGGATGAACGTCCCGTGCACGGTGATGCCCAGGTCCCGGCAGTCGCTGGCGAACCGTCGCGCCCGGTCGACGCGCAGGCCTTTCTTCACGTTGTTCAGGACCTGCTGATTGCCAGACTCGTAGCCGACCAGCAGCAGCCGCAGCCCGTTATCGGCCAGCGCCTGCAACGTCTCCCTCGGGACGTTGGCCTTGGCATTGCACGACCAAGTGATGCCGAGCCGGGCCAGGCCGCGGGCGATGGCCTCGGCTCGCGGGCGGTCGTCGGTGAACGTGTCGTCGTCGAAGAAGAGTTCTTTCACCTGCGGGAACAGCTGAATCGCGAGAGCGGCCTCGGCCAGGACGTTGGCCACGCTCCGGGTCCGGTACCGGTGGCCGCCCACTGTCTGCGGCCAGAGGCAGAACGTGCACCTGGACCGGCACCCCCGGCCGGTGTACAGGGACACGTACGGGTGGCGCAGGTAGCCGATGGAGTAGTCCTCGGCTCGCAGGTCTCGCTTGTACACCGGCACGACGAACGGCAGGCTGTCCATGTCGGTAACCATCTGACGGTCGGCGTTGTGCACGATCTGGCCGCTCGCGCTGCGGTAGCTGATGCCGTCGATGGATGCCAGCGGACGATCCTGTGCCACCTCGGCGATGGTGAAGTCGAATTCCTCGCGGGCCACGAAGTCGATGGCTGGCGACGCCTGCAACGAAGGCTCGGGCTCGACCGCCACCTTCGGCCCGACGAACCCGACCAGCAACGACGGGTTCGTCGCTTTGAGAGCCTCCGCCACCTTCACGTCGCCGGCAAAGGTAGGCGAGCTGGTGTGCAGGACAGCCAGGTCATGCTTGCGGCCGAGCGGCGCCACATCGGCGAGGCTAAGACCAGCCGGGGGAGCGTCGACCAGCAAGCTGTCCGGGACGATCGCGGCGGGCTGGGCTAGCCACGTCGGGTACCAGAATGACCGGATCTCGCGTTTGGCCTGATAGCGCGCGCCAGCACCGCCGTCGAACCCTTCGTAGGACGGAGGATTCAGGAAGAGTGTGCGCATGCTGGATGTGCCCCCTGTCATCCGTAGGTGTCGTACTGAGGTGCCAGCACAACTTGCTGCCCGTCCGCCCCGTTCTGGCGGCTCGCCTCCGGGGCAGCGCGGGCCATGCCCTCCATGCCTGCGTCAGCCCGCAGGTCCACGCCGATCCGGCGGAACGCCGCCGCATAGGCGGGCTCCCAGGGCGGCGCCAGTCCAGGCCGTGACACCGGCCGGGATGTCCTGGCGAGCAATGCCAGCGCGCTCGCCGTGACCCCGGCAACAGAGGGACCACAGACCTCAGCAGCGCCCATCTCCAGTTCGTGCTGCAAGTTGTCCCGGCCATGCCCCGGCATGACGTCGAGGAGCAGCAGGGGCCGGCCGACGACGCGAGCTTCGCTGCAGGTGACAGCACCTGGCAGGGCCAGGACCACGTCGGCCGCCGCCATCAGCTCGGGCACCCGGTCGGTGAAGCCGAATGACACGATCCGCGGTGATGTGCGAGCCAGCGCTCGCAACTGCTGCTCGATCAGCCGCTGGCGCCCGGCCACGGCCAGCACGTGCACGCCAGCCTGCGCAAGCGCAGCGACGCTCTGCACCAGCGGGCCGAATCCCCAGCCGCTATCGATCACCAGCAAGCATGGATCGCCGGGCGGAATCCCGAGCGTCTGCCTGGCTTCCAGCTGCGACGGAGCCGCGTAGAAGGCGGGCCGGACCGGCGGCGGCACGACCGATACCGCCGCCCGGGGAAGGAAACGGCGGACCGACGCAGCCGCGGCCGGCGACGTGACCAGGAACAGGTCGGTTCCCTCGCACACCCAGATCCGGTGCAGGGTGACGTCAGTGCACAACACGACGGTCCGGCGGCCCGGCGTCCGCGCCTTGAGCTTGGCGGCGGCCGACGCCCCGGTAGCGAATACGCTGAGGATCAGGTCGGCTGGGCGCCGGTCAAGATCTGCTGCGAGCGCTGGCACGAGCCTGGCCGCTGCTCGCCGGCCCATGAAGTCGGCCAGCCTGCTTCCGGTCCGCAGGTGCGCGAAGTGCAGCCCGTCGTAAATGCCGGGAACGGCGACAAGGCCACCGAACAGCCGCTCGCCTAGCGCCCCGGCGCGCGGCCCGAGCAGCGCCATGCTGTTGAGGCTCCGAGTGCGCCACCCCGACTGCTCCAGCAGGCTGGCGCAGCCACGCATCATCATCTCGTGTCCGAGACCCAGCGACCCGGATAGCACCACTGCCTCCGGCACCACGTCACCCCCGTAACGCGTTCACGAACAGCCTCAGGTATGCCCCGGCGCGGACAGGTGACTCCTGCCCGCCGGACCTGGTTGAGGTCCGGCCGCGGGTTAGCAGTGGGGGTTTCAGCCGACCTTAAGCAGCAGCGAACCGGAAGCCGAGCCCGTGCTTCCGCAGCACGACCCGCAGCCACAGCGCCGACGCTGCCGCGCCAGCCCCGATGAGCGCCACAGTTGCGACCGTGGATATCAGCAAGAAGGTCGCGGTCGGCTGGGTAACGAGCAGAACGGCCAGGACGAGGGCCAGGAGCAGGAAGATGGCGGACCAGAGCCAGGTCGCCCCTTGAAAGAACCGGTGCAAGCCGGGATGCGGCGTGGACGGCTGCCTGAGTGCGACTACCTCCGCGGCAAGCCGGGCAATGAGCGGTTTGGGTCCGCTGGCAGTCCGCGCGAACAACAGGCTCAGACAGAGATTGCCAGCCGGGAAATGCAGCAAGAAAATCCACAGCTGGCCGGTGCCGATTGCTACCGCGGTCTGAAGCGTGAGCAAGATCGCGGAGATGATCACCAGGCTTGGCACTGAGCCGCTGCGGATCTTTCGCACCGCTGCAGTAACCCACACCACCGCGACTCCGGCCAGGAGGCCGGCATCCCGCCCCCAGAGCCATGCGCCGATCGCCAGGGCTAGGACCGGCAGTCCGGCTGACTCGATCAGGCTCCAGCCCGTGGTCCGTACCAACTGGGCTGGCCGGGGCATTTCCAGGTGGTCGGCCATCACGTCAGCTTAGACGGCCACCCTCGCCGGATCGTTCCCGGTTCGGGTGGCCATCCCGAATCCGGGCTAGAGCTCCTCGACGATCCAGTCGACCATGACTGCCAGCAGGCAACACGTCCCAGCTAGAAGCAGGCCGATGCGCGCTTGTTTCCCCACAGACGTTTCCCCCCTGAGCTGAACCGATGATGGCTGGGCATCCCCCGCGCCATCCGGTTCAAACGGCGCACGCCAGCGTGTCGCCTGGTCAGGTCGCCGGGGGCCGACGGCAATTGTGATGCAGATCATACGAGAGAATTTTGGGCGTTTCCCACCTGCCTGGCCGATTTTCGTACTTCACTTGAGTCACAGAAAGCACACCCAGGCGTGCGTGTGATGGTTGCCCCGAGTAACGCGTCGCCCTGACCCCGCGTCACATCCTCGTGCTCTTCTGCTCGCCGGCAGCTGCTGTAGGCCGGAAGTGTCCTGGGTGACACTGAGCGCACGACCCAGGGCCTGTCTTGTCTTCTCGTCGTAAATCACGGCATCACGCCCGGCACGCGGCTGGCCGCAGTTACAACCCCAGCCGTGTCAGTCATAGCCACCGGCGCAATCCCTCATTCGGCATTCCCGGCCTCACTGGTAACGGCAGCCCGTCCCGGCTGACGCTGGGGATCGTGGCTGCCTCGGCTGCAGGCGCGGCCGCAGTGGCCGGCATCTCGGTCGGCATCTCGGTCGGGGCTGTTCCGCAGCAGGCACGCCAGCCAGCCTCGGCAGCGCTACCAGCGGCGGCCGGGCTTTCCGCGGCCGCGGTAGGCCGGCCGGCCATGGCACTGTCGACGGGGGCGGCGCGGCCGGGCCAGACCGGTCGAGGAGCCAGTCACCTGGAAGCAAGTCCGGGCAGGCCAGGCCTGGAGCGGCTGGGAAGTCGGCGAAGCCAGGTGCGACAACCGCGCGCCAGTCAGCCGCCGCGCACGCGGGGCCCGCCAAACCGTACCTGTTCTACGACTCGGTGACGCCGCAGGCTGTCCCCGCCGGAGCGGAAGTGGCGACCTACGCGACCGGAGCGCGTCCGGTCCCGACCTCGGCCGTGGCCGGACGGAAGAACGTGCTGTGGATCGACACCCTGGGCACAGACCCCTCAGCCCAGGCGCTCGATGTCGAACCGGGCTGCGCGTCGCCCTCCCAGGTCCCCGGCTGGATATCGGCCAAACTGAAGGCTCACCCGCATGAACTCGCGATCATCTACACCACGCTGTCGCAGTGGTCGGTAGTCCAGGCGGATGTCGCTTCGCTACCGGCGTCGATGCGGTCTGCGATCCGGTGGTGGATCGCCGACCCGACCGGGACGCCGCATATGGTGCCCGGCGCCCAGGCGACGCAGTACTACTGGGGATCGAGCTACGACATCTCGCTGGCCGAGCCTGATTTCTAGGCAACCGCAGCTGGCCCGCCGACTGGGCCCACCACGCGGCCAGTTGTCTTGACGGGGGGCAGGACTTTGGGCCCAAATAGCCTCCATAGCGATGAGCAGAAGGAGGCAATCGGTGTCAGCAGACGAGGAGACCGGCTATCAGGAGATCCGGTACGAGGTTAGCGACCCGGTTGCCACCATCACGCTGAACCGTCCCGAGGTGCTCAACGCGTGGACGGACCGGATGGGCTTCGAGCTTCGCCATGCGGTCAGCCAGGCGGAGTCCGATCCGCGAGTGGTCGGGATAGTGCTCACCGGGGCGGGGCGCGGGTTCTGCGCCGGGGCCGACATGAACCGGCTGTCGGCGATCATGTCAGGTGATCGCCGGACCGAGACGCCCGCCGACGATCTTGCCGGTGATCCTGGCGACCCGGCCTTCGGTGATGACCTGCACCTAGGCACCTACACCTATCTGATGTCGGTTCCGAAGCCGGTCATCGCAGCCATCAACGGGCCGGTGGCGGGCATGGGCGTGCCGATCGCGCTGGCCTGCGACCTGCGCTTCATGGCCGAGGACGCGGTCTTGATGACAGCATTCGCGCAGCGAGGGCTTATCGCCGAATGGGGCATCAGCTGGCTGCTGCCCCGGCTCGCGGGCTCCGCGGTTGCGCTCGACCTGCTGTTCTCGTCCCGCAAGGTGTCCGGCACCGAGGCCGCCGCGCTCGGCGTAGTGAATGCGGCACTGCCACGGGCCGACGTGTTGCCGCATGCCCAGCAGTACGTCCGCGACCTGGCGGCGACTTCCTCTCCCGCTTCGATGGCGATCATGAAGCGTCAGGTCTACCAGCAGATGCACGCCGGATTGCTGGCGGCCGAACGCGAGGCCCGCGCCCTGATGGTCGAGAGTTTCGGCCGTCCCGACTTCCGCGAGGGCGTCAGCTCGTTCGTCGAGCGCCGCGCGCCGCGGTTCGAGCGGCTGCCATCCCGTGGCGCTGAGGCGCCGTCAGGATCAGCCTGACGCGAGTGACGGACGTCATAGCCACGTTCTTACCATTTCGGGCATAGCCGGACACCCTCGCGGCGTTCACAACTTGTAACCGAAAGCACCCAGCACGTGACCGTTGCCCCCGAAGCAACGTATCGCCTTGCCCCGCGTCACCATGCGTTCCCCGCTGCTGCCATGCCATAGGGCGGCCGCGCCCTGGGTGCCCGCCGAGCGCTCTCCTCGCGCCCGACGAAAGGCTCGTCTTGCGTTCCCGTTTCCTCTCGGCAGGATCTCAGTCCCGCACCCGCCGTGCAGACAGTGCCGATGCCCGGCCGTCCCGGCTGCGGATCGGGGCCGCCGCCGCGACCCTAGCGGCCATCGCTGGCGTAGCGGCCGGTGCGGCCGCCAGCCCGGCCTACGCCGCCACCAGCACCGCGAGCACCGCCAGCCTCCATAACGCGGTTCCGGTTAACGCAGGGCCGTTCAAGCCTGCCCAGGTACTCGCCGCCCCCGCGCTTCACGGGGCCGGGCCGCTCGCCGCGCCCGCATTCCACGGGCCTGCTCCGCTGGCGACAGCGGCCATCGCCGGAACAGGCAGCGGCGGAAGCCCGCTCGCAGCGCCCGCTGGCGGGCCGCCTAGCCCGCATCCGCAGCCGGTTTCCGCAAGTCCGGCGCAACCCGCGCAGCCGCAGCCGTCCGCCTCGCCGACGGCATCGGGCTCGACCTCGCCTGGCCAGCAGTCCGGCAGCGGCCAGTCCCAGCAGGCGGCGCCGCAGCAGCCCTACGAGTTCTACGACTCGGTGACCCCGTCAGCAATCCCGGCAGGCAAGATCGTGGCCACCTATGCCAGCGGCCCGTTCGCGGTGACGCAGGCTCAGGTAGCCGGCCGGCCCAAGGTGCTCTGGATCGACACCAACGGAAGCGACCCGAAGGCTGACGTCCTGGACGTCGAGCCGGGCGACGCCACCCCGTCGATGGCTGCCTCCTGGGCGTCCGCCAAGCTGCACGCCAACCCGAACTCGCTGGCTTGCATTTACACGATGCTCTCCGAGTGGCCCGCTACGCAGGCCGCCATCGCCACCCTGCCGGCCTCGATGCAGTCGCACGTCCGGTGGTGGATCGCCGACCCGAACGGCACTCCGCACATCGTGCCCGGTGCGAACGCCACTCAGTGGTACTGGGGCTCGAGCTACGACATCTCGTCGGCGAACTCCG